>CBDCYO010000005.1:0-1721455 GCA_965224255.1 Dehalococcoidia bacterium
GCTTTCAGGGACAGGGGATGGGGAACGGCGAGAGTATGATGCCGTCCTCGCAACTGTACCAAGCTCTCTGCTGCCTCGGCTGGTTGATTTGCCCCAAGAGTATGAAGACAAAGTTAGTGGAATCGACTATGAGGGCGCTATCGCGGTTATTTGGGTGATGGACCGTAGCCTTTCGCCGATCTACTGGCTCAATATCGCAGATGCGGATGTTCCATTCCTGCTCGCGCTGGAGCAAACGAACCTCGTTCCACCAGCTGTGTACGGAGGCAAGCACATCCTCTATACCGCGGATTACGTGACTCCAGATGACTATCGGTGGCGCCTGTCAGATGACGAGCTCATCGAGAATTACGTGGAGCACCTGAAGAAGATCAATCCGGATTTCGATCTGTCATGGGTTGAGCGGACGTATGTGCATCGTGAAGGTGCGGCGCAGCCGATTATGACGACGCACTTTAGTGAGAAGATTCCCTCCAACAAGACGCCCATCGATGGCCTGTGGTTAGCAGCGATGAGCCAGATCTACCCGGAAGACCGTGGGACCAATTACAGTATTCGTCAGGGGCAGGATGTGGCGCGGATGATGATGTCGCAGGAGAGTTAGCGCACCTTCAGCGTGATCTCCACCTCCACCGGGGCGTTGCGCGGCAGAGAGCCTACGCCGATGGCGGATCGGGCATGGACGCCGGCCTCGCCCAGAATGCTGACCAGCAAGTCTGATGCGCCATTGGCAACAATGGATTGCTGCGCGAAGTCCGGCACGGCATTCACATAAACTATTGTTCGTGCGATGCGCTCAATGCCCTCCAGTCCACCATCCAAGACGGCTGCGGCTGCTGCCAACGCGTTGAGCGCCGCGATCCCGGCTGCCTGCTGAGCTTGCTCAATAGTCACGTCTGCGCCGACCTTGCCAGTAGTGATGAGTTCCCCGTCTCTCGTAGGCAACTGTCCGGACAGGAAGAGGAAATCACCGCTGCGATTTGCTGGAGTGTAGTTGCCACCGGGCGTGGCGGCGGGGGGGAGGATGATGCCGAGATCGTTCAGCCGCTGCTGGATGGTCATTGAGAGCCTCCTCCTGAATGTTGATGCTCGTTTGTGCTGGGATTTTGTCCAAGGGGCCAGATAGTATCGAGTTCAGCGTACTGCGGATAACGGCCTGCGAGCAGAGGCATGTGGTCCGGAGTTAGCAAGACGGGTGTCAGATCCTCAAGACCACCACGTGCCCGGCTGATGACGATCTCGTCCACGCCCCGGGGTTCTCCGCCCGGCGCGCCGGTACTGTGGATCAGGACGCCGAAATTTCCAAAGCCGCCCGGGCGCGTGAGTTCCAGCATGGCCATGCGGTTGGCGAGGATGTCCTGCGGCGGGAAGTCAAGTTCTCTCAGGGCATCAATGAACGCTTGCGAACCGAGTTTCTTGAGGTAGCGCTGCTGTGTCAGCAGCGCCTCAGTCACCAGGCCTGCGTCCTCGCCGGCACTGGCAAGCGTTGTGAAATCCACGTGGGCGGTGATGTCCTGTTTTCCAAGGCGGATGTATGGGTTTGTGGAGGACGTGTGTCGGTGATAGCAGAGCAGGGTGCCCTCACGCCGTGACCCGTCATACAGAGTGGCAGCGGGGTAACCGTAATCGATAGTGAAGACAAAACCCGCCTTCAGCCTGGATGCGCTCTCGGTAAAGTGGGCAGGGCCTTCGAGGTCGATCTCCGCTTTGCTACCGCTGGGGAGAGTGACGTCCAGCTGCCTGAGGCGGTCTGCAAGAGCGGGTGTGGATGGCTTGGACAAGATTTCAATGAAGCCGGAGTCAGTGACATCGACCAGAAGTTCATAGAGCGAATCACCCTGCTGAATAACGCGATGGCGGGGCCAAGCGTCGTAAAGTTCGTTTGAGACAATCACGCCGACGATGTTGTCCTGCGGAGGCGTCGCATCATCATCCCAGCTAATTGTGATTAGGTCTGTGCCTTCGGCCACTGCTACACGGCCACGCCGCCCGAACTCCTCGATTCTGTAATCGACGGACTGACGAAACTGTGTCGTGAGGCGGCCGATGTAGGAACAGATATCCTCCGCGAGGCGGCCTTTCCCACCGCCTTCCTCAATGACCGTGAAGGGGTTTGGCCTGCCCAACAATTCCCAGCAGCGCTCAAGTTGAAGCGCGAGGAGTGCGCCAAAGGCGGGGTGTGTTGTGGGTGCGGTGTAGAAATCACCAGTCGGGCCGATGTGATCGCCCTTGCCACTGTAGTAGCCGCCCTGGGGATCGTAGAGGGCGGTGCGCATGAAATCGGCGAAGGGGATTGGCCCCCTTCGCCGGATTTCGTCTCTGAGCCGGGCCTCCAACACACGCGGGCCCATTGGCATATGTGTACGGTCTAATCGATGGCGAACGACGCGAGGAGTTGATCCAAATCCCTCTCCCGGAGGCGGGAGTTAAGGTCGCTGTACCGTTGGTCCAGCGGCTCCGAGTTGTCTGCGGCGTAGATGACACCGAGAGGGATGCCGGGTTCCTGCGCCAGCTTGAGTGCCTCCCGGTAATCCGTCGGGTCATGGCTCTCAGGAACATCGTACGTGAGAGCGGTGATTCCCTTCTTGGCGTTTCCGCGGAGGACGTCGTAATTGTCGTTGTAGGTGGTGCATGGGGACTGGACGTGGACGATGGAGAAGCCGGGGTAGTCCATTGCATCCCGTATCATTTGAGCCATTTCACGCGGCTTGCTGGAGAAGGCTGAAGCGAGGAATGACGTACCGAGCGACAAGAAGTATTGGAAGGGCTTGACCTCACCCTCAATCTTGCCGCCGGGTGTGGTACTAGTGACGACGCCGAACTGCGTCGTGGGTGAACTCTGTCCCTTGGTCAAACCGTAAACGCCATTATCCATGATGATGCACGTGACGTTGAGGTTGCGCTGCGCGGCGGGGCCAATGTGTTCTGCGCCGATGCTCAGGAAATCCCCATCACCGGCGACGACCATGACTTCAAGTTTTGGATTGCCACTCTTGATGCCGAAGGCGACCGGTAGGGTTCGCCCATGAATGCCATGGAACCCAAAGGGCTGCGGGCCCTCCGTGAGGTGCACGAGGTTGCCGGAGCAACCAATGCCCGCAACGATCACGTTGTTCTCAAACGGGACGTCCATCTCAGTGGTTCGAGCTGCGATGGTCAACTCAATGGCGCGTTTAACACCGAAGTCGCCGCAGCCAGGGCACCACTTGAAATCGTACTCTGGGTTCCGCTTCGTCATTGCCTGCTACCTCTCTCCTGTCCGTGGATGCACGCCGTATGTGGGGCGTCTTCCCCTAGGCTCCAACTTTACTGCCCACCGCGGCCTCGACCTCGGTGGTCACTCTCTCAATGAGGTCTGCCACCTTGAATGGCAGCCCTGTGTACTGGGTGATTGACTTCGCATTGACGCCGTGTTGGCGCAAGATTGAGGACAACTGTCCAAGGAAGTTAAGCTCAGGCACGAGGACGAGCTTCTTCTGCCGCAGCTCATCTAGGAGTGCGGGGTTCAGCGGAGAGATGAACATGGTGTAGTACCAACCGACTGGCACGCCCATCTCCATCAACCTCTCATACGCCTCATGCATGGGGCCCTTGGAGCCGCCCCAAGGGAGGACGACAACATCCTGGTCTTCGTTGCGCTTTTCATAGGGGGTGTCTTCGAGGAGCTTCAACTTGTTGAAACGTCGCTGAGTCATGTGGACATGTCGCTGTGGGAGGTGCGTCGTATCGCCGACAGAATCATGCTCGCTGGCGTTGGCAATGTAGGCTCCCGGTCCGCCGGGCAACGGCATGGGGGAGACGGACTCCGCCTCGTACCGCATGTAGCCGTTGGTGCCCGTGTAAACCTGGCGGTTCTCAACAGGCACGAGTGATAGGTTTGGCTTGCGGATGTTCTGCACGCGCTCAGAGAGCATGTGATCAGAGAGCATGATGACGGGGCCCTGGTACTTCTCCGCCCAGTTAAGCGCGTGCATGGCGGCGTAGAAGCATTCCTCAATGGTTCCGGGCGCGATGATCGGTAGTTGCGAGTCACCGTGCGCTGGGTGCATGGCCATGGAGAGGTCAGACTGTTCTGACTTTGTGGGAAGGCCGGTGGCGGGGCCGCCACGCTGAACGTCAACGACGACGCATGGAACCTCCATCATCCACGCCATTCCCAACCCTTCACTCATGAGTGAGAATCCGGGGCCGGCCGTCGACGTCATGGCCTTCTTACCGACGAATCCTGCGCCAACGATGGTGTTTATCGACTCGATTTCTGAGCTGGCCTGATAGACGAAGGTGCCCTCGCCACGGAGGTTCTGCTCCATGTAGACGAGGATTGACGTCGCGGGAGAAATTGGATAGCCGACAAAGAAATTCACCCCCGCGGCAATTGCGCCAAGGGCGAGGCTCTCGTTGCCTTTGATGACGATTTGTTCATAGTCGGGTGGCTCGGGGGTGGCGAGCTCGCCTAGGGAGAATCCGCTGGAGCGCGCAGCATCACGTCCGAGGCCAAGTCCCATGCTGTTCGCCGAGACGACTTCGGCGTCGTTCGGACGGCCGCGCGTGAAGCGCTTGACATTGAATTCCTCGAGGTACTGCTCCGGCCACTCGACGAACTGCGCAATTGCGCCGAGGATGACCATGTTGGCGGCACGGGGGTTGCCTGTAGACTTTCCGAGTTCTTCGTAGGGAAGGGCGAGGACATTCATTGAGGAGCGATCTTCGTCAGGGACCTCAAACACCGCGGAGTCATAGACGAGGATGCCGCCGTCCCGCAACTCTTCCTTGTGAACTTCGTAGGCTTCCCCGTTGAATGCAACGAGCACGTCAAGCGTGTCTCCGTTGCTGAGCGCCGGCGTTACTGAGATGCGGCACTGGCTCCACGTCGGCCCGCCCATGATCTGTGACGGGAAAGTCACGAACGTCATCACGTGGTATCCGACTTGCGCGGCGGCGGCGGCGAGCGCCTCAGACGCGGTTACCATACCTTGTCCGCCTTCGCCTGCGAACCGGACGACGAAGTCTCGTGTGGCTGCCACTCAAATCCCCCTTGCGATCCGCAGGCTATCCGTGCGTGACCCTGCCGCCCAGATGGATATGGCTACCGAGCCCCGCTCTGCACCTGTCACACGCCTGCCCGTGCATTATTGCGCAACGTCCTTGAGTATAGCAAAGGTTTGGATGTTGCGGACAATCCTCAAGGCGTACCGTGCACGCGTGGGCATCAATTCTCGGGACACGATGGCACACAGGCTCCGACTGGTATAATCGGCGGCACTGAAGGCAGTTGCCCAATCGCTCACGAAAGGCATCGACACCATGGCCGAATCCGTCACGGAAGTCGCCCCCGGCATCTTTCAGCTGCGGATCCCCATTCCTGACAACCCCCTGGGCTATACGCTTCCGTATCTGGTCACTGGGCCGAACAAGCCGATCTTGGTGGATACGGGACTGCGTTCACAAGAGGGCATTGATGCATTGCAGGATCAACTTGTTGGGCAGTTGGGTATCAAGCCGGGGCAGATCGATTTCATTCTGATAACGCACAACCACCCGGATCACTACGGTCTCGCTATTGATGCCAAAAAACTGACTGGGGCACGCACGGCAATGCATCGCACCGATTGGGAACAGAGTCCGTTTCGGGAGGCGATGGAGGCCATTAAGCGTGATCCAAAGGCGGCTCGTAATCAGGGCTTTGACCGGATGAAGGACTGGTATCGCCGCCACGGCGTGCCAGAAAATGAGTTGCAAGGTGAGATGTTTGGCGGACGCCGCCGACGGGCGGCCCAAGAGGAAGAGAGCCGTCAACATCCTGAGGGTATCCCGTCCCATGGTGATTCCGCCGAAAAAGGCGCTGGGGATGAGCGAGAGGCGCAGCGTTGGGCGCTGTTCCGCGAGCTTGAACCGCCAGATCTACTTCTGGATGGATCAGAGGTATACAAAACGGGCAAGTACAATCTAAAGGCGTTTTGGACGCCTGGTCACACACCCGGTCACCTCTGCTGGGTGGATGAGCAGGCACGCATGGTTTTCACCGGCGACCATATTCTGCCAATCATCACCTCGAATGTCTCGGTGCGGATGACATCGGATGGCGATCCGCTCGGTGATTACCTTGAATCAGTTGCGAAAGTGGGAGATCTGGATGTTGATTTGGTCCTGCCTGCACATGAGCACCACTTCACTGACCTTAAGGGGCGCGTGGCAGAACTGCGCAGACATCACGATGCGAGGCTTGACGCGGTTCTGAAGGCCGCGGGGAGTTCGCCCAAGACGGCGTATGAGGTTGCGGCCGACGTGCCGTGGGACGTTGGCGGATGGGATGAGATGGATGAGTTCCTTAGACGCGCCGCCGTCGGCGAAACGTTGTCCCACCTCGAACATCTGAGCCGCAAGGGCATGGCGCAGCAGATCCGTGAGGAGAGCCCTCATCTCATCAGATGGAAGGCGATGGCCTGAGCAGAGTCAGGAAAGCAGCGCCCGGCGTGGAGCAGGAAATCATGACGAGCGTCGAAACAGCAGTACGAACGCTCAAGGCGGCAGCAGAGGCCCATGAGGGGCGCAACATCGTCGATCGGGCCTTCGCCCGCAAGGTCGATGATCTCTTGGACGGCTTCTATGCGGACATCACGCAGCTCAAAAGCATCCAGTTGCAGAGCCTGTTTGACCTCTTCCTGCTCAAGGCGCTCTACATTGACCGACAAAGCACGAGTATTGCCACACTGGACTATTTAGGGGCTCTGCTTGCTCGCCACGTACGGATACGGGAGATTTTTCCCGTTCCTGACCTGGCGACGTATTTTGGGAACCTGCTGGAAGGTCTGGTGGAAGAAGCGGAGCACGGCGCGGCAAAGCAGGCGCAGAACCTGTTCGAGGCGAACCGAAATATCGCCGACAGCACGCTGTTCCTCATCAGTGTCTTTCCTGCAAGCCTGACTGGCAGCCGCAGCAAGTGGCGCCGCTGGAAAAGAACTGCCGCCAACGCAATTCCACGACTCGATATGGGCCACTACATGCGACTTGGGCGGGGTCACTATGCAGTGGCGGCGGAACACGAGTTGGCACGGTTGACCGGGCTGGATCGCGTCCTTAGCCGACTTTCAAGTAACTTTGACCTATATGCCAGCGTGTTGTCTGAAGTGGCGCATACGTTCATCCACGGGGTTGACGTTCAACGTGTTACCAATCTGATGTTGGACTGCTATAACCAATGGAGACGCACTGGCGATCCGGAACGTATGGAAGAGCTACGCAAGTACGCTGCCTTGCTTGCACTGGATCCGAACCGTGCGTTTTCGCGGCTCAGCCGCGCCCGCAAGCGACCGTTCGTCCTTCTTGATCCCGCCGGGCAATAGGCACTTAGTTACCAGTGAGGGGGAACTCTCGCCCGAGGCGCCCCTCCGTCGCCGTGGCGCCGGCCACTGGGACATCAAGCCTCCCATGGTCTACCCATAGCCTCCCATCTATTTCTGTGACGGTCAGTGCAGGCAAAGGTGCGTCAGATGGCCCGGCCACTGACTCGCCCAGTCTGTTGAACATCGATGCATCACGAGAGCAGTAGAATCGGCCTATTGGGGCCAGAGTGTCTTCTGATCGCTCGTTCGCCCGCCATGCGACAAGTGCGCCGTCGTTAGGGCAGCGGGATCGGAGAGCAAGAATGCCGGTGAGAGTGCGGACCGCGTGGATGTCAGCCCGCCTTGGTGCAATGAGTGCCTCCCCGACGGCTAAATCTCGTAGGGACAAGGTGCTTCCCAGCAGGACAAAGTCGTCTGATTGTCCGAGGCGCGCTGGTTCCGATGGGTCGGGTGTCGTCTCGCGCCGCCAGGACATGGTAAGAAAGGCGCGGCGACTCAGTCCACCGTCGCCATCACTCGTCATTGGTCTCTCCTGAGCGTCAGTCCCCACAAATCCTCGGCAGATTCATCAACCGTTGTATCATGGTCAGTACGTTGATCGCGAGGTTTTAGGCTTTGCGACAATGCTATCTGCGGAGGGATCGCATAGCCAGGTCTAGTGCGGCCGCCTGCTAAGCGGTTTGCCCTTTAATCGGGGCGCATGGGTTCGAATCCCATTCCCTCCGCCATCGCGCACGTACGGCTCAATCGAGGGTGACTGAATGAGGATATCGAGGGACGGGCAATGACGAGCTACCACCTATGGACTGTTGGCTGCCAGATGAACGTGGCTGACTCAGAACGTCTCGGCCTGTCCCTTGACCAGCTTGGCTATGAGGCCGTTGCCAAGGCGGAAGAGGCTGACATCGTCGTTCTCAACAGCTGCGTCGTGCGTCAGGGAGCAGAAGATAAGGTCGTCGGCAGACTGGAATCGTTGAAGTCGTACAAGAAGAAGAACCCAGAGGCGACGATTGCGCTGATGGGTTGCATGGTTGGCCCGCGGACGGATGCACTGCGGGAGCGGTTTCCCCACGTTGATTTCTTCCTGCGCCCTCAAGATTTTACGGCGCTGGTGGAGTTTGCGGCGGAGCGGCAGGGTCTGTCCTGTGATACGGACCAATCGCTGCTGGTTCCGTCGCGCCCGACGGTGAGCACTTTCGTGCCAGTCATCCAGGGATGTGACGAGTTTTGCACCTACTGCATCGTGCCGTACCGGCGGGGCAGGGAGAAGAGCCGTCCCGTGGAAGAACTGGTTCGGGAAGCAGAGATGTTGGCTGCTCGAGGGGCGCGGGAGATTACGCTCCTCGGCCAGATTGTCGATAGATATGGAATGGATCTTCCAGGCACTCCGGATCTGGCCGACCTGCTTCACGCGATACATCCCGTGAGGGGTCTGGAGCGCATCAGGTTTCTGACCTCCCACCCACGTGATATGACGCAACGGATCCTTCAGGCCGTGGCGGAGTTGCCAAAGGCGTGCGAACATCTGAACCTGCCCTTCCAGGCGGGTTCAGATGAGGTGTTGGAGCGCATGCGCCGCCCCTATGCCATTGCCGAGTATATGGAATTAATCCAAAGGGCGCGAGCAACAATCCCAGGCGTCGCTATCAGTACGGACGTCATCGTGGGCTTCTGCGGTGAGACCGATGATGACTTTCAGCGCACGATGGACGTGTTGCGGCAGGTCAAGTTTGACAGTGTGCACGTTGCGCCGTATTCGACTCGGCCGGGCACGATTGCTGATCGCAAGCTCGTGGATGACGTACCACCAGCGGTAAAGATTCAGCGCCGCAAGGCAGTGGAGGAATTGCAAGAGCGTATCGCGACGGAGCTAAATGCCCCCCTGATGGGCACTCGCCAGGAAGTGCTGATTGAGCGTCGCGTCAAGGGGGACTGGACCGGAAGGACGCGGACGAACAAAATCGTGCATGTACAGGGGACAGACGCGGATCTTGAGGGTCACATCGTTGAAGTGGATATTGTCCGTGCAGGGCCGTGGTCGTTAGCGGGAGTACTGCCGGGGACAACGGGCGGCGACGGAACCCTCACGCCGTCATATGAGATTGATCTAATTCCGGCGTAGAGCAGCCTGCTGGAAAGAGGAGAGGGGGGGCGCCCATGCGGGCGCCCCCCTCTCCTCTTATTAATCTCAGGAATCGGTGATTACTCGGAGCCGCTACCTGCGACGTCCTTGATCGTGATCTCGCCGTCAGTCATTGTGCCAGTAAAGGTGAACTCGCCGCCGAATATGGCGTAGTTCAGCGGCGCAGCGGTCTCATCGAAGAAAGTTGTGAATTCAAAGCTATCGCCCGCGTTGCCGCCACCCATGCCGCCATCGATGGCCGTTACACGGAAGCTGGCGGGCTCGCTGTTCACGCGGCTACCCATAACGTCCATACCCGGCAGCCGCACTTCTGTGAAGCAATCGAGAGTACCATTGAGGACGGCCTGCGTGGAGCCGTTGGCGTTTGTGGAGATTTCATGCGACTGCACGTTGGTCGATGCCATGGCCATGTAGAACGTGTTGGCAGGAATTGGCACCTGTCCCATGGCGTTTGTCGGCATGATAAAGTCGGCGAAATTGGTATCGACGCGGCACATCGCGTACTCAGTGCTGAACGAGAAGACCTCATCCATGACGTGCTGTACGCTGCCGTCCTGCGTGGGCATTGATTTCTCGTTGACGCCGCCACCAAACGCTGCAATGGCCGCGTAGTCGTCGACCTGGGTCTCCAGATCGCTTATCGCCCCCCGTTGCGCAAAGTAGCCTACGCCGCCGGCGACGATGGCAAGCACCAAGGCGACGCCTGCTGCAATGGATAGCGGTACGGTGTTGTTCACTTGGCTGTGTCCTCTCGAAAAACGCCTTCTTACAAGTTCACTGCTTACTCTAGCCCAATAGAGGTAGACAGAAAAGCAAATTGATAAATTCGAATAATCGTATGTTATTTTCGTCACGCCCCAACGGCGGTCTAACTTTGCAAGGGTTCCAGTATCCATGCGGCCCAGGCGCGCAGCTGTTCTTCGATGTCGTTGCCGCAACGGGGGCATTCATAGTCGCCGTATCGGATCCGCGTCTTGCAGGTGGGGCAGGAGATCGTCGCGCTACTCATTGCCTGTACAACGTGTGTGATGTGTTCTTCGGGAACATTCATTGAGGGAACTCGCATTCATTCCGTTTCTGGGCGTGCCTACAGATGCTAGCACGGAGAACTTCGATAAAAGCGGATCCTTTGCCGAACACCTGTATCTGCGCCCGAATCTCTCCTACAATTGTGTCATGCTTGGCGTGAAGATCCTTAGCGGGGGAGTTGGCAGCGGAAAGACGCGGGAGATTGTCTCACGTCTTGCGGCGCTCTACCGCGTTGACCCGTTCCGCAACGTGCTTGTGCTGACGCCAACTGTTCGCCACGCGGATCAATTGCGGAGCCGATTGTTGCAAGAATGCTCTGTGGCGATGAACCTCCGCGTTGAAACGCTGTCGATGGCCAGTCGCGAATTTGCGTCTGGCAGGGCGATTCTGAGCCGTTCCCGCGCAACGGACCAACTAGCCCATGTGGCGCGCCGAAGTGTCGGTCACGGCGGCGCGGCATCGTACTTCTCACCCATCGCCAACTCGCCGGGATTCGTGTCGATGATCGGCGCCGCCGTTGAAAGTCTTCTGGAAGAGCTGGTGGAGGCCGACGCGCTGACTGAGGCTGCCACTCGGTCCAGCTCCGAAGTGGCTAGCGCCCTGGCTGAGATCTACGCTGCCTACATCGCCGAATTGAACGAAAACGGCTTGACGCATCCATTGCACGTCAGTCTGGCGGCGGCAGAGGCCATACAGGCGGGTGAGCCCGTACCGGATGTCGTGATGTTCGACGGCTTTCAGAGATTCACGTCCGGTGAACTGCGGCTTATTGCTGCCCTCGCTCAACGCGCTGACATGACTCTTTGCTTTGACCCAAGCGCGACCGTGAGGTCCGAGTTTGACTTCCAACGACTGAGAGATGCATTGCCCACTGCGAGCGTGACTGAGCTTGTGGCAGCAGATAGGCCAGTACCGTTGGACATGGTAAAACGCGAAGTCGCGAATCGTGAGCAGCACGCGCGAGAAATCGCCCGGCAGATCAAACGGCTCATGGCCGAAGATCTGACACTTCGACCGTCCGATTGCGCAGTGACGTTTCGGCAAGTCGCGCCATACCTGAGTCTGATGCGGCGAATCTTCGACGAGTATGAGATTCCCCTTGACGCTGCGGCGGGCTTACGGCTGAGCGATACACCTGTTGGTGTCTGGATTCGTCGTCTGCTGGGAATCGCGCAAAACGGTTGGCGAATCAGGGATGTTGTGGCGGTGCTGCGCAGCGGCATCGTCAACCTGGACCTGTGGGGAATTTCCACCGATTTTCTGGGCGCCTTCAGTGAGCAGGCGCGCCAGCAGAGAATCTGGGCTGGACGCGAGAGGCTGGAAGGTCTGGCTGGATCGATGACCGCGGCAGATGGCGCACGTGTTTCTGTAGCCCTTCGGGAGATCGGTGACTTGCTAGACGGGCTTGAATCTTATCCAACCGGACGGGAACAGCGTCTCGCTGACGCACTATTTGGCGAGAGGGGATGGTTGCGTCGAGACCACCGCATCAGTGAGGAAACTGAGCGGCAGATCGAGGAGCTACGCCAATATGTTAGTGAACTGGCTGCCGACGCCCGACACTCTGACGGCGAAGGTGCGTATTCATACGAGGGCTTCCTTGAGAGATTGCGTCGGCGTTTAGACATGCCGGTTCTGAGGCACTGGACGGCGGGCGGCGTGGTGCTTGCGCCGATGCATACGATGCATGGGTTGCGCTTCCGACATGTGATGGTTGGCGGCCTGTCTGAGGGTGAATTTCCCGCGAGCCGACGTTCAGGGGAGCTGCTGAATGATACACTGCGTGATTCCCTACAAGCGGCGGGCTTACTGATACCTCCGGCCTCACGCGCTTCCGAGGACGAACTGTGGCAGTCCGCCATATCACGGGCGAACGAATCAACCTCCCTTTGGCGCTATCGAATCACAGATGACGGTAAACCTGTTCCGGCGGCGTGGGTGTTTGAAATGGGCCAGGGAGACATCGCGGCAACCCCGGAGCTGTCGCCGACGTTGGACGCTGCGTCGGGCCGAGAACTTGCGATTGCGTGCACACGGAGTTGGTTGGACGGCGTCGCTTTGAGACCGCCAGTGGCCGCACGTCCGGAGGATGAATCGTGGGCCACAGTACGTGTGGCGGCCGGCGTGGAGCAGGTGAGGCGATCGTTCCGCTTTGCCGGCGCATATGAGGGGCAGGTATCGAGCGGCCTCGTCCCATGGAGAACTGGTGAGGGGGCGAAGTGGAGCGCCTCTTCTTTAGACTCTTATCTCACGTGTTCGTTCCAGTTCTATGGCAAGTATGTCCTTCGCTTGGCTGAGCTCGACGACGAACAGACGGAGGGTGATGCGGCCATACGAGGCACAATTATCCATGAAATCCTCGAGCAGGCCTTTGAACCACTTGCCAGGCAGGGACTCCCCCTTTCAACAGAGACAATTCATAGAGTGCTCAATCACATCGACACGAATGGTCGTGAGCGATGGATGCGTGCGCCGGAGACTGAGGGATTCGGTCAGGCGGCGCTGTGGCGTCTAGAATGGGAAAGGTACAGGGACCGCCTGAAAGCGATGCTTGAGAGACAGGCTCTGGAGGCCGAGCGCAGTGGCAGCTATCGGGTTGCGGACACGGAATATGAGTTCAATGAGACGGTTCCAACCGATCCGCCGTTACAGGTCGTTGGAAAAATTGACCGGATAGACCTGTGGCCACATCGAATTGTAGTCATCGACTATAAGACCGGGGCCATCCCAAGCAAGAGTCAGGTACGGGAAGGGAAGGCGGCGCAACTCCCACTTTATGCGTACGCGGTGCGAGGCCATCCTGATGCACAGGGCAAAGATGTGCGGATGGAGTACGCCAAACTGCCGTCGAGGCGGGATACCAGGCCCTGGGCACTCGATGAATCCATCGAAGAGGATGCTGAGGTCATCAGCGGAGTGATAAGCACCCTCCAGGGAAAGCGGGACCTGGTGGAAGCTGGGGACTTCCGTGTCAACCCACAAGTTGCAGACTGCCCACAATATTGCGTGATGAAGCACGTGTGCCGCGTAAACGCCTTCAGCCGCCATAAGTCATGAACCTTACCCCGGCACAGGGGCGCGCCGTATGGGAGCGCGGCCGTGACACGATTGTGACAGCCGGCGCGGGAAGTGGAAAAACGCGCGTATTAGTTGAGCGTTATGTCAGCTTGCTCGAGGATCACGAGATCGACCAGCTGGTGGCCGTGACCTTTACGGACGCGGCGGCCGCAGAGATGCGGGGGCGGGCGAGAGAGGCCGTCATGACGCGGCCGGAATTGCAACGCCATATCCGTAACGTGGACGACGCCATGGTAGGCACTGTCCACTCTCTCTGCCTGCAGATGCTGCGCGACAATCCAGTGGAGGCAAGGATTGACCCCGCCGTGACTGTGCTGAGTGATGACGAGGCACAAGTGGAGGTACTCACCGCGTGTCGTGATGCTATCGAGACGGCGGCTGCCGGGGAAGGGCCGGGACTTGAGGCACTGAATCAGATCGGCATTTTTCAGATACAGCGATCCCTTCCGCGAATGGTGGAACGACGGAATGAGTTGGAACGCGCCTTTGAGGCTATGGGCGGCAAAACACCTGCAACATGGAAGGCCCATGTACGGAACGTGCTGGATGAGTATGTAGAATCGCTCGTCGCGGCACTGCGGCCGTCTCTTGAACTTCAGCTCAATTTTCTGGTGGACGCGCAAGACCCTGAACAGAGTGATTCGCTGACTCCCATCGTCGAACAGGTTATTGGAGAGTTTGAGTTGCCCCTGACCGACGACACAGCTGAGTTGCTTCAGCGTCTGCAAGCCGTTGCCAGAATTCCAAGCCCAGGGAACAGGGGAACGAAGGGGGCCTGGCACTTCGGACCCAGGGCTGTCCGCGGTGCCATCAGGACCCTCAGGGAAGCGTACGGAACTATTCAGCCGTTCCAATGGAATGAGGCGGATGAGGACGTTCTGCCGATTATGGAGTCACTCCGGGATCTCTTTCGTCATGCAACCGAACGCTATGAGGCGAGCAAGCAGGCAAATTCGACCCTGGATTTCCTCGACATTGAGTTGAAAGCAATCGCGCTGTTGAAGGATTCGCCCCGGACGGCGGGCGTGTACCGCTCGCGGCTCCGACACGTCCTAGTCGATGAAGCGCAGGACCTCAATCCAACGCAATACGAATTCCTTGGGCTGCTGGCGGGCGGTGGTGATGATTCCACCACTCCCAGCCCTGAGCGATTTTTCGTGGGAGACGTCAAGCAATCGATTTATCGCTTTCGGCGCGGTGACGTTCGGAATTTCAACAGACTGCGGACGGAGATTGAAGAGAGGGATGGTGGAGTGATCTCTCTGGACACGTCCTTCCGTTCACATGAGCGCCTTGTGGAAGCAATCAACAATGTCATGGCGGACGTGTTTGGCGAGGCTACGGAGGAGTATGAGGCGAGGATGACGCGGATGGGTTCGGTTCGCTCACGCAAGGACGGCGAAACATCGGTGGAGGTACTGCCTATCGCATGGGAGTTTGCACAACCTGAGGATGCACAACCTGAGGAACAAGAAAGGCCAAGAGAGTCACAGATCCGTCGCATGGAGGCGGATGTTGTTGCGCGACGAATCAAGAGACTCCTTGATGATGGGTATCTGATTTGGGATAGCACGGACGATACCAATCGCCCTGCCGCTCCCGACGATATTGTGATTCTGATGCGGAGCATGCTGCACGTGGATGAGTATGAGCGGGCACTGGAGAACCACGGCATTCCGTACCGAACGATGAGTGGGGGCAATTTCTTTACACGTGCTGAGATTATCGACCTTACAAACCTTCTGGAATGGCTGATTGAGCCCGACAACGCCATTGCTTTGGTGGGGCTTCTTCGATCTCCATTCTTCGCGATCGATGATGAATCGCTTATCGCGCTTCGAAACGTGCGCGGTTCCCTGCTTAATGCCTTGCACAACCCGCCGGAGGGCGTGCTGCCGAATACACGCGCGCTGTGTGCTCACGCTGCGCGTGTCCTTGAGCAACTGCAGGAAGATGCGCGGCTGGCCACGCCCGAGCAGCTTCTTGAGCGGGCGCTGCTCCTGACAAATTATGAAGCCTCATGGGCGCCACTTCGTGGCGGCGATCAAGTTCTTGCCAACATTCGGCAGTTTTTGGGTATTGCTCGCACGATGGCGGGTCTCTCAGTCGACGAATTCCGTGACTATATTCGGACTGTGCGCGATGACCTGGATTTGCGTGTGCCGCAGGCCGCTCTCGATGCAGTCAACGCCGTACGACTGGTGACCATTCATTCCGCCAAGGGTCTGGAATTCCCAATCGTTTTCCTTGCAGATGCCGGGGCGAACCGTGCAGGTTCCCGCGTGCAGACGGTCCTGTGGCGAGCCGAGGAGGGAATCTCCGCGACGCTGGAGCGCGAAGTCTCGGAAATGGATCAGGACAGAAGGCAGCCCGGATTCTATAGCTATCTGCGCGAACTGGAGAAGCGAGAAGATGAGGCTGAGAACAAGCGACTCCTCTATGTTGCCGCCACTCGAGCTGCAGATCTGCTCGTCGTGAGTGGGGCGGTAGCCGCACAGAACCGTGACACGTGGCTCGGTGCCTTCACCGACTCTGCGCACGGGAACCATGTGAACGTCTCAGTGCCGGTGCCGGTCGATCTGCGAGCAATAGCCAGCCGGTCATCAGATAGGGTGTTTGCGGTGGCGTCTGCCAGTCTGGAGAAGGAGGCGGATGCCCCGTTGCTTGGACGGCGTGGTGCGATTCCGATTCGGTCAAGCACACCGGCAACGGCGCTGGAACATCGAGACAGAGTATCGTTTGGCGGCGCTCCGGATCAGCTTGCCCGCGTGCGTGGAATCGTTGCGCACGCCGCCCTCGAGGAATGGTTCAGGATGGGCGCGCGCCCTGAATTACACGGGCTGGCAAGACGGCTGGATGCGCATCTGACCGACGAGGATGTGGCTGCAATCACGGCAGACGTGGGCAAGATGTTGGACGATTTCGATGACTCCGAACTGGCGGCAACGCTACGTGATCAAGGAACGCGCAAGCACTTTGAGCTGCCGTTTTCCTGGAGCTGGGATGGTATCGCTGTCCATGGGAGCATTGACTTGGCCTATCAGACGGCCGGTCAATGGTACGTCGTCGATTTCAAGACGGACCGGGTTGTGGCGGGTCGGGAAAGTGAACGTGCCTCCGCTTATCTCACGCAACTTGGGCTGTATGCCGGCGCCGTTGAGGAAGCTACGGGGCAACGGCCTGATGCGGGGTTGCTGTTCTTGCGGACAGGGAAGCTGTACTGGGCAGATGACGCAGAAATTGGAGACGCACTCCTTGAGATTCGGAGGCGAATCAACAGTGGAGACGTCTCGATTGACGAGACTGCAGACGCGGACATCCTTGAAACCGAGTGAACAGTCTCTGAGGTAGGCGCCCCCGACATTCATGCTGTGCTCTGACTATGCCCACAATCAGGACAGACCATCCATCAACCTCGTGCGCGCTTGCCCTGAACCTGTGATAGGCCTCCCAGAAGATCCATCCGACGATTAGCCACAGGGCAACAGCGTTTACGAATGCTGCGAGAATCTCCGTCCGATAGTATCCATACGTGCGCTCAATGGTTGCGCCGCGTTCCGCTATCCACCCAGCATCAGTCGCATAAGCATAATGCCCGGCGTGCTATTCGATAATTGCCAGCATTCTAGCCGCGCGGAGAGAAACGCATACTGACCGCCGCGGATACACGGCATGGTTCCTGCCTACACCAGAAGACCGCAGGCACACCAACACTGCCTACGCTGGGCTAACAGTGGGCCGGGATGAGCGCGAACACGAAAGACTAGCTGTGCTCTGCTGCGTGATGCTCGTGCTCGTCACACTGATGCGAATTGTGCACGCGGGGATGCTGCTCGTTGTCATCGCACTCGTGCGCGCTATGCGTGTGGTTCGGCTCATCGCCGTGATGCTCGCGCGCGTCACACTCATGCGCCGCGTGCTCGTGTGCGACTCTCTTGATGTGCATGTACGGTGGACTTTGAGCCGTAGCGGAATAGTTCTGGAGGTGGGAGTGACGACGCGCCCGACACAAATTAACCCGTTTCTGTGGTTCGATGGCAAGGCTGTGGAGGCAGCGACGTTTGACGTCGCACTTTTTCCAAACTCCAAAATGCTCAGCATCTCCGAGATGCCCGCCGGACCGGCCCCAGGCGGGGCACTCGTTGAGTTTCAGATCAACGGGCTCACCTTTGGTGCGTTTGACGGTGGTCCGATGTTCGAGATGACACCGGCAGTTTCCTTTGTTATCCCGTGTGACTCACAGGATGACATCGACCGCTATTGGAGCGCCCTGGCGGAAGGCGGAACGGAGGGATTCGCCGGCTGGGTGACGGACAGGTTTGGCGTTTCGTGGCAGGTAGTTCCTTCTGCTATGGATGAATTGTTGTCGCCTGCGGCTGAGGACGTGTTCAAGGCAATGCTTGGCATGACGAAAATTGATATCCAGCAGCTGCGTGAGGTAGGCAGACGCGATTAGTTCCACACGTGTGAGCATGCGCTAATCGGGGCTGGTACCCCTGCCGGGACTCGAACCCGGGCCACCAGCTCCGGAGGCTGGTGCTCTATCCACTGAGCTACAGGGGCATGGTTTCTGGCGCCTGACCATGATACAGGGACGTCTGTCCGTCCAATGCGCCGGGTCGTGATGCGAAGAAGCTCTTTGTTTGATGAATACGGCGAGGATGACCTTGTCCCATTCCCCGTATGCTGACCTAGCTAGGAGTTCCTGCTGCCTGTTCCCTTCGCAAGCCGGGGGCGTTATTTCTGAATGCGGGGACGAGTGCGATGGGAGCGATGAGCGTCGTAGCGATTGTCATCAGAATTGCGACGCCGAACAGATCCTGACCAATCAGCCCCTGGGACACTCCAATACCCGCGACAATCAACCCAACCTCGCCGCGCGGCGCCATCCCTACGCCGACGCGCCATGCGCCAATACGGCTGAATCCTGCCGCAAGGGCGGGTAGGCCCGAGCCCAAGACCTTGCCGAGGATGGCCAGCACCACGATGACGAGTCCAAACCCGAGCACCTCCATCGAGAGATTGGTTAGATGAACCATCATTCCCATAACGACGAAGAAGACTGGCACCAGCGCGTGATAGAGGCCGGTCAGCCGCTCATTCAACTGATTTCGTAGCTCGGTCTGTGACAGGGCCAGGCCAACAGAATATGCGCCAATGATCATCGCCAGGCCAAACATCTCCGCCAGCGCCGCCGCGAAAAGCCCGATGCCCAACACTAAGGCAATCGCTGCGCCCTCCACACGGATGCTGTTGATTGCCCTGACAATGTACTTCGCGGCGAAGATACCACCGACGGTGAGCACGAGCCAGAAACCAATGGCTTTTGTACCGACGACTGCTACCTCCCCCCATTCGATTGCGCCGGCCGCAGCGGCTCCCTCAAGTGGGCCGGAGGCGAATATTCCCACGACCACCGTCAGTATCAGGATGCCGAGAACATCGTCCACCACGGCTGCTCCGAGGATTGTGACTCCTTCCGGTGAATCCAAACGGCGCAGGTCGTCCAAGACACGCGCGGTAATTCCCACGGACGTGGCGGTCATAACGGTTCCCACGAAAAGGGCGGGCGCCGAAAACAGCGAATCAGCAAACCCAAAGAGGACCGTTGCGTATGCGCCCAGGGCAAATGGCACTACCACCCCCCCCATGGCGACAAGGCTCGCTTGTGGAACGAAGCGCAGAAAGCTCTTGAGATCAGTGTTTAGGCCAGTCTCAAGCAGGAGAATAATCGCCGCCACCTGTCCGATGCCGAAGAGTGTCGGGTGGATGGGTACGATAGCATGGTCTCCACTCTCCGTCACCGGCAGGGGGAAGAGAGGTCCCAGATGTTCGAATGGGCCGAAATTGGTGAGTTCAATTCCGCCGAGCGCGAACGGCCCGATAATGACGCCGGCCAACAATTCGCCAATGACTGCCGGCTGGTGGAAGACTCTCTCAACAAGTTCGCCTGATAACTTAGCTACAATCAGGATGATGCCAAGCTGGAACGCCAGACGGACAACAACGTGAGTGAGTTCTTCGTGCAATATCACCTCCGGGCGTCGAAAGACGCCCTAGCCGTAATAGTATAAGGGATTGCCTTGGGAGAAGGATGTGCCGAAACGTACTCGCCAGACCGGCCCTTCATTACGAACACGCCGTGGGCTGCATGCCCAAAGTCTTGCGCGGCGTCAACTGGAATCTCAGGGGTTCCACACGCTCGCGGAAAACGTGCGTTACCGGGAGGGTGAGCTCGATGTTGTGGGTGTTGTCGATGAGACCCTGGTCGCGGTTGAAGTGCGTGCCCGTGCTACACCCAGGCTAGGTTCCCCTGAAGAATCCATCACACCCACCAAATCGGCGCGCCTAGTACGACTGATTGAGCTATATCGGCAGAATCACGTGGGCGACACATTGCCGGAAAACACCCGTATCGACGTCGTCGCAGTCGTCTATGATCGACGGGACAGGGTGGAGCGACTGACCTGGCATCGAAACGCCATCGAGGATATACGGGGATGATGGGCAGACTCCTTTGGCGCGCCCGGAAGTGGTCTTTTAGGGTAGTGTGACTCGTATGCCCATTTATGAATTCGCGTGCGAGGACTGTGGTGGTGACATGACCGTGTTCACGCGCTCAGCCTCCACACCAATTGGCGATCAGACGTGCCGCCACTGCGGGAGCCGTACGCTGCGGCGCAAGATATCGCGCGTTGCCGTCCTTCGTTCACGGCAGGAACTGTATCGAGACTACGATCGGATGTCGTGGGTTGATGACGTGCCCGGTGAAGACGACTACGATGGTGGGGATGGCGGCGGCTTTGACGATGACTACGACTAGCGGCGCTCTGCGGGTGCGCCGTGGAGGGCGGTGAGACGATGCCGATTTACGAGTTCACGTGCACTGAGTGCGGTCGACGATCCAGTTCCTTCTATAAGGTGATGCCTGAAAAGCCGCCGACGGGTCAGGAGTGCGCCCACTGCGGCTCTACCAAGACTGAAAAGGCCATGTCACGCGTGGCCTATGTCCGCTCCACACAGTCTCGCCATGAGGCCTCCGGCGATCCTGATGCCCCCGGCTACGATTACTGGCGTGACCCCTCGAACATCGGCCGGTGGGCAGAGAAGCGAATGGATGAAGCAGGGATCGAAATGCCGGACCGCGTTAAGGAAATGATCGGCCAAGCTCGCGAGGGCGAGGTCGATAAGATCCTCGATAAGCGCGGTCTGGACTAAGACTTGCCCGGCCTGCCATATCTTTCTGCCTCTCCCGCACAGTAGCGGCGCTGCTATCCTTGACGCAGTAACCGGCCGCACCCTCGCTGCGTACGTCTTGTTGGCGCGGCCACACAGATTTGGAGAGGAGTCGCTACGTGACCGTTGAGCCCACCGTGAATGACATGAGTGAGATCGTGTCCCTTGCAAAGCGGCGCGGATTCGTCTTCCCGGCGAGTGAGATCTACGGCGGAATCGGTTCGTCCTGGGACTATGGGCCTTTGGGCGTGGAACTCAAGCGAAACGTCCGTGAAGCGTGGTGGCGCGCAATGGTGCAGGAACGTGACGACATCGTTGGGCTGGACAGCGCCATCATCCAGAGCCCGTTGGTTTGGGAAGCGAGCGGTCATGTCGCCGGATTTACGGATCCTCTGATTGAATGTCGCAGTTGCCATCACCGTCAACGCGCGGATCGCGTTGACGGTGATACGTGCCCCGACTGTGGAACGGTCGGACAGTTCACAGAACCCAGACAATTCAACTTGATGTTCAAGACGTTTCTTGGGCCGGTTGAAGAGGAGGCAGCTGTCGCCTACCTGCGGCCCGAGACGGCACAGGGCATCTTCACGAATTTCGAAAATGTTCGCATGTCCACTCGCAAGAAATTGCCATTTGGCATTGCGCAAACTGGGAAGTCGTTCCGTAATGAAATTACAACTGGGAACTTCATCTTCCGTACGCGCGAGTTTGAGCAGATGGAAATGGAATACTTTGTTCGGCCGAACGATGGCTTTGCCGTGCTCGACTATTGGCGCGAGGAACGGATGCGATGGTACACGGATCTTGGCATTACCCCTGAGCGGCTGCGTTTCCGGCAGCATGAACAAGATGAACTAGCGCATTACGCCGCCGCCGTCTATGACATTGAATATTTGTTCCCAATTGGCTGGTCGGAACTGGAGGGCATCGCATATCGGGGCGACTATGATTTGCGGCAGCATCAAGAGCACTCAGGCCGCAAGCTGGAATACTTTGACGATGAACGGAAAGAGCGTTTCTTGCCTCACGTTGTGGAGCCAGCGAGCGGTGTTGACCGCTGCCTCCTTGCCTTTCTCGTTGACGCATATACGGAGGAAGAAGTAAAGGGAGAAGTGCGCATCGTGTTGAAGTTGCACCGCGATCTTGCTCCATACAAAGTGGCCATTCTGCCGCTGTCCCGCAATGAGAAACTCGTTCCCAAAGCACGGGACGTGTATGAGCTTGTCCGTGCCCGCTGGATGTCTGATTACGATGATTCCCAGTCCATCGGCCGGCGTTATCGTCGCCAAGATGAAATTGGCACACCCCTTTGCGTCACCATCGACTTCCAGACGGTGGAAGATGACGATGCTGTGACGGTGCGTGATCGGGACACGATGGACCAGATTCGCGTGCCCATCTCCGAACTCCAAGACGTTCTCCATAGCCGCCTGTCGCGGTAGGACTCATCCTTCTATAGCGGTGGACAACGTCGAGTCTCCCACCGGGAAGCAGGGCTATGCGCGTTATTCATTTTGCTGATACGCACATCGGCGTTGAGGCACATAGCCGCCCTGTCTCAGCGGATGACCTCCGTGCACTTCCGGACTCCTTCGCGCCGGGAGCGGACCGCGGCGCGACGTATACCGGAATGCCGTCTCGCTTCATTGACGCTCTTCGCGCACTTGACGAACTCGTCGCATGCGCACTTGACGAGCCTCGTGCGGATATGGTCGTCTTCTCCGGCGACGCCTATCGTTCGAGGGATCCGTCTCAAACGCATCAACGGGAGTTCGCCCGGCGCATCAATCGACTTGCCCTAGCCGGAATCCCCGTCCTTCTCCTTGCCGGCAATCATGACGTACCCAACACGGAAGGGCGGGCGACGACGCTGGACATCTATGATGCCCTCACAGTTGGCAATGTGACGGTCAGTTCGCGGCTGGCCATTCATCGCATCCAGACTTCGGCAGGCCCTTTGCAAATCGTCGCTGTTCCCTGGCTGCGGCGCAGCACCGTAGTCGCGCGGGAGGAACTTCATGGCAAGAGCGGGCCTGAAGTCAATGAATGGATGCAGGATTTCCTGACGAGGGACATCACTCGCATGGCTGGGGAACTTGACCCTTCTGTTCCCGCTATTCTCGCCGCGCACGTCACTGTGACGGGCGCCACGCTCGGCCATGAGCGTAGCCTGATGATGGGGAACGACTACCTCTTGTTCCCAAGCGTCCTGCAGACGCATCCGATCGACTACGCGGCGCTCGGTCACATCCATCGCCATCAGCTGATTGCGGACTCCCCGCCAGTTATCTACGCCGGCAGCCTCCACCGCGTCGATTTCTCTGAGGAAAACGATAGCAAGGGATTCAATGTTATCGACATTGATCCGAGCTTGCCTCCGGGTCGCCGCGCTGCCTCGTGGGCATTTCATCCCGTGTGGGCGCGGCCATTCAGGACGATCAGGGTTACATTGCGTGCCGGCGAAGAAAATGTGATGGAAACTGTCCAGGCCCAACTCGCGCGGGCCGATATCGTGGATGCAGTTGTACGCGTTGAGATCAGCTCGCCGGCTGAGCTAACGGGGGACATTGACCGCCGTCGCATTCAGGAATTACTGAGGCAGGCCGGTGCGCATCTGATCTCCGGCATCGTGATGCACGTCGATACTCCTGATCGGACACGGACCCGCCTCGAACGCGGGATGGCAATTGAATCCCTCAATCCGGAGCAGGCGCTGCGTCTCTATCTGCAGAGATCCTCAGTTATGTCGAAGAGACAGCAGGAACTGCTTCAGGCCGCGCGGGAGATCATCAACGCGGATCAAGCCGGCGAGGGATTCGTTGAAGAAGAGTTGGATGGCGTGGTGGTGCGTCTCGCGACTCCGCAGGACATGGAGGGCTCGTTTGCCCTGCGTCGCGCCGTGTTCATCCATGAACAGGGTGTGGATCCTGAAGAGGAATGGGACGGCCGTGATGAGGCCGCTGTACACGCTGTCGCGGTAGCCAATGAGGAGATTGTTGGTACTGGCCGCCTGCTAATCGACGAGGACGAAGCGACGTGCCGCATTGGACGCATGGCAGTTCGTCATGATCTGCGTCGCCAGCAGATCGGCCAAAAGGTGTTAGCCCTCCTTGAAGCAGAGGGCCGGGAACGCGGCTTCACCAAAGCGCTGCTGCATGCCCAAACATCTGTCATGGCGTTTTATCACCAGGCAGGATATGGAGAGTTGGGCGAACGTTTTATGGAGGCCGGCATCGAACACATCGCGATGGCGAAAAGCCTTCTAGCATTGGATGAACAGACAGCCCCAATCGACAGTGTTTCAGGTGGAGGTTCAGACGCTGGGCCGGGTGGTGTTACCGGAAACGCGGCGGGCGATATTTTCTAGATCCTGAAAGGAGCCGCTATCCGGCTCCGCGGAGCCATTCCGCCCCCCCGTCCCAGACTTCTCGCTTCCAAACGGGAGCAAGAGCCTTGACCTTTTCGACCGCCTCCCGGCACGCGTCAAAGGCGGCGCGGCGATGTGGTGAGGCCACTGCCACGACCAGTGATGTCTCCCCAATCTCAAGTTGGCCGATTCGATGCCACAGCGCGATGCTGCCGATTTCACTGTCCTCGAGCGTCTCACGGCCGATTCGGCGCAAAACGCTCTCCGCCATCTCGCCGTATGCCTCATACTCAAGGAACAGCACACGTCGTCCCAAGTTGTTGTCTCGTACGACTCCCTCAAAGGTGATGACGGCGCCGTCTGAGGATGCCCTGAGGGAATCGGCAATCTTATAGGCGTCAAGCGGCTCCCGCGTCACGCCCACTTTCACGCCCTCTGATCCGGACACAGCGCCCCCACTCACCGGGGGAATCAGGGCCACCTCATCACCAACTGCGATTGGTGTTGACTCATCCACGTACTCCCGATTGACGGCAACGACGACGCCTTCACAACGGTTTGCCAATGGCGGATGCTGCCGCTGTACCTCGCCCAGTAGGCGTGACACCGGTGCACCCTCCGGCATATCAACACTGATTTCCGAGACGCCAACGGCCTCTCGCAGTGCCGCAAACAGTCTCACGCGAACGTCCATGGTGCTCCTTGCTCCGATGCCATCGCCGCCAACGGCGCGTTCATACGCGCTGATGACATTATAGGTTTCACACAGAACCCTGGCCCTACCCAATAACGCTTTGTGACTCTTGACACTAATTCGCGTTGGCAGATAGACTCGGTTCGATACGGCTTCGGCGCCTGTGCATAGAAGCATGAGCGGTTGTCCCGTTCCTGTGTCAGGGCGATTGTCGTGTCCAATCTAGCTACTGAGGTGTTGGCGCTGACCAGGCTCATCCGCACGGGGAAGGCCATCAACTTGCTAGGGGCGCTGATGGTTCTGCTGACCATCTTCCTCCTCTCAGGTTGCCAGTTGGCATTGCCACAGAGCACCCTGCATCCCGCCGGTGATGTTGCACAAAGCCAGCAGGATCTCTTCAT
This sequence comes from Dehalococcoidia bacterium, assembly GCA_965224255.1. GTDB lineage: Bacteria > Chloroflexota > Dehalococcoidia > UBA6926 > UBA6926 > VXMO01. Next base: position 25,292 of record CBDCYO010000005.1, read on the forward strand.
CTTCATCTTTTGGATCGCGGTCGTCATCTTCGTTCTTGTTCAGGGCTTCTTGATCATTGTCGTGCTGAAGTATCGTGCGCGGCGCGGGCAGGAAGATGATATCCCCCCACAAACGCACGGCAACACACCGCTTGAGATCGGGTGGACAATTGCCCCCGCGCTTATCATCATTGTCATCACTATTCCAACCGTAGCCGGCATTGGCGCAACGTATGATGCGCCCAGTGAATACGCGGACGCTCCCTCACTCACGATCGAGGTTGTTGGGCATCAGTGGTGGTGGGAGTATCGCTATCTGGATGAGAACGGCGATCTGGACTTCAAGACCGCTAACGAACTGCATATCCCCGTTGATACCGTTATCAATCTCAAATTGTCATCTGTGGATGTTATCCATAGCTTTTCCATTCCCCGCCTCGCCGGTGGCCGTGACGCAGTACCAGGGCATGTGAATCGCATGTGGCTGAATGCGACTGAAACAGGCGTCTACGCGGGCCAATGTAAGGAATTTTGTGGCGATTCTCACGCCCTGATGCGCACAGTCGCGTTCGCGCGAGAACGGGCCGACTACGAAGAATGGGCTGCAAATGAACGCCAGCCCGCGGTGCCACGCACGGCAGCTATGGAGGCCGGTTGGACGGTCTTCAGGCAAAATGCGTGTCGCGGCTGCCACACAATCGCTGCAGCAGACAAGGACGACTATGAGTTGGCGATCGGTACCACGGGACCCAACCTTTCACACTTCGGGTCTCGAGTTACGATAGCGGCAAACACCTTGCATAAAGGCCCCGCGGACATGACGATGGGCGCATTCTTTGATGAGGTGCCGACGGATCCAGATTTCATGCCTCGGGACCCGATGCACGAGAACCTGAAGCGCTGGCTCAACAACGCTCCGGACGTGAAGCCAGGAACAGAGATGCCGAATCTTGATCTCTCACCCCAACAACTTGACGACCTTGTATTCTTCCTAGAGAGCCTGAAGTAATGGGCGAGATGACAGGCCGAAGGAGCAAGTGACGATGGCTATGCTGGCGGGCGTTCTGCAGAGACCGACCGCGACGACAGGTATTTGGGGTTGGATCACCACTATCGATCACAAGAAGATCGGTACTCTCTACCTGGTCACGTCTTCCTTCTTCTTTGTGGTTGGTGGCATTGAAGCTGCGCTGATGCGGCTACAGTTGGCCACGCCGGACTCTTCGATCATCAACTCCAGTGTGTTCAGCCAGCTGTTCACCATGCACGCGTTAACGATGATCTTCCTGGCCATCATGCCGCTCAGCGTAGCCTTCTTTAACTGGATTGTTCCGCTGCAGATTGGCGCGAGAGACGTTGCCTTTCCACGCTTGAATGCGCTCAGCTACTGGGTGTACCTGGGTGGTGCGATCATTCTGAACCTGGGATGGGTGACCATGACCGCGCCCGGCGCCGGCTGGTTTGCGTACGCTAACCTGACCAGCACCGCATTCTCCCCGACCAACGGCATGGACTTCTATGTTCTCGGCCTGCTGGTGCTGGGGACGTCTTCCTTGCTGGGCGCCTTCAACTTCATCGTGACCATCATCAACCTTCGAGCACCGGGCATGTCCCTCATGCGCATGCCCATCTTTACCTGGATGGCCCTCATAACGTCATTCCTGTTGGCTCTCGCAATGCCGGTCATTACGATCGGCCTGGTTGAGTTGGGATTTGATCGCTTCTTCGACACAAACTTCTTCGTGTTTGAGCGGGGCGGTGATGTGCTCCTGTGGCAGCACCTATTCTGGGTGTTTGGCCATCCTGAGGTGTATATCCTCATCCTTCCGGCGATGGGAATCGTTTCGGAAGTCCTGCCGACGTTCTCACGCAAGCCGCTATTCGGCTTCCCCGTCGTTGTGTTCTCCGGCCTCACCATTGCCTTCCTTGGCTGGTCCGTGTGGGCACACCACATGTTCGCCGTTGGCCTTGGCCCGGTGCCGGATGCGGTATTTGCCACGACGACCATGGCAATCGCTATTCCCACGGGCGTGAAGGTGTTCAACTGGTTGGGAACCATCTGGGGCGGCAACATTCAGCTCAAGACGCCAATGTACTTCGCGTTGGGATTCATCGCTTTGTTTACCATCGGAGGACTCAGCGGCATGACGCACGCCGCCGCCCCTTCTGACCTCCAGCAGACGGACACCTACTACATCGTGGCGCACATTCACTACGTCCTCTTTGGCGGCACAATCATGGGCATCCTGGGTGGTATTTTCTACTGGTTCCCCAAGATAACCGGCCGCATGATGAACGAGGCAATGGGCAAGTGGAGCTTCTGGCTCATCTTCCTCGGAATGAACCTTACGTTCGGCCCGATGCACTACCTGGGTCTGGTTGGTATGCCACGCCGCAACTTCACGTATCCGGAGGGGATGGGCTGGGACTTCTGGAACTTGTTCGCGTCCCTAGCCGTGCTGATGATGATTGCCGGTGTTGGACTCGTTGTGTACAACGCGCTGCGTAGCGCCCGTAAGGGTGAAGAAGCGGGAAGCGATCCATGGGATGCCCGAACCCTCGAATGGGCAATGCCCTCCCCGCCGCCCCACTACAACTTCGCCGAGATCCCCGTCGTCCATGGCCGAGACGCACTCTGGGAGCAGAAGTACGCGGACGATGGCCACGTGCCGCACCCCGTTCCCGCCGGCGCAGCTCATGACGACGATGACCATGGCCACGACATTCATATGCCGAGCCCGTCATACTTCCCCATCATTTGCGCGCTTGGCATCGTATCCCTCGCTCTGACGCTTCTTCTGTACCAGGCATTTGCCCCGCTTGGTTTCGCTGCCGGCGTTCTTGGACTCGTTCTTCTGCTGTGGGGCGCGTACGGCTGGATCTTTGAACCGGTGGAATGAAGCCGCTAGTTGAATTCAGGCTGATGTAGGAAACGCCAAAGGATATTCGCGGGTGGCACACGAAGCGACGATAGAGCAGGGCGGGGCCCACGTGACAACGACCGGCCTCGACCACCGGAAGATACTCATGTGGGTCTTCCTGGCGTCGGATTGCCTGTTCTTCGGCGCGCTTATTTCCACCTACATGGTTTATCGGAGTAACGTGCCAACCGGCCCCGGTCCCGGTGATCTCTTCGACATCCCATATACGTCTGTCAGCGCCTTCGTCCTTCTAATGAGTTCGCTCACGATGGTGTTGGCGTTGGCGGCCCTGCAACGCGGAAACTCGCGGCAAGCGCGTATCTGGCTTTTGGCAACGGCTCTGTTGGGTGCGGTGTTCCTTGGCGGTCAGTACTATGAGTTCACGACATTCGTAGAGCACGGCCTGACGATCAAGACAAGTGTCTTCGGGACGAGCTTCTTTGTACTGACGGGCTTCCACGGAACACACGTGGCGATAGGTGTGTTCATGTTGCTAACACTGGTTGGCGCATCCCTCATGGGACGCCTGCAGCCGCAGCATCACCTGACAGTTGAGTTGGTTGGCCTGTATTGGCACTTCGTGGATATCGTTTGGATTGTGATCTTCACAGTGGTGTACCTCATCCCGTCATAGCGCCGGGAAGACTGAGAACGATAAGTGAGGAATGAGCCCATGGCGACGATTGAGGAACAGACGCACGCGGGGGGAGGCCATCCAACTCCTCGAACCTACGTCAATATTGCGATCATCCTCTCGATCATTACGATTGTCGAGGTGGCCATCGTCGTCATTGATGTGGGTGCACTCTTTCTCATCCCCTCCCTCCTTGCCCTGTCTGCAGTCAAGTTTGCCTTTGTCATCGGCTGGTTTATGCACCTCAAGTTCGACGCACAGCTCTATCAGGCGCTGTTCCTTGGTGGGCTGTTCCTCGCGATAGCGGTTCTCCTCGCGCTCGTGGCACTATTTGATAACTTCACTCTTCCGACAGGCACGTAGGTGGGCGTGGGGCGTGTGAGCGAAAGGACGGAGAGCGGATATGGCGTATAACGGCGAACACGGAGAGACGCGCAACGTGAGAGACAGGCTTATCATGCCGATCCTGCTGCCGGTCGTTTGCCTAGTCATTACGGTCGCGCTCATTGTCGTGATCGGCGAGTTCCTGCTTCTGTTCGGCGACGAGTACATGACCATTGGTGGTGAACATATCTTCCCTCAGGTCTTTGCCGCTCTGGGGCTCGCGCTCGTCTTCCTCATCGGTTTCGCTGTGCTGGCCTCGCGCTGGGCGCCGGACGACAAAGATACCTCTCACTAGCCTGATGCCGCCAGCAGATGGCGGGAATGGCGTCTATTCCCGATCGGTTTATCTGTGGGGGTTCGATGGCCTGCGCAGGAGAGTTTCGCTTAGGGTTGTGGCATGACGGACGGTGGCGACATTCTTCTTGCGTGGTCATGGGAACCCTTGACCCTGTTCCTTGTCGGTCTACTTGGCATGGTCTATATCAGAGGGTGGCGTGGACTCAGGCCACTTAGGATTCGTGTCGTTACAGCGCTTCGAGGCGCATCATTTCTGAGCGGCCTGACCGTGTTGCTCCTGGCGCTGATTTCTCCGCTGGATATGCTTGGTGGGCGCCTTTTTTCGTTTCATATGACGCAGCACATGCTGTTGAGTCACGTGGCCGTGCCCCTCATATTGCTTGGCGCGCCCGTTTTGCCCGTGACGCGTGGCATGGGATATGGTATTCGGCGTGCCACACTCATCCCCCTGGCTCGCTCGGCGCGCGTGAGAGGCGTATATGACATCCTCTTCCATCCCGTGCTCACACCTGCCGTTTTCGTAGCATGTGTTTGGGCATGGCACGTGCCGGAGATGTACTCCGCCGCCGTCACGAACGATTTCGCTCACATCGCGCAACACGGAAGCTTTATCGGCTCCGCAGCGCTGTTCTGGTGGGTGATTATCGATCCGACGCCGATACGCGGCAGGCTCCCCTACCTTGGCAGGCTCGTAATTGTCGTACTTGCCCTGTCGCTCACATTTCCACTCGCCGCAATGTTGACATTCTCCCCGACGCCGTGGTACGAGCCCTACATCGTAGCGACGCCGCTGTGGGGACTGGACGCCATGACTGACCAACAAATCGGCGGTCTCATCATGTGGGTGGGCGGAATTGTGCCGTACTTCATCGCGATTGCCGGATTGTTCGTCGTGGCCGTTCGCCGCGATGAGGAGGACACGCGCCTAACACGCGCGTCGCTACGCGGAGACCGACACCATCATGTACCGCAAAGACCCGCGATCACCTGATGCCTGACGTAACTGGCAGGACGCCTCCGCGGTACCGCAGCGCCCTGCTGGGCCTTGCGCTTGCGGCTACAGTTGCAACTGTTTTTCTCATCAGCCTCGGTAGCTTCGTCCGCGTCACAGGCTCCGGGCTCGCCTGCCCCGATTGGCCCCTCTGCCACGGCCGCCTCATTCCGCCATTCGAATACCATGTTCTCATCGAGTACTCCCACAGGCTGACCGCTGCCGTCGTCGGTCTACTGGTGAGCGGAATGTTCGGCGTGGCGTTTCTGGCAATACGCAAGGGTGAGGAGCCAACGCGACGGGCGTTTCTTCCGGCCGTGTTGGCTTTCATCGTCATGCTTACGCAGGCGGGGCTTGGTGGCGTGGCTGTCATAACGGAACTTCCTCCACCCATTGTTACTTTGCACCTCTTCCTCGCGGAGGTGATTCTTGCGCTAATGATCGTGACGGTGTTGGCTGTAACGAAACACGAAACCGCAGAGCGCATCGCTGGCCGCATACCGGCCAGCGATGCGCGTCGCCTCTACGTGTGGTCCTTCCCGGCCGCCATTACGATGATGGTCATGATTCTCTCCGGCTCGTATGTGGTGGCGGAGGAGGCAACGCTATCGTGTGGAAGTGGGTTCAGTGCGTGGCCGCTCTGTGACGGGGCGATTATCCCCAGCGGGTTCGATGCAAGCATCGCCATGGGGCATCGGTACATCATTATTCTTGGTACGCTTGTGACAGGCTTCACGGCGTATCTGGCGTGGAAGCAGCGCGCCCGGAATCGACTCATTAGCCGCGTGGGACAGGCGACGATGCACCTGCTGGCTGTACAGATCATCGTCGGCGCACTTGTGCCGTGGACAGGATTTGACCACGCGACCCGCGTTGCGCACATCACCTTAGCCTCGCTGACATGGGCAGCAGCCATTCTCCTTGTCATCCTTGCATCTCGGGCACGCGCAATAGCCGCCCATTCGCCTGAGAATGAAACGGGGACCAGCAATCTGATCCAAATGCCGCCCCCGCCTGCCGGAGGGTCCGGTATCGGGCCATCAACCGCACTGATGACTACCGCCTCCGATTTCTTCTGGCTGACGAAGCCGCGAGTAATGGTGCTATTGCTGCTGACGGCGTTAGGAGGGATGGTACTTGCCGCCCAGGGCATGCCGTCCGTTACTGTTGCTGTGGCTGTGCTCGTGGGCGGAGCTCTTGCCTCTGGCGGAGCGGGCGCTATCAATCATGGCCTCGAGAGCAACATCGATGCGGCTATGCTGCGCACACGCCATCGTCCCGTCGCCAGCGGGCGAGTCACGCCGCGCATGGCCATCGCCTATGGCATCATACTCAATCTCCTCGCGTTTGCTGTGTTGGCTGTCGGCGCAAACGTTCTTGCGGCGAGCCTCGCGCTCAGTGGGTCAGTTTTCTACATCTTCGTCTACACGCTGTGGCTTAAGCAGACGACTGTGCAGAACATCGTGATTGGCGGAGCGGCGGGCTCCGTGCCGCCCCTGGTGGGATGGGCCGGCGTGACTGGCGACCTCAGCCTGCCGGCGATCTACCTGTTCCTCATCATCTTCTTCTGGACACCGCCGCACTTCTGGGCACTTGCGTTGATGATTAAGGACGACTACGAGCGGGCGAGCGTGCCAATGATGCCGGTTGTTCTTGGAGAAGAGAGCACACGCACGGCGATCTTTTTCTACACCATTCTGGTCACTATCCTTGCGCTGCTTCTCTATCTCTCAACGACAACCCTCAGCGTCGTCTATCTTGCGGGAGCGATGAGTCTGGGTGGCATATTCACGTATTACGCGTACCGTCTGCTAAAAGAAAAGAATAAGGCCGCCGCGCTACGCCTCTATAAATTCTCGCTCTTGTACCTGTCCCTGCTCTTCCTCGCCATCATGGTCGACCAGGTCGTGTAAGGAAGGGACCAGCCTACGGAGATGTGCCGCCCTCGGCATTGTGGGCGTCATCAGAGGCTGCATCCTTCAGCGCCTCTATCTCAGAGCGGATAGCGGCCTGACCCCGAGCGACGTAATACAGATAGGAGAAGAAGGCGATCCAGACAATTGCGTACGCGGCAAAAACAAAAATTGGACTGAAATCGCCAAATCCGTTATCCACCTGGTGCTCCTTTACCCAGTTTCCCGCTCCGCGCGGAGCGCGTCCAGATCATAGCGCGCCTTCTCCAGCCTCATCCGCATTGCGACAAGGTAGATAAACAGAAGAGAGAACGCTGTCATGCCTACGAGGAACGGGAGGAGGATGGCACTCTCCGGCCTGTCCGTGGATGACTGGAGTGTTGGCAGCGGATGTAGGAATGTCCACAGATAGACAGAGAAATATGTAATCGGGACGTTGACAAAGCCGAGTATGCCGATGACCGCCGCGGCGCGCGCCGTGCCGGATGTGCGCTCGCCTAGAGACCTCACCATCAAATACGCAACATAGACGAGCCACATCACTAATGTCGTCACGAGGCGTGCATCAGACCAGCTCCACCACGCGCCCCACACTGGTCGACCCCACAGCGACCCTGTCACCAGGGTTAGAGTCGTCAGAATGACGCCGATCTCCGCGGATGCGTGGGCCAACCGATCCCAGTTTGGCGTGCGCTTCCAGATGTACATGATGCTGCCGACGGCAACGAGGCCGATTGAAAGGTAGGCGACGAGCGCGCTGGGCACGTGGATGTAGAAGATCTTGTGGTGGATGCCCTGAATGCGCTCCGTTGGTGAATCGACGATCGCCAGGTAAAGGGCGATGAGCATGGCGGCAAAGGCTGCGGCGCCGATAATCGGCTCGATGTGCCGCCCGCTCCAAACGGCGACACGTGCTGGCACGCGGCCGGCAGACTGAATACGGTTACCGAAGGATTTCTGGGTCATTCGGGCGGAGGCCCCAACGGTTTTGAGGTGGCGCCCGGGAGGAGAAGTGTGCGCTGCATCACCGAGCGGCTGCTCATTGTTCAACCGTAACATAGAATATCAGCGCGGATAGGACGACGAACGTCAGATCGTATGCCGCCAGCACGCCCAACCACGGCTGAATCTCGTCCCAAGGGCGACCGTCGATGGCGAGGCCCGTTGCCCGAACTGCGCCGATGATCACTGGCACAAGCAATGGCAGGAGCATGATTGGTAGCAGCGCCTCTCGTGCCCGCGCCCGCGCCGCGATTGAGGACAGTATCGTTCCCACACCTGCGATGCCGATGTTGCCCAGCAGCAATGGTAGTAGCAATGACGGCTGCAACAGTTGAAGATTGAACAACACGTTGGCTAGGGGGATGATGATGAGTTCAAGCACGATGAGGAGGACGATATTTGCAGCCGTTTTCGCCAGGTAGAGTGCCCCGGGATCAATCGGACTTGCCAGAAGCCCGTCGAGGGAGCCGCGTTCAATTTCACGGGCGAATGAGCGGCCCAAGGCGAGTAGGCTGGCAAAGATGATCGCTACCCAGAGGACGCCCGGCGTCACCAGATTGAGTGTTGTCCCCCGCAGATCGAACGAAAACTGAAAAGTTATCAGTGCTGCGGCCGCAAAGACGGCCATCGGTACAATCATCTCCCTCGAACGGAACTCAACGGCGATTTCTTTGACAAAGAGAATGCGAAATTGAGCCGCGTAGCCGGGTGGACTGTTGAGAGGCGGGACATTTGGAGTGGGGTGCTGCATAGCGTTTTCTTCAGTTGGCAGGCGCCGCAAGTAGGCGCGCGACCTCACGCCGACGTCGTTCTCCATTGGAGGCCGCGTCACCGTTGGAGGCGGAGTCGTATGCGATCTCGCCGTTGCGCAGGACGATGTCGCGAGATGTCATGGCGATCCCCAGCTCAAGATTGTGTGTAGTGAGTATGATCGTGACGCCGGGTTCCTGTTCTCGTATGCGCGTGGCCAACATATCTCTTGATAGGGCATCCAGCCCGGTCTCAGGCTCATCAAGTAGGAGAAGAGCAGGCCGATGCATGAGTGCCCGCATCAGGGACACGCGTTGCGCCATGCCCCGTGATAGCGTCCGAACCGGATCTCTACGCCGTTCAATTAGGCCGAACGCGGCGATGAATTCGTCTGCCCTCTCATGTGGATTCTGCACGCCGTTCAAGCGGCCGTAGAGAACTAGGTTCTCATGAGCCGAAAGCTCTTCATACAAGTGGCTCTGGTGGCTGAGTGCGCCGATTTGGGCCCGTGAATGTGCCCCCTCGCGTCCCCACGGTTGTCCGCCAAATACGTGAATCTGCCCACCACTCGGCCGTAGCAGGCCGGACGCTAGCTGGATAAGGGTAGATTTGCCTGCACCGTTATCGCCAAACACCGCGACGCGCTCTCCAATGCCAATGGTCAGATTGAGGCGGCGGATAGCGGTGCGAGCGCCATACCTCTTTTCCAGATTTGAGCAACGCACAACGGTCACCGGAGGCTGTCCGGCGTTGTGCAGGGGTTCAGCCCGCGTCATCGTGGTTGCTGTCCTTCAAGGAACGAACGGAGGACGTCGCGGTGAGGCATGCTTGCATGCGCGTATTCCTCAGCCGTGATCTCTCCTGCCTCCCGTGCGTCTTCCAGTCGCGCCAACTCTGCCAAAGCACTCTCTCTCTGTACGGACATCTCTGCGTCTTCGACAACCGGAATTGGTGGGCCACGTCGTCGACGTCGATAGCGCGTCCAGTAGAGCGCGACCAGGGCGGCGCCAATCAGCGCGACAACCGTCACGCCCAGAGCGACATTGCGCAGTGTCCGTTCGAGAGTACGGCTGCGTGCGCCAGCGCTTAATGGCAAGTTCGCCAACGTGCCGAACAGTGTTTCGCCGGCAAGAATAGATCGCATTTCGTATCGAGCATATGTCACGCCTGAGACCTCTACATCCGGCATTTCGATCCACTCCGAGCCCGGGCGGATCGATATCTCACGTGGAATGAGTAGGCGTGCGACTTCTGTGGGGTAGGGGTATGTTTTGCTCCAGGCAAAAGTATTAGTCGTGTACAGTACGCCGTATGTCACGATGTGTTCCTCGATACCCGGCATGACGGGGACGATGGAGTAAACAGTGCGGCTGTCCGGCGAGAGTACGAAGCTGCCGGGGCTGTGCACGGACTCAAGGTCAAATGCCATCGTTGGCAACGGCAGTTGTACGGTCAGTCGTGTGTTGAGTGGATCATTGCCGACGTAGGCCCTATCGCTGACGTTCTCATACGTCGTCACCTGTAACACGCGTAAGATGCCGGAATCGTCGTCCGGCTGTGTGATGACGGAGCTGTCACCGACGATGCGTATCACTGACGGATCGGATATCGGCTCAAAGATCGTGAGCTGCAGGGGGCCTTCGCGTTCGATGGTGGAAAGGAAGGCATCGCTAAAGAAGCGGATATCCCGGTAGGCCGTGGAGAGTGTGTAGGTGACTTCACGGTCGCCAATGACTCCGTTGAACGCTGTGAGACCTTCGGTGTCGGTCTCTGCCTCAAGCCGCTGCAGCTCACTGTTTGCAGAATCGAAGACCTGCAGCGTTATGATCAGGCCTGCTGGGACGGCCGCGTCCGCGGTGCCGTTCCGGACGATGCCATCTATCGCGGTGGGCTCTCCGGTGGTGCGCGACACCTGACTTGTTTCCTGCGCGGCGATGGGCGTGACCGTGAGAAGCAAACTTAGGGCCCAGACGATTGTCGCTGTTATGGCCCGTACACTTGTGGCCGATGTGGCGATTTTGGTTATGACGATCATGACGTGGATTCTGGCGCATCATCGGGGTTTGCTAGAAATTCAGTCCTGAGTGTGGCTTTCCGCCGGCGTTGCACGATACGCTCAATCTCCTCGTCGAGGACGTGCTCGCGGCCATCGATCTCTCGGATGAGGGCTGCTGCGCGACGAACAAAGGGAACTCTCGCGGCACGGTGTTCGGCGGGAGTACTGTTTCCGCGTTCCAGGTCGTCGTCCAGATCCATGATGGCCGTCAAGGCAATGTTTCGCGCCTCACGCATACGTCCAAGCTCCGAGAGGTTTTCCGCACCGTCTCGTTCGGCGTCATCGTCCTGCGTGCGGACGAGAGGCAGGACAAGGGCCACGACTGTCAAGACGACGGCGGCAAAGGTGAGAGCGGCAGGCAGTAGCTCCACCCGCGCCTCAGTTCATGTTGCCGGTGATGCGGTTGATTTCTCGCCCAACGATGTCGTTATCATCGGCGAGGGAGTGACGCGACGGCTTGGCTGGCTGCTGTTCTGACTTAGCACGCCTGCCACTGCGCAGGCCAATAACGACGACGATGAAGCCAAACAGCAGAATGATTGGCGGGGCGAGCCACACACCCCATGCGATTCCTTCAGGCCTCGGCTCTCGCAGGACGGATGGGCCGTAGCGATCCACGAAAAAGTCCAAAATTTCTTCCTCTGTTGCCCCGTCGTCGACGAGCTCCTGTACGCGGGCCCGCATTTGGCGGGCAATAGCGGCGGTGGACTCCGTTATGGCCTGCCCGTCGCAGACGGGGCACTGGAGCTTGACTGCAATAGCACGCGCCTGTGGCGAGAGGGCAAGTAGTTGAAGCTCTTCGCGTGAGAAATCGTTGCCTTCCTGCGCCTGGGCAGACGCCGAGAACGGAAGTGTACTCATGAAGGCGAAAAGGGCAACCAGCAGGGCCAAAACAGAAGTAATTATGGCACTGCTGCCCCTTTCATGTACCGCTAATAGTCTGACCATGTCGATTACCTAGTGCCCTCCAACTAGGGTCGCCGGGGCGCAGCTGCTCCCGTTGCGTCCAGCCGCTCCCAGACAGGCATTCGGACAGGTGCGCGACCGGGCCATGCGCTAATCAGCAGCGCCAAGAAGATCATTGAACTGCCGACCCATACGAGGCTCATGAGCGGGTTGACGAAGATGGCAAACGTGGCCGACTCATCGTCGAATCCCGCCTGGAAAATGTAAAGGTCGTGCCGCCACGTAGAACGGACCGCGACGCGGTTTGTCGGCTGTGTCTCGAAGTTCGGGTATACCTGAGTAACAGGCAGTAGCTCGCCGACGTTCCTGCCGTCCTCCTGTATTTCAAGCCGTGACCCGAATACCTGCCGATTCGGCTCTTGGATCTGAACAGTCCCAAGGTACGTGATTGTATAGTCGTTGAGGGCTACGGACTCGCCACGCAATAGGTTGACCTCCGTTGCTGACTGGAAGGCCGTTGAGCCGATGAGGCCGATTCCAAGAACAATAATGGCGAGGTGAACGAGATAGCCGCCATAACGGCGGCGGTCACGGGAGATGAGGCCCGAAACGGCCGCTGGGTATGACTCCCGAGTTGTAGCGCGCCGAGTGCGTATCCCGCGGGTGTACTCCAGCGCGACGGTCATCAGCGTGAAAGCGCATGCGCCAAACGCAATAGGAGCAATAACATCACGCAGCAGAGGTACAAGTACGAGCGCTGTAACGAGGCCAACGGTAGCTGGCGCCCGCAGATTGCGCCACAGTGCCTTGCCGGATGACTTGCGCCACGCCAGCAACGGCCCGACGCCCATCAACAAAAGGAGCCCGAGAAACAGTGGGCCATTGACCTTTTCGTAGAACGGTGCGCCCACTGTTAGACGTTGATTGCCAAGGGCCTCTGACACCATCGGATAAACCGTGCCCCAGAAAGTGGCGAAGGCGATGCTGACGAAGAGCAAGTTATTGAACAAGAAGCCGGACTCTCGTGAGAAAACGGCCTCAAAGCCCTCCTCATCACGGATTCGTGGCAACCTCCAGAGGAGCAGGATAAGTGGCAACGCCATGGCGGCGGCGAAGTATCCTAGGAACAAGCCACCAACGTCCGACTCTGCAAAGTTGTGGACGGAGCTGAGGATGCCGCTGCGAACGATGAACGTTCCGAAGATAGCCAGCAGATATGTCGCAAAGACCAGGCCGAGTGCCCACAGCTTGAGCTTGCCGCGCCTCTCCACCACCATGACGGAGTGCAGGAATGCGGTTCCGGTTAACCAGGGCAGAAATGCCACATTCTCCACGGGATCCCAGCCCCAGTAGCCGCCCCAGCCCAACACATGATAGGCCCACCAGCCACCGAGGATCAGGCCGGCAGACTGTATGCTCCACGCAATCAGCGTCGGAGTACGCAGCGCACGTGTCCATTCGACGCCCACGCGGCCAGTTGCCAGCGCCGCAATAGCGATTGAAAAGGGGATTGTCCAGCTCATGTACCCGGCCAACAGCATCGGCGGGTGGATCAGCATTCCCGGATCCTGTAGAAGTGGATTCAGGCCAACTCCATCCGGCATCGTCGCCGGCAGGCGCGCCATCGGGTTGGTGAAGAAGACGAGTACGATCAGGAAGAACGACAGATTCGCGAGTATCACGCCGTTCGCGTAGCCCATCAGTGCCGGATATCGCCGATGCATGAAGAAAATCGTCGCGCCTCCGAACGCGGCCAGTAGAGTCGACCAATAGAGGAGCGATCCCTCTTGCCCGGCATAGAATGCGGATAGGGTGTAATACCAGGGCATGGTCGTGCTGGAATGCAGCGTTACGTAGCGCAGGCCAAAATCCTGGCTGATGAACGAATAGACCAGGATGGATGCCGTCATGGCCAACAGCAGAGCGACGGCGTAGGTCGCGTTGCGCCCGCTGGCCGTGAGGGGCGCAATAGTAAGGCGCGCGCCGAGTAGAGATGCCGCGCAGCCGTAAAGTGCGGCGCCGAGCGCGAGAATCAGAGCAATGTACCCGGCGTCTGATAGTGACATTGTGGTGTACGCTCAGCCTAGCTGTATGTGGGGCTGTAGTCCGGGACTGTCGCGTTGGCTGGTAGTGGCTCCATCGTGTCCGGGTGTCGTGTTAGCAGGACGTCTGCGTTGAATGTCCCACCGGGCGTGTAATAGCCCTCCACGAAGACGATGGCGTTATCCCCGAAGATGTCTGGTGGCGCGCCATGATAGACGACAGGGATCGTCGATTGCTCACCATGTACCTGAAACTCAAACGTCAGATCATCGCTGCGGGAAATGGAGCCCTCGGTTACAATCCCACCTACACGCAAGCGACGATCCTCTGTGATATCCGCCGCGGCAGCCAACTCATCGACGTTCATGTAGGCGGCCGTTGCGGCATCGAGCGAAAGAAAAATCAGATACGCTACGACAAGGCCGACAACAGCGATGCCAATGATCAGGCGGACGTTGAACCTACCGCGTCTCGCACGGTCCAATTCGTCGAAGAGCATGTCCCCCTGCTCAGTCAATGAAGCCCCTACCGTGGGAATACACATCGAAGTGGCGTGAAAAGAGCCGGAACATCGTGGAACAATCGTACGGAGGCGGGGATATTCCGTCAACGATACGATGCTTCAAGGCGAGGGCCGTATTCCACTCACCTTGCTTACAGGTTATGGGTGGAAGGGAAAGGACACCGTCTTTGCGGACATGTGAACTATGGGGATATACTGTGAATCCAAGGCGATTGTGATGTTTACGTGTCTCTCTACAATGTGACTTGTGCTAGGTAAAGGAACAGATGCTACGTATACGCCTGACCCGCAGAGGTTTTCGGAAGCGGCCACACTACCGCGTCGTTGTTGCAGATCAAAGAGCGCCACGTGATGGGGCTTTTGTGGATATCATCGGGCACTATGACCCCCACACAGGTCCTGACTCTCTGACCGTCGATCACGAGAAGGCCCGGGCCTGGCTGAGCCAGGGCGCTCAGCCCAGTGAGGCCGTGGCAAAACTCTTCCGTCGCCACGGGATTTTAGCGTCGGCATGACCGGGACGCTCGGAGTGGCAGGTGGGACAAGATCGTGAAAGAGCTTGTCGAGTTCATTGTCAAGAGCATTGTCGAGGATGGGGATGCGGTTCGTGTTACTGAAAGCACAGGTGAGGACGGGCGTATTCTGATCAGCCTCGTTGTTGCTGACGCCGATAAAGGAAAGGTGATTGGGCGCGGCGGACGCGTCGCAGAAGCCATCCGGACAGTGCTTCGCATTGCCGCTATCAGGCGCGGTGTTCGGGCTAGTCTGGAGATCCTCTAAGCACTGCAAACAGTGGATCGACGACACCCCAGCCACCCATACGTAGCAGTAGGCCGCATCAGCGGTCCTTTTGGCGTCAAGGGTGAAATCAAAGTCGACGTCCTGACGGACTTCCCGCAGCGGTTTGAACCTGGTAGCCGGCTTTTCCTCCAAGAAGAGCCTGTTACTGTGTCCGGAGCAAAAATTAGCGGCCGAGACCGTCTTATCGTGCAACTCGATGAGGTGAAATCCCGCACCGAGGCGGAGGGGATTCCACGCGGCACCACTCTTGATATCCATGAGAATGATGTTATCCCACTACCAGACGGAGCCTACTATCGATTTCAACTGATTGGTCTTGACGTGGTAGCAGACCCTGAACGCACGCCGATCGGCACGGTCGAGGACATTATCGAGACCGGCGTGAATGACGTTCTCATTGTCAGGGCAGAGGGACGCCCCGATACGCTCATTCCCAACACGGAGGAGATCGTTACGGTTGACTTGCAGGCGGGCGTTATCCTCGTCCACTCAGTGGAAGGCTTACTTCCCCAACAAGAGGAGCAGGGGCAGGCGGAACAGCAGCCGCAACAAGAGCGTCGCCGCCGGCGCAGAAGGCGACGCTAGCGCCAATGCGCAACCGCGTCGGGTAGAGAGAGTTTTCTCGGTTCCCCTTGTGACCCCACGTCCTCTTGACAACACTCAAGGGTAAATGGCGTAAAATCAGGCCATGTCGGGACACTCTCACTGGTCGACGATCCAGCGGCAAAAGGGCGCGAATGACGCCAAGCGGGCCAGGCTGTTCACCAAACTGTCTCGTGAACTATCCACGGCTGCCCGTGATGGCGGTGCAAGCGTGGAGGCCAACCCGCGCCTCCGCCTCGCTGTGCAGAAGGCCAAGGACGCCGGGATGCCGAATGACAACATTGACCGCGTCCTCAAGAAGATCGCTGGCGGAGATACCGGATCATCACTCGAAGAAATTTGGTATGAGGGCTATGGCGTGGGCGGCGCGGCGGTGCTTGTGCAAGCGCTAACGGATAATCGCAACCGTACATCGAACGAGGTTCGCTCTACCTTCAGCAAGCAGGGCGGAAACATCGGGGAGGTCGGCAGCGTCAACTGGCTTTTTGACAGCACCGGCGCAATCGTCCTTGCTGGCTCCGAAGGCGAGCTTGAGGATGTGGCGCTCTCCGCTATTGATGCCGGCGCGGAAGACGTGGGCGATCCAGACGGAGGGCAACTTGAGGTGTACACCACTCCTCCCCAATTGGAAGCTGTTCGGGCGGCACTGATAGCGCAGGGCGCGCACGTTATACAGGCAGAAATTGCCATGCGCCCCAGAACGCGCGTTGATCTTGATGTGTCCGCCGCGAAACAGAATTTGCGGCTTCTCGAACGACTCGACGAACTTGACGACGTGCAGCAGGTCTACACCAACGCCAATTTCCCTTCAGACGTTCTGGAAGACGCGGTGGCCGGATAGGATTGCCTGAGGTGACAGTCCGCGTTTTGGGCGTCGATCCGGGCACGTATATCGCGGGTTATGGCGTCCTTGATGTACGCGATGGCAGTAACCCGTACGGCTTTGTTGAATGCGGCGTGGTTCGCCTCAACAGAGATGATCCGCTGGAAATCCGGCTTCTCAACTTGCGCTTGCGTTTGCTCAACATCGTGAAGGAGTTGACCCCAGACGCCATTGCTATCGAGCGGCCCTTCGTTGGGCGCAACGTGCAGGCGGCGTTCTCCGTGGGAGAGGCACGCGGAATTGCGCTTGTCATCGCGGCCGAGTGTGGGATTCCGGTTCGTCAATACCCGCCCGCGCAGGTCAAAAGCACAGTAGCCGGGCACGGCAGAGCTACCAAGAAGGACGTGGAACGCCTGTTGCGCCTGCAGGTGGCCATGCCCGAAGGCAGCGTTCCGGCAGACGCCACGGATGCGCTTGCCGTCGCCATGTGTGACGCAGTACATTCGTCCTCAATACAATTGCAAGCGGCCAATCTGCTACGCTGATCTGTGATTGCATGATGCTGTTTGTTCCTGTACGGTCAGGGGGTGAGTGATGGATTTTCGATTATCGACGGAGGCGGAGGCCTTTCGCGAGGAAATCCGGGGATTCATCCGCGAGAACTGGGACTCCAAGGACTTTGACGCCCACTCCATCAACGTCCGCTCATACGATTTTGATAATGCGGAGTCTCGCCGCCATGATCGTGATTTCATTCTCAAACTTATTGATCGGGGCTGGTACACCATGCACTGGCCGCTGGAGTATGGCGGGCAAAATGCCCCATTTGATAAGCAGTTCGTCTATATGGAAGAGCTTGGGTACGCCGATGCGCCGGACGGCTCACCCGGGGCCAATATTACCGGCGCGATCATGATTCATGGCTCTGATTGGCTCAGGGATCAGTTTCTGCCGAAAATGGCCCGTGCTGAAATCGATTGGGCACAAGGCTATAGCGAGCCGAACGCCGGGACGGATCTTGCCAGCCTGCAAACACGCGGCGTTGAAGATGGTGACGATATCGTTGTGACCGGCCAGAAGATCTGGTCATCGGGATCCCATTTCTCCAACTGGTATCACATCCTTGTCCGCACGGACCCCAGTGCCCCGAAGCATCGCGGCATTACGTACCTGGCAATGCAGCTAACCGACGACGGCGGGGAAATGATGCCGGGCATCACCCTGCGGCCCCTCTATGACTTCTTCGGCCGCCGTCGCTGGAATGAAGTGTTCATGGATGAGGTACGCGTGCCCAAACGCTATCTCATCGGGGAGATGAATCGCGGCTGGTACGCAGCAATGACGACACTGAACTTCGAACGTACCGGCATTGATAACGCGGCGCGGCAGATTGGCATATTCGATCGATTCATCGCGATGGCGCGCGATTTGCGCTTCAACGGTGAATCGATTTTTGCGAACGGAGTCACGCGCCATCAGTTAGCGGATCTGAGAGTGACGTTGGAAATTGACCGCATGTTGGCGTATCGAGTGGCGGCGATGCAGGCGCGCGGGGAGGTGCCACAGGCGGAGGGGGCGATGTCTGGCTGGCGTATCCTCCACACATCGAAGTACTGGATCTGGCCAACGTTTGCGCGCGCCCTGGGGCCGTACGCGGCCCTCCTGAAAGGAGAGCACCGCGCGCCCGCCAATGGAATCTATGGTACGAACTATATGCTCTCCCAGAATGAATCCGGTGGCGGTGGCGGCATCGCCCTCGGAGCAAACATCATTGCCTGGCGCGGATTGGGTTTGCCGAGGTAGGACTTCTTGGAGATTCGGACCAAGGATGGGCGCGACCTGATGCCGTGCCCATCCTACGTGTGCCGTGCGGTGTCCCTCTCTGATACGCTGTGAGCGATGATATCCAGTATTCAGGGCATCCTAGAGGCGCGGGGCGCGGACTGGGTTGACGTCGTAATCGGCGGCGTTGGTGTCAGGGCCATGGTTCCTGCATTGACGATTGCAGACCTCGGGCCCGTTGGCGGGACTGTGCGCCTGTACACGCACCTCATCGTTCGGGATGAGAGCCTCACGCTCTATGGGTTTCGCAGCGCTGAGGAAAAGACAGCCTTCGTGGCGCTTCTTGGCGTGTCCGGTATCGGGCCGCGTCTTGGCCTCGTGATTTTGTCTGTGCTGAGACCTGAAGATCTGGTGGAGGCGATTGAGCAGGGAGACGCCGACGTCATCACACGCGCGCCCGGCGTTGGAAAGCGCAGTGCCTCACGCATCATCGTGGAACTTCGGGGCAAATTGGATGAGCTTGATATTGCAAGCCTTACCGCAAGCACAATGGCGCGCTTACCCGTCGCTGATGCTGAACTCACTGCAGTCCTGCAATCATTGGGCTACAACACGCAGGAAATTCGTGTGGCAACAACTGCGGTTGCCAACCTTGATGCGGACGGGATTCCTCCCCTTGATGAGCGCGTGCGACTGGCTCTGGCTACGTTGAGCGAATGACACGGCGGAGCAAAAATGCTTGAGAGCCTCTTTGTTATCCTCGCGCTGATCAGTGTGTTGTGTGCGTGGTTCCTGTATACAGGGGGGCGGTATGGAGCCGTGGCCTCCAACCCGTGGTGGGCACTGATTGGCCTCGTGGCCGTCCTCCTCAATCTCCACGTCGTTGGAGTGCTCCTCCCCGCGTTTACAATCATCGCGTGGGCACTTATCGTCATCGCAATCGGTGCAAGTTTGCCGGCCGCCCTGCGCGAGGTTTCGTTTTGGAACGCAGGTCTGCTCAAGCGCCCAGGCAACCGAGAGTTACTGACGGAAGTCATACTGATTGTCGTCAGCATCTACGCGGCAACAATCGTGGACCCACAGCTTCCGGATATGGGACGCGGGCCGATTATTGCGGCAATCATCACGCCTCTGCTGATGGTGCGGTGGGCGGCAACACGCATCGTTGTTCCCAGAAAGAGACGCTAAGAATCCGAGGCTCATCCTACTTGCTACACTGGAGTAGAGTGGGCATGCTGTTGCAACTCGTAGTTAGGATCAAGGATGGCCATTGCGCGACACCCGGTGATCAACCGGCGATTTGAAATTGAGTCCCCATTCGGATTGATGGGAGATCAGCCGAATGCCGTCAATAGCATTGTGGCTGGACTGGCGAATGGGAATCGGTACCAGACGCTCAAGGGAGTGACCGGAAGCGGCAAGACCTTTACGATGGCCAACATCGTGGCTGAAGTGCAGCGCCCCACGATAGTCATCGCTCATAACAAAACCCTTGCTGCACAGCTGACCATGGAATTCCGGGACTTCTTTCCCAACAATGCCGTCGAGTACTTCGTCTCCTATTACGACTATTACCAACCTGAGGCGTACGTTGCCCGTTCGGACACCTATATTGAGAAGGACGCGCAGATCAATGATGAGATTGATCGACTGCGCCACGCCGCTACGAAGGCCCTTTGGGAACGACGTGATGTCCTGATTGTGGCGTCCGTCTCCTGTATCTACGGACTCGGTGCGCCTGATGAGTACGCCGCATTCATCCTTGTTTTGGAAAGCGGGACACAGCAGCGTCGGGACGATGTCATCCGGCGTCTTATCGACATGCAGTATGCTCGCAACGACTTCGATTTTACGCGCGGGCGCTTCCGCGTGAACGGCGATACCATCGAGTTGCAGCCCGCGTATGAAGAAACGGCCGTCCGCATCGAATTCTTTGGCGACGAAATTGAACGGATCGTCACGGTCGATACAACCACAGGTCAGATCCTTGGCGAGCGCTCGAAAGTGGCCATTTACCCGGCGAAACACTGGGTGACAGGCGAAGAGAAGCTGCGCGCCGCCATCGTTGATATCGAGCAGGAGATGGCCGAGCGTGTTATGTGGTTCAAGGAGCAAGGCAGGCTGGTGGAGGCGCAACGTCTAGAGCAGCGCACACGCTATGACATGGAGATGCTGCGTGAGGCGGGCTACTGCTCCGGCGTTGAGAACTACTCAAGGCACCTGCAGCGACGTGAGGCGCACAGCCGCCCGTGGACGCTACTCGATTACTTTCCCAAGGACTACCTGATCCTCATCGATGAGTCACACATGACGATCCCGCAACTGCGAGGAATGTTCCACGGTGACATTGCCCGCAAACAGGTGCTCGTTGACTTTGGTTTTCGACTTCCCTCCGCCCTGGACAACAGGCCCCTCAATTACACGGAATTTGAGCAGCTGTTCGGGCAAATAGTCTTTGTTTCCGCAACCCCCGGACCATACGAGCTTGAAATCAGCAACAACATCGTGGAGCAAGTTATTCGCCCAACAGGCCTGCTGGATCCAACCGTGGAAGTCAAACCAACACGTGGACAAGTGGATGATCTGCTTGCCCGGATAAAGGAATGCGTTGACCGTGGAGAGCGCGCCTTGGTGACCACCCTTACCAAGCGCATGGCGGAACAACTTGCCGACTACCTACAAGAGATGGGCGTCAAGACCCATTACATCCACGCCGACGTTAAGACGCTCGATAGAAGCGAAATCCTGCGTGATTTGCGCCTCGGTGTCTATGACGTCATCGTGGGAATTAACCTCTTGCGTGAGGGTCTTGACCTGCCTGAAGTCAGTCTCGTCGCGATTCTTGACGCAGATAAGGAAGGCTATCTCCGTTCCGGCACATCACTGATTCAGACCGTGGGCCGTGCAGCGCGCCATGTAAACGGGCACGTGATCATGTATGCGGATCGCGTGACAGACTCCATGCGTAACGCAATTGAAGAGACATATCGCCGCCGTGATCTTCAGGCGGCGCACAACACGGATCACAGCGTTGTCCCCCAGGGCATCCACAAGGCCGTGCATGACATCACTGAGCGTGTCCGACAGGTGGCCGAGTCACGCGCATCGTATGACGTTGTTCCCGGAGAAATCTCGTACGAGAACATCACCGCCGCCGTGCATGAGATCGGAAAGCAAATGAAAAAGGCGGCTCGGAATCTCGAGTTCGAAAAGGCTGCCGCCTTGCGAGACCAGATGGTTGAGTTGCGACGTCTCATGATCGAATGAGCCATGTCACCAATACACGCACTGTCGAGGGTTGGTTGGGTCTTGCCGGCGGTGCTGGTGGCACTTTCGGCCACTGTCCTGATGGGCTGCATCGAGCGGCCTTCCGTAGATGGAGTGCCCAGCGTCCCTGATGGTTTTGGGGAGCGCGTACCTGATGTGCCCCTCAGCGGATATATCTATATGACGCCGCCCGGGGATGATGCGACCATCAAAATCGATACGATTCTCATGGCCGAGGATGGCACCGGCGTGCCGTGGAAGACCAGCATCGACTCCATAGCCCTCTGGCTTAGCCCGATTGGCGATGACGAGGATGGCCTCGTAGTAACAATCAGGTTCACGTTCGGTAACCAGGACGATGCGGTGGTTGCCGCACATGTTCTCGCCAGCGCGGATGTCGGAGTGCCGATGTGGGTTCAGCACAATGATCGAGATACAGAGATAACCATCGGTTCGCCAGGCCGCGTACAGGCGATGCGTGAAGAACTGGAGGAAAGTACCTATGTCTCCTCTGAACAGCTATCCCAGACGGACATGTGGCGAAATGCGCTCTCTCTACCTCAGGCGCCACCCCGGCCAGTCATCGCGGCCGGATTTACGCAATTGTCCCCAGAGCGCATTAGAGAAGTGGTTGACTGGCTTTTTGAGCAAGGAATAGTCGATCTCACGCAATTCGGAGCCATGCTTGTGACCTTTGAGGCGGACAATGTTGTGTTTGCGGTGTATGGGGATGCGGTGCCTCCCGTAAACACCGGCTCAACCCTAGGTGATTTCGCGGCCAGCGGACTAACTGGCCTCGCCATTGTGCAGACGCAACTTCCTGCGCCGCTCGTCTCCTGGGGATTCAATGTTGGGGCGTTGCGAGCAGGTATGGATCGAGTCGAACTTTCGACTGGTCGCCATTATCGATATGAGAGTGATGGCGCAATTGCCTTGGCGCAGGTCAGAAAGGGCAATATTCAACTCGCGGTTGCCACGAATCCCTTGGACGCCGCGCAGATCCTTGAATTGATTCCCGACTGAACGCCTTTCTGAACGACTTTACCGTGTGCTCGTAGCAGCCACAGCGCTGAGCCTCCCGTTGCGACTATCATGATATGAGGAGAACGTCACGGAGCGCGATCGTTACACCGGCAAGAATGACGCCCCCCTGAGGCAAAGAGGAGACTAATCGTGAATCAGCAACCACAAGCGAACGATCAGGCTCGAGCACGACTCGGCTCAATGATGAAGACTTGGGAGCGGCGCAAGAAGATAGCGGAACACTTGAATCAGATCCAGTATCGCGTCGCTGTGTACAGCGGCAAGGGCGGTGTGGGCAAGACGACGGTGGCCGTTAACCTTGCCGTCGCGCTCTCGCAGCTCGGCCACTCCGTCGGGCTACTTGACGCAGACATCGATTGCCCGAACGTGGACAAATTGTTGGGTGTTACTGAACGTCCTCGCTACGTGGACGGCACTCTCCACCCGCCGCAGCGCGCTGGCGTCAAGACAATCTCTATGGCGTCATTCCAGGAAAATGAGGATGAGGCGATCATCTGGCGCGGACCAATGGTCACGAATGCCATTAACCAGTTCCTTGAGCTGACTGAGTGGGGAGATCTGGAATACCTGGTCGTGGACTTGCCGCCGGGCACGTCTGACGCGCCGCTCACAATCATGCAGACACTCCAGCTTCACGGCTTTGTTGTTGTAACGACGCCACAGGACCTCGCCGTACTGGATGCCAAGCGGTCCATCAACATGATCAAGAAGATGAACATTGATATCCTCGGCGTCGTGGAGAACATGTCCGGTGATATCTTCGGCAAGGGCGGTGGAGAGAGACTAGCAGATGACCTTAGTGTGCCGTTCCTAGGCCGCCTTGAGTTGTCACGTGACTTTAGCGATATCGGCCCTGACCTGGCGGTGATCAAGCACAAGAAGGCACAAAAGCGCTATCAGGAAATCGCCGAGGGGGTCATCGAGCGCGTGCAGGCGGTTACGCCCGCCGCGGAAATCGCGTCCTAAGGGAACGCGGAAGGAAGCCCACTCTCGCGAGAATCGTTGCGACGAGGAGGGCAGGGGGAGCCTAGTCCTCCGGATATTGTTCCCGTGTGCGCCTGATGCCGCGCCCGGCCGTTTCAGCCGGCGCGTTCGGTATGTCCGCCAGGGCCAAGCCCTCTTCGACGAGCCGATCACGCAGGCGGGCGGCGCGTGGGTAGCCGATGCCAAGACGTCGTTGTAGCAGGGACGTCGAGACCTTGCCGTTGTATATCTCCGCCAGCGAGCGCGCCTGTTCAATGATGTCGTCACCGTTTGGGCGGATCGTGTCATTGGGCTTTGCGCCATTCATCTCCGCCTCGCCGTCTGCGCCGTTTCGGCCGCGTGAGGTCAGCCCGATATCCTCAGGCTGGGCTAACTGTGGCAGCTCCGGAGGAACGTAGCCTTTGGCTTGGGCACGCCATGCGGCGACGATAGTGTCCGATTCATGCGGTGCGATAAACGCGCTCTGAATGCGGATGGGGCGTGAGACGTCCTGTGGGAGATAGAGCATATCGCCGCGTCCAAGAAGCTTCTCGGCTCCTGCGCCGTCGAGGATCGTTCGGGAATCGACCAACGAGGTGACCATGAAGCTGATCCGTGTGGGGAAATTGGCCTTGATGAGGCCGGTGATGACGTTGACGGATGGGCGCTGCGTAGCGACGACGAGGTGAATGCCTGTTGAACGGCCCATCTGGGCGAGACGAACCAGTCCGTGTTCAACCGCTTTTCCTGCAGTCATCATCAGATCCGCCAACTCATCAACGATGAGGATGAGATAAGGCATGTGCCTTCCAGTGGTGACCTTTTCGTTGTATGAGGCGATGTCCCGCGCGCCCTCTTGTGCTAGAAGTTCCAGCCGTTCCTCCATCTGCTGCGTCATCCAGTGGAGTGCGTTGACCACTTTCTGTGTATCGACGATGACGGGTGTGATGAGGTGCGGGATGCCGTTGTAAAGGGGGAGTTCCACGCGCTTTGGGTCAATCATCACGAAACGCAAGGCTTCCGGCGTCGCCCGTGTTATCAGGCTCGTGATCAGGCTGTTGATGAAAACGCTCTTTCCACTTCCGGTAGAGCCGGCGACAAGTAGATGCGGCATTCGTGCCAAGTCTGCCATGATCGGCTCGCCGCCGCTGCCCTTGCCGAGTGGAAACGCCAGTTTGCTCTTGCTGCGCGCTTTGCGGTAGGCATCGCTCTCCAACTGCGGGCGCATGTAGACCGTTTCGGGCTCCACGTTGGGTACCTCCACACCGACCAGGTTGGTACCCGTGATTGGTTCGATTCGAACGCTTGCGGCCTTGAGTTGCAGCGCCAGATCATCGTCGAGCTTGGCAATAGCATCCACCTTAACGCGCGTCCGTCCAATCTCTTCCCGTCGTGCGACAATCTGGCCTTCCTCATTGCGTTCCCGCATGGTGCGGTAGCGCCTGTCCCACCCTGGTCGGAGGCCGTAGAGCGTCACCGTGGGACCGGGGCGAACTTCTGTGACATCAACCTCAATGCCGTACTCTTGCAGGGTTTCCTGGATGGCCTCCGCCGTCTCCAGATGTGATTCTGTATCAAGTTCGACAGGTGGCTGCTCATCGAAAAGCTCGAACGATGGGAATTTCCAGGCTACACGTGGTAGGCCAGCAAACGGGTTGAGCGAATCCAGCAGTTCCTGATCGCTGCGAACCCGCCCTGGGTCGCCGTCCTCCATGACGGTCTCATCTTCCAGATTGTCCTCTGTGATGGCGTCTTCCAGGTTGTCCTCTACGATGTCGGTGGCGTTCCATTTGTCGACACGCGTGATATCTTCACCATACTCACCGTCGTCCGCATTCCAGGTAGCGTCATCTTCCGTGCCGTCGGCGGGGATAGGCTCCTCCCATTCCTCCGCAACATCACTGAGTGCCTGAGGTTCGGCCTGCTCCAGTTCGCCAAGGTCGTGCGGATCGATGCCGAACGACTCGCCTTGCGTCTCACCATGTGGGAACGCACGAGCAGCCGTGTGGCCGTTCACGCTGGGTGGTGAAGTAGGCCCAGACTTCCCGCCCTCCGCGATGTGTGTACCCTCATTGCTGGTGGCCTTTTGGGCTGGTTCTGGCTCAGGGACGCCGACAAATCTCCGGCGATATACCCGTGTGGCCTCGTCTGCATCCTCGTCGGTCGGCACGCCGGGCATGATAATGCGCGGCCGTTCCTGGCTCGGTCGCTGTTGATCGGCCTGCGTGGTTGCGCGCCTCTCCTCTTCCAACGCCTTCTGCCGATCTCTGTAGAAGCCCATAGACTCCGGATACGTCGC
Organism: Dehalococcoidia bacterium; assembly: GCA_965224255.1. Lineage (GTDB taxonomy): Bacteria > Chloroflexota > Dehalococcoidia > UBA6926 > UBA6926 > VXMO01. The sequence goes on from CBDCYO010000005.1 coordinate 51,273, forward strand.
CTTGACGGTAGAGCGAGACTCTGGCATAACGATGCGCGTTCGAGGAACTGGAGGCTGCGCAAAAGCGGCGTCTTCTTCGTCAGAGGAATCGATGGATGAGCGGGCGTTCTGGATGCCGCGTCCCGCTGCGGTGCCGCTCACCTTTGCTGCATTCGCTCCCGCCACGCCCGCCGCGCGACTGGCTCGCCCCGAAGCCCGCATGGCCGCGAACAAACCATATGGGGATATGAGGGTAAGGGTGAGAAGGCTGATGCCTGCAAGGATGCCAATGACTGCCGTGTCGGAAAAGCGGGATATCTCATCAGAATAGGCGCTCTCAATGAGTACGCCGCGAACCTCGGTGACTCCGAAGAGGTGCAGGGCAGTGAGAACTGCCAGGGCGCCGAGAACGATCGCGGCGAGACCGCGCCAAACGCGGAGGTAATTCAGACCGAAGGCGCCCAGCATGATGTAGGTAGCGAGAATGAACGCCGGGGCGACGCTGATCCATGGGCCGGCATATTCCCACACGGGGGCGAGTCGCTCAGTTATCTGGGGTGGCTGCCAGAAGGCGACGCTGATGGCCCCCGCGACGATGCCCGCCGAGACGAGAATGCCGAGTAGACGTAGCTTGACAGAACGCCCACCGAGGGCGGCCTCTTCAATGTCTTTTATGCTCGCCTCCCGAACCCGTTGGCGAGTGGACACGATGCCATCCATAGCACATTTACTTTAGACTAATTTTCGAACCGCGTCCAATTTTTACTGTGTCGCCTCCACGCGACAGCCATTCTGGATCGGCTGGTCTATCATTTCCATTCCTACCTTCAGGATGAGCGCCCTGCCTGTCATAGCGCCCTTCCTGCCAGTCGTGAGCGCCCTTCCTGTCATTCTGAGCGCCCTGCCTGTCATTCTGAGCGCAGCGAAGAATCTATGTCCCCACTGCCGCGAGGGTGGAACACCACACGCACGGTCTGACACACGCGTTTAGATTCTTCACTCCACTTCGTTCCGTTCAGAATGACATGATGAAGTGGCGTGCCGTTCAGAATGACATGATGGCTGACGCGCCGTTCGGAATACCGGGGAGGCGCTGCTCTGTGCAGGGTGACATGGTGCGAGGGACGCGCCATCCGGAATACCGGGGAGTGTGTCGTTCAGATTGCTGGAAAAGCGCTACGAACCTTTGGACAACAGATCACTGAGAATCGCGCGGGCCTGCTCTGATGTGTCCGGTCGGCTTAGCGCGAACGCGGCCGCAGCCCGCAAGTGACCCAGCGGGTTGCCAACGTCGTAGCGCACGCCATGGAAGGCATGCGCGTACGTGGGCGTTTCCTCCTGCCGCAGTATCTCCATGGCGTCCGTGATTTGAATCTCATCCTTAGCGCCGGGTGGCGTGCGCCGAATGGCGTCGAAAATGGTCGCGGGGAAGATGTACCGTCCAACGATGCCGAGATCGGAGGGGGCGTTGGCAGGCGTGGGTTTCTCAACCATGCCGGTCACGCGGAATAGCTGCCGTCCCTCCTCTTTGTGGCTGATGCTAGGTTCGACGGCAACGACTCCATACGCGAAAATGGCCTCCGGCGGCACGTGTTGCACGCCGACATGAATGCCGGGGAATTCCGCATACGCCTGCATCATCTGAGCCATGACGGGCTCCGTAGAATCGACGATGTCGTCCGGGAGGATGACGCCGAATGGCTCGTCGTCGACAGCTTCTGCTGCCTGAAGGATTGCGTGACCCAGGCCAAGGGGCTCGTTCTGGTGCACGATGGTGATCTTTGCCGCGTCCATGAGCCGTCGGACCTCTGGACCGCTTGGGTGTTCACCCAGTGCCCGAGCAAGCTCTGCACCTCGGAGTGTCACGGCGTTTTCCATAACGGTCTTGCCGGGTGCGCTGATGAGCACGATGTTGGTCAGGCCAGAGTTGACTGCCTCTTCAATGGCGTAGAAGAGCATCGGGCGGTCGAAGATTGGGAGGATTTCCTTCGGAAGGGTGAGCGTTGCGGGTAGGAAACGCGTTCCCCGCCCCCCGGCCACAATCACCGCCTTTGTCACACCCGCGCCGCGTTCGCTCACTAACCCCTCCCGCTACGTCAATTCGTGTGGCTCCTGCTTTCGGAGAATCCCCACGGGAACGATAAAAAGCAAGGGGGGCCGGCCGAAACCGAGCCCCCCTTCCCAAACGCCAAGAAATCCGTCAAGGCGCCTGGCGCCTGGGTTAGCTTTTGCTCACCTCATCAACTGAAATAAGCTCTGGCCGTTTAGGTAAACACATACGCCACGCCACCTCCTCTCCTCACAAGATGGCTCAAGTATATACCACGATGGGCTGTGTGCAGCGAAAAGGAGATGTCAGGGTCCCACGGGGCGGTGCCGCCTAGAGGGAGATGCGCCGTGCGGGGCGGAGAATCGCTAGGCGCGTGTGTGACCTACCACAGAGCGGGCTTGTAGATCATGAGGAGAAGGGAGACGATCGGCAGCAGCGTGGCCACAGTGCCCCCGACGTACCACCGACGGAGCACGCTGAAATAGTCAGCGGGCAGCGGGACATCGGCACTGACGGCATCTCTGGAGATGCGTACCATCTGGAACTGGTAACGCAGAAGAAATCCCGCCCAGACGACTCCTGACAGTGTCAAAAGGATGAGTGAAGCCAGTATCCAGCTCGTCTGATGGAAGTCGGCCCAGCCATAGAGTTTTCCGGCCAACGCCAGCCCATTCAGGAGTATGAGTAGCACGCCGGGCGCTGTGAACAGGGCATCGGCCAGCAACACGCCATTGGACGCGAAGGAGAGCACGGCACGGTCGCCGGAGCGCTCAGCCAGTAGCATCCACGCAGTCGTCACGACGATGTTACCGATGAAGAGAATCGCTCCCGTGACATGGAGCATCAGATGCCACTGGTACGGATAGATAGGCAGTGAGAGCGCTGTGACGAAGGCCACAAGCACCGCCAATAGAACCCAATGCGTACTCGGCATACGTGCGAAGCCGCCTCCTTACCCGATCTGGCGCGAAGCCATGACATCCGCGATTCGACGTAGTGTATCATCGACGGCCTGGCCATTCCCGTTCAGATTTTTTACCATGTTGACGCTCGGTTCACATTGACGGGAGTGGGCGACGTACTATTCAGAATAGATAGCGCGCGCGGTTTGTGGTTTAATTCACAAGTTCTGAACATTGGAATAGATGATAGTGGATGAGATGAATGGAATACTGTTCGGTTCTAATGGCAGCTGTTTGTGCATAATTGCTAACATGCAGGTTGTGTCGGTAGGGGTTTAGGCATCCGTAGAAATGACAAAGAGTAGTGTAGTGGCGCGATGGCTTCTGTTCATACTCATCCTCGCCCTGACGATCGTGAGTGGAGGGTGGTATGCGACAAGCACAGAGATTGGCTCGGCCCAGTCCACGCACGTCTTTTTTGAACTGGACTCTCAGTTGCAGCCCTTCCCCAGGGCGATCAGAGGGACACTTTCGGTGCCGTCCGTTTCGCCGCAACCTCAAACCACGCCGCGTCCTCCTTCGGATAATGTCCCGCCAGGCAAGCTCGACGCTCCCACCTTCAGCAACATTAAGGACACACGCCTCCGGATCTCGTGGACCGCGCCGACCGCGGGATCATCGGCCATCACGCGCTACGGCCTACAGTACAAGCTGAGTTCCGAGGCGGATGACGCCTTCACGACGTCAAATCCATCCCACCCATAACCGATACGGTCTACAGCCTGAAAGATAGCCGTGGCCAGAGCATTACTCCCGGAAGGTCATACGACGTCAGGGTGCGTGCGAAGAACTCAGACGAATGGGGCGAGTGGTCAGACGCGGGAACTACGACAACCAGCTCTGCAGCCCAACCAGCTGCGATTGCACTGCCTGACATCGGCACAGAGAAGGTGTTCCACGAATTCTTCGACATCGCGAGTGGCAGTGGAGCCGGCTCGGAAGTCGTCGGCAGAATCAACCTGGAGCGCAACCGCAACGTTGGCCGTATGTCGATACCCAAGAACTATGAATTTGCCATCATCGAGGACGACAGCGGTGGCATGTTCACCCTTCGCGCTGAGCGGGATGGCGATGGCAGGCTGTTCGGCGTGTTCAGCGTCGCAGACGGCAAGACTGCCCGGGCAGGCCACTACTCGCTACGGGTCGAACTGCGCAAGAAGTCGAAAATCATGGCGCGCTTCACCGCGTCCGTGAGCGTCGCCCCGCAGACTCAGTGGGATATCTATTACGACAGGGCGGTTGACTTTGTCGACAAGAACGGCCGTCTGACGGGTCAGCGTAAATTCAAGGATGCCGAAGTGGCTGAGTTGGTTGCCGACCTGGAGGCGAACAACGGCGCGTTCGATGGGATGAAGTTCTACGAGGCGTCGAAAGGTAAGGAGTGGCGAGCCATCGGTGCGGACGAACTAAGCAAAGATCTGCATGAGGCCGCGAGGCGCATCGATGGGCTGGGACGAGCTTACGCGAAGAGCCGTACATACGGACCGTCGGGACAGGACACGGATAGGGATCGGTTGCGCAACGCCGTTTACCTCGCGATCATCGCCTATGTTGACCACTTCCCGTTGGATAATTTCGCGAATTCCAAGTTGATCACATCCAGTGGCCGCATGCACCAGTGGCGCTACACTGATCCCATCAACGGCACCGCTGTGCTGATATACCGTGATTTAATCGCAGACATGCACGATGGTGTCCAACGGGCCAGCGATGCCAAGGAACGGCTATTCCGCCTGCTGCAGCACGTTAGCTTCGATGTCCCGGACCAGTCTCGGGCGCCTTCAGAGATTCGCTACTACCTGCCACATCAGTTGGAGAAATCAAGCGGCGCCTGGGCGGACGGCAACCGCAACCACCGCGCGCGCAGTTGGGCGATGATGACGATTATCTGGTACGACTACAACCGTCCGCTGACTGAATTACCCTGGTGGTACGGCGATTACGAACCGTTCGCGTCCAAGAACACCAGCATCCTGCCTGAGTGGGAGCCCACCGGCAGTTTCGCCGATCTCCGGGTGTGGCTGGAGACCAACGCACGATATGCAGCACGGTATGGCCAGTCTGGCATATCGCCGGATGGCAGCATCTCTCATCATGCCGGCAGGCGTCAGGACCTCACATTCGCGGCGTATGGTTTTCCCTGGATGACCAAAACTCCTTTCGAGGCGATGAGCCTCCTGGCCGGTATGCGGCGGCAGGTGAGCGACAGACCATATGACGTGACCGCGGATTTCTTGCTGTACGTATACCCCAGGCTCATCTACAGGGACGCCATAGACTTCCAGGCGATGGGGCGGGGGCACTACACGAAGAATGCCGCGACGTTCGGCTCCGGCGATCTCATCAATGCCATTGACACCATATTCGGCACGGAGAGCACTGATACACACATTGCCCGCAAATCCGACTTAAACGCCCTGCGCACGGCGATGGCCAACGGCTCGCACGAGCAGAGTGGCAACACCGCTTTTTGGGTGAACGACTACATGGTGCACCGCCGTGGCGGTACAGGTGAGATTCCCTACTACACCTCCGTCAAGATGCAGTCGGCTCGTACTCGCGGGGCTGAAAGTTTCAGCAAAAACCAGGGTTTCCACAACGGCAGCGGCGTCCTGCTGGTAAAGGTAGATGGCGACGAGTACAACGACAGCCGCTACCGCTGGGATTGGCACGCGCTGCCGGGCGTGACCGAGGAGTTGCGCACCGGCCAGATCCCGAAGCAGTCGGACACCAATGCGTTCAACCCGAACCACTTCGCCGGAGTGGCGTCAAACGGACGTTATGGACTCGCGGCATTCCGATATGCCAGCGACGATACGTATACCTCAGCAGCGGCCAACAAAGGCTACTTCTTCACTGAAGACTACGTCGTACGGCTGGACCACCGCATGGAAATTACCGCCTTTCCGTGCTGGCGAGCTTGAATGCACAGCAACTATAGTGAATTTAATTTATGCTAAAGCGGCAAGGAGGGTAGGGGCTCAATCGTGGACAGCGGCGGCATTCTCAAATTGCAAGAGGTGCTAAAGCGTTTACGCAGCAGAGAAGGCATTGCGCTTGTCAGCAGAGATGCAATTCGCCGCATGTGAGAGCATATTGCCATCTGGGACTGGCGGCTCTTTGCGTTCATTCTGCTATTTCTTGCGCTGCCCGGTGCCTACCAGCTGTACCGCGTCCACCTCATAGGCAATGCCATTTCAGATGCCAGTGCGCTTGCGATAGTAGCACAGTGGCAGTTCATCAATCTCGCTATTGAGGTTTTTCAAGAGGCAACCGTACTGTCCATATACTTCTTTGTGGGCAGCCGCATATCGAACGGCGTATCAGTACAGCAGATCGCCTAAAAAGCGTCCTACTCTTCATATTCGTCGTATCTGCCATCTTCTCCGCCGCAGTTTTCCTCTTCCGTGACGGTTTCGCCGAGATCGTGGACACTCCCGCCTCCATCCGCACAGAGACGGTGGAATTCCTGGGGATAATCGCACTCGGCACACCCTTCGTCTTGCTGTACGCGGCGTCAATGGTGATCCTCCAGGCACTGAACAGAAGGGGCATCATCCTAACGATGGCCGTGCTCAACATACTGCTCAGGTTCGCCCTGGACAGCCTGTTCTTTGGCAGTCACGACTTTTCGCTGGATGTCGGCGTTATTGCGTTGCGTGGTCGTCCCTGATAGGCAGCGCCCTTTTGTTCACCATAGGGGGGCTGCACGCTGTTGGCGACCATGAAGGTATCCATAAGGGCGTTGTCTGCTGCTCCAACGTTCCGAGAGATGCAGACCTACCTCAGAGTAGGCGCAGGTAGTGGGATCGACAGCCTCGTCAGAAACCTCGCGTACTTCTCTGCTAGTGGTCTGCGCAATGATGGCGCTGTGGCTGCTCTTCACTCCCTTCTGGGGAACCGTCACCCGCGCTCTCAATCCCGACGAGGCTACACTGACGTACGCTAAAACCGCCTTTGGCATCCTCTTCGTTCCATATATTCTGTTCTCCTTCAATACGGTGACAGACAGCCTGGTCTACGGCCTGGGCAAAACCCGATACGTTGCCTACCAGTCGATAGTTACGAACGGGACCGTCTATCTCGTCGCTTTTGCGCTATACGTGACCAACGTTTGGCAGCCAAGTTTCGAGGATGTGATGATGCTCTTTGCCCTTGGCATTCTGGTCGATTCTATACTGACCATGTTGTTCGCAATCAAGGCCCTGTACCTAGACGCGGTGCGCTGATCGGAGGGGATTGTCAGCAATGCGACGTTGCCAGTCTGAGGCGCCTGCCTGCCTGCCTGACGACGAGGCAGGCAGGCAGGCGCTAGGGCAGGGTATAGCGATAGAGAGCATGACCGAAGGGGCCCACTCCTCCGCTTCCGTGGCGGCGTTTTCATTGATCGGCCAATTCCGCATCATCCGACGATGGTCTTTCAAGTTCAAGGTCTTCCTTGTAGCGGAATTCCAGCTCGGTTTCCTCCATTTCGGGTTCAAGGTCGGGATAAATTCGGCGCAGGTCCCACTCGTTGATCCACCGACGGACAAAGGGTCGGATTCGCCGTCGGCCGCCCTGCCCGATATGGCTGTCAATGTCCGGGGCATCCCAGTTGTACGCTTGGGAATGTATGCTCTTCAATTGGGAATACAGGTTAGACAGCATGGTGTCATCGGGTTCAGCCAGCAAGCGTTGGCCCTGTTCGATTAGGCGAATCCCGGTTTCGGTCCGGGCCGCGGCCAAGTTGTCGCCTTCTCTCCCCCTAGCCCTCAGGCGGGGAGCGGCCCTGTCCCGGTCCTCCTTTCCGTCCAATACGAAAGAGGCGAAGTCGGCAGTTACCGCTCCCACGAACACAAGACCCGGGTATTTCTCGTCGTCGGCCTGCCCCATCCAGCGAGTCAACTCGGAGTAGGAACGGGCCCGCTGCAAGACACTGTAGTTGGCGACCAACTCAATTTCGTCCATGAGGACAACCCAACCTCGGTATCCAGCGGCTTTAACCAGTTCCAGAACAAACCGCAATTTTTGTGGCGGCATTTCCCTGGCGACTGGGGCACGGAAATGGGAGGCTTGTTGTTGACCAATGTCCCGTAACCCGGCGCGTACATCCTTTACCTGGACAGTGTCTCCCGACCAGAACCAGTTGATCTTATTTTCCAAGTCGTCGTCATGAATTCTCTCGCGAAGCATCAGAGTAGCAGGAAGAATCTGGTGCAAGCCATTGTTTTCCTGGTTGGCCCATAGAAAAAAGTCGGTGAAGCTTGCCGAGTTGTAGTCCAAGTTCTGTGCAATTTCCTCCACCATGTGCCCGGTAATCCCGGGCACGCGGCCATTGGAGACAGCAGACTTGAAAACCTTTTCCAAATCGAATAGGGGAGTTTCCTTGCTTATGACCACCCGGCTACACACGAAGTTTTGGGCTAGGGCTTGTGTCTCTAGATAGCTGAGCAAGTGAGACTTGCCGGCTCCGAAGTCGCCCGCCACCAGCATCCCTTGGCTAGAATCCGGCATATTCGAAGGGTGCGAAACCCGTGAAAGCATTGCATGGAAATCCCGCTCGACAGCGGGCTGGTTGCACCCCAGGACGGCCACGGCGTCGCTGTTGGGTACGCCATTTCTCAAAGCCTCCAGTGCCCGACGGTTGTTCAGTACCGATGGTGATTCTGTATTCCCCATTTTAATAACTCCCAAAAGGGTTAGTAAGCCAACCGCACCAACGTTGCCATGGGGTTAGCTTGGTTGCGGGCTAGAACCTCGTCGGCAATTCTGGTTTGGAGAGCTTGATATATGGGAACACCTTTCCGGCGAGGGTCGTCATCCAGGAAATCTTCATTGGACAGGATTATTCCCAGGAACCCCTGCAACCGGTCTGTGCTATCGATCAGCTCTCTCAGCAGCTCATAGTGGTCCATCACCGCCGGGCGGGAATAAAAGAGCGATCCATCACGGGGATTTCGGCGCAGGGTCACCCTGGAATTGCTAAGCAAAACTACCGTGCCGGAGTACCCCGCAAGGTGCACCCAGTACAAAAGCGATTCAAGCAAATGCCTCGCGTTCGTTCGGACGATGCCGTTATAGATGGAGTAACTACGTACGTTGGCTATTCTCCGGTTGGACCCAGTCAACCATTCCATAATGGGGGTTGCGTACTGGGACTTATCTACTCCCCCCATTTCGGCGCGGCAAAGTTGGGTCATTGCCATCCGGAAATCTCTCGACATGTTCGTATTCTTAGTAACGGCTCGAAATAACGGGTTCCGTATTTCCAAGGCGATCATGCTTTCTTCAACCGAATTTGCCTGGCTGAGAGCCTCAATAATGGGAGTTTCGTCCTGGATGTCGATGGAGTCGGCCTTGTATCCCTTATCTATGCACAGCTTCAGTACCATGCGGCGGGCCAGTGAGTGCCAATCAATCTGTTGGGCGACGCGGAAGAAAATTTCCTGCGGCATATGAACTCGGGTTTCCCCCGAATCCACAGCGGCCACGAGGTAGCCTAAGCCGGAAGCAATTTCCGAGAGGCGCGTCTTCAGCAGCGGTCCCAACCCTTCTGCCACTGGAACGGCAAATTTAACTGCTGCTCCTCCCTCCTTGATGAACCCATCGAGGTACTCCGCTTTGACGACGTCCAGCCATTTCTGGATTGGCAACGTATTGCTCATTGACTGACTCCGGTGAATTGGATCCCATAGTAAGGTCTAGTTTCGCCGGTTGGTTCCACGAAAGATATGATCCCCCCGCGATTGCGGGTCCCGGTAGATGCAGGGAAACTTATCCGATCTCCCGAACGGGTTGCGTTGGCGTCGCTGCGTTCCAGATTGTATAGGTCTCGGGCGAAGTCCAACTGGCTGTATTCCCGCTGCGCTCCGGGCAGACCTGTGAGCAGGCTATAGATTTGGTTCAACTGTACTACCTGACCGACTCCACCCAGTTTCAACCTGTTCGCAGTATCGGATTTCGAGAGGGCCAAGTAGGTCCTGAACAGGGATTCTAGAAAGGGCTGAGGTCTGAATCGGGGTGGACTCTGCTGGAGTTTCGCTAGGTCGGCTACTATTTTCGCTGGCCTGATGGCCGAGCTTTGGCGGCGGTCAATCCGCACAGCCCGTTCTCCAGGGAGCACCCGAACCACCGAAGGGTGAGCAATCAATCTACCGTCCCTCTCAAATAGCTGGAGGCCCTCTTTGCCGGCTTCTCCCTGCAATTCCCCAGCGTAGTGGTCTTGCAAGTATGCCAACTCTTCTTCTTGGGCGAAGGGCCAGGCGTGGGTGGCGTTGCCAACCTGTTGCCGGATCAAGCTCAGGCTTTCTTCCAACCTAGCAGTGCCCCTCCGAATGGCCGCTATGTTGCCCGCTTTCGCGTCTCTTTGGAGTTGTCTCGCTACCTTGAGAACTTCATTCAGCGCTTGCAACACCGCGTCAGCCGCCTTTTCGGTTGCGGCGAAGCCTTCTTCGAATGTATTCATCCTGCCCTCCACTTCTTTCACGATACTAGCAGAGGATCAACCTATCAATTTGTGGAGCCGTGCTCCGCGGGAAACAGTCCGCGGGTTGTGGCAAGAAGGTTATCGGGCGTCACTTACGGGGCCATGCTCATCGTCGTTGAGGACGAACAGGTTGAATCCACGGTCCAAGTTATCTATGAGGCCGCCTTTACTGGATACCGCGGCGACGGCAAGATCTTCGTCACGCCGGTGGATTCCGCCTTCACCATTCGCACGGGCAAATCGGAACCCTAGGGCGAGGCCTCAAGGGGCAACTCGGCGCAGAGAGCCCTCCGCGCCGTTCATCATTCGACCCGGCTCAGGACGAACGGCTTCCCTCCCTCCTGTCTTTCCGGCGAAAGCCGGAACCCAGAGAGGGACGGGGGGGCGTTGCTATCGCGCCGGCGCTGCCTGACGGGCTGTGGGCCACGGCTTGCGCGTGAAGCGGCGGCCGAGGCCTCGCTCGATCTCGCGCCACTTGCTCTCTTCATCTGCCGTGATAAACGTGATTGCCTCGCCAGCGCGGCCCATGCGGCCCGTGCGTCCGACGCGGTGGGTGAAGAGTCGCTCGGAGTCCGGCAGGTCGTAGTTGATCACCTGGCCGATAGCCTCAAAATCCAAGCCTCTGGCAGCTACGTTTGTCGCCACCAAAATGGGCGCGGCGCCGGAACGGAAGTCGATCATCACGCGCTCCCGGGCGTTCTGGCTGAGGTTCCCTTGAAGTGCACCCACGGGGTAGCCCAGAGCATCAAGTTGCTGCGCCAGCTTCTTGACGCCATGCTTGGTCTTGCCAAATACGATGACCGGAGCATCGTCGCGCCGATCCAGCAGCGTTCGCAGGGCGTTCAGCTTGTCGCTCTTCTGGATGGAGTAGACGATGTGCTCTACGGTCGGTAGGGATTGCAGTTCCGCGTCCACTTCCACCCGCGCAGGCTGATGCAGGTACTTGGCAGCGGTCTGAGCGACCCACGCAGGCATCGTCGCCGAGAGGAGCGCCATTTGCCGGTCCTTGGGCGTTCCGGCCATGATGGCCTCGACGTCGTGCGCAAACCCCTGGTCCAGCATCTCATCGGCTTCATCCAGCACGAAGAACTTTACAGCGCTCAGGTCAAGGGTACCTTGCCGTAGGTGGTCCAACGTCCGTCCCGGTGTGCCGATGACGACTTGAGTGCGCTTCCGCAAGGCGACGTACTCCGGTCTTAGGGAGCGTCCGCCGTACAGCAAGGTCACGCGGAGCTGATGTGCGCCGGCCAGGGCCTCGACGACACCGGCCACCTGGATTGCGAGCTCACGGGTAGGCACCAGAACCAGTGCTTGGATGCGCCGCGCCGACGGATCGCAGCGCTCCACGAGAGGCGCGGCAAATGCCAGCGTCTTCCCTGATCCCGTGCGTGCCTGACCTATCAGGTCGCGGCCTGCTATGAGGTGTGGGATGGCCTTGTCCTGAATGGGCGTCGGATCCGAAATGCCCATCTTGGCGATCGCCGCCTTGGTGGCCGGCTTCAAGGGCATCTCGGAGAAGGTGCTCCCGATGGTCCACGTCGCGGGGGCGATGTCAACGGCTCTTGCGGGCTCAGAGTGTGCCGCGCGCGGGCTTGGCCACTGGCGTGTATTGGCGCGGACCGCCCTGTTCACATTGCCACGGTCCGGAGTGGTCTGGTTAGTGCGGACCGCCCGGTTCACATTCCCGCGCTCCGGAGTGGTCTGGCGGCGGGCCCGGAAGCACGTCTGGCAGTACACAGGCTTGCCCTGGCTGGGACGAAAGGGGAGGGTTGTGGCCATACCGCATTGGGTGCAGACGGCTTGGTGCTGAGTGCGGTTGGTGGGACGTGCCAGGACGGATTTAAACGTGGATGACATAAAAGAAGATGCTCCCTACTCTACAATTTGCAACACAGGTGAATCAGCGAAGGGTGAACAAGAAGAGAGTGGGGCGAGAACGGTCTGTTCTTGTGTCAGGCCTAGACGCACTATTCAGGCGTTTCTGGCATTATAGACCAATGTGAGGAAAAGCGAAACGTCCGGGGTATCTGTTCCGCGGTCAGTTGCGGTTTAACCTTCTTGTGCCGTAACTGCTACCGCCCTGTCACCCCGAGTCCGAGTCCGGCCCCGAACCTTGGATCTCGACGGAATTTCCAGCGTTCTGCAAATGGCGGGTTCCATGTACGGAACAGGGGCAACTATTCCGGCGTCTCTACGATCTGTTGGCGCTGGTAGTGGGGACCAATGCGCCCCCGCACTACGGATTGTCCGTCGAGGCCAGTTCCGAATGCGCGCCCGCCCAATGCTATCATAGTGTCTGAGGTAATAGACTTGAACGACTGCCGTAACGATGCTATCCGCAACCTGGCCATCATAGCCCACGTCGACCATGGAAAAACCACACTGGTTGACGCGTTGTTGAAGCAGGGTCAGGTCTTCCGCGCCCACCAACAGGTGGGCTCACTGATCATGGACACCAACCCCCTGGAACGGGAACGCGGCATCACCATCCTGGCCAAGAATGCCTCAGTCTCCTACGGCGGTGTCCGCATCAACATCATCGACACGCCGGGCCACGCCGATTTCAGCGGCGAGGTGGAACGCGTCATGAACATGGCCGACGGCTGCCTGCTGTTGGTGGACGCAGTCGATGGGCCCATGCCGCAGACCACTTACGTGCTGCGCCAAGCGCTCCAGCAGAACGTGACGCCGATGGTCGTCATCAACAAGATCGACCGCCCAGAGGCCCGCGTGGAGGAGGTGGAACGGTTGGTGCAGGACCTGTTCTTGGAGTTGGCCACTCGAGAGGAGCACCTGGACTTTCCGGTGCTGTACGCCTCGGCGCGCGAGGGCAACGCCACAACGGACTGGGAGGTCACGGGAGCGGATATGAAGCCGCTGTTCGAGGCCATCCTGGCCTCGGTGCCTCCGCCCACGGGCGACCCCGAGGCGCCGCTGCAAATGCTGGTGGCGGCACTGGACTACGACAACTACACGGGCCAGGTATCGGTGGGCCGAATCTCCAACGGCACCATGCGCTCCCGAGACCAGGTGGTCCTGCTGGGCCGTGATGGCGAACCCGTCATGCACACCCTGGAGCGCGTCTTTGTGTTCCGCGGGCTGGAGCGCGTTGAGGTTGCCGAGGCCTACGCCGGAGACATCGTCGCCGTGACGGGTCCGGAAGGCGTGTCCATCGGCGATACCATCGCGTCGCGGGAGAGCCCGCAGGTGCTGCCGACTATCGACATCAACGAACCCACGGTGCGCACAACCTTCGGCGTAAACACCTCTCCGTTCATGGGCCAAGACGGCGTTCATTGCACGTCCCGCACCCTTCACGACCGCCTTCTTCGGGAACTGCGGACAAACGTCAGCCTGCGTGTCGAGACCACGCCCAGCCCGGACGTCTTTGTCGTCTCAGGGCGCGGCGAGTTGCATCTCTCCATCTTGGTTGAGACCATGCGCCGCGAGCAGTTCGAGTTTCAGGTGTCGCGGCCCACGCCGGTCACTAAGGTGATCGACGGCATGGTCCATGAGCCCTACGAGATTCTGACCATCAGCACACAGGAGACATACGTGGGGCCGCTCACCGAGTACCTCACTGCCCACTTGGCCCAACTCCAAGATATGCGGTACGACGAGAATGGCTTGGTCCACATTGAGTACAAGATTCCCACCCGCGGGCTGATCGGCTTCAACGCCTTTTTCCTCAAGACCACGCGGGGCGACGGCGTTAAGAACAGCATCTTCACCTCCTACGAGCCGATGCACGGTGAGATTCGCTCGCACCGCGGCGGCGTCCTAGTCGCGTCGGAGGCCGGCGTCGCGGTCACCTATGGCCTGCTGAATGCGCAGGGCAGAGGTGACACGTTCATTGAGCCCGGCACAAAAGTGTATGAGGGCATGATCGTCGGTGCCCAGCGGCGCGAGGGCGACATCCCCATCAACGTGTGCAAGGAAAAGAAGCTCACCAACATACGTTCATCGACGGCCGATGTGGCCAAGCGCCTCAACGCCACGGTGCGGATGAGCCTCGAGGAGGCCGTGGCGTTCATCGACGACGACGAACTGCTGGAGGTAACTCCGCTGAATCTCCGCCTGCGCAAAGCAGCACTGACTGAATCAGACCGCAAACGCAAGAGCCGCGTCGCGGCCCGCGCCCGGGACTAGGGGTGCTGGCGCTTGCGGACGCCTTGGGCGGTACGCGGGTTGCGGACTCCGAAGTGGTCTGACAGGCTTTTCTTGTCGTGGTAGTTGCTGATCACTTCAGGGGGATCAGCGGCTAAATTCTCACTTAGCACATCTCTCACACCAACCAGCCCTCTTTTTCACTAAGGGACCAGTGCTAAAATCGGTGGGCAAGGAGGCGGATCATGGCGCAAGCGTTTGCAGTCGAAGAGGCAATTCAAAGGCCCGCCTCGCAGGTGTGGGAGTCCCTCACGGATTGGACGAACGCCCACACGTGGATGCCCGGAATTGACGGGATCACGGCCGAAGGAGAAACCGCAACAGGGACCAAACTGACCTTCCGCGCTCGCGGTGCGGATCGCTCAAGCGCCATCATCCACTGTGACCCCGGCCGATCAATAGTGCTGCGTTCGGTCCAGGGCGGAGTGACTGCGGATTACCGGTACGACGTCCATGAGCTAGACGAGCGTTCGGCTCGAGTCACATTGGTCGCCACCTGTCAGATCTCAGGGCTATGGTGGAAGGTAGCATCGCCTCTACTTCGCCTCGCAATCCGATTCTCCGACGGCAAGCAGCTACGGCTGTTGAAGGCCATGGTTGAAGGAGGCTAACGCCGCCGTAGGGAGATCCCATCCAGCCGCTGGCATTAACGGGCTGATGTGCCTGAAGAAACTGCGCACCTGCTGTATCGTGTTGGCGGAAATGTCCGCGAACTCCGTGCATGGTACTTTTTGGTCAGGTGGAGTCAAACCGCCAATGTGAGCTTCAGAATGAAGGCCTTGATTTGTGTCAATCTTGCCTCTGGCCAAGGCCTGGCATCGAAGGGTGTCAACAACTCCCCGGGGAGCATCCTCAGTACTTGCGGCGCCGGAGGGAATCCCACCCGTGGTGCTCGGCTCAGAACGCCCAGCTACTCTCTGGAGGCCGAATAGGCGCAGATGAACTCCGAGGGCATGTGGTGGAGCATCTGTCGGTCGGAGAGAGGCACGCGTTGAGCCTGCCAGCCCTTCGCGCTGTTTGAGGCCCGTAGAAGGCGTCGCCTAGCTGATAACGCAGGGCAGATGAGCGCGGTAAAACAGCCAGGGATGAAGCGTCACAGGGGAAGCGCCCGCCCTGCCTCCCGCAGGCTCTTCCGCCGCTGTTGCGCATCTGGCATTGCCTTGGACACCAAGCCCCAGAAGTCCGCCGAGTGGTTCCGATGGGTCAGGTGCGCCAACTCATGAACGACGACGTACTCGATGAGAGCGGGCTCCAGCATCATGGAGCGCCAGTTGAAGCGCAACGTGCCGTCGGGTGCGCAGCTCCCCCAGCGTTGGCGCTGGTCCCTGATGAGTATCTGCGAGTTCTCTCCCCAGCCCAGCCGGGGCCACCAGCGCTCCACAGCCTCCCTCAGTCGCTCGGCGGCGCGGTCCCGGTACCATCGAACAAGAGCCTTACGAATTGACTGGTAACGTTCCTCACCGCTCAGGTCGTTTGGCAAGGAAATGCTGAAGTGCCAGTGATCGAAGCGGACCTCAGACGACCGCACGTCTGAGGTATCGACGATCATGCGGACGTTGCGGCCCAGGTACGGCAGAGTCTCGCCACTGACGAAACGCTTCGGTGCGGCTTCCAGCATCGCCCCAGACGCACGGCTAAGGATCCAGGGCGCCCGCTTCCGAACGATGGCCCGCAGGTCGTCGTCCGTCGTTGTCATGGGCGCAGCGACCTGCACGCCGCCGCCGTCAACTGTGATCTGCACGGTCTTTCTGCGCCGTTCGCTGCGACGGACCTCGTATTCGATGGTCGTGCTGCCGAAGCGGACGCGGTCTCGGCTATTCACCGCCCGCTCCTCCGGCGGGCCAACTCGACGATCCGGTTCGCCAGCTCCTCCAACCGCTCTTCGGTGTAGTCGCCGATATCTCGCAGCTGGCGCTTGATGTCGCGGCGCATCTCTCGCTGGACCTCCAGGTTCGATTGCCAGTCGACCACGGCCTTGTGGCGATCGACCATGGACTCCACTTTCCGCGCGACGTGCTTGGTTTCCTCATCGAAGTGTGTGCGGTACGGAGTCTGGTCCTCGCGCACGGCTGCATCGGTGACTGAGCTCTCCGAGCGGCCATCGAGCAACTCGTATATAGCAAAGGACACCGGCGACAGGCCATGCACGGCGGCGATGTCGGCCTCGCTCTGCACCTGATGCCGCAGAGCTGCCAGGCGCCGGCACGCCTCGGCTGAGTCGATCAGCCGGTTGCGAAGGTCTTCGATGATGCGCGTCAGCCGCTCCGAGAGCCGCTCGTAGAAAACGGGATTGTCGGTGAGGCGTTCATGGATCTGAGCGCGAATGGCGTGCTCCATGATCGATGCGCGTGCCTCGTCGTGTGGGAGGGCGGCGATTTTCTGTTCGAAGTCCTGGTCGAGTATGGAGACCGGCCTCATCAACTCGCGGACATTGGCGCCTATGCGCTCGTCCACCAGTTTCTTCACCTTGGCCCCGATCTCGGTCCAGTTCACGTCGGCGTCCTCACGCAGGAACTGGGCCCGGACGTAGGCCCGAATCTCCGTGAGCCGAGCCAAACGATCCACGTAGGGTAGGGCACGCGGGTCGGGCAGGAAACGGTCCATGAGGAGTGAGAACCGGCGGTAGTCCGCGTTGAGCCGCTCGAACAGGTCGGCCTTGAAGTTGCCCTCGGTCGAGGCGTCCGGGGCGAAGACAGCCACGCACTCCCACGTGTCGCGCAGGTTGCGTCCCTTGAAGTACGATTCCGCCTGGACAGCCGCCGACTCGATGACCGGTGCCGGGTCATCGTCCAACTCACGCATCGTGTCCTGCACGTCCGGCCAGTCGAACGTCGAGAGCGCCTCCCCAAGGTCCCGGGAGACGCCGTGGTAGTCAACGACGAGACCGTGCGTCTTCTCGGTGGGTACGCCGTCCTGCTCGTGGAAGAATCGCCGGTTCACGCGGGCGATGGCCTGAAGCAGACCGTGCTCCCGAAGAGGCCGGTCCAAGTAGAGGGCTTGCTCGACGGGCGCGTCGAAGCCGGTGAGCAGCATGTCCACCACGACCAGGGCCTCTGGCTCTCCCTGCGGGTCCACGAAGGCGTTGACGACCTGCTCTTGGTCGATCTCGCGGGCCGCCCTGAACTCCGGGCCGTCGTTGGGCGTCGTCGTGATGATGGGATAGGCGCGCAGGCCGAAGCTGTTCAGGCGCTCGGCGTAGCGCAAGGCGGCGGCGCGGCTCGGCGCGACAACCTGCGCTTTGAAGCCGTTGGGCCGCACCTTCGCCTTGAAGTGCTCGGCTATGTCCAAGGCGATCATCTCGATGCGACGCTCAGCCTGGGCCACGGTCTCCTTGTTGGCGTAGCGGCGGCGTATCCGCGCCTGTACATCGTCGGGCTCGTCGCCGAACATCGCCTCGAACAGCTTGTCCAGCGCCTCCGGCCCTTCGATGGCCAACTCTGGCAGCCGTGCCTCGTACCAGATGGGTACCGTCACACCATCGGCCACCGACTGCGGGATCGTGTATGCATCGATGAGAGAGCCGAAACGCCGCATGGTGCTGCGCTTGAAGTCCTTGTCTATGGGCGTACCAGTGAAGCCGACAAGCGTGGCGTTGGGCAGGGCGTCGGACATGCGCGCGCCGAGAATGCCGTACTGGGTGCGGTGGGCCTCGTCCACCATGACGATGACGTTCTCTGAGGCGTTGAGCGCGTCGAGACGGCCCTCGGGGGCGGTCAACGCCTCCTCGAATTTCTGAATGGTGGTCATCACTGTCCGGCCCGCTCCCGTGGTGAGCAACCCGCGCAGCTCGCGTGTGTTCGGCGCCTGCTCCGGCGCCGGGAAGCCGCAGCGCTCGAAGGTGCCGGCGATCTGCCGGTCGAGTTGCCTGCGATCGGTGACCACAACGATGGTGGGATTGCCCAAGCGGGGCTCGCGGCGCAGCTTCGTCGCCAACCACAGCATCGTCAGCGACTTACCGGAGCCCTGGGTGTGCCAGACCACGCCGCCCCGCTCCTCCGGCTTCCGGCCAGACAGCATCCGCCCCGCCGCCGCACGCACGGCGCGGTACTGCTGATAGCGCGGCAGCTTCTTCACCAGCCGCCCCCGCTCCGGCTCGTAGACCACGTAGTCGCGCAGAACGTCCAGCAGCGCCGACGGCGATAGCAGCCCGATGATGAGCTGCGCCTGCCCCTGCGGCTCAACGCCGAAGCGCCGCCGCACCTCGTCGTCCGAGTACGGCAGTACAGACTTCCACTCGAAGTAGGCGTTCTCCGGCGCGCCGAGGGTGGCATAGGCTGCAGCGGCCCCGCAGTGCGCGACGCACAGTAGGTTGTAGTGGAACAGCTCCGGCGCTCCGCCGCCGTGCCACTCCGGTCCCGCCTCCTGGTAGCGCAGGAGCTGGCGCACCGCCTGGGACTTCCACACCTCCAGCAGCGACGGCGACTTGGCCTCCATCACCACCAGCGGGACGCCGTTGACGAAGAGCACGAGGTCGGGGATGACCAGCCGCTCATCGTCCTCTGTGCCATCCCACTCGCTGCCCCGGCGGACCCGGAACTGCGTGGTGACGACGAACTCGTTGAGTCCGCCCTCCGGGTGTTCGAAGTCGAAGAAGCGGACGGTGCGCGAGTCCCTTCCGCGCGGCCCGTCGATGGTCAGGGGCATCCCGTAGGTTAGGTACTCATGCACGGCTTGGTTGCGGGCCATGCCGGTGGCGTTGACGTGTTCCAGATCGAAGACGGCGCGCTCCGCCTGTTCCTCGGTCATCCACTCGTTCAGCCGCAGGAGCGCCGCCTTCAACCGCCTCCTCAGCAGCACGTCCCGCTCGTCCCCGCGCTCTGCCGTCAGCGTCTCGCGGGGCACGTCGCTCCACCCCAGCCGCTCCAGCAATTGGCGGGCGGGCTCCTCGGCGTTGTTGAACTCGTTGAGTTTGGCGGGGGTGGTCATGGGGCTATCTCGGTGACTTTTTCAACTCGGGGAAGTAGGTGTCATAGAACCCCCGGTCCCGTGTGAGAAGCGTATCGGCTGCGGCCATGGCGTGAGCGCCGATCAGGAAGTCCGGCATGATCCGATTGCGCGGCCCTCCGTCCTTGCGATATCTCCACCAGCGCAGCCCTGCTTCGTAGGCAATGGAAGTATCGACCGGGGAGAGAGCCGCGCCGATCTCCCTGAGTGCTCCATCCAGTGGGGCCCGCTCGCCGAAGGCAGGGACGAGTTCGGCGTATACCACGTCGCACACGATGACGGCGCCCGCATCGTAGGCCGCGCTTAATCGTTTCTGTGATTGGAGGTGATCCGATGCACTGGTCAGGAACACGTCCAGCAGGACGTTGGTGTCAACGGCTGTGATCATCTCCCACGCATATCCTCGATATAATCGTCGACATCTCCATTCCAAGGCCACTTCCCATCGAGGACGCCGCTAACGCGCTCCACGGGATGTTCCGCAGTCGTTCTCTTCCGAATGAGCAGGCCCTGTTCAGTCGGTGTGACCTCAACCTCAACGGTGTGGTTCATCCCCAAGCGGTCCCTCAGAGCCTTGGGGATAGTGATCTGGCCTCGCTCAGATATTCTCATGGCTCCTCCAGTATGAATTACATACGCATGAAATCATACCAGAAGCGGCGGAGGACCTGCAAAAGGACGCAGCGCAGTCATGCCAAAGTGTTCCGGAAGAATACTCTTGTGCGCTCGCATCACACACTGAGCGCATCCTCTCCACGTATGGCCGCAACTCCGGCCGCAACGCCTCCTCGGCGTGGTTGTACTCGTTGAGTTTGGCGAGGGAGGTCATGAGGACTTGATCACTTGAAGATTGGGAACTTTTGAGAAATCACGGTCATGCGACGCTAGGGGACACTTGAGCAACGGTGCGGTGGCTGCGATCCACGCATCGGCCATTTCCAGCCTGCGCCCTGCCGCCTTACTTTCGCTGCGAAGGCGGGCGCATATCTCCACCAACTCAGCGTTGGGCCAGATGATTTCGTACTGTTCAAGATAAAACGCCAGTTCGGTTCTCCTTTTTGCTCCCCAGCCATTTGAGTAAGCTCCATACCAAACTTCCTCCAGTGTCTGGAACGAGACAATTCCCTGGCGGCCGCGGAGTTGCTCTAAATAATAAACGGCTTTGGGGTCTCCATTGAAAATGTATGATACGACGTTGGTATCCACGACTACCATTCGGCAGAGTCCTCGCGTCGCACATCACGGCCTTCATGAATGGTGCGGATGAAGTGGTCCACATCAAACGGTTCGCTGGCAGTGATCACCTTCTCAGGATCGAATGTTTTCGGGGAGGGATTGTTGCGGAATGCTTCGAGGTCGAAAGGCTCGCGCCACGAACGCGTCTCGCTAATCCTTTCTACATAAACGCTCGTCCAATCGTCATCCTTATTGGGCTTTCCCTTGCCGTTGACTTCCACATACTGCGTCGCCAAGCGGAGCATCTCGTCATTGAAGGAAGGCTCGAACTGCAGGCGGACGTAGCCACCGGAATAGTCGTGGAGTTGAGCTGTGCCACTAGCCCAGTTGATTTCCTTCAGCCAGCCGTGGAGGAGGGTTGGCTCAGTCTCTAACGTGATGACCGCTTGATTGCTTGTCCGCCTGACTTCTACTCTCCGCGGTTGTTCGGCGTTGCCGAACCAGAGCCGCCTATCCCCGGGAAGTTCGACATGCACTCGGTAGAGGCGGCTCGTCACTGTATCTGGTAAGGTCGAGCCTTCTCCTCCGTCCCAATTTTGGAACGCCTCGAGCGCCTCTTGCCCCACGTTCTCCATGGGCAGTTGAGCGCCCTGCGGAGGAGCCAAGACCATGGTGGCGACAACAGAACCCGGATGCATACCGGTAAGTAGTAGTCGGCTCTGCTCTTGGGCCTGCCTTGAAGGTCGCCCTGGTCCTGGCCGACGGCCCCCAAGATGCACGACCATCAGCCGCATCGCATCTTGTACCCCTGCCAGCACAGCGGCGAACTCGCCTACCGGCACGCTGGATTCGCCGATGCCTGACCCTTCAAGGGTTATGTGCAGTTGGTCATTCACCATGCACCCCTCTCTCGGCGCTAGAGCGCCGGCACGGTGTCCCCTACGAGTCAATCATAGAGCCCGTCGCCTCAGCAGGGCGTCCGCGGCTAATTCTTCAAGGATTGTATCCTATCCCGCTCCGCCCTGCTGGATTCTAGCCCTCAGCCGCTCCAGCAACGGGCGCGCGGGCTCCTCGGCGTTGTTGAACTCGTTGAACTTGGCAGGGGTGGTCATGGGAGTGTGGTCCCGACGATGTCATCGTGGATTTGGCTGAGCCAGCCCATGTTTGCCACTTCAGATTCGTAGGTCTGGAGTTGCCCACCTATCATCCCCACATGTGGTAAGCGATACATAGCCTTTGGCACACAGGTACTGTCAACAAACGGATTGAGGTACAGACGTACGGTCTGTGAACTGGTGGGCCACGGAAAACTGCCATGTACTGCTAAGACAGCTGTTACCCGGGTATTCTGACGACCACCCGCTCCTTTGGGTGGCCGGTGATACCAGAATCCACCGGGCACTCTCTCGAACGATTCGTCTTGAATTCGCCTATGGTTACCTATAGTGTCGAAATAGGTACGTCCAATCAATGCTTCATTGCCATACAATGCATCCACAACATTCGTAAGGGGATGGCGAATTAGCGTTGCTATTATATACGGATACTCGCCCTCGTAATTTCGAGTTTTCATCCTCAGTGCCCTCTGAAAGGGACGAAAATCTACCCAGCCTCCTCCAACATTTTCTTGCGCAGCATACCCGGATATCTCGTCCTGCACATGCCGAACCATTTCATCTTCGCCATATGCATCTTCTTCATAGGACACGTCCCGGTACCCGCTGAGTATGCTAGATCTACCCCAACCATGAGCGGCACCACAGGCTAGCATCTGTGATTTGCTGTAGCCACGCTCAGACCAACCAAAATCAGTGGCATACACATCGATGCATTCCTCTTCAGATACGAGCAAGTGTATGTAACATCCGTCGGCAAGTTTTTCATACGGCGTATTGCCATTCTCTCTTAAGTACTGTTTCACATCGTATAGATCATATCTACCGAGAAAGTTCTTTGCCTTCTCCAACAAGGATTTCATCGTTTTTTGATTAAGCGCCGTTATGCAGTTGCTATTCATTTGCAGCCGAAGACGAAAGCTGGGATGAGTTAGCTTATTGAGTCTGTCAATAAGCTGTTGTTGCTTCTCATTGGACAACTCCGGCAGCGACTTGGCATTCACTACGGCAGCCTCGACAAAGCAACGTTGATCTCCTTCTAGGATTAGGAAGTCTGGGCGAGGGCCTGAGCCGTGAATTTCAGCATTCTCTACCTTAATAACATCTATGTTGCGTATTCGTCCTTTGTATCTGCGCAGTAGGGAAGGGTCATAAATCGACACATCACAACCGATCTTTGTCAGAATTCTATGGAGCAGCAATTCGAAGTAATCACCATATGCCTGATCATCACCCTTATTCAGTCCTGCGAGAAGACTCTTCCGTGCACTGTCCGTGAGTTCTATCGCCTCAGTATTCAACTGGTACAGCCTTCCCAACTCCCACCCGCACGCGGCCCGTCAGCAGCGCATCGGCCGCGGATGCTTTCAGCGAGTTTAGCATATCCGTTTCGTTCCGTGCCTTTTCAATAGCATCGTCCACGCTGTCAAGCACGGCGGCGATGGCTTGTTGTTCAGGGAGGGGTGGGAGAGGTATCTCAATAGTTCTGATGCGTTCCAGAGCAAGTTTTGGCTGGCCTAACGCGTTGATTCGGTGAGTGATTTGAGACTGCCCCCTATACGAATCCAAATATGACGACAAGTAATTCTGGGATAACCTATTTGGAGTCGAAATGACTATTTTGGCTGCATTTTCGGTCAAGTTTGCCCCCGTCAAAACCTCAGGAATGGTCCCAACAAGACCAACCGTACCGGCGATTGAAATGTACACATCGGTAGAGCTAATCGTATACCGACTAATGGCGTTGTGAACTTCAGGGCGGAGAAACCTGACCTCGCTTGTGTCCACTGTGTGATTGCGAAAATCAATAACTCTGATGTAAGACAAACCGGTGTTTTCATTGGCAAATGAGGCGCCTTTAGGAAGCCGCTTTCCACCCCTCACCTCCGCCACATCCCCTAGCCGCACTACTTCCCAGTCCGCCGGGATGGTCCCCGCCCCTGGCGCGTCCTTCCATTCGGTGTGCCACCCCGGCATCCCGCGAGTGAGCAGCTGGTGGAGCAGGGCGTCGCGCAGGCGCTCGGTGGCGGCGATGACGGCGTCGGTGCGCTCAATGGCCTCGTCGATGGAGTCCAGCACGGTGGCGATGGCTTGTTGTTCAGGGAGGGGCGGGAGGAGGATGGGGAGGGAGCGGACTCCATTGCCGCCAATCGCCTCGAATGTGCTCCCCTGAGTCACACGTTCAAATGCCTGCTTTGCATGATCGAGGGCATGCCAGCCAAAGGTTGGGTTCGTGGCAGTAAACTGTATCGCTGCGAGCCCGCGGCCGATAGCAAGCGGGCGGTCTGCACGATTGGTTTCGCCTACGGGTGCCCGAACACTGATTAACACGTCCCCTTGCCTCGCTATTTTCACAGGTTTGACGCACCATTTCGCGGGTTCCGGGAACTTGCTGCCGAACTCCGCATTACCCTGAATAAAAGCCAGGCCACTATTCTGACCAGGTTCGCCGTCCCAATCTAGTACATTCACGCCTAGTGGTGATTGCCCCATGATGACCTCCGCCACATCCCCCAGGCGCACCGATTGCCAGCCCTTGGGTATTTGCGTGCTATTGGCCACCGCTCACTCCCTCGCGTCGAGGCGGCTCAGCGGGCCGGGCCAGTTGAGGATGCGCTGGTCCGCAGTCAACAGCTGGTGGCCGCCCAGCGCGGTGGCGACGATGAGGCGGTCGGCGGGGTCGCCGTGCATCCGATACTCGTCTTCCTCAACTCGTCTCGGCCCTCTCTGGTAGCGCGACTTCGATCTCCACCATCTGAAACGTGGTCGAGATAGTAGGGACGGGGGCACCGTACTCGGCGAGGGTCTCGTTATCACATTCAGCGAGGGCCTCGCTGTGATAAGCGATGGCTTCCTCAATGGACATCCTCGGCTCAGGAATCGGCTCGCCCAGCTCGACCATGTCTTCTATGTGAAAGGCGAGGGCCTCCCGGATCATCGCGTGCATCTCATCCCAAGTCGTGCCGGTGCTTACACAGCCCGGCACGTCCGGCGCATAGGCAGCGTAGTTGTTTGGGGTCTGCTCGAAGACGACCGCGTACCTCAGTTTCATCGCTCTCTCCTACGGAGCCCCGCTTGTTCCTGAATACTTATCCACGTACCCGTCGGCAGGTCCTCCCCCGGATGGCCGGAGATAGTGACCGTGCCGGGTTTTTCCTGATGACGGTACTGCCGGTGGCTGCCTCGTGTGCGGACATGGTACCACCCGTCACGCTCGATGAGCCGGATGGCGTCCCTAACCTTTGGCATTACCTCATCTCTGCGAGCAGCTCGTCCATCTTGGCAACGGCCTCGTCTTCTCCACGTGCCAGACGCTCTTCACTCCCTTGCGTCGAGGCGGCTCAGCGGGCCGGGCCAGTTGAGGATGCGTTGGTCCGCAGTCAACAGCTGGTGGCCGCCCAGCGCGGTGGCGACGATGAGGCGGTCGGCGGGGTCGCCGTGCATTTCGGGAAGCAGCCCGGCCCTCGCCGCTACCGCTCCATCGAGAGAGAGTTCAATCAGCCCGCGCTCCAGTAGATTTTGTCTCCAAACGTTCAGGTCAAGGAGTAACTCAATCTGACCTTTCTGGATCCGCATGCCGATCTCCCAGAACGAGATGGCCGAAACCGCGACTCCGTCATCGTGCAGCCCGCCGTCGATTGCCTGGCGGGTTTGCGTTCCCAGTCTCCCGTCGTCTTGCTCCTGCCATATGAGAACGTGGGTGTCCAGCAGTATCAAAACAGGTCCTTGCCGTCATCGCCGCTGGCCCCGAACCACTCCGCGGGCATGGGCGCTACGATGTCACCAAGGATCTCCAGCTTCCCCCGGTCTCTGCCGAACCAGGTTTTGGGCTTCTCCCGGTAGGCAACCAGCTTGGCTGTCGGGCGGCCGTTTTTGGTGATGACGATTTCCTCGCCGTTTTCCGCCACTTCGTCCATCAGCTTCAGGCACTTGGCCTTGAACTCTGACGCCTTGATGGTCCGGGCTGTGCTTGCCGCGTTGCTGTCTATTGACATGTTTCACTCCTGTACCAATGGATGGGCCGATAATATCATGGTCATGACCATAGTCATATCATATTCGCTATCTGACGTACCCCATCTCCGCCAGCAGTTCGTCCATCTTGGCCACCGCTTCGTCTCGCCGCCGCTCCGCGTCCCGCAGCTGCGTCAAGGCGTCCTCGACGCTCATCACTTCCACCGGTTCCGTGGTATCCACGTAGCGACTGATGTTCAGGTTGAAGTCGTTGGCGCGCACTTCCTGCAAGTCCGCGACGTGGGCGAAGCGGTCCATGTCCTCAAAGGCGTTGTACGCCTCGACGATCCTGGCGATGTGCTCTTGGTCGATGAAGTTCCGGGCCTTGCCCTGGCGGAAGCTGCCCTCTTGCGCCGCGTCAACAAACAGCACCGTACCGCGCCGTTCGACGGGCTTTGCCTTGTTCAGCACGCAGATGGCGACGGGGATGCTGGCGCCGGAGAAGAGGTTGGGGGCAAGGCCGATGACCGCCTCAAACAGGTCGGCCTCCACTATTCCCTGGCGTATCTTCCCCTCTGCGCCGCCCCTGAACAGGACGCCGTGGGGCATCACGACCCCCACCATGCCCTGGGCGTTGGTCACCGCCAGCATGTGCAGCAGGAAGGCAAGGTCGCCCCTGGTTCTGGGCGGGACGGCGCCGTAGCGATCGAAACGGTGGTGCGGATCGTTGGGCGCAAAGTCGTGCCCCCAGCTCTTGAGGCTGAAGGGCGGATTTGCGATGACGCGGTCGTAGGAGAGCAGCCGCCCTGACGGGTCCACCAGGCCCGGCTCCGCGATGACGTCACCGGCTTCCAGTCGTGCGGAGCGCAGGCCGTGGAGCAGCAGGTTGAGCTTGCCGATGGCCAGGGTTCCCAGGTTGCGTTCCTGGCCGTGGAGCGCCAGATTGCGGACCTCGCCCCCATGCTCCTGCACGTACTGGGCCGTGTAGATGAGCATACCGCCGGAGCCGGCGGTGGGGTCACAGATGCGCATTCCTTCGCGGGGCTGAAGCAGTTCGACGATGAGCCGCACCACCGAGCGCGGGGTGTAGAACTCGCCGCCCTTCTTGCCAGCGTCGTCGGCGAACTGGTTGATGAGGTACTCGTAGGCATCGCCGAGAATATTGCCCTCGCCGGCCGAGTCCTCGCGCAGGTTTTCGTCGCGCAGGTCCAGGCCCCCGAAATGGTTCAGCAGGCTGCGGATGATGCGCTCGCGGCTGGCCGGGCTGCCCAGCTTCTGCTCGTCGTTCCAGTTGATGCCCGCCAGCACGCCGTCCAGCCTTGGAGTGTTGGCGTCCTCAATGACGTGACTGGCGACGTTGAGCGTCTCACCCAGGTTCATCGAGGCCCCGGCGATGGCGGACCACCGGGCCGACTCCGGGACGAAGAACTCGTGCTCGTCACGGTCATTGAGAGCCACCTCGCGGGCAACCCCCAGCGCGACGGCGTTCTCCACCTCCTCGTCGAAGCGGTCTGAGAGCCGTTTCAGGAAGAGTATGGAGAAGATGTAGTTCTTGTAGTCGGCGGCGTCGATCTGCCCGCGCAGGATGTCTGCGGCCTGCCACAGCTTGGACTCAAGTTCCTGTCTGGTCAACGTCATCGACCTCTCCTCTAGGTTGCCGGCATGGCCCTGTGGCCAATAGTATGTATCACCGAATGGCGAAGGCTCTCACAGCGCAGCCGGCGGCTTCGGTTGCCCCCCGATCTCCCAGCGGCTAAAATACGAGGCTCTAAATGTGACGCGTTCCGAGGTTGCGGTTGCCCCCTACGCATTTGTTGTGTCCTAAGTCGGCTGCTTATCTGCTGCTGCTGTGTGGACCCAAAGCGGGCTCGTTAAGACCGAAGATTGCATCCAAGACGAACCTCAGAGTGAAGGTTCTTGATTTTGTCAAGCGTGGTGGGCTGTGTAAGACTGAATTGCGAACTTTTCGGTGGGAAGTCCCGATTTGAGGAGTCGATCAGGCAATGCCGAGCAGGCCCTGGGAGCAGGAGGCCCACTCCCATAGTACATGCGGCGGTATTCTAGCGGTGCCTGTCCACAAACCCTACAACAAAGATGTGCACCGGAAAAGCTCAGGTACTCATGGGCGGTAGACTTGGATGCGGTTGAATAGGTAACAATCGCGGATTGCCCGCCTCTTCGGCCGTAACTCTGTAGGAAGCGGTGGCCCTGCGCTGATTCTTCAGGTACGTCGCCTGGCTAGACGGCGAACTCCTATGAAGATCGCAGAGCCAAGAATGGCAAGCAACAACAGGAGCCCGGCACTAGCGCCAGCCAGCGTCCAGTTCGAGATTGCTTCGTCACCCGTGGAGTCGGCGTCGCTTTGCCAGGGATGATCGGCAGGCTTGAATGGACCGCCTAGAACAACTCCACTACTCAACGATGCAGTTCTGGGTGGGGTCCTGTTTCGGTGCACGATCACCCCTACCGCGCCGGCAGGGATGCTCAACTGTCGCAACAACCATGGCAGTGCCTTCACTGCCCGTTGCGCATCCAGCACCTCCACCAGTACAGTATCCCGGTATGAGGCCATATCCCTGTATGACGCTCCCAAGTCGTTATCGTACGGTGCCTCCTTCAGATCGTCCAGTGGGTACACCACAATATCCCCGGGCCAATGAGCTCCACTATTTGTACCGACCCATGAACCCACTATCCCGACGGAGTTGCCTCTCGAATACGCAACACGGCTCAGCATCATGCTCCAGTGCCACAACTCCTCATAGTCGTACTTCACTGGGATTATCTCTAGGTTATCGGGGTGTAAACTGGACCAGCGAAGCCATTCCTCCCTTGCCGCCTGGACCTTGGGATCGTCATCGGAAGCGGCCTTCACTTGGACGTACTGTTTACTACCTGGGTTT
Organism: Dehalococcoidia bacterium; assembly: GCA_965224255.1. Lineage (GTDB taxonomy): Bacteria > Chloroflexota > Dehalococcoidia > UBA6926 > UBA6926 > VXMO01. The sequence continues at coordinate 79,988 of CBDCYO010000005.1, forward strand.
GAATGCGAGCCAGCGATGCCAAGACCGCGGAAAAATTTCCATTCGACGCAGGCTCCCATGCCAATTCTACTATGCAGATGTGCGCAATCAACCTCAGGTACGTTCACCAAGTCGACGTCTGAGAAGTCGAAACCACCCGATCCAACAGTCCCACCCGCTCCGGCAGCGTCGCCCGTGCCACCGGCTCCAGCAGAAGCCGCTGGCCACAGTTGGCGAAACGCCGCCCATCCGGGCTCAGAGCGTACCGCGTCGACTCCCCCCTGCCGCAGCATGATGTCTTCGTGCTCCTTCAGCGGTGGGAGGATGTATGAGTGAGGCAGTCCGTGATTCCCCAGTGTCCCTTCTGAACAACCACCGATGTCGAGCACGCCGCCCCCCCTCGTAGACCGCCTCCACCTCGATGATTCCGTCTCTCTGAGCCTCCTCAAGAACGTGGCAGTGAAGGGGGTCGTCAGACAGCGCACCGCCCCAACAGTCGCCGGGAGGCGGAGTGGCGTGTACTGACGGCGCCGTGTAGATCGCCAGGGCGGCAATGGCGAACGCGGTCATCGCCAGGGCGATAATAGATGGCACATACCACCGTGATCGTACAGATTTGCTGATGTGGCTGCTCATCGGATACCTCCTTCGACTATGCCCCTTCCTATGCGACTGCGTGCGGTCTGCGGCCCGTTCGCTCATGGAGGCTGTCCGGCGCGTCCCACGTGAGCGTTGCCGAGGCGGGCGTCGATGTGGCGGACAAGCTCTGAGGCGCGGGAATCACCGACAGAGTTGTGGCAGCCGGCGTCTCCGCAACCTCTGCCACGAGAATCTCCACCTCCACCGTGTCGGCCCCGCCGTTGCCGTCGCGAGCCTCTACCGTCAGCGTAAAGGACGAGGCCGTCTCGTAATCGAGAGCGCCCGCGACGATGATCTCACCGGAGGTCCCTCCAATGGCGAACCTGCCATCTTCGTTGCCTCCAATGATCGAGTACGACACCGCGTCGCCATCGGGGTCCACGGCCGAGACTATGCCGACCGCAGTGCTCGTGGCCGCATCCTCTCCGACCTGGAACGAGTAGCCGGAAGACGTGAACTCAGGAGGGCTGTTGCATCCCACCGTTGCAGGCGCCGACGGTGGACCCCAGTCGGCAACGTACGCCGTCCCGTCTCCGTGCGCCCTGACCTTGAACTCGCGACACTCCGTCGCAGCATCGACGGCAATGGTTACCGCCGTGCTGGCGCTGTCGTGTACAGCGACGCTCCACGCATCGGCAGAGTCGGCCCTGATCTCGACTCGGTACTCGTCAGCCCCTTCGACCGCTTCCCAGCGCAGATCGACCTTGCCAGCGCCGGACTGAGCAGCTGCGAGTTCCTTTGGCGCGGGCGCCGGGGGCAGGAACGAAACATCCGTGTCGAAGCTGCACAGGCCCGATGCGTCGCAACTCCACACCTTCGCAGTCTGCTGGCCCCGGAGTCCGTAGAGACTCGACCACGGTGCCGAGTGCTCCGTCGCGCCTCCGCCGACCGTCGCCATATAGCCGATTGCTGGAATCTCCAGCGCGTAGTGGTCGGCGTCGGATGCGGCTGGCCAGCTGAGAACCAGATGGCCTTGTTCGTCCGCTTGGGCGGAGCGCCGAGTGCGCGGACAGGCGGCGGTCTGCCCAGACGCCGGCTGAGACCAGAAGCCACACACATTGTCGTGAGTGGCGCTGCCGTCGCCGTACGCGCGTACCCTGAATTCGTACTTGATACCGCACGTGAGACCGGTGATCGCAGCCGGGGGTGATTTGACGGAGCCCTTTCGGTCGACCCAGGCGGAAGTGGATGGAGACACCTGCCTGTACTCGATCTCGTATCCGATGGTGTTCGACACTTTGGTCCAATTCAGCCTAACGCTATCCGTGCCGGCGATGCTGGGAGGGTCAATCTCTGCCCAAGGGTCTTCACCCATCATCGCCTCCCATCTCGTCCTCGTTGACGTCATCGCTGAAGTTCTCTCGGAGCCAAGTTGTGTTGACCACATATTCCACCCGCCGCTCCTCCCTCTTGGTTGGGGAAAAACTGATGCCCCACGCAACTACGGGCTGAGTTATGGGGTCGCCTTGGCCCTTGGTGCCTATGCCAATCAGGTGGATCATCAGAAGGGGCTTTGTCCGCATCTCTCTGTATGCCTTGTCTGGGTATTGGATCGACCGGCCATGGGTCGATCTGCCGCTCCTCCCCGGATCCTCCATGTACGCCCGCTCCGCAAGCTCCCGCTCCTCACCGTTAAGGCCCGTTCGCTCGATCCCTCTACTCGAGACCCTCTGTCGATTGCTGACCAGAAGTGTCCTCGCGTCGCTCCTCTCACCAGCAGTCCTGATCTGGCATCGAATAGTCCTTCCAATGGACTCGTCAGTTCGGTTGCCCTCGCGTTCGCCCACGCTTGCGAACAGCACGTCCCATTCCGCAAGCTCGTCGTCACGGCGCTCTTCGATGTATCGCCTCACCGGGTCCCCATTGGTCAGCATCGAGCCATCGTGGTTTCGGAATTCAGTCAGGAAGTCCAGTATGGGAGCCACTGGAACTCCCCGAAGAAGGAACCCGAAATTGTCCCTCTCAGCGGCCTCAATGGGGAATCCGCTCTGCCGGAGCCGCTGAGAGAGCCTCCTCGCGGCAGTGCGGTTGACCTCCAAACTGTCAGCATCCCTTCGAAGGGTGTGCGTCTCGATCAACCTGCCCGCTAGGCCGATGCTCACCACTATCTGAGCTCCGGTTCCCATCTTGTTGCGTGCGGTGACGATCAGGGTATCCGGATGGCTCCTGACCTTGAGTCCGAATTCCTCAGGTGTCGCATTGGAAGCCTCCATGCTCCTGAACTCACCTCGCAACTCCTCAATGGACTCTGCGACGTGCTCATACCAGCCCTGCGCCGCTTCCGGCATCCAGATGCGGCAGAGGTCCTGGTAGTCCGGCCGGTATCCGAACCACCGCCCATCTGCATCAACGTGTCGTACATCATCGAGTTGCGCAGAAAGTAGCTAACCATGAGTCCCTCGAGTGTCAGCCCCCGGGATAGTGAGAAGCCGCCCACCGCTATGACATTGAGGCCGTCCTGCCTATTCCCGATGTAGTCCAACGTGCCAGGAGACTGACTGTTGACCTCGATCACCCTGATGGGAGAGGCGGCCTCATGCAGACGACTCTGCACCTCAGCCCAATCGGAACTCAGCGTCGCGGAACTCACGTTCCCAGACCGCGTGGAGTGCGTTGATCTCTGAGTCAAGGAGCGCTGTCTCCGGAGGCAGTGCCCCATTCACTCGGATGGAGCGCTGGATGCCATCAAGCTGCGCATGAATCTCAATGCGCAGTTGGCGCTGTACGTTCATGAAGCGCGACGCGTTCACCAGCATTGAGCAATGCTGTCGGTCGTGTCCCCTGGCGAGTCGAATAGCTCGGCCCAGGATGAAGGTCCTCACGGCATCGGTCAGGGATTGGGGGATGGAGGAGAGAACTATGTCCTTCTCATGTCTGAGGGGAAGGTGGTCCTCGTTGTCCTCGATGTGGCGCATGTATTGGTCTCCGCCCTCAAGGAAGACGGCGGTGGCTCCGAAGTAGTTCGAGGGGGGGATCAAGACTCACGATGAAACTGCGGGGGAACAGGTCCTCACCGCGCCTCTGGTCGTCTGTGTCAGGGTCGATGAAAATGTTGGCGAAGGGAGTGGCCGTGTATCCCACGTAGCAACTCCTCCCAAACATATGGAGCAGTTCGCGGATCTGGCTATTGATCCTTGAAACCTCGCCTGCTCCATGCCGGATGTTGATTGAGGCGTTATCAGCCTCATCATCGATCAGCAGCATCGGTTCATCAATGCTCTCGGCACCTCCCCGTGCACTGTGCTCTCTGAGCCACTCAAGCAAATTCCTCAGTGTGCTGCTGTTCTTCTTGATCACGAACACGGCGGGTTCGGTGAGGTTCTGAAGGGGTTTCCTACGCCGGTCGCGGTCATCTTGTTGAAGTCTCGCGTGGTGTTGGTGAATGTGACCGGGCGCCTCGCATGGTCGAATCGGCCAACCCCCACGAACATGTCAGCCTGCTTGCTCAGCAAGCGTGCGCTATCCCGGCCCACGAAGCCCTCGTCAATTCGCCGTTGTGTCTGGCTTCGCAGGTTGTTGTGGACACCCGCGATGACCACGATCAACGTGTACCCGGCATCCGCGGCCTTGCATATGAGGCCTGTATAGTTGGCCGTCTTGCCCGATTGCACATGCCCAACAACCATTCCACGCCTATCCCAAGGTCCATCCCTCAGAGGGTCCTGCATAAGTCCGAGTACACGTTCGGTGACGTCGTCCAGCGTGGTGACCGCGGCAGTGGGAAACCCCTCTTGAATCAGGTGCTGTCTGTAGCGACTCCAGTAGTACGGGTCTATTCGTGCCTTGGCAGCGTCCAGCCAGGGTAGGTGGTCACGTTCGATCAGAATGGAGCCGAGATGTTGGGTGATGCTCACACGTTCTTCGAATCGCTTTGCAAGCCTCTCCGCATCGCCCTCGGTGACACCCTCGAATATGGGCAACTGGCAGAGGTCCCCAATCAACTTGCGGATTTCCTCCCCAGTTGGTCCCTGCTGATTGGCGAGAGCCGCGGCCACCATGCTCTCAAGGTTTGACAGTGGGTCAACACTTGCGAGTATCTGGATTGTCTCCGCCCGTGCCGCTATGCAGTTATCCACGATGTCGGCAAGGGCGGTGCTCAGCGAGTATCCGATAGCCCGTATGCTTTCGATGAGTGGAGATGGCTTGGGCGGAATCTCAAAGACGCGCATTTAGCCCACACCCGTTCCCGTCGCACACGAGGCGCGAACGGGGCATTCGTCGCACGTGGGAGCGCGGGCTGTGCAGATCATCGCACCCAGATCCAGCAGGGCATGGTTCCATTGGACATCCGCTCCCTTGTGTCCAGCCAATTCATGCAGAGCAAGCCTGAGCCGCCAGCTCGGTTGGTCGGAACTCCCAAACAGCCGGCGAGCTATTCTCACCGTGTTTGTGTCCATCAGCACACTGGGGCGCCCGAATGCGAAACAGAGAACGGCGGAAGCTATGTAATCTCCTACCCCTGGGATGGCCGTCAGTTCCTGCCAGTTGTCGGGAACCTCTCCGGCCAGCCGGTCTCTAACGAACTCCGCCGCAGAGACGAGATTCACAGAGCGCCATTGGAGACCGAGCGAGGCCAGCACTGGTGCCAGCTTTTTCGAGTTGCCCAGAAACGAATCCGGAGTTTCACCGAGGCTGAGGAGTTCGCCCGCGACCCGGGCCACCTGCTCAGCTCTCGTGCGGTGGAGACACATTTCCACTAGCAGTATTTGCCAGGGACTCAGGTTTGGACGCCTCCACGGGAACTCACGTTTGTTTCCGCTGAACTAACCGGCGAGATCATCTCGGAAGGATGTCCCGTTCGCCGGTTGGAATCTGGTGGTTCCACCATTGATTCCGCTGTCTTTTAGGGCGTCTCGCACCGACGAGGCTATTGCAGAGGCAAGCAGAGGAGGAACAGCATTTCCTATCTGCTGATACCTGCTGGAAGGGTGACCGGCAAACGAAAATCTATCTGGGAACGTCTGAATCCTGGCCGCCTCGCGTATAGAGAGGGTTCGGTCCTCCCTTGGGTGGATGTACCAGTAACCATCCTTGGCTATATGGGCGGTGATGGTCCTCGACAGGCCATTGAAGGACAATCGCAGGTATTTATCGTTGAAAATGTCTGACCGTATCTTCGCAGGTGTTCTGGTACGTCCATGTAGGTGTCACCAGGTTCCAGCAAACTGTAAATCTCCGCGTCGTCCGGTCGGACCGACCTCGTGATGTGGTCACGAACCAGCAGGGTTTCGGCGCCTCTCAACCCCTTTCGTATCAACCTTTCAAGCATCGAGGTTGGAGGTCCCGTATATAGCTGGACTTCGTCCCTTGCACCTGCCTGTACCACCGGAAGATCGCTGATGGCCTGCCCGACTGTGGGTCGCCTTCCCCTCGGTTTAGGCCACTCGAACATCCCATCTTCTGCGATTCCAATCACAAAGAGGCGCGACCGATGCTGGGGAACGCGGTACTTCCACGCCTCCAGCACCTTTACCTGCACTTTATATTCTCGATTCGCCAGTTCGTCCATCAAAGCGATCAACAGCGCTCCACCCTGTGCTTGAGCGAAGTTCGGAACGTTCTCGAAGATCATTGCCCGGGGATTCAGACGATCAATTATGGCAAAGAAACTGCGCCAGAGGTCGGCCCTTTCGTCGTGGGGGTGTCGGCTCCCTCCCCTGACGAGGTCACCGATCTTCGAGGTACCAGCCGTCGAGAAAGGCTGACATGGAGGGCCACCAGCAATCAGGTCCACGGATTCGATGCCCCAATCGTCCAAGCGGCGGAGGAACTCTGCGGGACTGGAAAGATCCCCCGTCCATGTAAGACCCTGAAAGTTCGCAGCGTGAGTCTCGGTCGCCACTGGGTCGGAATCAGCGGCGGCGACCACTGAGAACCCTGCCTCCTCAAGTCCCAAGCTCAATCCTCCGGCTCCGCAGAAGAGGTCTATAGCCCATGGGCGAGGTCTACTCGCGAGCCACGCATGCACTTCGGCCTTGTCGTTCGGATCGGGGGGAACCGCGGTGAGGATCGAGGCTGATGCGCGGCCCACGACGGACCGCAACCCGATACCGTGAATTGCGATTGGTGCCGTCCATGCGATTATTTATCGCTATCCTTTTAAATTTCTATAGAGGCGCGGCCCACTCGCCAACCCAGTGGACATTCCCGGCGTTCTCTGCCGCTCGGTGAAATCTCTGGTCGGCGGTCCACAATTCGCAGCCAAACTCCTCTGCCAGAGCGAGGTAGTGGGCATCGTAGACCGCCCCTTGGCTCAACTGGCTCGCCAGTTCCAATGCCCTGACGTGAAGGCCCGCCGACTGATGCAGTTCGAGCCGCGACCCTAGCAGCCGCGTCATCATGCGGGCGCTGTTGCCGACGCTCAACTCACCGCGCGCCACTCGCCGGTGAAGGGCGTTGGCGACCTCGAATGGCATGAGGTTTGGGGCTATGCGGGTAACATCCTGGGCAACCCAGGATTCCAAGACTGCATGGGCCTTGTCGGAGTCCTCCTCATCCACGAGCCACTTAACCGCGAGGCTCGCATCGACAACGACAAACCCGTTCATGCCCATCCCTCGGTTTCGGCAACCCGGATCTCTCTGGCCTCCCTGATCAGGTCAGCGGAGTTGCCGGGCAGGGGTGTGCCCCCGAATATCTCCCGCCGAAGCTCTGCGAAAATCTCATGGTCAGGCTTGTCAGCCAATAGCTCGGTAACGCCGCTTGCCTCATCCTTCGTCAACTCCCGGTCGATGGCGGCGTGGCAATACCCACGCATACTGACTCCCTTCAGCGCGGCGATGACCTTCAGGCGCCGTTGGAAAGTGGAGTCTAAGTCCAAAGTGAGCCGTTTCTTTTTCACTTCCATGGCCTTTACCTCACCGTCATGACGCTCGTGGTTTTGGGTGTCATAATAGGATAAACACAGAAAGAAGGTCAATATGTCTCTTCCGCCGCAATGGATGGAATCCCTGTAGATGGTAGCATCGCACGGGGGAAGGCCATCGCTGACGTAGCGACGACCTTCCCCCGTGTCTTGCAGCCTAGCGCCCCGCGCCGACCGGCTCCTTCTCCCGCTCCTGTTCCACCGCCCACTCGAACATCGAGAGGGTTGCGGGCTGGGGCTTGCTCTTGCGGCCCTTCGGCTTCACCGGCTCCTCGGCCATGAACTCCGCCCAGGAGAACAGCGACTGCTGCGGCTCCGGGGCCTCGTCGCTGTGTCCGTTCCCGTTGACCTCGACGGCTGCGTTGCCGTTGGCGTGGTGGCCGTTCGCCAGCACCAGCTCGACCGTCGGCCCGATGCCGTTGGCGTGGTGACCATTGATCCCGTTGCCATTGACCTCTACGGCCTCCGGCTCGACCTCGACCAGCTTCCAGTCGTCGTCCACCAGGAACTCTTCCGAAGCGGCCTCGGCGTCCCGCGCCTGGGCGAAGACCGCCTCCACCGTCTCGGCGTCGTCCTCCTCACCGCTGACGATCTTGCGGGCCAGTGCCATCATCAGGTCGTCCCCGTCGTCGCCGTAGGCGGCAAGCCCGTCCTCCGGCAGCTCTCCCTCGACGGCCAGGGAGCTTTGCAGCTTCTTCGCCACCAGCTTCAGCGCGTCCGCCTGGAGGGTGTTCCGGTAGGCCATGAACACCACCTTCACCGGGCGGGTCTGCCCGATGCGCCACGATCGCCGCGACGCCTGCCGCATGACGTACACGCTGTAATCGATCTCGAACCAGCAGAGCGTCGGGAAGTCGATCAGGTCGAGGCCGGTCTGCACCAGCCTGAGGTGGCAGATCATCACGTCGATGCCCTGCTTCACCCTGTCCGCCACCCATGCCTCTCTCTTCTCCGGCTCCCCCACCGCCCACTCCAGCACCATCCGCTCGCCGTGGGCGTCGGGAATGGGGTCGGCCTTGCGGTAGCCCATCAGGACCACCTGGTCGAAGACCTGGCGCTCCGGGTCGGGGAAGGCCCAGCACCGCATCCGCCCGTAGTGGGTTGACAGGTAGCGGGCCGAGACCCCCAGCCGCTGGCGGGGGACGATGAAGGCCAGCAGCCCCCCTCAGCCAGGTAGCGCGTGCAGTGCGTGAGGAAGGCGTGCTCCGTGCGCTTGTCTTCCGAGTCATGGTCATACGGCGGGTTCAAGAGGAGCAGCCCGAAGGCCCCGTTGGCTATCGAGGTCTGGAACAGGTCTGCGGCTAGGGCGCGGCCGAGCCGCTCCACCATCGACATGCGCCGCACCATCCACGACGGCGGCATCCTGCGCGTCTCCACCGCCCAGGGAAAGGCGGGCAGGGACGTGGCCGCCCTAGTGGGCGCGTCCCTCCTCAACCTGGTGGACGCCGTGATACGGGAGCAGGGAGACCTGCCCTTCGAGCAAAGGCGGGGCGCGCTGGTCGTGGTGGACGAGATGCAGTCGATGCCCGGCGTGGACTACGAGTCGATGCTGAGCGAGCTTGGGAAGTTCGGGGCATCCTTCGTCCTGGCGACCCAGAGCCTCGCCAAGCTGGACGACCTCTCCCGCACCATGCGGGACACCCTCCTGGCCAACGTGGGCTGCCTCGCCGTCTTCCAGGTGGCGGGGAACGACGCCCGCCAACTCGTCTGGGAGCTGGGCAAGGAGCGGGTGACCGAGGACGACATCACGTCCCTGCCGGTCCACCAGTGCTACGTCCGCGCCACCGTGGGAACGGAGCGGATGGACGCCTTCTCCATGAAGGTCGCCAGGCCGGAGCCGGGAGACGCCAAGGCCGCCGAGCGCATCCGCGCCCTGGCCGAGGGCTACCTCACGGCATTCGTGACGCTCTGCCGTGATGTATTTCCGACTCACGGACAGAGACGTCAAACAGGTTCTTCGCATTCCGCGGCGGTAAGTCTAGAGGGATTCCGAGTGCTTCCAATATCCGCGCCCAGATCTCGAATGCACCATCCCACTGAATCCCCTCGGACTCAGTGGGCATCCTGTCATCCTCGGACGAGACAACGAACGTCTCAAGCAATGTCCCCACAGGCACCATTAGGTCTGAGTCCTGCACTACTGGAAAGTCAAACTTTTCTACATGCGCCATATACTGCTTGAGGTCTATAAATGGTACCGTTCGCCACACGTTTTCAATGCGCGCTTTGATATAGAGCGGCCCTCTCACCTTCGCCTGACCTACGATTGTACGATGGCGATCGACGATCCCACCGAGCACCAGTAACAGTATATTCAGGTTCAGTACGCGAGAAGCTTCCAATCCTTTTGAAACTAGAGCCGACACGAACTCTGCTCCGATCGAATAGGGCTCCCATGCACTCTGTAAGCTACTCTCATGGGTTATCGCACCGGGCTCTTGCAACTGCATCGTGGGAATTGGGATAGTCACGAATGAGTTACAATTCCGTGAAAATTCCCATGTGAACACGCGATTGTAACGGTTGTTCGTCCCGATTTGTCTCGCAATGAACCCATCGGGAGCGGTGTAGATATTGTCAAACGGCATGAGGTCAGTGCTTATAGCGGCACTGAAATCTGCGTGCGCACCCTGATAGCGATGTCCCAGTGATTGGTAAGGATCGGACAGGATGCTTAGATGGATAAAACTGTTATCCTCTTCTCCCTTGGAAAGTATGGGACTTCTCTCTATCAGTGTCTTTAGGTATGTCCTCCTATCCTCTCCACGGCGGTAGAGCCGGTCGAAGGTTGCTTTGTCTGTCATCGGAATAGGAGATGATGAGTCGCCAATACGGATGTAAATTCTGCCGTCGTTGTGGATGTAGGGAGTATTCGAACCTTCTGCTACATGAACAGCGACGACAGACCGTTCCGAATTCAAGCCGATCGCCTCGTTCGGACCTTCTAAGGCTCGATACAGATAGTCTAGCTGAGGGCGAGTGATGTCCTTTGCGGCATTCCTGATTGATTCCAGCACTTGGGCGAGTTCATCGTTCTTGATACCTGGGAAGCTTTCAGCGGTATGAGACTCAGGATTCTCAGCTACGCCAATAAAGAGCCAACCGCCATATTGATTGGCGAAGGAAGAGAGGCTCTTTGCAAGATCTCGGGTGCTTGGTTCTTGTGACTTGTATTCAACATACCAACCTTCTGAAATCTCTCTAAGAACACCCAAGTCGGATGTTGAGAAGTCCGTGAATTCCTTGTTGAATGGCGTGTATCGCAATCGGCTCCCCTCCAAAATATGTCCTGTTGTCAGTGTACAAGCCGACTGCGACTGGCGGCAATGCCAGGCACTTCAGCACGAGCAGCCCCGTAGTACCTATGTCACGCCGTTGATACTGTTGTACAGCATGTGCTGATTGACCCCGCGCAGCACAGCCCATCCTCCTTAGAGCAGGCTGAAGCTCTGTCCGAAGGGTGGAGGAATGGATAAGGTGGCTGGGGCAGCTTCCTAAACTACACCGCCAACCTGAACCGCAGCGTGAAGGTTCTTGATTTTATCAAGTCTGGTGGGCCCGGCAGGGATCGAACCTGCGACCGATCGGTTATGAGCCGACTGCTCTGCCACTGAGCTACGGGCCCCGAATGCGCGGCGTCCCACAATGGTAGCACCGTGCCCACGACGCCTAGCTTGAATTCAGTTGCCGCGGCATGGTTGTAGGATGCTCTGCTGCGCTACCATCAATTCATGGCCCGTTCGATGTATTCGTTCCATTCTTTCGTCCCTCGATCATTTGCATGCCTACTGCGACATCTCGCGGTCGATGCAGCCGTTTCGACTAAGGTATCTTGCTCATGAAGTACCGCCCCCATTACGGCTGGGTGGTTGCGTCCGTCCTCTTCACATGTTTCACATTGACCGTCGGCATACTCCAGTACTCCTTTGGCGTCTTTGTCACACCGCTGGAGGAGGAATTTGGCTGGACGCGTGCCCAGGTGAACCTGTCACTGTCCTTCTTCACGATGACGGGGCTTCTCGCCCTCTTGGCAGGCCCGCTTCTAGACAAATTTGGCTCCGCGCCCGTCATGTGCGTGTCCTATGTGTTAGTTGCAGCCAGCTTTCTGTTGCGACCGTGGATGACGGAGTTGTGGGAGTTCTACGCGCTCAACGTCCTGATGTATGCCGGGATGCCGGGTGCAATCATGTTGCCAGTTGGCAAACTCATTGGCATCTGGTTTGTGGAAAAGCGTGGGCGGGCGATCGGCCTGACTGCGATGGGCGCCAACTTTGGCGGGTTCATCTTCTCTGCACAGACAAAAACACTCATCGATTTCACAGATTGGCGTACTACGTACTTCATCTTTGGGCTCATGTTTATTGTCCTGATACCGCTCATCGCGCTGACAATTCGCGAAACGCCACACGTACCCAGTCCATCGCTACGCGAGGCGCAGGGTGTGCCTGCCGGCCCTCCTGAGCCGCAGGGCATGACCGCAGCCGCCGCACTTCGGAGCAAGGCGTTTATCCTGGTGACGATAGGGTTACTCTTCGCCTCAATTCCGTACCAGTCCGTCCTGACACAGATCATTCCCCACCTCGAAGGCGAGGGTATGAGCGGGCCACAAGCCGCGTGGGTACTGAGTGTGCTGGCCGTATTTGGGATGGTCGGCAAGGTCCTGCTTGGCGGGCTAACAGAGAAATTCCCTGTGCGCTACGTTTTCGTTGGCAGCCTGCTGGTTCAAGTGGTGGGGTTGGTCATCCTGATCAACGCCGGCGTTTCACCGTTCGTGTGGCTTTTTGTACCGATCTTCGGCGTAGCCTTTGGTGGCATGGGCTCGCTGTTCACTCTCGTTGTATTGGACACGTTTGGCACGAGGGCATTCGCGACGATTTTCGGACTGCTCAACTTCTTCATCATGCCTGCGGCCCTCATCGGGCCACCTCTCGTTGGGTATTCGTTCGATGCCTCAAGCTCATACATGCTCGCGTTCTACGGCATCGCTGCTCTGCTGGTTGTTGGGGCGGTAGCCTTTTACTTTGCAAAGCCGCCACGTTGGGCCGCCACGGAGGCTGACGACGACAAGGCCACCGTTGCTCGCGTCGCGATCTAGCCGGTCAGCGTTCGAGAACCGTAAGTGGCCGCTCAGCCATGTCTGCCAGTAGGGGTGTCAGTCCCTCCTGCGTGAGTTCATCGACAACCTCACGAGCTTGAGCGTGCGTGGACAGAATGGCATATAGCGATGGCCCCGCACCGGACATGCCAACGTTTGCCGCCTGTCCAACCGCCCTCGCTAGAACCCCACGGAATCGGCCGATACCTGGAAACGCGCGTTCGGCGACATCATTGAACGTATTTGTCGATCCCACTCGTGAGAAGATGTCCGCTGCTGGTGCACCATCCTGAATTAGACTTTGTAGTTCTCGCGTCCGTTCTCCGGTTCCAAAGAGGGAATCATCGAGCATCCGAAAGAGGGCCCGTGTCTTGGGAGATGGGATCGGCACCTTTGGAAAGAGGATCACTGCCCATGCCGGGGGTACGGAGGGCAGGGTAGTGATCGTTGCGCCCTGCTCCTCCACAAGCGCCGTGGGAGAATCTCCGAGGAAAAACGGCACGTCGGAACCGACCTCCGCTCCGAGTTCCATCAAACGATTCGGTGAAAGGCCGGTCTGCCACAGGCGGTTCAATGCGACGAGTGCCGCGGCGCCATCTGTGCTACCTCCACCGAGGCCGGCCGCAACGGGGATGGACTTGCGCAGGAGCAGGCGTGCGCCCTCAGTAACGCCGGCAGAATCCTTCAGCAGATGGGCAGCACTTAGAACCGTGTTCTCCTCACTGTCCGCCAGCGCAGGGTCGTTGCATTCCAAACGAATGGAGCCATTCTGCGCAGGTAACGCGACCAGTTCATCTGAAAGGCCGATCGCTTGCATGATGGATACCAGATTGTGGAAGCCGTCGTCACGCCGACCGATGATCTCCAGGCTGAGATTGAGTTTGGCGTTGGCTGTGATGTGAATCATGTCCCGTCGCTGCCGGTCCGTAGCGATTCCTGATTGAACGCCTCAGTCAGAAACGACCACTCCTGAATTGTCAGCGTCTCTGCGCGGCGCCGTCCATCGATCTGAGCCGTTGCGAGTAGCGTATCCGCAAAATCTGGCTTCTGGGCGAGGCCGTTGGACAAGGAATTGCGCAGCTGTTTGCGGGGCGCGCTGAAACCCGCGCGAGCAACTGTGAAAAATTGCGGAATCAGGTGTGGTGGCACTCGTGGCTCAGGCGAGATGTCGAGTCGCACGACCGCCGATTCCACACCCGGTGCGGGCACAAAACTGCCAGGCTTGACGCGTCGCACAATACGCGCATCCGCATAGACTTGCGTAGCGAGCGTCAACAAGCTTGCCCTGCCCGGCAGGGCAACCATCTGCTGCGCAACCTCACGCTGCACCAGGACAACCATGTGTCGCGGGGGGTCACTGGATTCCAGGAATCGACGAATCGTTGTGGAGGCGATGAAATAGGGCAGATTGGCAACGACGATATACCCATTGCTCCCCACACGTTCCCACGGCCGTTCCTCCCGAATGTCTCCCACGATCAGGGTGAGATTCCTGCGTTCTGGCAGGGCCTCTTGAAGATAAGCGACCATAGCAGGGTCGATTTCAACGGCAATAACATGACCGGTAACGTCCAAGAGTTTACGAGTAAGCAGGCCAGTCCCAGGGCCAACTTCTACCACAACGTCATCGGCGGAAAGCTCGGCGACCCTCACAATGTCATCCAGCACGCCGTCGCTTACGAGCAGGTGCTGACCGAGCGCCTTATTGAGGTGGGGACGATCAGGACGAGCGTGATGCGTGCTCATGATCGAACCACCTGAGGAGTAAGCGGGAGGCCATGCACCCCCCCTCGAACTGGATACCATACGGGCGAAACGACCACGTGACTCAGCCCAGGCGCCCCCGCGGCGCCCGAAAGACATTCCTTATCGTTGCTTCCTTCCGGACCTGGCGAGATTCAGAGGCTTTCGTCGCACGGGACCCGAACATCAGCGCCGCATGAGCGCACCGCATCATTTGGATCACAGCCCTCAAGAGGGAATTCAGCCCCGCTAGAGCGGATTGCGAGTACAGGGCACCGCTGGCTCCCCGCCTAGCATGGCCTCGGCACTCAGTATCCGCGTGCCGCTCTGTTTGGTCAATGGTGCCGCTACCAGCAAATCTATCTCCAATTGCGGGTCGTTACCTTCTGGCGGTACAGTACGAACGCAAGCAGCACTATTCTTAGCACCGGAAGGGCCGGGAAGGGGTGAATAATGACGAACAGTTCCGCACAGAAAGTTCTCTGTGTCCTCTATGACGATCCAGTACAGGGCTTTCCGCCCACCTATGCCAGAAACTCGATCCCCATGCTGAGTCAGTACCCGGACGGCCAGTCAATGCCCTCTCCCGCATCCATTGATTTCACGCCCGGCCAGTTGCTGGGCTCCGTGTCCGGCGGCCTTGGGCTTGAGAGATTTGTCACATCCCAGGGACACCAGTTCGTCGTTACGTCCGACAAGGACAGCACCGACTCCGTTTTCGAGCGTGAGCTGATTGATGCAGACATCGTCATCTCGCAGCCGTTCTGGCCTGCGTACCTTACGGCGGAGAGAATCGCTAAAGCGCGCAACCTCAAGCTGGCCATTACCGCCGGAATCGGTTCCGACCACGTTGATCTGCAATCGGCCATCAACCGCGATGTAACCGTCGCAGAGGTCACCTGGTGCAACAGCATCAGCGTTGCAGAGCACGCCGTCATGCAGATGCTCGCCCTGGTGCGTGATTATCTTCCGCAGTACGGGTGGGTTGTCCGCGGCGGCTGGAACATCGCGGACGCCGTGTCCCGCTCCTATGACATCGAAGGTATGGACGTGGGCGTCGTCGCAGCGGGCCGCATCGGCCTCGCCGTTCTCAAGCGCATGAAGCCCTTCGACGTCAACCTCCATTACACGGACCGCCATCGCCTGCCCCCGGAAGTCGAGCAGGAACTCGGAGCTACATTTCACGAGGATGTCGAGTCGCTTGTGGCAGCATGTGATGTCGTTAGCATTCACTGCCCGCTCCACCCGGAAACGGAACATATGTTTAATGATGAGCTAATCGGAAAAATGCGGCGAGGCTCCTACCTGGTCAACACTGCTCGGGGTAAGATCTGTGACCGTGATGCCGTAGCTCGTGCCCTGGAGAGTGGACAGCTGGCGGGCTATGCAGGCGACGTCTGGTTCCCGCAGCCCGCCCCCAACGACCACCCATGGCGCACGATGCCGAATCACGCCATGACGCCGCATACGTCCGGCACATCACTCTCTGCTCAGGCACGCTACGCCGCCGGCGTACGGGAAATCCTCGAGTGTTGGTTCGACAATCGACCGATCCGGGAGGAGTATCTCATTGTTCAGGGTGGTGCACTCGCCGGCGCCGGAGCGCATTCCTACAGCGAGGGTGACGCGACTGGTGGCTCGGAGGAGGCCGCGCGCTTCTCGTCACGCTAGAAATACGCGAAGGCCTTCGCGTATACTCCCAGCCGTCGACGTAACGCGCCCACGGCGTTTGTCCTCTGTCGTCCGGCTAGCCCAGCAGTGTTTCATGCTTCGGATGGCATTCAGGGATTTCCCCCTGGCATCCATTTCGTTGACATTCAAGGAAAACGTCCAATACGCTTCAGCCTGAAGAACAGAAAGCCACTATCCGTTCAGGTGCCCGCAAGGGGAGAATAGGGAAGGCGGTGTGAGTCCGCCGCGGTAGCGCCACTGTGAGCGGGGTTTGGTGCCGGAAGCCCACTGTCGATGTTTCGATGGGAAGGGCCGGCAGCGTGCCGTACCCGCGAGCCAGGAGACCTGCCTGAACGGAAGGTGACCGCTCTCCGCTATCGAGAGGGTCCCTCACCGACCGGGCTCAAGGCCCGAGCAGCGAGAGCCAAAACCCTCCGCGGAGACATGGAGGTTGGCAATGCTGCGGCTTGGCTTGGGTCCCGTCTGGGGCAGTTATCGACATTCGGGTGTCGCTGCGCGTCTGGCGATAGGATCAAGCGCGCTCACCCTAGCCATGCTCGCCATCATCCTTATCTCCTTGAGCGTTGGGCCCGTCAGCATCCCGGCCGGGCATATAGCCACATCCCTGATAAGCATCGTGGGTATCGACGTTGGCGATGCAACTCGTACTCAGGAGCTTGTGATTTTCCACATTCGCCTGCCGCGGATCATCGTTGGAGCGACAGTTGGCATGGCGCTGGCGGGTGCTGGCGCCACAATGCAAGGACTGTTCCGGAATCCGCTCGCAGATCCCGGCATCATCGGTGTCTCGGCAGGTGGGGCGCTGGGTGCGGTCGTTGCAATTTCGACGGGTGTCGCCGGCCTCTTCTTCGGGGCACTGCCGGTATTCGCGTTCGCCGGCGCAATGTCCGCCGCCCTCGTGGTTTATGGCATTTCGACGACGGGGGGGCATTTCTCCACAGCAACGCTGCTTTTGGCCGGCATCGCCGTCAACGCCTTCCTCGGCGCGATCGTCTCCGCAATCATCATCTTGCTTCCCGGCAACGGGGCGCTGCGCGAGATACTCTTTTGGCTGGCCGGTGGGCTCGATTCCCGGACATGGGAACATGTCGGAATTGCTCTGCCGCCGATTCTGGTTGGAATCGCCGTAGCGGTCATGTTGGCCCGCGACCTCAACGTCCTGATGCTCGGCGATGACGAGGCCCGTTCGCTTGGCGTCAATGTCGTGCCAGTGCGTCTCTTGCTCCTTGCGGCGGCATCAATGGTGACGGGAATCGCCGTCGCCGTGAGTGGGACAATTGCGTTTGTCGGCCTGATCACTCCTCACCTCCTTCGACTGATCCTTGGGCCAGACAACCGCGTCCTTATACCGATGAGCGCCCTTGCGGGAGGCGCCTTCGTCGTTGTAGCTGACACGGTCGCACGGACCATCGTTCAGCCGGTTGAGCTCCGTGTCGGCATCCTAACCGCCTTCGTCGGTGCGCCGTTCTTCATCATGGTGCTCATCCGGAGCAGGGGGCGCGCTTACTCACTGTGAGTGTGCAAGCGCGTGGTGGAAGACATTGAGACAGGGTAGGGAGTGAATTGATGGTGTCAAGTCGCCGACTCGCACGTCTTGGTCTGGCAGTAATGCTCGCTGCCGTTCTGACCGCCTGTGAATCTGAAAATCTGTCACCAACATCCGCTCCAGAGTCCGATTCGTTTCTTATGCAACTGCATGAAGTGGAGGGAATTGTCGATCCAACAAACCTCGGCTGGCCGCGACAGGTCGAAGGGTTAAACGGTGTCGTGGAGGTACCGTCTAAGCCGATGCGCATCATCGCAGCTTCTGTAGGCCACGATGAGATGGTGCTGGCCATCGTCCCGAACGATCGACTTGTCGCGGTCGGCAGCGCATCAAAGATGGACACGTACTCAAACATTACGGGACTTGTGCAGGCCAAACCGGTGATCACCCGTGATCCTGAGACGATTATCGCCCAGAGCCCAGACATCGTTGTAACGAGTCCATTCTTTGGGGCTGAAGGCATCGAGACGCTGAGCCGCGTCGGCATCCCTACAATTCAAACGGCGTTGCAGCAAGATCCGCAGGAGCGCATAGGGACGATCCTCCTCCTCGGCTACATCCTTGGCGAAGAACAGCGCGCACTCGAATTTGCTGAGGAGATCCACACGCGATACGAGGCGCTTGTGGCGGTCACTGGCCGCAGGGAACCCCGCCCCCGTATCCTCGCGCTCACCAGTTATTCAGATGAGCTTTGGGTGGCCGGCGCGAACTCCACGGAGGGCGCGGTCATCCGGGCGGCCGGCGGCCTAAATGTGGCTGCGGATTTTGGAGTGAACGGTAATCAGGTGACGAGTCTTGAAGGTGTGATTGCAATGAACCCAGACGTGATCATCATCCCGCAGCCTGTCGAATTCGGCGCCGAGGATATTCGCCAACGCCTCCTCGTGGAAGAGGCGCTGGCGGAGGTGCCCGCCATCAGGCACAGACGTGTGCACATCGTGGAAAGCAAGCACTTGACGACCCTCTCACATTGGAATATTCGCGGCGCGGAAGACCTTGCCCGAATACTCTGGCCGCAGGACTTCCCTGATCTGCCTACCCCCGCGTTTAGCCTGGTGGACTAAAGAATGATGACGCCATCGATTGTCGAGAGCCCAACGCTGGAGTCCCTGGATCTTGGGTACAACATAAAAGGCAAGCAATTGTTGAGCGGTGTGAGTGTTCGGGCGCGACCGGGACAACTGATTGGCGTTATTGGGCCGAATGGTGCGGGCAAATCGACTCTTCTTCGTGCACTCGCCGGCGCCATCCGACCTGTATTTGGGGAAATTCGATTATTGGGGGTAAATGTGCGTGACGTGCCGTCTGCGGAAAGAGCTCGCGCAATCGCGCTTGTGCCCCAAATCGCCCCGTTCACACTCGGCTTTACTTGTCTCGAACTCGTTCTCATGGGCAGATATCCACATATAGGACGATTTCACATTGAGGGGGCGAAAGATGGACGTATCGCGCGTGAGGCGATGTGGGAAACGGAGACGGAACATTTCGCCAGCCGTACTCTTGAGACGCTCTCCGGCGGTGAGCGTCAACGCGTCTTCATCGCGCGTGCGTTCGCCCAACAACCCCGAGTTCTGTTGCTCGATGAACCGACATCCAACCTGGATGTTCTGCACCAGCTGCGCGTGCTCGGCCTCGTCAAGAAAAGGACAATGGAGGGTATGGCGGCAATCGCGGCGGTTCACGATCTCAACCTTGCTGCGCGTTATTGCGATAGCCTCATCCTCCTCAGTGAGGGAAAGTTGATTGCTGAAGGAACACCGGCAGAGGTCATGACGGCAGATAATATTCGGCACGTATATGGAGTGGACGCGTCAATCCACAGAGACCCCGAAATTGGCGCGATTGCGCTAAGCGTCATTGGCCCTGCCGAGGCCGCTCGCCTGAGCAGCAACGGACTTCCTTCTTCAAGCGCTTCCCTTAGGGACTAGCGATCCGGCCCACCGGCGCATGACTTAGTAGATGTGGCGCTGGACGGACGTCGTAACAAACTGTTCGATGTCAAGAATCGCCTGTGTTGTTGCCTGTCCTACGAGATCGAGCCTACGTACTTGCTCGATTCGATCCGCCGCGTTACTCAATTCCCGGCGAGTTAGCATCGCCCGAAGAATGCCGCACGCGTCTGCAAGGCTCAGCAATACGATGTCGCGCGGTTCAGGAATCTCATCGCTGAAGAGCACACCCATTAAGCGAAGACGAACCTCACGCTCCTCTTTACCGTCAATCATTGGGTAGCGGCGCGATTGAAATACCCAGAGGACGCGATCTTCCTTTCGCTCGAGGATTCCCGACTCGACGAGTCGATTCAGTGACTCCTCACGAATTTCCGGCGCTCGGTTGGCCGTGTGCTCTACCCAGTAACGCGCGTTCCGCTCCTCGCCCGCGGCGATGTCGGACAGCGTGGGATCAAGAAGTGAATCACCGAGAGGCGTGGGATCGACGAGTACCAACTTCTCGAGATCGGTGTCGACGCGATTTTCCAGCGCGAGGTCCATGAGTACCGCGCCCGCCAGCGCGTAGTCCATAGACCAACTCGGTACACGAGCGAAGCGGCCATCGTCGTCGTTCAAGAGGAGCAGGATGACCTCCTCTGCGAATCTCAGCATGTCATGCCCCCAGTCCTCGTCAGCAGTTACGCCAACTCCTGTCCTGTCGTTCCAGGCAGCCCGCTTGGTCGCACCTCCATCCTACTTATTGTAGCCCACGCGACAGATCCGATGCATTTACTTTGCGCCGTCGCAAGAAGCGGGGCTGCCGACGGCATCCTCATCCCATTGCACTACTCGTGTTGCGCGTCTTCGTGGCCCGCCCCCCTCTCTGATAGCGTTTAATTCGTAGTTTCGTCTGCCATATTGCGCAATATGTGTCACATAAGGCGGCCAATACGCTACATTTGGTAGTAGCTCTTGCAGGGAAGTGGCTGCCAGTCGTACGTCCTCGATGTTCCTTGTGAGGAGACCTTGGGGGCTGACGCCGCTTTGGAGTCACTGCACTACCGGGACACGGAATTGGCGATTCGCGATTGAGAGTAGGGCTCGACGCCGTTGGGCACCGAATCCGCTTTGCTTTGTACGGCGCGTCGCTGTGTCTCGCAGCCATCTTGTCTGCAGTAAGCCCGCATCCTGCCGCCGTCCATGCAGACTCGAGTTCTGCGTTGCCGCTGCTGGCCTCCCGGACTATTGTCGGACCAAGCAGCAGTGAGTTTCCTGAGAACAGCACCGCCCCCATTGCCACCTATGAGCTCTCGGACACCGAGGTACGCGCAACAGTTTCGTGGGACATTGATGGCACCGACGCCAGACGGTTCACGATTGACGGCTCGGGCACCTTAAAGTTCAAGGCGGCTAAGGACTACGAGAAACCGAACGATAGCAATCGCGACAACGCCTACGAGGTAGAGATCGTCGCGAATGCCGATGGTGACTCTCATTCCATCGAAGTGGTTGTTACCATCACGAACGTGAACGAGCCGCCCGTGTTTGCGCTCGAAAAGGTCGAGCTTTCCGTGACCGAGAATGCACCTGCGAGGAGGCGCATTGGGGCCGCTCTCGCTGTTTCGGACTCGGATGAAGGGGATGCGTGGCGCTTTTCCCTGGCGGGTAAGGCAACCGGGGAGTTCGATATTGATGCGGAAGGTCAGATTCGTGTTCGGAAAGGAGCCATTCTCGACTACGAACAGTCGTCTACCTTCAGCCTCATTGCCTTGGTGACAGATAAGGGGGGGCTCACTGATTCTCTGTCTGTTTCGATCAAACTGAGAGACGCAGACGATCCCGGCATCGTTACTTTTGTGCCGCGCAGACCATTTGTCAGCGTGCCATTGAGCGCCACTATTTCAGACGATGACGGTGTTGCGGGTAGAATTCGGTGGAGATGGTACAGGGCGCGGAGCGTCGATGACGAATTCAGGCGCATTGATGGCGCAACGCGCAGCGCGTACACGCCTGCTGCGGACGACGAGAACTACCTGCTTCGCGTCACCGTAACGTACGAGGACAACTTCGAATCGCAAGCTACGACGACCGCTACAACTCCTCCAGTTGTCACTAACGAAGCCCCCGTCTTCCTTGGAGAAGAGGCAACGTATACCGTTCTGGGTCAGTCTGCGCGCGGCACCGATGTTGGCAAGCCAGTCACGGCGGCAGACGCAGATGGCGACCCCCTGACCTATACACTTTCTGGTGACGACTCAGAGTACTTTGCCATTGGAACCTCCAACGGACAACTCACAGTCGCGGTAGAACAACTGCCGAGCGCGGCGACCAAAGCGAGTTACCGCCTCATCGTGACGGCGACCGATGAGGCCGGCGAGAAGGCCACACTCGACGTGCTCGTCACCGTCACAAACGTTGATGAATCTGAAACTGATGCAGATGCTGAGACCACCGTCACCAACGTGAACGAAGCCCCTGTCATAACCGGACTTGCGTTGATCAAGTACCCAGAGAATGGCGTCGGAACAGTGGCCACGTACACGGCCAGCGACCCAGAAAGCGACGCCGTGACGTGGAGCCTGGTTGGGATAGACGCGGCCCGATTCACCATCAGCGCGTCCGGTGAACTGTCGTTCAAGGCACCCAAGGACTACGAGAAGCCGAACGACGGTAACAAGGACAACATCTATGAGGTGACCGTTCGTGCCTCAGACGGCAACCTAATGTCCACGCTCGACGTGCTCGTCACCGTCACCAACGTGAATGAGGCACTCATAATCAGCGGCCTTGCGTCGATCAATTACCCAGAAAACAGCACGGAAACGGTCGGAACGTACACCGCCAGCGACCCTGAAAGCGACGCCGTGACGTGGAGCCTGGCTGGGACAGACGCGCATCGCTTCACGATTAGCACGTCCGGCGAACTGGCATTCAGGGCACCCAAGGACTACGAGAAGCCGAACGACGGCAACAAGGACAACATCTATGAGGTGACCGTTCATGCCTCGGACGGCAACCTAGCCTCCACACTCGATGTGCTCGTCACCGTCACCAACATGAACGAAGCCCCTATCGTTACTGGCACCGCCATGATCGACTACCCGGAGAATGGCGTTGGAACAGTGGCCACGTACACCGCCAGCGACCCTGAAAGCGACGCCGTGACGTGGAGCGCGGCTGGGACAGACGCGCATCGCTTCACGATTAGCGCGTCCGGTGAACTGGCATTCAAGGCATCCAAGGACTACGAGAAGCCGAACGACGGCAACAAGGACAACGTATATGAGGTGACCGTCCGCGCCTCGGACGGCAACCTCATGCCCACCCTCGACGTGCTCGTCACCGTCACCAACGTGAACGAAGCCCCTATCGTTACTGGCACCGCCATGATCGACTACCCGGAGAATGGCGTCGGAACAGTGGCCACGTACACGGCCAGCGACCCAGAAAGCGGCGCCGTGACGTGGAGCCTGGCCGGGACAGACGCGGCCCGATTCACCATCAGCACGTCCGGTGAACTGGCATTCAAGTCGCCTCGAGACTACGAGAAGCCGAACGACGCTAACAAGGACAACATCTATGAGGTGACCGTCCGCGCCTCGGACGGCAACCTCATGCCCACGCTCGATGTCGTCGTTACCGTCACCAACGTGAATGAAGCCCCTATCGTTACTGGCACCGCCATGATCGACTACCCGGAGAATGGCGTCGGAACAGTGGCTACGTACACGGCCAGCGACCCTGAAAGCGACGCCGTGACGTGGAGCCTGGCTGGGACAGACGCGCATCGCTTTACGATCAGCGCGTCCGGTGAACTGTCGTTCAAGGCATCCAAGGACTATGAGAACCCGAACGACGGCAACAAGGACAACATCTATGAGGTGACAGTTCGTGCCTCCGACGGCAACCTAACATCCACGCTCGCCGTGCTCGTCACCGTCACAAACGTTGATGAACCTGAAACTGATGCAGATGCTGAGACCACCGTCACCAACATGAACGAAGGCCCTGTCATAACCGGCCTTGCATCGATCAAGTACGCAGAAAACAGCACGGGAACGGTCGGAACGTACACCGCCAGCGACCCGGAAAGCGGCGGTGTGACGTGGAGCGTGGCGGGGACAGACTCAGCCCGCTTCACGATCAGCACGTCCGGGGAACTGTCGTTCAAGGCACCCAAGGACTACGAGAAACCGAACGACGGCAACAAGGACAACATCTATGAGGTGACCGTCCGCGCCTCGGACGGCAACCTAACCTCCACCCTCAACGTGCTCGTCACCGTCACCAACGTGAACGAAACCCCTGCCATAACCGGACTTGCGGCGATCAATTACCCAGAGAATGGCGTCGGAACAGTGGCTACGTACACCGCCAGCGACCCAGAAAGCGGCGCCGTGACGTGGAGCCTGGCCGGGACAGACGCGGCTCGATTCACCATCAGCACGTCCGGTGAACTGTCGTTCAAGGCATCCAAGGACTACGAGAAGCCGAACGACGGCAACAAGGACAACATCTATGAGGTGACCGTTCATGCCTCGGACGGCAACCTAACCTCCACGCTCGACGTGCTCGTCACCGTCACCAACGTGAACGAAGCCCCTGCCATAACCGGCCTTGCGGCGATCAAGTACCCGGAGAATGGCGTCGGAACAGTGGCCACGTACACGGCCAGCGACCCTGAAGACGGCGCCTTGACGTGGAGCGTGGCCGGGACAGACGCGCATCGCTTCACGATTAGCGCGTCCGGTGAACTGGCATTCAAGTCGCCTCGAGACTACGAGAAACCGAATGACGCCAACAAGGACAACATCTATGAAGTGACCGTTCATGCCTCGGACGGCAACCTCATGTCCGCGCTCGACGTGCTCGTCACCGTCACCAACGTGAATGAGGCACTCATAATCAGCGGCCTTGCGTTGATCAAGTACCCGGAGAATGGCGTCGGAACGGTCGGAACGTACACGGCCAGCGACCCAGAAAGCGACGCCGTGACGTGGAGCGTGGCCGGGACAGACGCAGCTCGCTTCACCATCAGCGATGCGGGGGAGTTGAATTTCAAATCGCCTCGAGACTACGAGAAACCGAACGACGGTAACAAGGACAACGAGTATGAAGTGACCGTCCGCGCCTCGGACGGCAACCTAACATCCACGCTCGCCGTGCTCGTTACCGTCACCAACGTGAATGAAACCCCTGCCATAACCGGCCTTGCATCGATCAAGTACGCAGAAAACAGCACGGGAACGGTCGGCACGTACACGGCCAGCGACCCGGAAAGCGATGACGTGACGTGGAGCCTGGCTGGGACAGACGCGGCCCGATTCACGATCAGCACGTCCGGTGAACTGGCATTCAAGGCATCCAAGGACTATGAGAACCCGAACGACGGCAACAAGGACAACATCTATGAGGTGACCGTCCGTGCCTCGGACGGCAACCTAATGTCCGCGCTCGACGTGCTCGTCACCGTCACCAACGTGAATGAAACCCCTGCCATAATCGGCCTTGCGTCGATCAAGTACCCAGAAAACAGCACGGAAACGGTCGGAACGTACACCGCCAGCGACCCGGAAAGCGGCGGTGTGACGTGGAGCGTGGCCGGGACAGACGCGCATCGCTTCACGATTAGCGCGTCTGGTGAACTGGCATTCAAGGCACCCAAGGACTACGAGAACCCGAACGACGGCAACAAGGACAACATCTATGAGGTGACCGTCCGTGCCTCGGACGGCAACCTAATGTCCGCGCTCGATGTGCTCGTCACCGTCACCAACGTGAATGAGGCACTCATAATCAGCGGACTTGCGGCGATCAAGTACCCAGAGAATGGCGTCGGAACAGTGGCTACGTACACGGCCAGCGACCCTGAAAGCGGCGGTGTGACGTGGAGCGTGGCCGGGACAGACGCGCATCGCTTCACGATTAGCGCGTCCGGTGAACTGGCATTCAAGTCGCCTCGAGACTACGAGAAACCGAACGACGGTAACAAGGACAACGACTATGAAGTGACCGTCCGCGCCTCGGACGGCAACCTAACCTCCACCCTCAACGTGCTCGTCACCGTCACAAACGTTGATGAACCTGAAACTGATGCAGATGCTGAGACCACCGTCACCAACGTGAATGAGGCACTCATAATCGGCCTTGCGTCGATCAAGTACGCAGAGAATGGCGTCGGAACAGTGGCCACGTACACGGCCAGCGACCCTGAAAGCGGCGCCGTGACGTGGAGCCTGATTGGGACAGACGCGCATCGCTTCACCATCAGCGATGCGGGGGAGTTGAATTTCAAATCGCCTCGAGACTATGAGAAACCGAACGACGGTAACAAGGACAACGTATATGAGGTGACCGTCCGCGCCTCGGACGGCAACCTAACCTCCACGCTCGACGTGCTCGTCACCGTCACCAACGTTGATGAACCTGAAACTGATGCAGATGCTGAGACCACCGTCACCAACGTGAATGAGGCACTCATAATCAGCGGCCTTGCGTTGATCAAGTACCCAGAAAACAGCACGGAAACGGTCGGAACGTACACCGCCAGCGACCCTGAAAGCGATGACGTGACGTGGAGCGTGGCCGGGACAGACGCGGCCCGATTCACGATTAGCGCGTCCGGTGAACTGGCATTCAAGTCGCCTCGAGACTATGAGAAGCCGAATGACGGTAACAAGGACAACATCTATGAGGTGACCGTTCGTGCCTCAGACGGCAACCTCATGTCCGCGCTCGACGTGCTCGTCACCGTCACCAACGTTGATGAACCTGAAACTGATGCAGATGCTGAGGCCACCGTCACCAACGTGAACGAAGGCCCTGTCATAACCGGCCTTGCATCGATCAAGTACGCAGAGAATGGCGTCGGAACAGTGGCTACGTACACGGCCAGCGACCCTGAAGACGGCGCCTTGACGTGGAGCCTGATTGGGACAGACGCGGCCCGCTTCACGATCAGCACGTCTGGCGAACTGGCATTCAGGGCACCCAAGGACTACGAGAAGCCGAACGACGGCAACAAGGACAACATCTATGAGGTGACAGTTCGTGCCTCGGACGGCAACTTAACCTCCACGCTCGACGTGCTCGTCACCGTCACCAACGTGAACGAAGCCCCTGCCATAATCGGCCTTGCGTCGATCAAGTACCCAGAAAACAGCACGGAAACGGTCGGAACGTACACCGCCAGCGACCCTGAAAGCGATGACATGACGTGGAGCGTGGCCGGGACAGACGCGGCCCGATTCACGATCAGCACGTCCGGTGAACTGTCGTTCAAGGCATCCAAGGACTACGAGAAGCCGAACGACGGTAACAAGGACAACGAGTATGAAGTGACCGTCCGCGCCTCGGACGGCAACCTCATGCCCACGCTCGATGTGCTCGTCACCGTCACAAACGTTGATGAACCTGAAACTGATGCAGACGCTGAGACCACCGTCACCAACGTGAACGAAGGCCCTGTCATAACCGGACTTGCGGCGATCAAGTACCCAGAAAACAGCACGGAAACGGTCGGAACGTACACGGCCAGCGACCCTGAAGACGGCGCCGTGACGTGGAGCCTGATTGGGACAGACGCGGCTCGATTCACCATCAGCACGTCCGGCGGACTGGCATTCAGGGCACCCAAGGACTACGAGAAGCCGAACGACGGCAACAAGGACAACGTATATGAGGTGACCGTCCGCGCCTCGGACGGCAACCTAACATCCACCCTCGATGTGCTCGTCACCGTCACCAACGTGAATGAGGCACTCATAATCAGCGGACTTGCGGCGATCAAGCACCCAGAGAATGGCGTCGGAACAGTGGCCACGTACACGGCTAGCGACCCAGAAAGCGACGCCGTGACGTGGAGCGTGGCCGGGACAGACGCGGCTCGCTTCACGATTAGCGCGTCCGGTGAACTGGCATTCAAGTCGCCTCGAGACTATGAGAAGCCGAACGACGGTAACAAGGACAACGAGTATGAGGTGACCGTTCGTGCCTCGGACGGCAACCTCATGTCCACGCTCGACGTGCTCGTCACCGTCACCAACATGAACGAAGCCCCTGTCATAACCGGACTTGCGTTGATCAAGTACCCAGAAAACAGCACGGAAACGGTCGGAACGTACACCGCCAGCGACCCAGAAAGCGACGCCGTGACGTGGAGCGTGGCCGGGACAGACGCGGCTCGCTTCACGATTAGCGCGTCCGGTGAACTGGCATTCAAGTCGCCTCGAGACTATGAGAAGCCGAACGACGGTAACAAGGACAACGAGTATGAGGTGACAGTTCGTGCCTCGGACGGCAACCTCATGTCCGCGCTCGACGTGCTCGTCACCGTCACCAACGTGAATGAAGCCCCTGCCATAACCGGCCTTGCGTCGATCAAGTACTCAGAAAACAACACGGGAACGGTCGGAACGTACACGGCCAGCGACCCTGAAAGCGATGACGTGACGTGGAGCCTGGCTGGGACAGACGCGGCCCGATTCATCATCAGCACGTCCGGTGAACTGTCGTTCAAGTCGCCTCGAGACTATGAGAAGCCGAACGACGGTAACAAGGACAACATCTATGAGGTGACCGTCCGCGCCTCGGACGGCAACTTAACCTCCACGCTCGACGTGCTCGTCACCGTCACCAACGTTGATGAACCTGAAACTGATGCAGATGCTGAGGCCACCGTCACCAACGTGAATGAAGGCCCTGTCATAACCGGACTTGCGGCGATCAATTACCCGGAGAATAGTGTTGGAACAGTGGCCACGTACACCGCCAGCGACCCTGAAAGCGACGCCGTGACGTGGAGCATGGCTGGGACAGACGCGGCCCGATTCACGATCAGCACGTCCGGTGAACTGGCATTCAAGGCATCCAAGGACTACGAGAAGCCGAACGACGGTAACAAGGACAACGAGTATGAAGTGACCGTCCGCGCCTCGGACGGCAACCTAACCTCCACGCTCGATGTCGTCGTTACCGTCACCAACGTTGATGAACCTGAAACTGATGCAGACGCTGAGGCCACCGTCACCAACGTGAATGAGGCACTCATAATCAGCGGACTTGCGGCGATCAAGTACCCAGAGAATGGCGTCGGAACAGTGGCCACGTACACGGCCAGCGACCCAGAAGGCGACGGCGTGACGTGGAGCGTGGCCGGGACAGACGCGGCCCGATTCACCATCAGCGATGCGGGGGAGTTGAATTTCAAATCGCCTCGAGACTACGAGAACCCGAACGACGGCAACAAGGACAACATCTATGAGGTGACCGTCCGCGCCTCGGACGGCAACTTCATGTCCACGCTCGATGTCGTCGTCACCGTCACCAACGTGAACGAAGCCCCTGCCATAACCGGACTTGCGGCGATCAAGTACCCAGAGAATGGCGTCGGAACAGTGGCTACGTACACCGCCAGCGACCCAGAAGGCGACGCCGTGACGTGGAGCCTGGCCGGGACAGACGCGCATCGCTTCACGATTAGCGCGTCCGGTGAACTGTCGTTCAAGGCATCCAAGGACTACGAGAAGCCGAACGACGGCAACAAGGACAACGAGTATGAAGTGACAGTTCGCGCCTCGGACGGCAACCTCATGTCCACGCTCGATGTCGTCGTCACCGTCACCAACGTGAACGAAGGCCCTGTCATAACCGGCCTTGCGGCGATCAAGTACCCAGAGAATGGCGTCGGAACGGTCGGAACGTACACGGCCAGCGACCCTGAAAGCGACGCCGTGACGTGGAGCGTGGCCGGGACAGACGCGGCCCGATTCAAGATCAGCACGTCCGGTGAACTGGCATTCAAGTCGCCTCGAGACTATGAGAAGCCGAACGACGGTAACAAGGACAACATCTATGAGGTGACCGTCCGCGCCTCGGACGGCAACCTAACCTCCACCCTCAACGTGCTCGTCACCGTCACCAACGTGAATGAGGCACTCATAATCAGCGGCCTTGCATCGATCAAGTACGCAGAAAACAGCACGGAAACGGTCGGAACGTACACCGCCAGCGACCCTGAAAGCGGCGCCGTGACGTGGAGCCTGGCCGGGACAGACGCGCATCGATTCACCATCAGCACGTCCGGTGAACTGGCATTCAAGTCGCCTCGAGACTACGAGAAACCGAATGACGGTAACAAGGACAACGTATATGAGGTGACCGTTCATGCCTCGGACGGCAACCTGACCTCCACGCTCGACGTGCTCGTCACCGTCACCAACGTTGATGAACCTGAAACTGATGCAGATGCTGAGACCACCGTCACCAACGTGAATGAAGCCCCTATCGTTACTGGCACCGCCATGATCGACTACCCGGAGAATGGCGTTGGAACAGTGGCCACGTACACGGCCAGCGACCCAGAAAGCGGCGCCGTGACGTGGAGCCTGGCTGGGACAGACGCGGCCCGATTCAAGATCAGCACGTCTGGCGAACTGGCATTCAAGTCGCCTCGAGACTACGAGAAACCGAACGACGGCAACAAGGACAACATCTATGAGGTGACCGTCCGCGCCTCCGACGGCAACCTAACATCCACCCTCGACGTGCTCGTCACCGTCACCAAGGTGAACGAAGCCCCTGCCATAATCGGCCTTGCGTCGATCAATTACCCAGAAAACAGCACGGGAACAGTGGCCACGTACACGGCCAGCGACCCTGAAAGCGACGCCGTGACGTGGAGCGTGGCCGGGACAGACGCGGCCCGATTCACCATCAGCACGTCTGGTGAACTGGCATTCAAGGCACCCAAGGACTACGAGAACCCGAACGACGGCAACAAGGACAACATCTATGAGGTGACCGTCCGTGCCTCGGACGGCAACCTAATGTCCGCGCTCGACGTGCTCGTCACCGTCACCAACGTGAATGAAACCCCTGCCATAATCGGCCTTGCGTCGATCAAGTACCCAGAAAACAGCACGGAAACGGTCGGAACGTACACCGCCAGCGACCCTGAAAGCGACGCCGTGACGTGGAGCCTGGCTGGGACAGACGCGGCCCGATTCACCATCAGCACGTCCGGTGAACTGGCATTCAAGTCGCCTCGAGACTACGAGAAACCGAACGACGGTAACAAGGACAACATCTATGAGGTGACCGTCCGCGCCTCGGACGGCAACCTAACCTCCACGCTCGATGTCGTCGTTACCGTCACCAACGTGAATGAAGCCCCTCGTTTTCCGTCGCGAAGCGCGTCTGCCCAGATTCCCGAGAATTCCTGTCCTGGCGCTCACGCGCTCTTTCGTGGCATTGACGAAGGTAATAACGGACGAACCGATGAAGATGGCGACCTGCTCACGTACGTGTTGAGCGGTCCTGATGCCAATGCATTCGTGATTCACGCACCGACGGGCTATGTGACGCTCGGGCCGGGAGTGCAGCTCGATTTCGAGAATGGTCGCCGTTCATTCTCGCTGCAAGTTGCTGTTTCGGACGGGCGAGACGACCGCGGGAACAAAGAGACCGAATTCGTCGCAGACGATCACCTCGACCTCATGGTAGTGGTTGTTGACGTCGATGAGCCCCCGGTATACGAGGAGGCGCAATTGCGGCTCGATCCATGTGGCCGACCAAAGGGATATGAACCTGCGCAATTAAGGAGATCGTTTGTCTCTGGCTCAAGTAGCCGAACTCTCGTCGGCGCGCCTGTCACGGCAATCGATCCGGAAGGCAAGGTCGTCAGCTACAGCATTGCGGCACAGTCGCAACCCGGCGCGTTCATCCTCGATGAAGCAAGCGGGCACATCATGCTCGGTCCTGATTTTCCGTCCCAAAGCAGGCTCCGTGTATACACGCTTCGCATTTCTGCAACAGATGCGGGGATGGAATCCCACATTGAGGTACGCGTGGAGAAGATTCCCGCCCCCCAACGGACACCCGAGCCGGATGTTTCGATAGGTGTTCTTTCCCGCAATGACCCACCGGAAGAGCCTGTCGACGGACCGTCACCGACACCAGGGCCTGCGTCCAGCGCAGATGAGGAACATGATGATCTGGATACCGGGTCTTCCCGTGGCGATACGGCAGAACCGTCATTTGTCCTCGTGGAAAATGCCGTCGCCGTTCCACAGTTTGGCAAGGCTGTTGTACACCTGGCCACGGGCCGCGCGCGCCTTGTCGCCCCTGCAGGAACCCTGGCCTCCCCGTATCAGGTCCGGCTCGTTGAAGAGGACATCGCATGCTCCTACTCAACCAGTACCGGCGACGTTCTGCCGTGCGTGTGTATATCGGTGGAGTTCTTTGACGTATCGGGCGCTCCTCTTGTTCAAAAGAGCCTCAATCGAGCTGCCCTGCTGGAAATCGTGTTGTCCGCGCAAAATGAAGCAGACACAACCGATGAAAAGCTCCCCGGCTACGCCCGCGACTCGATGGAGATGGTCACAAGGCCAGACCCATTGGCAGAGTGGGTGTACACCCCGCTCAACCTGCGAGAATCGGCGAGTGGTCTGTCGATTGCCACGACGCGCATACGCGGGGCGGGGCAATATATGGCCAGGCAGATCGATGCCAAGGCAAGTGCGAACCCTGCGGAGCCGATTGAAAGAGTCAACGTTGCCTCCCCCGATCCAGTAGCGGCGGCATCTGATGTGGTAGCGGTGAATCCCTTCATCGAGAGGACCATTTCTATCGAACGTGCCGCTGCGGTTCGGCCGTCGGCGTATGTTGTCGTCACAACACCTGGCCATCCCCTTCTCGGCTCCGCCCTTGGACTCCTCAGTGCGTTACTATTGGATGTAACCATCGTGCTGGCTGTGGCGGCAATTCTCCGAAGACTGATATTCCAAGTGAAATGACGAGTGAATATCGCTGACAAAGAATGCAGTAGTGGCGTCCGAAGGTACTGTCCGCTCCTACGTTGTTCTAGGGGAAGCCGTCTCAGCGCCAATTGCCTAAAGCTAACTGGGACGAAGGGACGCTAGTGGCAAATTCGTCTGGCTCGCTTCCCGCGATCGAGGTGTCAGAACTCCGCAAAGCGTACGGTGATTTTGAGGCCGTGCGAGGAGTAAACCTGCTCGTCGAAACAGGAGAGATCTACGCGCTTCTTGGTCCGAATGGGGCAGGGAAGACGACAACCGTGGAAATCCTCGAAGGCCATCGTGAACGGTCGGCTGGCCGTGTGTCAGTGTTGGGTTACGATCCCGGCCGTGGTGAGGCGAGATTCCGCGAACGCATCGGTGTCGTTCTCCAGGCAACCAGCGTCGCTCCATACCTATCCGTCGGGGAGACCGTCGCACTGTTTCGGGGTTATTATCCAGACCCTCTTCCGCTGGACACTGTCCTGGAGGCGACGGGCCTAACTGAGCAGGCGCGCGTACGCGCTGGCAAGCTCTCCGGTGGGCAGCAGAGGCGTCTTGACGTGGCCATTGGCCTTGCCGGGAATCCCGAGTTGCTGTTCCTCGATGAGCCAACCACCGGGTTTGACCCTTCCGCGCGCCGTGACGCCTGGAATATGATCAAGAGCCTTCAGTCACTCGGGAAAACCATTCTTCTCACAACCCACTACATGGAGGAGGCGGAGTATCTTGCAGACCGTGTTGGCATCATGGTTGAGGGCCGTATCGTCGTCGAGGGCTCACCCCAGGACATTGCACAGTCGAGTGGGCCGACCATCATCCGCTTCAGCCTGCCAGACGACATTGGAGAGCCGCCGGATGGTCTGGGAGCGCGGGTCGCGGGCGGGGCACGCGGCTACGAGATTCAGACGACGACGCCCACAGCCGCCCTTCATCAACTGACGACATGGATGACCCAGATCGGCCGCGAAGTGGAGACCCTCTCCGTTGCCAGGCCCACACTGGAGGACGTCTTTATCCAAGTGACGCGGCAGAATGAAACGGACACGGAGAATGTCGAATGAACATTATTCGACTCTCAATTCGTGAGGCGAAATACCAGAACCTGGCCTTCTGGCGAAATCCAGCGGCCGCTTTCTTCACGATCATCTTCCCTCTGATGTTTCTCGTTATCTTCAATCTCCTCTTTGGCAGCGATGAAGTTCAGTTCGAGGGAGGTACGGCCAGTCTCTCCAACTTCTATGTTCCGGGCATCGTCGTCTTCGCTCTAACCGGCGCATGCTACAACAACATCGCGATGAACGTTGCCTTTAGTCGGGACGGCGGAATTCTCAAGCGAATACGCGGAACGCCGCTTCCCTCGGCCGCGCTCATCGCCGGTTACGTTATCCACTCGGTGATTCTGGCTATCCTGCTCGTTGTTATTGTCCTGGCTGCCGGTGTGCTGCTGTACGGCGTCGATGTCCCCACCACTCGCTTACCCGCTTTTATCCTGACGCTCATTGTTGGTGCGGCGACTTTTTGTGCGCTGGGGGTTGCAGTAGCGAACTTCATTCCCAATGCCGACGCCGCCCCAGCTATTGTGAACGCGAGCATTCTTCCGCTGCTCTTCGTCTCGGACGTGTTCATTCCAATGGACAGTGCGCCCGCATGGCTGACGACGTTTGCGGATATCTTTCCGGTTCGCCATTTCGCCACGGCCATGCATGAGGCGTTCCATCCCTTCGCTACAGGGTCCGGCTTCAAGCCGGTGGACGTGGCAATCATGGCTGCGTGGCTGGTGATAGGCGTGGTGGTCGCCGTGCGATTCTTCCGGTGGGAGCGACGAAACTGAGGAAGGCGGTGGGAATGTCCGTTCCGCCGCCGTGCTATTCGTCTTCCGCCTCCGCCTCTCGCCCCAGGAACACCTGCGTCAGGATGTCCGAATCCTGAATCTGTTGCGGTGTTCCTTCAAACGCCACGCGTGCCTTGTCCAGAATGTACGCGCGGCTAACGATACTCAGTGCGCCCTTGATGTTGTGCTCGGCGAAGATGATTGTCGTGCCGAATGTGCGACTGATCTCTGTAACACGCTCAAATACCTCCGACACGACGATGGGCGCAAGACCGAGAGTTGGCTCATCCAGCAGGAGAAGCTCCGGCGACGATATCAAGCCACGCCCTAGCGCCAGCATCTGCTGTTGCCCGCCGGACATCGCGCTGGCTGAACCCCGGCGCTTTTCGCGCAACACCGGAAAGAAATCCATGACCTCCTCAAGGCGTCTGCTCCGTTCAGCGTCGTCCTTCACGTGCATCCCACCCAGCTCAAGATTCTCCTGTACGTTTAGGTGGGTAAAGACGCGGCGGCCCTGAGGAACAAATGCGATGCCTCGCTTGACGATCTCGTGTGTAGGGCAGTCCAACGCCTTATCCTGCCATCGAATGTGCCCTGATGAGGTATTCGCCATGCCCATCACAGCCTTGAGGATCGTGGATTTACCCGCTCCGTTGGGCCCCATGAGCGCTACAATCTCGCCGGGGCGGATGTGGGCCGAAACGTGATCCAGGGCGACGACGGCCCCGTAGCGGACCGAAACGTCGCTCAGTTCAAGCAGCGACGCTGCCCCACCTGGCTCCTCACGTTCGCTCTCTCTCGCGTCTTCCATAGTCGTATTCCTCAGACGTTCTTGGCCCATCGCACCTAGTTGCCCAGGTAGGCTTCGATGACCGCCGGATTTGCCAACACGCTGTCCGCCCGCCCTCTGGCAAGGAGCCTTCCACTCTCCATGACGATCAAGTAATCCACCATCTCACGAATGATCCCCATATTGTGGGACACGAGGACGATCGTGTTCCCCGCTTCTCGAAGTTGTCGCATAAGCGACTTCACCTGCTCGATCATGTGCAATGCGAGCCCCGCGAACGGCTCATCGAACAGGTAGATGGCCGCATCCATAGCCATGACGCGCCCAATTTCCAGGAGCTTGCGTTGGCCGTATGATAGTTCCTCGGCCAGATCAGTGCGTTTATCCCACAGCCCTATTGCATGCAGAATCTCTTCCGCCTTCTCACGATGTTCTCTGCGGGCGCGCTGAAGGAGAGCTGAGAATACCGGCCGCTTCGTGAAGGCGATATACAGATTGTCCAGAACGGAGATTTGTTCAAAAAGGCGAACCTCCTGAAACGTGCGCGTGATGCCGTTTCCAGGCGATTCATGTGGCCTGATCATTCGCAGTCGCCGTGGCCCGATGACGACCATTCCGCCATCGATCGGCAGTGTTCCACTCAGCAGATTCAACAACGTGGACTTGCCTGAACCGTTTGGCCCGACAATGCCTGTAATCAGGTCTCGTGGAATGCGTATTGACAGGCGATCAACCGCGTTGACGCCTCCGAAATGCTTCTCCAAGTTGACAGTATGCAGCGCAAATGTCCCATGCCCTCGCGATTGGCTTGTCTGAGTCATAGCTTGAATCTTCCTGCAACACCCTGTGGCCTAAACAGCATCAGCAGTACAAGAAGACTTCCAAGGACGATCTGCCGCGCCTGCCCCATGTACTCCGATGGAAGGAACGGGACGAATCTGACTCCCTCCTCCAACAGAACGAACGACAATGCGCCAAGCAGCGATCCCAGGATGCTCCCGAGCCCTCCAAGAATGACGATGGCGACCAGCAGAATGGACTCCAATAGGGCGAATGAATTTGGATCCACGAAGGACGTATAGGCAGCGAGTACAGCCCCGGCCAGTCCCGCCACCATTGCTGAAATAACCCAGATTGCCAGCTTGTAGTGGGACGCTTGGTAGCCGAATACTTCGATGGCATCCTCGTCCTCCCGCACTGCCTTGAGCACCCGGCCGAATGACGATGTGACAATGAACCATGAGATACCTACGACTATGGCCAGCAGAACCACTGCGAGTGCCAGAAAATCCAGGTCATTGTCAAAGACATACCCCGCGATAGAAGGCTTGGGAATCTCGTGAATGCCAAACGGACCGCGTGTCATCCATTGCCAGTTCACGAAAATATGGAAAGCAATGATGGCGAATCCGAATGACGCAAGCACATAAACATCATCGCGGAACCGACTGAACGCGATACCCACGATCAATGCAACAATGCCGCACAGCACAACTGCCACGGGTAGAGCGGCGAAGAACGGCCAGGCGAAGATCTGAATAACCTCGCCCTCAAGCAACTCCTGACGTGGATTCGCCGTTAGCACTGCAATCGTGTAGGCCCCGATGCCGTAGAAACCGATGTGTCCCACGGAAAGGATGCCGGTATAGCCGAGCACGAGGTTGAGGCTGACGGAGAGCATGGCCCAGATCGTGAATACCGTCAGCAATCCAATGGAAAAGCCCATCCCACGTGTCAGCATGAACGCAGCCGCTGCCCCGATAACAATTATCGTTGCCCAAACCTCCAAGCGGTCGCGTAGCAAATGAATGAGCAGATCACGAGTCCGCGAAAGGCGTCGAACTGAGGATTGCCGTTGTGTCTGCATCGCTGCTTAGCGCCTCGGGATCATTCCTCTGGGCCAAAATGCGAGGAAAATGACTAGCAAGATGAGAGAGATGCCGTCCTGCCACTCACCGGAAATGTCCCATATTCCGAACTGCTCTACGATGCCCAACAGAAATCCACCGATGATCGCCCCATACAAGTTGCCGATGCCACCAACGACGGAGGCTATCCAGCCCTTGAGGAGGAGCACGAGTCCCATGCGAGGCTGAATGGCGATGTCCTGGCCGGTCAGTATTCCTGCAAACGCGGCGTACATCGCGCCAACGAAGAACACGATGGCGATAATGGCCGTCGTATTAATACCTACAACTCGTGCCACCTGCTCGTCGTCCCCAATGGCGCGGATGACCTTGCCCAGTGACGTCCGGTGCAGCAGGAGCCACATGAGGGCAAACCCCGCGATGGCGCATCCCACGCTGAATAGTGCAAAGGACTTGAAGGTGGCACCGCCAAACACCACTGACTCAGTTCCAAATGATTCAGGCAAGGCGTGCGTTGTGTTTGAAAAGGTGATTACAAGAAAAGCCGAAATCGTCATCAGCACGCCCAGTGATGCCACCAGCATGATCAAAGTCGAGCGGGCGCGAATCAGAATGAACGCGTACAATCCACGATAGAGTGCTAGGCCGGTGCATCCGGCTAGGAGGCAGGACACGAACCAACTCACATACAGCTTGGCCTCCGGCGTCATGGCCACTCCCGCTCCGGCAACGCTCCCTAAAGCCAATCCGGTGACGGCGCTGATAATTGTCAAATGCCGCGTTATTTCGGATGACGCTGATGTAAGCCTCTTCAACCCCCAATAGATGGCCGAACCCGTGGCTGTCGAAACGACAATCGCAATCAATGGAGCGGCGGTCTGGTGCAGATGGTCTGGATACCAAAGAACAAACGTCACGTAGACGCCTACTGCGATGGCCGAAAACAGGCCGGCTGCCCGCAGGCGTGAAGTAGGAAACCTAACGCGAAGCCGCTCAAAGAACGCCGTGTGCAGTGCCCACACTACCACTCCCGCAACGATGGCGCCGAAGACGACGTTTAACACCATGTTGCCAGGGTCGTAGGCCGAATCCGTTGCCTGTCCAGACCTGAGGTAGAAAACCCCGTATGCCCCAATAGCAGCGGCCGCTCCATAGTAGAGATCAAAGAACCACACGGTGCTGTACACGAGGGTGAATCCAAGCGCGAGAAGGGCATAGACGGCACCGACATTCAAGCCGTTGATGGTTACCTGCAAGGCCTGGCTTGGCGCCTCGACAACCTTCCAGGCGATGTATGCGATTGCGCCGAAGGTTAGCACGGCGGCTAAGACAGTACTGGGTCTGCTCGCCCGTGCTAGGAAGTCCACGCGACTCGGCCTCCGATTCCATGCGCCATCGTCATGATATCAGAGCGGATAAATGCGCCACTGCGATCCGCAACCTGCTATCTGCCGCCAATAGGAGACCGGTCAGAAAAGCGCCTAGGCCAGCTATCTGCCAAGCAATCTCCCTGGGGACGTGCCGGCCGTGCACTCGAAACAGCGATGCGCTCCACTTCACCGCATTCGACGGATTGTCCGGACAGCGTTGATACGGTTCAATGCAACGCGTCGAGCCGCCTCGTCCGTTGAGATGTTCTCGTCCCGGGCGCTTCCAAAGACCTTCGTTAAAGTGTCGTAGATCTGCCCTGTCTTACGTCGTGCTTCCTCCGCGCTGTAGCTACGACCAATTTCGAAGGAAATGTTGATCACCCCGCCCGCGTTGACGATGTAGTCGGGAGCATAAAGAATGCCGCGGGCGGCAAGATCCTCTGCGTGACGTGGTTCAAGCAGCTGGTTGTTGGCGCCTCCGCAAACGGCGGCACAACGGAGATGCGGTACAGTCTCATCGTTGAGAATTCCGCCGAGCGCGCATGGCACCAAAATGTCGCATTCATGGCTGAACACTTCGTCGGGTTGAAGCGGTACGAGGCCGTACTGGTAGTTGGCTCGTTCCACCCTGTCCTGATCGAGATCAGTGCCGAAAATAATCGCCCCCTCGCCTTTGAGGTACGGAAGCAAGTAGTTACCCACCTTGCCGAGGCCCTGCAGCACAATGCGCATTCCGCTGAGATCGTCCGAGCCCCAAAGGAACTGCGCCGTTGCAAGGATTCCCTGGTATAGGCCGTAGGAGGTCATCGGAGAGGGGTCACCACTGCCTCCGGACTCGGGCGGCAGACCGGCGACATAGTTCGTCTCCCGAGCCACCCATTGCATGTCCAGAGTGTTTGTGCCGACGTCTTCAGTGGTGATGTACTTGCCGCTCAGAGAGTCCACCTGGGTTCCAAAGGACCGCAGCAACGCCTCAGTCTTGTCAGTAGCGGCGTTGCGCGTGATGACTGCCTTACCTCCCCCAAGGTCCAGGCCTGCCGCCGCTGATTTGAGTGTCATAGCCTCGGACAGGCGCAGCACGTCCATGATGGCGTCTCGCTCCGTCGCGTGCGGCCAGATGCGAAGCCCGCCGAGGGACGGACCCAGCGTCGTGTCATGGATAGCAACCGCTCCGCGGAGCCCGGTTGAAGAATCGCCAAACACAACCAACTGCTCGTGGCCGTGCTCCTCCATGTAGCTGATGTAGTCGCTCATGGTTGCGAGCCCGCCTTCCTGCGATTCGCGGGACAGGCAGCTGGGAGACGGCGCCTCATCCCTGCGTGAACCCTTCATTGATGTAGTTCACGAAGTTCTCTTGTGACGAGGCGACGTGTTCCAAGACATCCTTGATGCTCTGATCTTCGTGGGATCGGGCGAGGTCGTCGTCATCGACTCGGAGCAGGGCGCCAGTGAGGGCGCCGAGCGCCTGCGCGGCCTGATTGAGAATCGCGCGCGCCTCGCTCTGGGCTGGATGGCCGGTGACGTTCAGGATCTTGTTGACGTGGTTGACGTGCTCACGGGCGTGATTGGCAGCAGCATAGAGAAGGCCCCGTGTGCGTGTTGGGCGTCCCCCATAACCTGGAATCTCTGTATCCAGGTCTTCGTTGCTGAGGTCCACGGCCGCATCAGCCAGCGCGGCAAAGCTTGTGGACAGGCGATCAATCAGTGCCTGTGTCTCTTTTCGTGACATCTCTTCAGCCTCCTGTTCAGCATGTGTGTTTTCAACTGCGAGCCCTCGACCCGCCTAACTCAATCGTAGTGAATGCACTGCGCGGCGTCCATATGGAGCCACTGGAGCCGCGCAGGTTGCTACTAATCGTCCGCGTCCCGGGCGCTCTCGGCTTCCTTCTGAAGACTCTCCATCCACGCCTCGGTCATGCGGCTGATCATTGGGCGCAGGCCGGTCACGCCGAATAACTGAGGCGCGGGGCCGTCGAAGACCTCATCTGACGTCATGAGTGTTCCATCACCAGACGGGGCGAATGTCCAAGTATGTAGGCTTGTCACGCCGAAGCGGCGCCCCGTCCACGCAATGCTGAGAGGTAGGTCAACATTGACGATGGTCACGTCCACACCCAGCGTGGCCGGGCCGATGCCCATGGTCATTCGGAGGCGCGCCCCGTCTGTCCACGGCTCACCCTCAACCCACTGCGCTCCGCGGAAAGTGGGGATCCAGCTTGGCCATGAATCCACGTCAGCAAACCGCTCCCACACCTTCTCAGGTTGTGCGGCAATTCGGTTGAAGTGTTTGATGACGATGGCCATTATTCACCTGCAGCGCTCACCATCTCCGCCCGCTTCTTCAGGCTTGCCAGCCAGGCACGCGACATGGCCTGGATGATTGGGCGCGGGTAGAAGAGGCGCACAGGAAGAACTGAGCTGTGGAAGGTCTTGTAATCAGTAACCAAAGTCATAGAACGGTCTGTCCGCTCGTCAAACGTGAAACGTCGCGTGCCGGTTATAGAGAATACCGTCGATTCCCATGTCACGGCATGAGGCTCAAACTCACGTACAAAGACGCTGAACCCTACAGGCCGCCGGGCCATTCGCAAGGTCATATGAAATGCCGATCCGACAGCCCAGCGCTCGCCGCTTGTCCAACGTGATTCACGGCAAATATCGTTCCACTCCGGCCAAGCATCCAGATCGTCAAAGGCATCACGAACTGTATCCAGCGAGCACTCGATCTCTATCGACTCCCGAAGCGACAGCGTTCGAATAGATGGCAACATCACTCGGTTTCTACTGCCTCATTTCCCGTCACGTGGCCTGAATCTGCAAGCGATGCAGTAAGCAGGTGTAGGTAAATCATGCCACCAAACGGACACCATGTCTCCAAAACACGCTTAACGCCGTCGTAATCGAGGCGGTGTTTCAGGCCGAGCCACTCCTCGAGATGTCTGCGCACCCCAACATCATCCCCGGGAAAGACTCCCAACCGACCGTCGCCCCGCAGTAGCGTGTACTCAGCAGACCACCTGCCCACGCCAAACAGTTGACAAAGTCTATCAACGGCCTCTTTGTCGCTCAGGTCTGTGATGCTTGATTGATCTAGATCGCCCTCGGCGGTCAGGACGGACAGCTCGACCATAGCCCGTGCCTTCTGGCGACTGTAGCCAAGGCGGATCAGGTCTTGCGCGGAGAGGCGTGCCACGTTTTCCGCCAGTGGAAAGGAGACTGCGCCCCCCAGCCGGGCGCCGCACGTGGCTGCCAGGCGGCCGAGAATACGAAGGCCGGCTGTGAGTGTGATCTGCTGGCAGGTGATGGCGTTCGTTAATGCTTCGAATAGGCTACTGTACCGCGGCGGATGCAACCCCCGAACCGAGTTCCCCAGGTACGATAATTTTGGATCCGTCGCTGCCATTTCATGGAAGCGTGTGAGGTCAACGTCCACACCCAGCAGGCCGCGCACCGTTGTCTCCAGACGTTGCCGCAAGACATCGGTTAAGGCGGCTTCATGTTGGGCGGCCGTTCCGGCCGTGACGTGGATGACAGGCGCCTCAGCAGAGCCCGACTGCGTGACGGCCGTGTCGAGGGAAACGCCGTCAATCACGAGTAGGCGGCTGTAGGTCTGAGTCGTCGTATCCCAACGATCCCATGTGTTGTCGGTTCGACGCTTCAGGCACCATGCGGTCAAGTCGAGGCGATACGGCGGCAGCGGTTTGAGGTCAAACTCAATCTGATGCATACAGACCGTAGGGCTGCTGTCAGTCATTGCTGGACGTATCATTCACTGCCAAAGGGTGAGTATCAGACAGATGGCTGTGATCGAGATGGCGTTTTCAATGGCGTTGATGATGTAGAGCTTGAGCGGGCGACGCTCGAAAATGTATGCGGTTGCCATTGGTGCCAGAAGAAGACCGACGGCGAGCAACACCCCGATGGCCAGCCCTCCGACCAATGAGTCTGCGCCTGTAAGTTGAACCAGGATTGCGATGATACTAACGGTGAGGAGCGCGCCAATGATGGCAACGCCAAATGTCTTCGCATGGCCGCCGCGTGCGCTGATTTCCTCCACAGATGTCCCAAGAGCATCCATCCATGCGTTGCCAACGGCGAATGGCATGTAGTACAGCATTCCGAACGCCATCGCGAAGATGGTGGCCGCAATGACCGCAAACCAATTGATGGCTCCAAGGTCGATCGAAAGACTTCCGGCTTCAATCATTTCGCTATTCCTCCCCAGACAATCCCATTCTGCGCCTCTAGTTAAATAGGGAATCACGTTCCTGTGCAAACGTGCTCGCTGAATCCAACGCGTCTGAAACGGAAAAGGCCGCGTAGGATGCGTCAGTACCGTATTCGCGTGTGTGCACGACGACAGGCATCGGTAAAGCATCGCCCATGAGAAGCGCCTGCTGCCGACTCTCCAGCCGAGCGAGAACATTCCTCAACTTGGAGCGGTCGGACACACCCGAAAGAATCGCATCAATGTCCCGTTCGCTGTCCAAGAGGCAGACCAGCTTTGTGCCTATCTGGGACAGCACTTCATCGTGGATTCCGCTGGGGCGTTGATCGACGACCAAGAGCGTGACTCCGTGCTTGCGGTCCTCCCGCGCGATTGTCCCGAAGATGGCCTGACTTGCCACAGTCCGGCTAAGGAACTTGTGAGACTCTTCTATGGCGATGACAAGCGGAGTTGGCTCATCTCCCGCCTCACCCAGTGCGCGCTCCGAACGGTTGACGTAGTGCTCATGGATGCGGCGCGTGAGCAGATTTGCAGCGAGCATGTAGGCGAGTTCATGGCGGCCATACTTGCCAAACTCAAGGACAACAGACATACCCTTTTCCAGGTAATCAACGATGCTCTTGACGGAGCCGTTACCTGAATCTTCAGTGATAAATTCGAACCGCTCGAACGCGCGGAGGCGGCGCTGCAGTGCCTGCATTGTGCCCTCGTGTTCGCCAATCTCATTTCTCAGGTCGGTCATCCCGCCCGATTCCAACGCGAGAAATTCAGTGAACCACTTCCGGCCGTACTTGCGCTGCAGGCGATACGGGAGCTGCCTGCCAGCGTCAGTTAGGCTCAGAGCCTCGGAGAGGGCATCAACATCCTCAGGTTCGATTTCGCTATGTGCAATGCGTATCTCTCCATCAGTCGGGACGCCGCGGCGGTCAGATGCTCCCTTGTCCAGCGTGAGTACAACAACGCGGCTGCCAAACAGCTGCTTCAGTCCCTTGACGTGCCGATTACGCTCACGATCCACGCCGGCCCACCCATACTCGTTGTGCATGTCGAAGACGAGCGTGGCGGCCTCACGAGACCGCACAAGCCCGGCTAGGAGTTGCCTAACGAGGAACGTCTTGCCCGTGCCAGATTTGCCAAAGACGCCGACGGATCGCTCGGCCACCTTTTTCAGGTCAAGGACGATGTCAACGTCTTCCATCGCCAGCGGCCGGCCTATCCCGAGATGGGTCTCATCCTCTTGCCCAAAAACGTTGCGAACGTCCTCAATATTTGCATCAACCACGCGAGAGAAATGACGGGGTACTGTGCGAACCGGGCGTGATTCGCCCGTTGCGGGGTCGATGATCAGCGTCTGGAGAACATCGACCATTCCGTAATACGCCGTGCCATCCAGCACGTCTGAGATGAACGGGTCCGTCACGGCGGGCGCCAGGATTTCCACGGACTTGTCGATTGACTCCAACCGCACGTCCGTGATCATTCCGAAAGAGCGGTTGGCCTGCCCCTCGATGGAGACATAGGCGCCAACGGCGATGTCATCTACGGATCGTGAGCGAGCTAGCCTAACAACGATGCCTTGACTCAGTGAGCCGCTAACAACAACGCCGACCTCGTGATCGGGAGCCCCCCTGTTCTGCTCGTCGGTTATCAAGATCGCTCCCCCGTGGCTGAGATGGTGGTTTTTGCGCTCTCCAGCCAGCCCCGCACGAAGTGTGTGAATTCCTCAAGTAGACGCGTCGTGATGTGTTCATCCCGATAAACGATGAACAGATCACGCTTCAGGTCCACGCCGTCGACACCTAAAGCGGCAATTGCTCCCGCTTGTACTCCCTGTCTGGCGGCGAGCGCCGATACAAACGATATTCCGAGTCCGGCTTCCACGCCGCTTAGAACTGCTT
Source organism: Dehalococcoidia bacterium (assembly GCA_965224255.1). Lineage (GTDB taxonomy): Bacteria > Chloroflexota > Dehalococcoidia > UBA6926 > UBA6926 > VXMO01. Next base: position 124,260 of record CBDCYO010000005.1, read on the forward strand.
GGGTCGATCCCAGGACCACGCTTGGTGTCCACTGCCGCGTATCTATGCCGGAATCAGAAAGGATACGCTGGATTGAGGACATGGTTCCGGAGCCATTTTCACGTGCGATGAGACGCTCTTCGGCAAGCTCTTCAACCCGAACGGTTGGATTCTGCGCAAATTCATGGGAGGCCGGCACAGCGAGGACCAGGGTGTCCGTGTAAACGGGCTCTTGTTTCAATGTGGAATGTGGCGCTGGCGCCCCGGTGAATCCGACGTCGGTGGCACCCCCCTCAACCTCAGCGATAACGGCCTCCGTATCGCCTATCTTGAGGGTCATTGCCACTTTGGAGTGGAGCGCGGTGAAGTCTGCCAACAGGCCAGGCAGCAAAAACTCGCCTGGGATCGTGCTTGCTGCGATGCGTATCGACCCCGACAGGTCGTGAGCGAGGCGCGAAATGTCCTCCCGCATCTCGGCATGAGCCGCCACTATCCGCTCCGCGTGCCGGAGAAATGCCTCGCCGTGCGGTGTTAGGCTCACGCGTGAGCCTTTGCGGTCCAACAGGCGCGCGCCCAATTCTCGCTCAAGACGCTGTACATGGAGGCTGACGGCGGGTTGGCTGATGTTGAGCGCGGATGCGGCCTCTGAAAAACTCCCCCGTCTCACAATTTCCAGGACGGTGCGAATCTGTGAGATGTCCATGAGCGTTGTCGGCACCTGCTGCCCTATGCCCCGGATCTGCCGTCTGACCGTATCTTGGCGAGCACGACATACAGGGACTGCATATCGTCACGCATGATCTGCACCAATCGGCGTCCCGTTTCCCGAAGATAGTCCAGCTGTTCCGGCTCGGACCCTGTAACGCTGGCCAATGTGCGGATGACCGCAGGCAGGAAATCGTTCATCGCCTCAGTCCGTGCTGAGACAATGTTCTGCAGAGTCAGCGGGTCTCTGGCCAGATCAGCGATGTCTTCAAGGCCTCCGGGATACACGAACGCGTGTAGGCGGGGAGGATAGGGGGGGCTGAAGGCATGAAAGTGGCGATCAAATCTGTGAGCGACGATGACGCCAGAAAACGTTGTTCGGATCAGGCGTTGAAGTTCCGGGTGCCGTTCGTAGAACTCCTCTTCAGATTCGTAGGCGCCTCCACGTGCGGCCATACGCCTACCGGCATCCTTCGGCGTGGTCTCTGCCGATGTGACGAATGCCAACGTATCCACCCCGGAACCATGGATGACGGCAACGGATCCCAGCGCGGGGGGCGTGTGCAACATCTGCGCCTCCGCCACGAAGCTGTCCGTGTTTGCCTCAATCACCTCACCGATGCGGGCGAGACGCACGGTATCTTCGGCAACCGTGTCTGATCTGTCGTTCGTCATAGAGGGATCATAGCGAACGTTGGCGCTTGGCGGACGACTTTGCGGATGTACGATCGGCGGCGAAACGTCCAGCGGCCTCGTTTTCCAATAGCTGTCGGAAAAGGTCGCGGTCGTCGGCACGAACAACGGCTTCCTCGTGAGCCTCAGCAAGTGCGACGGGGTAGCCGTCACCCAGGACAACCTGGTCCCATAGAAGGCTGTGCAAGAGGTCGATTCGTTCCAGCGACCACTCCGGAACCTCAACGCGTGCGATTTCTGGGCCGGCCGCCATGTAGAAGAAATGCGGAAGATGCTCACCATAGCCGGTAACATCATCCGCCTGGCCCCTGAATACGCCGGAGCGTTCGCCGTCGACTTCCAGCAATGTGGCAAAGATGTCCTGATCACGGACTCGAGCAACCTCATCACAGGGACGTTCGCCTTCAGCCCTGTTCCGACAGTACGTGCCACAATCCGGCGTATCAAACGGGCAGATGGCGATGCGCAGCGCGTTCACGACTTCTCGCGCGCGCGGACGAGAGATGTAGGAGGCGATGGCCAAATCACGCTTCCTTGCCACTTCGCGCAGACGAGAGAGGGAATCCAGATACTGCTGACGTATGTCCGGATCCGTCACGTTGTCGGCCTCTGCAATTCTCCACTGTGTCAGTGATCCATCGAGCAGACCGAGTGCGGGCACGCCATCCGGTAGTTCCTCCGCCATTTCCGCAAGGGCGCTGACCTCCGCCGTATCACGCTGAGCAGATATGACGGAAGAGCCCACGACGCGCTCCCGTCCCGGCCGCCTATGGCCTCCAAGTACCAGATCTTCTGACTTGTAGTATGTCCGCGTCCTCGTGTCGATGGACGCGTTTGCTGCATTGCCGTAGCGGATGAACACGCGACCTATGTTAATCAGATAGGCATCAAATGGTGAATCACGGTCGATCTCAATCTGGGAGCCGTCAACCGCCAACACGATATAGTCTTTTGGTCTAGCTCTGGGCTCAGTGGAAACAGGGAGCGGCCCAGAGATTCCTGGGACCAGCCATGAGTAGACGCCCCGATGCGTTTCAATATCATGGATGAGCGTCGTGACGGCTTCGGGGCTTGAATGATCCTGGGCGATCCGAAGAGCATTCGCAAGTCGCCGACTGAACTCGCCGCGCTGCTCATCAAAATAGTCCGCAAGTTCTCCAACCTGTCGGGATAGCTCAAATCGATCGATTGGCACTACGGTCTCTCCCTGGATTTGCGCGTCTCAAGCCAGTACACGATCGTCGCCGACGCGACGTGTCATTCGCCGTACGTCCATGCTCTGAAGAAGAGGCAAGACATACTTGCGGCTGCTGTGCAGCAGGTCGCGCGTCTCCGAAACAGTAATCTGCCCGCTCTCTCGGATATGTTCCAGCACCTCATTCACAATGCGTTGATACGCCTCGGCGTCATACACAATCCCCTCCCCAATGGGGACGGCTTCGCCCGCATCCGTGAGAAACCCGAGTACTTCTGGATCGACTTCAAGGCCTGTTGGCGGGTTGTTGGGGTTTCCGCGCAATCTGGCAAGGTAGTCATCGGCGGCAGCGCGTTGGGTTTCAGAGAGGGCGGGTACATGGTCCGGCGCGCGGACAGTTGTTCCCTCAGTAGCCAGAACGCCTTCGCCTTCCAGGCGGACGAGGAGTTCAGGGAAGCTCTCCGGCTCTTTCCGAAGACGGCTACGAAGCTCCTCGCGGGAGGCGCCTCTTCGAAGCGGGAACGATTTGTGGTAGGCGAGCAGCTGCGCAGCGACTGCCGACTTGAGGTCATTCCAGCCTCTGTCCGAATAGAGCAGGGCGTTCGCCCCTTGGCCCACGCGAATGATCTGGCCGTCGTCTGCCAGCCGTCCGACGTGTGCCTCAACATCCTGCTCTGACAGTGCCGCTCGCCTGGCTAAGTCGCTGAAACGCAATGGTCCTGCGGAGTCCAGCGTACGAACGATGACTTCCATCGGATCTGGCGCGCTCAGCGCCTCGAGTCGAGCCAGTAGACTCAGATCGTTCCGCTTATGGCGGCGAGCGTCCGTCTCGATGACCTCACCACCGCCCAGGGTGCCAACAGTAGAGCGCAGGATGAACAGATCGCCCTTAACGAGCGGCAGGTGGGTATCCAGGACAATTTGGGACCAGCCGGAATCGCCGGGATACAGCCGGTCCGCATCCAGAAGCCGTACACGGGCCAGCGACTCCGCGGCGAGCCAATGCACCGTGACCTGCATGTTATGACGAAGAGGGCCGGGTGCATTGGCTGCCATGCGGATGTATCCGTCAGCCGCTCCAGTTGTTCTCAACCAACCCCGCGTCGTTAGTATCTGCCCTCGAGATACGTCCTCAACGTCGACACCCGTTAGGTTGACGGCTGTGCGGGAGCCGCGCTCAACGTTTGCCTCGGCCTTGCGGTGTGTTTGAAGCCCGCGGACGCGGACGCTGCGACGTCCCGGCACGAGTTCCAGTTCCGAGCCAACCGAGAGTGATCCATCGATTAGCGTTCCCGTCACGACGGTCCCGAAGCCGGAAATTGCAAATGCGCGATCGATTGGCAGCCGGGCGCGGCCCCTATCCGCTCGTTGTGGAGTCTCTTGAAGTTGCGCATCAAGTAGTTGAATAAGCTCAGGTAGCCCATGACCTGTGTGGGAAGACACAGTGACGATCGGCGCGCCACCAAGCGTCGTCGGTGCGAGTGTGTCGTTCACTTCTTCATACACCAGCGCAAGGAAATCCTGTTCAATGAGATCAGATTTGGTAATGACGGTGATGCCGCGTTTGACGCGCAGGAGATCCAGAATGTCAAGGTGCTCACGCGTCTGCGGCATAACACCTTCGTCTGCGGCAATGACGAGAAGGGCGAGATCAATGCCACCAACGCCGGCGAGCATATTCTTGATGAATCGCTCATGACCAGGCACATCGACGATGCCGATCTCCTTACCGGACGGCAGACGCATCCATGCAAACCCGAGATCGATCGTCATGCCCCGCTCCTTTTCTTCGCGGAGGCGGTCCGGATCGATGTTCGTCAGTGCGTGGACAAGGGTAGATTTGCCGTGGTCGACGTGTCCGGCCGTGCCAATGACGTGCATGGCTGTCTCCAATACCGCCCTGGCTATGTCTACGCAGTATATGCGGGCGCGGTGCTGTTCGCCATGATACGGACGAATGCCTCGTTCGAGAGGAGGCGTCCACGTGCAGTGAGACGAAGAACATCGTGGTCTCGCTCGAGGAGATCGTCTGTGACGCAGGTCTCGATCGCGTCGCTAAAAATCTCAGTCGGGAGCACGCCGAATCGTTGTCGGTAGCCTTCTTCCGAGACGCCGCGGTTGAGTCGAAGACCTAATATAAACGTCTCTGCTCGACGCATGGATTCTGCATACGGGTCCACCGTGTCGATGGGCGCGATTGCTCTAAGTGAATCAGCCGAATCGATGTAGCCATTGGGTGGAGGTAAAGTGGGCGCGCCCAAGGACGTCTTCCCAGAGAGTTCTGACATGTGCTGGATATATCCCCTCGGTTGCCTCATGACTGAGAAACGCGTCCCGAAGAGGTGGGAGTGCGCGCCGGGACCGAAGCCGAGAAACTGGCTGTTCAACCAGTAGGCGAGGTTGTGGCGGCATTCGCGCCCCGGCCGTGCCCAGTTTGAAATCTCATATTGATCATAGCCCGCGTCGCGCATCCTCTCTTCGGCCATCTCGTACATGTCTGCTGCAAGATCGGGATCGGGTAGCGGAAGTCTGCCGGACTCTACCCACCCGTGAAAGGGGGTTGCTTCTTCAACGGTGAGGGCATAGAGAGAGAGATGTTCCGGCGTCAGGCCTAAGGCGCCTTTGAGGCTCGATTCCCATGTCTGAAGTGTTTGGTGAGGTAGGCCATACATGAGGTCAAGGTTGACGTTGGTCGCGCCGCCAGCACGTAGCGCCTCAATAGCGTGGCCAATCCCTGCCGCATCATGCAGGCGTCCTAACATTCGCAACTCAGAATCATCCACGCTTTGCGCTCCCATGCTGAATCGGTTTACGCCAGCGGCCACGACCTCACGGACGAATTCCTGAGTCACACTCTCCGGATTGACCTCCATGGAGATCTCGGCATCATCATGCAACGTAAATGAACCGGAGATCGCTTCAATGATGGCCTTCACTTGGGAGGGTTCGAGAAGCGATGGAGTGCCCCCGCCGAAGAAGACTGTAGGCGTTTCCGCCTCAATCCCATTCTCCCTGAGCGCCTCACCCCACCGACGGATCTCGTTTGTGAGGGCATCAACATACGCGGGGATCAGGTTCTCGATACCGGCGTACGTGTTGAAATCGCAATAAAAGCACTTGAAGCGGCAGAACGGGATGTGCACGTAGAGGGGAAGGCTCAACCCTTGAGTACCCATACGACTCCTCCCTTTTTCTCTCCATGCCCCGCACCACCTGCGCAGGTCACTATCTATGGTGCAGGGAGGCTGGCCGATCAGGCGGAAAGAATATGTGCGACGCGATCCCGCGCCTCAACGATTACCCTGAGTTTGGCCTCCGCAGTGGTGGCGGATGAGACAGGGTTGTCCGCAAAGGTTGCAAAGCCGCAATCGGGCGTCAAAAGGACACGGTCTGCGCCGAAGACAGTGATCGCGCGCTGGATCCGCGCTTCAAGTACATCTGCGCCTTCGACCGAGGGCAACTTTGGATTGACGATACCGACGCCGATCCGTTTGTCATCTCGAAGCCCGGCCAGCACATCGATCTCACCCGCCCGCTCCGTGCTCAACTCTAAAAAGAGTGTTCCGACGGCGACTTCATTGAGCAGGGAAACGAGAGGAGCATAGTCTCCCCGGAGAGCGGCGCTTTCATCCCCCGTCCAATTTCCGCGGCAGATATGCATTGCCGTCCGCTCCCTGGGCAGCCCCCTCGTGACCTCTGCCAGCAACTCTTGAGCGAATCCCAGCTCCGTCGCAGTATCGGATCGCTCACTGAGCGCGCCGCACATGAAACTTCGGCGGGCGTGAGACGATCCGTGCACGACTTCCGTCAGGACTGGCTCATCGAATTGCACGATCGATGCCCCAGCGGCTAGCAAGTAGTGCGCCTCCTCACGCAACACGCGTACAACGTCTCCCGCGAGTTCCTCACGCGTCGCGTAGGGGCTTTCCCGCAAGCAGTCCAGCCACATCGTGCGTGTGAGCAAGTACGGGCCCGGTAGTGCGATCTTCAGCGGTAGCCCATGCGCCAATTGCGCCGCGAACGTCAGCTCATGGACTGCCAGAGCTGCGCTGCGGCTCAAGCGTCCATACACAACTGGGTGACGGACGCTTGAGGCCGGAACATCCAACGCGGCAAGTTCGCGCTCAAACTCCTCGGAATCATCAACCATGGCAGCAAGATCAGTCAGGGGAATCAGTTGACAGTTGTCCAGCAGGCCGCCGACGAAGCTGACATAGTTGTCTCGGCGCTGCTCCCCGTCTGTCAGCACATCGACGCCGGCTCGCATCTGCGCCTGTGAACTCAACCTGACCGCGTCGTTTGCCGCTTCATCGAATTCCCGGTCCCCGAGGCGCCCTTCAAGATGATCGTGAATCGCCTTCAGCATCCAGGATGGTCGAGGCCAGCTGCCGATTCCCATTACGGAGAGTGGCGCTATACCAGGAGCGGCCGATGGAGTGGGAAGATTGGCCGGAACTGAGACATCGACGGTCCTGGGCAGTGTGGCATGTGACGGAGCAGGGAACGCCATGCCACTTTCCCGGCCTGACAGTGACCCCTTGCTGACCAAGTAACTGCGAACCTCACCGTTCCTTGTCCATGAGACGAGCTCGTTGCCTGTTATGCGACTCCATGCCGGCAACTCCACTTCAACCGTCGGCTCCGTGGAGAGAATCTCCAAAAGCCCGCCGGGTGGGAGGGGATCGATAGCACGCCGGATAAAAAGCAGCAACCCTCCGCCGCAATCTACGTTTCCGCCGTCGAGCGTCGTATCCGGCGTGTGGCTGTGCTGAGCAATTGCGTCCATAACGCTGCAATCTTAGCGATTCACAGATGAGTCTCGGTGATTAGTACGTAATCGCCGGCGCGCCCTCGGACAGAAATTCGATGAGGGACGCCCCCCCGACGATGATCGCGCCGGCAACAAGATTGTTCTCGTCCAGTCCCCGCTTGCGGAAACACGGTGCGCAGACGAGTATCCGGCCGCCTCCCTCCGCGAAGTTGGCCATCAATTCTGAGAGCGGCGCAAAACCCTCTTCCCTGATGTCATCCACGTAACCTGCCTGCCCAATCCGAACACCCTCTGTGCTGAGAAAGACAATCGTATCTTTCTCTGAGCCCAGCGCTGCGTTGGCTAGTACGAATGCAACCGTTGCACGGTCTGGGTCATCCCCTGCGTGTGTGAGACTGATGCAGAACTTGTCTGACATGGACACTACCCCCGTACCGATTGCGGCGACTACTTCTGTTCGATCCAGTATTCCGGATGCTCGGCGCGCAGGAGGCGACGCTTGGTAACGCGGCACCAGGCTGGAATCTCAAGTGGCGCGGCGATGTCTCGTGTGAACAGCCGGAAGAGGTCACCCGCCTGGAGGGGCCTAAATCGAAGCCGCAACTGGATGAGCACTTCGCCACAGCCCATCTCACCCGCATCCCATTCAGCGACGAACTCCGGTGCGGTGGAGGATCCACCTTTCGTTTTAGGCTTTTGCATGGTCAGGACGACACCTTGAATCGGATTGGTATAGGCAACGCTTATACCTCCTATAACCATATCGTATACGTGAACGTGATTCAATGTGCTCTGCGTGACATCGCCTAGCCGTCATTCACGCTACCATGCGGCATGGCAACAAAAGCGCGGCGTCCGGTTCCTGTTCTTGTGGGATGGGCTATGGCCGATGTTCTGCTGGAGCGTATCGCGACTGCAGACCCACGGGTTGTGCTGCTGAATCGAGAGATACCCCCGCTGCCGCAGCCTACGCAGCTGTGGCCCCCATTCCCCGAGCAGTTAGTAGGGCTCGTTCCCAGTGCAGAGGTGTTGCTGACGTTGCGACTGCCGCCTGGCGTGCCAGAGTCATCACCGCAGCTTCGGTGGATACACTCGCAAGCCGCGGGCATTGACTACCATGCGCAGGCGCCGGGGCTGGCAAAGGCGGACGTCATCATAACCAGTTCGTCCGGTGCCCACGCTCGACCACTGAGTGAGACGGTCATCGGAGCAATCATCGCCTTGGCGAAGGGATTTCCTCAGGCGATCAGACGGCAGGGCAGGCGGGAATGGTTGCGGTATACCCCAGGAGATCTGGGTGACAAGATTGTGGGAGTGATTGGGACAGGAAAGATTGGAACGGCCATCGCTGAGCGATGCACGGCGATGGGTATGAGAGCTTGGGGTGTGCGACGTAGCGCTCCTCCACGTGGAAGCTCAGGAACAGACCAGCCATTTGAGAAAATCACTGGCCCCGAGGGGTTCCTCGAGGCACTTGAGGGGAGCGATTTCATTGTGCTGTGTGCGCCGAAGACGCCGGAAACGATGCGCATGTTCGGTCGGGAGCAGTTCGCCGCGATGAAGCGAGGATCTTATTTCATCAACGTGGCGCGAGGAGATCTTGTAGATGAGCAGGCACTCGTTCACGCGCTGCAAGCCGGGCACCTTGGCGGAGCATATCTTGATGTGTTTGAGCAGGAACCTCTGCCAGTGAAAAGTCCGCTGTGGGACATGCCAAATGTACTACTCACTGCCCATTCCGGGGCGGGCTCTACGGATCGGGATGAGCGCGTCGTGGAGATTTTCCTAGAGAATCTCAGACAGTATCTGGACCGGCGCCCTCTGATCAATGTATTCGATGCCGCGCGAGGCTATTAGGCGCTTCGAAAAGCATCCACGTCATAGCTAGTACTGACTACTCTGCTACACTAGCTTACGTCTGGCGCGATCGATATGAAGTTACCCATGGGGTAGGAGCTGATGACAAATCAGGACGTTTTCTCAGCGCAACGGACACTGGAAACGAACTCCGGTCCGGTCACTATCTATGACGTGAATGCCCTTGAAGAGCAGGGCATCAATCAAGTCTCCCGTTTGCCTTTCTCGATCAAAGTAATGATCGAAAGCCTGCTCCGGAACGTCAATGGATATGATGTGCGCGAGGAGGACGTCCGAGCGCTCGCCGGATGGCAGCCGGAGCCCGGGGAGATCACGGTTCCCCTCAAACTGGCGCGAGTTATCCTGCAGGACTTCACGGGTGTGCCAGCAGTCGTCGATTTAGCGGCATTGCGGAGCGCAATGGCACGGGCAGGTGCAGATCCGTCTGTCATCAATCCCGTCGTTCCCGTTGATTTGGTGATCGACCATTCTGTGCAAGTTGACTATTTCGGCACGGCCTACGCTTTGGCGGGCAACGTCGAGCGCGAATATGAGCGGAATGAGGAACGCTATAAACTTCTCAAGTGGGCGCAAAACTCAATTGACAACTTCCGCGTTGTTCCCCCCGGTGCCGGCATCGTGCATCAGGTGAATCTGGAATACCTGGGGCAGGTCGTCATGACACGGGAGCAAGATGGAAAGCGCGTTGCGTTTCCGGACTCCCTTGTGGGGACGGATTCCCATACAACGATGATCAACGGCCTGGGCATCCTCGGCTGGGGCGTTGGCGGCATTGAGGCCGAGGCCGTCATGCTTAACCAGCCGTACTACATGCTTGCGCCGCGTGTTATCGGGTTCAAGCTGTTCGGGCGGCTACCAGAGGGAGCGACGGCGACCGATCTTGTCCTGACAGTTACGGAGTTGCTCCGCGCCCATGGCGTCGTCGGGACATTTGTGGAATTCTACGGCCCCGGCCTCACCGGATTGCCGGTGGCTGATCGCGCGACGATTGCGAATATGGCGCCGGAGTACGGTGCGACGATGGGCTACTTCCCCATTGACGACGAGACGCTGGCCTATCTGCGATTGTCCGGCCGCAGCCCGGAACTTCTTGACCTTGTGGAGCGCTATGCGAAGGCGCAGGGGCTGTTCAGAACGGACGAGACGCCCGATCCGACCTATTCCGATACGCTTTCGCTTGACCTGAGTACCGTCGTCCCGTCCCTTGCCGGCCCCAAACGCCCGCAGGACAGGGTTGGGCTGGATGAAGTGAAGGTGAGTTTCCAAGAGCACCTCACATCGCCGCCCGCACAGCGAGGATTTGGCTTGAGCGACGAGGAAGTCGAAACGACGGCCGTCGTGGGCCATGGTGTGGAGGCGTATCAGCTCGCGCACGGTTCGGTCGTTATTGCGGCCATCACGTCATGTACAAATACGTCAAATCCCTCCGTGATGATTGGTGCTGGCCTCCTTGCCAAAAACGCGATCACGGCTGGCATCACCACAAAACCGTGGGTGAAAACATCCATGGCTCCTGGCTCCAAGGTCGTAACGGATTATCTTGACGCCGCCGGGCTCATGCCGTTCCTGGAGGCGCAACGATTCCACACGGTCGGGTTCGGCTGTACGACGTGCATTGGAAACTCTGGTCCGCTGCCAGAGGACATTGCTTATGCAATTGAGCAGAAAAACCTTGTCGCAGCCGCGGTGCTATCCGGCAATCGCAACTTTGAGGGCCGCATTAATCCCCATGTGAAGGCGAACTACCTTGCTTCGCCAATGTTGGTCGTCGCGTACGCCCTTGCTGGCCGGATGGACATTGATTTCACATCTGAGCCAGTTGGCGCCGATCCCAACGGACGCCAAGTGTATCTGCGTGACATCTGGCCCTCCCAACAGGACATACAGAACACGATTACTCAGAACGTCAACCCGGAGATGTTCGCCCAGGAGTATGGGTCGATCTTCGACGGTGATGACCAGTGGCGGGAACTTAGCGCGCCCACAGGCGAGTTGTTCGATTGGGAGCGTGATTCCACCTATGTGCAGGAGCCGCCCTTCTTCACGGACTTTCCAGCCGAGCCGCCGCCCCTGCCAACGATCACTGACGCCCGCATCCTCGCGCTGCTTGGCGATTCAGTAACGACGGACCACATTTCTCCGGCCGGGAACATTGCTGCGCGTAGCCCGGCAGGGGAATTCCTTCAGGGGCATGATGTGCTACAACGAGATTTCAACTCGTATGGCTCACGGCGTGGGAATCATGAAGTTCTGATGCGGGGCACATTCGCCAATATCCGTATCAAAAACCAGATGCTGACGGACGTTGAGGGCGGCTTTACGCTCAAGCTGCCTGAGGGCGAGCAGATGCCAATCTACGCGGCGGCAATGCGCTATCAGCAAGAGGGCGTGCCGACCGTCATCTTTGGCGGCAAGGAATACGGTTCCGGCTCAAGCCGGGATTGGGCGGCAAAGGGGCCGTACCTGCTCGGTGTCCGCGCTATTCTGGCGGAATCCTATGAGCGCATTCACCGCTCAAACCTTGTGGGCATGGGCGTGTTGCCCTTGCAATTCCACGAGGGCGAGAACGCGGCAACGTACGCTATTACTGGCCGCGAGACGGTAACAATCGGCAGCCTTGCTGATGGTATCGACCCAGGTCAAGACATCCAAGTCACGGTCAGGCGGGAGGACGGGACCGAGACGTCATTCCCGGCCACCGTGCGTATTGATACGCACGTAGAAGTCGACTACTACAAAAACGGCGGCATCCTGCACAGCGTGCTGAGGGGCTTGCTGAACGAGACCGCGTGACCGGGCACGGTAGGCGTCTTATTGGTCGCTATTCGACACGTGTGAAGACGACGCAGGCATTCTGCCCGCCAAATCCAAAACTGTTGGACAGGGCAACACGTACGTCGGCGTCCCGTGCCTCATTCGGCACATAGTCGAGATCACACGCTGGATCTGGCGTCTGCAAGTTGATCGTCGGGTGGACAACGCCAGTCTGTATCGACTTCACCACAGCGATGGCTTCCACGCCGCCCGCCGCGCCCAGCGCGTGCCCAATCATGGACTTTGTTGAGCTAATTGGTATTGTGTAGGCATTGTCGCCAAAGACGCGCCGTATTGCTGTGGTCTCTGCGGCATCACCAAGCGGCGTAGACGTGCCGTGGGCGTTGATATAGCTCACCCCAGCTGGTGCGATGCCGGCGTCTTCGAGTGCCCACTTCATGGTCCGCGCCGCGCCCGCGCCGTCGTCGCGTGGCTGTACGAAATCGAACGCATCGGAAGACGCGCCGTACCCCGCCACTTCGGCAAGGATTCTGGCTCCCCGGGCCCGAGCGTGCGTCAGCGACTCCAGAACGAGAATTCCTGCGGCCTCTGTCGGGATGAAGCCGTCACGGTCTGTGTCGAACGGGCGGGATGCCGCATGGGGGTCATCTTTCCTCTGGGAGAGGGCTCGCATGGCGCAGAATGCTGCCAATCCTTGAGCGCAAATTGATGATTCAGAGCCGCCGGATAGGATAACGTCCGCGCGTCCGGCACGAATCATATCGGCAGCATCACCAATTGCTTGCGTGCCTGCGGCGCAGGCCGTGATGACAGTGTTGTTATATCCCTCAAGCCTCAGCGCCATCGCGACGTTGGCGGCTGCCATGTTGGGCAACATCTTTGACATATAGATTGGGCTGACCTTACTCCAACCCCGCTCCAAGAAGATTCGGCTCTGTTCCTCAGTATCCGGATAGCTTCCAATGCCGTTCCCAAGCAGAACACCAATCCGTTCGCGATTCTCCGTCTCAGTGTCCAGGCCGGCGTCCTCGATGGCCTGACGGGCCGCCGCGACGGCCAATTGCGAAAAGCGCGCAAGGCGTCGCACCTGCTTGGCGGGCATGTAATCACTCGCGTCAAAGCCCCGTACCTCTCCGGCAACCACACACGGAAACTCCGAGGCGTCAAAACTCTCGATGTATTCGATGCCGCTCCGGCCGTCTACCAGCCCCTTCCAGTACTCGTCAACCGAGTTACCGAGCGGTGTGAGGGCACCCATGCCTGTGACGACTACCCGCTGATCTGTCGTGCGCTCCTGTGAGGGCATTCTTGCCTCTCCTTCCTTGTCCGTTCTCGCCGGGATGACGGCGCCTAGTAGGCGGATTCGTCCGGCGTGATCGAAAGCACGTGCTCACGCGCCTCTGCAACGACGAAGAGTGACCCTGTGACAAGGACGATTGCCGAGGGGCCGCCTTCAATTCGCGCTTGTTCTATAGCCGCCGCTACTGTCTGCTCTGGCCGCACAGGAACTCCCGCCTCCCATAGTTTATCGGCTACGCCATCAGGTGACATTGCCCGCGGACTGCGTGAGGCAGTCGCTATGGCTCCTGTGGCCACCACCCCAATCTCCCGCGCTATACCACCAACATCCTTATCCGAGGCCGCTCCAAGTACTAGCTGCACCTGGTGGCCCTCAAACATCTCCTGTATTGTCTCAGCCAATCGTGCTGCCGAATAGGGGTTGTGCGCGCCATCCGCAATGACCAAAGGCGACTCGCTCAAAATCTCCATGCGACCCGGCCAGCGTACGCCGCTGAAACCCATGTAAACGTCATCGTACGGAACAGGGTAGTGAAGATCACGGAGTCGTTCCAACATGGACATTGCGAGGGCGGCATTCTCCAGCTGGTGTTCACCGAGTAGGCTTGTGCGCAGGCTATGTTCAATGGGACGATCCCCAATTGTGCCCCACATGCGGAAATCCTGCCCGGACAGCGTCTCATGGCTGCGCTGCCAGAAGACATCACGACGCAACAGCGTCAGTGGCGCGCCATGCTCCCCGCTTTGCGCCAGAATTACGTCCGCTGCGTCAGATTCCTGCGGCGCCGATACGACCGGCACGCCTGATTTAATGATTCCTGCCTTTTCGCCCGCGATGTCGCGAATGGTCGAGCCGAGAAAGGCCTCATGGTCCAGGCTGATTGAGGTGATACCGACGACGGCCGGTTCAACAACGTTGGTGGAGTCAAGGCGGCCACCAAGCCCCACCTCGACAACCTGCATCTCAACGTTGTGGGCGCGAAATGTGACGAATGCCATCGCAGTCAACGCCTCAAATGTTGTGATGTCCCCCAATGCGCCGTTGGCGTTCACCGCCTCCACGGCAGGCCTCACGGAATGAGCCGCATCAACAAAGTCCCCCTCGGTGCAGGGGTAGCCGTTTATGGCGATGCGTTCACGGATCGAGTGCAGGTGGGGGGATGTAAACAGGCCGGTCGTATATCCCGCCGTGGTGAGTGCAGCGGCCAACATCGCGCACGTGCTACCCTTGCCCTTCGTTCCCGCCACGTGCAGAGTCACGGGGCCGACGTGGGGATTATCTAGGAGACGCAACAGCTCATGAACCCGGTCCAGGTTCCAGCGGCGGGTTGCGATTGGCGTATCCGTGGCCTCGTCTTCCGTGGAAGGTCCTCGTGTGACCGGCTGCTCAAAATTGGTCAAGCCAAACAGCCATTTCACCGCCTCGGAGTAGTTCATCTGTTGAGTATAGGACGGTGAGGCTCTGCCGCCCGATGACCATGCTCGGCTACAATAGGAGACGATTCATGAAGCCAACAATCACGTCGCGTCACTGTTCCTGAAATGCAGTTAGACAAAGTATTGGAGCTGCACCACTTGCCATGACGTCGGAAGCCCCTCCCTATCGAACAGGCCCCGAACTGCGGGAGTTGTTCCTCGACTACTTCGAGTCCGCTGGACACTCGCGTATGCCGTCCTCTTCACTTGTTCCACAGGATGACCCGACGCTGTTATTCACCACGGCGGGAATGGTGCAATTCAAACCATATTTTCTGGGACAATCCGAGCCGCCGAACCGCCGCCTCACGACCGTCCAAAAGTCGTTTCGCACAACGGACATCGATGAAGTTGGAGATACGACACACCTGACGTTCTTCGAGATGCTTGGTAATTTCTCGTTCGGTGACTATTTCAAGCAAGGGGCAATCCGGCACGCGTGGGAACTCTGCACGCAGCGCCTGGGGCTGGCCGGGGAACGGCTGTGGGCGACGGTCTACACGGACGATGATGAGGCTGCGGGGCTGTGGGAACAGACCGGCGTGCCGCCCGAACGGATCCGCAGGTTTGGCGCGTCAGATAACTGGTGGGGGCCGGCCGGCGCCAGTGGGCCCTGCGGACCCTGCTCTGAGATCCATTACGACCTCACGCCGGGAGAGCCCTTCCATAGCGACTCCTGCGGCCCAAACTGTGAATGTGGCCGATTCGTAGAGATTTGGAACCTCGTGTTCATGGAGTTTGATCAGGCGGAGGATGGATCACGGACGCCGCTGGAGCAGAAGAATATCGACACCGGCATGGGGTTGGAGCGATTGGCCACGATCATTCAGCAGGCCGAGAACATTTATGCCACGGACCTCTTTGCGCCCATCATCGCTGAGGCGGCCGCACTTGCGAGCGCGGAATACGGAAAGGAACCTGAAACAGACCGTGCACTCCGCGTGATGGCTGAGCATGCCCGCTCCGGCGCGTTCCTGATAATGGACGGTGTGACGCCAAGTAATGAGGGGCGTGGCTATGTGCTGCGGCGTTTACTGCGTCGTGGTATCCGATTTGCGCAGCAGATGGGCCTCAATGAGCCATTCCTTGGACGAATGATCACCAGGGCAATCGTTCCTCTAATGGCGCCTGCCTATCCGTCCCTCACTGACGCGCGGGACCACATCGTGCAGACAGTAACACGAGAGGAAGAGCAGTTTCAGCGGACCCTGTCTGTTGGGACGGCGTTGCTCGATGAGGTGATGGCGCGGATGGACGCGAACGCGGAGACAGTCATCCCAGGAGATACCCTCTTCCGTCTCTATGACACCTATGGCTTTCCGGTGGAACTGGCGCAGGAGATTGCCCGTGATCGTGGGATGGGTGTCGATAAGGACGCGTTTCAACAAGAGATGGAGGCTCAGAGAACGCGGGGCAGGGCGACAACCTCGTTGGGAAGCGGCTCCGTGGGTTCCGAGACGTACCGCCTGCTCTCAAGCCTCTCGACAGCGTTCACGGGATATGAACTCGGGCGTGATGAGAGTACAATCGCCGGCCTCATTGTCGGTGGCGGAATCTCTGAATCGGCCTCCCAACTTCAGCAGGTAGAGATTGTGACTGCACGGACGCCGTTTTACCCTGAAGGTGGTGGGCAAGTGGGCGACGTCGGCGTGATTCGCGGCCCCGCAGGCCGTGCGCGCGTAACAGACACGCAACGGCCCGTGCCAGAACGACCTGAATTCATCGTTCACCGTGGAGTTGTGGACGCTGGAACGCTGACCCTCGGTGACCCGGTGACGCTTGAAGTGGATCCGACGGTGCGGGGACAGTCCACGCGGCACCATACGGCGACGCATCTGCTCCATGCCGCACTGCGCGCCACCCTCGGCCCGCACGTACGCCAAGCCGGTTCATACGTCTCACCGGAGCACCTGCGGTTTGATTTTTCACACACGGCATCTCTCACTGAACATGAAATCGCCGCTGTAACCCACGCCGTGAACGCCCGGGTCATTCACAACATCATTGTCCAATCCCGCGTGCAGCCGATTCAAGATGCACTGGCGTCCGGCGCGCTCGCGTTCTTCGGAGATCGGTATGGCAGCGAAGTGCGCACAGTCTCTATTGATGGAGGCGATGCTGATGCGTACTTCAGCCACGAACTGTGCGGCGGCACACACGTTCACGCGACGGGTGAGATCGGTTTCATCTATGTCATCGGCGAAGGCTCTATCGGGGCCGGCATGAGGCGCGTTGAGGCCGTGGCGGGGTCACGCGCGGATGACATACTGCGAAGCCGCATGTCCATCCTTGAGCGGCTGGCGCGGCAATTAACCGTGCCGGTCGATGAGATTGAGGCGCGCGTCGCCGATCACATTCAGGAGTCCGAACGCCTGCGACGTCGCGCGGACGAGCTTGAGCGAGAACGTGCCCGCTCACAGATTCAGGCACTGCTCCAGCAGGCGATTCGTGTGGGTGAGCCTCCGGTCTCACTGCTATCTGTGCGCGTCTCAGACATCAATTCGGTCGAATTACTGCGGGATCTCGCAGACAGGACGCGTAGCGCGCTCCGCTCAGGAATCGTTGTGCTGGGCGCGGATATCGACGGAAGGCCGTCGCTTGTATGCGCTATCAGCGCCGATGTTGTTGAGCGAGGCAACCACTATGACGCGGCGAGAATTGTCCGGGAGGCTGCGGCCATCGTTGGCGGTGGTGGTGGCGGTCGCAAGGACTTCGCCAGCGCGGGCGGCAAGGACCTCTCCAGGCTAGATGAGGCCCTGCGTGCTGTAGCAGAATTGGTGGGGTAGAGGGCCACGACCACATACGTCAGTGGGCTGCCCTCGTCTGTCATTCTGAGCGCAGCGAAGAATCTAATCACGCATTAGCGGTCGTAGTGCACCTGTATGGTGTTTGGCTCTACTCCGAAATGTTCCAGCAATCTTCGTGTGCGTGATACTACGAAGAGGGTATTCCCACCTACGTTCAGGAAATATTCGCCCCTTGCCCCTATTTGTGAGTGGGGGAATTCAACGCCGGTGGACTGTTTGCCATCCCGATTCAGGATGTAGAAGGTGCCCGAACGGTCCTGGTATGAGATGATCGGTGTGGTTTCGGGCGTGATGCGCCCGGTGTCGTATAGCCATTCTGCCGTTGCGCGCAGAAGACCTATCCACGAATTCCCCGCTGCCCCTTCCTGCCCGTCCGGGAAACGCACGACCGCCGGCCCTGTCTTTCGCTTCGCATCCGCCGGCTCCGGAAGTGGCTCGAACCCTGCGCCTCCGGAGGCGGTCGTCACGGGCGGCGGAGAGGGTGCTGTCGTTCTGAGGGTTACTGGCGGGGGTTCGCGCGGTACGGGCTGGGAGACGTTGCCGGCAGACGTTTCTTGCTCCGGAGCAAAGATGGGCGACGATGCAGAGTTCCATCTCCCCTCATCGATGCTGCGTCGCCACAAACTCAATAGCGTGAGAACGCATTCTTCGGGTTCATCGTTGGCCACGGACGCGCTGACGAGTTCTCTCTGGTCAAATACGTCGTACACGACCCACTGGTCGCCGTCTGTCGTAACGCAATGTCGAACGCGGCTCCTGGCTCCGATGTTTTCCTGCACTGCGTACGCAACAACCTGTCCCATGGCATTAGTTTTGCTACCGAGCTTCTTGGCCTCAACGTAGGCAATGACCCTCTTACCGCCGGCGGCTAACAGGGCATAGTCCGCCCACCCTTGTTGTGTTTTCGGCTCTATTTGTACAAGGTTCGGGTTGGCAACGTCCCAACCAAGCGCGCCCAGTAAAGGGTCAATTAGCGCTGTTCGCGTGCGGCTTTCGGAGTCCGCAAGGGATTGCCTATGTTCACGAATGCGAGCTTTGAGGGTCTCAATGGTCTCTATCAATTGCTCGAGCATTAGGGAAGCCTCCCGCGCAGATTTCCCCCAATCATACATGAGGGCAGATTCCCTGCGGCCCAACCGCGAGGACATTGCGTCAAAGGCATGTTAGATTCTTCACTCCACTTCGCTCCATTCAGAACGACACGGGATGGCTGACGCTCCATTCAGAATGACATGGGGGAGAAGGGAGACCGTCTCGCCCGTCATTCTGGCGCGGGCTGTCATTCTAGGCGTACTCGTCTGTTATTCTGAGCGCACTTCCTGTCATTCTGAGCGCAGCGAAGAATCTATGCCCCCACTGCGGCATACGCCGAGAAGTGCACAGCCTCCCAACCGAAGTGTCAAAAGCCTCGGCTATTAGTCCGGCGTGAGACCCTGGAAAATGGCGTTCCAGTCGGCGGGCGGGAGGCCGTCTCCCTCCACGGCCTCAAATGTCAGTTCGCGGGCGATGCTGTCCGTCATACAGGCGGCGATGCAGACCTCAGCCACGGTTTCACGGCTAATGGACCCGTGTAGGGCATCACCCTGGCCAAGCTCGAGAGATTTTGTGCCACCGGGCTCGTCCACCAGTTCCCCCGGCCGGACGATGGCGTAAGGAAGACCGCTGCCACGCAGATAATTCTCTCCACGCAGCTTCCATTTCAGTATGTCCTTGAAGCGTGTGTTCAGTTCGTGATTCTCATTCGTTACGCCAATTGAGGAGACGAGTACAAAGTGGCGAATATGGCCGTGCGCCGCCGCCACGTTGACCAGCGTGTGGGCACCCCAGTAATCGACTTGTTGAGGCTCGCCATCCGGAAACGTTGCACCCACCGCACTCACGACATAATGGGCGCCTTCAGCGGCCTCAAATGCGGCGGCGTGGTCGGCAATATCGCCGACAAAAATACTCAGATTCTCTGGCGTGCCGAAAAGCTCCCGAGCCTTGCGACCGTTCCGCACAAAGGCACGCACCGTCTCGCCACGCTCCAGCAACTTTCGTGTTATATGCAATCCAACGCCGGACGTGGATCCCACAACCATGAACGTGTCTGGCATGATTCCCCCTTTCTACGAGAGTAACCAGTGGCGCAACAACATGGCAATGCACATTGGCGTTCGTCTATTCTGGTTGCATGGGTGGACGAGTTATCGCACTGGATCTGGGCAAGGCGCGGAGTGGTATGGCCGTCTCTGATCCCACGCAGACAATCGCGCAACCCCTGGGACTGCTGCCAGGCGCAGATGCACCCACCTTTGTCGCCCAGCTTGGCGACGTTGTAACGCAGTACGAGGCCGAACGCGTGATCGTTGGCATTCCGAGGACGATGGATGGTCGTATGGGCGAAATGGCCCAGTGGGCGGAGGGCATTCGCCGAATCTGTGAGCGCGCGTTGTCTGTGCCTGTGGACGGGAGAGACGAACGCCTGTCCACCGTGTCCGCTGAACGGGTGATGCGTGAAGCGGGAGGGCGCCGAAAGACTGGCATATCGAGCCCGGCCGATTCCGTCGCCGCGGCCATCGTCCTACAGTCCTTCCTTGATGAGCAGCGGCTACGTGGTGGCTAGAAGCACGGGGAGTCATAGACTCAGATGACATCTCGCGTGGGGATCATCGGCTATCCTCTGGGGCATTCAATTTCGCCCGCGTTTCAACAGGCTGCCTTTGATGAGTTGAAAATCGATGCCATCTATGAAACATGGTCAACTCCCCCTGACAGCCTAGGAGAACGTGTGGAGTCGTTGCGCGCGGGCGATGTGCTGGGTGCAAATGTCACAGTGCCGCACAAGCAAGCTGTTATGCCGCTACTGGACGAGATCCTGCCTGTGGCGCAGGCCATCGGCGCCGTCAACACCATCATCAGTCGCGATGAGGTGCTGATCGGCGCGAACACGGACGCACAGGGATTCACACGCTCCCTGGAACAGGAGGCGAAATTCTCGGCCGCCCACAAGCGAGCCCTCATCGTTGGTGCGGGTGGCGCGGCCCGTGCCGTGGCGTTCGGCCTTGCATGGGCGGGCATCCGGGAGCTAGCCATCGTCAATCGCACGACCGAAAAGGCCACCGGCCTGGCCAGGGACGTTTCAGATGCGACGGCGACGACCACGCGAGGTGGCGGCCTGCACGATCTGGCGCAGGATGAACAGTTTGATCTCATTGTTCAATGCACCTCAATGGGTATGTTCGGGGGGACGGATCCTCAGGCAATACCGCCAATAGAAAACCTGATTGGGCAGGGCGTCCTCGTGTGTGATCTCGTCTACAATCCACACGAGACACCACTCCTGCAGCTCGCGCGAGAGCGTGGCGCTCGCGTACTTGGAGGCCTGGGAACGCTCGTCTATCAGGGCGCCGCGGCCTTCACAATCTGGACTGATCAGGAACCACCAGAAGACATCATGTACGCGGCGGCGCTCAAGGCGCTGCGGTAAGCTGAGATGCGGCCACAAGCGCAAGGCAGGTAGCTACGTATGGGATATTTTCGGTTCCTCACGGCGGGAGAGTCGCACGGCCCTGGGCTAACAGCACTCGTTGAAGGCATACCTGCCGGCGTCACCTTATCTGAAGAATATATCCGTCAGGATTTGGCGCGGCGTCAGCGCGGCTATGGTCGCGGAGCACGCCAGCAGATAGAGACAGACCGTGCCCGGATTACGTCCGGCGTCCGACACGGCGTCACGCTTGGCGGACCGATTTCGATGTTCATTGAGAATCGCGATTTCTCTACTGGCAAGGGGCCGGACGGCGTGCCGTGGATCGACGAGATGTCCATCGAGCCGTCAACAGTCGCCTTTGAATCGATCACAAAGTTGCGACCCGGCCACGCAGACACGCCTGGAATCACCAAGTATCACCAGGAAGACGCACGTAATATCCTTGAGCGTTCGAGTGCGCGTGAGAGCGCGGCACGCGTTGCAGCAGGAGCGATTGCCCGTAAATTGCTGGCCGAAATTGGCATTGAGGTACACAGCCACGTCGTTGGCATCGGGGATGTGAGAGCCGCCCAGCAGAAGACTGTTGACTGGATTCAACTTGAAGAGTCGCCCGTCCGATGCGCCGACCCCGACGCGACGGAAGCAATGATCGAGGCGATTGACGCAGCACGGCAGGATGGAGATAGCCTTGGTGGCATCTTCGAAGTGATCGCGACGGGTGTGCCCATTGGCCTCGGTTCACACATTCAGTGGGATCGCAAGATGAGTACGCGTTTCGCCGCAGCCGTGATGAGCATCAACGCAGTGAAAGGCGTGGAGTTTGGCGCTGGATTTGATCAGGCCTCGATGCGAGGCTCTCAGGTTCATGACGTCGTCAAGCCCATCGCAGAATGGGATCGCAATCCGGACGGAACGTGGGTGCGCCCATGGCCACGACGCTCCAACAACTCCGGTGGGCTGGAAGGTGGGATGACCACGGGTGAAGCAGTCGTCGTTCGCGCGATGGTCAAGCCAATCGCCACGATTATGAACGCGCTGGAGACCGTTGATCTGCGCACGGGTGAAAAAGTCGAACGGGCTCACTATGAGCGCAGCGACATCACCTTTGTCCCGACGTGCGCTGTTATTGGTGAGGCGATGGTATGCATAACGCTGGCGGACGCCCTCTTGGAGAAGTTTGGGGGCGATCACCGGGACGAGACTGTCCGCAATGTCCGCGCGTACCTCGCGATGGCCGGACCCCGCAACGTTTCCGCGTCACATGCCTGAGGCCCACGCGTGTCTACCACTCCCCGCCACAACATCTACCTGACCGGTTTTTCCTATTCCGGCAAGTCCACCGTTGCTCGCATTGTGGCCTCTCGCCTGGCAATGGAGTACGTCGATATTGATGAACTTATCGAGACAGAGCAGAGCAGGACGATTGCTGAAATCTTCGCCGCAGAGGGAGAGTCTGTTTTCCGAGAGACGGAATCCCGGGTGCTGCGAGAGGTTGCATGGCGTAAGGGCGTTGTTGCGGCCACCGGCGGCGGCATCATCATGGACCCTGAGAATCGCAAGATCATGCAGCGCACGGGCGCGGTTGTGTGCCTAGAAACGCAACCCGCCATCATTGTGGAACGAATGCGGACAGAGGCGGGCGATAATGCCGGCAATGAGCGCCCCCTTCTCGCGTCCACTGATACATTGGCGCACGTCACGGCACTCAAGGCGAGCCGGCAGCCCGTCTATGCAATCTGTGACTGGGCAGTCAACACGGATAGCCTGACGACGCAAGACGTGGCGACTGAGGTGGCACGCGGCGCAGAGGCCGGATGGCGTCGTGTTGGTGCGGCGCAACTACTTGAGGCGGGTGCGCACGGTACCGACCCCAATGTTGCGTTTACGGTTCGGACGGGTACGGCGTCATACCCGATCGTTGTTGCCCCTGGCGCGTTGAAGACACTTGGCCGAAGGATGTCAGAACGAGGACTCACCGGTAGGGCGTGTGTCATCACGGACAGCGGAATTCCAGACTATCTTCGCGAAATGGCGCTTGGAAACCTGACGGAGACGGGTTTCGATCCGGTACTGTTGGAGATCCCTGCCGGCGAGCCTTCCAAGAACCTAACGCGGGCAAACGAACTCTTTGCTGAATTAAGCGCTTACCGCATTGAACGACGAGACAACATCGTTGCGCTTGGCGGAGGTGTGGTTGGCGATCTGGCCGGATTCGTCGCGTCGACGTATCTCCGTGGTGTGGCCTTTGTGCAAGTTCCCACAACCCTACTCGCCATGGTTGATGCGTCCATCGGTGGCAAGGTGGCAATTGACCTTCCGACGGGCAAGAATCTGGTCGGCTCGTTCTATCAGCCCCGCCTCGTGGTCTCTGACACCCGTGCGCTAGATTCGCTCCCGCACCGTGACCTAACAGCGGGATGGGCGGAAGTCATTAAGACGGCCGCCATACTGGACAAAGATCTATTTGACTACCTCAAGGACAACGCGCAGGCGATCCTGAATGGGGATGAAGACATGCGCACCCACTCTGTACTACGATGCTCCGCGATCAAAGGGCGCGTTGTCTCGCTGGATGAGCGAGAGACAACCGGCCTACGAGCACGGCTGAACTTGGGACACACGCTGGGCCATGCACTTGAAAACGCCCTGGGTTACGAGAGACTTCTTCACGGGGAGGCTGTCGCGATGGGGATGAGTTTTGCAGCACACGTGGCGGAGCGAGTGGGGGCACTCACTTCAGAAGAGCGCAGGCAGCAGATCGCCCTTCTCAGGGCATATGGCCTGCCCACGACCGCGCCCTCAAATATTGATTCGGACGACATCCACGCTGCGCTCGCTGTCGATAAGAAAGTCGCCGAAGGTCAGACCAGATGGATCCTTTGTGATGGCATCGGGCGGGGTCGTCTGCGAAGTGACGTCCCTCCGGAAGTATCCAATGACGTGCTGGCCGCGTTTCTTGCGGGGGAACTGCCAGAGGAATAGTGCCGCCTTTGCGCAACCGGCATCTCTTACTGAATTAGGCCGCCCAGCGGACACAGTGCATTCAGTGATCCACGGCCCTTCTACGGAGAAGGGAAGAAATGGATGGCTCTGCTGTGAACAATTTGCCGTTAGCGTCGGTGGTGACTATATTTAACCGCGGCGAGCAGGGCCGGGGGCCGGATGGCCGCGCGGGCTGCCTTGCGCAGTCTGGGAGGAAAGTCCGGGCTCCTTGGGCAGGGTGCTGGGTAACGCCCAGGCACTTCGCAGCCATGGGCTGCGGGGCGACGGAAAGTGGCACAGAAACGTTACCGCCGATGGCCCCGGTGTTTCGATGCCGTTGGCACAGGCAAGGTTGAAAACGGGCGGTAAGAGCGCCCGGCCGATCGTGGTGACACGGCGGCGGCCAAACCCCACCCGGAGCAAGGCCAAATAGAAGGATGCCCACCTGCTGGTGGGCAGGAGATTGCCCACTCCATCCTTGGGTAGGCTGCTTGAGCGTCGACGCAAGTCGGCGCCCAGATGGATGGCCATCACCCAGTTAGCGGCGACGCTGGCTGGTGACAGAACCCGGCTTATAGGCCCTCAGGGCCTGCTCGCCAGTAGACGCGTTCCTAGACGCCCAAGAGTTGCTTGTATTCGTCTTGCTTGAAGCCGATGACCGCCTCGCCATCAACGACGAGCGTGGGGACGGACATGCTTCGGTACTCCTGCACCAACTCGAGCATGTAGTCGCGGTTTTCGACGACGTCTTTCGACTCGTAGCCGATGTTGTGGTCCGCCAAGAACCGCTTGGCCACCTCACAGTCGGGGCAGTTTTCCTTCTTTGTGTAGAGGACGATGGACTTTGCCGCCGTTGTCATAATGCGCTCTCCCCTTTCAGCAGAGTCATCTAGCTGTGATCAGACCTACTAGATGCCAACGGCCTCCCGTACTTGGCGCATAGCATTGATGATGTCGTCCGTGTCCAGAACGGATTCCATAATCTCCACCTGTTGCTTATAGATCTCCGCGTCAAACTGTTCCTTGACCTGCGGTTCCAGCACGTGGAAGACAGGCAGTCCCAGCGCAATGCCGGCAAGAGGTCCGACCCATGAGGGATCGCCCTCTGTCACAGTCCGTGCGTAGACTTCCGCGCTCTCCGCGGTGGGTGAGCCAAGTAGAACGACCATTTCATTCGCACCATGCGTATCGACAGTCGCTTTGATTCCTTCTTGACCTTCAAGGTCAAGTGCTCCGGCGGCAGTTCAAACAAAGCACTGCGTCTGGACAAGTACCGGCTCACCGCCGGCGCTGCGCACGCAGGCCTCAATTGCGGGGCCGGGCACGCCATCTCGCTCTCCCACGATGATTACGCGCTTTCCTGTAAGATCCATCGCACTTTCTCCCTTTCGCGCTGCAGCCGCCTATGCGCATCATACGCCAAATGTTGACGTGTTAGCCCGTCCCAGAGTTTGCCTCCAAGACAAACGACTCGCCATCGGACAGATGAGTCATGCGTCCCAGGAACAAGCTGCCCTTTGCGAGGAACATGGAGTACTGGTAGTCACCCGCGCGTAGATCATCGACCGCGTGGGCCACGAAGGGCACCGCTGAGGCGACGTGACCCTGTGTCGGCGAGAATCCAGGCATGCCGTGCCTGGCAACGAATGCGTCTCGTGCCTCCGCTCCGGACGGAATTTCACCGCGTTGCGCAGCCAGGGCGGCTATGAGGCGATAGTTGGTGCGCGGGACATCACCGCTGCCGGCCGTGTCTGTGATCTCAGGGTTGTGCATCTCCGTCGCGTACTTGGCGATGTCCTCAAACCGCAGGCCCAGACGCTCCAGTGGGTCAGACACGAGCGCATCCATGATCTGCTGCTGTGCGGACCCTGCGCCCACGGTGTGACGGCCAACGCTATCCAGCCGCAGCACAGGGCTCGTGCCGTCATCCGGTCCGATGAGAATGGCGAAACCAGCGAGCACGTCTTCCATGATTGGAATTTCTTTGGCGAGATGTCCGCGGAACTTCATTCCCAGCTTGGCGAGTGAGCAACCGCCAACGACAGCTACTTGAGGAAAGACTCCAGCCGATACGAGGCTTCCTCCCACCACCATTGCGTGGACGGGTGCACAGCAGAAGGCCTTGACATCCGCGCCGGTTGAGTTGATGCAAGCCGCGGCCTCTGCCACAGCCTTGCCCAGGTTTCCCCCGCCCCGGTTATAACGGTCTCCAATCGCCTCTTCACCAGAACCGATGACGTATTGGATGCTTGTCGGATCGGTGCCAGACTCGGCCAGGACGGCCCGAAGCGCCATCGTCGCAGTCGCCTTCACGGCAAGATTTTCCAAGAGGATTTCCGGCGCGAGCGATGCGTCGTCCACATAGTCGGTCTGGACAAGCCCGATGGTTTCTCCGCCACGCGTCAGGAGGGGAATTGCGCCCTCGCGTGACACCAACCGCTCCTCGATACGGGAATACGGAACGCCTTGAATACGTTCCAACTCTCCCTCAGTAACGTGGGGGTGCTTGCGCAACTCAGCAGTTACGCCGCGTGCGTACCCTTCCTCAAGCATGACCAGATCGAACTCATCGGCGGCCTTGAGCAGCCCATAGAACTGATCCTCATTGACCAACTCACCGTGTGGGCCGGTTGTGGAGAACTCAGGCAACGGATTCTCGTACCAGGGTGCAGCGGAAGAGGAGAGTGCGCCAGGCTTCATATTGCCAAGCAGAACCTGGTGGGGCGCATACGCCGCAGCTTCATCAAAGGTACGAAGGTTGCTTCGGATGTCTTCCCATACCTCGTGACGTGCATGAATCTCCCTGGCCGGCTTGGAGCCGTGTCGCACCAGTCCCGGCGAGTGCGCAAGGAAGAATCGAATGTCCCTGACCACAGGGTGGCTCATCAGAACTCCTTCCTAACCTGCGGCAACGTCACATCGGGTACAGTATGACATGCCACAGTTCCCCTACATTATGTCATTGACAGCGGCTAATAACGATGCTTAAGGTTGTCACCGTAACACGTTCTAACGGGGGCGCGTGGGACGTAACGGGGGGTTGGCATGAAACTTACTCTCGCAATCCATTCAGTTAGCGATGCACACTTGGGCTCAGGAACCTCGCTCAAAGCCGGTGTCCTCACTCTGGACGTGGACGAACTTCGTGATGTCCTCCTTGAGGATCGCCGACTCCAAAGCGTCGATGTCGAGATTGCAAATCCGGGACAACCATGCCGTATCGGAGTGGTCTTTGACATCCTGGAGCCGCGCGCCAAAGAACCCGGCACAGGAAGCGATTTCCCGGGTCTGCTTGGCCCCATGGCCGTTGCAGGACAGGGAACCACGCACGTCCTCCGCGGCGCCGCCCTCACTCTCGTCGATGCCTCGCAGGAACCCGGGATCGCTTCCAAGATGATGGAGATGCACGGTGATGCGGCAGCGAATTCCCCGTACGGTAACTTGCACCATATCGTCATCGTTCCGCACATGATTCCCGGCACCCCGCGGCATATTGAACTCAACGTCCTCCGCCTGGCCTCAGCCCGCGCAGCAGTCTTTATTGGGAGTGCAGGCATCGGTGAGGAGCCGGACCTCACTGAAGAATTTGAGCTCGACGGGCCGTGGTCGAAGGAACGTGAGGGACTTCCCCGCATTGCGTACATCGGCCAGATTCACGGCCATCAAATGGTCGTCGAAGAGGACGAGCGCATCATCTATGGCAGTAATACGGAGGGAATGGTTCCTCTCATAATGCACCCCAATGAGTGGATGGATGGCGCCATTGTCTGCTCATACTGGGTCATGCGTGTGGAGTCGTATTTCTACCAGAACCATCCGATCATCCAAGAGTTGTATAGACGACACCAGGTTGGTGAAATCAACTTTGTCGGCACCGTCGCAACAGTAGCGGCATCGCTTGAGGCAGATCGGAATCGGAACTGCCTCATCGCCGCACACCAAGCTAAATGGGGTTTGGGAGCGGACGGAGTCATCCTGACCAAATATGGCGGTGGTGCGCCACACGTTGACATGGGTGAAACGGCGCGCATCTGTGAGTCCCTTGGCATGAAGACCGTCGTGCAGGTCTCGGACTCTTCGGGTGACCGCCGTGCGGAGTCTGCGATGCTGTTCAACTATCCCGAGGTTGATGCCATCGTTTATGGAGGCGGAGGTGACATCGGCTGGGATGTCGAACCCGTCGAGCGAGTTATCGCCGGATCATCTGAGACGGGGCAGGCACTTGCGCAGATGACGCGCATACCCGCAGGGGCACTGTGCGGTGTGACAAATCAACAGGGCGCGTCGGTGGTCAGGGCAGTGGTGTACTGAGAGCCCTCGCGGCACAAATCGTGAATCGCGTACAGGGGTGTACGGGGAGGCTGGAATGCGTGTTGTTCACTACTTGAACCAGTTCTTTGGCGGGCTGGGTGGAGAAGAGCAGGCCAATATTGAGCCGGAGATCCGGGACGGTGCCATCGGCCCTGGACGCCTACTGGAGCAGGTGCTGGCTGATGGCTCTACGGTCGTCAAGACGATTATCTGCGGCGATAACTACGCCGCAGAAAACCTTGAGAGCGTCATGGACCTTGTGGTCAATGAACTGCGAGAGTCCGATGCTGAACTCTTTGTTGCAGGGCCGTGTTTCATGGCAGGACGCTACGGCGTCGCCGCTGGCGCGCTCTGTTCGGCCGTGCAGGCTGAGCTTGGTATCCAGGTCATCACCGGCATGGGCGTGGAAAACCCGGGAGTCGACCTATATCGGCAGGAACTGCATATCGTAGATTCCGGTGATAATGTGGCCGACATGCGAGATGTGATGGCAAAGATGGCCGCCATCGCAAGAAAGCTTGCCACAAATGAGGACGTTGGCCGCCCCGCTGAGTGGGGCTACATCCCGCGCGGAATTATGAAGGACGAAATCGTCGAAGAACCTGCGGCAATTCGTCTGGCCAACATCATTGTGGCCAAGACGCTGGGACAGCCATATGAATCAGAACTGACGCAAATGGGGTTTGAGCCCGTTCCCGCGCCGCCGCCAGTCCCGGACCTCAGCACCGCAACGGTGGCGATTGTTACGGACGGCGGACTCGTCCCTACGGGCAATCCTGACGGCATGCCCGCCATTGCCTCAACCATCTGGGGCTCATACGATATTGCGACTGTCGACAACCTAGAAGGTGGTGACTATGAGATCTATCACCGTGGATACGATAACCGCCACGTTCTGAATGATCCGGATCGCCTCGTTCCCGTTGATGTGCTCAAGGAACTGGAAAAGGCGGGTGAGATCGGCAAGGTCTATGGGCAATTCCTTTCCATGACGGGACTTGCGAATCCTCTCGCGAACAGCCGTCGAATTGGTCGAGAAATTGCGGAATCGCTCAAGAGTGCTGGGGTTGATGCCGTCATCCTCACATCCACTTGAGGGACGAGTACTCGCAGCGGTGCTGCGATCACGACTGAGTTGGAAAAGGCCGGCATCCCCGTGGCACAGGTGACAGCGGTTACACCGGTTGCCAAGATGGTCGGTTCAAACCGTGTCGTACAGGGCAAGGGCATCGTGTATCCATTGGGCGACGCTGGACTTGATCCTGAAGAAGAAAAGGATCTACGACGGGCTATTGTTGTGCAGGCTCTGGAGGCACTCAAAACGGAGGCCTGAGGCCGCCACCACGCGGTGGCACACTCTGGTAAACCCCTCTTCAGAGAACCAACTGGGCTTCGACGCCGGTGCTGTGTTGGGTGTGCATGTCTTAGCGGTCCTGAGTTGACGGTGGTCAGTGCAACCTTCGAGTTGCGGATGGTCGTGAGCCTCAGATTACGCACTGCGCGGCGGGGCTATGCACGTCCTATCTCGTACGGCATCACGTGGACAACTGCCTTTTGTGCGCTGTTGGTATCTGGCGCAACAGCGATCTGGATTTCTGGATTAGGGTGAGGCCCGCCTCCCATGCCGCCAGGTGAAAAATGCAGTGACAGAGAAAGACAGCAGGGCGGTCGCCACTATAAATGTGACAGGGCCCCAATCACCAAACCAATCACCAAGCCCACTTAGCGTCAAAGCGAGCACTACCGCTCCAGGGCTGATCGCAGACCCGAGGACGCCGACCCCCAGTCCAATGAGTAGACCACGTACAATGCTGGCCCGCTGAACCAATAGGCCAGTCATCCCCCCCGGCAACAATTGCCAATATCAGAGGCGGACAAAAGATTGCCGAGACGACCAAAACGACACCCCAGATCGTGATGTCCAGCTCAAACATAGCTACCACTCAAAGCCCCGAGGCGTAGAGCTACTGAGAGCCCCAGCCCCAAGATGTACCACCCATTCCATGCAATGGAACTTCGGAATCAAGACGCTCGGCGCAGTGTGCGGCTGTGGCGTCTGATGGAGTTGCACAGCGATTGAGGACGTTGCTTAACCGCTGGTAGCGTTTCCGCCCGCCCGGTGGAGACGCTCCACCTCCGGCCTCCAGTGTATCTGCTAGTTAGGCGGGCTCGGAGGACTCTCGTCCCGCTCTCTTTGGTGTAGGAGACAGCGGGGCCTGATGTAGGGGGGTGGCTATCCGCCTCCCACATCAGCGCCGGCGCGTGCACGTGATGTACGTGCCTCAGTGGGCGAGACCGGACGGTGTACGGAACTGAAGCCAATCCTGATGTCACTCCGTGCGGGGGCATCGTCGTAGTGTCGTCACTCGGGCGTGGTCAGAAGTCCAAGCTGCGGCATTTCGGACAGTATTGCGGTATGCGCCTACTGTACGTTGTCCATTCAGCACCGCAATCGCAGTCCCAAGAAGTCTCTTCATCTTCTTCGCGTGTGGACAGTTCAAGTTCGTCATGATGATCGAGCATCTTGGCCGTCACTGTCGTTCCATCACAGAATGTGCATCCAGTTGTTTCAACTACATTGAATTTGTCGACAGCGTCCCTATCAAGCACGACATCTTCGGTCCACCAGTGTTCTTGGGTGGAGCACCGAAACCGAATGATTTTTTAGACGGGCAGCGTGTCCTGAAAACACTCCTCGCAACGTGCATACTTCGCGGCATCGTACTTCTTGCGCCCACACGTACACAACCGAATGACTGGCTTTCCTGCTGCAACGAGATCTGGCCTCTCCGTCTGAGGCACACGCAGCGCAGACGTGTCTTTCAAGTCAAGCTGGACGCCATAACCGTGGTCCCCTTCACCCATAGTGGCTGAGCACGTCACGTAGAATCCTGCTTTGTCCAACGCATCCAGTGCGGGGGCGTACCATTGGGCGGTCCCGCGAGCGAGATAACCCATAACCTTCCCCGCGGGAGACAGAACAGAGACCGCGTTCGAGTCCTGACGATTGCCAGGTTCCCGCCGAAGCCTGACTTTCACGAAGCGGTTGCCACGATCGTCAATGTCAGCCGAACGTTCGGCATGCTTTATGGCACTCTGGTAGTGGCTCACCCCCACTACGTTGAGGTTGAACCAGCCAGACGCTCGGGAAAGTTCGGTTTTGCCACTCGCGGGCGGGGGGAGTTTTTCTTCTTGCCTCGTCTTCTCTACTGTTGCCGCAAATGCCGGAAGCCTAGCGGAGACATATTCCGCAAAGGCGCGCCGCTGGCTATGCCCTCCCCAAACCTTGAGGTCCTTGCCGCCAATTCTAATCCTGAGCGGCTCAAGTCTCCTGCCCTCTGTGATGGATTCAATCTTGGCATATGGATGTGAGCCAAACTTGGAAATCGAGCTACTCCATCTGGACTTGTGAATATCGAGAATCCTCCGGTCAGTGGCCACCGCAATAGATAGCCTTCCATTGGTCACCACGGCCCCTGGAACCTCGCCAACTTCCAATCCAACCAATAGCCGCTCAACTTCGGGCCGGCTCAAAAACTTTTCGTCAACACCCTCAATCTGTCTCAGTGCGTCACGCATGAGGTGTCTCCCTGCAGCCATTCCCATTTCATCCAGCCTGAATCGCGACGTAGAGATTGTAAATGCGTATGCTCTGGTGGGCGACGAGGGGCTCGAACCCCCGGCCTTCTGCGTGTAAAGCAGACGCTCTAACCAGCTGAGCTAGTCGCCCACGTGCCAATGGTACCCCAGCAGGCCCGAGTCCATAGCTGGCTCTGTTGTGACCCGGCGCAACTATCTCACATCTGAGAAGCGCTGCTTTGTTGTCACCCTTTTAGAACATGGGGAGCAGGTCAGGGAAAGTGGTGCGCTTGGCGGGACTCGAACCCACGGCCTCAGCCTCCGCAGGGCTGCGCTCTATCCAGACTGAGCTACAAGCGCGTATCACGTATTGCCGTTTACCGGCCGGCGCCGGGTGGGCTGGCCATGGTGCCGAGGGAGAGATTTGAACTCTCACGCCCGCTAGGGGCACTGCGCCCTGAACGCAGCGCGTCTGCCGTTCCGCCACCTCGGCACGTGTCAACCATTCCACGTTTCGCCGTTCCCGCCCATTATGACACGGTCGGCCACAGGCTGGCGCAACTGGTGGGAAACCCTTGCCAGTGAGGGCGGCTAATGCGCACTCATTCAAATAGCGAGATCAACCGCTCGAATCCACGACGAGCATCGTTGCCCAAATTCACGCGCAGGACGCGTCGTTCCCGTTGAATCAATGCGCCCGCGTCGCCGGCCGCCTGCGCAGCTATCAGCTGGCCAAACGTGTAGTTGGTTTCCGGCACCGAGACATCGTTCTCCGTCGTGTTATCGAGAATCTGTAGGAACAGACCGGAGGGGACGCCGCCCTTGTGCAGTTGACCCGTTGAATGCAGGAAACGGGGGCCATAGCCAGCGGTTGTCGTAACTCCAATCCGCTTTCCCATCGCTGCCCGCAGACGCTGGACCGAATTCCACACGCTGTCGTCTGGTGCAAGATAAACATGAATCCCGATGTAGTCACCCTGAGATGCCGCCTGATACCAGTCTGACACTGACGACTCCAGGTCGGCATCATCGACCGACGCAATACGGCCGGCAACTCCGGCTGCCCCGGCGCTGCCTGACATCGCCTCCCGCGCGAGGTCCTTCGCGAGTTGGACATCCGGCTGGTCAAACGGGTTGATACGCAAAACTGCACCGGCGGCTGCCGTCGCAACCTCCCAGCGCATCATCAGCCGACTTATCTCATAGCGATCATCGATGATCTGCTCGATGTATGCCCACTCGGGAACGCGGGCCCGCAAGGACTGAAGCATCGAACTGTCCGTCTCATTGCGCAGGCCGATGTAGGCGAAGAGGCGATCATCACCCCAGTTGTCGTAATCAACCAGCGGCTCCTGATCAATGGGCAAGATGCCAACGCCCCCCTTGCCGGTACTCTCGGCGATGAGCTGCTCAATCCACGCCGGCAGACTGCTCAGGCTAGCAGAAGTGATGAACGTGACTTTGTAACGCCCTGCCACGGCGCATTCCCCCATCGTTGCGCCAAGACGGAGCGACTGATGCGTTTCCTCTGCAGTGGCATCGCCAACGGAGGAAACCCAGCCAATGAGTCTGTCCAAATCAAGGCCGATGAGCGCGGCGGGAACGAGTCCAAATTCACAGAGGGCCGAATAACGACCTCCCACGTCCGGCGGCGCCGGGAAGACACGTCGGAACTCACGTTCCCGGGCCAGTCGCTCCAGTGGTGTATCAGGGTCAGTGATTGCAACGAATCGCGTGCCCGGCTCAATTCCGGCTGCGGTGAGTCGATGCCAAAAGTAATTCAGAAACGACAGCGTCTCAGTCGTTGTCCCAGACTTGCTCGAAACAACGAAAAGCGTTCGTGGGAGGTCCAGCTTCGCGGCGAGCGCGGTTACTGCTTGCGGGTGTGTGCTATCCAGAACAGAGAGGCGAGGATGGCCGGGCGTGTTCCCAAACGTCGTCTGAAACACCTCTGGTGCAAGGCTTGAGCCGCCCATGCCGAGCACGACAACGTCCCGGACGCCTTCTGCCGCAACGAGCTTGCCAAACGCCATCAGATCGCCAATCTTGTCTGTCATTCGGGAGGGCAAGTCGAGCCAGCCGAGCCGATCCTCGATCTCCGGTGTGCCACGCGGTGCCCACAACGTTGGGTCATGAGACAGAATTCTGGCCACAAACCCGTCTGCGTCCCATTGCCGCAGCCGCGCCTCGATTCTCTCTGGCGCTCCACTCCCGGGCATCTGACTGTTGGTCGCGGAACTCACAGCGCAGTTCTAGTTGGACTGCGCAATTCCGAAGAGGCGTGCGGCATTGCCGCCGAGAATTGCGTCCCTGTCCACGTCCGTTACGTCCAACTCAGTCACGTCCGCCTTCATCGGGGGAATTGTGGTGTAGGGATAGTCCGTTCCAAACAGGATCATGTCGTTGCCCATTATTTCGCGGGCGAACATGATGGCTGGGCGCAGGCGGGAAACGGTATCGATGTGGACACGCCGAAAATACTCCCACGGCCCCTTGTCGTTTTCGCCCCAGTGTCCGGCCCGTGGCCCGCCGGAGCGATTCAGACGTCCCATGAGGAACGGCAGAGTGCTACCCAGGTGGCACAGGACAAACTGTAAGTTGGGGAACTTCTCCATAACGCCACTGAGAATGATGCGCATCATGGCGGCAGACGAATCGAACAGGAAGCCCATGTTGACGGCCATCGTCCAGCCCTCCAGGTGATGAGCCATGACTGGCCAGCTGGGGTGGATCATGATGACAACGCCCAGCTCTTCCGCTCGCTGGTAGATAGGCCACAGGTCAGGCTCATGCAACTGCTTGCCCGCCACGTTGGATGTGAGCATGATGCTGCGCAGGTTAAGCTCGCTGACTGCGCGATTGAGCTCCGTGAGTGCCGCGGCTGGGTTCAACAACGGCAATGTCCCCATCCCTCGAAAGCGATCCGGGTGCTCGGCCTGGATCTGCGCAATTCCTTCATTGGCGGCGGCGGCTAACTCAACGTTGAGCACGGGATCATCCGCCACCTCGCCTGCGGGCACAATGCAACTCATCACATGCATGTCCACTCCCGCTTCGTCCATATCTTCTACCCGCGCGTCAAGCCGAAACATGCCGTCGGGCAGTGTATACGTGTCCATGTCACTCACATGGAAGACAATCTCATCTCCGCGCCGTTCCATGTAGGGATACGTCCTGCGGTTCACCAATAACCTGATGTACTCAGGAACGGCGAAATGATTGTGCGTGTCGATGTGCATGCGAAGCGGCTCCATACTCCAAGCCATCGGCCGATGGCTCAATGCTATTGTAGCCTCCGCTCCTTCATATACGCTATGAACAGTCCCATATCACGCACAGAATCAGGGATGACGAGACGCATTGGCGAATCAGGTACCATTGAGAGAGAAGTACGGCGTTAACTGCCTTCCAAAGTGGATGGCGGCGCGAGCGCCCGCCGGGCACCCGGAAAGGAGGCCTGCAGTGGCGACGGTGAGTCGGCCAATCGGCCTATCGCGTGAGCAACGTATCACTGAACTTGGCCGCGATTTGCTGAGTGCGGCCTATTTGAGAGGTAGCTTTGTCCTGCGTTCCGGCCGTACCAGCAACTATTACTTCGACAAGTATCTCTTTGAAACGAAACCCAGCATTCTGCGTCGCCTAGCAGCGTTCATGGCGGAGCTTGTGCCACCCGGTACAGATCGTATTGCGGGTCCGGAGCTTGGAGCCGTCGCTCTGGCGACGGCGCTTTCCCTGGAAATGGGCCTGCCATTTGTCATCGTGAAGAAGGAACAGAAATCCTACGCGACGGGCAACGTCGTTGAGGGGGAACTGTTCGCCGGAGAGCGCGTCCTGCTTGTAGAAGACGTCGTAACAACAGGTAGTCAGGCTATCGAGGCCGGAGTTGCACTGCGAGCCGCCGGAGCAACGGTGTCAGATGTGATTGTTGTCATTGATCGTGAAGAAGGAGCACAACAGATGCTCGCCGCCGCCGGATACCACCTTCGTGCACTATTTCGCCGCCGTGATCTCGGCATCTAGGAATCGCAAC
Organism: Dehalococcoidia bacterium; assembly: GCA_965224255.1. Lineage (GTDB taxonomy): Bacteria > Chloroflexota > Dehalococcoidia > UBA6926 > UBA6926 > VXMO01. The sequence continues at coordinate 160,212 of CBDCYO010000005.1, forward strand.
ACGGAAGCTGCCTCCAATGGAAAACATGGACACCCTGGAACTCCTCATCGCGACGGGCTGTCTTGAGAACAGGCATGTCGTAGACGGCGAAACGCACATGAATTGTGCCATCGGATCAATGGAGCCCCTTGCGAACCCAACGACCGTCTCCGCTCTGGCACGACGCCTCTCTAATACCCTTACGGTGCCGGTGCCTGACGTAATCGTTGCGTGGCCTGGCCTGTCGAATGTCATCCTCGCATTTGCGGTGGGGGTGGAACTGGACAAGCCAGTTGCGTTGTTATCCGATGCGGAGGGACTCGTAACCGCTTCCAGCGCACTTGAACCAGGCCAAAAAGTCGCGCTCCTCGGAGTTACTCTAAGCGCCCGCGACGCTACTCTCGCGCGGGCCTTCGTGGAAAGCAGAGGCGCCAACTTGGCCATCATCGCTTCACTCATCGGTGCAAGTGAGATAAGTGATGAGATCGCACTTGTATCGCTAGAGGACCACACATACGCTGAGTCCGACTGTCCAATATGCGGCGAAGGCGTCATGGCAAGCCCAATGTAAGACGAGTTCTTATCTGACGCATGGCTCGCGTGGCTATGAACGACAAATTCAGCAGGGTAGGGATTTGATGGCAACGACCGAACAGGAAAGAGGCACAGAGACGGCAGAGCGATCTGATGACGGCGTCCCCGAGATGCGCGCCGATTCGGGCCGTATTGCCGCCGACTTCGAACACCTCTCTGAGATTGGCGCGGATCCGGGAGGCGGAATCTCTCGCATTCCGTTCTCACGTGAAGAGCGTGCCGCCCACGACCTCTTGGCCGGCTGGATGCATGATCTTGGCATGATGGTCCGCACAGACGGCTTTGGTAACACGCTGGGCACCCTGCCCGGCACCAACCGCAATTTGCCCACCATCGGCTTCGGCTCACATCTGGATTCCGTTCCGCACGGTGGACGATTTGACGGCGCTGTCGGTGTACTCGGCGGACTCGAAGTCCTTCGTATGTTTAGGGAGTCTGGAGTCACCACCGCCCATCCGCTGTCGCTTATCGCATTCGCATCAGAGGAAGGTGCCCGCTTTGGTGAGCCATGCCTCGGAAGCAAGGCCGTCGCCGGAGTGCTGCAAGAGGCGGATCTCGAGCGGCTGCGTGACGCATCGGGCCTGACGCTTGCGGGCGCCATGCGTGCCCTTGACATCGACCCACTCGCCCTTCCGCAGGCACGCTGGCCGAAGGAGACGCTGGCAGCATTTCTTGAACTACACATCGAACAGTCTCGATCTTTGCACCAGGGAGGTGAGCGCATTGGCCTGGTTGACGCAATTGCGGGCAACACGCGCATACGCCTCAGCCTTTACGGGCGGGCGGATCACTCCGGCGGCACACCCATGTCCCAGCGGCAAGACGCGCTGGCCGCGGCCGCAGAAGTCATCCTGGCGGCGGAGTCAATCGCTAATGAACCGCGCCGACGCGCCACAGTCGCCACTATTGGCCGCCTTCACGTCTTTCCCAACAGCATCACAACAATCCCCGGCGCGGTGGAATTCTATCTCGATGTCCGCGACGTCGATAGTGATCGCCAACGCCTGACAACGAACGACATCGTCGCGCGGGCCGAAGAAACCGCAGCACGACGCGGCCTGCGTTGTGACTGGGAAGTCGTATCGGATACCTCTCCCGTTGTCCTGCCCAAGTGGCTACGCGATCTGACGACGTCCGCCGTCAAACGACTCGGCATCGCCCACCGCGTTACGACCAGCGGTGCCGGCCATGATGCCGGCATCCTCTCGCGCACCATCCCCGCCGCGATGATCTTCGTGCCAAGTCGTGAGGGCCTCAGCCACTGTCCAGAAGAGTGGACCAGCATGGAGGACATCGCCGTTGGCGCACAGACCCTCGCGGAAAGCATCCGCGACATTGACGCATTCCTCACAGATGAGGTTGCAGAATGACGGCCGGCGCGACTAACGGCAACGGAACCATTCCAGTGTTTGCGGGCGCCCACGTCCCTCAGCTGCGACTCCCGGCCAGCGTCTATCTGGAAGTGGTGCATCCAAACGGGGCGCATAGGCCAGCCGTCTCATTCGTTGAGACGGAGATACTCTCCAATGATGAGATCGCGCCGGAGCACTACCTGATGCGTGTGCGCTCCCAGGTTCTGGCCGATGGCGCCCCTGGTCAATTTGGCGTCATCCGTCCGGGTTCCGCGGCGGACGTTCACCCCGTCTTGCCCCGTCCGATGGCCGTGTACCGCTACCACAAGGCCGAAGGAACCGCCGATTTCGTCTATCGTGTCGTCGGGCAGGGCACGGGGGTGATGTCTCAGCGGCGGCTGGGCGATATCGTCGAAATCGTCGGCCCCGTCGGGCGGCCATTCCCCGTCGCAGATACAACAAGCGGCATTCTCATTGTGGGACGCGGGATCGGAGTTTGCTCCCTCACAACTCTCATCGATGCGGCAAATGAACGCAACGTTGAGACGTTTGCCTTGCTGAGCGGACGCAACCGCGACGTGGTGCTTGGAGCAGGCGTCATCAAGGAGTCGGGCGGCCACGCCCTTGTAGTTAACGATATGGACGGCAGCAGCGCTCTCGAGAACGTGGAACCCTGGCTCAAAGAAATCATCCACTCCGGTCGCGTGCAGCAAGCGTATGTTTGTGGCTCCAACCGCCTGATCGAGCTCACAACGCAACTGGCCTCACCGGCCAGCGTTGAAACGTACGTCTCGCTTGAGGCGCATATGGCATGTGGTCTCGGCTATTGCCACTCCTGCGCGACGGGAGCTTTTGGCGAATCCACGGAATCCCCCCTCGTGTGCCGGGACGGCCCAGTCTTTCGTTGCCATTCCGCAGAAGTCATGGTGTAGCCAATGGCAGGGTCAGGCGCGTCGGCTGACAGCCGTCTCACCGTCGATCTTGGCGCAGGCCTTGTCATCAAGAGCCCCGTTATGCCCGCGTCCGGCTGCTTCGGGCCGGAGATGGGAACGCTCTTTGACCTTGATCAACTCGGCGCGCTTGTCCCGAAGACGATTTTTTACGGTGAACGCGCCGGTAATCCCGCCCCGCGCACGGCTGAAACCCCCGCCGGAATGCTCAACTCCATTGGCATCCCATCCCGCGGCGTGGAACATTTTCTCACCGAGATCTTGCCTCAATACACCCAATACAACTCACCCGTCATCGTCAGCATTGGCGGTCTCGCAGTGCGTGAGTATGACCAACTTGCCGAGCGCCTGAATGGCGAACCGGGCGTTGCGGGCCTCGAAGTTAACATCTCCTGCCCAAACCTTGAGGCTGGAGGCATGGAGATCGGCGCAGACCCGGCAAACGTGGAGCGAGTTCTGCGTGGCGTTTCGGATCGCTTTCGGGGCCCTGTCATCGCCAAACTCACGCCCAACATTACCTCCATCTCCCAGATCGCGCGGGCAGCAGAGGCAGGCGGGGCGACAGCTATTTCCGCAATCAACACCCTCTCCGGAATGGTCATCGACGTCGATAACCGCAGAACAGTGACCGGAACCATGACCGGAGGCGTCTCTGGCCCTGCGATTCGCTCCATCGCCGTGCGGATGGTCTGGCAGATTTGCGCCGCCGTCTCCGTCCCTGTCATCGGCATTGGCGGCATCGCGTCACCCCGTGACGCCCTGGAGTTTATTCTGGCTGGTGCGACGGCTGTTGCCGTCGGCACCGCGAATTTCACACGACCAACAACGATGCTGGACGTTATCGACGGTCTGCGCCACTACGTGGACAGTAATCATTTATCGAACATCAGCGAGGTTCGTGGCGCTCTGGAGCAGGGTATGCGCGTCGCAATTGAACCACTCCGTCCCGCGACCCCTGTCAGTGGACCATCTTCGTAACATCGATGAACATCTCAGGTAGCCATACGATTCCCGCACCACACGACCACGTGTGGGAGTTACTCCATGATCCAGACGTTCTCCGGCGGACTGTACCCGGCTGTCAGACGCTGGATGTGGAATCACCATCGCGTTTCTCCGCTACACTGTCCGTCGGTGTTGGGCCCATACGTGGACGCTTCAGCGGTACAGTCGAAATCGAAGACATCAGCCCCTCAGATTCCTACAAGTTGACACTGAATGGTCAGGGTCCTACCGGATTCATTAGCGGTGAGGGTATGATCTCGCTGAGTCCGGACGGAGACGGAACCCTGGTGTCAGTGGAGGCAGACGCGCAAGTCGGCGGCACGCTCGCCCAGATCGGATCCCGCATGATCAATACCGCCGTGCGCATGCTCATGGGGCAGTTCTTCGACGCACTGGCCAGAGAGGCGCGAGAAACGTCCGGCACGTCACACTAGCCGGTACCTAGTTGACCGCTCGCGCTGTATCGGCATAGCATCGCCCTACGAGGATGGCAACGCGACATGGACAGGCACACACATGGCTGATTCAATTCCTGTGACGCTGACAATCAACGGTACGCAACACGCGATCGCTGTTGAGCCGCGCCTGTTGCTCGTCCATGCCATTCGGGACGTCATTGGCCTGACCGGTACACACGTTGGGTGTGACACGTCACAGTGTGGCGCATGCACGGTGCTGCTCGGTGGAAAGGCGATCAAGGCATGCTCTATGCTCGCGGTGCAGGCCGATGGCGAGGAAATCGAAACGGTGGAGGGCCTCGCGAACCCGGGTAGCCCGCTTCACCCCATCCAGCAGGCGTTTGCGGATAAGCACGGCCTGCAGTGCGGTTTCTGCACGCCCGGCATGCTCATGCTCTCCAAAGCCCTGCTGAGCGACAACCCACAGCCCACACGTGATGAGATACGACACGCTCTAGCCGGCAACCTTTGTCGCTGCACGGGCTACCAGAACATCGTCCTTGCTGTTGAGACCGCCGCTGAGCGAATGGCGAAGTAGCCAAACTCGCAAAGTGCAGAAAATCACCGCATAGAGAGAGCAAGACAATGATCACTGGGGCTTTTGAGTACACCGCGCCCGAGTCCGTCGCAGAAGCCATCGCGCTTCTGCAGAGGCGGCCGGGAGAGAGCAAAATCATCGCCGGAGGCCAGAGCCTTCTTCCGATGATGAAGCTGCGGCTCTCCATGCCCGAATTCATCGTTGATCTGCGAAAGACGCGCCGGGAACTCTCATCCATTGGTGTGGATGGGGGCACTCTGCGTATCGGCGCAATGGCCAGTCACACTCACGTTGCCACCTCAGACATCATCCATGCTGCGTTGCCCGTGGTCGCAGACACGGCGGCTGAAATAGCAGACGTTCAGGTACGAAACCTCGGAACGATTGGCGGCAGTCTTGCCCACGCAGATCCCGTAGCGGACTATCCCGCAACCCTCCTCGCGCTTGACGCTCAGGTCAGGATCGTGGGAGGAACAGGCGAACGAGTTGTCCCGCTCGACGAGCTTATTGTGGACGCGTTCATCACAACCCTCGCAGAAGACGAAATCATCACGGAAGTCATCATCCCCATTCCGGAAGGTCGCACGGGCGCCGCGTACATCAAATTCGCCAACAAGGCATCTCACTTCGCGATTGTCGGCATCGCAGCCATCGTTGACCTCGATGATGCTGGCCGCCTTTCTCGCGTGTCCGTTGGAGTCACCGGCGCTGCCTCGCGGGCATCTCGCGCCACTGGAGTTGAAGATGCCCTGCGCGGTCAGATGCCTACTCCTGATGCCATTGAAAGCGCATCTGCTCTTGCTGCCGCGGGACTTGAGTGCATCTCAGACCTGCACGGTTCCCCCGACTATCGCGCAAACCTATGCCGGGTACTCACACGCCGTGCCATTACGCAAGCGCTTCAGAATGCGCAGACATAACAGGAAAGGACGAAGTGATGGCCACGGATACCCAACGCGTTGGCAAATCCAGTCCCCGGCGCGAAGATGAGAAACTGCTGCGGGGCAACGGCGCCTTTGTTGAGGACATCACCATCCCCGGCACGTACTGGGCCGTACTCGTCCGCAGCCCGCACGCCCACGCCCGCATCCGCAGTATTGACACCTCGGAAGCGTTGCGAGCTCCCGGCGTCACTGCCGTCCTGACTGGCAAGGACATCCATCCACGTTATGGTACCAACCCAACCGTTCCACTCACGTTCTACGGCGCGGAATCAGCGGCATACGATCTCATCGCCGTCGACGTGGCGCGCCACGTTGGCGAAGTTGTGGCGGTTGTCATTGCCGACTCCCGCTACGGAGCGCGTGATGCTGCAGACTTCATTTACGTTGACTATGAACCGCTGGCTCCCGTTGTGGATGTGGAGGTAGCGCTGCGTGATGATGCGCCACGCGTTCACCAAGACCGACCAAACGGTGTCGTCACATGGCGCTACCAGCTTGGCAGCGTCTCGCAGGCATTTGAGCAGGCACATGTTATCGTCCGTGAGCGCATCGTCAATCAACGCATCCACGGTGTGCCGATGGAGCCCCGCGCCGGCCTTGCCCATTGGGATCGTGTGCAGGAGCAGATGAGCCTGTGGGCCACAGTGCAAACGCCGCACACGCTGCGTGACCACCTCGCGGAAATTCTACACCTGCCGGAGGAGCGCGTGCGCGTTGTGGCGCCAGATGTCGGCGGTGGTTTTGGGGTGAAACATGAAGATCCGGAGTACGCCCTGATCTGCATCGCCTCCATGGAATTGGGCGTGCCAATCAAGTGGGTTGCTACGCGCTCTGAGGACTTTTTGGCGATGCACCAAGCACGTGGCAAGACCTCATATATGGAGGTCGCTGCGGACTCTGAAGGTAAAATTACTGGCCTCCGTGTCCGCCACCTGCACGACCTTGGAGCCTACGCGAAGGGGCCTGAGGCGCAGCTATCCGCCTCCTCCGCCATGATCTCCACTGGCGTCTACCACATTCCAAATGTGGAGTTTGAAGTACACAACGCCTACACCCACAAGACGCCTCAAGGCCCATACCGTGGCGCGGGCAGACCGGAAGGCATCCATCTCATCGAGCGTGGTATGGATCGCCTCGCTGACGAACTTGGGCTAGATCCGACGGAAATCCGCCGCCGCAACTATCTACCCCCATTTGACCAGCCCATACGTTCCGGCGGTGGCGATATGTTTGACAGCGGTAACTACGAGGCGTCACTTGACCAAGTCTTGGAACTCAGCGGCTATGACCAACTGAGAGAGCAGCAGAAGCAGGCGCGCGCGGAAGGCCGGTCTATGGGCATCGGCGTTGCCTCGTGGGTCAAGACCGGAGGCTCGGGCCCCAGCCCTCTTGATCCGAGTAGCAGCCGCTACGAATGGGGCAGAGTACGCGTGGCACGCGGCGGCAAGGTGACTGTCTTTACCGGCTCTTCACCGCATGGGCAAGGCGGAGAAACCGTCTTTGCACAGATTGTCGCGGATGTCTTTGGCGTGCCGGAAAGTGATGTGACCGTGCTCCATGGCGATACCTCAATCGTTGCGCACGGGGTGGGAACCTACGGCAGCCGCGCACTGGTCACCGGCGGCATGTCCGCCAGAATCGCTGCGGAGAAAGTGCGAGACAAGATGCTGCAACTCGCTGCCCACATTCTTGGGTGCGAGTTGGAACAGGTCAGCCTGAAAGACGGCGCGTTTCGCAAGGCCGGAGAAAAAGAAGAACGTGAACTTTCGTTTACTGAGGTGGCCGAAGCGTCCTATCAAGTCCTTTCCCGCCCGACAAACATGGAATTCGGCCTCGATGAGGACGCGTTCTACCAGCCAAGCGGCCTGACGTACAATTTTGGCACCTACATCGCCGTCGTTGACGTTGACCCGGAGACGGGAGATGTTGACCTTCAGCGCCTCTTCACCGTCGATGACCAGGGCACCATCGTCAATCCCATGACGGTTGAAGGGCAGGTCCATGGCGGCGCCACGCAGGGCATCGGCCAGGCCCTCTATGAGATCTCAGAATACGATCAGGCGGGACAGCTGCTGAACGGCTCGCTGATGGATTACGCGCTCCCGACTGCGGAAATGACCCCAGAGTTTATCGTCGCATTCTCAGAGACGGCATCCCCGCTCAACTCCCTTGGCGTCAAGGGCATGGGGGAGGGCCCGACGACCGGCGCTCCATCTGCCGTCGTCAACGCTGTTGTCGATGCCCTTCGACCGCTGGGCGTCAAGCATATTGAAATGCCACTCACCCCAGAGCGTGTCTGGCGCGCAATCCAGAGCGCTCACGGCTAGCGTCCGGAGACGTTGAATAAAAACGTTACCACGTCACCATCCTGGATAATGTACGCCTTGCCCTCCTGCCGAAGTGTGCCGCGCCGGCGCGCCTCTGCGAACTTGCCGTCCGCCGCAACAAAGTCATCGTAAGACGTAACCTCTGCACGGATGAAACCACGTTCCATGTCTGTGTGAATCTTCCTTCCGGCAGCTCGCGGCGCTACGGTGCCCTCTTCTAGCTGCCAGGCTCGTGCCTCCTGCGGCCCCGCTGTATAGAATGTGATCAGCCCTGTCACCGACTGAGCAAGGCGAGCTAGCTCGCCAATCGCATCGTGTGGCGCATCCATCTCCTTGCGAAACGCGTCAGCGTCCTCTGGATCCAGCTGTGCCAACTCTTCCTCAAGTCGGGCGGAAAGCGCAATGCAACCCGTCGTGGGAGTACCACGACGGCTCATCCACTCGGCCGATAGCTCATCGCTGCGTCCCAACTGACCCTCAGAGATGTTCAGGAGAATGACCAGGGGCTTTGTTGTTAAAAAAGTAAACCCGGAGATCATTCGTGCCTCGTCTGAAGTCATTTTGACGCTTCGAATTGCCTCACTGTTTTCGAGAGCTTCTTGCAAACGACGTAGCAGATGCGCTTCGGCCATCAGTCCGTCACGCTCTGCCCCTCGCGCTGCTTTGAGTGAGGCATTGATGCGTTCAAGACGCCGCGTCACGATGGCCATATCTGCAAAGACCATCTCCATGAGCATCGTCTCCAGGTCCGCCTCCGGCGCAGGATCGGGCAGCGAAGGCGAGCGAAACGCCCGGACAACGAGCAGGAGTGCATCAGCCTGACTAACGTCCAACAGGTATTGTCCCTGAATGCCGCGTGATTTACCTAACTCAGGCGGCTGGCCAGGGACATCAATGAACGAGAGTTCCGCCTGCACAACACGGCTCGGCTCAACCAGTTCTGCGATTCGCAATAGGCGCGGATCAGGAATGCGTACAACTCCGAGATTCGGCTGCGTATTGCGTGCAGTGCCAAAACCGCCTGTCGCAGCGTGGGCATGTGTCAGCGCGTTGAGAAGCGTGGTTTTCCCGCTAGCCGGCAGCCCGATGATCCCAACATCCATCGGGTGATTACTCTATTGCGTGGAGAATGCCGGTATCGGTCAGCAGATAAAGGATGCCGTCTGCGTATGCAGGCGCAGCTGATGTCGGTCCAGACAGAGGGAGCTCCCACAATCGATCACCCCGAACGCCGTCAAGCGCATATAGAGTGCCGTTCTCCGCCGCAATAAAAAGCACGTCATTCACAAGGGTTGGCGACCCCGGCGCGATCGGTTCCGTCGCAAGCGGCGTCTTCCAGGTCTCCTGACCAGAGAGAATCGAATAGGCATACACATTTCCAGCAGTTGACGCAAAATACGCCCGGCTGTTGGAGATCGCGGCATGGGCCCTAATCTCTTCACCGACGTTGTGCGTCCAGATGACGCCGCTCTGCGCTGGAGGGAATGGCGCCATGCCCCAGATGAAGAACTGCGTCCACCACCGCAAGAAGGTCTTTTCCAGTGGTAAATTCTGATCCCGAATGTCGATGGCTCGCACGTGGCGATCAAGTCCGCCGACGACTGCCGTCCCATGGCTGATTGCGGCACTACCTTCAACCACACCGCGCACAACGTATCCCAGCCGCATTTGCCCCGTCTCTCCAGAGAGAACAAGCAATTGCCGATCTTGCGTCGGTATAACCAGAAGCCCCTCACTAATGGAAGGAGGAGCGGACATGCCGCCGCCCGTGTCAATTTCCCAACGCTTCTCGCCCGTACCAGCATCAAATGCCTGGATCACGCCGTCCTGGCAAGACACGTAAACGCTACCGTCATCGACGATGACCCAACTGAATAGAGGGTTCGAAATTGGAGTTGACCAAATCTGCTCCCCAGTAGCCGCATCCAAAGACACGAGGGTGGAATTCCTGTACGCCACGAAGAGGCGATCATCTGCGACGACCGGCGCGACGTCCAGTGGTCCCGGCGCCTTTTTCTCCCAGAGCATCGCCCCGTCCTCCACGGACAGGGCGATGATGCGTGCATCAAGGGTCGTGGCAAATATGCGCCCGTCCGCAATAGTTGGGGATGATTTAACGGCTGAGCCGATATCAGCCTGCCAGCGCTCAACGCCTTGCGGAACCGCGTCAGCACCGAGGAACGCCCCGCTATTTGCCGCCCCCCCCCGTGGAGTCGTCCAGAGTCCGGTTCCTGCTTGAGCCGTCAACGTCGTCGTTGGTGGGCCAGTCAACAGTCCGGGTGGAGCACCGCGGTCATACATGAACAGCGCCGCGAGCAAGACAACGATGGTAACGAGAGAACCTCGCCTGATCCAACGCCGCGTTTTCCTGCGCTTTTGAGTTTGCTGCACAAACTCATCGCCTTCCGTCCGGCTTCGGACGGTAGAGTCGCGCATATCCCTCCAACAGACTGCGCAGCGGGTAACGCGTGCGAAATTGACAGTCAGGCACTCGCCACAAACCCGGAACCCACCTGCCGCGTCACTTTCCGCGTCAATACGTATTGGCTCAAATCGAGCAATGTCTTCCAGAATATTTTGCCGCGCTGCTTCACCCGGCACGATGATTTGCGTTTCAGGCGCGGACAGGTTGGCACTGATTTCCAACACGGTCTCACGCATCTCTTGCACTGACGAAAAGCGCTCGTCCGGTTCCCACGCAATCGCTCTTGCAGTAACCCCGTCCAGCACCGTGGGTAGTGACGGGTTCAATTCCGTAACCGGCGCGATTCGACCCTCCTGCTGCTTCACACGAATTGTATCTCGCGTGGTACCGGTGAAGGGGAGGCGACCCGTCAGCATTTCATAGAGCACCAACCCAAGCGCGAAGATGTCCGACTTCGGCCCCGGCTCACCTCCGCGCAGCACCTCAGGCGCCATATACGCCGGCATGGGTATCTGCAGAGACGACTGCAAGGCGCCCATTCCCGCCGACAATTCGCACAGGCCGGCGTTGCGCAGTTGCGCACCGGTCGTTGGCGTCACGCATAGGTTCCGAGAGTTGACGTCTCCGTGGGTTAGTCCGGCGTCATGCAATGCCTGTAGACCGGAGGCGGTCTGTGCTATCAGTTGTAGCGCCTCATCTAACTGGAGACCCCGCGTCAGCCAACCGCGCAGCTGTTCGCCACGCACTGGCTCATACGCCATCCAAAAACCATCCCCATTTGACGTAATATCCAACAACCGACTCAAGTGAGCATGGCGCACATTCTGATGCCGTTCCATAAGTGCACGAAACGGCCCGACCGTTGATACGTCTTCCAGAGCGCGAATCCGCGGCTCACGTATCTCAACTGCGTCACCGCCATCACGTTCGACGGCTGAGTAAACCGAATACAAAGAAGTCCCCGGCAGGGCTGCAATAATGTCGTAGCGCTCTTCCGGCACTGGGGGCGTTGTCGTCATCTGTATTGCGCCATAGTGTACGTGTGTCTGTAACGCGCGGCAACATACTGTTTATGGCATCCACACGCAGAACTGCTTCCTGACCATTGAAACGGATGAGGCGAGCATAGACCAGTGCTAGAGATCTACTACGGAGAAGACGACTTCTCGCGCAAGCGGGCCATAGATGCATTGCGAGACCGTCTTGGTGATCCAGATATGGCCTCTCTCAACACTGTAACGATTACTGCCGTAGGGGCTTCCCCATCGGAGGTCTTTGGGCAGGCCCGCGCAGTTCCCTTCCTTGCGAGCGGACGCCTTGTTGTTATCGAAGGCCTGTTGGCCATGTTCTCACGATCCCAGCGCGGCACGGTGGGCCGCGCTGGCAGTCGCTCCGGGCGGTCTCGCCAGCGCGGTCTCACTGACAGCCAGGCTCCCGATGCCGAGACCTTCAGTGGCTGGGGTCAACTTAAGGACATTGCGTCCGGCCTTCCGGAATCGAACACCCTCGTCTTGTCGGATGACGCTGTTGCGGACTCAAATCCGCTTCTCAAGCATCTTGCCCCAGTGGCCACTGTACGTGTCTTTACACCACCGCGCGGCAGTGACCTGGCGGAATGGATTGGTCGGGCCGTTCAAGATCGTGGAGGACAGATTGATGCCCCCGCTCAACGGGCGCTCGCCGACGCTCACGGCAGCAATCTGTGGGCGCTCTCAAATGAAATCGACAAACTGCTACTGTATGCCGGGCCGGGTAGCATGATCTCAGCCGTTCATGTCGCCGCTATGTCCGGCACAACGCGTGAAGAGAACATCTTCGCAATGATTGACGACGTGATTGAGGCACGCTATCCCAAGGCACGCGGGCGCGTGGAACGCCTGCGTGCTGATACGGGCACCGCTGTACCGCAAATCATGACATTGCTTGGAACGCAAGTGCGGCGACTCATCGCCGCAAAGGACGCGACTCAGCGCCGGATCTCACGTGCTGACTTGCAGGATGCAATCGGAACACGCTCAGACTTCGCAATCCGCAAAACGGTAAACCAGAGCCGCAGCTTCACCATGCCGCGCCTGCAAGAGATGCACCAATCAATCCTGAACTACGACATCGCCCTCAAGACCGGCCAACTCTCCGAGGACATCGCGTTGGAACTTCTCATCGCTGATCTCTGCGGCGTCGGCACAAAAGGGTAATCCACCCACCCACCAGTTTCCTTACTTCTCCGCACGTCCAAATCTCAATAGACCCACGGTGGTCTTGCCGGACCCACTCTCGCCGACGATACCCAGTATTTCGCCATGCCCGACGGAAAGGTTCACCTGCTGTACGGCCTTGATCGCACCGTCCTGCGTAAAGAACGACGTATGCAGGTTTTCCACGGAAAGCAGTGGTTCTGACGACTCCGTCATTGCTTCAGCATACGTCCCAATTCAAACACCTCACCTCCACTCACAACGTTGACGGCGCGTTCGATGGCCGCCATTGACATCACCGTGCACCCATACGTAGAGTTAGCTATGGGAGCACGCACAGCCGAACCTGCCTGAAGGAGCCACGAACGTGGTTGAAAGTGGCAAGTATTGGATCATCGCGGCTATGCTCGTTGCCGCCGTTCTCGTTCCTCTCAGCCTCATGGTATTCTCCGGGCTGTTGCAACGTGTCCGAATTCGACCTACCACTCCCCCAGACGAGGAGCCGCGCTTTATGCGTATGACGTATGAATCCGGCATGGTTCCCACTGGTGGGGCAAACGTTCAATTCAACTTCCGCTTTTACTTATTCGCCCTGCTCTTCGTGATCTTTGATGTGGAAGTCATCTTCCTCCTGCCGTGGGCAGCGCGATTCCTCTCGCTGGGCGTCGTATCATTCTTCGCCATGTCCCTCTTCCTCATCCTCGTCCTTATCGGCTTTCTCTATGAATGGAAAAAGGAGGCACTTGAGTGGCAGAAATGATGCCCCGGACATCCGGGCCAGAGGAACTTTCATCGCCCTATGGCATCCCACTCACGGTCACAACGAACCAATTGGACGCGGAGGAAGGCGAGGTCATTGAGCGGCTGCGCGCCTTGGCCACCGAGCAGCACGTCGATGAGCCCATCGAGGTGTCCGAGTCCCTCAAGCGTTCCGTCCTTGTAACGTCTCTGGATGCGCTGCTTGACTGGGGTCGATCCAACTCCGTCTGGCCCGTCACCCTCGGCCTCGCCTGCTGCGCCTTTGAAATGATCGCTGCCGTCATGCCCCGATTTGACCAGGCGCGGTTCGGCATGGAAATCTTCCGTGCCTCTCCACGCCAAGCCGATCTGATGATCGTCTCAGGAACCGTCACATGGAAGATGGCGCCCGTAGTGCGCCGCATCTATGAGCAGATGCCGAACCCCAAGTGGGTCATCTCCATGGGCGTATGTGCAACGAGCGGCGGCCCCTACTACCAGGGCTACAGCGTCGTGCCCGGAGTCAACCGCCTCGTGCCCGTCGATGTCTACGTGCCCGGCTGCCCACCACGTCCAGACGCCCTCCTCCATGGCCTCATCAAACTCCAAGACAAAATTAAGCGTGACTCTCTCGTACGTGAACGTGGGCCGCGCCTGAGAAAACTCATCTCCTGAGGCCACATGACCATCGTCCTTTCCGGCCGCGATATCGCCGATAAACTACGTGGATCACTGCCACACGCGATCGAGGACGCCTTCGATGAATGGGTTCTTGTCGCACCCGCCAATATCAGAGATGTGTGCCGCCTCCTCCGCGACGATGATGATACAGACATGCGGATGCTCCGTTCCATCGACGTAGTCGATTTCATCGATCGCTTTGAAATCCGCTACGGCCTGCTATCCATTCGCCGTAACCAGGAGACCACTTTGAAGGTTTGCGTGTGGGGTAGGGATGACCTTCAAGTACCGTCCGTCACACCCGTGTGGGAAGGCGCAAACCTACAGGAACGGGAGATCTATGACCTTTTTGGCATCACGTTCATTGGCCACCCAAACATGAAACGGATTCTCTTGTGGGAGGGTTTCCCCGGCCACCCCCTCCGCAAGGATTTTTCATAGATCCGAGATGCAACCTCCACAGCAACCAATGACTGAGGGCCCTACCAACTACAACATTGAACCGGTGTTGCTCAACCTTGGTCCGCAGCACCCGTCCACGCACGGCGTCTTCCGCATCCGCGCCCTCCTCGATGGAGAGGAAGTCGTGGACATCGAGCCGATCTTCGGCTACCTCCATCGCGGCAGCTCCAAGCTCGCCGAAGAGCGCAGCTACACGCAGGTGATAACGCTGACTGATCGTTTGGACTACCTCTCTGGTATGACAAATAATCTCGCATACGTCCGCGCTGTGGAGGCGCTCGCAGAGGTTGAAGTGCCGGAGCGGGCGCAATACCTACGGGTGATGACTGCGGAATTGATGCGTATCGCAAGCCACTTGATGGCGCTGGGATTCTTGATCAATGACCTCGGCGCGTGGATAACGCCCCTCATGCACATGTTCCGCGAACGAGAAAAAGTTCTGGACCTCTTTGAGATGATCTGCGGCGCGCGCATCACCTTCAGCTACATGCGGATCGGCGGGGTGTCTCATGACCTGCCACCCGGCTTTGACACAGCCGTCAACGAATTCCTGAAGGATTTCCCAGAACGCGTCGCCGAATATGAGGCTCTTCTCTTGGAGAACGAAATTCTTGTCTCTCGCATGAAGGGCATCGCACCACTCACTGGCGAGCGCGCCATCGAATGCTCGGTTACTGGCCCCAATCTCCGAGCCTCCGGCATTGACTTTGATCTCCGCAAACAGGCGCCCTACGAAGTCTATGACCGGATGAATTTCGACGTCCCGGTCACACAAAACGGCGATAACTGGGATCGCATGTGGGTGCGCCTGCAGGAGATGAAAGAGTCCGCAAAGATGGTGAGCCAGTGCATGACTGCGCTCCCGGATGGGCCGACCCGTACCGAGGCGGACTTCTTCATACGGCCCCCGGTTGGAGAAGTCTACAGCGCCATCGAGGCCACGAAAGGCGAACTCGGCTTCTACCTGGTCAGTGACGGCACAATTGCCCCATACCGATGTGGCATCCGCTCCCCATCGTTTATCAACCTAACCGTCCTGCGTGAACTGTGCATCGGATGGAAGCTGGCTGATCTCATCGTGAACTTCGGCACCCTTGACATCAATGTTGGTGAGGTCGATCGATGATCGCCGACCGTACTCGTGACATCTTGGAGGGTTTCCTGCCCGTAAATACCGTCGACATGCTGATGCCGTTGTTGGGCATCTTCATCGTCGTCAACGTCCTTCTTGGAAGCGCCGTTATGCTGACCTATGCTGAGCGCCGTCTCGTCGCGCGGATGCAGAACCGCATCGGCCCTAACCGCGTTGGGCCATTTGGCGTATTGCAGGGCGTTGCAGACCTCCTCAAGCTGGTGACAAAAGAGGATATCACTCCCCGTGCGGCAGATCGGCTTGTCTTTCTCATCGCACCCATCTTGTTCTTTACACCGGCTATCGCCCTCTTTGCCGTCGTTCCATTCTTTGACGGCTGGGCGGTTGTGGACCTTGATGCAGGCATCGTGTACGTCATCGCCGTCACATCTGTGTCATCGCTTGCTGCCTTTGCGGCAGGGTGGGCATCCAACAACAAGTACTCACTCTATGGCGCGGTCCGCGGGGTGGCGCAACTTGTCAGCTATGAAGTACCGCTGATTCTCGCAATCACCTCTGTCGTTCTGTTATCCGGCTCATTGAACTTGCAGGAGATCACGGAGGCGCAAGGCATCCCATTCGTGATCGTGCAACCGCTCGGATTCCTCATCATGTTGGTCGCCGTTACTGCGGAGCTCAACCGCACCCCCTTTGACATCAACGAGGCTGAATCAGAAATCGTTGCAGGATTCCACACCGAATACACAGGTACGAAGTTTGCCCTGATCTACGGCGCTGAGTACGTGGCCGCCCTCGGATGGTCTGCTGTGATCGTCACGCTTTTCTTTGCCGGCTGGAAGCCGGATATCGGCGGCTTGATTTGGTTCGGCCTTAAGACCTCGATCATCGTTTTCCTGTTCTTCTGGTTCCGCGGAACATGGCCGCGTGTTCGCATCGACCAGATGCTGGCACTCGCCTGGAAACTCCTCTTCCCCCTCGCGACGGTCAATATCCTGGTCACAGCAGGAGAAATACTTGCCATGCAGGCGCTTTTCTCACTGGAGCCGGGTGAGGCCTTGCCCGTTGCAGCGCTGACAATCATCGCCATTATCAACATTGTCCTGACCATCGGCTTGCTCGCCATGCTATCTCGCGTCCGCGGCCTCGCGCGATTTGATAGTCAGTTGGCGGCTCCGGCCGGAGCAAGGGTATAGGAGGGGTTCATGTCTCTATTCGGTGCGGGAGCAATCAAGGGACTCATGGTCACGCTCAACTACATCAGGCGTAAACCCTTCACCACCCAGTATCCAGAAGAGAAACTTGAGCAGCCCCCTCGATTCCGTGGCAATACCTTCATCTGGTATGAAGAGCGCTGCACGGGCTGCGCCGCCTGCGCCAAAGGCTGCCCACTCGGCATCATCCGTATCGTCACGCACCCGGAACCACACTCACAAGTGGGTAGTGACTACCACGTGGACGTGTTTGACATTGATACCGGCCGCTGTATGTTCTGCGCCCTCTGCGTTGAGATCTGCCCGTACGATGCACTCCATATGGGCGGTGACTTTGAGCAAGCGTCCTACGGTCGGGAAGAGATGATCATCAGCGTTGACGAGCTCAAGGCCATGCCCAAGAAACCACGCACACAGTTCCGTCCGCAGATGGAGATGATCGGCCACACGGGCAAGGACGAACTAGAAGAACACGAGGCTGGCCGTTGGTCACTTTAGCATTCTTCTTTCTAGCAACCTCCGCCATCATCGGCGCGCTTGCCGTCATAACGGCCCGTAGTCTCTTTTACGCCGCGCTCGGCTTGCTGATCAGCCTCGCCGCCGTCGCCGGCACCTACGTCACGCTCGATGCCGACTTTCTTGCGCTCGCACAATTCATAATCTACGTTGGCGGAATCGCCGTTCTCATCATCTTTGCAGTCATGATGACAGCGCAGATCAACCGAGCCAGCCGCTCTCACCACCTTTGGCCGTTTGGCCTGCTAAGCGGAGCCGCAGCACTCGCCGGACTCGGTTATGTCATTGTCAACACAGAGTGGCGGAGCGAGGGTAGAGGCGAGACGATCTCACCGATGGTCGGTGATGCTGCCTCTACGGCCACGCACCTCCCTGACTTGCTTTTCACAACGTATCTCCTTCCCTTCGAGCTGGCAGGACTACTGCTCCTGGTTGCGACAATCGGCGCGCTCGTCATCGCACGCCAAAGATGAGGCGAAGGAGGCACAATGGCTGCGCTCGCCTTGGAGCACTACCTCCTTCTCTCCGCCGGTCTATTCACCATTGGGCTTATCGGAGTCCTTGTAAAACGCAATATCGTCGTTATCCTGATGTCCATTGAGCTGATGCTGAACGGCGTCAACGTTGCCCTTGTCGCCTTCTCGCGCTACTCGCCTGTTGACGAACTTGCCGGCCACATATTCGCCATCTTCATCATCACAGTGGCCGCGGCGGAGGTTGCCATTGGTCTGGCCGTCCTCCTGACCATCTTTGCCCAACGCAACACCGTCGACGCGGCGGAAATAAACCTACTGAAGTGACGAAACAATGACAATGCAGCATAGCGGTCAGGTGCGCTAAACGATGTGGGTTGAATTCAAACGGGTCAAGGGTCTGATGGCCGCGGAAATGTGGAAAATGCTCTACGAAGGTGAAGGCCTGCCAACGCGCATCATGCCCGACCGCATCGAACACTGGGGCGATGAATTCGCTGAGTTTAAGGTCTGCATTCCCCGTGCCCGTGAACACGTCGCCGAAGAAATTGAACGCAAAGTCTAACGCCGACCATGCCTGAGGCCGCAGTCTGGCTAATCATAGCCGCGCCGCTTACGGCCGCTATCCTAAACGGGCTGATCGTCCGTCCCCTGTTGGGATCCACGACGCGCCTCGCCTCCGTGATCACGATTGCCGCCATTGGCCTCTCGTTCCTCTTATCCCTCTGGGCTCTATCCGACGTGTGGACCGAGCATCACATCACGCTCCCCCTGCATGAAATTATCCGCGTCGATACTTTGTCGCTTCGGATTGGATTGCTCCTAGATGGCCTGACGGCAATCATGCTCGTCGTGGTTACCTCCGTCAGCTTGCTGGTTCAAATCTATTCCCACGGCTATATGAGCACGGACAGGAGTTACGTCCGTTACTACACCTTCATGGCCTTGTTCACGTCGGCAATGCTGACGCTGGTTCTGGCCAACAACCTCATCCTCCTCTTCGTCGGGTGGGAACTGGTGGGACTGTGCTCCTACCTGCTTATCGGATTTTGGTACACGCGGCCGAGCGCCACAGCAGCGGCCAAGAAAGCCTTCATCATTACGCGATTTGGAGACCTCTTTTTTCTGCTTGCCATACTCAGCATCTTTCTCCTCTGGCCAGACGACGTCCCCGTCACATTCGCCCTTAGTGACCCGGATGCTTCCATGGATCTCCTGCGTGCGGGAGGGGCGGTCCTGACCGGAGCCGGGCTCACGTGGATCTGCCTGGGCATACTGGCAGGCGCGGCAGGTAAGAGTGCACAATTTCCCCTGCACACGTGGCTACCGGACGCCATGGAGGGCCCCACCCCTGTCAGTGCCCTCATCCACGCGGCAACCATGGTTGCCGCCGGTGTCTTTCTCATTGCCCGCTTCCTGCCGCTATTCGAAGAAGCGGATACGGCACGAACCATTGTTGCACTGATTGGCGGCTTCACCATCGTATTCGCCGCGTCAATGGGCCTAGTCATGTCGGACATCAAACGTGTACTTGCCTATTCAACCGTGAGCCAGCTCGGCTACATGTTTCTTGCGCTCGGCCTGGGCGCGCTTGGCCCCGCACTCTTCCACCTCTTCACACACGCCTTCTTCAAGGCGCTGCTGTTCCTGGGCTCCGGCTCCGTCAACCACGCGACAGGTACTTTTGACATGCGCCTGATGGGTGGACTACGCAAGGCAATGCCGTGGACATACGCGGGCTTTCTTATCGGCTCACTGAGCTTGGCAGGAATACCGCCGTTCTCCGGCTTCTGGAGCAAAGATGAGATCCTGGGCGTCGCTTGGTCACACGGCGGCGTGTTGGGCGCGCTTCTCTTTATGCTTGCACTTGCAGGAGCATTCATGACTGCCGCATACATCTTCCGCGCCCTCTACATGACATTCCATGGCCAATACCGCGGCGGCGATGCACAGGAGGCGCGCGAAGTGGTGAATGCACATGCATCCCACAGCGCCGCGCCTCACGAATCCCCGCGCGTTATGGTCATCCCCATGGCGCTTCTGGCCCTTCTCGCCGTGACCTCCTGGCTCTTCAACGCACCCACGCTGCATTGGTTTACGGACATTCTTGAGCCTCTTGGCGCACATGCCGAAGGGATCACAATCCTTCCGGCGGCCATCGGCCTAGTGGCTGCGCTACTTGGCATTGGCCTCGCGACTGCACTCTACCGTGCTGGCAAGATAGAAGCTCCAATCGTGAGCCGCCCCCTTGCCCCCATCACGAAACTCCTAGCCCGCAAGTACTACATGGATGAACTCTATGAGGGCCTCATTGTGAGGTTTGCACTGTACAGAGGTCTCTGGCGATTCCTCGCGTGGTTCGATAGCGAAAAAGGCATTGTCGACAGGGCGGTCAACACGGTTGGTCTCGTGGGACGTAACGTCGGCAAGAGCATCCGCATCGTGGAAACCGGACAGCTACAGACATCGATAACCGTGCTCTCCATTGGAGCCATCCTGATAGTGGCTGTGTACATCGCGTGGGGAGGCCAGGGCTAGACGGATGGTTGCCTTCGACGGCCTCATATCGCTGATCGTTTTCCTGCCCATCATCGGCGCGGCAGTCATCCTGACTTTTGGCCGCCGACAGCCGCTCGTACGACGCATCGCCCTTGGTGCGATGATCATCGACCTTGCCCTCGTCACGTACGCGTGGCTTCTCTACAGTGCCGATGGCCCGATCGTCGAGCAACTTGGTCGTTACGGCACGGATCCGTGGATACCCGCCATCAACGCCTCGTATCTGTTGACGATTGACGGCCTGTCGATGCCCCTCGTATTCCTAACGGCATTGCTGGGCGTCGTGGCCGTGCTTGGCTCATGGCACGTTAGTGAGCGCGTCCGCGAGTATCACATCTGGCTACTTCTTCTGCTCACGGGAGTGCAGGGCGTCTTCGTCGCAGGCGACATGCTGCTCTTCTTCCTCTTTTGGGAAGTCGAGCTAATACCCATGTACTTCCTCATCTCGATGTGGGGCACTGGTCATCGCGAGTATTCCGCGATGAAATTCGTTCTCTACACACTCTTCGGCAGCGCCTTCATGCTCGTCGGCGTTCTGTCTCTTCGCTTCGCCATTGGTTCATTCGACATGCACGCCATGACACTGGCAGGGCAGGACGGGACACTTCAACCCGCCTTCCTGGCATTGGACGCGATCTTCCTCATGTTCTTCATCGCGTTCGCCATCAAGTTGCCGGTATGGCCATTGCACACCTGGTTGCCGGACGCCCACACGGACGCCCCGACAGCCGTGAGCGTTCTGCTTGCGGGCGTCCTCCTAAAGATGGGAGGCTACGGCCTCATTCGCATCAACGTGGGCATGCTCCCCGACGAAATGGCTCATTGGGCGCCGCTACTTGTCGTGCTGGCCGTCATCAGCGTGCTATACGGCGCGGCGATCGTTTTCCGGCAAACCGATCTAAAGCGACTCGTCGCCTACTCCAGCGTCAGTCACATGGGGTTGGTTCTCCTGGGCGTCGCATCGCTCGGTGCGGTCAGCGTGACGGGGGCTGCCCTCCAGATGTTTGCCCACGGTACAATCACCGGACTTCTGTTCCTCATCGTCGGAATCATTTACGAAAAGGCCCACACACGGCACATTCCGGACCTTGGCGGACTGATCACGCGAATGCCGCTGGTCGGCGCAGTCTTCATATTTTCCGGACTTGCGAGCCTGGGGCTACCGCTCCTAAGCGGTTTCGCCGCAGAACTCATGGTCTTCCTTGGCAGTTTTGCTGTCTATCCAATCGCAACCGGCCTCGCCGTACTCGGTATCGTCCTGACCGCCGGATACATCCTGTGGACAGTGGAACGGGTTCTATTGGGTCCGCTCAATGAACGATGGCGCGCCATCAAGGACGCTACTCCAACCGACTTTGTGGCGATGGCGTTGCTTATCTTGCCGATAATCGTCGTTGGCGTGTATCCAGCGCTTGTTTCCGATGCCTTCCGTGATGGCGTGGCACGCCTGGTGGGGGGGAGTTAGGCCATCATGCCAACCGCCATTGACGCCGCCTCTCTTGGTATCGATCTTGGTCACCTGGCACCTGAGATCATCCTCACCATGACGGCAATCGCCGTTGTTCTAATCGATCTCGTCACAAGAGATAAGCACGTCCTTGTGTGGTTAAGCGTCGCGGGCGTCGTAGCCTCCGGCATGGCGGCCATATGGCTCTGGACATCGGACGCCTCCGGCGCGAGCTACTCCGGCGTTGTCATCACTGACCTCTTTGGAACGTTTTTTAAGCTGGTCATTCTTGGCGGCACATTGCTAGTGATTCTGTACTCTCCCCCCTATGTTGAGCGCCGCCTGACACGGTTCCATGGCGAATACTACGGCCTCATCCTGCTTGCCACCGTCGGCATGATGCTGCTTGTCTCCATGGGTGAACTCATATCCATCGTTCTTGCTCTTGAGATTCAGACCTTCGCGCTCGTCGCCCTAATCGCTCTCCTCAAGGACGCACGCTCCACGGAATCCGCACTCAAATTCCTGTTGTTGAGCGCCGTCGCGACGGCCGTCATGCTGTACGGGATGGCCTTTCTCTTTGGCCTGACCGGCACAACATTCATCGCGGACATGCCAGACGTGGTGATGGAGCGCGTGGCGGAAGGCGGAACAGCCAACAACGTCGCGCTTATCCTGGCCGCGGTGTTAGTGATAGTCGGTTTCGGCTTCAAGATCTCCAGCGTCCCGTTCCAGATGTGGGTACCGCCTGTGTACGAAGGTGCGCCGACGCCCATCGTTGGCTACCTCTCCGTCGCATCCAAGGCGGCCGGCTTTGCCGTGCTCGTCCGGCTCTTCGTTGTCGTATTCCAGCAGGCGGGAATGGATCTGCTGGACTGGCCACTGCTGATTGGCGTCCTGGCGATCGCCTCAATGACAATTGGCAACATCGTCGCCATTGTTCAGACAAACATCAAGCGGCTTCTTGCGTATAGCACGATAGCGCAGGCGGGCTACATCCTTATTGGAGTCGCAATGATGGGCAACGGTGCCTCCGGTGTTTATGAGCTCGCGGTCAGCGGCATTCTGTTCTATCTCGCCGCCTATACCCTCTCCAACCTCGCCGCATTTGGCGCGCTCATTGCCCTCAGTTCCGCCGGCGGCAATGACTCTATCCAAGAACTGGCTGGAGCCGCGTCACGCTCACCATTCGCGGCCATCGTGTTGACCGTTGCCCTCATCTCACTCGTTGGCCTACCCCCAACAGGTCTGTTCGTCGGCAAGATCTACCTGTTTTACGGAGCAGTGCAGGGGGACCTCTGGTGGCTCGCTCTAGCAGGCGCGCTGAACAGTTTCATCTCCGCGTATTTCTACCTGAGGCCAATCCTCCGGCTGTGGCAGCCAGGCAGTTCAGCCCTGTACGAAGTGAAACCCCCCTCTCCCTACGGGCATCCATGGCGATCAGCGTAATCGGCGTGATCATCCTGGGCATCATTCCCCTATGGCTACTCTCCCGCGCGACGGAGGCCGCTGCCTCCTTTATTCCATAGACGGCCGCGTCAACTTTTGCCCCACCGTGCCTATACACGCTATGCTTGCTACGCGGGTGACGTGACTGGCATACCTTGACCCGCGCCCAGCAACAACCCAGATGGAGGTGGGAAACAATGTTTGACCGCGTTCACCACGCGGGGATCGCCGTCGGTGATCTCGATTCTGCCAAGACGATCTTTTCGGATGCCCTCGGGCTTCATGTGGACGGTATCCGCTCACCATACCCAGGCGGGCGAAAGCAGCGCGGTGCGGACCCCACAGACATACTGGACATCCCCATCGGCTACTCGGAGCTGGAGCTCAACGCCGCGGCCGCGGAGGGTACGGGCGTGCACCGTTTCGTAGAATCGCGCGGCGGCGTTGGCGCACTCCACCACGTCTGTCTCCACACCACGAATATTGTCGATGATGTTGCGCACCTCCGCGCCTCCGGACTCACCCAGATCGCCGCCCCTCCGGACGTCCTAGCCGCCAACGAGCCCTGGGACCAAGTCGCCTTCTTCCATCCCAGAGACTGCCTGGGGATCCTCCTAGAGATCTGGACCACGGAGACCCACCGCGTCGACAATCGCTATCAGGGTGAAGGTGTTTTTACGCGCATGGCGCACATCGGCGTCGTCGCTACAGAGCTTGAAAAGGCTCGCCATTTCTGGACGAACGCCATCGGTTTCCGTGTTGACATGCTCAAGTCAAACGTCCTCAAGGGTGGTCGCCACGTGGAATCTGACAACGTGACCGTTCTCGACATTCCCGTGGGTGATTCCGGTATCGTCTGCGTCCACCCGGACGACAGCGAGAGTGGCACTGCGCGTTTCCTCGAGAAATACGGCGCGCGAGCAGGAGGCACAATGCACCACATCGCCTTGGCAACGCCAGACGTCAAGGCAGCGGCGGACATGGTGCAGTCACGTGGCCTCAAGCTCATCGGACCCGCGACGAACGACAACGCGTGGGTCCACCCGAAGAGCGCGGCCGGTGTCCTGATCGAAATCGTCAAAGACGAGTTGTAATCCTGAGGACAGGGCGCACCTGGAGAGAGTCCGAAGTTCCCCGCCGCCTCAACTTAACTGCGCGAATACAGACGTACCGAAAGGACAAGAGAGCGTGTTCGATCGTATCCACCATGCAGGTATAGCCATCTCTGATCTTGTAGCGGCAAGGGATGTCTTTGCTGATGGGCTTGGCCTGAATGTCGACCAAACTCGTTCGCCCTTGCCTGGAGGCAGCAAACAGCGTGGTCCGGACCCGACGGATATCCTTGACATCCCCATTGGCAACACAGAGATGGAAATGAACGCGCCGCCCGCCGACGGAAC
This sequence comes from Dehalococcoidia bacterium, assembly GCA_965224255.1. GTDB lineage: Bacteria > Chloroflexota > Dehalococcoidia > UBA6926 > UBA6926 > VXMO01. Next base: position 185,008 of record CBDCYO010000005.1, read on the forward strand.
AACTCCCGGCGGCACACACCGCTTCATCGAGCAACGTGGCGGCGTCGGGGCCCTCCACCACGTATGCCTCCACTCCACGAACGTTCCTGATGACATCGCACACATGCGCGCCTCTGGCATTCAACAAATCGCTGCCTCTCCGGAAGTACTGGCCTCCAATGAACCATGGGACAGTGTCGCCTTCTTCCACCCTCGTGACTGCATGGGTGTCCTCCTTGAAATCTGGTACACGGATGATCACCATGTAGGGACACGATATCAAGGCAAGGGCGTGTTCACGCGAATGAACCACATCGGCGTCATCTCAGACGATCTCGAAAAGGCGCGCCATTTCTGGTGCAACGTCATTGGGCTGCGTGCAGCGATGCTCAAGACGAACGTTCTCAAGGGCGGTAGAAAAATCGAATCCGATCATGTGCGTGTTCTCAGCATTCCCGTTGGTGTAAGTGGGGGCGGGATCCTCGCCATCACACCCGAAGACGGAACAAGCGGCACAGCGAAGTTCCTTGAAAAGTATGGCGGCAGAGCAGGAGGCACGATGCATCACATTGCCTTTGCCACGAAGGATGTCAAAGCCGCCGCAGACTTTGTACAGGGCAATGGCATGAAACTCATTGGCCAACCAAACGACGAGTTCGCGTGGATTCACCCCAAGAGCGCCGCAGGAGTGCTAATTCAGATAGTGAAGGACGAGTCATAGCGCGAATACGGACAAGGCCCCCGTTCCCACAATTCCCTTGGTGAGGCCTTACCGATATTCCCACTCTGCCTCCACAGAGTAGCGTGTCACATGCAACGCGTTGGCATCCTCTACCAAACACGCACTCCGCAGCCGGAGGCCGTCGCACACAAACTCGCTGAGCGCGTCCAGGCGCTTGGCCATGACGTTTGGCTGGGCTCATCGTGGGAGGACGGCCTCGACGACCTCGCCGCCTCCGATACGAGCCTCATCATCAGCGTCGGCGGTGATGGTACTCTCCTCCGCATCTCCCGTGTCGCAGCTCCCTACGGCATACCAATTCTGGGTGTCAACGCCGGACGGCTGGGCTTCCTCACTGAAGTTGATGCCCCCTTGGCTGCTGAGGTGCTCCCACGCGCATTGAACGGAGAGGGCCGAACGGAAGAACGCACGATGCTTGCCGTTGACCACAAAAGCACAACATCCTATGCGCTTAATGATGCAATTGTCAGTCGTGGTGGTCCTGCCCGCACCGTCCAGACCAATGTTTCCGTGAACGGCTTTGAACTGCTTGCTTTTCGCGGTGATGGGCTCATCGTCGCCACCGCCACCGGCAGCACTGCCTACAACCTTGCCGCCGGCGGCCCCGTCCTCCCACCAACAACGGCAGAAATGATCATCAATCCCGTTTCCGCACATCCCTCGTCAGAATCACCGATCCTCGTCGAGCCCGACTCGACGATCACAGTCCGCGTCAAGACTGACCATGGCGCCGTCTTAAGTTTGGACGGGCAGGATGATTTCCCGGTCGACGACGGCGACCACATTATCGTTCGCCAGAGTCCGCACCGCGCACGATTCCTCCGATTCCGCGACCCCAGCTATTTCTATAGCAATCTCAGCGACCTGCTGAATCGACGCCGTCGTCACCCGGATTTGCCAAATGCGAGTGGAACGACTACTGCAACTGAACAAGTTGCGGCGCCATGATACGCTCTGCCGACGTATTGGCGGCGAAGGAGGCTGAGCTCCTTGAGCGCGGCTTTAGCCTACGTTCAGCCCGGTTAAGAGACGTGCCCCAGATGGCAGTCCTCATCAACGGCTTTGCCAGCCAGGGCGAAATGTTGCCGCGCAGTGCGTCTGAGCTCTATGAAAACATTCGCGATTTTCTCATCATCGCAGACAAAAACGATCAGGTCGCCGCCACGGCAGCGCTTCATATCCTGTGGGAAGACCTTGCGGAGATTAAGTCCGTTGCCGTCAGTGAAGCTCTGCACGGTCAAGGCATTGGCGCATACCTGGTGGAGAAGTGCATTCAAGAAGCGTCCCGCATTGATCTGCCCACTATCTTCGTCCTGACACACAAGCCCGGCTTCTATGAAAAACTCCAATTCGAACGCGCCGATGTACTCAGCTTCCCACGAAAAGTCTGGTCGGAATGCATCCGCTGTCCCAAATTCTCCAACTGCAATGAAATCGCAATGAGTCGGCCAGTCAACCGCGTGTTTACGGGCGAAATGCCGGAGGATGATGACCTCCTCGACCGTGCCCCGACCAACGCGTAGAGTACATTTCGTCCGCCAGTGAGAGAATCCGCCCGAAATACTTCTATGCCCCGGGCTGATACCCAGTAGCCAAGCACTACCCGGTGATTTAGCGACGGAGGATCGGATGGAACGCATATCGCGTCGAACAGTCTATGAGGGCCGCATCGTCACGGTTTTTGAAGACTCCATGCGGCTGGATGATGGCCGCGAACAGATCTGGACAACCATCCAACACCCCGGCGCCGTTGTTATGGTTCCTATCGACCCGGCAGGCAACATCCTGCTCGTACAACAGCCTCGCCCTTCAGCCCAAGATGTTCTGCTTGAACTGCCCGCCGGCACGCGCGAAGTGGGGGAGGAAGCCATCGCCACTGCGCATCGAGAACTCCAAGAAGAGATCGCCCACGACGCCAGGACACTAACGCCACTTGGCGGATTCTATAGCGCTCCCGGCTTCTGCGACGAATTTCTTCACCTCTTCCTCGCCGCCGATCTGCACCCCATCGAGGGTGTGGAACCCGACCCGGATGAAGAGATAACCGTCATTCCCACGGCTCCGTCTGACATCCCGGATTTGATCCGCACCGGCCACATCCGAGACGCTAAATCCATTGCCGGCCTCCTCCGCTATCTTTATATGGAAGGCGGCCTTTCCTCCTGACTCGCGCCCGCCGATTAGCGAACTCCCACCGCATGCTCACTACGCTACTATGGTCGTGATGATCACGTAGGGGGCAGCATGCTGTTTATATTCCTGTGCACCGTCACGGAAGAGGGCCAACAACGGATGCTCCTCGACCCTGAAATGTTTACCAACGTGGCCGACGACGTGGATGTTGACGGCGCCCAAATCCTGGCTCGCTACGCCGTATTGGGACGCTACGACTATGTGGCGATGGTTGAGGCACGCACGCATGAGGACGCGGCGCGCCTATCTCTTGAACTTGGCGCCCGTGCTCGCGTCCACATCGAAACCCTTATCACCATCGCCGTTAGCCAACTTGCCGACTCCTCAGACGAACAGCTCCGAGCACGGGCCTCCGTCGGATGGCCCATGCCACCGGGCGGTGACGACCCCCACGATCTCCCTTCCCCTTCCTGAAGACCACCTAGCAGCCGCGCGTCCGATTCCTCTATACTTCGTAGCAGGAGTCACTGCATAAAGGGAGGCCGCGCGGCCTCCCTTTTGACACCAATTTCACGCCAAGACAGTAGGGGAGAAACAGACGATGGCCACAGCTCAGCAACCCGCCGTCGGAGCGCCGATCGGTCGTTCGGACGGCCCAGACAAGGTTACGGGACGCGGGCACTATTCACTCGACGTGACACTGCCGGGCACGCTCTGGTGCAAAATTCTCCGCTCCCCGTATCCCCATGCGCGCATCATATCCATCAACGCATCCGCGGCCCTGGCACTACCGGGAGTACACGCCGTCCTGACACCGGACGACGTGCACGGAATCCGCATGGGCAAACGCCTAATCGATGAACCCCTCCTGACCTACGATGCCGCGCGATACATCGGGGACAAGATCGCCGCCGTCGCCGCCGAAGACGAAGACATCGCAGAACAGGCACTTGCGCTGATAAACGTCGAATACGAAGAACTGCCCGCTGCGGCCACAATGAACGAGGCGCTCGCCGCAGGCGCCCCAATTATCCACCCAGACTTCAACTCGTATGTGGGCATACCAGCTCCGTTGGACACGCCCTCCAACGTCTTCGTCAAGGGCACGTGGGGCAAGGGCGACGTCAATCAGGGCTTTGCTGACGCCGACCTTATCGTTGAACACACCTACACAACACCGCGTACTCATCAAGGCTACCTTGAAGTGCACAACACCATCGTCTGGATTGATGAGGATGGCCACGTGCAAGTCTGGCTGGGCTCGAAGTCGCCCTTCGCCAATCGCGAAGCACTGGCGCGAGTTATCGGAGAGCAGCCGGACACCATCACCGTGAACTATGCATACGTGGGAGGCGATTTTGGTGGCAAGGGTGACATCACCGGTACTCCCATCTGCTACTTCCTGGCCAAGAAAACTGGCAGACCCGTCAAGCTTGCGCTCGAATACTCTGAAGAATTCTCCGCCATGAACCCCCGCCACGAAAGCAAGATGCGTGTCAAGGCGGGGGTCAAGCGTGATGGCATGTTGACCGCCTGGGAGGCAGAAGTCTATTTCAACTCTGGCGCCTACGGAGGATACAAACCCGTGCCCGGCTCGAACCTCCCCGGCATCGCGGAAATCGCCGGCCCCTATACAATTCCGCATGTCCAGATCGATGCCTACCAAGTCTACACCAATACCGTGCCATGCGGCTTTCACCGCTCTCCCGGCGAAGTCCAAGGTATCTTCGCCGGTGAATCACACATGGATCTCATCGCCAAAGAACTGGGCATGGATCCGCTGGAGCTTCGCATACGGAACGTCATCCACGATGGCGATGAGACACCCGTTGGACGCGCCTACCTGGATGTCAAGGGTGAGGAGGTCCTCCGTGAAGCAGGCCGCCTCTCCGGCTGGCATGATCCCAAGGCGGAGCACATCGGCCGCGGCATCGCCTTTGGCCACCGCTCACAGGGTGGCGGCCAAACGACCATTGGCATCACCGTAAACGCAGACAGCAGCGTCCTCGCCGCAAGTTCCATTTACGATCCCGGCATGGGCAATCACACAATGGCCCAACAGGTTACTGCGGACGAACTGGGCATCGACGTTTCTCGCATCACCATCGTCCCCTTTAACACTGACCAGGCTGAGTTCGACACTGGCGTGGGCGGCAGTCGCGGCAGTTTCATCATTACCGAGGCTGCACACATGGCTGCCGAAGATGTCCGTGGCAAGCTCAAGCGACTTGCAGCGGAGTTCAACGGCTGGGATGAAGACGTCGTCGAGTTCAATGCGGGGACACTCCTCAACACACGTTCTGGCGAATCCGTGCCAATGGAACGCATCGCGGAGAGGGCTGGGCAGTCAGTGTCCGGCCTTGGCCGCCTGAACGAAACCACGCAGAGCCCGTACACATCGTTCGTTGCACAAGTTGCGGAAATTGAAGTTGATCGGGAGACCGGCGAGCTGGACATCCGTGCCATCACCGCCGTGCACGATACATCCCGCATCATCAATCCCGTCGGATTCTATGGCCAGATCGAAGGCGGCCTGATCAACTCCTTCGGATTCGCCATGATGGAAGAGCTAACGGTGGACGAAGGTGGACGTGTGACCAATCCATCGTTTGCGGACTTCAAGATGCCCACCCAGTCCGACATCCCTGAACTGCGTGTCGGGCTGGTCACGACGGACGAGGGCCGAGGTGCATGGCGCGTGAAGGCAGTCGGTGAACACTCAAACCTTACAACACTCCCTGCCATCGCAAACGCCATTGACGATGCCGTGGGCATCCGCTTGGACAGCGTGCCCTTCACGGCAGAAAAAATCCATCGCGCCCTGAACCACGAATAACCCCTACCGGTTCTCCATTCATTAGCCCTCCGATTGACGTCTGAGCGCACAGGAATGGATATCAGCATTGACTCCATCCTCAGAGCGATTGAGGACACCCCGCGTCCCCTTCGCACACTCGCCATCCGAAACATCGCACGGCAAGCAGTCCGATCCCTTGGAGAAACAGAGGTCGATCCCAGTGTCGCCTTCACGCGCACACTCAGCGGTCCAGCGTGGCAACATGGCCACATCTCCGATGGCCGTGTTATGCGTTGGGCACAACGGGATTGCAGGTCGGCCCTCACTGCCATTCACGTTCGCCATCTCTGTCATTCTGAGCGGCCCTGCCTGTCATTCTGAGCGGCAGCGAAGAATCTACGTCCCCACTGTGGCAAAAGCGCGTTAGATTCTTCACTTCACTATGTTCCGTTCAGAATGACAGAGTGGAAGCATGCTCCGTGTCACAAGACGTCTGGTAGCGGCGCGCCGGCCTGGTCTCCACCATTGCGCTGAATGAACGACATCTCGGCCGCGGCGATGCCACACGAACTCTGGCAATCTGTGAACTATTTCTCGATGACCGCGCTAAAATGCACGTGAAGGCACTGAGCTGGGCGCTACGAGAATTAGGCCAACGCGACTCACAAGCTGTGACCGACTTTCCTGTTCGCGAAAGAGACCGCCTTGCCCCACGCATACTCCGTGAAGTCAGAAACAAGCTGACAACCGGCCACAAAATGCCCAAACTCTCTGAGAGCATGAAACGCAGAATGCGGCCAGACAAGCAGTCATGACACAATACGTGCCATGACTGAGCCAACGAAAGATCGACTCGTCGCGCCGGAATCCCGCACAGAGGATACTGCGCATGATGGCGGTCTTCGCCCGCGTCGCCTCACCGACTACGTGGGACAGAAGCGGGTAATTGACAACCTGAAAATCTCGATTGAGGCTGCAGTGCAGCGCAATGAGCCTCTTGATCATGTTCTCCTGTACGGACCGCCAGGACTGGGTAAGACCACACTGGCCTTTATCATCGCCGCGGAAATGGGTGTTAGTGTGCGGGTCACAGCTGGGCCGTCATTCACCCGCGCTGGTGACCTTGCCCAGATGCTCACGCAGTTACGCCCGCACGATGTCCTCTTCGTTGACGAATTTCACCGCCTCCCACGCTCCGTTGAAGAGGTTCTCTACCCCGTCATGGAGGACCACGTGCTGGACATCATGATTGGCAAAGGAGCCGGGGCCCATTCCGTCCGCGTCAGTCTTCCCCCTTTCACCCTTATCGGCGCGACGACGCGATACGCGTTGCTAAGCAACCCGCTCCGCGACCGCTTTGGAGCGACCTACCGCATGGACTTCTACTCGCAAGCAGAGATCCATTGGATACTGTCCCGCTCTGCCAGAGTCTTAGGCGTGGAAGCAACGGATGAAGGACTCACGGAAATTGCCGGGCGTTCACGCGGCACACCTCGCGTCGCTAACCGTCTACTCCGACGTGTGCGCGACTATGCGCAGGTCAAGGGTGATGGAGTCCTGACCGGTGAGGCAGCCCGTAACGCGCTGGACAGTCTGGGTGTTGACACACTTGGCCTAGATGACACGGATCACCGCGTGCTGCGAAACTTGATCACCGTTTTTGGAGGTGGCCCCGTCGGTCTGGAGACACTGGCATCCTCCATTGCCGAGGAGCCAGATACCGTGATGGACGTCTATGAGCCCTACCTCCTCCAACTCGGATTCCTTGACCGCACGCCACGTGGCCGCCGCGCAACCATCCGTGCCTACCAACACCTGGACATCGAACCCCCGGACACTTTCAGTGACCCGAATACCACCCGCCCACCGTTGCTCTAACCAGCGTCCAACCTGCAATCCCGCAAGAGGCGGCGCCCTAGTCCACCATGTCGTTCTGAACGACGTGTCTCCGCCATGTCATTCCGAACGAGGCGTGGCCCCACGATGCCGGTCTGAACGAGGCGCGGCCCCCCTCTGTCATTCTGAACGGAACGCAGTGGAGTGAAGAATCTAACCCGCCCCTGCCGCTGTGGGGACGTAGATTCTTCGCTGCGCTCAGAATGACAGAGACGGCGAACGTGAATGGCGGTGAGGGCCGCTTGCAATTCCGCAAGGAGCGTCGCCCGGTACCGTGCCGTTCTGAGCAGAGCCGAACTTTACGCGTCGCCCTATTGCCAGGGCAAGAAAGCCGCGTGAATTTATCCCCCGGCTGTTGCGGCCACCATCCGCGCCACGCTAGGCTCACCGCAAAGAGATTGATAACAGAGAGGAAAGTGCGTCCATATGGAACCCCGAATCAGCATCATCACACTTGGCGTTTCGGAGATAGAGAGATCAACACGCTTCTACCGCGATGGTCTTGGCTTCCCCGTTCACGATGCAGGTGGCACTGAAATAACCTTCTTTACTCTCGGGAACATACAACTGGCACTCTATTCGCGAGACGATCTGGCGGAGGACATCGGTCGCCCCGAATTCAAAGGAACACCACAGCCGGAAATGCACGGATTCACAATCGCACACAACGTCGCCTCCCGGAGCGAGGTTGATGCCGTGATGGCCCTTGCGGAGTCGGCCGGCGCGCAGATCATCAAGCTTGCCGCCGATACCTTTTGGGGTGGCTACGGCGGATATTTTACGGACCCGGACGGTTTCCTCTGGGAAGTCGCTACCGGCTCTGGCTTACCTGTTGAGCCGGATGCAAACTAGGTAATCGTCCCGCCGTCCCTACTACTCACTGGGAAGGACTGGAATGTTCTACGAACTACGCCAGTATGAGGCGCAGCCCGCCCGGATGGCGGTCCTGATACAGCGCTTTGCGGAGGTCAATACGCGGCTCTTTGAAAGACACGGATTTCGCGCCGTCGGCTACTGGCGCGAGGACGTCGGCACGCCGCATCGGCTTGTCTATTTGCTAGCGTGGGAACAGTGGGAGGCGCGAGAGTCCGCCTGGGCGGCTTTCTATGCCGATCCGGAATGGCCACAATCGCTTGAGGAATACGGCCCAACCGTGGAACGCATCACCAACGCGATCCTCGAACCTCTACCCTTTTCGCCCCTTCCGTAGCAAAGCGATGTCACCCGATCAAGAAATGAGAGTGCGTCGGCGAGACGTGTAGTAGTCCATGACGACGTATTCACCCAGCCGCTCCGGGGACGTATAGAACACACGCCCCTTATTGATGCGCGTCATCTGATCGACGAACTCCATCAGAAACGCGCTCTGTTCCAGCATGAACGTGTTTATTGAAATACCAGCCCGTGTGGTACGGGCGACTTCCTTCAGCGTCTCCTGAATTGTCCGCGGGCTGGGCGGGTACTGAAGGAAGATGCGCCCGTTCTCAATGTGTGCCGTCGGCTCTCCATCCGAGACCATGATGATCTGCTTGTTACCACCCGCGCGCCGCGCGAGCAGCTTTTGCGCCACGACCAGCCCGTGCTGGATGTTCGTGTACGGCTCAAATTCATCCCAGCTAAGATAGGCCAGCGCCTCCGGTTTCATCTCCCTCGCGTACGTCGAAAATCCCACGACATATAAACTGTCTCGACTGAACTGCGTTCGAATAAGAGTATCCAGCGCCAGCGCCACCTTCTTGGCCGTCACAAAATTGCCCCGCATCGCCATCGAAAGGCTCAGGTCGATCATCAGCACGGTCGAAGCCTGAGCCATGTCTTCTGTCTCACTCACCTGAAAGTCATCTGCTTCCAGCCGAACTGGGACAATCTTTCCTCCGCGCATGACTGCCGACTGTAGCGTTCGTCGCAGATCCACGTTGAATTCATCTCCGTACTGATAGGGTCGTGACACTTCCATCCGCTCCCCGCCACGCCCTCGCACCCGTGCAGCGTGCCGACCCGTATACGTTCGTCTCAGGTAGCCGAAGATTTCCGCCAGAGCCTTTTGCCCAATTCTGCGGATCCCCCGTGCCGTGAATTCGTGTGACCCATCATCCATCGTCCGAAGCAGTCCCTCGTCGACCGCCTTCTCAGCCAACTGGCGAAGGTGCTCCAGTGATGCCTCGGCACCCTCCCCCAAAATCTCTCCAACTTCTGTCGAATCGATCTGTTCGATGCCTCCGCTGCCGTACAGCGCCCGCTTCAGATCATCCTCAAGCCCGTCCATTCGATTGAGTTCATTCATCAGATTCAGAGCGTCCTGTAGTGCAACGGGCTCATCACCATTGAAGCGGAACTGCCGACCCAACTCGCCACCCACGCGCAACATATCCAGATTCGCCTGCAATTCAGACATCTGTTGTGCCAACTCCGGGTTGCCCAGCATGCCGGAGATCATGTCTTGCAACTGTTGCCGCTGATCCGGCGATAGACTGCTCATCAAGGACTGTGCCTGCGCCGCCTGCGCCTGTAGTCGATCTATCAGCTGTGCAATGTCCTGTGGAGGAGATTCCCCAAAGGCGCTTCCCCATTCCTGCATGAACTCGTCGAAGCCCGGGTCGTCATCCCCGCGAACATGCCGCTGAAGCATCTGATTGAGATCTCGCATCATCTGCGCGGCCGCATTGATGTCCTGCTGGGTGATGGACTCGAGGCTATCCCGAAGGTCAGAAAACTGTCGATCCACAAACTGCTGCTGAATGAGGCCCTTAAGTTCTTCAAAAAGCCGTTGTGCCTCAGGCTCCATAAACTCGTACTCGTTGAGTTTCCGAACGGCCTCACCCAGGTTATCGGGTAAGTCATTCAGCTGTGCCTGATTCCGCCTCGCCATCTCACGCACCCGCTCCGAAAGGCGGGCGGCGGTTTCCGCGTCCAGACCCTCCGGCGGGTTTTTCGCAGAGCCCTCAGAACCGGCGATCCGCTGCTCAATTCCAAGCCGTTCGGTCTGAATTACCTCATGTAGCCTGGCGCGAAGGTCATCCACCACGCTGCCCAGGTTGTGCTTCCGCAGGATCTCCTGTCGCTGCTCCCGCAAGCTCCGCAGCATATCATCCAGGCCCTGCACATCCGCCTCACCATCCCGCGGATGTGTGCCACGTCGCATGATCGAACGAAGAGACGCGTCAATGTCCCCACGTGTGAGGGCATCATCCATGAACGCGTTCAGCAGTGCATCATCGGCTGCCTCAGACGGCAGCTGGGTGCCATCCCAACGCGAAAATCGATAAATAGGAGCCACAAGTTGCCTCAGCCGCGATAGCGATAACCACCCTCATGACGGTCCTTATTGATCTTCCGGCTCAGGTGTAGCCCGTCCAGGATCAACTCCACGACGGACGCCTGCGCCGCGATGGAGCGGTGCACGCTAAGCCGATTCGCCGCGTCCTTTAACTCTGGAAGATCCTTGAGCCACCCGGCGAGATTCTTCGATGGAATCATGTCGCCAGTATCGATGGCCAGCCCCTCATCGAATCGTCGGATCACACCGTCAAACTCATTCACTGAGAAATGGTTGTTAAAAGTATTCAGGATTGCGCGCTTCGTGAGATCTTCAATGACGCGGGGCTCACGGCCCTCCTCCACGCTCTCCAACTCAACCTTGCCAGCCGTCGAGGTCAGAAAATAGGCCATATCACTGACGCGAGGAACGGCCTCCTTCTCCTTGAGGCGCAATGCGCGGCGTACGGCATTGGAGGAAATCGTCTCGTAGTTTCCAATGGAAACACGCACGCTGACACCAGAGCGCTGATTAACCTCACCGCTCTTGCGCGCCAGGCTCGTAAACTCCGCCACAGCCTCCTTGATAAACCCCGGTGCCGTCAGAGTCACACCGACGTCCGTGATCTCCTCGTGCTCCGCTTCCATGATTTCAATCTCATGTTCAAGTGTCTTTGGATAGTGTGTTCGAATCTGCGCGCCAAATCGATCCTTCAGCGGTGTGATGATGCGCCCGCGATTCGTGTAATCCTCCGGATTCGCGCTCGCAATCATGAACAGATCGAGAGGGAGCTGTATCTTATACCCCTTAATCTGGACATCCCGCTCTTCCATGATGTTGAACATGCCCACCTGAATCCGCTCAGAGAGGTCAGGAAGTTCATTGATGCAGAAGATACCCCGATTCGTGCGTGGAATCAGTCCGTAGTGGATGGTGAACTCATCAGAAAGGTACCGCCCCTCCGCCACCTTGATCGGGTCAACCTCACCGATGAGGTCCGCAATCGTTATGTCCGGCGTTGCCAGCTTTTCCCCATAGCGTCGTTCCCTTGGTATCCACGCGATGGGCGTTTCATCGCCTTCCGCGTTGACACGCGCGATGCAAGGGCTGCACGTTGGTGCGTACGGGCTGTCGTTAATTTCGCAGTCCTCGATGGCCGGAACCTCGGCATCGAGTAACCCGACCAGCGCACGAATGAGGCGTGTCTTCGCCTGTCCTCGTTCGCCGAGCAGAATAATGTCCTGATTCGAGATGATGGCGTTTTCGATCTGCGGCAGAACCGTTTCCTCATAGCCCACAATTCCCGGAAAGAGTTCCCTACCGGAGCGGATGCGTGCCACCAGGTTTTTGCGCAGTTCGTCCTTCACACTGAGGACGGGGTATTCGTGCGCTCGTAGTTCCCCAATCGTCCGCGCCTTGGTCATTGTCTTCCTCTCCCGCTTGGCCATTCGCATCCTCAACTGTTCCGCCGCGTTCGTCTCATTGTCCGTTCGCCGCTCAAGCGTGTCAATTTAGCCATTACTTGCGCATACTATGACAACTCAGCCCACTGTGGAGGTGATGCGTGGCTCTGCTGCTAACTGAACAGGACGTTCGCGACCTTGCAACGATGGATGATGCGCTACACGCGCTTGAGGATGCCCACAGAAACCAGGGGGCGGGCAGAGCAGTCAACGATCCGCGGCGCCGCCTCCGTGCCCCGCACGGCTCAGTTGCCATCATGCTCGGCGGCGACGCTGAAACCGGCTATCTCGGCTTCAAAACGGCCTTCTACGCCGCTGGGGCTGTCCACGTCCTCCTCTACGACATGAACGAGCGTAAACTCGCCGCCATCATCCAGGCTGGTTATCTTGGCGCTCTACGAACTGGCGCTGCAAGCGGAGTAGCGACCAAGTACATGGCGCGCCCCGACACGGGCCAGACGGTCGGCATCATCGGAACCGGACAGCAGGCGCGCACTCAGATTGCCGCTGTCTGTGCCGTGAGGGACGTGTCCCGCGTGCTGGCATTCGGGCGTGACGAGGATCGAAGGCGGCAATTCGCTGAGCGCATGGCAGAAAAACTTGGCCTGCCGGTTGAGCCGGTGGGCAACGCGAGAGACGCCAGCGAGGCGGACATTGTCATCACCGCCACCAACGCCTCTGAGCCCGTTCTTCTCGGTGCGTGGCTCACAGAAGGGACGCATGTCAACGCTATCGGCTCAAACTCCCTCCTACGGCGTGAAATAGACCTCGACGTCGTCCGGAAGGCTGCAAGCATAGTCGTTGACGACCGTGCACAGACGGCGCTCGAAAGTGGTGACCTTCATGAGGCACTAGAGCGGGGAATCGTGGACATCGCTCGACTCCCGGAGCTTGGCGACGTTGTTGCCGGACGTGAACACACCCGCCAGTTGGACAATGACATCACACTGTTTGAATCGCACGGCATCGGCTTGTGGGACATCGCCCTGGCGACTCATATATACACGGCCGCGGTTGCTCAGGGCAGGGGAGTGGAAACCCCGATATAGAGCTTCCACTCTTGCTACTGTTGACGCCAGAGTAGTCGTTTGGTAGCCCGACCCGTTCCAATGGGATCAGCTTTGTGGACCAGCGTAGGATATTGAGACAAAGTATCGATAATAAATAACCAATAGCCGAGGCTATGCGACTTCTCGTCCCTTGCCTGACGCCGCATTCGCCAGAGCGCAGGGATCGAACGGAACGAAGGGGAATGTGTCATTTCCCGGGAGGGTTGCATCTACACATCATGGATACATATCAACGACGCAGCCTAAGTGACGTTAGGGCGTTCAGTGTGCTTAGACTTCTTCTCACCATCATGGCCGTCATTGCCATCGCGGCCTGCTCAGACGAAGGCGATGCGTCCACAACGACCGATAGTGAAGAGCCCTTGCAAGTCGTCACAACGACAAATATCGTGGCCGATTGGGCACGCAATGTCGGCGGAGATCGCATAGCGGTCATGAGCCTTTTGCCAGCGGGAAGCGACCCCCACACCTACCAGCCCGGTGCGCGTGACGTCGCCAGAATCGCGGATTCCAATCTCGTCCTGACCATCGGCCTCAACCTTGAGGATAACTGGCTACAGAATCTGATCGAGAACGCGAGCGTGGACGAATCGCGCATCGTCATCCTCGGTGACACTATCAACCCTATTGCGTTCGAAGAGTCAGGCGCCCCCCAGGAAGAGGAAGAAGGAGAAGAACATGGCCCCTATGATCCCCACTTCTGGTTTGACCCTAACCGTGTTGCTAACGCTGTGACGACGATCGCGGAACACCTTGCTGACATAGATCCTGCCGGTGCAAAAACCTACCGCGTTAACGCCGCGGCATACGCAACTCAACTGGACGAATTGCATACCTGGACCCTGGAACGAATGGGCGCCGTCCCGGCCAATAAGCGTGTTCTTGTAACATCCCATGACAGCCTGAGCTATTTTGCCGTCGTCTACGGCTTCGAGGTTATTGGAACTGTCATTGTCGGAGGAGGTACGGACATCGAACCCTCGGCAGAGCACGTTGGCGAACTGGCAGAAATCGTAAAGGAGCATGGAGTCCCCGCCGTCTTTGGCGAATCCACTGTCACGGAGCGAATCGCCCGGACGATCGCGGAAGAAACCGGCGCCCAATTTGTACCACTCTATTCGGGCTCGCTCGGCCCGGAGGGCAGCGGCGCGGAGACCCACATCGGCATGGTCCGCACAAACGTCAATCTGATCATAGACGCCCTCAGCTAGTCATGCGGGGCCAAGAACGACACGAAGGAAGCACCAACCTGGCAACTGCAACAACGCCTCACCCGCGTTCTGGTATACTCTCAGAGACATAAGGAAGAACGAGATACGAGGAACGGCGATAGCCCAAAGCGGAGGTAGTTTGGACCGGCAGACCAAGTCCCAAATCATCGAAGAGTACAGGGGACACCCAACGGATACCGGCTCCACAGACGTTCAGGTCGCAGTCCTAAGTCGACGCATTCGCGAACTGACGTCACACTTGCAAGACCACCGCCACGACCATGCGACGCGGAGAGGCCTGCTAATGCTAGTTGGCCAACGGCGACGGCTCCTCCGGTACTTGCGCCGAAAAGACGTCGGGCGTTATCAAACACTCATCACGTCACTAGGCATACGCGGATAGTCGATACGGCTCCGTCTTCCTCCAGCGCGGATGCGCAGGAGAGTAGAACGGTATGATTCATCGAGTCGAGCGAGAGCTCGCCGGACGCACACTCACCATTGAGACAGGCGAACTCGCCCAACAGGCAAGTGGTGCGGTCACAGTTCGGTATGGCGATACCATCATTTTGGCTACGGCCGTCATGGCACCTCAAGCGCGGGAGGGAATTGACTTCCTCCCCCTCACTGTGGACATGGAGGAGCGCCACTACGCCATCGGGCGCATTCCTGGCAGCTTCTTTCGACGCGAGGGCAGACCCGGCTCAGAGGCCATCCTCGCCGGCCGCATTACCGATAGGACACTCCGCCCGCTCTTCCCCAAAGGCCTGCGGAACGAAGTCCAAATCATCCTGACAGTACTTTCCGCGGACCGAGAGAATGCGTTGGACACCCTCGGCATCATTGGCGCATCAGCAGCCCTCACGATCTCCCACATCCCCTTCGAGGGTCCTGTTAGCGGCTGCCACGTCGGCCACATAAATGGCGAAATTGTCATCAACCATACATTTGCTCAGTCAGATGAAAGCGATCTCGATCTCATCGTCGCTGGCTCGCAAAACGCCATCGTCATGGTGGAGGCGAGCGCTCGTGAAGTCGATGAGTCCATCGTGCGAGAGGCGCTTCTGGCTGGGCAAGAAACGAATCGCATCATCATCGATATGCAGAACGAACTGCAGTCCCTGGCCGGCAAACCGAAGATAATTGTCCATCCACCTGAGCCCAACACAGAGCTAGAGGAGGCCGTCGAGGCACTTGTCGGAGACCGCCTTTTAGAGGCCGCCACCGGTCTTGGCAAAGAGGAGCGAAACGAGACAACGCAGGCGCTGCTGGACGAGGCGCTTGAAAAGCTCTCCGGACAGCATGACGACTCAGAAATCACCCATGCCTTTGAACAGGCGTTAACAGATGCCGTGCGCTCCAGCATCCTCAAAGGCACACGTCCGGATGGGCGAACGCATACCCAGATTCGAACGCTCACGAGCCGCGTTGGTGTCCTTCCGCGAGCACATGGATCCGCGCTTTTCCAGCGTGGAGAAACCCAGGTGCTGAACGTCACGACGCTTGGCCCGCTTGCAGACGCCCAGAAAATGGACACGCTGACACCGATCGAGACCAAACGTTATCTGCACCATTACAATTTCCCACCGTACTCCGTGGGTGAGGCACGCCGCGTTGGCACGCCGGGCCGCCGTGAAATCGGGCACGGCGCACTCGCAGAAAGGGCACTGCTCCCCGTCATCCCTAGCGAAATGGAGTTCCCATACACTCTCCGCCTCGTCTCTGACGTGCTCGGCTCGAACGGCAGTACATCCATGGCCAGCGTCTGTTCCAGCACCCTGTCCCTCATGGATGCCGGCGTTCCGATTAAGTCCCCCGTTGCTGGCATCGCCATGGGACTTATCACTGACAAGACCGGTGATTACGCAGTACTGACCGACATTCAGGGACTTGAAGATCACCTCGGTGATATGGATTTCAAAGTGGCGGGCACAGCGGACGGTGTAACGGCACTGCAGATGGACATCAAACTCACAGGCGTCACGGATGAGATCATGGAGCGCGCGCTCGCCCAGGCGAAGGCCGCACGACTCGAACTGCTGGCGCACATGAGTGAGACTATCCAGACCTCTCGACCTGAACTCAGCCCCTACGCACCCCGCATGACGCGCATTAGCATTAACCCAGAGCGCATCGGAGCCCTCATCGGGCCTGGCGGCAAGACCATCCGCAGCATTGTGGAAGCAACGGGTGCGACCGTCGATGTTGAAAACGATGGCACCGTGTTCGTTGGCGCGGCCGATGGCGAAGTTGCCGCACGCGCCATTTCCATGATTGAGCGCCTCACAAAGGACATCACCGTCGGCGAATCCTTCAAAGGTAAAGTCGTTCGCACGACCGACTTTGGCGCTTTTGTTGAACTGGCCCCCGGACGTGATGGAATGGTGCACATCTCTGAACTCGCAAACTACCGCGTTGGCAGCGTCGAAGACGTCGTCAAAGTCGGAGATGAAGTCGAAGTCCTCGTAACGGACATCGACCCCACCGGCCGCATTCGCCTCTCACGGCGCGCGCTCCTTGATCCTGAGGATGGCGCCGAGACTCAACAGGATGGCGTCGGCGGACGAGAACCTTCTGGTGTACGAGTGGACGACCGTGGCGAAGGCGGCGGGCGGCCCTTTGATCGTGATCGTGGAGCCCGGCCATCTCGGCCAATGGGCAACGGGCGTCCCCCGCGACGCAGTCCGGACGGCGACCGCGGTCCGCGCCGCCCAGAGGGTGACAGACCTCCTCGCCGCCGAATGTAGACGATACGCACGCAGGACTGCCCAACACGGCAACGAGAATCAGCACCCAACCTCCAATAGAGTCAACGTGATGGCGGCTGATTCCTCTACACAAATCCGCGTCGCCGTTCACGGAGAATCCGGCCGCATGGGCCGCATTCTCATAGAGACGCTCGGGAGCACGGAAGACGTTCTTTTTGTCGCTTCGATTAGCAGATCTCGGATGCGCAACCACCGCGTAGAGGGCGATGTTCAGGACTATCCTGATATCGACTCCTTGCTGCAAGACACGAGTCCAAATGTTGTTGTTGATTTCTCTGCGCGTGACGCCGTCTTGCACATTGCGCAGGTGGCCGCAAGGCATGGTGCGCATTTCGTGACCGGAACAAGCGGCATTGACACGACTGAACTCGAAAGCCTTCGCGTCATCGCCGCTGATGCCAACATCGGGATCATGGTCGGTCCGAACTTTAGTCTTGGCGCAGCCATCCTGGAAAGAGCTGCCAGCGAGGCCGGCCGACACTTTGATGTCGCTGAGATCATTGAGATGCACCACGCCGGGAAGGCAGATGCCCCGTCTGGTAGTGCCATTGCCACCGCGCAAGCAATGGTGCGCGCGAGAGAGGGCCGTCCATTTGTGAATTACTCCACGCAGGCCGTGAACATTGAGCATGTGCGTGGGGGTAACCTGGACAACGTCGCGATCCACTCAGTGCGCATGCCCGGACTGATGGCTCATCAGCAAATTATGCTAGGTGGAACAGGAGAAACGCTGACTTTCAGGCATGACGTACTTGATAGGCAGAGTTACATGCCGGGGGTGCTTCTCGCGATTCGTGAAATACGCCACAACCCAGGTAAATTGCTCTATGGGTTAAGCGCTCTCCTGTGGCCGGAATAGAAGAATAGACGCACGGTACGTAAACGAAAGAAGGCCAGAGAAAAGCAATGCCGAATTGGGCTCGCCCCCGCATCGCAATCGTTGGCGCCACTGGTCTGGTTGGACAGGCCTTCATCACTGTGCTTGAGGAGCGCCAATTCCCCATGGAGTCCCTGACTCTCATGGCGTCCTCCCGCTCCGTGGGCAAACGTCTTAACGCACTGGGGGAATCCCTTGAAGTCATAGAGGCGACTCCGGAAGCTTTTGAGGGGATAGACATTGCACTTTTCTCGGCGGGCGGCAGCGCCAGCAGACATCTCGCGCCCGAAGCCATCGTGCGCGGTACAGTCGTCGTTGACAACTCATCCGCTTGGCGCATGGATGCCCAGGTGCCACTCATCGTCCCGGAGGTCAATCCGGACGACGCGCGTGATCACGTCGGCATCATTGCTAACCCGAATTGCTCAACAATTCAGATGGTCGTGGCACTCTGGCCGTTGCATCAGGAGAACCCCATCAGGCGTGTCATTGTCGATACATATCAATCCACGTCTGGCGCGGGGGCGCGGGCGCTTCAGGAGATGATTGAACAGTCCCGAGCCGTGTTGAATGGCTCTCAACCGGTGGTCAGCGCGTTCCCACATCAGATTGCCTTCAACGCCATCCCGCAGATCGATGTTTTTCAGGAAGACCACTACACGACGGAAGAGATCAAGTTGGTCCGAGAAACACAGAAAATCTTCCATACGCCGGAGCTTGCTGTCTCCGCCACCTGCGTCCGCATTCCAACCGCATATGCCCACTCAGAAGCAATTCACGTCGAATTCACGCGCCCCATGACTCCTGACGAGGCTCGAGAGATCCTGGCCGCTGCGCCTGGCGTCCTTGTCATTGATAATCCCGCCACGCTCTCGTATCCGATGGCTATCGATGCACAAGGCAGGGACGACGTCTTTGTTGGGCGGTTGCGACGTGACACCGCGCTGGACAACGGCCTCTCGATGTGGGTCGTTTCTGACAACATCCGCAAGGGAGCAGCGACAAACACGATTCAGATAGCGGAACTGCTCGCGACGAATGCACTCGCCGCAGCGGCGGATTGATGCTCAGCCACGAGGCCCCATCCATCTCGGTCCCGCGTACGGAGGCACGCGTCGCGGCAGTTCGCGACAATATCTCGAATCTGCAACAGCGCATCGCTGAAATTGCCGCAGACGCTGGTCGAGATTCCCAGTCGGTAAACCTGCATGGGGCGACGAAGGGCGTCGAGCCGGAACGAATCATCGCGGCCATGCAACACGGGCTGACGCATTTCGGGGAAAACTGGGTGCAGGAAGCCGTACCGAAGATACGAGCCACCAACCATTTGGCAGCAGAGCAGGGACTTGAGACACCTACGTGGCACATGATCGGCCACCTGCAGCGAAATAAGGCCAGACAGGCGCTGGAGGTCTTTCAGGCACTCGATACGATAGATTCAGTACGCCTTTCAGAAACGATTAGCCAGCGAGTGGAACGCATGGGGATTGAACCTGTCACTGTGCTCCTAGAAGTCGATTTCACCGACAACCCGGACCGTGGCGGATTCAAGTTGGGACTGGCGACGGATGAGGAACGCGTTCCGTCATTCCTGAAAGCCGCGCGACACATCATCACTTTGCCAAACCTCCATGTCGTCGGACTGATGACAGTCGGGCCGATGGCGGAGCAGGCGGAGGCGTCCCGCCCCGGTTTTCGCCGACTGCGTGAGCTACGGGACACAATCAATGATTGGGGACCGGCCACGCCGCTGACGGAACTCTCGATGGGTATGACCAACGATTTTCACGTGGCCGTACAGGAGCGTGCGACTATTATTCGGCTTGGAACAGCACTCTTTGGCCCGCGTCCGGCCGTGCGAACCTAGTAGCTGGAAACGTACTACAATCCCAACAACAGTCCGATAGCAGGATTCACGGCAGCTTGCACACCACATAGAAGGGGAGCGGGATGAGAGACCACAGTGGCGCGCCATTTGGGCGCGTACTGACGGCAATGGTGACTCCGTTTGATAGTGAGGGCGCCGTCAACTATGAGCAGGCGGCCAGGCTGGCCCAGGCTCTCCTCGACTCCGGCACAGAAGGGCTTGTCGTTACTGGGACGACTGGTGAGGGTCCAACACTCACTGCGGAAGAGAAACTGCGCATGTACTCCACCGTTCTCCAAGTCGCGAACCGAAACGGCGCGCATGTTATCGCCGGAACCACAACGTATAACACGGCGGAGAGCGTCGAGCTTTCACAAGAAGCTGAAAAGCTCGGCGTGCATGGCATCCTTATGACGGTTCCCTACTACAACAAGCCGCCTCAGGATTCGCTCTACCGACACTTTGTCACGATCGCTGAGGCCATAGGAATCCCCGGTCTGCTCTACAACGTGCCGAGCCGCACAGCACTCAACATGACGGCCCCAACGACAGCACGTCTTAGCCACGTCGACAACATTATCGGTGTAAAGGAAGCAAGCGCCGATCTTGGCCAGATCGCTCAGATCATTGAGACGTCCGACGACGGTTTCTCCGTTTGGTCAGGCAACGATGCCGACACGCTACCCGCGCTGGCCATCGGTGCGTATGGCGTCGTCAGCGTGGCGACGCACATCGTGGGTAAACAGATCTCCCGCAAGATATACGCCTTCCTTGACGGTGCCAGTGAAGAGTCGGCGGTGAATCACCGCCGACTTCTGCCACTGATCGACGCCCTCTTCGTCGTAGCAAACCCCATTCCGGTCAAGCACATGCTGAACACCGTGGGAATGGATGTCGGGGCACCGCGCCTCCCGCTGACAGAGGCTGACCCTGTCGTGCGTGCGCACATTGAGGACGTACTCTCCAGCTACGACGTCGATCTCCCCGTGTAAGAGTTAGGAACCCAGGAGGTGTGCGCGTCACCCTTCGCCTCTGCGGCAGTGGGGACATAGATTCTTCGCTGTGCTCAGAATGACAGGAGTTGCCTCTCAGAATGACCGGAATTGCCTCTTAGAATGACGCAGCGGCGCCAGAATAATAGGGAACTGCGCTCAGAATGACAGGCGATTGAGTGTGCTCAAATGCCACAGAAGCTACAGCGCGGGGCGCACGATAATGTTCTCGTCACGCCGTGGGCCGATGGACAACATACTGACCTGAGCCTGAATGTGCTCCTCCAACCTTGTGACGTAGGCGCGCGCGTTCGCTGGCAAATCCTGGATATGCCTGAACTGACTGGTTGGTTCCTTCCAGCCCGCCAACTCTTCGTAAATCGGTACGCATTCTGCCAGATCCGCCGCGCTGCTCGGAGGGAACTGGAGTATCTGCCCACCGAGCCGGTACCCTGTGCAGATCTTGATTGATTCCAATTGATCAAGCACGTCCAGGCGCGTCAGAATGACGGATGTGTAGCCATTGACCATGTTGGATAGGCGGGCCATCGGCGCATCAAACCAACCAATGCGGCGAGGTCGTCCCGTCGTCACGCCATACTCATGTGCAACGTCGCGGATGTGCGTGCCATGTTCGTCAAACAGTTCGGTGGGAAACGGGCCTCCACCAACGCGCGTGCAATAGACCTTGAACACCCCGACGATACGGTCGATCTTGATGGGACCAATCCCTGCACCCTGATAGGCACCGCCGGCGCCTGGGTGCGAGGACGTGACGTAGGGATACGTACCGAAATCAAGATCGAGAAGAGTACCCTGTGCCCCCTCCAGAAGCACTTCATCCTGTTCTTGAAGTGCCCGGTTGAGGATCAACTCCGTCTGTTGGATCGCCCCACTCAGACGCTCTGCCCATCGACGGCATTGAGCGTAGATCTCTTCAACAGATACCGGCTCATGGTCGTACACTCCCCGCAAGACAAGGTTCACATAGTCGATAACCCCGGTTAGCTTGGCCCGAAGACCCTCTCTGTCCAGCAAGTCGCCCATGCGTAGACCACGCCGTGCGGTTTTGTCGGTGAATGCGGGGCCGATGCCACGGCGCGTCGTGCCTATCGCCAGCGCGTCAAGCCGTCCTTCCTCCAGCGCGTCAAGCAGACGGTGATAGGGAAGGACGATGTGGGCACGATCACTGATCAGTAAACGTGAGGTGTCAATGCCCGCCGCATCCAGCTCCTTGAGTTCGCTAATAAGCACATCGGGATCGATGGCCACACCATTGCCAATAACGCACGTCGTCTGCCCATTGAAGATACCAGCGGGTACGAGATGCAGTCGGAACTCGCCGAGGCGGTTGATGACGGTGTGTCCGGCATTGTTACCGCCAGAAAAGCGGACAACATAGTTCGCCTGCTCAGCGAGAAGGTCGATGACCTTGCCCTTGCCTTCATCTCCCCATTGTGCGCCGATGACTGCGGTTGCTCCCATGACTGCTCCAAATTCACGTTGTTCTCGCAACTGTACAAGTATCGCATAGCGCCGCATTTCTGCACGTCTTTGTCAGACAGGTTGCGCGTGCCCACGCGTAAAAACCCATAGCAGGGCGAGTATGCAATGGTATACTCGTACAGCAGAGGGCACATGTGACGCAGGGCCGCAGGGGGGCAGCGTGAACGAGAATTCAGACCTTCGGATTTTCTCTGGAAACGCCCATCGTGCCCTGGCCAATGCCGTCTGTGCGTACCTCGATATGCGTCCCGGTGAAACCGACGTCTTTCAGTTCTCAAACGAGAATATCTTCGTGCGTATTCGAGAAAACATCCGTGGGTGCGATGTCTTTCTCATCCAGCCATTCTCGAGCCCCGTGAACCACAACATCATGGAGCTCCTGATCATGATTGACGCGGCCAAACGTGCATCGGCGGGTCGCATCACTGCCGTCATCCCGTACTACGCATATGGCCGTACCGATAAGAAGGACCAGCCACGTGTCCCCATTACCGCGCGCCTGCTCGCAGATCTCATTACAGTGGCCGGCGCGGAGCGCGTTCTCACTGTGGATCTGCACGCCGGACAGATTCAGGGATTCTTCAACATCCCTGTCGATGAGCTAACCGCGATACCGCTTATTGCAGACCACGTGCAGGCGCAGGGCGCCACTGGCGTTGTTGTTGCGCCTGACGTTGGAAGCACGAAGCGTGCACGTGACGTTGCCGAGCGGTGGGGCGAACCGCTGGCCATCATAGAGAAGCGCCGTTGGGGTAACAACGACCGTACAGAAAGCGTGACGGTTATCGGCGACGTGGCAGGACGTAACGCAATCATCGTCGACGATGAAGTTGATACTGGCGGCTCCCTTGTTTCCGCCGCAGAGACACTCTTGGAGCATGGGGCGAAGAGCGTATCGGCAGCTGTGACGCATGCCGTGCTATCGTCGTTGGCACGTGAGCGTCTGCAGAACAGCGCCATTAAGCGGCTTGTCGTGTCTGATACGTTACCAGTGGCAGGAAAGCATATCAGCGGTATGGAGATTAAGGTTATATCAGTTGCGCCACTCCTTGGTGAAGCGATTCGTCGCATCCACTACAACCGCTCGATCGGAGAGATGTTTCAGCAATAGCGGCGTATCGCGCGCCGCGTTCGCCTCACCGATACTGCGAGGTATGACATGGGGGCGGCATTCATGCTAGCGCACGGTGCATCCTTCGTCTCACTTCGGGACATGCCGGCCGAGGCGCTTTCGACAATAGCCAGAGAGCTTACAGAGCGGCAATCCTCTCACACAGAGGAGCCACAGCCCCCGGATGGTCGCGCCGTTGCGACAGCGTTCTTCGAGCCGAGTACACGGACGCGTCTTGGATTCCATTTCGCCGCGCGCTCCCTGGGGTTGGATGTTATCCCACTTGATGTAGATGCCAGCTCCGTGAATAAGGGTGAGAGCCTCACGGATACGGTCCGGGTCCTGTGCGACTACGGTATCGCCGCGCTTATCCTTCGTCACCCAGACCCGGAATCAATGACCATCGGGATGGCGGTGAGTAGTTGTCCATTGATCAATGCTGGGAATGGGGCGGGGGAGCATCCGGTTCAAACACTCATTGACCTTGCCATGATCTACAGGCACTTTGGCCGCCTAGCCAATCTGAACATCACGATGACGGGGGATGCGCTCCACAGCCGGACGATACACAGCCTCATCATGGCATTGGCGCTTTTTGACAACCACATAACCCTCGTCTCAGATCCCGCGCTACGGCTAACGTCCGATCTTACGTCAATGGCAGTCCGCCGCAACGCGCCATATCTTCATGAGACTGATTGCCTCAGTCAGAGTATCCTTAACACAACAGACGTTTTATACATGACACGCGTTCAGACAGAGCGCGGATCAGCTAACAGGCCAATCATGATGACTGAACAGGCACAGCAAGACTTGCACCCGAACGCGATCGTCATGCATCCGATGCCCCGCACAAATGAACTGCCGAAGTGGTTTGATGCAGATCCTCGTGCTGCCTACCTCCACCGCAATCGTATTGGGCTAGATGTGATGACATATGTCCTGGAAACCGTCGTGGGCGCACGGGGCTGATCGTGGTAAGCAAGCTCCGCAAGATGTTCGGCGATGGAAGCGAACGGGCCGTTAAGCGACTGCGCCCACTTATTGATGAGATCAATGGGCTTGAGCCGCACTTTGCTCACCTAACCGATGACGAACTCCGAGGCGTGACTGAAACTTTCCGAAGTCGCCTCAACGGCACCGAGAGCCTGGACGACATTTTGCCGGAAGCATTTGCCGCCGTCCGCGAAGCCGCAAGGCGGACACTCGGCATGCGTCACTTTGATGTGCAACTCATAGGCGGTGTTGCGCTGCATCAGGGCCGTATCGCCGAAATGCGGACGGGTGAAGGTAAGACGCTTGTCGCTACGTTGCCCGTCTATCTCAATGCGCTTAAAGGCCGGGGTATGCATGTCATCACGGTGAACGATTACCTGGCGAAGCGGGATGCCTCATGGATGGGCGCGGTCTACCACGCGCTCGGCATAAGCGTCGCCTGCCTTCAACATGATGGATCCCTGCTGTATGACCCGGGCGACAACAAGGATATGGACGATGTCACACGCCCTATTCACAGGCGGGAGGCGTATGCAGCCGACGTGACGTACGGTACGAACGCTGAGTTCGGATTCGACTATCTGCGAGACAATCTGGCTCTTTCCACCGATCAGCGTGTCCAGAGAGAGCTTGTCTACGCAATTGTGGACGAAGTTGATTACATTCTCATCGATGAGGCCAGGACGCCGCTGATCATCAGCGGTCCGGCACAAACTCCCACGCAGAGCTACGGCCAGTTTGCGCAAATCGCCCGACGCCACAAAGAAGAGGACGATTTTTTGATTGATGGCAAGACACGTGCTGTCACACTCACTGACGACGGGATCACCAAAATCGAGCGCGCGCTGAACATCGACAATCTTTATGCGCCGGAGCACTACACAGCTGTCCATTTCGTTCAGAACGCTCTCAGAGCGGAATTCGTATTCCATCGCGACAAGGAATACGTCGTAAACGGTGAGGGCGAAGTCGTTATCGTCGATGAGTTTACCGGGCGCCTAATGCCCGGCCGCCGTTACTCTGAAGGGCTACATCAGGCCATCGAGGCCAAGGAAGGTGTGCCGGTTCGGCAGGAGTCCGTGACGCTTGCCACAATCACATTGCAGAACTATTTCCGAATGTACGAACGCCTGGCAGGAATGACTGGAACGGCTTCAACGGAGGCTGAGGAGTTTCTAAAGATCTACAGCCTGGATCCTCTTCCCATCCCGACAAACAGGCCGTCCGTCCGTGAGGATTTCCCAGACCTCATCTATCTGAACGAGAGCGGCAAGTTCGATGCCATCGTCCGTACCCTGTGGGAATTGCACAATGAAGGTAGGCCAGTCCTCGTCGGCACCGCCTCCATCGAGACATCTGAGCGCTTGAGCGGCCTACTCCGGCGTGAAGGTCTCCCACATGAAGTGCTCAATGCCAAACAGCATGAACGGGAGGCACAGATTATCGCCCAGGCGGGTCGGCTCGGCGCAATTACTGTGTCTACCAACATGGCAGGTCGTGGCACTG
This sequence comes from Dehalococcoidia bacterium, assembly GCA_965224255.1. GTDB lineage: Bacteria > Chloroflexota > Dehalococcoidia > UBA6926 > UBA6926 > VXMO01. The sequence continues at coordinate 211,178 of CBDCYO010000005.1, forward strand.
ACATCATTCTCGGTGGCAATCCGGAAGGACGTGACCCTGATGAGTGGCGGAAGGAAAATGACGAGGTGCTTGAGCTGGGTGGGCTCTTCATTCTCGGCACAGAACGGCACGAGGCACGCCGCATCGATAATCAGCTGCGGGGACGGGCAGGCCGCCAGGGCGACCGTGGAGCGACACAGTTCTTTGTGTCACTTGAGGACGAAATTATCAGACGCTTCGGCGGCGATAGGGTCAAGTCAATCATGTCCTGGTCTGGCGTCAAAGAAGACGAGGCCGTCGAGAATCGCATGGTTTCACGCGCATTTGAGAACGCACAGGTGCGGGTCGAGGGCAACAACTTTGAGATGCGCAAGCACCTCGTCGAGTATGACGATGTCATTAATCGACAACGCTCCATCGTCTACTCAGAGCGTGCCAACGTCCTTCAATCCGAAGATTTGCGTGACAATATTCGGCAGATGATCGTGGACGAATGCGCTGCTCTTGTGGGCACGTACCTGGGAGACCGCGACCCGGCGAATTGGGACACAGAAGGATTCGTGCCTGCGGTGGGTTCCGCTATGCCCGCGCCGGACTGGATCGAACCAGGGCAGCTACTTGATTTGACCCGGACGGAGATCACAGACACGCTTACCGAATATGGACTCGCACTTCATGAAGACCTGGAAGAACAGCTTGGGGCCCAGCGGACGCGGGAATATGAACGCCTTGTCCTGCTACAGACGCTGGACATGCTGTGGGTGCAGCACTTGACCGCCATTGAGCAAATGCGGCTCAGCGCGGGATTGCAGGCATACGGACAACGCAACCCGCTGGTCATGTACCGCCAAGAAAGCCACTCCATGTTCCAAGAGCTCATGGAGCGGCTGCGAAACGGCATCGTTCGCACACTTCTCCATCTGGATGTGTCGGCTCAACAAGCTCGGCCGGTTGCGTCTGCCAGAATGGCAACCGGCCGTGTGGAAGGCGCTATCATGACCAGAGGCGCCGTTGCCGAGAGCCCCATGGTCTCACAACAACGTGATCCTGCCGGGCAGGCACCTGATGCGCAGAGTAGCGGACCGGTGCGCAGGATAACGCCCAAAATTCGACGCAACGATCCATGCTTCTGCGGCAGCGGCATAAAGTACAAGAAGTGCCACGGACTCGCCGCATGATCCCAGTACGATCGGCACACCAAACGAGCCGTCCCTCTGCACAGTCATGACGCGTGAGAGAGGGACCTCTGCAGAGGCGATCATTGAGGGAGATCCACCTAATCAGAACGGGAACTCCCCGCCTCCAACGGCATCAGGAATTGTTGAACAGTTTCTTCAGAGCGTGCGCAGCAAGGAAAACTGGTTTTTTGTGCTGCTTGACGCCGTGGCGGCGTGGACCGAACCACACGAGAACCGGAGCGAGCGACACTACGGATATGTCGTCGGAGGTGAGGCCTTTGACTGGCTTATGCTCGCCGAACGACTCGTTGAGGCGGCGGGGGACCTGATCCCTGAGCGTGAGGCAACGCGGCTGCTCTTCGAGGGCAGGGCGCCTGTTCACATCAACGCAGCAGTATTTCGCAGGACAATCGGCCACGCCAAGCACGGCGCACACCTCAATTTTCTCTACGGTATTGTGGTTGAAGAGGCACTGCAACAGGCGAACATCGAAGAAGTCGCAAAGGCACAGCAAGGTCTCGGCGCCCGCGAGAACTTCATCGAGGATGAAGCCATGCGCCGCCTCTACGGTGCTCCACTGGCTGATCTGCGAACAGAGTTCCGCCTCGCGACCGGTCGAGGTGGAAATGCATCCGTACGTTCATCGCTGGACGAATACAAGGCGTTTACCTACTGGCTGTTCAAGCGGCGCGTTTCAAAGAGCGATCCCGCTCGCCTGGCGAGTGATACGCGTAAAGGCATTCTGATGTTGGAGCGCATCAAGCCTGCCCTGTGGGAATGGTCGCAAGGTGAGTCGGACTGAATGGCACGCCAGGATGCCGCCATCCAAAAGAGAGCGGGTTTACTGCGCAATCCCGCAAATACGGTAGGGTGATAAAGTGCCGAACCGCCTGATTAATGAAGCAAGCCCGTATTTACTCCAGCATGCGCACAATCCAGTTGACTGGTATCCCTGGGGACAGGATGCGCTCGCGGCGGCACAAGAACGAGATGTGCCGATATTTCTGAGTATCGGCTACTCATCCTGCCACTGGTGCCATGTCATGGAGAGAGAGTCGTTCGAGAATCAAAGCACTGCACGTCTGCTCAATGAGAACTTCGTTTCAATAAAGGTGGACCGGGAGGAACGTCCGGATATTGACTCCATGTACATGGACGCAGTGCAGGCGCTGTCCGGACACGGCGGCTGGCCCCTCAGTGTCTTCCTGACACCGGACGGTTTCCCATTCTTCGGCGGCACATACTATCCGCCTGAGGATCGACCCGGCATGCCCGGCTTCCCGCGCATCCTGACAACCGTGATGGAAGCGTATACGGCGAGAAAAGGCGAAATCAAACAGGCAGGGCAGAACATCGTTGAGCATCTGCGCCATGCCACCATAGCCTCCAGCGGGCAGGACTCCCTGCTCTCCAAAGACCTGCTCACCGAGGCATTTAAGCAGATGCGTAACAACTTTGATGCTGTGAATGGCGGCTTCATGACCGCGCCCAAGTTCCCTCAGCCAATGCTGCTGGAATTCTTGATGCGGTACACGTTCATGGACGAAAGCAATGACGCACGCACCATGCTTGAGACCACGTTGGAACGAATGGCGGCAGGCGGGTTGTATGACCAGCTAGGAGGCGGATTCCATCGTTACAGCACGGACGCACGGTGGATTGTGCCGCACTTTGAAAAAATGCTCTACGACAACGCCCTGCTTCTGAGTGTGTATCTCCACGCATGGCAACTCACCAGGCGCGAGGATTTCCGCGCCATTGTCGAAAATACAATCGACTTCCTCCTGAGGGAGATGGTCGCTCCAGGGGGAGGATTTTATTCCACGCTTGACGCTGACAGTGAGGACGAGGAAGGCAGGTTCTATGTGTGGACGCAGGCCGCGATAGGCCACGTGCTCACCGGCCCTGATGCCGCCCTGTTCTGCGAGGCGTATGGTGTAACGACAGACGGCAATTTTGAAGACAGCGTCTCGTCTGTCCTCAGCCGTGCCATTTCTGACGATGAGTTGGCGATACGGCACGGCATGTCTGCGGACGATGTGCAGACAGTACTGACGCGCTCGCATGTGGCACTCATGGCCGCTCGCGATAGGCGCGTGAGGCCAGCGCGCGATGAGAAAATTCTTACTGGCTGGAACGGCCTGTTGCTGCGCGCGCTCTCTGAGTCAGCCGCCGCGCTTCGCAGGGCGGACTACGTAGCCGCTGCAGAGCGGCAGGCCACCTTCTTGGTCGAGGAAATGCGCACACCGGAAGGTCGCCTGCTCCGTACATTCAAGGACGGTGAGGCACGTATTCCAGGCTATCTCGAGGATCACGCCAACCTCGCCTCCGGCCTGCTATCACTCTTTGAGCTAACCTTTGAGCGCCGCTGGCTGGATGAGGCCGTGTCGCTTGCGGAAAGCATGATCGAGCTCTTCTGGGATGAAGACAGTTCACTCTTCTATGACACGGGCAGAGACGCAGACTCATTGCCCGTGCGTCCCCGAACTGTGCTGGATAACGCGACACCCTCTGGTGGAGCGACCGCCACGGAAGTGTTGTTGCGACTGCATTTGTTGACGGGGAGTGCGCGTTACCGTGACATTGCCAACCGGTCACTGCGTAGTGTGCACATGTACATGTCGCGCTATCCAACCGCCGTAGGGCACTGGCTTGCTGCCCTGGATTTCTCCATCGGATCCTCCAAAGAAATCGCACTCATCGGCATCAAGGCTGAAAGTGACATGCGCGAACTGCTGCATGCTCTCTATTCCCGCTATATGCCGAACAAGATCGTTATTGCGGCTACACCAGACGAGGCTCTGGAGTGGGACGATCTGCCTGTCCTGGATGGCCGCTCGATGATTGGTGGTAAGGCGACGGCCTATGTCTGCGAGAATTTCGTCTGCATGCTGCCGGTCAACACCATTGGTGCATTCCTAGAGCAGCTGGACGCACCACCGCCCACTGTGCAGATCCTGTAGGACTTTGGTGAACCAAACCCATGGAACGCCTCTGGACTCCGTGGAGAGCGGAATTTGTGACAGGCCAAGCGAGTAGTCAAGGGAAAGAAGGCACGCAGCCGGATTGTTTTCTGTGTGAAAATCCCGCGCTTCGTACGGACGATGCAACCTACATCCTCCACCGCGCTATCCACGCGTACATCATCCTAAATCTGTATCCGTACAACACGGGGCACCTGCTGATCGCTCCGTACGCGCACGGCGCCAATTTTGGGAGTCTGCCCGTGGAGGCAGGTACAGAAATGTGGAATCTCGCTCAGCGAGGTGTACGGATTCTCACTGCTGAGTATGGTGCGGATGGATTCAACATCGGCATGAATCTTGGCCATTCGGCGGGTGCCGGTGTGCCCGGCCACCTGCATTTGCACGTCGTTCCCCGCTGGAACGGCGACACGAATTTTCTCCCCGTGCTGGGAAATACCAAAGTATTGCCAGAAAGCCTGGAGCAGACGTACCGACGACTCAAGCACCACTTTGACTCCGAAAGTGGGCGGGTATGAAGTTACTACAGGACTGATCGCTATCGGCGTTCCGGCGAAGGCGGCTCCGGAATCGTTCCGCCCAGCACCCGCTCGATAGCCATAACATGACTGCAAGAGCTCCAGCCCACAAAGAAATCGCAGTCGCAAGAAAATACGCCGTTCGTCAACTCGACCACATGCCGACTGTTGTCACCTTGGATGTGGACGCGAAATGACTCGAAGCGGAGCCGTTCATCCCGTTCCTCGGCGTATTTCCGCGCCTTCTCGATCTTGCTGATCAGGCTGGAATTCATCGCAACCCCCTGTTCCGGATACATGGTTCTGGCGGGAATACGGGGGCATCCGGAGGAATCTTGCGGTGTCCGTGGCGAGTGCTCCGCTCTTCCCCCGCAGCCACCAGACTGCGCCATGCTACGTTCTTGACGCCGGGTGGTCAAGCCGTATACGCCCCTGGGCAGCATAGGCAGAATTCCTCTCTCCGTCGGGTGCGATGGTAGGATGACGGGGCGATGCCACGCATTAAAGCGATCTCCTTAGATTTCTATAACACCATTGTCCGATTTGAACCGATGCGTGAGCATATCCAGGCCACAGCATGTTTGGAGTTCGGCATCCCCATCGATGCTGACGCAATCCGCCGCGCATACCCCACCGCTGACCACTTCCTTTCCCAAGAGAACGGCAACCTGCCGCTGGGGCGGCGTTCTCCTCAACAGGTCCGGGAGTTCTGGGTACGATACGAAATGCTTCTGTTGGACGAGGCCGGAGTGACAGTCGACCTTGAAACTGCGAATCGCATTGTTGAGCGGGTTCTGGGAATGCGACAGGAATTCGTGCTTTTTCCTGATGTCGTCCCGATGTTGAAGGCCGTGTGCCAGGAGGGCTACTTCGTTGGTGTTGTCACGAACTTCGAGGGTGGCCTTGCTCAGGTATTGCTTGATCTCGACATCGCCGAGTATCTGTCCTTCGCAGTCACATCGGAGGAGGTTGGTGTGGCGAAGCCGAACGCTCGCATTTTTGCTGAGGCGCTGGATCGCGCCGGAGTACGGGCGGACGAGGCTATCCATATTGGGGATCAACCCTACGCCGACGTGCAGGGCGCGGCGGACGCGGGGATCATGCCGGTTCTATTGGACAGGGACAACGTCTTCGAAGGCTTCGGCCAAACGCATGTTATTCGATCGCTTGCGGAGCTGCCGAACCTCCTCCGTGCACGTGTCGGCGGAGACGCATCGTCTTAACTGAGCGGCGCCGAATCAATTGACAGCGGCCACTCTCTGTCGCGCTTGCCGACACGATAGCATCGTGCCAGAGAGAAGAGCACGCGAGTAAAGCGTTTCCTCAAGAGAACTGTATGGATTTTCTGAACATTTTCACGAGTGTCGTCCTTCCCGTCTTCCTCATGGCGGGCATCGGCGCGCTTGTACACCGATTCAGGCCAATCTCGCCCGAACCTCTGAGCCAAGTCATCCTGTATATCTTCAGCCCCGCGCTGGTGTTTAGCGGCCTGGTGACCACACCCGTTCCGCTGGCGGATCTTGCCCGTATTGCGGTCTTCAGCCTTTTGCTCCTTGCGTCTCTGTACATCATTGCCAGCGTCGCGCTCCGCGTAACGCGCATCCCGCAAGATGCCCATACGACGTATGTCATCGGAGCGCTTTTTATGAACGCGGGCAATTACGGCCTGCCCGTCGCGCTTTTTGCATTCGGCAGTGAGGGATTGGCCATCGCCGTTGTGTTCTTCGTCACGCAGGCGATTCTGGCGTGGACCGTGGGCGCATTCATTGCGTCACGGTCCGAATCAAATCTGCTCGGTTCGTTTCTGACCGTCGCCAAATTACCTACCAGCTACGCGGCGGTTCTGGGCCTCATCGTGAGCACGTTTTCCGTCGAGCTCCCAGATACTATCCTGCGGCCAGCGCAGATCCTCGGCGATGCAGCGATTCCCGCAATGTTGATCGTCCTCGGCATCCAGTTGGCGTCGGCGCGCGCACTGGCTGGAGTGCAGGCCATCGCGGGTGTCGTTGCCATTCGCCTGATTGTGTCATCCGCTGTTGCGTATGGATTGGTTCAGCTGCTCCAATTCGACGACCTCACGTCCAAAGTGTTGATCGTCGTGGCGGGAATGCCAACCGCCGTACTGACCATCATCCTAGCGACGCAATACAAGGGTAGGCCGGAGCTGGCAAGCGGGATTGTCGTGGCAGGAACACTTGCCAGCTTGGTGTCCGTGACGGTAGTGCTGTCGCTGATAGAAGCAGTCTGAGAGGCTGATTAGTCAGAGGAACGAGCAGCCTCTATGCGTGAGCGAATGTCCTCTGCCGCTGCGCGCGCAGCCTCGGCAAAATCCTTGCCTGTGGAGGCGTAGAGCACGCCACGCGAGGCATTGATGAGCACACCACCGTTCGCCGCATCCAGTGTGGAATCAAGGGCGGACTTGAGGTCACCGCCTTGAGTCCCAACTCCCGGTACGAGGAACGGCATGTCTGGACAGATTTTGCGAACCGTTTTTGCTTCGGTTGGGTATGTCGCTCCCATGACGATGCCAATGGTTCCATTTGTGTCGTACGTCGTAATCAGGTGCGCAATCGCCTCATAGAGTGGCATTTTCGCACCACCATAGGTTGTCGTCAGTCCCTGAACGTCCTGACCGCCAGGGTTGGATGTTCGGCAGAGGATGAACACGCCTCGGTCTGTGTAGGAGAGGAATGGCGCAAGACTGTCTCGCCCCAGGTAGGGATTGACGGTGATGGCGTCAAACCCAATTGTTTCGAAGAGGCCCTTGGCGTAAAAGCGCGCAGAGTTGCCAATGTCATTCCGCTTGGCATCACCGATGACCGGAACGCGCCCGTTGATGTGATCGACGATGTTCTCCACTGCGGCGTAACCCACCGAGCCGTGGGCCTCATAGAACGCGAGATTGAGTTTGAACGCGCAGGAGAGATCGATAGTGGCGTCCACGATTGCGCGGCAGAAGCCGGTTAGGTCGCGTCCGGCGAGTTCGGCCGGATCCGGGTCGAGGCCAACGCAGAGGAGGGAGTTGTTTCGCTCACTGGCCTGCCGCAGTCTTTCCCGAAAACGTGGTGGGGCTGTTGCCATTGCCACCTCCCGCTTGAGGTTATTGCCTTCTCTGTCATCGTACCCCACGGGCCAGACCATACGGCGCCTATACTTGGAAGGTGGCGATTTCAGTACTGGGAATAGCGGGTGGCACGCGCCGCGGCGGCAACAGCGAGAGCCTCTTGGAGCAGGCGCTCGCAGGGGCAGAGGATGCAGGCGCGCAGACGCAGTTCATCCGCCTGTTGGACCTTCTGATTAGGCCCTGTATATGCCCCCAATCAGAGGACTGCCTGCCCACCGGTATCTGCACTGTCTTGGATGATATGCAGGGTCTGTACGCACAGTTGCGGACAGTGGACCTAATCTACATCGCGTTTCCGGTGACCTTTCGCGGCGTTCCCGCGCAGACAAAGGCGCTTTACGATCGCACGCAGCCGTTGTGGGTGCGCAAGTACAAGATGGGCCACCACTTGCGACGTGACAACGAGACGGGCAGAGCGCTCATCATCGCCTCAGCAGAGCGGGATGATCCGTCAGAGTTCGACGGGGCAGTACAAGCCACGCGATCGTGGCTTGTCAGCATGCATTTCCTGGAGGCGGCTCGACTCCTTGTTTCCGGCTTGGTGCGGCCAACCGACGTGATGGCAAGGCCGGAGGCGCTCGCGGAGGCGCGTGGCCTTGGTGGACGGCTTGTTCGTGAGGAACAGGCCAGGCAGGACAAACGCAATGGCTCTTAGATTGGACGATCTGTACACCAGGCTCTTTGACGCATATGGCGAGCAACATTGGTGGCCGGCGGAAGCGCCGTTTGAGGTGATGGTCGGCACGATCCTGACGCAGAACACGGCATGGTCAAATGTTGAGAAGGCGATAACGGCACTCAAGAAGGCGGGTGCGTTGCATCCGGAGGCTCTGAGGACGCGCCCACTCAGTGAACTGGCCGAGTTGATTCGTCCATCGGGTTATTTCAATGCCAAGGCACGAAAACTACGCGAACTTGGAGATTATCTTGGCGAGCAGAAGGATGATATCGGCTCCCTCTTCGCATCACGCCCACCACATGAGCTGCGCGAGGAGTTGCTATCCGTGCACGGGATCGGTCCGGAGACTGCGGATTCCATGCTCTTATATGCTGGCAACCTGCCGAGTTTCGTCATCGATGCATACACGATGCGGATTCTGGGACGGCTGGGAATAATTGATGCAGAGGACAGCTTGACGTATGGAGAGGCGCAGACACTGTTTCATGAGGCGCTGCCAAGAGACGCGGGCTTATTCAACGAGTATCACGCCCTGTTTGTGGCGCACGGGAAGGGTGTGTGCACAACGCGAAGGCCGCTGTGTGATTCCTGCACGCTATTGCCGGACTGCCCGGCGGGGTCAAGTAGGGTGAGTACAGGCGGCTAGTCAGTACGACGATCGTCGCCGATTGGGTAGACGTCCGTCAGGAACTGATAGAAGTCTGAATCCAGCGGCAGGATGAGGGTCGTACCTGCGCCCATTGATGCCTCATAAGCTTCTAATGTACGGACAAAGTTGTAGAATTCGCGATCGGTGTCGATGGCGCGGCCCTGCGTGGCGATAGCCTGCGCTTCACCTTCACCACGAAGGGTCTGCGCGCTCTCATTAGCTTCAGCGAGAATCTGCGCTCGCTCAAGATCTGCCTCCGCCTCGATCTTTGCCTTCTCCTCGTCGCCTTCGGCACGGAAGCGGTTGGCAATTCGCAGCCGCTCGCTGCGCATCCGATCATAGACGCTGTTTGCAACCTCCGGAGGGAAGTCGGCGCCAACGATTCGGACGTCCACTACGGATATTCCAAATTCACGGGCCTTGATATCACTTCGTTGCGTCACGTTGCGCATCAGTGATTCGCGGTTGTCGCGAATCACTTCGATCTGATCGTGGGTGGCAACTTCTTCGCGAATCTCGGAGGCGATGATAGCTTCGAGTCTGCCGCGTGCCCCAAGTTCAGTTCGGACAACTTCAAAGAATTGGCGGGCGTTGATGATGCGATAACGGGCATATGAGTCGATGATGAGGGCTTTCTTCTCGGCGGTGAGGAATTCGGACGGCTCAGAGTCGAACCGAAGGAGGCGCTTTTCGATTCGATGCGCTGATTCCACGAACGGAGCCTTCATGTAAAGGCCCGGGCTTGTCGCCTCTCGGCGATATTCGCCGAGGCGGGTGATGATAATCTGCTCGGTCTCATCCACGACGTAGATGCTCTGTCCAAAGAGAATGAGAATGGCTACGGCCGAGAACGCAAGGGCAAATCCGAGCAACCTTGTCATGGCCTATCCCCCGGCGCCTTGCGGATCGGTCAGGGGGAGGAACGGCAGAGCGTTGGAGCCGATCTCATCGTCCACGACAACAACTTCCACCTTCGGCAGGATGCGTTGCATCATCTCGATGTAGAGGCGCTGGCGTGTTGCCTCAGGGTGGTTACGATATTCACGCAGTCGTTCGAGGAACCTGTTAGCGTTACCCGTCGCCTCGCGGATTCGCTCGACCTTGAATGCCTCGGCGGCTTGAACGGTCCGGGCAGCCTGACCGCGTGCGCGTGGCACGATATCTTCGCGGTACGCTTGGCCCTCATTGATGAACCTCGAACGATCTTCGCGCGCACTAATGACATCCTTGAACGCCTCCTGAACGTCATCAGGCGGCTGCACATCCTGGAGCTGCAAGTTGATGACCTGAATGCCGGTGCCGTAGTCATCGAGCAAGCGCTGCAAGAGAGCCTGCGTTTCGACCTGCACGCTATCCTTACCCGTCGTCAGGACATCATCGATTGGCCTCTGGCCGACGACCTGTCGCAAAGCGGAGGCTGTTGCATCTCGCAGTGTTTCCCGATCAGGCTGCCCACCTGGGTCCTTCACATTAAAGAGAAACGCACCAGCATCACGAATGCGGTATTGAACGACGAGTTGCGCATCGACGAGATTTTCGTCGCCGGTAATCATCCGGGATTCCACCGGCCTTTTAACGGAGCCCTCTCCGGAGCCGATTTCCCCCAGACTTCGGAACCCGAGTTCCAAACTCTGAACGCGCTGGACGCTAAGGATATCGGCTCTCTGAACAGGCCAAGGAACGCGCCAGTGAATGCCCTCCGTCTGCTGGGCTCCATTCCAAGCACCGAAGGTCCGGACGATGGCGACTTCACCGGGATTGACGATGTAGATACCGGAGCCAAGCCAGATGAGAACAATCAGGGCTCCGAGAATTGCGGCTATTCGCGAAATGGGAATCGATGGGCGCTGGCCACCAGCCCCCCCACTCGGAGCGTCACCACCCTGGCCATCACCGTCCCTGCCAGTGAGGCGCGCAAGGAATTCGCGAACAGGACGCAGAAGCTCATCCAGTTCACTGTCGCCTTCGCGACGTGGCTGTCTCTGATAGCTCATGATGTGGGGCAGCCGCACTACAGGGTCCGCCGCGCAATGATCGGTTCTGGCAAGGTGAACAATTTCACAGGACCATTATAAGCAGATATGGGGGTGTCAGGGCAGGGGGCATCTGCCACCGCGGTCCGGTGCCCATTTTCCAGCGGCTCCCATAATCGTCCTCCCCTGCGGCGATGGGTACATGGACTCTTCGCTGCGCTCAGAACAACAGAGGGCACCGCGGTTAATCGGCGTCCGCAACGACGTTCGTTTGAGGGGGCTCCGCCTCGCCGATGGATTGAACAATCATCTCTGAAAGGTCCAGGACACGCATATTTTCGTCCTGGCCCGTCACGCGCACGCCGTCCTCAAACATCTGGGCGCAGAATGGGCATGCGGTGGCGATGACATCAGCGCCGGCCTCAATGGCGTGGCGCGTGCGTCGGTGGTTGATCTTCTCTTTGCCCGGGCCATCTTCCATCCACATATGACCGCCGCCCGCGCCGCAGCAAAAGGCACGATTTCGGTGCATTCCCATTTCCGTCACTCTATCCACACCGGGGATGCTGTCCACAACCTCTCGCGGCGCATCATAGACGCCGTTGTGTCGGCCAAGGTAGCAGGGATCGTGGTACGTGACTGTACCGAACGTCGCGCCGTTCTGCGTTGGGTCTAGGGAAAGCCGACCGGACGCGACAAGGCTCTGCAGGTATTGCGTATGGTGCATGACCTGGTAGTTGCCGCCGAACTGTGGGTACTCATTTGCGATGGTGTTGAAGCAGTGTGGGCACGTTGTCACGATTGTTTTGACGCCATAGCGATCAAGGGTCTCGACATTCTGCTGGGCTTGCAGCTGAAACAGATACTCCATGCCGATGCGACGCGCCGGATCTCCGGTGCATGACTCTTCATCCCCCAGAATGGCGAACTTGATGCCGGCCTTGATGAGGATGCGGCCCGTGGCGCGCGCGATGCGCATGGAGCGATCCTCCATCGACGCCGCACAGCCCACCCAGTAGAGAACTTCAATCTCCTCCGGGTTTTCCACTTCAGACATGAGGGGAACCTCTATGCCTTCAGTCCACTCCGTGCGGGTGCGGCTCATGCCGCTCCAGGGGTGGCCGCGCGTCTCCAGGCTGCGCAGAGCCGCCTCTGCCGTTTCTGGCAGCCGTCCCTCATTCATGACGAGGGCGCGGCGCATTTCGATGATCGTCGGAACGTGCTCAATGAAGACAGGGCAGGCCTCCATGCATGCGCCACACGTCACACATGACCAAAGGTCTTCCTCTTCAACGACTTCACCGGCCGGGGCCTTGATCAGGTCCGCATCGACCTGAGATTCATCCCCTCCTGCCTCGTAAAGTGCTTGGCCGTAGGAGCCGACGTAACCCTTCAGGTTTTGAATAACCATCATCGGGGAGAGTGTCTTGCCGGTTATGCTGGCGGGGCAGTTGTCCGTGCAACGACTGCAGCGGGTGCAGGCGTCGCCGTCCATCAACTGCTTCCATGTGAAATCGGTCAAGGTTGCCGCGCCAAAGGTCTCTCGCGTCTCAAGGTTGGGAATGGCCTGCAACTTGCCGCGAGGCTCAAGGTTACGGAAGAACCAGTTGGCGGGAGAAATCCACGTGTGGCTGAACTTGGATAGCGTCACCGCGGCGTAGAGCAAGGAGAACAGCACCGTGAATGAGTGCCCCCACCAGAGACCTCGGTAGATCGTCTCCGCAGTGTCCGGGCGCACGCTCAGGACCTCATAGAAGAACGAGGCGAACGCGAATCCACCTGGGGACCATATCGACCAATCTGGATGGTTCAAGTATTCGACGCCGAGGGACGTATCGCCCAGCTGGCGCAGTCCTTCCAATGCGAATCCCTGGAAGACAAGGAGGATGGCCAACCCGAGAATAATTTTGTCGTCGAGAAGGCCGGGAGAATGGGGCTTTTGGATGGCGGAGCGGCGGAAGATGGCCATGGCAAGGCCGGTGAGCGCCATGAGTCCGCCGATGTCCCACGCGAGTGATGAGTAGAGGTACCAATTGCCAACGGGCCAGGGGATGATGTCACGGTGTGAGAGGGGGTAGAGGATCTCTTCTTCAAGCGTGCCGACGGTGGTGCCGAGGAAGAGCATGGACGCACCCCAAAAGATAAGCAGGTGCATGAGACCGCCGTAACGGTCTCGCATGAATCTCTCGTGGCCGTAGCCCTGGGTGACAAGCAGCCGAGCGAAGGCGAGGCCACGGTTTACGGGGTTGCCAAGTCGGTCAGTGGGTTGTCCAAGTTTCCAAAGCTGCGCACGCTGATAGAGTCGAAAGAAGATGTAGGAAACCGTGAGGCCGGCAAGGGCAAACAGAATCCATTTGAGGTCACCAATCGTCCAGAGAAATTCCTTCTCGGGGGTCACGGAGTAGCCCCTCCTGGCCAGTTTTGCCTACACGATCCGCCGTCCGGGGCAGTATAGCACGGATGGCTGAGACTGGCGGTCGAAAGATGGCGCGCGCATGGTGCCCTCCACGTTCACGCAATTTGACACTATTCGCGGGGGAATGCTATACATTGATTGCCTCTGTATGGGGGCATTTTCATGCCAAAGAATCGAGTGTGGGGGTATGCATGCGCGTCATCGTAACCGTAAAACAGGTGCCTGATCCTGAGGCGCCGCAGAGTTCGTTCACAGCGGATCGCGCCGCAAAAAGAGTGGCCGTTGCGCCGAGCGTGCCGGCAGCTGTGAGCGATTATGACAACTACGCGACGGAGGCGGCCCTGCGTGTGAAGGAAGCTGTTTCTGATACGACGGTAAGCGTGGTTAGTCTCGGCGAGAGTCATGTCCTCGATGTAATCAAGCGGCCGCTTGCGATGGGTGCGGATGATCTGTATTTGGTACAGGATCCAGACCTGCCGAACGGCGACCCTGTAACCGTCGCGTCAGCCCTCGCGGCGGCGATTCGCAAGATTGGTGACTTCGATCTGATTCTGTCAGGAAGGCAATCTTCTGACCTCGACCAGGGGATAGTCGCGACGGCGCTGGCGGCTATTCTGGATGTGCCGGTTCTGACGAATGCGATTGCGATCGAAGTAAACGGGGATGAAGTACAGATCGACCGCATTGTTGATGACGGTATTGACAGGGTGGCGGCTAGGCTTCCGGCTCTTGTAACCGTTTCAAATGAGCTGGGTCAGCCTCGATACGCGACAATGCGGGGCATTATGGCCGCGCGGCGCGTGGAACCCACCGTGTGGGGCAAGGGTGATCTGGATGCGATGGACGTGGCGGACCCATTCACGTCGGTCGTTGATCTGTTCGCGCCGGAGAAGTCAGCAAATGTCGAGATGATCGAGGGAGATACGCCTGCCGAGGCCGCAAAGGCTCTGGCCTTGCGGTTGCGGGAGGAACGACTGATTTAGTCGACGGCTCTGTATGAGGGTAGTTTCCGTAGTGAAGAGAGCGAGTAGGAGAATGACAGATGGCCGGTGAGAGCGGCATTCTTATGGTTGTCGAGACGGGCGAGGATGGTTCCTTGCGCTCAATTACGAACGAGTTGATGTCAGCAGCGCAGGGGCTAGCCGCTGACCTTGGCGAGCCGATTTCCGCTGCGCTGATTGGCAGTGGGATTGGGCCCCGCGCCCAGGAGATCATTGACCTTGGTGCAGACACTGTTTACGTCGTAGATGGAGACCAGTTCGCCAACTACCTGAATGAGACGTACACACCAGCTGTCATTGCCATCGCGCAGCAGGCCAATCCACGGATTATTCTGATTGGCCATACGCCGAACGGACGGGACCTGGGGCCATATCTGGCGGTGCGGTTGCAGACGGGAATTGCGTCAGATACGTCTGGCCTAAGTATCGTGGATGGGCAGTTGCAGGCTGCTCGGTCCGTTGCCGGGGGGCAGTTTCGGCAGGTCGTGTCATTTCCCAAGCTGCCCGCCATCGCGACCGTCCATATGAAAGCGTATGACGGCGCCGAGCCGCAGGGCGGCCGGTCCGGAAGCACCGTGAATGTGGACGTCGGTCTTGATGCCAGTTCCGTGCGTTCCAGATTCGTCCAGCATGCGGACGCCCAGGTTGAGGGTATCCGTCTGGAGGACGCGACAATTGTGGTCACCGGCGGTCGTGGCATGGGGGACGAATCGGGCTTCAACGAGTTGTATAAGCTGCAGAAATTGCTTCCCCAGGCCGCAGTGGGCGCGACACGCGCGGCGACGGACTCCGGCTACTGCGAGCAGGATTTGATGATTGGCATAACGGGCCGGGTGGTCTCGCCGGATGTGTATTTCGCGATTGCGCTGTCCGGCGCAAGTCAGCATCTGGCGGGCTGTTCCGGCTCCAAGAACATCGTCGCCATCAACCGGGATCCGGAAGCCAACATCTTCAGCGAGGCACGATTCGGCGTTGTTGGCGATTATAAGCAGGTGTTGCCGGCGCTCATCGAGGAAGTCGGTAAGTTGATGGCGGGCTAAGGAACGGCAGCGGCATCAGAAATCGTAGAAACCACAAAGTGCCCGCCGCAACCCGTGGGTTGCGGCGGGCACTTTCTTTTCTCGTACCAGTTCTGTAGCGCGTTAGGACCCTGGGCTCTCCCCGATGATTTTCTGGGCGAGGTGCTGAGGAACCTCATCGTAATGGGAGAAGCGCATCGTATAGGAGGCCCGGCCTTGGGTCATGGAGCGCAACTCCGTGGCGTAACGTAACACTTCTGCCATCGGCGCTTCCGCCTGCACCGTTGTCATCTCATTCTCCGTGTTCATGCCCTGCACGTGTGCGCGCTTGGAGTTGAGGTTCCCAATCACATCGCCGGTGAAATCCTCGGGCGTCACAATTTCCAGCGTCATGACGGGTTCTAACAGGATGGGTTGTGCCTGCTGGATGCCGTGTCTGAGGGCGGTGGAGGCAGCGATCTTAAATGCCATCTCAGAGGAATCGACTTGATGGAAGCTGCCGTCGACCAGAACTGCCCGCATGTCGACGATAGGGTAGTGGGCCACCGCGCCCTCCGGCAGCGTGTCACGGATGCCCTTTTCAACTGCTGGAATGAAATTCTTTGGCACGGAGCCGCCAACGACCTTGTCACCGAACTTAAAACCTTCGCCGCGCTGGAGTGGTTCCAGTTCCAAGACGACGTGACCGTATTGGCCGTGTCCGCCTGTCTGTTTCTTGTGCTTGTATTCGGCGCGCGTTGAAATGCGAATGGTCTCGCGATAGGGAACCTTGGGTGTTCCAACCTCCACTTCCACACCGAACTTGCGATGGAGCTTCTGCATGGCGACGTCAATGTGGGAATCGCCCAGGCCGGAAACGATGACCTGGTGGGTTTCACTTTCACGGTTCATCTTGAGGCTTGGGTCTTCCTCCAAGAGCCTTGCCAGAGCAGGCCCCATCTTGTCTTGGTCAACCTTGGTTTTGGCCTCCACAGAGACGTCAAAGATCGGCTCAGGGAAGGTCAGCGTGGGCAGGACAATCCCGGCTTCCCGTGTCGAGAGCGTGTCGCCAGTGCGTGTCACATTCAGCTTCGCAACGGCGCCGATTTCGCCAGGAGCAAGGCTATCGACATTTACGTGTTCCTTGCCAATGGGCACGATAATTTGGGCGATGCGCTCCTGCTGGTCATGAGCCGTGTTCCACACCTGGCTATTGGAGTGCAAGGTGCCGGATTGGACCCGGAAGTAGGAAAGCTTGCCGACGAAGGGGTCTGCCGTAGTCTTGAAGACAAGCGCGGCGAGTGGGCCATCCGGATCCGGTGTGACGGCGGCACTCTCGCCCGACGAGGCCTGCGAGATCGGTATGGCCGCATCGGCAGGGCTCGGAGTCAATTCGGCGAGCACATTGAGCAGGGCGTCTGAACCCGCGCCTGCCTGCCCGGAGAACGCCAACACAGGAAAGACATCACCTGATTCCACGCCGGCGCGCAGTTTTGCCACCACCTCCTCATCACTGATTTCCTCGCCTTCAAGGTATTTCGTGGCGATTTCGTCATCGGCTTCTGCGATGGCCTCGATAACCTGCTCTCGGTACGCGTCGACGTTGACTCCAAAATCATCAGACACGTCTGCAGTTGTACCGTCTTCCAGGTAGGCTATCCGGCTCAGCACGTCCACGACGCCGCGAAAAGAATCGCCCGCCCCGATGGGTACAAGGATAGGAGCACAGCCATTGCCGTAGCGCGCACGTGCCGTGGCAAGCAGCGTGTCGTAATCGGCGTTTTCACGATCCATCTTTCCGAGGAGAAGCAGGCGCGGTAAGCCACGTTCCGCCGCCCTTTTCCATCCCATATCCGTGCCGACCTGCAGGCCGGTTGAGGCGTCCACGACGATGAGGGCCGTATCGGCAACGATTAGGCCACTCAGCAGTTCACCAAGGAAGTCCATATAGCCGGGCGTGTCAATCAGATTGAGTTTCTTGCCGTTCCATTCCATGGGGAGGACGGAGAGGTTGACAGAGCCTCCACGGCGGGCTTCCTCCGGTTCATAGTCGGAGACAGTCGTGCCATCGTCGATCTTTCCCATCCGGCTCAATGCGCCTGACCGAAACAACAGCCGCTCTGCGAGTGTGGTCTTGCCGTCACCGTTGTGACCCACAAGCACAATGTTCCGAATGTCGGTTGTCGAGTACGTCTGCATTCCTATTCCCCCCTACCGGTTGGTCAGAGACGTCCGGTTGAATTATCGCATCATTCTACGGCAGGTATTCTCGTGTCTCAACGCGGCGCTCCTATACTTTCCGCATGCGGTACATCCATGCGCTGTCATTTCGAACGATCAGTGCAGCCGCACTCATTTTCATTACCCCGTTGGCACTGCCAGGCTGTCTTGCGCCCGCAGGCGACATCATTGCCAGCATTCGCGCATCTGCCGCCCACCAGAGTTTCAACATCGCTTTGTGGGAGGGGCTTCATGTTCCGGACATCCTTGCCGCCCTGACCATCCCTCCCAAAGACCCTGGCGCCATCGATGACTACTTTGAGCAGTCCGCGCGACTGCGTGAGGCGAATGCACGGGTCGAGTGGCTGTTGGCGACACGTTCCGCGCATGACAGCGAATTGGGCACTGCGCTATCGGAACAGGCGGAAGCCGAAGGTGAACTGGCGGAGCTTAGACCTCTTGCGGTGGGGGCGCTGCACGGGATGACGTCACGCGCGATGTATTCGGCCGGGCTGACTTCCGATTTGCCGCTGGTGGGCGAGATCGTTTTCCCTCCGCTTTCCTTCGTCATGGAGGAGCTTCCACGAGCGTTGATCGTATCGCCACGTGACCGCATCAAGATTTTGGAATCGCTGCCGCTGCGGTCTGATATTTCCCGGCAGGAGATCCTGCGGTTAGAGGACGCGTTGGAAAAGAAGGGCGTTTCGGCGATTGTGGAGACCATCGGGGGGTTGGGCACGTACCCGGCATTGGTCAAGGCGACGTCCACACGAGAGTTTACGGTGCAGATCATTTTGCATGAGTGGGTACATCACTATCTCTTTTTCTACCCATTGGGGCGCAGGTATTCCGCAAGCGGAGAGATGACGACCATCAACGAGACGGTCGCAAACATGGTCGCTGCGGAGACGACAGCTTTGGCGTTGGGGCTTTCACCACCGCTGTTTCGCGTTCCAGAGCCCGCAGGGGCTCCCCAGCGAGAGAGTGGCGTATTGAACTTCACTGAATTTATGCGAGAGACACGGATGGAGGTGGACCGCCTGCTGGAAGAGGGCCAGATTGAGGAGGCGGAGGCGTATATGGAAGATCGGCGTGTCCTACTCAATGAGAATCACGGATACCGGATTCGCAAGATCAACCAAGCCTACTTCGCGTTTCATGGGAGTTACGCAGACTCACCGGCAGGCAGCCCAGTCAGCCCAATCTATGGACAGCTGATAGCTGTTCGTAACATGGCCGACTCCACAGCCACATTTCTACGTGCAGTTCGGGGCATACGGTCGCCGGGAGATCTGGAGAGATTGGCGGCGGCGCAGAGAAAATAAGGAATCCCCGCCACGCTTGGGCGTGGCGGGGATTCGGTTTGGCACTTTGAGCAAGTTGTCTGCTTGAAGGGGAGCCTTACGGGCTATGTAACCGTGAATGCGCTCCACATTCCGAGCTCATAGTGAGTCTCGATGTTGCAGAGGAGGGCGTAGTCGCCAGCCTCGAGATCAAAGGTGACATCATTCACTTGGCCAGACTGGAGGTCTTCAGGTTCTATTTCTCCGATGATCTGACCAATGCGAGTCCCATCCGGAGAGACGATGTATGCGGTTTCGCCGGACTCTTCTTCAATGAGCTCTCTGGGGCTGTCGTTTTGGGGTATGTTGCCCGGGGCTGTGTCCGTCACGCTGAACTTCAGAACGAGGAGCTCATGCTCAATCAGGCCGTCGTTCGTGGCTTCGAACTTAACGTTTCCCGCGGGGACGCTCGTCCGATCGGGTGTAAGCACATACCCCTCGCCGACGTCCTGCATAGTCACTTTCACGACAGTGTCAGAGCCACCTCCGTCGCTACATGCCATCACTGCCAACGAACCGGTCATCACCACAAGAGCAAAAACGAGAAACAGCAACTTGCGCATGGAGCGCCTCCCCCAAACACTGACGCGAATTGGACCTACTTTTCCAGTGTACACGACAGTTACTAAGGCTTCTGCGCGGGCGAGGGTCTTACCACAAGGCCAAGGCGTCCGCTTTATTGGGGCAGGGGCATGCCGTAGGATGAGTTGGTGCTTATCAATCAGTCGGTTCCCGGCTCGGCGCTACGGGCAAGTAGTATCGCGTATTGGGAGCTTCTCAAGCCGCGCGTCACGCTTCTTCTGACCTTTCTCGGGGCGGCATCGGCTGTTATCGCATCCGGAGCAGACGCTGCGGAATCAGGCCGGATAGCGCTCATCACACTGGCCATCTTCCTGGGTAGCGGGGGGGCGAACGGCCTGACGAACTACTTGGATCGGGCGCTGGATGGTCGAATGCACCGGACACGAGGCCGCAGTATTCCCAGCGGCCGAATTGCACCGGCGGAGCGAGGATTGTACTGGTCGGCGGCGTGGGTTGTGTTCGGGGTAGCGCTCGCTTTCCTTGTTCATCCACTTGCCGCGCTCGCCGGCGTAACAGGAACACTGGCGGCTATCTCATTGCGCAAGACGGAGGCGACGCATTTTCTGGGGGGAATCTCAAGCGCGGCGCCGGTGGCGGCAGGATGGTTCGCTATCCAGCCATCGTTTGGGGCGATGATCGGGCTTCTGTGTGCCTTTGTCGGTGTTTGGGTCATCCACCATGTATGGGCGATCATGCTGTTTTATCGGTCGGATTATCTGCAGGCAGGAATAGATATTTTTCCGCTTCGGACAACATGGAGAAGCGCACGTCTCCTATTTCTAAGCCTAGCGCTTCTGCTGGTGCTTCTTGTTGCCACGATGGGACGTGTGACGGATCAGGGACTCGTGTACTGGGTGATGGCCGGAGCGTTTGTACTGTATAACCTTTGGGGAACGATTCAGCTTGAACGACCATCGCTCAGCCCTGCTACGCAGCGGCGACGGTTCAAGACGGCGTCCTATACCCTGTTGTGTGGGCTGTTCACAGCGCTGATCGTCACAACGGTTATCGCCGGAATCGCGTGACCCCGATTCATCTGCCGATTGCGCTATAAGGACATGTCCACTGTCGCCCCGTACTTCCGGGTAACCAGCCCGATGAGCGATGATGGCGCGGCCGGGCCGCGCACAGGCATCCTCATCACAGCACATGGTGAAATTCAGACACCGGCATTCCTTCCTGTGGCGACACAGGGCAGTGTAAAGGCGCTTAGGCCGGCCGATGTCGCCGCTCTGGGTGGGCAGGTGGTCATTTGTAATGCGTATCACCTGGCGCTGCGACCTGGTGTTGACCTCATCGAGGCGGCGGGTGGATTGCATGGGTTCATGGGATGGGACCGGCCGATCGCGACGGATTCCGGGGGGTTCCAAATGACGTCACTCGCGCACCGACTGCGCATTTCTGATGAGGCTGTCACTTTTCTGTCTCATGTTGATGGACGTCCGTTTCACTTGTCTCCTGAATCAGCCGTCGCGTTGCAGGAACGGTTGGGCGCGGACATGATCATGTGCCTGGATCAGCCGCTTTCCCACGGCGCAGATCGGGCTCACGTCGAACGGGCCCTGGCGCGCACACATCTCTGGGCGGAACGGTCGGCGCGAGCGCATAACCCTGGGGCGGGGCTTCTTTACGGCATCGTGCAAGGGGGAACGGAGGCCGACTTGCGGGCGGAATCATCGCGAGTGATAGCTGGACTCCCGGGAGCACAGGGTGTGGCCATCGGTGGGCTGAGCCTCGGCGAGCCGAAGGAAGTCATGTGGCGAATGGTGGATGTCTGCGCGCCCCTACTCCCGATGCATATGCCCCGCCATCTTCTGGGAGTCGGTTCACCGGAGGATATTGTGGAGGGTGTTGCGCGGGGAATCGACACGTTTGATTGCGCGCTCCCCACGCGTGTGGCGCGTAATGGCGCGCTCTACACACCGCAGGGACGTGTGGATATCCTGAACGCGCGCTTCACTCGACAGCTTGGCCCGGTGATGCCGGGTTGCGATTGCTCAACATGTGAGACGCACTCCGCCGCCTACATCCAGCACATGTTCAAGGCGAGGGAATTACTCGCGTACTCCCTGGCGAGCATCCACAATTTGCGATTCATACACCGATTGCTCGAAGATGCACGCGCCGCCATCGAGACGGGAACATACGCGCAGTTCAGGCAAAATTTTCATGCAGCCTATACGCCGAGTGATCCGGAGGCTCGGGAGGAACAACGCGAATTGTGGACGCGGTCTCAGGTTGAGCGGGCACGCAGAGAGACGTCTGATGAATGGGAGCCGGATCCGGGTCTGGACTAGAGGTGGTGGGGCAGTTAGCCGCCCGCGACGGCAGGGACGATGCTCACTTCGTCGCCTTCTTTGAGGGGGGTCGCCAGCCCGCTGAGGAATCGGACGTCCTCTCCATTGACGTAGATGTTGACGAAACGATGCAACTCTCCCTCATCGTTGAACAGCCGTTCCTTGATGCCGGGAAAGCGCTCATTCAGTTGCGCAAGCGCGCCGTCCAGCCGGTCAGTACTGGCCTCTATCTCATCGACGCCATCCGTGACACGTCGCAGAGGCGTTGGAATCTTGACTGTGACCGACATAAGGTCTGAGCTCCTTTGGTCCGTTCGTTTGGCTTGTTTATTGCGAGTCTGAGAAGCAGGACTACGCGGTAGGTCACACGCTCAGTTAAACTATAGCGGAACGTTGGGCACAGCGGGAGGGTGAAGACTTTTGTTCCAAGCACTCGGCGGAGCGTCGGGCCTCTGGTGCCGAGTCAGCTACTGCGATCCCGCCCTGTGGTGGAGTCAGCACAGGGCGGGCATTGGGGGGCACACTAGCCTTCGATGACGTCCCCGGGAACAGGGTCGACACGGACACCCTTTGAGGTCACCCAATCGATCCCGCGGTCGATTTCGTCCTGTGCGCCGTCGAGCTCCAGCACCACCCAGCCCTGGTCTTCCTCAACATTGGCTCGGCGGATATTCGTCACAAGGTCGTATTCGCGGCCAAGCGACCAGATAATAGGCTCCTGAATGAGCTCCGACGCGAAGGTGAACCGCACCCGGGCTTTGGCCATTGTTCCCCCAAAATTCTCCCGATTACCCACTTCCAGGTTTGTCTGTTTCCGGTTGCCAGCATCTTCGACTGTTAATCATCCTTCGTGTTGATTGCGTCCTCAAAGTCGCGCATCGAGGCATCGATCTGGACGGTCTGCGCCACATCTTGTACGGCTTCCTGTGTCTTGAGTCCGTTCCCAGTGATGTAGGCAACTGTCACCTCATCGGGCTTGATGACACCCTTCGCGGCGAGCTTGCGCAGGACGCCGATGGTGACCCCGCCTGCGGTTTCAGCAAATATTCCTTCAGTCTGCGCGAGCAGTTTCATCGAGTCGACGATCTCAGCGTCGGTGACAGCGTGGCCTGTGCCGTGTGTTTCTTCAATCACCTTAAGGGCGTAGTAGCCATCTGCGGGGTTGCCGATGGCAAGAGATTTGGCAATGGTGTTGGGGCGGACGGGGCGGATGTCCTTGGTACCCGCATCATAGGCGGACACAATGGGGGAGGAACCTTCAGCCTGTGCGATGTGCATCCGCGTCCTCGGCTGCTCAATGATACCGATCCGGTGCAGCTCAGTGAGGCCCCTCCAAATTTTGGTGAACATGGAGCCGGACGCTGCGGGGACGACGGCGTGATCCGGCGCCCGCCATCCCAATTGTTCCGCAGCTTCATAGCCCAGCGTCTTGGAGCCTTCAGAGTAATAGGGGCGGACGTTGATGTTGACGAACGCCCAGCCGTAGCGGTCGGCAATCTCTGAGCAGAGGCGATTGACATCATCGTAGCTGCCGTTGACGGAGACAAGGGTGGGGCCGTAGATGGCGGCTCCGACAATCTTTCCGAGTTCAAGATCAGCCGGAATGAAGACGTAGCACCTGATGCCGGCACGCGCCGCGTGTGCGGCGACGGATCCGGCGAGGTTGCCGGTGGATGCACACGCGAGGGTGGTAAAGCCGAAATCACGCGCAGCAGTAGCCGCGACGGAAACAACGCGATCCTTGAAGGAATAGGTCGGATTGACGCAGTCGTTCTTCAGATAGAGCTCGTTCAGGCCGAGGGCTTTGCCCAAGCGGTCCGCTTTGATAAGCGGCGTCAGTCCGGCATTGATATCGACGCGGTGTTCGGGATCCGCTGGGAGGAGTTCGGCGTACCTCCACATGGAGTGTGGACCGTTCTGAATCGATGCACGGGACATGACCTGGGCAATGGCATCGTAGTCGTACTGAACCTCGAGGGGACCAAAACAGAAATCGCAGACGTTGATCGGCTCGAGGTCATATTCCCTGGAGCATTCCTTACATCTGAGCGATGTTGTGAACGGCATTCCGTCCTTCCTCGGCGGGGATTTCTGTGAGCGTTACCCAACGTCTACGCTACAAACGGGCAGTTACGACGTCAAGGAATAAGACGGTGAAAGGCAAAATGGTAGGCGCGGGGAGCGACCACGTGGGTGAGAGGGCGGCGCGCTGCGCGCGCCGCCCTCTCACGCTTCCTGTTGAATACGTTTCGAGGAAAGAGGCTACCGATTCTGCCAGTTGGGGGCCCGTTTCTCGGCGAAGGCGAGCGGACCTTCCTTGGAGTCTTCGGAGCCGCCGACCGTTCGGTTGACCCAACCGCTGAACTGGTAGTGCTCGTCAATGAACAAGTTGCGCCAGAACTGTGCGACGGCCTTGACACCCTGGACTGCAATCGGGGCGTTCTCGGCGATCATCTTCGCGATCTCAACGGCTCGCGGCAGGAGTTGATCAGGTTCCACAACCTCATGCACGAGCCCGATGCGCAGGCACTCAGCAGGTGAGATGCGGTCCGCAGTAAGGCCGATGTACATAGCCTCCCCAACTGGGATGAGACGCGGCATCAGATGCATACCAGAGCCGGGCATGATGCCCCGCTTCACCTCAAAAAGACCCATGTATGCCTCAGTAGATATGATGCGGATATCGCAGTCGATAGCGCGCTCCGTGCCGCCGCCCACGGCAAGGCCGTTGATGGCGGCAATGAAGGGCTTGGGCGAGCGTGAGAACTGGAAGAGGGAGCCTACCGGCCCACCCTGTCCGCCGCCAGAGATGCGGAATAGCTCTCGCGCACGCTCTTCGGCGTTGATCTCACCCTTGTCAAACCGCTCATTAGCCTCCGTGGTCCTCGTGTTGCGGTCGGCCATTTCCCGCAGGTCTGCCCCGGCGGAGAAGGCGCGGCCATTACCTGTCACAACCCCTGCCCACATGTTGCGGTCGTTGTTGAAGTCATGCAGCGCGATCTGCAGTTCCTCGTTCATACTGCCGCCCATGGCATTCAACCGGTCTGGGCGGTTCATCGTAAAGACGGCGTAGTGTTCGGCGTCATTCTTTTCGTACAATAGCTCAGGCATTGTCCCCCCCCGTAACGACGAATAATCGGTGTCAGAACCGCCTAAGCCTAGATTTTCGACGGTGTCAATGTCAAGTTGGCGGCGTGTCAGCTAGATAGACGCGCTTTGACATGGGTCATGCGCGACTGATAGCCTGAATCGCGCCTATACAGTCGTTATTCGGACTCGGATGCGCCCCGGCTCGCAGTGCCTACTTTGGCTTGAGGGGGGGCAGGCGGCAAGGGGCTTGCAACCAGAA
The DNA here is from genome assembly GCA_965224255.1 of Dehalococcoidia bacterium. Taxonomy (GTDB): domain Bacteria; phylum Chloroflexota; class Dehalococcoidia; order UBA6926; family UBA6926; genus VXMO01. The sequence continues at coordinate 236,468 of CBDCYO010000005.1, forward strand.
AACAGGGGGGAATGAACATGCGCATGACACTTTCGGCTATTAAGGCTGACGTGGGCTCCATCGGTGGCCATACCAGACCGGCAGAAGAGATGCTTGATCGGGTTCGCTCAGACGTCCAATCTGCCATCGGGCGCGGGCTACTCATTGATGGCTATGTCTTCCATGTGGGTGACGATATCGCCATCCTCATGTCACACACGCGGGGGAAGAACGATACAGAGATCCACCAGTTTGCGTGGGACAGCTTCTTGGCGGCAACATCCATCGCCCAAGCGTATGGGTTATACGGGGCGGGGCAGGATTTATTGGTTGACGCTCCATCTGGCAACGTCCGCGGTGCAGGTCCTGGCGTTGCAGAGGTGGAGTTTGAACACGATCCGAGCCCGGGGAATAGCATACGCTCGGCGGAGTCTTTCATGGTTTTCGCGGCGGACAAATGTGGGCCGGGGGCATACAACTTACCTCTCTTCCTCGGTTTCGCTGATCCGATGTTTTGCGCGGGATTGATGTTGCCTCGCATGATCAAGGGCTTCGATTTCAATGTTATCGACATGAACAACACAGGCGGGGATAGCCTCCTGCCACTTCAAGCGCCGGAGGATTATTACCGCATCACGGTGCTTCTGCGCGATAACGAGCGCTTTGGAATCGAGTCCATTTCGTCACGGACATATGACGACCAGGAGGCGGCGGCGGTTTCTGCGCAGAGGTTGCACAACATCGCGGGCACATATACCGGAAAGGACGACCCCATCGCCATCGTGCGCAACCAGGGCATCTTTCCCGCGCCTGAAGAACTGCTTTCACCGTTCTCAAAGGCCCATTACATTGGCGGTGACGCGCGCGGCTCTCATACGATGCCGCTGATGCCCGTACCGATGAACACGGCCGTGACCGGATTGTATTGCCTGCCCATCGTGGAGTCGCTGGGATTCTCCATGAGTGCCGAGGGCAAGTTCTCAAGCCATATCGTGGATTTCTTCGATAATCCAGCATGGGATTTTGTACGCACCAAGGCACAGGAGAAGGCACTGTACATGCGCGAGCAGGGGTGGTCAGGGCCAGCGATGTTGCCGTACACGGAGTTGGAGTACGGTGGATTCCGTGATATTGTGACCGGCCTCGAGGAGCGCTTCGCCTTTCGCGTCGAATAGTTTCCGCACGTCGCAGTGGTGGGGACGGATTCTTCGCTACGCTCAGAATGACGGAAGAGGGGACGGCTCAGAATGGAAGGACGGGCCTCAGAATGGCAGACGTGGGCGGCCGAATGACGGACAGGACGCCCCCTCCTCTACGTCCGCTACCGCCGGAGCGCGCAGTCACTCACATGCCATTCTTGACTGAACGCGGCCTGCGACCTGTCATTCTGAACGGAACGTAGCGAAGTGAAGAATCTAACGCGCCTTTGCGGCAACGGTGAGAATGATAGCTGAGGAGCGCCCGGAATGACGGACGCTTGCGCAGGATAAGGTCTGTATGAAGCTTCTGCTTGGCACTGGCAATTCGGGCAAGGTTCGAGAGTTCCATGAACTTTTCAGTGGGGTGCCCGCCGAGCTTGTAACTCTCACCGACATCGGCCTTGACATGGAAGTTGACGAGGTGGGAGAAACGCTGGAGACGAACGCGCTGGCCAAGGCGAGGGTCTATGCGAATGCAAGCGGGATGACGACGCTTGCGGACGATTCCGGACTCTTTGTTGATGCCCTTGGCGGCGCGCCTGGCGTGCACAGCGCACGATATGGCGCCCCTGACGCCAAGACGGATGACGACCGCCTGCAGTTGTTGCTACGGGCACTTGATGGGATACCAGAAGACAGTCGCGGCGCGGCCTTTCGATGTGTGATCATCATCGCAGAGCCGGGGTCTAATGACGTGCACGTGGCCAAGGGAGAGTTGCGGGGTATAATTGGACAAACGGGGAAAGGGACAAACGGGTTTGGCTACGATCCGATCTTCGTCGTAGCAGGGCACGGTAAGACAATGGCCGAATTTGATTCAAAGACCAAGAACATGCTCAGTCACCGGGGACGGGCGGCACGCGCCGCGCGGGAGATCGTTTCCGAGCTTGCCAGTGCGCAGCTATCAGAAAGAATCGCCTGAGACATGTCTGTATCCGCACCCCCGTCCGTAAAGGACGTCTTTGGACGCCTGTTGCGGGATCTGCGCATTTCCGTAACGGATCGCTGCAATTTTCGGTGTCCCTATTGCATGCCGGCGGAGATCTTCGGAGAGCGGTATGAGTTCTTACCCCGAGATCAGATCCTGACGTTCGAGGAAATCGAGCGCCTGACGCGCATTCTTGCGGCGCTTGGCGTGAGTAAGATCCGCGTGACGGGTGGAGAGCCGTTGTTGAGACGTGACCTGCCGACGCTGATCAGCCGGTTGGCCGCCATAGAAGACATCGTCGATCTGTCGCTGACGACAAACGGATACTTGCTGCCTCCAATGGCCAGGGAATTACAGCAGGCGGGGTTGCGGCGCGTAACGATCAGCATGGACAGCCTCGATGATGAAACCTTCCGCCGTATGAACGGCCGCGGCTTTGGGGTGGACCGCGTGCTTGAGGCCATCGAAGCCGCTGAAGACGCCGGCCTGGGACCGATCAAGATAAACAGCGTTGTACAGCGCGGCGTCAACGACCACCTGATGGGCGACCTCGCCAAGTACTTCAAGGGGACGGACAAGATTGTGCGGTTCATCGAGTACATGGACGTGGGAACGCTCAATGGCTGGAAACTCGATGATGTGGTCCCCAGCAAGGAACTTGCAGCGCGTATCAACGCTGAGACACCCATCATTCCCGCTGATCGCAACTATCGTAGCGAGACATCGACACGCTACCGTTACGCAGATGGCACCGGGGAGATTGGGTTCATCTCTTCCGTTTCGGAACCATTCTGTGATGACTGCACGCGTGCACGGCTATCAACGGACGGCAAGCTCTATACCTGCCTATTTGCTGGTGATGGGCATGACCTTCGTGGGCCGATGAGGAAGGGCGCGTCAGACGAGGAAATTCGGTCGCTTATCACTTCTGTTTGGGAGCAACGGACGGATCGCTACTCAGCAGAACGGACACAAGAGACCGCGGCCACTGTCGGCGAAAAGCCTGAGCGTGTTGAGATGTACCACATCGGCGGCTAGACAAGTCTCCCGTCGTCATCACTGTCGCCAATGACTGCTCAGGGCCCTTTGGGTCACTTATCCCACGTTGACCCGGTTGCAGGTCCGCGCATGGTGGATGTTGGTGATAAAGAGGTGACACGGCGTGAGGCAGTTGCACGGGGCAGGGTGGTCATGTCTCCCCAAACGCTTACCGCCATACGTGACCAGACAACACCCAAGGGTGACGTGCTGTCCGTGGCGCAACTCGCGGGCGTCATGGCGGCCAAACGGACCGCAGATTTGATCCCGCTTTGTCATCCACTGCCGCTTTCGTTTATAGGCGTCGAGCTACAGGCTGGAGAGGATTCGGCCAGCGTGGAGATCGAGGCGACGGTGCGGACCATAGGGCAGACCGGTGCAGAGATGGAGGCGTTGACCGCCGTGAGCGTCGCTGCACTCACCGTCTATGACATGTGTAAGGCCATCGACCGCACGATGCGCGTTGAAGCTGTACGGCTCGTGGCAAAGACAGGGGGACGGAGCGGCGACCTCGTTCTGGAGGAGTAGTCTGTTTGCCCCGCGATTGCCCCCAAGCGAACCCCTAGGAAGAGTGGGAGTTCAGTCGGCTGGTTTCCGCGCTACATAAACGCGGTGCGAAGGTCAGTCACGCCGCGTGAGCAGGAAACGGCGGGCAATGTCCGCGGTTTCCTGCGGCACCTGCATGTAGATGGCGTGGCCAACATCTGGCATGGCGAGGAATTCACCGCTGGGCAGGGCCTCTGCCAGAGGGCGCAAGTGTGATTCCAGCAACCTGTTCTCTTCCGCTACAACGACGAGAATGGGCATCGTCAGGCGATCCGCTCCGTCAATGAGCAGGAATTCATCAGTGGCCAACTCATCGAGGTTGTAGGCGTTGACGCTCCACATGGCCTCCGCGCGGCCATCCGGATGCACAACCGTTTCCTCGTTGAGAACGTCATCCAGCGCCTCCGGCGTCCAGACGCGCGTCATTGCGTTGTTCTCCAGCCGGCTCTTGAGGTCGTCGAGCGATGTCCACGAGTTGCGCCGGCCTGGGCCGGGTTTTTCCGAAAAGTCCTCGTTGAGGACGCCGACGCGAACCCAGTGAGCGGGGCCTTCCGGCACGGGCTCTATCATTACCATGCCGAGCACACGGTCGGGGTGGTTGGTTGCGTAAAGGCCGCTGATCGCCCCTCCATAGGAGTGGGACATGACGAAGTGTGGCGGGAGATCCAGCTCCTGAATGATGCCCGTGAGGTCACGGGCTCCCTGTTGCGCCCGATAGCCGGTTTGCGGCGCATCAGATTCTCCGTGGCCGCGCGTATCACACGCGATAACGCGAAAGTCGTTCCGCAGGCGCCGCGCGACGGCATTCCAACTGCGGCCGGTTCGCCGCCCACCATGCACAAGGATGAGTGGAGGTCCGTCGCCTCCCCAATCAAGCGCGTGGAATCTTACGCCATCCATGGTCACAAACAGGCTGGTTCGATCCTCAGATTGCTGGCGCGTATCGATGGTCGACAAAGAGCCTCCCGAGAGTGATGTGTCGTGTGATGGGGTCATGTGGTCAGGCTGGAAACCAGCGCCGCCGCTCCAGCAAACCCTTGAGGTAGGCGATTTCGCCAGCGTGGACGGAGTTGTCATGCATGACGCTGACAAGGCGGACGCCGACCGTTGGCATCGGGTCCCAGCGCGGCTCATTCAGCACACGATCCAAGTCCTCTGGGTTTATCGTCTCTAGATAGTCCTGCGTACGGGAGTAGACGGCATCATGGTACTCGATAAGCAGGGACGCCTCAGGCGATTGGAAGGCGCGGACCTCGTCCATTGAGTGGCCTGTTCCGGTGTTCTCAGGTTCAGGTGCCATGCCGAATCGCACATGCCAACCGTCGGTGATCCACGCCTGTTCGCGTTCAGCCAACCCTGAAATGGCGTGATCCTGGATGCGCGTGAGGTGCCAGGCGATCCAGCCAAGGGGGTTTGATTCCTCATCAGGTTGTCTCATCAGTTGTTCGGTGGACAAACCCTCGATGGACATGGCGAGCAGCCGACGCACACGTCCAAAATGATCTATCGCGATGTCTGCGGTGTTCATTCAACTCTCCGTGCCAGTTCTCGCGCCTGTGCCTCGTTCAGACCTTTGCGTGCCGCGTCTTGTACCAGGGTAGGTCATTGACCATCTCAACTTCATAATCGGAGAAGAGGACGGGGTAGCGCCCACGGACGATCTCCCCCACCTTGCCGAACACAAGGCGGATTTCTTCTTCTGAGCTGGGATCAGTGCGCGCCTCCAGGACATGACGGAGGGCACGGATGTTTGTACTCCAGCCGATGCTCGTGGCCACACCGATGGGTGCGATACGGCGCATGGCTGACGTGATCTCTTTTTTCTTGCTGAACTGAGCACCGTCTGCGTCGAGCTTATAGTGTTCGGCCATCATGTTCTGAAGCTCTTCCAGCTTCTGGAACGTGCTGACAAAGACCTCCATGATGTGTTCGTCTTCTCGCACTGCCGTCGGCGCCCACATGCCAAGATCGTCGAGACGAACGAAGCGAAGGCTCTCTTGCGAAACGGCCGTGCCGGCGCGGTGGCGCACCAGTTCATGAGTAAAGACACGGCTAATGCCGGTGATGGCAAAATTCAGAACGCTGTGTTCAAGGACGGAGCCATGGCCGGTGGCGATGATGTTGCTCAGGTGGGCTTCATTTGTTGGGCGGACACGCGTAACGTTGGCATTGAGGCCGGGCTCGAAACTGCGGTAGCAAAGGCGCCCCATGAATTCGGCCAGTCCCTCAATGTCTGTGCCGGCGTCCGTCTCCCAACCTTCGGCGCCGATATGTTCGAGATAGGCGTGAAGTCCTTCAGGTATGATTCTGGTCTCTCCAACCAGGAAAACGTGCGGCTCCACGCCGTGCATCCGCTACCTCCCCCCCGTCACAGGTGCTCAGGCTCCAGCACCTCAAATGTAGCACGACGGCCAATTCGGCAACCTCAGAGCGCCTTCTCTCGTGCGTTAGCCTCGCCGCCTGTAGCAGCAAGGCCATGGCTTCTAGATCGTCTATTGCTGAGGCGTGCTGCGGAGTAAACGCTCCCCAATGATCAAGCCAAGCACGACATACATGGCATCCACCAGTGGGAGATACAAGGTGTGTGCCGTGGCGGCCTCGCCCGTCTCGTTGTCTGGGTTGAGCAGCCAAAAGTACTGCCAGAAGAACAACATGACGAGGATGACAGAACCGTAGAAGAGCCCGTTGGCGATGGCACAGGTATAGTTATCGGTCGTTTCCGGATCAAGCTGCCAACGGTAGAGGAAGGTGAGGATCAGCATCAACAGCGCGCCGAACGCCATGAAGTAGTTGAGGTATGTCCAGAAGGGGTAATCGGACGAGCCGTCATGGATGAGCGGCGTAATGACAAACAGCACCACGGCAGCAACTGCCGTTAGCAACAGATATGCCCCGAAGATACGGGGCAGGGTGATCGGCCCCATTTCAACCTCCCTGCAGCGAATCCACTGCACACTCAGACTTTCGCCGTTAAGCCTACGCCATAGTGAGGAGGGTAGTACGGCCATCAAATCGTGGCACCATGCCGTCTTGTTCAACATGCTGAACTTTGTTGAACAAGCGGAAAAAATTGGAGTGAATTGCACAGGAAGGGCACCCATAAATGTCTCCGCAAAGACGATTTCGGCTTAAGGCGTACAATAAAGGCAAGATGCGGAGTTGCAGGCCAAGTTGCCGTCGACTCGTTGGCAACTTGGTTTTTGCTAGGGAGTAACACCATTCAGCCACCCAATCTCATAATTCCCACTGACTACATTGAGGGGTACCAACGGGCACGTCTGGTCAATGCGGCTGTAGCTGACAACTACATTGCCCACCAGGTGATCGCGGATCCGGAGGCTGATGCGGTTATCAGCGAGCTCGGCGACATGGATCGCCGTGAGTCGGCAATGCTGCTCCGCGCCGCGCTTGATGATCCTGAGGGGAGCGTACTCCGGGATGCTCCCTTGAGTGTTCAACGGCTAGCCTCTTCACTCGATGAACCGCCGGAATGGGTACATCAAGATGAGTTCCGCCCAGCATCCCGGATGTTCCTGCGCAACGCCCGCATCATTCTCGCGGCTTTTGTGGGGGGAGCACTTGTCGAAGGCTTCACGACAAACATTAGCAAGTCGTTCTTCATAACCGGCCGGGTGAGGGATCAGGGCGTGCGGCGGCTGATGCAGAACAATCGGCATATGTTGGAATCTTTTCTTCCTGGCGGGCTTACTCGCAGGGGCGACGGCCTCAAATTGAGTTTGCGGCTGCGTCTGGTGCATGCCCAGGTGCGGAGGCTCCTTCAGGAGGCGGAAGATTGGGATACGGCGGCATGGGGCTTGCCGGTGAACTCCGCCCACTTGGGTTTGGCCATAGCAGGCTTTTCCGCGCGGCTTCTCCACCACATGAAGCGGATGGGCGCGTCATATACTGATGAGGAGCAACGGAGTTTCATGGCCGTCTGGCGCTACGTCGGCTACGTCATGGGCATTCCAGAAAGCATCCTTTTCAAGGATCGAGAGGAAGCCGCAGAGCTCCATAGGATTGCCCTGATGTGTGAGCCGGATCCGGGCCCTGAGGCAGTCGTCATGGCTCATGCACTGGTCAATTCCGCACCCCTGGTTGTGGGTATTAACAATCCAAAAGAGCGGCAGCGTCTGGCGAAGTACGTGTTTCGCATTTCCCGGGCTGTGCTCGGCCAGGAGATGGCGGACAAACTTCGCTATCCGAAGACGTCATCATTCGGCGTCTTACCTATCTTCAAACTGCAATCCCGCTACCATGGGTTTCTTGCGAGATGGCTCCCCTGGTTTACGCGCCAGAACGGTTTCACACAATTCACCAGCCTCCTGGACGCCTCAGATGTCCTGGAAACCGACATTCAGTACGACATGCCGGACCACGTGTATTCGGAGAACTCCACCCCCTGGTAATTGGTCCGCCTCCATCCGCACGGCCCCATTACGCCATAGAGGTGTCGACTGCCTCCGCAGCCATCACGCCGCTGCGCACTGCGGACTCCATGGTGGCTGGCCAGCCCGTCTGCGTCCAATCACCCGCCAGAAAGAGGCCGGGCAGTGCAGTGGTTTGTGGCGGTCTCTGCATCTGGGCGCCGGGAAGACAGCGAAACGTTGCATGAGGCTGTTTGACGACGCGGAAGAACGTCATCTGCGCATCGATTGTCTTTGGCAATGCAGGGCGAAGTTCGCCCATAACCATCTGGCGAAGTTGGTCTGCAGACATCTTTGCCTCACGCCATGCCGCACTGATGGATACGAGCAAGCGCGAACCAGTTGCCGCGGCATCATGAAGTAGCGAATGATTGAAAACCCATTGAATTGGGCTTTCGACCACGGTCAAGAACGGCTCTGTCATCACGGACCGGTCATAGCCTATGTGAAGTCCGACAATAGGCGCCCACTCAAGGAGGGGCGGAGCGATAGCGGGATTCGGGGTTTCTGCGCCGTCTGCGCCCAACAGTTGCTCCACACCGTCCCACGGCGTTGCACAGATTACGGCGTCGGCATGGATGGTTTCCTTGCCAACGACGATGCCGCTGATTTTGCCCTTTGCCACCCCAAGCACATTCGTGACACGTTGGCCCATCAGCAGTCGGCCGCCACGATCCTCGATGTATCGGCGCGCACCGTCAGTGACCAGCCTGGAGAGCCCAACGCGTGAATAGCCCATATCTGCCATTCCCTTACCAGCCAAGAGCGAATCCTGGAAGGCCATGATCCCCATAAATGCGCTTGCGGAATCGACTGTGTCGTTCAGGATAGGCAGGGCAATGAGTTCCCAGAACGCCGCGACAGTGGCGTCATTCTGGCCACGGTTCATGAGCCAGTCACGAAAGGAGATCGACTCAAGGTGTTCGCGTTCTCGTTGTCGATCAGTGCGTCTAAGGCTCACCATGCCCCACATGACCCGCATCCTGTCCATGCGGCCAAGATGACGGTAACGAATCAGGGATGGAAGCAGGTCGAGGGGAGCGGGGAGGAAGCGCGTTGACGCCAGAACGCTCCGCCCGCCGGATGTGTCTACGACTGTGACACGCAGCGACGACTGTAACGTCGTCTGTTGGAACGCGTCAATTTTCTTGAGGAAATCGATATAGGCCGTGCAGCAGCGCAGAAAGACATGCTGCCCGTTATCCAGCTCCAACCCAGTCTCAGGATCGGAAAACGAAAAGGCTCGCCCGCCGAGGTAGTTGCGGCGCTCAATAAGAGTGACGGTGATGCCGCGGTCGGCCAGAGAACATGCGGCGGACAGTCCCGCAAGTCCACCGCCAATTACCACGCAGTGGCCACGCGCTCCATCGGAATATGACTTTGAATCCACAATCGCACCGCCAGGGTGATTTTCTCGCGAGTTGACAGGCCAACACGCTCATCAAAGACGTTGTAGTTCCTAGCCTCGATTTTATCGAGAATGCGGCCGTAGAGGCCGCCGAGCACGGCAGGGAATGCGCGGCTTCGGATGGGCAGTAGTGTGATGAGGCGCTTGCCACTCTCAAAATAGCCTCTCGCGCGCTCCACTTCGAATCGCATCAGGTTGATGAATTGATCGTTCGCGGTACCAGCAATCAGCTCGTCTTCCGAGTAGTTGAACCGCCGTAGGTCCTCTTGCGGAATGTAAATACGACCACGTTCCGCATCCTCCCGAATATCGCGCAGGATATTGGTAAGTTGCATGGCCAGCCCAAGCTCAATTGCGTACTCACGAGCACGGGGATCCGAGTAGCCGCAGATTGCAATGCAGATCAGGCCGACGGCGGACGCGACGCGATAGCAGTATGTGGCCAGGTCCTCAAAGGTCTCATATCGTGAGACGGTGAGGTCCATCTCCACGCCGCGGGACACTTCCGACAGATCCTCGTAGGGGATTTGAAAATCTGCGGAAGCGTGAGCCAGGGCCTCGAAAACAGGGGCGTCTGGGTGGCCGTTCCGAGCGTTCCGGAGTCTGTCATTGATCTCCCTGATCTGTTGAGTTTTCTGTTCGAGGGGCAGGTCATCATCGGCAAGGTCATCACAGAGGCGGCAGTAGGCATAGGCAGCGTACATGGCACGGCGACGGTGGCGGGGCAATGTGACAAACGCATAGTAGAAATTGCCCGCCGCCTCCCGCGTTATGCGGCGGCAGTAGTCGTATGCCTCAAAGGGTACGGGCGTCGTCACAAATCCATCCTTCAGGTGAAAATGGCAAGAATCGCGTCAGAACTGCCGTGTGAGCTTCATCTGGACCCACGTCTTCGCCAGTAGCCATGTCTTGCGGGCCTTCGTAACAGTAGGCCGTTTCGTCAACATGTCATAGTTCTGATTTTCGATAGCGTCAAGCACACTGAGGCCACTGAGCGTGAATAGCGTGACGTGCAGCTTGAAGATTCCATGCAGCGTGCGGATGAGCGGGCGTCCCTCCGCAAAGAGGCGCCGAGTGCGCTCCACCTGAAACGCCATCAACTCACGGAAGGCCGGAGTGCATTCGCCGAGGGACAGTTCCTGCTCCGTATAGCCAAAGCGTTGCATATCATCCTGCGGAATGTAGATGCGGCCACGTGCATGATCGTGCCGCGTATCTTGCCAGAAATTTGTGAGTTGGAGTGCCGTGCACGTGGCATCGGCAAGAGCGCGCCTCTGCGGGTCATCCCGTCCGATGAGGGTCAAGTACAGGTGGCCAACGGGGTTTGCCGAGTGTCGGCAATACGTCAGAAGCTCCTCGAAGGTTTGATAACGCCTGTTGAGCTGATCCATGCGGTTGGCCTCGGTGAGGGAGCGAAACGGCGTGGGCTCAATGTCAAACGCCGCGATGGTGTGTTGCAGCGCGAGGAAGCGAGGATCAGTCGGTGTACCGGAGTAGCACTCCTCCAGTTGCGCGGCCCATGCATCCAGCAGGGCAAGGCGATCTCCTTCAGCCTCGTCGCCCAAATCATCAACACCACGACAATACGCGTAAATGGCAGCGATATGGGGCACCATGTCCCGTGGCATGAAGCGCGAGACCACAGAGAAGTTCTCGTAGTGCGATCGCGCTATGGCGATACATTCGTGATAGGCGGACTCCAAGGGAGCCGGAATCACGACCGCCGTGCGCGTCCGCATTAGCCCTGCTCCTGAACCCCCATGATTTGGATAATCAGCTTGCGGGGGCGGGGACGATCCAACTCAATGAAGAAGATTCTCTGGTATATGCCAAGCTGGAGGCGGTTACCGAGGATGGGGATCGTCTCGCTCGAGCCAAGCACGATCTGTTGGCAATGGGCGTGGCCGTTTGGGGATTCATCGTCATTCATGTTGACGGTGCGCATTTGAAAATCGTTGTGGAGGTAACCGCCCTCACGTGGAGCAAAATGCTCCAGGATATGACCAACGTCTTCTAGGAGCAGAGGCTCCATTTCATTGATGGCCACAGATGTCGTCGTATGCGTCGAATAGACGACGGCGGTCCCAAACGTGATATCGGTTTCATCGACGATATTCTGTACCCAGTCGGTCACGTCCACGAATTCTGGTGCGCTGCTTGACTGAATTTCAATGGTGTAGGAATAGACCTGCAACCGGCCCTGGCCAACGAGGCCGCCTTGCTGAGCGCCGGACAAAGATGAACGTGCTTCCATTGCGTGCTCCGATCGATGAGCGCTTGCCGGTCTTTACATCATACGCCATACTCGCTTCCGCATCGGGAAGAGGGTCGGCGACGCAACCACACGTCCGCTCTGAACGTGGTATCGCCGTAGTGAAGCATACAAATTCAGGCTTGGCCATTCGCATCTGTGGCAATGAGGCACACATTCTTCGGTACGCACAGAATGATAGCAACTGCCGGAGTGACGCCACCTACAGGTCTGTCAGAGGGAGCACCTGCACCACGCTTTGGGGGGCAGCGCATTCTGTCGCCGAATTAGTCGATATTTACAAGAATGCCAGAGCAAGCACGGGTTTGACAGGAAAAGCCACCAAGCAAGGCGGGGGTTCATTGACAGCATTCTGGTGGGCGATACAGGACTCGAACCTGTGACCTCTTCCGTGTGAAGGAAGCGCTCTAACCAACTGAGCTAACCGCCCCTGGCGATGCCTCGTCAGCGGCCCGCTGGGCACACACGCCGCGCCCGCGTCTGACGGCGCACCTGTGCACTCCACAACATCCATGCACCACCGCGCGTGGCCCGCGCGGTGGCAACGGCAGGATTCGAACCTGCGACCTAGCGCTTATGAAGCGCCCGCTCTGCCGCTGAGCTACGTTGCCTGAGCCGGCTGCCAACCGAACCATGATACGCTCCGCTCAAAAAGGCGGTCAAAGAGGCGGCGTCCGCATGCTGCCGCGTATACTTGTGTCAGTGATCAGCGGCACCCCGAAGGGCCGGGAGCCAATGAATCGCCTCGGCTTTGTAAATTGGCATCGAGCTTTTGGGGGCAAACAGTGCAGGGAATAACGCCGCCCGTAGACCCGTTGACCCTGCGCGCGCGCAGCGATTCAGTGCTGCAAAGAAGTGTGGGGGATTTGCGCGAGACACTGCTGACAGCCATCGACCAGATTGAGCGGTTCCCTTTCGTGTTCCCAGATTCACCCCTAGAGGCCATCGAGGTAGAACCTCGCGAGATGGAATCACCGGACCGTGGCCCAATCGTCGTGTGCCCAGACGGTGAGATTTACGAACTCATCGTGCGTGCGACGTTTGAGACCATCGGAGCGCAGGAGTACGCAGATCGGCGGGAGGAGATTCGGGCGCTTGACCTCCCGCTGCACGAGTACATCGCCTACCTCTACAACGCCATTCTGGCCGTCACGGACTATCTGTATCGAACGACGTCACAGTCGACGTCACAACGGTTTAGTTGACCGGCTTGAATGAGTCGCTGAGGTAGTTTTCCTTGCTGCGAAGGTAGGCCTGTAGCGGGCCCTGCTGCACGCCGCGCAGCCGGTCGTCCACTTCGCGAGCGGGCTTGGCAGGGCTGCCCATCACCAACATGTTCGGTTCAATCTTTGTGCCGGGCGTGACGAGTGAACCGGCCCCAACGATTGCGCCGTCGCCGATTTCAATCTCAGCCGGACCAGGCGCACCGACGCACTTGGCTCCATTGGCAATGAGAACACTGTCGCCCATCTTGACATGATGGACGAGCGTCATGTGCGCGATGACGCAGTTTGCGCCGATTGTCGTTTCCTCATGTAACACTGCTCCATCCTGGATATTTGTGTTTTCACCAATGGTGATGCGGCCAGAGTCACCACGAAGAGTCGCGTTGAACCACACGCTGACGTTCGGCCCGATGACGACGTCACCAATGATGCTGGCCGACGGCGCGATGAACGCCGTTGGGTGGATCTGCGGCGTCATTCCGTTTATCGAGTAGATGGGCATTTCGTTTCTCCTTCAATGACTCTTTACGCGACGGGAACGCATTCTCTGCTTCGTGCATTTCACTCTGTATGAATTGTGACGACTACCGTGCCGCCCTGTGGTCTCTGGTTATCGGCTCGCAGCAGATAGACGTCAAGCTCCAGGACGACGTGATCTGGAAAGTCGTGCCGGTCCGTCACAACCCCGGTTGAGGTGAGCGTTTCGCCCTGATTGACGGGCTGTCTGAAGACGCAGTCCAGCTTTGTGATTCGTCCATCAGGAAGCCACTGCTGCACTGCCGCCGCCATCGCCATCATGCCCAGATTGCCCGGCACAATCATGTTTCGAAATCCCTCACTCTGCGCTGCTGCTTCATCCGTGAAACGGTTGGCTCCACGCATAGCGCTCTCACCGCCGCCGTTATCGCCAACCCATCCGGAGAGGCTCATCATCTGGCGTACATAGTCGGCGTCCGGCGTCCACTCCATAGGCGGTATTTCGTCGCCGATGTCCGCCAGAACCTGCTTGGCGGTCATGCGGACGCCTCTCCATCGCGGGGAGTCTGAGGCGCAACGCCAGGAGCGCGGTACACCATGGAGTCGCGCGCGCGGGCGACCAGTTCTCCCCTCTCATTTCGGAAGAGAATCTCCCAGACCTCGAACGCCATCGTGCCGGAACGTCCCGTCTTCGCGTACACGTCCTGAAGCACGGCGGACCGAGTCAGTGTGTCACCCACGTAGATGGGATGATACAGTTCAATGGCGCGGCCGGCGTTCAGTCCGACAGTGGCTCCCTCAAGAGAAACGTTTGCGCCGACCTCCTGACCACGACTAAAGAAGACGTTCAGCATATCGATTGGCGGCTCCGGCCGTTCTCCGCCGCTCGTATTGATTCGTGGGCGCCCAGTGAGTTCCAGATAGCGATTGACGACTTCCTCTGAGAGAGTGATCGCCCCGGCAGGCTGTTCCTTGTGCAGGATTTCCTCGTTGTACGTGAACTGGGGTGTCTGCGCTTGGGCACTGGTATCCGGTGAAGCCATTCCTCAATTCCTCCTGTCTCGGTGGAGAGATTAGCCTTGTGTTTCCTCAAGCCTGACGGCGTTAAACTCGCTGGACCGCAGCGCTTCTACCAACTCTATCTCGGAGGAAATAGGGCAAGCAAAGGCGGTGAGGGAGCGGGCGATGGCGCTGACAAAGTGCGCATCACTGCCGCCGATTCCAGAGTAGCCTTGTTCCTCAACAAGGCGTTCGGCCACTGCGGCCTCCTCCGGACGGTTACCTGCGTTGAGTCGCTCAACCGTGGTCACTTGCGGGAATTCGATTCCCTTCGCCATCCATGCGGCGAGGCCGATACCAGCACGGCCAGGGTGGGCGGGGATGGCCACCGCATTACACGCCTCTGCCGTCTCCATGAGGTTAAACGGATCCATGGCAACATCCGTCGGATCAATTGCATCGACGAGTCTTTGGGAGATGCCATACACAAGGAAGTGGCCGTGGAGCGTGTCCAACTCAGCACCGCGCAATACTGTGACGCCGAACAGGGCACTCAACTCAGAGTAGTCCACATCCAATGAGAATTGGCGGTGTTCAGTCAGCACGATGCCGTCAATTTGCTTGCCCTGCCGACGTAAAGCGCCGATCCATTTCAGATATTGCTCCACCGTGGCGCGCGAATCGTCGGAGGCGACGGAGTGGGCGTGGAGGTCGTAGTAGTGCATTCCTGCCAGTAACGTGCTGTGCAAGAGCCCGCTGGGCCCGTCATTCTCCGGGGGATCCGGGGAACATCATTCGGGAACTTGACCGCCCACGAAGGTTTTGGCCCAGTCCATCGCTTCACGGATGCGTACACGGTCGTCCAGCGGTTGGGGGCGGTGTGCGTTGGCAGCGCGATCGATAATCTTCGGTATGTCTGCGAAGCCGATCTGCTGGGATAGAAAGAGATCGATTGCGGCGTCATTTGCAGCCGCGACAACGGCCGGATATGTGTCGCCCTGCCTCGCAGCATCCAGCGCAATTTGGTAGCAGGGGAAGAGGGCGTGTTCAAGAGGTTCGAAGGACAGGCGGCCCTCTGCGATGAGATCGACTCGGTTGATCTCAGCATTTGCCCACCGGTTCGGGTAGGCCAATGAGAGCTGGATAGGTACGCGCATGTCAGGGATGAACAGAGCGGACTTGACTGAGCCATCATTGAACTCTGTTAGCGCTCGAACCAGTCCCTGGGGATGGAAGAGGATGTTGATGTTCTCAAGCGGGATGCCGTAAAGGTTATGCACCACGGCAACCTGCGTCGCCTTGACCATCAATGTAGAGGCATCAATGGCGCGCTTCTGCCCGACGTGGCGGGCAGGGCGGGCTGTTGGCAGTGACGAAGGAAGTTGTGTTCCATGTCGTGGCAGCCGTCGTGCCTGCACCGTACCCCACGTCGAGGTCATGGTGACCTGCCGGACTGACGCCGTACTCTCACCCCACAGTGTTTGCCACACGCCGATCGGCTCATCATCCAGCGGATAGATGGTTGCGCCAGTCTCCCGTGCGCGACGCGAAAGGAGAGGACCTGCCACGTAGAGGATATTGATGTTTCCTATGGCAACGCGCTTCCCGGCATCAATGGCCGCCCATGTCGCTTCCAGGCTGGCGCGACCCACGTTGGCGATGATCACCATATCAACCTCAGGGGAGGAGACGATATCGTTAATTCCCATGAACGTAACGCCTTCGGGCGTCTCTTCTCGCCACCGGCCTCGCGAGAAACCGGCCATGGTTGGTCGGTACTCATTGATCTGCTCCGCAAGTCGCGTAAGGTTGGAGCCAGCAGCAAGGCCGACAACACGAATATTGTCTCCAAGCGAACGGGCCACCGACAGAACGATTTGTCCAAGCGATCCTGTCGAGCCGATGACGGCGATTCGTCGTGGTGGAGAATCCGCGCTCATGATATCCCCACACCAAAGCGGGAGCGGCGCGTTTGCGGCTCCTGTATGCCGTCCATGCCTCTACGTGGTCCCCCTATAGGTTGCCAAGCTTTTCCGCGATCAGCGCGGCGACGTGGTCGTGAAGCGATCGGTCTTCGATGGCGTCCACAACTTCAGAGGCAAAGGCCCGGATGAGGATCATTCGGGCGTCTTCTTCCAGAATTCCGCGGCTGCGGAGGTAGAACATGGCGTCTTCATCAAGCTCACCGCAGGCTGCGCCGTGTCCGCAACGGACATCATCACAGTAGATCCAGAATGCGGGCTTCGTGTCCGCCTCTGCATCGTTGGATAGGAGAAGGTTCTTGTCTACCTGCATGGCATTCACCTTGGCAGCGTTGGGACGCACAATGATGCTGCCGTGGAAGACAGACCGCGCATGGCCATCAAGGATGCCCTTGTAAATTTCATACGCGCCATTATGCCCAACGACGTGGTCGATGATGACCTGGTTATCGACGTGCTGATTGCGCGTGATGATATAGGCGCCACGAATGTCACTGCGCGACCCTTCACCCGCCATGACGATATTCAGATTGTTCCGGGTCAATCGGCCTCCGATATCAATCGCCATGGAATGGAACGTTGCGTTCTCGTTGACTTCCACCTGCGTTGTGGAGACGTTATACGAAGATTCGCTCTCCTGCTGGATCTTGCAGTAGCTGATCTTCGCGCCCGCCCCAATGATAATTTCCGTCACTGCGTTGGTGAGGTGGCCATCATCCGAAGCCGATACGTGCGTCTCAACGATGGATGCGGAGCTATCCTCGCCCGCGATGATGAGCGTCCGTGGCATGACGGCCGTTGCGCGCGCCTGCTCCGTCGTCACATAAACAATCTGGATTGGCTTTTCGATCGCTGTGGCACGAGGCAGAATCACCACCGCGCCGTCCAGCGCGAGAGCAGTGTTCAGTGCCGTAAACCCCTGTTCCGTGTAGTCCGCAAGGCGCGACAGATACGTGCGCACCGCCTCGCTTTCAGCATGCACACTCTCCGCGAGGCTGCCGACGGACACTTCGTCCGGCAAACCGTCCGCAGCAGAAAGATCCGTAGAATACTGGCCGTCTACCAGAATCACGCGATGCCAGGCTGAGTCGCCAATACCCAGTGCCTCCACATCAACGGTGGCCGGTGTTGCCGCAGGTGCATCAGCAGAGGCGACTGGTGGCAAAAAGCCCTGCCGGACCAGGGGGCGGATGTCCGTATACTTCCACTCCTCATTGCCGCGTCGCGCGGTTGGGAGTCCGATTTTCTGAAAGTGTTCGAGTGCCTCTGCACGGATTTCTGTGATCCAGGCAGGGCCTTTTGTGGCACGGAAGTATTCCCGTGCGGATTCCGTGAAGTCTGTGACGTATGTCTCGAGCGGGTTCGTGGTTGTCATGCGTATTGTATCGAGAGAAGTGTGGCGTCGGAATTAGCCAACAGTGCCCTCGAGGTTGAGTTCGAGCAGGCGCGTCGCCTCGACGGCGAACTCGAACGGCAACTTCTTGAAGACCTCCTCGCAGAACCCGTTGATGATCATGGAATGAGCCTTTTCGACGGAGATGCCTCGGGAGTTGCAGTAGAAGAGTTGATCCTCGCTCACCCGTGACGTGAACGCCTCATGCTCAAGGTGAGCCGACTTGTTCTTAACCTCTACGTAGGGAGTTGTATGGGCACCGCACTGATCACCAATGAGCAGTGAATCACACTGGGTAAAGTTCCACGCGTCATCGGCACCGGGGTTGACGCGTACGAGGCCACGGTACGTGTTTTCTGCCTGTCCGGCGGAGACGCCCTTGGCGATGATTGTGCTGCGCGTTCTCTTCCCAATATGCGTCATCTTGGAGCCGGTGTCCGCTTGCTGCTTACCCTTAACAAGGGCAACAGAGTAAAACTCACCAATGGAGTCATCGCCTTGCAGCAGTACGCTTGGGTACTTCCAGGTGATGGCAGAGCCCGTCTCGACCTGTGTCCAGGAAATCTTGGACCGTTGGCCCTGGCACTTCCCACGCTTGGTCACGAAATTGTAGATGCCGCCGCGACCTTCTTCGTCACCGGGGTACCAATTCTGGATTGTGGAGTATTTGATTTCGGCATCATCCATAGCGACGAGTTCCACGACGGCCGCGTGAAGTTGATTCGTGTCACGGATAGGAGCGCTGCACCCTTCCAGATAGCTCACGAAGGAGCCCTCGTCCGCGACGATCAGAGTACGCTCAAACTGGCCGCTGTTCTCAGTATTAATGCGGAAGTAGGTGGTTAGCTCCATGGGGCAGCGCACACCCTTGGGGATATAGCAGAATGAGCCGTCGGAGAAGACGGCGGCATTCAGGGCTGCGTAGAAATTGTCAGTGTAGGGGACAACGGAGCCGAGATATTCCCTGACCAGTTCAGGATGATCATGGATAGCCTCTGAAAATGAGGAGAAGATGATGCCGAGCTCGGCAAGCTTTGCCTTGAACGTGGTCGCAACGGACACGCTGTCAAAAACAGCATCCACAGCGACGCCTGCGAGGAGCTTCTGTTCCTCAAGGGGAATGCCCAGCTTCGCAAAGGTTTCCAGCACCTCCGGATCCACCTCATCGAGGCTACCCAACTGCTCCTTTGCCTTGGGAGCTGAGTAGTAGATGATGTCTTGGAAATTGATGGGCGGGTGCTGGATGTGTGCCCAGTCAGGGATTTGCTTCTTGTCAAGCAAAGTCTCCCAGTGACGAAAGGCCTTGAGGCGCCACTCCAGCATCCATTCCGGCTCATCCTTCTTGGAAGAGATCAGCCGAATCGTATCCTCGGTCAGGCCGGGTGGAACCGTGTCTGAATCGATCTCCGTGATGAAGCCGTACTTGTAGTCTTGACGCGCGATCTGCCTGAGCTCTTGATTGCTCTCAGCAGCTGGCTGTGGAATCGTCTCGTCAACTGTGGTCACTGAGTGTCACCTGCTTTGCTACTTGCTTCTCGGGGCTTTGCGGGGCCGCAAAGCCCGCCCGTTTTCCGCAACAGCGAACTATGCCATACACGCCTATTGTACCTGTACGGCGTCGGTTGTGCGATATGCGCCCGATTCCTGATCAGCACCGCATTCAGCAAGGCGGCCTATCGCGAATGCGCACATACAGCCAACTGAAACTGCAGTAGCCTTACCGTTCATTGCCTGACTCCTCCCAGGGCGCCACGCCACGGCGGTCAAATTAACGACGGTAGAGTATTATAGTGACCGCAGTTCCACCGAGTCCACGGGAGTTTCAAATGGCGACAACTACGAGCGGAATCACCATACCGGTCACCGTTTGGTACGACTACATTTGACCGTGGTGTTACATCGGCCAGGACCGGGTCGATAAGCTGAAGCAGGATTTCAACGTCGAGATCGATTACCGCGCGTTCTTCCTGCGTCCGGATTTGCCGCCGGAGGGTGTGCAACGTCCTGCTCGCTACAACAACCCTGACTCGCCCGTACAGCAGCAGGCAGCGGCGGCAGGTATCATCATGAATCGTCCAGAGTGGACACCCAACACGCGCATGGCACTGGAAGCCACGGAGGCCGCGAAACAGGCGGGTGTTGGAGAGGCGTTCCATGAGGCGGCATACCGTGCCTATTGGGGTGAGGGTGTGGATCTGGGCAAGGTTGAAAACTTGAAACCCGTTGCCCAAGAAGTCGGTTTAGACTGGCCCACGCTGGAGAAACACCTGGAACACCGCACGTATAAGGAAGAGGTTGAGCGGCAGTATCAGGACGCGCTCAACATTGGCGTGACGGGCATTCCTGCATACGTCATCGGACGTTTCTTCTTCGTCGGGGCGCAACCGTACGATGTCTTCAAGCAGGTTGCGGAACGGGCGTTGAAGATGATCGAGGAGGGTGACACTCCTGAGTCACAGGGCTGACCATCGTACCGCTTGGGGTCGTAAACTGATTTCGTGAATGTGCGAGCCGAGGCTGACCGGTAGCTGCGATGGGAATTCCCGAGCAGCGGCGCCCGCGTGAGCGGCTTGTACGCCGCACGATACGCTCGCAGTCTCGGCGGCTGACAATTGCAGCACCGAGACGCCCTTCTCTACCGGGATTCCTGCAGATTCCCTATCTCAGGGTTTTCGCCTTCTTTGGCGCGCTGATTGCCGTCGGAACCCTGCTCCTGCTGTTGCCGTGGGCAAGTGCAGATGGTACCTCGGCAGATCTTCTCACGGCGCTGTTCACGGCCAGCTCCGCTACTTTCGTCACTGGACTCATCGTCGTTGATACAGGTGAGTACTGGTCGTTCTACGGGCATCTGGTTATCCTCGCCCTGATCGAAGCCGGAGGGCTGGGTTATGTGGCGGGGCTCGCTCTGATCTTCTTTGGACGAGCACGGCGGGCATCCCTATCAGACAGACAATCATTGCGCGCCACGTTTGGCGGCGGCAGCCTTGGAAGTGTGGGCAAAGAGGCCAGGCAGGTCGTGCTGGTTTCGCTTGTGTTGCAGGTGGCCGGCTTCGTGCTACTCGCGCCGGGATTCGCGCTGGCGGGTCTCGAGGTTCCCGCAGCGTTGTGGAACGGCATCTTCCACTCAGTGTCCGCCTTTCACAACGCGGGTTTCGATGTTACAGGTGGTATGCCGAGCCTCTTCGAGTACCGAAACTCACTCATGGTAACGGGGCCCATCACGTTGCTCTCGTTCATTGGGGCGACTGGCGCCATCGCCGTGATCGTGGTCGCCCGGCGACGTCGATGGGGCAGGCTGCCGCTGGACATGAAACTGGTTCTTGTGGGGATGGTTGGCGTGGCAATGGCCGGATTTATCGGAGTCTTGATCACTGAATGGACAAACCCAGCCACACTGGGCGGGCAACCGGTTTTTACTCGGATATGGGACAGCTTCGTCATGGCAGCGGGCAATCGTACGTCAGGATTTAGCACTTTTGGCGTTACTGATGCGCGGCACCACACGCTTTTTCTGCTGATATGGCTCATGTTGATTGGCGGGGCCGCTGGCTCGATGACAGGTGGCATCAAGATCAACGTCTTCATGGTCATGGCTGTATCTGTACTGACGAGCATTCGCGGCATGGCCCGGACTGCCGTCTTTGGACGCGAGATTGCGGATGCGCAGGTGCGCCGTGCGATGGCCATTGCGGCCTTCGCATTCGTGTGGGTCAATGGCGTGGCGCTCTGGCTCAGCCTCATTGAGGGCATGCACTTCGTTGACATCCTTTTTGACGTGGTCTCCGCGTTCGGTCTTGTCGGGCTATCCACGGGCACGATTCCGCACCTTTCCGATATCGGCCAAATTGTTATCATCATGTCTATGTCTGTTGGTCGGTTTGCGCCATTCTTCATCGCGCTGGAGCTTTCGCAACGAGAAAAGAAGGCGGTTTTCCGCTACCCAGATGAAGAGATTAGAATAGGCTAGTGACGCATCACGTAACCGGAGAGAACTGACGTGGCAAAGGGACAGGTTGCCGTTCTTGGGCTAGGCCGCTTTGGCCAGCGTGTCGCGCGCGATTTGTACAACAAGGGGACTGACGTCCTCGCCATCGACCGCAGCCCGGATCGCGTCAAGGAAACATCCGGATTCCTCCAGCATGTGATGGTGGCCGATATCAACGACCGCGGAACTCTGATCGAGTTGGGAGTACCGGAGTCCGAGTCCGTCATCATCGCCGTGGGCAGCGATATTCAGACCAGCCTTCTGACCACCGTCCTCCTCAAGACGCTGGAAACAAAGGAGATCGTCGCGCGAGCACGGGACGAATTGCACGGCAACGCCTTGAGGCAGCTGGGCGCGGACAGAGTCGTCTTTCCTGAGCTTGATACCGCGGAGCGTTTGGCACACAGCCTCTCCTTTAGGGCCGTGCAAGGCTACTTTGAGCTTGGCCCAAATTACGGAATCAGCACAGTCGTCGTCGATGAAATGCACGCGGGCAGAACCATTGAGGACCTTGGCGTTGTTCACCCGCGAAATGCGAATGAGCTCAGCGTCGTCCTGATCATCCGCAATAAGACGCAGGCGCTGATTCAGCCGGACCGATTTGAGAAGGTGCTGAAGGGCGACGTGTTGGTTCTGGCGGGACTGGATAAAGAGTTTGAGCGGTTGCGATTTGGGCAAACGGGGGCAAATGAACGGGACAAGGGGTGACCCGGTACCGAGCCACCCTACAGCGTTTCGCATGGCCTTTTGAATTGCCCGGGGCGATCCGGGAGAGTAGGGAGATGGAATGACGCAGATTAGCAAAAACGTGTATGTGTGCCACATTGCAGACACGCACTACATGCACCCCGGTGGGACAAACGTCTACTTCATTGGCAACCCGTCAGAGGAAATGCTCCTTCTTGATACCGGTGAGCACGATCGTTCCTGGACGAGGCAGATCCTGGAGTATTGGGAGGGCTTGGGTTCGCCGAAGATAGCAGGAATCCTCATCTCGCACGGCCATGGAGACCATATTGGTGGACTTGACCGCATCCAGGAGGCAATGGACGCGCCCGTTCGCTGCCATCCCAAGCTCGTGAAACAGTTGCGCCAAGTTCTCGGTCATGCGGAGGAGTTGATTGTTCCTCTAAAATCCAGGGAGATGTTGCGGACTGGCGGCGGAGTCGCATTGCGGGCACTCTTCACGCCTGGCCATGCGGTTGATCACGTCTGCTATCACCTAGCCGAGGAACGTGTGCTATTCACCGGCGATACCATCCTGGGCGCCTCGTCATCGTCCGTGCAGGATCTGCACCTGTACATGAAGACACTCGGGAAATTGGCCAAACTCCGCGTTGACACGATAGCGCCAGCGCACGGCCCCGTCGTCCCACCGCCCCGCGGCCGTCGGCTCGTTGCGTGGTACATGTCTCACCGGCAGGAACGTGAAGAGCAAGTGGTTGGTGCACTTGAAAAAGGCATCGGCACGGTGGATGAAATGGTCAAGGACATTTATCCCAGGAATCTGAAGCGGGACCTGCGTCGCGCGGCTGCCGGAAACGTGCGCACACACCTTGACAAGCTCAAGAAGGAAGAGCGTGTGGAGGAGACGGAAGCGACGTATACCCTGTCCAAGTGAGCGTGGAGACAGGATGATGACAGAGGCGGCTCCTGATGACTGCATCTTTTGTCGGATACGCGATGGCGAGATACCCAGCGACTTTGTGTACAGCGGCGATCTCGCATTCGCGATCCGTGACAGTAGTCCGCGCGCGCCCGTCCACATACTCATCATCCCCAAGGACCATATCCCCAGCGTCGCAGCGCTGACTGACGAACAGTTGTCACTCATGGGTACCCTTACGGACATCGCTAACCGACTCGCCGTGACGGAGGGAATAGCTGAAACAGGATACCGTCTTGCAATCAACAACGGTTCGCACGCACACATGACGGTGCCACATCTCCACCTACACCTGATAGGTGGGAGGGAACTGGGAACGGAAGGGTAACCGGCAGGTTGATGAAGAACCTACGGCGGCAGGCTGGCCCGGGCTCTTGGCACTCCGCGCTTGCGTCACTTTTCGGCACGAAAGGTGATCTGCCGGCGGCCAAGGCCGTTCTCGTTCCGCTGTGCGGCTCATTGTTGGATGAAATGGCGCTGAAGGTAGCCGGCGAAGTGGCGCGCAACTCCGGTGGCCGCGTGCACGTACTCTACATCATCGAGGTGCCCCGAGCCGTTCCTCTGGATGATCCTATGGATCAGCAGGCGCAGAATGCGCAGCAGGTTTTACAGGCTATCGAGGATACCTGGCCACACGGAAGAACGCCTGTCATGACGGAGTTGCTTCAGGCGCGACAGGCGGGACCGGCAATCGTTACGGAGGCCATCGAACGCAACGCAGATCTGGTCATCATGGGCATCGATCATGAGAGGCGTTACGGCGACTATAACCTTGGTTCTGCGACTGCGCACGTTTTGCAGCATGTGCCGTCTACCGTGTGGATTCTGCGTGCGCCGATCAACCAGAATGGAACACGCTAATGGGTGCGCGCCATGTCAGGTAAGCACGCATGAGATTCTTGATTATGGGCAGCGGACGCGTCGGGTCAGGACTGGCGCAGAGTCTGAGTGAGGGCGGCCACGAAGTCACGATTATGGATGTGCGACAGGACGCCTTTCAGAGGCTGCCAGCCCGTTTTCGCGGCTCAGCAATCATCGGTGATGGGCTCGATTCCGCCGCGCTCCAACGTGCCGGCGTGGAGAAGGTGGACGTCTTTATTTCAGTGACGCAGGGCGATAACCGAAACCTGATGGCAGCTCAGGTGGCGAGGCACATCTTTGGTGTACCCCGCGCCATCGCCCGAGTGTATGACGATAGCAGGGCGGAGGTTTTTCGAGAGTTGGGGCTTGAAACTCTCAGTTCCCCCAAGTATGTGATGGGGCTTGTACAAGACATGATCTTCAATCATTCGGAAGACGGGACAGAGGGGCGTTAGTGGCATGTACGTGATCGTCGCGGGTGGCGGCAAGGTCGGATTCGCCCTCTCACAGGCGCTACTGGTGAACGGACATGAGGTGTTGTGCATTGAGAAGGACGCTCATCGATGTGCAGTCATCGCGGAAGATCTCGGCAGCGCGTCCTACCAGGGAGACGCATGCGAGGTTCGTGTGTTGGAGGACGCCGGAACGGATAGGGCACACGTGTTTGTGGCCGTGACAGAGGATGACGCAGATAACCTCATCGCCTGTCAGGTCGCCAAGCACCGCTTCAACGTCTCCCGCACAGTTGCTCGGATCAACGACCCCAAAAATAGGGAGATATTCAGCATCATGGGAGTCGACGCGACCGTAAATTCCACAGACGTCATCATGTCGCAAATCGCGCAAGAGATGCCGTCACGTCCCCTAACGCAGGTCATGTCCCTGCGGGGAACGGGACGAGAATTGTGCCAGGTTGAGGTGACGACGGATTCTCCATTGCTGGGTCAGGAAGTGAGTTCGCTCCGCTTGCCGGGGGACAGCGAGATCATCCTCATCGTTGGACCGGACCAGACGGTGAGCGGACCAACGAGAGGGTTACAACTGCAGGCGGGGCAGGTTGTACTGGCTGTGACCCGTGAGGAAGAGGAATCTGCACTGCGGGAAGCGTTGGCGGGAGTACTACCGCAGTAAGCAGAACGCAAAGAGGGAGCCGCCCTGTCCATGGACAGGGCGGCTCCCTCTTACCATCAGACTCTCGTCTTATGTTGCCGGAGAGTGTGGGCCCTCGCCACGCGTGTGGCGGATCCAGTCCTGCATCTCTTGCCCTGCACGCACGGCCGCGTCACGACCTTCGGAAATGGCATCTCGCAAGGCATCATTGCTCGTATCGCCAAGATTTCGCGCCCGCTCACGCAGACCGACGGTCCTGGTGCGAATATCCTCTCGCGATTGTGAGCCGGATTGGGGAGTAAAAAGAACTCCGAGAACGACACCAACAACCATTCCGGAAACAATTCCTAACAGGAATGTTAGTGCATTCCCATTGTCATCAGAGTCAACCATCGCGCTGCTCCCTTGCCCGGTTGTCTTCTTGCCGTAGACCGGACTTCTCGAACCAAGTATAAAACACTTTCGCGAAGATGCCAATTGGAGAGCAGTTTAGCCGCCGCGGCCGCGACGGCTAAACCTTTTTAGAACGCGGAAGCCTTGGCGTATTCCCGTGTAAAAGCTAATGACCGGAACAGCCGGCCTGATAACAGCGTCGGTTACAAGCCGCGTTGCGACGCGAACCTCGCTGGTCGTGCCACGAAGATTTGCGAGGGTGGGTTTGGCTACGCGATAGATGCTAAGCGCGACAATGATGATGGCAAGGAAAGCAACAACGCCCAGCACGCCCCAGACGATAATGACGATGTCCCGAAGAATCGTAACGACGTCTGCCAAGTAAGTCTCCGTTAGTTTGATGACTATGGTCAGTATTGGCCATCAGCCCCCGAATTGCCAGATGGCGTGATTCGTCACCCCTGGAGCACGCGATAGATGTGAACCGCGTCATTCTCATAGGCGAGCCTTAGTCTGGGGTGCTGCTCCAGAGCCCTGATGCCACGTTCCGGGTAGTATGCACGCTCTGTCTGGCCAACGAGAACGTACCGCACGTCGTATTTCTCCATTATGCGGCTGATCGTGGCCGGAGAGCCGGAGGAGAACAACGTCCGTACATCATTCTGACGCCGATCTATCTCTGGTTCCGCAATGCCGATACCGCGCTGTTGCCTCTGGTGCCATGGCCAGCCAACAATCACTGGCAGCCCGGCATACATTGCGGAGCGTGATTGTATTCGGTAGTACGGCGTGTCATGTTCGCCTTGTGGTAGACCCGCCTCGGCGACCACGCCTAGGCCACCGACGTTTTCGCGCAGCCATCTCATGGCTTCAAGCTCATAGCGCAGGATGATCCGGGTGTCATTGATATCAATGTAGGTCCCATCCCGCATATATGCTGTGCCATCCAGCGTGAGCGCGATGCTGTTGTCAATCCGATCCGCTAGCCGCGCCCGCGTGCCCAGCACAGGGTAGATGGATACTGCGAGGATGACGATTGCCATCGCGCCATAGAATGCGCGCCTCCATGTTGGCCCAACAACCGGCATCCTCACAGCCCCACCTCTTCGAACCATCCACAGAAGGAGAAACCCGGCTGCGATGCCAAGGAGTATCCATGCCTGAAGGTAGACGCGGAAGATGGTGTTCATACGCACCAGGTAATCCTGAATTGCGAGTACATCAGTGGCTGCGATAAGCCCAAAGGCAAGTGAAGCCGCACCGTAGGCGAGCCTAGCAGGAAGGGGCAGTCGCCCTGAAAACGTGAGGAGGAGAGTCACGACGGCAAGCACGCCGCTTATTGCAACGGTGCCAAATCCGCCAATGACTAGCGTGGCGATACACACGACGGTGAGCCCGCTGACAACCGCGCTCATCGCCCTTCGTGTGAAGGCTATTCCCGTGCTCTCACGCGGCCACAGCCGTGAGCGAATCTCTCGCAGCATAGTTCGAAGAGCTGCATCCGGCAGGCCAAGTAAGAGGGCGAACGCGGGGAGTAAAGATGCTGTAATGATCAGCAGCGGCAAGCCGAACAGTGCAAGCAAAGAACGAACGGGCGTCTGTTCATTGCTGGCAACGATCTCCGTGTAGAAGGCCACGTTCGTGGCGTGATATGGCGCGAAGAGCACATGACTGACGACGAAGAGAAAGACTGCGGCACACGTTGCATAGAGCACGGTTCTCCTGAAACCTGTCCGCCGCGCCAGCAGTGCAATGACGATCGCGGCAACGGCAACGAACAGGTACGTTGGATAATCCCAGGAGTGGGCGGCAAAGAGAGCGCCTAGCGTGAGAGTAAGGGCGCCAAAAGGCAGGGCCATAGAAGTCAGGCTTCTGCGGTCGTTGAGAGCGAGCGCCACCGCCAGGCTCAGCCCAACTGCCAGAAGAGTAAATGGCATCGCGAAGACGTGGGCGTGGGGGTCTGCGAACAGGTACGAGAAGAACGGGAACTCCGTAATGCTCAGTGTGTCCGGCACGGCAACCATACGGCTGGAGCGCCAGAAATCGAATCCGTCTCCAGTCAGAGCAGAGGCGATTAGCGGTAACGCCTCATTCAGGTTGCCCCGCGATGGTTCCGCAATCACGTCGGAAAGAATGGATCCGACTCTCTCTGCCAGTTGCAAAAGGCCGTCAAGGTTACCGGCTATGGCGATCATGAGTGCCGTGGCAAGGCCTGCCATAAGAGAGCCGAAGGCAGGAAAATGGGCTCCTCTTATGCGCTGCATTGTTGCTTCGGCAAGGTTTACGCCGATGGAAAACGCGCCGCAGAACACCATTGTCCAGAACGTCGGAATAGCCAGATTAACAGCAAACTCAGGGACTGTACCCATGAGCTTCATCAGGGTGGCAACGATGAAGTGACCGAAATAATAGTAATTCAACTGGCCACCCGCAAACCACGGATCATAGGGCGGCATGAACGACGATCGCGTGACGGCCGTCAGGTAAGAGACGTCCATTGGCTTCTCACCACCGCGGAACGGATGCCACAGATCAGGGTTCGCCGCCCGCAGAACGACGAGTGCAAGAAAGACCACTATGAAGAGTGTCTCTACAGTCAAGAGCCATCGCCAGCGAAGTCGTATGAGTGACACAAGTTCACGCCTCGAACGGTACGCGACGTATGCGGACACTGCTGCGAGGGCAAGTATCGCGAGCGCGACGCTAAGACGAGAGAATGCCAGGATGTGTAGCGCCGCACCCAACCATGCAAGATGGCTGACGATTAGCAATGAGAGTGCCTTGCCCAACAGATAACCGCCATCCGGCAGAGGCCGAAATATGCGCACCATTAGGGGAAAGCCTGCTAGTGCGATGCCCTGCACGGCCAGCAGCCAAAGCGCAAGCTCGGTGCCAGAGCCGCGCCCTGTGACGGGCATGATGTCCGTCCACGTGCCACCTGCATCCTGTTCTGCAGCCAATTCCGGGTTCATGAGCAATGACGGCGCTTCTGGCGCAACCAGCGAGGCGCTCTTTGCCAGCAGGTCCGCAACAAGAATTGCGAGGAGCTCATCCCCGGAGACCTGCACGGATTTGCGAAAGAGCATCGCCTTGGGACGTTCGTAGACCGTGAAACTCTCATCGGCAGGTCCGAGGTTGATGACAATGCCGGTCGCGTCACCATCGATCACCCTCGACGAAGACGGCTGAAATCCTAAATGGCGGATTGTCTCGTCGATAAATGTCACGCCAAGCAGGGACGGATATGTGGCCTCAACGCGCGCAACCTCAAAGCCAAGTCGTCCGTCAAACAGCGCCGCGTAGTACGCGCGCATTACAGGGAATCGCTCTGGCAATCGCGAAACTGAGCCATAGCCCCGATTGCTGAACATGTACACGAAGCCGGCGCGATTGAGTTGGTCTGCCAAACGCCGCGCCTTCGGTAAGTCATCACCCCAATACACGTCGATCGACTCTATGTCGTAAAGGTGTTCACCGTGAAAGCGCTGATCCCACGCCTCCGTCGTAATCACGGAGCCGCGCGGCACAGTCTCTGTGATCCAGCCGCTGATACGGTCGACGGTATGAGTACCGCCAAAGGCTGAGGTGAAAGCCAACGCGTAGAACACAGTGGGGACGGTGACAAGGGCTACGAGGGCCATACCTGCCCAGACTCCACGCCTCCCCCAATGCGCCAACAGCGGTATGCAGGAGGTGATGGCAAGCGCCGCGCTGATGCAGAGGAGGGGATACAGGGGTAGCAGGTACCGCATGAACTTGACCTGCTGAGCTCCAATCCAGAGAAATGGAATGAGCAAGCTGACGATGAGTAGCAGCTCAATAGTGTTTCGGTTTCGTCCAGCCCGCCATATGCCGATCGCCACGCCGGCGAGGGCGGCTATACCCAGAGGCACGCCAAGCCCCCACAACACGACGTTGCGGATGTGATAGAACCACGGCGTGGTGTTGATGTATTGGATCGTAAACGGGAGCTCGATTTCGCCGCTGGCCATTCGAGCCTGTTGAAGGATGTCCGCCGAATACGTGGCCCAATCGATTAGTGCGTATGGCTGCGCAATGGCGAAGACTGCAAGTGCGATCAGCGCGGCCAGAATGGCCTGATTCAGCGCTCGGCGAATCTCACTGGCATTGGCCGCACCGCGAATCGCAGTCCCCAAGTAAATGAGCCAGGCAAGGGCGACTGGGATCGAAAAGACGATGGCTGTCGCCTTCGTAGAGATGGCGAGGGCAAGGAGAGCTGCAGCGACAAAACCGACCCATTGATTGCGCGAGCGCAGGAATGTGATGGCCGCGAGCAGGCTACCCATTAAGAGGGCCGTCATCAACGGGTCAACAGTGTAGTAGTGACTCAGCTGAATCGGGAGGACTGCAAGGGCATAGAAGACGGCTGCAAGGAGACCAACCGCAGCGCCGTAGACATGGCGCCCAATTCTGGCGACTAGAATGACGGTGACAGCGTCGGAGATGCCCATTGCTCCGCGCCAGAGCACCTGGCGTTGTGGGACAAAGTCAGCGAATTCCCGTAGCTGATCGCCGAGCCACTCGATGATCGCAAACAGGACTAGGGGGAGAGAGCCGTAGTTAAACCAACCGGGATTCAGCGGACTCTCGGCGGAAAAGAACTCCGTTATCGAGCGTGGGGCGCCAATGCCCTCCGCGAATGACGCAATCGCCCATTCGTCTGGGTGGTAGTTTCCCCAATCAAGGCCGTACCATCGCAAGCTGAGGGCAAGTGCGGCAAGGCCCACATATGGGGCCAGGGTCCGGAGACGGAGATTAGGCAATGTCCGACGCGGGACCTACTGCGAGCCCGCGTCGGCGCTCACTGCGGGCTGAGCTTCTAGAGCCCCTGACTGGCCATGAATTGCGCCAGGTCAGCAACCCGGCAACTGTATCCCCATTCATTGTCATACCACGCGAGCACCTTCACCATATTGCCCCCGATGACGATGGTCGAGAGCGAATCCAGTATGGCGCTATGGGAGTCGCCACGGAAATCAGAGCTGACCAGTGGCTCGTCGGAGACATCGAGGATGCCCTGCATGGAGGTGGCCGCGGCCTCGCGGTACGCATCGTTGACCTGCTCAGCAGAAACCTCGCCGTCTATCTCCACGGTGAAGTCAACAATTGAGACCGTGGTCGTCGGCACGCGGTACGCCAGACCGTGGATGCGGCCATTGAGTTCCGGCAGGACCAGTCCCACAGCTCGCGCCGCCCCAGTGGAGGTCGGCACGATGTTGGCCGCAGCCGCCCGCGCTCGACGGAGATCGTCATGCACCTGGTCGAGTATCTTCTGATCGTTTGTATAGGAATGAATAGTGGACATGAGGCCTTTACGAATGTTGAACCGATCATGCAAAACCTTGGCCACGGGGGCGATGCAATTGGTTGTGCAGGAGGCATTGGAAACGATACGGTGGGCACCGGCATCGTATCGTTCATCATTGACTCCCAGGACAACAGTCAGATCTTCATTCTTGGCAGGGGCGGAGATGATGACCTTCTTTGCGCCACCCTCAAGATGCCCGGCCGCCCTGGTCGCATCTGTAAAAATGCCGGTGGATTCAACGACGATGTCGACGCCGTGATCCCCCCACGGTATTCGCGCCGGGTCCCGCTCAGCAACAACCTTGACGGACTTGCCATCGATTGAGAGCCCATCTTCCATTGCCTCAACCTTGCCTGGGAATCTGCCGTACGTGCTGTCGTATTTGAGAAGGTGGGCGTTGGTCTCGGGATCAGTCAGGTCATTAATCGCGACGACGTCAAGGTCATTCGGATGCCTTTCGAGGGTGGCCTTGAGAACTTGCCTGCCAATGCGACCAAATCCATTTATGCCAATGCGCGTCGCCATATCTCCTCCACGTTAAATCCCATCATTCTTCCCCTGAGCCCTTCGCTGATTCTACAAGATGAGCGAAGTTGGATGGCATGTGCCTAATCCGGGACTCTCAGCAGCCCCGGTGCGCCATATTGCGCGGCGTGTCCCAACTCCTCCTCGATGACAAGTAGACGATTGTACTTGGCGGTGCGCTCACCGCGTGCAGGGGCGCCGGATTTTATTTGCCCTGCGCCGTCTGCCACCGCAAGGTCTGCGATAGTCGTATCTTCCGTCTCGCCGGAGCGGTGGCTGATCATCGTGCCGTAGCCTGCTTTTCTCGCCATCGTGATAACATCACGCGTCTCTGTGAGAGTCCCAATCTGATTCACCTTGATGAGAATCGCGTTCCCGATGCCCTCACGGATACCTCGCTCAAGAAATTTTGTGTTTGTGACAAAGAGATCATCTCCCACCAGCTGTAGGCGATGGCCGAGGGCCTCGGTTAATTCTCGCCAACCGTCCCAATCATCCTCGCCCAGGCCATCCTCGATGCTTATGAGAGGGTACGCGGCACTCCACTCCTCATATGTGTCTATAAGATCGCGGCTTCTGGCGACGGCCCCCTCCCGCTCCAGCCTGTATGTGCCGTCCGCTTGACGAAGTTCCGTCGCAGCGACGTCAAGCGCTAGGAAGCAGTCGACGCCAGGTTTGAGGCCGGCATTCTCGATGGCGTGCATGATGAGGTCCGGGGCGGCGCGATTGGACGATAGGGACGGCGCAAAACCGCCCTCATCGCCGATGTTGACGTTATGGTTGTGCTGGCGCAGCAGCGCGCGCAGTTCTCTGTACACGTCCGCCCCCATGCGCAGTGCATCAGTAAACGTTGGCGCGCCAAGCGGCGCGAGCATGAACTCCTGGAAGTCCGTTGAGTCGGCGGCGTGCGCGCCTCCATTCAAAATATTAAAGAACGGCACAGGCAACTGATTGGCGTCTGCGCCCCCAAGAAATCGATAAAGGGGTACACCTTCAGAGGCTGCGGCGGCCCTTGCAACCGCGAGAGAGACACCAAGGATTGCGTTCGCGCCAAGACGTCCTTTGTTGGAAGTGCCATCAAGGTCGATCATCGCGCGGTCAATTGCGGCCTGTTCGCGAGCATCCAGACCACGTACGGCATTGGCAATTTCGGTGTTGGCGTTCTTGACGGCCTGGAGGACACCACGCCCCCCGTAGCGAGAGGTATCACCATCGCGGAGCTCGACGGCCTCCATGGCGCCGGTGGATGCACCGGAAGGCACGCCCGCTGTGCCCTGCGCGCCATCAGCAAGTAGCACGGTGACGGACAGAGAAGGGTTGCCACGTGAGTCAAGGATTTCGCGGGCGTGGATACCCTCAATTGTGCTCATGCGTCAGTTCTCTTTTCAGCCAACGTAACCACCATGTCGACGGCCTCCCGAGGTGTTGCGGCACGGTAGGCAGCTGTATCTTGCTTGCCGCCCACGGAGAGTTCCCAGCTATCGAGGGCAACGACGGGAATGCCCTCAGCGAGCGCTATGGACATCTCGTTGAGTGTGCCGTAGGAGCCGTCGATTGCAATGACAGCGCGGCCTGCGCGCACAACAAGCGCGTTTCTGACGTAGCCCAGGCCGGTGGGGATTGAGATTGATACATACGAGTTTGCGTCCGCCTCCCGGTACGATGGGAGGAGGCCAACGGTGAGCCCCCCGGCCTCGTATGCGCCCTTGCAGACGGCCTCCATCACACCGGAGAGGCCGCCGCAGACGACGCCCATGCCGCGCTCAGCCAGTAACCTGCCGATCTCTTCGGCAGCCTCACGTGCGGCAGGCTTGGGGGCTGCGCCCCCGATGACTGCTATGAGTTTCGCGCGATCCATTTCGCAATCGTTCCTTATTTCACTAACGCTAACACTTTTCATGCTGGTGGAATCGTTGCGCCGTGCTTGACCTACTCTTCATCCATAATCGCCCCGATGCTAAGAGTTGCTTGTGCGGGTTGGCGTGTGAGGGGTGCCATCGGCATGACCATGAGAGCGGCGTCCACGATGTCACCCTGCACATTGTCGAAGCGGAGTATCCCGTGTCCATTTTCGTCGATCTGCATTGCTCCCGTGGCGGCCAGGCCATCACGAGAGACGGTCATTAGTCGAATAGCGTAGTCCTGTTGGACGAGGCTGTTACTATAGAAAAATCCGTCTTGTACCCAGCCTCCGTCCGGTCGTTCATGTTGCGTAAGAGCCGCGAGCGCCTCAGGAACATCGTGCGCAATCGACGCCCAGCCGTAGGAGACGCCTGGAAGCCACGCTCCGCCGATGGAAACACCATCCAGGTTGATGGACAGATCAGTTATGTAGATAAGGCGAAAGAGGACGCTCTCACCAATGAAATCCGAAAGATCAAATTCTTCAAGAATCCACTCCGGCATCGGTCCGTCTCCGCTGACTCCAGTGAAACCCGGGCCAAATCTCTGCCCGAGGGCAATGTCCGATGGATCAGCCATCGCCGGCGAGCGCAGAACCCGCCACGTATCTCCCCCATCATTTGAGACGGTGGCGTACACGTAGTCCCAGCCCTGTTCCGTGTCGTAACGAAGGAGAAGAGTAAGGACGGCATTTTCTGCCTCTGCAGCCCTGAGATCGAAGCTTTTGGAGAGCGAGTAGACTGCGGAATCACTACCTCCAGCGTGCCAGAACGAGCCGTCCGTTGTATCAACGTCTGGTAGCAGGGGAGTAAATAAATCCCCCTGAAATTCGATGTCGTAGATGCCCGGCTGGACAGGGAGGGCAATGTATTTGGCAGAAAATTGCGTGAAATACTCGGAGAGTTGCCCGCGTTCGCTCAGCGTGGCTGTGGTTCTCGCTCGGGCTTCGTAGTCTGGATACGGGTCGAGCGTGGATCGTCCGTCAAGGTAGTTAGCAACGCCCCAATTAGCCATCAACTCAAGCGCGCCAATATCCGCGCCCGCCGTGTGCAGATAGGCATCCAGCCCACGGAGGCCGTTGGTCGGTTCGGCAACGAGTTGACTCAATGTGCCGTCAGTGTCCGGGTAGTTGTCCCTGACATACCGCATAAGGAGCCCCACTCCGGCGTAGTTGCATCGTGCCGCACCCAAAGTTGATGGCCAGGCAATGATGTGCGCCGGACCGCACGTGGACAGGAAGTAAGCAAAGTGGCGAGTTGGCGTGAAGTATTGCTCTGCCAGGATGGACAGACCTTCATTTATCCATGTTTCTTCATCGGGATCCGTCTGGTGGTGAATTGCATGCTGGAACTCGTGGGCGACAAGGTTATCGTAGAACGGGTTGTTTGGGTTGCCGGATCCGTGTCTCTGAGCGTTCAGGTACAGGGTGGGGCGTCCATTGGCGTACGGGTTGATGGCCGTGGGTAGGAGGTCGCCGGAGTCGAAATAGCCTCCAATGCCCGGCAAATCAGCATGCAGGATCGCAATTCGCAGGTCGGACGCCTTCAGCTGGCTGCCGGCAAAGTTGCCAATGACTGTCGGGCGGATGCGGTTCTCGAACCGTTCGGCTGCGGAATCAAACGCAGAGCACGTTAGGCCAATTCCTTCCTGCACGTAGAAGTCGGCATTTTGCGTGGCCACGCAGTGGCGGGCACTGACAGTAAACCGCGACATCGTCTCGAAGTTGTAGACAGCGAATTGTCGGATGTCGCCGACAGAATCCTGGGGGGCGGGGACAGGTGGTGTCAGATCTGCATCCGGCAGGAGTTCACGACCGATGGTGTAGACGTCTAAGGGTTTCGGCTTGGCGAGTTCACCGAATGTGACTGTTTGTCCTCCGTACTGGGGGGAGAGCATTACACTACCTGACTGCCCGGACTGCGGATTGGAGATTGGCCGGGGCGTAGACGTTGGTGTCGCAGGCGGGGTAGGAATTGGAATTGGCGTTGGCGTTGCGCTGGCCACTGCCGTTGATATGGAAGGCGCCGTGGGGCCAGGAGTCGTGCCGAGGTCGACGTCGCATGAGGATGCAAACGTGAGCAGGCCTACTGCGAGGATCATGACACGCACAGCCGGAGGGAGAGTCTTTGGAATCATGCAGGTTTCTGTACCGCAGTTCTCAGCGCAGTAACGCCGAATTCATTCTCGCAGCCCCCCGTTGAACTGGTTCATCGCCTCGTCAATGCCGCTTTGCGCAAGGATTTCGATGCAGTTCGCCGTCTGCTCAAGCGCGGCTTCGAGTTGCTTCTGTTCATCCGGGCGGAAGCGGGCAAGGACGTGGGTGATGGAATCGATGCCGTCGTTTTCGGGCCTGCCGACGCCAATCCGCAGACGTGGGAACTCCTGCGTGCCGAGAGCATCAATAATGGACTTCATCCCGTTGTGGCCTCCCGCGCTGCCGTACGGCCGAAGCCGAATGATGCCCAGCGGCAGATCCATCTCATCGATGACGATCAGGACGGAAGCAAGGTGGCGGCCGAAGCGCCGAATCATTGGAGCAACCACATCCCCACTGACATTCATGTACGTGCCGGGAAGGATGAGTCGCACATCGCGACCAGACAATTCACTCCGTCCGACGACCGTGCCGTTTTGCCGCTGTTGGAACTCAATCCCGTGCCGCCCGGCGAGGCGCTGCACGGCCAGTGCGCCGGCGTTGTGGCGTGTGTTGGCGTATCGCGCGGAGGGGTTCCGCAAGCCAAAGATGAGGAGAGGCGGAGAGGGTTGATCGCTTTCAGCCATGCACGTGCGCCGTCATATGGCAGGCGGAAGGGAAACCACTTCGGCCCGCGTTTCAGCCTCTTTCAGGCGCCGTAGGAATTCGTCCTCATCAATAATTGGAGTCTCAAGCCTTTGCGCCCTTTCAAGCTTGGAGCCGGCGTCAGCACCGGCGACTACAAGGGTTGTTTTCCGTGTCACGCTACGCCCAGTCTTGCCACCGAGGTTGCGTATCATTTCTTCAGCCTGCGTGCGGGATAGCTCTGTCAGGCGACCGGTTACGACGATTTCTTCGCCAATCCACGGCAGGTCTCCGGCCGGTCGCGTCCTTTCCTCGCGCATTCGCACTCCGGCCTCCCGCAGTTTTGCAACGAGGCGGAGGTTTTCATCATCTCTAAACCAGTTGAAAATGCTCTCCGTAACAACCGTGCCAATTGTGTAGATGTCCGCCATCTCTTCCCGAGAGGCGGCCGCGAGGTCATCCATGTCTCCGTAGCGCTCAGCGAGTAGTTGGGCGGTCTCTTCACCGACGTGACGAATTCCGAGCGCAAATATAATCTTTGCCAGCGGGCGCTCACGGGATTCTTCAAGATTCTCGAGTATTTTCTTGGCGACGCTCTCTCCCACGGGTCCCGGTTTCAGCTGGAATGCAGCCAACTGTGTGGCAGTAAGCGTGTAGAGGTCTGCAGCGTTCTGGATGAGGCCACTTTCGTACCAGCTATCAATGGTTACGCCGCCAACGCCTTCGATAGTCATCGCGTCAGTACTCACGAAGTGCCTGATGGATTCAACAGCTTGAGTCGTGCAGTGCTTCGTAGAGTCTTCGTCGGCGATGCCCAGACGCATCTCACGTCCACCATCGCCATCATGGAGCGCGTTTTCCGCGCGCGTTCTCACGCCAGCCTCCCGCAGTTTTGCCACGAGACGCAGGTGCTCAGCATCACTAAACCAATTGAAAATACTCTCGGCAATGGAGGCGTTAATCTTGGGAATTCTTGCGAGCTCTTCCCGAGACGCGGCTGCGAGGTGATCCATGTCGCCGTAGCGTTCCGCGAGGATGCGTGCCTTTTTCTGGCCGACGCCGGAAATTTTAAGCGCATAGATAACGTTTGCGAGCGGTTTCTCAAGGGATTCATGGATTTTCTCGAGAATCTTCTGCCCGGCCTTCTCCCCTATGGCCTTCGGTTCCGACTCCAGTTCGGCCACCTGTTTCTTCGTCAGCGTGTAGAGATCCGCGAAATCTCGAATGAGGCCGAGATCGCAGAGCCTATCAATTCTTTCTTCACCAAGGTCCCTGATATTCATCGCGGGGCGGCTGACGAAATGTTTGATGAGTTCTGCACTCTGAGCGGGGCAGGCGGTGTTGGTGCATCGATGGACAACCTCACCTTCCTGCCGCACAACGGGGTACTCACATCTGGGACACGACTCTCGCATTGTCCACTCGCGCTCAGCTCCGGTGCGTGCATCTTTGACTGGACCGAGTATCTGGGGGATGACATCGCCGGCACGCTGAATGGTGACCATGTCACCGATGCGGATGTCATGTTCACGAATATAGTTCTCGTTGTGCAGAGTGGCGCGACTGACGGTGACGCCCCCAACCGTTATGGGCGTCAGGATGGCGAAGGGGGTTAGCACACCAGTCCGCCCAACGTTGATATCAATGTTTTCGAGTCGTGTCGTGGCCTTCGCGGCGGGATACTTGTAGGCGATGGCCCAGCGCGGCTCCCGGCCAACGACGCCAAGCAGCTGCTGAAGACGGAATGAGTTGACCTTGATAACAACACCATCGGTTGCGTAGTTCAGGGACTCGCGTTCACGCAAGCTGTCCTGATAGAACTGCGCGGCCTGGGAAAGTGTACTGGCACGATGGTTAAGGGGGCTAATCTTGAAACCCATTGCCTGAAGCCATTCCAGGGTTTCGGACTGCGTTTCGGGCACGTCACCGTCCGCCCATCCGAGAGAGTAGATGTACAAATCCAGCGGACGCGAGGCCGTAACCTGTGGAGCCAGCTGGCGAACTGAACCGGCGGCCGTATTGCGGGGGTTGGCGTAGGCCGGCTCTCCACGCGCCTCTCGCTCACGGTTCATCTCCTCGAATTTGTCGATTGGGAAGAGGATTTCCCCGCGAACTTCAAAACGGGTGGGGACAGTAGCGTGTGACACCCTGAGCGGGATGCTGCGCACGGTACGCAGGTTGGCCGTCACATCTTCACCTTCAACACCCGTGCCACGTGTCGCGCCGCGAACAAGCATCCCATTTTCATACGTTAGGGCGACAGCCAGTCCATCAAACTTCGGCTCACAGTAATAGTCGATCGCCTCGCCCGGGATGAGGTTCATGACGCGGCGCTCCCACGCCTCAAGCTCCACGTCGCCAAAAACGTTGCCCAAGCTGAGGAGCGGGACGGGGTGGCGAACGGTCTGAAAGCGTTCCGATGGTTCACCAGAGACGCGCTGAGTGGGAGAGTCCTGCGTGATGAGAGAGGGGTGGAGTTCTTCGAGGCGGCGTAGTTCGCGCAGGAACCCATCATATTCACCGTCGGATATCTCCGGGCTTTCGAGGCTGTAGTAGAGGTGATCGTGGTGGCGAATCACCTCACGCAGTCTTTCGACCTGTTCCTTCGCCGCGTCACGTGGTGTTGTCACTGTCCTGCTCCGATCACGAGCCCGGCACTGAGCGTGATATGGTCTCCGCCTTACAGATTCACGACGCGCACGGCGTCAACGCCATCTAGGCCCAACAGGGCGGCAACGTGC
Source organism: Dehalococcoidia bacterium (assembly GCA_965224255.1). Taxonomy (GTDB): domain Bacteria; phylum Chloroflexota; class Dehalococcoidia; order UBA6926; family UBA6926; genus VXMO01. Next base: position 275,633 of record CBDCYO010000005.1, read on the forward strand.
ACCTGTTCCGGAGATTCGTCAACGTTGACGACGGTCAGGGCGGGGCCCCTTGGGGATTCACGGCTGACGTGAAGGGATGCGATATTGATGTTGTTCTCGCCCGTGATGGTCCCGATGGCGCCCAGCATTCCAGGCCTGTCCGTGTGGCTGATAATGATCCAGTGGCCGCCCGTTGGAACAATCCCTACGTGGTAGCCGTTGACGCGGATGATTTCCGTCTGGCCGCGCTCCGTAAGCGTGGCGCCGACGGCGGTCTGGCCAGTGGATGTCTGCACATCGAGGCTGACCAGGTTTGAGTATGGGGGCGTCTGGTCGGCATTTTTGCTCTGCTGGACGTGAATTCCTCGACGCTGTGCCTCAGTTCCGGCATTGACGACGTTGATGCGCATGCCTGCGCCAGTCTGCAGGAAGCCGCTTAGCACGGTGGCCGCGAGGATATCAGTGGCCAACTCAGCAATCGTGCCCCGGAATGAGATGGATAGGCTGGCGGGTTGCCCCTCCGCCAACTGGGATGCAAGCCTTCCCACGATGAGTGCGAGGGGAATGTAGGGGGCGAGTTCTGCGGCGGCTTCGGGCGGGATGAGCGGCGCATTGACAGCGTAGCGGGGCGTGCGCCCTTGAAAGATATCTATCATTTGCTCCGCCACTTCTCGCGCGACGTTGGACTGCGCCTCTTCAGTGGACGCGCCGAGATGTGGTGTAACGACGACGTTTGGATGGCGAAAGAGAGGGGAATCCTCTGGTGGTTCGGTGATGAACACATCAAGCGCCGCACCACCGATCTGGCCGCCTTCAATGGCTGCGCGTAAGGCATCTTCATCCACCAGGCCGCCGCGCGCGCAATTGATCAGAATCGCTCCACGCTTCATTTGCGCCAGCTCCGGCGCGTTGATGAGGCGGCGCGTGGAATCCGTCATCGGCGTGTGCAGTGTCACGATGTCAGACTGTTCGAATACTGTGGGCAGGGTTACGATTTCGGCGCCAAGATGCCGGGCATGCTCTTCTGCAACAAATGGGTCGTAGCCGATGATGCGCATTTCGAATGTTGCGGCCCGCCTGGCGACTTCAGTGCCGATGCGCCCAAGGCCAATGATTCCCAGCGTCTTGCCGCGCAGTTCCGTGCCAAGGAATTTGCGCCTGTTCCACTCCCCGCCCGCCAAAGAGGCGTGCGCCTGTGGAATACGACGCGCGACGGAGAGCATCATGGCCAGCGTGTGCTCCGCGGCCGCAATCGTGTTGGAAGATGGGGCATTGACGACGATGATCCCTCGGGCAGTAGCCGTATTGAGATCGATGTTGTCGTAACCGACACCGGCTCTGCCGACAACCTGTAGCTTCTGTGCTGCCGCCAGTACATTGGGCGTGACTTGCGTTTCGCTACGAACGATGAGGCCGTCGTATTCGCCGATGGCGGTAATCAGCTCCTCTTCGGAAAGGCCTAAGCGAACATCCGCCTCGATGCCGTGCGCGCCAAGGATTTCTGCGCCATCCGGCGCGATGGGGTCTGCGATGAGAACCCGCATCACCCGTTAAGCTGATGTCGCGGTGGACATGAAACCCACCTGCTGCAGTGCTCGTCCTAGAACGTCAAGCGCCTCATCAAGTTCCTCGTCAGGCATGTAGCCAAGGTGGCCTATGCGAAAGATGGAATCCGAGAGTTTGCCCTGGCCACCTGCCAGCACGACGCCCATTTCAGCAGTGGCTTTGCGGAGCTCCGCGACGGCGATGCCCGGCGGACATGTGATGGCCGTTACTGTATCGGAGGCGTATGCCTCATCGTTGGGGAAGAGCGATAGCCCAAGGGTCCTGACGCCGTCTCTGACACGCCTTCCCGCCGCGCGATGCCGGGCGTGGATGGCTGGCAGGCCTTCAGTGAGCAGCTGCGCCAGTGAGGCATCGATGGCGTAGAACAGGGAGATGGCGGGAGTCCATGGAGTCTGTCCACGCTGCGCATAGTCTTTCGCTACAGCAAGGTCGAAATAGAATCGCGGCATTGTGGAGCGGCCAACAGCCTCCCATGCACGCGGGCTAAGACTGACCATGGCGAGGCCGGGCGGAACCATCCACCCCTTTTGGGAGCCGGTGATCACCACATCCATGTTCCATTCGTCCATCGGGCAGGGGAGGGAGCCGAGGCTTGATACGGCATCGACGATAAGGAGTTTGTCTCGCTCCTTGACGACCTTGGTGATATCTTGCAGTGGGTTTGTCACGCCGGTTGACGTCTCGTTGTGTGTGATGAGCACGGACGTTACATCGGGATTGGCATCAATGGCCGAGGCGACGGATTCCGGGGTGGCGGCACGTCCCCATTCCACGCGATGCCAGCGAACATCGGCGCCGAATGTCTCGGCGATTCTCCCCAGACGAGTACCGAAGACACCGATTTCAACTGCAAGGACCGGCTCTCCGGGTGATAGCGTGTTGACGACTGCGGCCTCCAGACCACCGGTGCCGGATGATGTTAGGAGGAGGACATCATTTTCCGTTTCGAATAGCCTCTGTAGCCCCGTGCACACGCGCTGATACATTTCACGGAAATGCGGGCCCCGGTGGTCAATCATGGGGCCGGAGAGGGAATCAAGGATGTCCGGCGGGATGGGTGTCGGGCCGGGGGTACGCAGGTTCACTCAGAAACTCCTATGGCGCCGTAGACGGCAGCGGTTTGGGCACGCCAGCGAGTTCATCGCCTAAACATGTCCTGTCTCAATTATAAGTGAACGTGACCCTGTTCGGTATAACGGGGCAGACGGAATCAGCGATGGCGGGCGAAATAGTCGCGCGTCTGCTGAACATCGCGGTGCATCTGGGCGATCAAGGCCTCAGTGCTTGTAAACGCTTCTTCATCACGCAATCGAGTTAGGAACTCGACTTCGAGAGTACGGCCGTAGATGTCCTCGTCGAAGTCGAGAATGTAGGTTTCTATCATACGCTCGGCATCGTTGAAGGTTGGGTTATCGCCGACGTTTGTAACTGATTCCAGCGGACGTTCACCCAGTCGCGTCCGAGTTACGTAGACTCCGTCCGCTGGTACAGCTCTGCGCGGAGGAACAGAGATGTTCGCCGTGGGGAAGCCAAGGTCCTTGCCGCGTTTGTGCCCCTGCATGACAGTGCCAGGAAGCGCGTAGGGGCGCATGAGCATGTCCGCGGCTCTTTGGACGTCGCCGTCTTCGATAATCACCCGACGGATGTCAGAGCTACCTATGCGGCCTTCGTTGTTCCTCATCTCATCCAGCGGGATGACGGTGAAGCTGAGATCAACGCCGATTTCCTTGAGCACGGGGATTGAGCCCTCCCGCCGACGTCCCATTGCAAAGTCTGGGCCAACAATAAGGCGTCGCATGGCCAGAACAGTGACAAGCTGTTGGGCGAAATCGCGAGCGCTCACAGTAGCCAGTTCGCGGTCAAATGTGAGGGGAACAACGTAGTCCGCGCCTGCCTTCTTAAGAAGCGCGATGCGGTCTTCGAGGGCTGAAAGGTAGGCAACGGGCGAACCGGGGGCCAGTACGTCACGCGGAGTGGGTGTAAAGGTGACGACACCGGCTTGTAGGTCATTCTCGCGGGCCTCGCGGACGACATGCGAAATGACGTGGCGATGGCCGCGGTGCACACCATCGAACGTGCCGATCGTCAGAACGGAGCCGGACGATGTCCGGGCGCGTTCGATCTCTTCGAAAGCCTTCATTGGCCGTGCTGTTCTGTGCCCCGAGCACGCAGGTTGCCCGCGCCATGGAGATAGACGAACTTCATTTCATCTTGTCTCTTATCGGTGTTGATGTGGATCAGGACTCGGATACAGCGTTCAGCGGAATCCGGCACGGCCATTTCGGTCGCGCTCATCAGTGCAACGTGTGACCATCCCAACCGGACACGTGCGGCTTCAGGCGGAAATGCCGCGGTCAGGTCCGGCGTGACGGTAAAGATTGCCGAGGAGACGTCCGCTGGATCGATCTGATTTTCTTCACAGAGGTGGTGGAGGAGTTCTTCCGTGGCATCGAGGATCACATCCCGCTCATCGGCGTCTGCCGTCGTGGCCCCCCGAATGCCGCGCAGGGCAGTCATCGATCTACTCCGGATAATTGCGGGAGTTCGGATTCCGGTGCGCGTCTTGCGGCCTCAACAAGTCCCCGGACGTAGTCTTCCACAACCCGTGCCCTTGCCTCTGGCGCCGTGTCTCCCATCAGACCGACCATGGCGCTACCGATGACTACTGCATCAACGGTTGATGTGACGGAGGCGACATGCTCCGGCCTCGAGATGCCGAAACCCAAGGCTAGGGGCAGGCGTGTGTGGGCGCGAACTCTGGCAATGAGGTCCGTCACACCCGCCGATACCGTGTCACGCGCCCCCGTCACACCCGTCACACTGACACAGTAAATGAAGCCACGGGCCCGTCCCGCTATCGCCTTGATGCGGGCATCAGAACTCGTTGGCGCAACAAGATAGATCAGGTCAAGGCCATGACGGAAGATTCCCGCGTCAAGCAGTTCCGACTCTTCCGGGGGTAGATCCGGCACGATTAGCCCGTCTACGCCGACCGCGGCGGCGTTCTGCGCGAACGTGTCGATTCCGTACTGGAAAAACGGGTTGTAGTAGCCCATGAGCACTATGGGTGTTTCAGCAAATTCTGCATGAATGTCCCTTGTGGTTTCCAGGCACGTTTCGAGTGTAACGCCATTGCTGAGTGCGGCTGTGGAGCTCCGCTGAATCGTCGCGCCGTCGGCGAGAGGGTCGCTAAAGGGCACGCCCAACTCGATGAGGTCAGCCCCGGCGTGGATCGCCGCTCTGACGCCCTCACGCGTGGCGCCAACATCCGGATACCCCACGGTGAAGTAGGGAGCAATCGCCGCGCGTCCCTGTTGTCGGGCACGCTGAAAGGCTGCTGCTATACGCCCCACGTTTCCACTGCCAATCCCACCACCATTACTGCGTTATATCCCGAGTGAGTGATGATGCTGCTCCAAAGATTGTTCGTCCATCGGTATATGCCCAGAAGAATCATACCCACAACGGCAACAGGAATGATGATGGAGGGATCAATGTGGGCGATTCCAAAGAAGATCGATGTTAGGAGAGCCGCCGGTAGGACGGCCATAGTTCGACGCAAACCTTGGTATATGAATCCTCGGAAGAAGATCTCTTCCACAAAGGGCGCTATACAAACGGCTGAGATGGCAAAGATGGCAATCGCCACGCCGTCCCCAGCCCATTCAGCGGGGACCGGGCCGGGGATCAGGATCTCGATTCCCAGCCACTCAACCAGCTCAGTGTAGGCAAGCACAGCGGCGTATGCACTGACGATTCCGAACATGGCGATTATCGTGGTTGAAATCGGCTTGATCCGCCGAAAGCCCAGCCGGTCCCATCTACTGTCCGGAGAACGGAGGGCAAAGAACCAGACGCTGAGTAGCATGACTCCCTGCAAGGCAAGTGTGCTTAGCAACAGAATGATGTTCTCGGCTCGCTCGTTGAGGTCCACAATTGTCAAGAAGCCGACCATCAACAGAATGCCCAGAACAAAGGCGGCTGAGAGGAACGCAAGGGCCAAGAAAACGTGCGCCGTCGACCATGGCAATTGCGCCGGGACGGCATAGGCAGTGACCGGTGACGGGACGCGTTGCCCGGGCGCACTGGCCTGTTGCACCATCGTTCGCGGTGCTTGGGAACGAGGAGCCGATTGCGGTGGCGCGGGTGGCCGTACGAGCCTTGCCACAAGGCGTTCCGCGGCAAATCTCAGGACAATGGACAGCGCGAGGCTGAGGATCAAGAGCGCGAGCAGACGACCAACTCGTGATCGGATCAACAACTTCAGCGAATCAGCCACAGCGTACGTCCACACTGACACTGGAATAGGAGATTGTCTCTAGGAGGAAATGGTGATAATGGGGTGTGTGGCGGCAGCGCAGAAGCGCCATCGCCTCAACTGGCGCCAGCCCCAACGGGGTACAGGCGGCGAAATTCATCGAGGAGACGCGCAATAATTTGGGCGCGGTTGGTGAGCGTCAGTGCATCCTGATACAGCATTTGCCGGCCCTGCTCTGTGATTTTGTACGTGCGGCGAGATGGGCCGGGGCCGGTTTGTCGCACCCATTCGGAGATGACAGCCCCCGATTCTTCAAGACGTCGGAGGCCACGGTAGAGATTGCCAACATCAGTCTTGCCAGGGAGATAGCCCCGCGCTTGCAGGGCGCCCAACAACCCATAGCCGTGCTGAGGTCCCTCTGACAGGATGAGAAGAACGGCGGGCTTGACTAGCCCCCACATGAGAGAGGTTCGTGACGCCTCTTGAGACTCTATAGTCACTTCAGCCTCGCGCTCTGCATGACGCAATCTTATGTGTCGTCGCAACGCTGCGTCAAAGAGTCCATCACGTTATGTCTCGGTGGCCACTTCTTCAAGGAGCACCCGCGAGGCGTTTACAGCGTCTTCCATAGGCACAAGGTGTGCCGTGTCTCGACCACGGCTGCGCAGTTTGAGTTCTGCCTGGCGAGTATCTTGCATCGTGCGGCGGCTGACCGTCACGCGTAGGGGCATGCCCAATAAATCGGCGTCGCTAAACTTGATTCCAGCCGATTCGTCGCGGTCATCGTAAAGGACCTCAAATCCAGCGGCGGTAAGTGCGCCATAAAGCCCATCGGCGGCTTGTGTGATTACATCGTCGCCCGGATTGAGGGAGATGAGGTGAATATCGTACGGCGAGATGGTGGGAGGAAAGATGATTCCGTCATCATCGTGCCTGCTTTCAATAGCTGCGCCGAGGAGACGACCGACACCAATGCCATAGCATCCCATGAACGCCGGGCGTTCATCTCCGTCCTGCGTTACGTAGGAGCAGCCGAATGCCTCGCTGAAACGGGTTCCGAGTTTGAAGACGTGGCCTACCTCAATCCCGCGCGAGACGTTGAGCTTGCCTTCTTCACAGCGCGGACAACCATGCCCTTCCTGTGCCTTTGAAATGTCAATAACGTCATCCAGTTGAAAGTCGCGGCCATAGTTGACGTTTCTCATGTGTTTGTGGGCGACATTAGCGCCGGCTACGAAGTTTCTTCCTTCTGTCACAGAGTTGTCGCCGATGCGGCGGATGTGGGCGACGCCAACCGCAGATTGGTACCCCGCAACCATGCCTGCCTCACGGACTTCGTCCTCCGTGCCGAGCCGGAGTTCTCCGCCGCCCAGAGCGTTCAGTAGCTTGACCTCATTGACCTCAAGATCGCCCCGAATCACGACCAGGATGAATTGTCCATCATGTGCGTAGAAGACGGACTTTAACGTGCGGTTCTCAGTGATTCCCAACAGTGTTGAGACATCAGAGATTGAGGCCATGTTGGGTGTATCAACGATTTCAATGGGCAACATGTCGCCGCGATCCGGCGCTGGGGAATAGCGGGAGCGGGCGCGCTCCACGTTTGCCGCATAGCCGCAGGCAAGGCAGTTGACCAGTTCATCCTCACCGCTGGAGGCAAGAAGCATATATTCTTGCGAGTCACTCCCACCCATGGCGCCGCTGTCAGCTTCCACTACGACGACGTCAAGCCCACAACGGCGGAAGATGTTCCAATAGGCTCGAACCATTTTTTCGTAGGCGACATCCAGCCCCGCCTGCTCAGCATCAAAGGAGTAGGCATCCTTCATGTGAAATTCACGGACACGGATGAGCCCGGCGCGAGGGCGCGCCTCGTCACGCAGCTTCGTCTGAATCTGGTAGAGGTTGACGGGCAGGTCACGGTAACTGCGAATATGGCGTCGCGCGAGGTCCGTTACAGCCTCTTCATGCGTTGGCCCAAGGACCATGGGACGGTCACGACGGTCGTTCAGGTGGAAGAGTGTCGGGCCAAATGCCTCTTCGCGCCCACTCTGGCGCCACAACTCCGCGGGCTGAATTATCGGCATGAGCACTTCCTGTGCTCCCGCAGCGTTCATCTCCTCGCGAATAATGTTCTCAATTTTGCGCATGGAACGTAGCGCCATCGGGAGATAGGAATAGACGCCCGCGGCTACTTGCGCGATGAGGCCAGCGCGGATAAGGAGGCGATGGCTTGCCGTGTCAGCTTCAGAGGGGTCTTCCCGCAATGTTTTTCCAAACATCTGGGACATACGCATGCCTCAATGGTAACGCCTGGCACGCAGAGGGGGAAGAGAACGGGATGGAGCGGCACACGACACGGCCAGAATCACGCCAATGCTACACCGCCCACAGGACGTGGGACATGCCGGCCGTTCTGGATTTCATGGTTGAGGCACGCTCGGCGGCCATGCTACACTCAGATTCACGTTTTCCTCATGAAAAATGGAGGCGAGTAGCCAGGACAATGCGCCAACACCAGGTCATCATCATCGGTGGCGGACTCGCGGGAATGAGGGCTGCACAGAAGGCGCAGGAGTTGGGCGTCGATGTGGCCATGATTTCCAAGATCTATCCAACGCGCAGTCATTCTGCCGCTGCGCAGGGTGGAGTCCAGGCCGCGGTTAGCGAAGAGGATTCGTGGGAGTCGCATGCGTATGACACTGTAAAGGGCAGCGACTACCTGGGCGATCAGGACGCGATTGAGATCCTGTGCTCCGAGGCGCTCGATGATATTTATGCCCTTGAGCGCATGGGTGTTATCTTCAATCGCACCGAAGATGGCGCCATTGATGCACGCGCGTTCGGCGGCACATCAGTGAAGCGAACCTGCTATGTGGCGGATCAGACCGGTCAAGTATTGCTTCACGTCATGTGGGAGCAGTTGCTCAAGAGCGGCCTTACTGTCTATTCAGAATGGTTCGTCACGAGGCTGTTGGTCGAAAACAACCGCGTTGCCGGATGCGTCGCACTGGAAATTCCCACAGGCCGGGTGGAAGTCTTTCGGGCCAAGGCGATTGTCCTCGCGACAGGCGGCATCGGTCAGGTCTATAACCCGACAACAAATGGACTGGTCGTCACAGCGGACGGGCAGGCCTTGGCGTATGCGGCCGGCGCGACACTGATGGACATGGAGGCAGTGCAACATCACCCAACCACGATGAAGGCGAATGGCGTCCTTATCACAGAGGGCGCGCGCGGTGAGGGCGCGTACTTGCTGAATGCAAATGGCGAGAGGTTCATGGAGAAGTACGCCCCGAATATGCAAGAACTCGCCTCACGTGACGTCGTCTCCCGGGCGGAGACGATGGAGATACGTGAAGGACGGGGCGTGGATGGTTGTGTCCTGCTGGATCTTCGGCATTTGGGACGGGATCTCATTATGTCCAAGCTCTCCCAGATCTATGAGTTGTCTCGCGATTATGCAAATACGAACATCCTTGAGGCTCCGGTTCCCATCCGCCCCGGCCACCACTACATCATGGGTGGCATTAAGACGGATGTTGATGGCCGCACGTGGGACGTGACAGGGCAGGGGCGCTGGCAAGGAGTTGAGGGACTTTTTGCGGCGGGGGAGTGTGCCAACGTCAGCGTGCATGGCGGAAACCGACTTGGTGGCAATTCCCTGCTGGATACGATCGTCTTTGGTAGGCGTTCAGGCGCGGGGGCGACAGAGTTCGCCAATGGCTCGGACTGGGCGAGCACCAGCGAGGAAGCCGCTCTTGCGGATCAGGAGGCCTCGGTCAAGGTGATCTTTGACCGCCCGTCAGATGGACTTCGCGCATCCACCCTGCGCCTTGAGATGGGCACCGCTATGGACAACGGCATCGCCGTCTTTCGCAATGAAGAGGGGATGGCGTCAACACTCCAGAGCATCCGCGCGTTAAAGGAACAATTCCCCAGGGTGTCCGTGCACAATCGCGGGCGGATCTTCAACACGGATTTGCTTTCTGTTCTTGAGCTTGGTTACATGTTGGACGTTGCTGACGTGATCGCAGTCAGCGCGATAAACCGCAGGGAGAGCAGGGGCGCTCACGCCCGGGAAGACTACCCGGATCGCAATGATGCGGATTATCTGAAGCACACAATCGTTCATCGTGGCACGGGCGGTGAGCCGGTGCTCGATTACTTGCCCGTGACGATGACGCGGTGGGAGCCACAGGAGAGGATCTACTGACTGATGGACGTTACTCTCAAAGTCAAGCGCTATGATCCGGAATCGGACGCTGGACCCCATTTCCAGGAATATCAGGTAGATTTGCCGGAATACGGCGCAGTCCTTGATGGTCTACTCGCCATTCGGGATGAACAGGACGGGACACTATCTCTTCGCTGCTCCTGCCGCAGCGCTATTTGTGGTTCGTGCGCAATGAAGATCAACGGCCGCTCTCGCCTGGCCTGCAAGACAATGGTCGCGCAGGTCAAAGAGGAGGAGGGCGAGGTCATATCTATAGAGCCGATGGGAAACCAGCCCGTCATCAAGGACCTCGTCGTCAACATGGACATGTTCTGGGATAAGATCAACGCCGTGCAGCCGTACCTGCGCCCCGAAGGGCCTGTTCCGGAGAAGGAATATCGCGTTTCCAATGAGTCCATGATGGAGTTGGCCGTCGCCATGAATTGCATCATGTGCGGCGCCTGTGTATCTGACTGTACCGTGCTGGAAGTCGACCCTGGATTTCTTGGGCCGGCAGCCTTGGCGAAGGCGTTTCGCTTTGCCGGGGACCCGCGTGATGGCCATAAGCAGGATCGACTTCGCGCCTATACGGAGCCGAACGGCGTCTGGGATTGCACGCGATGCTTCATGTGCGTGGCGGCGTGCCCCAAGGACGTCGCACCAATGGAACGGATTATGGATGTCCGGGTCATGGCAATGGAGTCCGGCATGACGAGCACACAGGGGGCACGACACGTCGACGCCTTTGCATCATCCGTCAAGCACAGCGGACGCTTAAACGAGCTTGGGCTTGCGATGAAGACGTTTGGGATAGTCCGGGCGGGAATTGAGCTTGCGCCAATGGGAATTCGCCGGCTGTTCAAACGGCGGCTGCCTCCTCTGATCCATAAGAAGATCACGACAGCCAAGAACATCACCAGGATATTTGATCGACTGGGAGTATAGAGAGCATGCGCTACGCTTTTTGGCCCGGCTGCGTGTCCCGGGCAGGTACACCTGAACTCTATCCGGCCGCAACCGCTGTTGCTGAGCGGATTGGTATGGAGCTCGTTGAGATTGAGCAGGCCAATTGCACCGGGGCGGGCGTGCTGGGAGAGCGGAACGAAGAGCTTGTCGACACGCTTAACGCCCGCAATTTTGCCCTGGCAGAGCAGATGGGGCTGGATACACTCCTGACGATATGCTCCACGTGCCAGGGAGTCATGAGTGGCGTCAATTATCGGCTGCGTGAAAAGCCGGAATATCTGGCCAGGATTAATGAGACTCTTGCCGCCGAGGGACTCGAGTATAAGGGCACCGTTCGTGTGACGCACATGATGTGGGCCATCGTTGAAGAGCTCGGCTTGGACAACCTCAAGAAAATGGTCGTGCGCCCCCTGAATGGGCTGAAGATTGCGCCGTTTTATGGTTGCTACATCTTGCGGCCACGATATGTTCTGGGCATGAGCGATGACCACGTCCACCGTGATCAGTACCTTGAATACATCATCGAAGCGCTTGGCGGGGAGCCGATCGATTACGAAGGGAAGCTGCGGTGCTGTGGCTTTCCGATCATGACGATCAATGAAGATAACGGCCTCAAGATGGTGAGTAATCACACGTTGGAGGCAAAGGACAAGGGCGCCCATGCCCTTGTGACACCATGCCCACTCTGCCATCTGAATCTGGATGAGTTCCAGCCCAAGGCGTCGCGTTCAGCAGGCAAGCCCATCAACATGCCAGTGCTGCACCTACCCCAAATGATTGGCACGGCTCTGGGATTTAGCGTGCGAGATATGGGACTTCAGCGGCACATCGTCTCCACTGAACCATTTATTCAGCTATCCGGGATTCCGCGCAAGTAAGAGCGAATCCTTCGCCTCACGACACCGGATTTGCTACACAGAAACGTCCCAGACGCGGGCCTTTCCGTCCGCGGCAGTGACTGCGAGCAGGGTGTCATCCGGACTGAACGCCGCGAGGTGAACCCCCTTGATGGGCAGGCGAAAGTCAGCCACATTCTCCAGCGAGGGTAGGGTGACAACGCGGACGCGACGTTCCTCCATGACGGCCAGTCGGTTTTCACCATGTGACAGCCTGACAGAGCGCGGCGCTTTCGACTCAGGATCATGGGTTGCCTGAAGCGCCCAATCATCTACTGACCAGATTCTGACTATGCCGTTATCCGCCTGCGTCAGGGCGGTCTTGCCACGGGTTGTGGCCTGCATTGAGCGGGCGGCATTGCCGTGCCCCGGCAGTGTCGCAATAACCTCACTCGATGCCATGTCCCAGACCAGCACTTCGTCACCTCCACCAGCCGACACAAGCTGTGTGCCATCGTTCACGAATTCCACCTGGGCAACGATTCGGTAGGGCGATTTCAGCGTGCCAGGTTTCGTGTCTTCGGCCCCGGGCTGCCAGATGCGTATCGTGTTATCGGCGGCACCTGATGCGAGAGCTCGGCCATCAGGTGACCATGATAGCCCCAGGACCGTGTTGCGATGACCCGTCAACACTGCAGAGGGCTCAGGGTCACCGACGCCCCATAAACTGATGGTCTTGTCTGAAGATGATGCGGCAAACGAATTGCTATCCGGCGCGAACACAATCGCATTGACACTCTTTTCATGGTGAGCATATTGGCCAATCTCTGCCCAAGAGCGCGTATCGAATACACGGATCAAGCCGCCAAAACCGCCCACGAGCAGCTGCTTCCCGTCCGGAGAAAACGTAACGGCGTAGGCGTGCCCTTCGAACGCATCTAATTGAGTGATAGGTTCATCGGCCATCGGCAACTCCCCTCATCCGGATTGGTGTTGTCCCTCTTCTACATGGTAACGATCTACAGAGCGGGCGGGCTGAGACTGGGTCTAAACCATCCAGTACACTTGAGCCATGATGATGCGAAGTGATGATGATTGCTGCGGACCCGTCAGCATCAATGGCCTCAGTCAGCAATTTGGTCAGAGCTATTCTGACGGCCAACTGAGCAATTATCGGCGCGATGGACTGGGTCAGAGAGCGCTTTTCCTCGTCGAGTTTCTGCAGAGGCACGGCCTAGAAGGGAAGACGGTTCTGGATATCGGGAGTGGCGTTGGCGCACTGCATATTGAACTGTTGTTGGCCGGGGCAGAGCGTGCGATGGGAGTTGATGCCTCCGCGACAAATCTCGCAGCGGCGCGGCAGCTTGCCGAAGAGGCTGGCGTGGCGGACAGGTCAGAGGAAAAGCACGGCGACTTTGTCGAACTGCAGGGTAAAATACCGGCGGCAGACATCGTAACACTGGATCGCGCAGTGTGCTGCTATCCCGCCATTCGTGAATTGCTCTCCGCTGCCGGTGACCATGCTCGAGAACATCTGGCGCTGACCATGCCACGTCGTACTCCGTTGATGCGCGTAGGAATCCGAGTGATCAATGCATTCCTGACGGTGACTCGAAAGCGTTTTCGCGTCTACGACCATCCGCCGCACATCATTGATGGCACGCTGCAGGCAGGTGGGTTTCGGAAGGTTATACAACGTCCGGCGGGGCTGTGGGAGGCAAGGATCTATGAGCGTGAAGGCTACGCCCGACTCACCCACGTAGGCGACGGAGTGGTCGCGCAAGAGGCTTAACCGAGGTTGGCCATTGCCTCCACGAGTTCGTTGACCGCATCAACGGATTTCTCAAATCCTGCCTTCTCCACATCCGTCAGCTCAAGTTCAATAACGCGCTCAACTCCATTCGAGCCGAGAATAACGGGGACGCCAATAAAAACTCCTGAGACGCCGAATTCACCCTCGAGGTACGCTGCGGCTGGGACGATGCGCCGTTTATCCAGCAGGATGGAATCTACCATCTGCAATACGGCCGCGGAGGGTGCGTAGAAGGCGGACCCGGTCTTGAGCAGGCTGACAATTTCACCGCCACCGTCTCGTGTTCGCTGCACGATCGCGTCGATACGATCCTGGGGTAACCACTTCTCGAGGGGAATGCCGCCGACCGTCGTGTACCGCACAAGCGGAACCATCGTGTCGCCATGCCCGCCAAGTACGTAGGCCTGCACATCCTCTACAGAAACATTCAGTTCCTGCGCGATGAATGTGCGCATGCGGGCCGTGTCCAGTACTCCGGCCATTCCCACGACTCGTTCCTTTGGAAAACCGGAGAGTTTGTACGCGTGGTAAACCATGGCATCGAGGGGATTAGAGACGATGAGCAGAATCGAATCAGGTGACTTGGCAACAACCTCGTTGACAACGCTTCCCATGATTCCCATGTTGGTCCTGAGGAGGTCATCACGAGTCATGCCCGGGCGGCGGGCTATTCCAGCGGTGATGACAACGACGTCGGAGTTGGCGCTCGTCTCGTAGGAATTGGCACCGGTCACGGCGGAATCATAGCCCAGAACAGGGCCACTTTGCGCGAGGTCCAAGGCCTTACCCTGCGGCATACCCTCAACAACGTCCACCAGAACAACATCCGCATAGTCGCGCTCCGCGATGCGTTGCGCTGCGGTTGCGCCAACGTTTCCGCCGCCAACCACTGTCACTTTCTTGCGCATGATGCTCCTTCTCTTGTCAGTCTGAGTTTGCGTACGTCTGTCTCAGGATCGCTTGCCCGCCTGCATCTTGCGGATAATGGCGTCCGCCATTTCCTGTGTTCCCACTGCAGATGGATCATCGCGATCTGCCTTGAAATCATAGGTAACGTCCTTACCCTCTCGAATGACTTCTGCAACGGCGCCCTCAACGCGCTCAGCCGCCTCCTGTTCTTGGAGGTGGCGCAGCATCAGTGCGCTCGTGAGGATGGTGGCCGTAGGATTAACCCGGTTCTGGCCAGCGTAACGTGGGGCGGAGCCATGGACGGGTTCGAATACCGCGCCGTTTTCGCCGATGTTGCCGCCGGGGGCCAGGCCAAGGCCTCCAACGAGGCCTGCGCACAGATCAGAGACGATGTCGCCATAGAGGTTGGGCAGGACAAGGACATCATACTCATCGGGTCGGGAGACCATCTGCATGCTGAGGTTATCGACGATGCGGTCATTGAATTCGATGTCTGGGTAGTTCTTGGCAACGTCCTGGGCAACTTCGAGGAAGAGGCCGTCGGAGAATTTCATGATGTTGGCCTTGTGGACGGCAGTGACGAGGCGGCGGTTGTTTCGCCTCGCGTACTCAAATGCGAACCGAACGATACGCTCACTACCTGTCACCGAGATTGGCTTGATAGAGATTGCCGAATCATCGCGAATGGGTTGGCCGGAGACGTTTCGCAAGAATTCGATGACTTCGGAGGTGCCTTCCGCGCCCTTCTCAAATTCGATGCCTGCGTAGAGGTCTTCGGTATTTTCCCGTACAACGACGATGTCAACATTCGTGTAGCGGGAGCGCACACCTGGGTAGCTCTTGGAGGGGCGCAAGTTGGCGTAAAGGTCAAGCGCTTTCCGGAGCGCAACGTTTGCGCTTCGGAATCCTGTGCCAACTGGTGTCGTGAGTGGGCCCTTGATGCCGACCTTATTGCGGCGAATCGAATCAAGAACACGATCAGGAATGAGCTCTCCCTCACGCTCAAGGACTGCCTCACCGGCCTCCTGTACGTCCCAGTTGAACTCGATTCCTGTTGCTTCCAGAACACGCCTCATGGCGCCCGAAACTTCGGGCCCGATTCCATCTCCCGGGATCAACGTGACGTCATACGCCATAGCGACTTTTCCCCTCCCCTCTCTGTCCAGACAGATTGCGCCCTGATGCTGGCGCGGCCGTCCCAGCATGAGCCTTGTGTCGTGAAAGCGCGGTGCACTGACTCACTGGCGAGGAGCCTTCGGGCACCGGATGTTGGCGCTTCCAGAGCGATAAGGCGTCATGAAAAAATACTTTGTTCACGCGTCCTGTGGTGGCGGGCCAATGATGGCCAGGATGTCTCCACGGGCAACGCGATCCCCGGCGGCGCGCGGCAGCTCAAGGATGACCCCATCAGCCGGCGCGGGGAGCATATTCTGCATTTTCATGGCCTCGATGACGATGACCGTGTCACCGGCCTTGACGAGCTGTCCGACTTCGACTTCGTGGCGAATCACGAGGCCGGGCATGGGAGATGTGAGGAGCGCACCACCTTCAGGCGCGTTCTGTATGGAGGGTGTGGGGCCACCCGGAGCGGGAGGGGGGGGTTGTGGCATTCGAGCGCTACCCGCATGGGGGGCCATGGGGCGAACACGTGGGCCTGATTGGCCATCCGCCGGATCGACGATGACCTGGAATCGGTCTGTTCCAACGTGGACGTTAAAGGTTCGGGCAGCAGGGCTGAGACCGGCAGGGGATGTGGCACTTGCGGAAGTGGTTTCTGCATTTGCTGGGCGGTAATCGGGGCTGACTTCGGGTGGCGGCTCTTCGAGTCCGTACTTCCATCGCAGGAAGCGCTGGCCGGTGACTGGGTAGAGGGCATAGATGAGAACGTCGCCGTCGTTCTTGGCGATTTCTTTGGTAGCCTCTCGCGCGGCGTCCATTTCCGGTTCGAGGACATCAGCGGGGCGGCCCTTTGTGGGACGCGTGCCGCGCTCGTAGCCTTTGAGTGCCGTTCGTTGGACGTTCCTGTTCATGGGTAGGGGCGGCTGGCCGTAAAGGCCAAATGCGTAGTCCTTGACCTGTTGGCTGATCATTTCGTATCGGCCAAAGAGAACGTTCTGCACAGCCTGGATTCCGACAATCTGGCTGGTTGGCGTGACAAGGGGCGGATAGCCCAGGTCCTTGCGGGTCCGAGGCAACTCCTCTAGCACTTCCGGAAGGCGGTCAAGGGCATCGGCCTCACTGAGCTGGGACATGAGGTTTGAGGTCATGCCACCGGGCACCTGGTGCGTGAGGACACTGGTATCAATGATGCTGAATTTCTTTGTGTCGAGGAGGTGCGCGTACTTTTCCTGGAGGATCTGCTCAAGACGTTCACTGGCCTGGATGAGGCGGTTGAGGTCAATGCCAGGGTCCCGTGGCGTGCCCTCTAGGGCAACGACGAGGGGTTCTGTGGCGGGGTGAGCCGTCCGCAGTGCGAGGGGGGAAAGGTCAGTATCGACAATATCTACCCCGGCCTCGATGGCCTTAAGTTGAGTCATTTGACCGAGTCCGGAGGTGTAGTGGGTATGGAGGTGGATGGGGATGGAGACGGCGTCCTTTAGCGCACTGATGAGCTCATAGGCATCATATGGAGCGAGGAGCGCAGCCATGTCCTTGACGCAGAGGGAGTGGGCGCCCATCTTCTCGATTTCCTGTGCCTTCGTAACAAAGTAGTCACGCGTAAAGACGGGCCCGCCCATGTGTCGCTCGGTGACGGAGTAGCAGACAGTGCCCTGAATATGTTTGCCGCTCGCCGCGATGGCCTCAAACGCGGTTTCGAAGTTGCGCGTGTCATTGAGGGCGTCAAAGACGCGGAAGATGTCAATGCCAACTTCGGCGGCCTGGGCAACAAAGGCGTGAACGACGTCATCCGGGTAGTTGCGGTACCCGACGAGATTCTGTCCGCGAAGAAGCATCATGAACGGGGTCACGGGTGCTGCGGCTTTGAGGAGGCGGACGCGTTCCCACGGGTCTTCGTTGAGAAATCGCGTCATGACATCGAAGGTCGCGCCACCCCAAACTTCAAAGGCGTGGAAACCGACGTCATCCAACATGCTGATAATTTCCAGGATGTCCGGCGTTCTCATGCGGGTGGCAAGGATGGACTGATGGCCATCGCGCAATGTGACATCGGTAATGCGGACAGGAGCGGGATTAGGCGCGAAGGGGTGAGCACCGTCCATAGTCATCAGGATGTTCTCGCTTGAAAGTGAGTCACTACGCGGCGCCGGAAGGGTAGCCCCTGCAGGGTCCGGGCCGTGGCGTAGCGCATGCTCATCTGCATGCGCCGGCCACGGGCGCGCCATGCGTCTGTGGTGGAGGCGAGGTTGTGCACGGGCATCTCATCCTGTTCATACGCCTCGATGGCGGCGATGATTGCCGCGCGCAGCTTATCACTGATACCGTCTGCTGTCATGTGTCGTCTCATGTGCTCCGCGCAGCTAGAGGTTCTAGAGAGGGATGTTTCCGTGCTTGCGCGGAGGCATGGTGTCCCGTTTATTTCGCAGCATATCAAGAGCACGAACGATGAGCTTCCGTGTATCGGCAGGATCGATCACGTCTTCGATGTAACCGCGAGCGGCGGCGATATAGGGATTGAGGAATTGGTCATTGTATTCCTGGATTGCGCGCTTACGCTCTTCGTCAGGGTTTTCAGCGCTACGAATGCGGTCACGGAAGATAATGTCAGCGGCGCCTTCGGAGCCCATGACGGCCATCTCAGCACCCGGCCATGCGTAGGTAATGTCACCGCGGAGCATCTGAGAGGACATGACGAGAAAGGCGCCGCCGTAGGATTTGCGCGTGACCACACTCACCTTTGGTACGGTTGCCTCTGCGTAGGCATAGAGGAGTTTCGCGCCGTGTGTGATGATGCCGCTGTGCTCCTGCTCCACGCCAGGGAGATAGCCCGGCACGTCAGTGAGCGTCACGATGGGAATGTTGAAGCAATCACAAAAGCGGACGAATCGAGCGGCCTTGATTGCAGCGTTGATGTCCAGCGTTCCGGCAAGAACCATGGGCTGTTGGGCAACGATCCCGGTAGAGCGGCCGTTGAATCGCGCGAAGCCGACAACAATGTTGGCCGCCCAGCGAGCGTGGACTTCTAGGAATTCCCCTGAATCGACGATGCATTGAATGACGTCACGGGCATCATATGGCTCGTTCGGATTGACCGGGACGATCTCACGAAGTTCGGGGCAGAGGCGGTCGCTGGTGTCGTCTGTTGAGAATTCTGGCGCGTCTTCCTCATTGTTGGAGGGCATGAAACTCAACATGCGTCGGACGAGTTCAAGGCATTCGTCCTCACCATGCGCGGAAAAGTGCGCCACGCCACTCAATGTCGTGTGTGCAGTCGCTCCGCCGAGCTGTTCGTGCGTGACGACCTCACCGGTAACTGCACGGATAACATCCGGTCCGGTGATGTACATTTGGCCGACACCATCTTCCATGATGATGAAGTCCGTGATGGCAGGACTATAGACGGCCCCGCCGGCGGACGGGCCCATGATGAGGCTGATCTGCGGCACGACGCCGGAGGTAAGGACGTTTCGGACGAAGACGTTGCCGTAACCCGCAAGGCTGTCCACACCCTCTTGAATACGCGCGCCACCGGAATCCATGATGCCGATGATGGGGGCGCCGGTTTTGAGTGCCATATCCTGGACTTTGTTGATTTTGCGCGCGGCGGTAAGGGAAAGCGTGCCGCCGAGGACCGTGAAGTCAAAGGCGTAGACGAAGACGGTTCGCCCATCAATGGCACCGTAGCCCGTGACGACTGAATCGCCTGGGACGCGTCTGCTGGCAAGACCAAATTCAAGGACATTGTGGGCAGTAAGAGAATCAAGTTCCACGAAAGAGCCCGGATCAAATAGCAGCTCAACTCGTTCATGCGCAGTTAATTTTCCGCGCGCGTGCTGACGTTCGACGGCTGCTGGACCACCCCCCGCACGCGATTCTTCGTGGCGCTGGGCAAGCTCAGCGAGCTTCTGATCCATGCTCATGTGTTGTTTATTGGCACTCTTAATAGGCAGTTCAATGTGGAGTTATGCTAGCAGAGCCACCCCCTTGATACAATATGACACCCCGCAGAACTCGGCTGTTCTGTTCCCACGTGCGCGCCAGCGGTTTCCGAGGTGCCCGAAGGATGGTGGCCATGTCAAATAGCGCGTTTCCTCTGAGCCTGACCGTTGGCGGCCGCACCTTCCAGTGGGGCCGCCGAACGTATGTGATGGGGATCATCAACATCTCGCCAGAATCGTTTTCGGGAGATGGATTGACGAATGTGAATGCAGCCGTCGCACGGGCGCTTCAGTTCGTGCAAGAAGGGGCGGACATTCTCGATATCGGCGGACAGTCAACCCGCCCCCGCTACTCAGCCACCATCGAGGCGGGCAAGAGTGGACCAGGCAGGGCATATGACTATGACGAGTTGGCCAGTGCTGAGGAGATTGCACGGGTTGCACCGGCCATTCGGGCGATTTCCGGCGAGACAGACGTGCCGATCAGCATCGATACGTACAAATCAGAGGTCGCCAGCGCTGCGCTCGATGCGGGGGCATCGATGGTCAATGACGTTTGGGGTCTCATGAGGGATCCGGTATTGGCGGAAGTCGCGGCTACTCGCAGAGCGCCGCTCATCATGATGCACAATCAGGAGGGAACGCAGTATACACAACTGATTCCAGACATCATCGCGCAGCTTCGGCGCAGCATGGCAATTGCGATGGAGGCGGGAATTCCACGGGAGTGCATGGTCATCGACGCAGGATTTGGGTTTGGGAAGACGGTGGAGCACAACCTTGAGGTCTTGCGCCGGTTGGGAGAGATACGGTCAGCGTTGGGCCTTCCCATGCTGCTAGGCACAAGCAGGAAATCCACGATCGGACACGTACTGGACCTGCCGGTGGACCAACGTATGGAAGGAACCGCGGCAACGGTGTCTCTGGGGATTGCGCAAGGCGCGGACATCATCCGTGTGCATGACGTACGGGCGATGGCGCGAGTTGCGCAGATGACGGACGCAGTCGTGCGGGGCGGCAGGTGGAATGAATGAGGCCTCAGGTGGGCTCGCGACGGCGTACCTGGGTCTGGGATCAAACCTGGGGAACCGCGAGCAGGCCATACGCGAAGCCGTTAAGGAGATGGCGGCAAAGATAGAGATTGTGGCGGAATCGTCGCTGTATGAAACTGAGCCTGTTGGGTTTGTGGATCAACCGTCTTTCCTGAATGCGTGCGTGGTGGGACGTACGGCGCTGACGCCGGAGAACTTGCTGAGGTTCATCAACGGAATTGAGAACCGGGCAGGACGTATTCGATATTTCCGCAATTCACCCCGCCCGCTAGATATCGACATCCTGCTGTATGTGGACGAATACGAGCTGCACGTGAGGATGGAAAGTGAGTTGCTTGAGATTCCGCATCCCCGGATGCATGAGCGCGGCTTCGTTCTGGTTCCGCTGGCGGAGATCGCGGGTAGTGTGGGACACCCGGTGCTGGGGCGGACTATCGCGCAGCTGCGAAATGAGGTTGACGCCACAGGTGTGCGGCCATGGCGCGGGGAATAGCTTGGCTATTCCCCGCGGGCCCTTATATCACCAGCCTGGCCCATCGGGAGAATACGCTGAGGGCAAGAGGTTTGATGGCTGCGGTTCGGGCAGCGGTTTCTGAGATGAGGGATTGTGGTTCAAAGCCGCCGTATCGGACATCGTCTGGAAAGAGTTCAACCATTTCGTAAATTTGATGTTCTGTCATTTCAAGGTGAAAAAGGATGGCATAGACATGCCCGCCGTAGGTGAAACCCTGCACGGGAGTGATGTCTGAGGCGGCGATTGGCACAGCCTTTGGGGGAAGGTCATACACATCGCCGTGCCAATGCAGTGGAGTAAACGTCTCCGGAAGGGCCGAAATGACAGGGTCGTTGGCGGCCCGGGGATCACGTTGTACTTCTTTCCAACCAACCTCGCCGGTGAGGCCTGGACGGACGTGGGAGCCGAGGACGTCTGCGATAATCTGGCTGCCCAGGCAAACGCCCAGGACTGGAATGGTGCTGTCAATAGCCTCTCGCGTGAGTCGCTTCTCGGCGCGAAGATATGGGTACGTCTCTTCTTCGTAGACGGCCTGAGGTCCGCCCATGATGATGAGGCCGGAGTAGCCGTCCAGCGATGACGGGACAGGTTGATCGAGGTCTGCACGGACTGTATGAACTGATGCCCCCACGCTGCGCACCGCTTCCGCAATCAGGCCGAGGTGTTCAGGATCCGCGTGCTGAAGAACGAGGATGCGGGCGGCAGAATTGTGTGTTGCCATGCGTTTTCAGTGTGACGCGCGTTGATTCTTCAACGGTGGGAGGGCACGCGACCCTATAATACGTGTAATGGCTTTCACCGATCCGCAGTTCATACGAAATTTCTCGATTATTGCCCACATCGATCATGGGAAGTCGACACTTGCGGATCGGCTCTTGGAGGCGACGCGGACAGTGTCCCAGCGTGAGATGCAGGATCAGTTCCTTGACCAACTGGATCTGGAGCGCGAACGGGGCATCACGATAAAGTCACAGGCCGTCCGAATGTTGTATGAGGCGCGGGACGGGAATACATATCACCTTAATTTGATCGATACACCGGGACACGTGGATTTCAGCTATGAGGTCTCCCGGAGCCTGACGGCGTGTGAAGGCGCGCTGTTGGTGGTGGACGCGTCTCAGGGGATACAGGCGCAGACGTTGGCGCACGCGATGCTTTCAATGCAGCTCGGGCTGAGCCTGATTCCCGTGTTGAACAAGATCGACTTGCCGGGAGCGCGACCCGACGGCGTGAAGGCCGAGCTGGAGGAGATGCTGGCCATCCCCGGAGAGGATGCCGTGTTGGCATCCGCGAAAGAGTACATCGGGATGGAGGATGTGCTGGAGTCGATCGTCCACAGGATCCCGTCACCGCGTGGTGACGCGGAGGCGTCGCTGCGGGCACTGGTGTTTGACTCGAAATACGATCCGTATCGGGGCGTTGTTGCATATGTGCGGGTGTATGACGGCAATGTTACGCCAGGTGCGCGACTGCAGCTGATGTCGAATGGAAGAGAGATTGAGCCCTTGGACGTCGGGGTCTTCACACCGTGGTTAGTGTCAAAGCGTGACGGGCTAGGGATGGGCGAAGTAGGCTACGTGGCCACTGGCTTGAAGGATGTACGGGAGTGTCGAGTCGGAGACACCATCACGCTGGCGGCCCGGCCGGCAAGAGAGGCGCTGCCGGGGTATCGACCTCTCAAGCCGATGATTTTTGCGGGGCTCTATCCCTCCGGCAACTCAGAGTATGGAGAACTGCGCGATGCTTTGGGAAAGTTGCAACTGAATGATGCGGCTCTTTCATATGAGCCGGAAAGTAGCCAGGCATTGGGGTTCGGTTTCCGGTGTGGGTTTTTGGGATTGTTACACATGGAGATCGTGCAGGAGCGGCTGGAGCGGGAGTATGGGCTGGAGATCCTTATCACCGCGCCGAGTGTGGCATATGACGTTCTGCGTACTGATGGCTCCACGTTGACAATCCATAATCCGGCCGAGTTGCCGAATCCGACTACCATCAACACAATGTATGAGCCGTGGATTCGGGCGACAGTCTTGTGCCCGAATGATGTTGTTGGACCGGTGATGGAGCTCATGTCCGAGCGGCGGGCTGAGTATGAGGAGATGGAGTACATCCAGTCTGGTGCAAAAGCCGTTGGGGGGCAGGCGCGGGTTTCGATGAACTATCGGATGCCGCTTGCGGAGATGTTGATTGACTTCTTCGACGAGTTGAAATCGCGGACGCAGGGGTACGCCTCGCTGGACTATGAGGTGATTGAGCCGCGTGAGGCGAATTTGGTCAGGCTGGACATCCTCGTGAACGAGGAGTCAGTGGACGCTCTTAGCGCTATCTATCCACGGGAGGTGGCGCACATTCGTGGCCGGGCGCTGGTTTCACGCCTCCGAGAGACGATTCCGCGGCAGATGTTTGACGTTCCGATTCAGGCGGCCATTGGGGGGCGGATTATTGCCCGGGAAACAGTGCGTGCCCTCCGCAAGAATGTGTTGGCCAAGTGTTACGGAGGTGACGTGACCCGGAAACGGAAGTTACTGGAGAAGCAAGCCGAGGGGAAGAGGCGCATGAAGCGGGTGGGCCGTGTTGAGGTTCCCCAGGAGGCGTTCTTGGCGCTGCTGAAGTTGGGGACCACCGATTAGCATTGGCGGGAATACGGTGATGCGGTGAGCGCAAGGCTTCGAGGCGGGGGCGTGATCCTGGACATCGTCGGTGTGAATATATTCACGACGCAGATGCAGAGGATGGTTGCGTTCTATCGGGATGTGGTGGGCCTTGAGCAGCACTCCGATCACGGCGACTTCATCACTTTTGATATTCGGCCCGGTCTGCGGTTGAATATTGGACGGCACAGCCAAATCGGGGTGGATGGCAGCATGGATCCGTATCGGGTCATGCTCAACCTGGGTGTCGATGATATTCACGCCGTCCATGCGCGTATGCTCAAGGGAGGAGCGGAGTTTATTCGCCCGCCGGAACAGGAGGCGTGGGGCGGATGGATTGCGACGTTCCGGGATCCGGATGGCAATACATTACAGTTGATGCAGCAGCCGGTTCAAGACTGAATTGGCTAACAAGGGGATATGCCGATGATTCAGCCACAGGAGTTGGCGCAGCAAAAATGTGTGGCGTGCCGTGCGGACTCACCTCGCGTAACAGAAATCGAGATTGCGGAGCTTCATGCGCAGGCGCCGGAGTGGGAATTGCTTGAGGATGGCCACATATTCAAGTTGCGACGCATCTACCCCTTTAAGGACTTTGCCCGCGCCCTGGCGTTCACGAACCGCGTGGGGGAAATTGCAGAGGATGAGGGACATCACCCTCTTGTTTCAACGGAGTGGGGTAGGGTCACTGTGTGGTGGTGGACACACAAGATCAAGGGGCTGCATCGCAACGATTTCATCATGGCAGCCAAGACGGACAGGATATTTGACGAGTAGCAATAGCTCGTGACGGATAGTTGATCTGTAACCAGGTCAGTGTCCGCAGCAAGATAATCGGGAGGGATGATGACGCAGAATCCCGCGCCAAAGCCGCGGTCGTGGCAGGTAACAGACGGAGTGGAGCGTGCGCCACACCGGTCCATGTTCTATGCCATGGGGTTTACGCCGGAAGATCTGCGGAAGCCGCTCATCGGCGTTGCGAGCACGGCAAATGAGGTGACGCCGTGCAATCTCTCCCTTGGCCGACTTGCCCAAAACGTGAAGCAGGGCATACGTGCCGCGGGCGGAACGCCAATTGAGTTTACGGCGATTTCGGTTTCCGATGCCATCGCTATGGGGCATGAAGGCATGAAGGCCTCTCTGGTGAGCCGTGATCTCATTGCGGATTCCTTCGAGCTTGTCGCTATGGCGGAGGCTCTGGACGGAATGGTCACGCTGGCGGGGTGCGACAAGTCCTTGCCCGGGTCAGTGATGGCTATGGCGCGAACAAACATCCCTTCGATCTTCTTGTACGGCGGCACGATTTTGCCCGGCAACTATGAGGGCAGGGACGTGACAATTGTGGATGTGTTTGAGGCAGTAGGTGCATATGCGGCGGGGGCGATTCCGTTGGAGGTTGTTCAGGCGCTGGAGGAGTGCGCGTGCCCTGGCGAAGGATCCTGCGGCGGGTTGTTCACAGCCAATACGATGGCGTCTGTTTTCGAGGCAATGGGTGTCTGTCTGCCGGGCTCAGCGTCAGTTCCGGCTGTGGATGCCCGTCGTGAGCAACTTGCGTTCCGCAGCGGGGAGCAAGTGGTCACCATGGTGCGGGAAGGCCTCACGCCTCGCGACATCATCACACGAGAATCTCTGGAGAACGGAATTACGACGGCGATGGCGATGGGCGGATCAACAAACGTTGTCCTGCATCTCCTTGCCGTGGCGCATGAGGTCGGCGTTGAACTGGACATTGAGGACTTCCAGCGGATCAGCGACAGGACGCCGTACATCACGGATATGAAGCCGGGCGGGCGCTATGTCATGTCTGATCTGGACAAGGCCGGCGGCGTACCAGTCGTACTCAAGCTGCTGCTGGACGGAGGATATCTGCACGGCGACGCGATGACCGTGACGGGCGAGACGTTGGAAGAGACACTGAAACCGGTGCGGCCGGGTGGCGGTGCCGGTGTTGTGCATGACGTCTCCGACGCGCTAGCCCAGACGGGCGGGCTGGTGATTCTGAAGGGTAATCTTGCTCCGGAGGGCGCCGTCATAAAGGTTGCGGGAACATCGATTCGGTATCATCGCGGACCGGCGCGCGTCTTCGACCGTGAGGAGGACGCGTTCGATGCGGTACAGGCTCGGGACATTAACGAAGGTGACGTCGTCGTAATCCGTTATGAGGGGCCGCAGGGCGGGCCCGGTATGCGCGAGATGCTTGCAGTGACGGCGGCCATCACAGGGCAGGGTCTCGGTGAAAAGGTGGCACTCATCACGGACGGGCGCTTTTCCGGCGGGACACATGGATTGGCAGTTGGACACATTGCTCCGGAGGCGATGACCGGCGGGCCGATTGGCCTGCTCGAGGATGGAGACGTCATTGTGCTGGATGTAGAACGACGCGTGATTGACGTGGAGCTGTCAGAAGTGGAGTTGGCGGAGCGGCGGGCGAGGTGGACGGCGCCCGCGCCGAAGCACTCCCGTGGGGCGCTTGCAAAATACGCACGCCTTGTTTCGTCGGCGTCGCGGGGTGCGGTCACGCACTAGGAGCGCTAACGCCTCCCGCCTTTACCGTTTCTCCCGTCATTCTCCGTCGCTCGCCCGTCATTTTCTCACGCTAGACTGTCATTCTGAGCGTAGCGAAGAATCTACGTCCCCACAGCCGCAGAGGCGCGTTAGATTCTTCACTCCACTTCGTTCCGTTCAGAATGACATGGTGAAGTAACGTGCCGTTCAGAAGGGCGGCTCGGCCCTTAGATGGCGCTGGGGCAGGAAATGGCTGCCTAAAATCCGTGTTATGCCAGAAACACGCGCACCTCGGTGATGAGGTCTGCCTCTGGAGTGATGGTGGGGTCTGAAAGGTAGACGTCCATTGGAGGGCTGGCGGGCTGAATCTGCTGCTGGGCGAGCCACGTGAAGAGAAGCCCATACGCGGAGCCAACTCCGTCATAGGGACCTTTGTGGAGGACGCTGCCATAGCGGCCACCAGGCATGGTTCTGACTCCGATGCCTTCCGCATTCGTGTCAATCTCAGCCGTCGACGGGTCAATCGGCGCCCATACGTCCCATTGGAGTTGGGCAGGTGGGACGGTTGAAGGATCATCCTTGTACAGGCCCCCAGGCACGCCGGTAATGACAGCGCCGGATGATTCCATCCAGCCGAATAGGCGTCCCATTGCCTCTGGAAATTGTTCGTAGGGGCCGCGCATGGAGATGTAAGCGACGCGCTGCTCAGCCAACTCAACAATGCTCGGCTCTCCGATTGGCCTGTCTGCTGTCGTCATTGTTCCTCCTCACGGTTACATGTTTGCCTCGCTTTGCCGTGCATCAATTGTAGGGCCTGACGTACACTGAGCGAGTGACTTCAAGCCGCTTTCCTGACCGCGTTCCGGGGATTACGCTCCTCCGTCTGGAGCCGGACGGCATTCACGCCGTATGGGAGGATGGATACGGGAGCCACTATCCTTATCGCTTTCTGCGAGGGAACTGTCCCTGTGCAATGTGCGTGCTGGAGGGGACGGATAGGCGCATTGTTTTTGAGGGCGACGTCCCGGAGGACGTGGTCGCCATCAATTGGATGCAGGTAGGTCGTTACGCGGTGCAGTTTCTGTGGTCTGACGCGCATGAGACGGGGATCTTTACGTTCAAGTACCTTCGGGAGTTGGACGAGACGTTGCGATCCAACGGCTAGCGGATCGCTCCGGTGCTCTGGCCGTGCTCGTACTCCTGGCGTGAGAGGCCCACAAGATCCAGGAAGACGTAGTCGTTGTGGGATCCAATCCAGGGTGGAGGGTCATCGCCATGCGCCTCGGAGAGAGTGGGGATGCCCGGCAGTCCCTGGTGAGAGAGGTCTCCCCAGGGAGGCTCATGAACATCGACGACGTGGCCGCGCACACGGAAGTGGACGTCTGAGTAGAGGTCTTCACCAGTCAGCTTTGCTCCGGCAGGGACGCCACGGGATTGAAGGATTCGCATGGCCTGCCGTTTGGTGTAGCCGCGCGTCCATTCGCCGATCTGGGCGTCCAGTTCCTGCTTGCTTGCAACGCGGCCGGCATGAGTTGAGAAAATTGGATCCTGGGCCCATGCAGGTGCTCCCATGGCCTCAATACATCCCTGCCATTCTTCGTTGGTCTGGATGGAAATGACCACCCACTGATCATCGCCCTTGCAGGGGTACGCGCCGTAGGGGGCGTAGCGGCTACCAAGGATTTCGTCGTAGCCCATAGCCTCCCATTCATTGCCGTTGAACGTGGAGTCGAGAATGGCGGGCCCCATAATGGCGCCCTGTGCCTCCACCTGTGCGAGTTCGATGAATTGTCCTTTCCCGGTGAGGTCACGGTATTCGAGTGCCGCGATGGACGAGAGGGCAACGAGGCTGGCGCCAAGGTAATCGGGTATGACGAGCTTGCCGTGAGCGTCCATGTCAGATTCCCGAAAGCCCCATATGTATGAGAGTCCGGTATAGGCAACAAGTTGGTTGCCCCAGGTGACCCATGACGTGAGGGGGCCGTCCAGTCCCATCCCAGGCGCGGTGATCTGGATGGCGCCCGGATTGACCGCGCTTGTGTGGTCCCAACCATAGCCGAGGCGGTCGATGACGCGGGGGGAGAAGTTGTCCACCAGCACATCGCTCTTTTCAAGAAGGGAATCCATGAGTTTCTTGCCGTCTTCATGGCGGAGATCAATGGTGGCACTGAGCTTGTTGCGGTTCATATCTGGGTAGAGAGGGCTGTTGGCCTCACGATTTGCGACGAGCAGTTCCGATTCGACTTTGATGACTTCAGCACCATAGAAGCCTAGAAACATTGTTCCGATGGGTCCCGCGAAGAAGCGCGTGAGGTCTGCGACGCGGACGCCAGAGAGCATTGCATCTTCCTGGGCATGGGCGTTTCCCGGGGCGGAGGCAGCGGCGGGGGCACGGTTGTTTGACGCTTCGGTAAGGATCTCTTGCTGGTGTTGGCCGATGGTCGGAGAGTGTCTCCATGCGCGCAGCGGGGTCTCATACATTTTGAATAGGAAGCCGGGCGCGCGGTAGGGGCCAATAACGGGGTGGTGCAGTTCCTGAATCCATTGGCGATGTGCGAGCTGGGGGCTTGTCAGGAAATCGCCGAGTGTGTTGACAGGCGCGCATGGCAGGCCACGACGTTGACATTCTTCAACGAATTCGTCGGCATCAAATTGCTCGATAAATGATTGGAAGAGTGCGTTGATGACGTCATCGTTCTCACCGCGGTACTCCTGGTCATCCCACTCCGGTTGAGAGAGGACGGGGTCTTCCATCCATTCCCGGGTGATGATGCGCCAATGCGGCAGAATGTAGATGGATAGGTAGACGTGGCGTCCATCCTTGCAGCGGAAGATGTTGGAGCCGCCGCCCTGGGGCTTGGAGCCGTTGCGCTCGACGATTTCACTGCGCTGTGTGTAGCGGGAAATTGCGCTGGAGCCCATGTATGTGGTTGCCTCGGCTACGGAAAGATCGATGCGCTGTCCTGCGCCGGTGAGGCGTGCGTGTCTGATTCCGGCGAGCGTAAGGTATGCGGCATGGACGGCGGCAACCTGATATGTCTGGTGCGCGGGTGTGACGACGGGTGGCATCTTGTCGTCGCCATGGGCGCTCATGAAACCGGAAAGAGCTTCGACAACTGCCGGGCTGCCTTTGTAGTTCGAGTAGGGGCCCCATTGGCCGAAGGGGGTTATGGAAACGGTTACGAGATGGGGGTTGCGTTGCAGCAGAGTTTCTTGCGCAAATCCAGCTGCTTCGAGTGTGCCTGGCGGTGTCGCCTCTATGAAGGCATCCGCACCGAATAGCAGGTCGGTAAACACTCGGCGGTCGGGCTCAGAGCCGTTGATGTCCAGGACGATGGAACGTTTATTGAGGTTGGCGTTGATGAAGGTGAGGCTGCGTTCCGGGTCCTGCACGTTACCGGCGAAGGGAGGGAGGAGACGGTTAGGGTCTCCGCCGGGTGGCTCAATCTTTATAACGTCCGCGCCCATGTCACCGAGCCAACGGGCGGCGTATGAGGCAGGGATATCACCATATTCGATAATTCTGAGGTGGCTCAGCGCCCCCTGGCCATATGGTTCAGCGTCGGTGGTCACGTTCCCATACCCCTTTGCCGACAATTGTACGGCCTAGTCATCAGCCGTATGGAGTTAATCTACAGCGGCGTCGACTGAATCAAAAGGCGTGGCCGCCTCCGTGTGTCTTTGTAGATGAATTGGGACATCTCTTCTCGGACAAGGGCTTCCATTGCGGCCAGTCCGCTCGTCGAATCAACGGCGCGGCCGACTGCATTTTCAACAATGTCACGTGCGCGCTCACAGAGATCCTCTGCGCGTTCCTGGTCCACAAAGCCCCTGATTGCAATGACCGGATCACCGACAAGTTCAAGGGTTTGTGAATCGACGGGCAGGGATACGACGACGATGCCATCCCGGGAGAGGGCGGCACGCTCACGCAGCACGTCCGCGTCGATGCTACCGACGTTCAGGCCGGAAACGAACCGGTCACGGAGATCAAGGTTGTCAACAATCGTTGCATCACCCAGAGCGTCGATCTCCAACACATCGCCATCCGTCATGAGGAAGATATTGTCATGCAGTATGCCAATAGATTCGGCGAGCCGTGTGTGATGGACAAGGTGACGGTAGTCACCATGAATGGGCACGAAGTATCTGGGCCTGGTGAGCCGCATCATGAGTTTGAGGTCTTCTTGGCTGGCGTGGCCCCGGACGTGGACTTGCTCAGTCCGGCTGTAGAGTACGTCAGCGCCGAGCCGGAAAAGGCGATCGATGGTCTGCCCAACGATGGCCTCGTTACCCGGGATGGGGTTGGAGGAAATGATGACGGTGTCGCCGGGCTCAATGCGGACGTGTTGGTGTGTGCCGTGGGCCATTCGGACTAGGGCAGACGTCGGCTCACCTTGGGCGCCGGTCGTCATGATGACCGTTTCCTCAGGAACGCTGGATTCGAGCTGGTTGGGCGGGATGAGCATTCCGTCAGCTATGCGCAAGTAGCCGAGTTCTGTGGCCAGACGGACGTTGTCCACCATGCTGCGTCCGACGATGCCGAGCCTGCGTCCGTGCATGGCGGCGGCATCCGCGACTTGCTGGATACGGGAGATCAGGGAGGCGAAGCTGGCGACGATGACGCGGCCTTGTGCCTCGCCAATAAATCGTGTCAGCGCTTTGCCAACGACGGCCTCGGAGGGGGTGTGGCCGGGGAGATCGGCGTATGTGGAATCCGAAAGGAGCAGGAGCACACCTTCTTCGCCGGCCTTGGAAAGGCGGTGAAAGTCCGTTGGTCTGCCATCGACAGGTGTGTGGTCAAGCTTGAAATCACCGGTGTGGACGATCGTTCCGACGGGCGTGTTGATGATCACGCCGGTCGCATCAGGGATCGAGTGGTTGACTCGAAAGAGGGTGACGCTGAATGGGCCGAGGTTGATTGCATCTCCAGGCTCGACGGTCTCAAGAGTTATACCGCGGAGTTTGCGGGATTCACGCAGCTTGACGGAGACAAGTCCGATGGTGAGTGCGGTGCCGTAAACAGCCACGCGCAGATCCGGCAGGATATGAGGCAGGCCGCCAATGTGGTCTTCGTGGCCGTGCGTGATGACGACACCACGGACGTTTTCACGGCGATCGAGGATGTATTGGGCATCGGGAAGGATGATATCAACGCCGCGCTGCGATTCATCCGGGAACATGAGGCCACAGTCAATCACGATGATGTCATCACCGTATTCAATAGCCATCATGTTCTTGCCAATTTCGCCAAGTCCCCCAAGGGGGATGATGCGGAGGGGGAGAGTGGGATGTGGCTCAGACATGGATGGCATGTGACTCCTATAGGAGACCCAGCTGTTGTCCCGCGGCACCTGTTGCTGTCTGTGAGGGAGAGGGCGCGGCTGATGGCTGATCGGGTGCGCGTTGCCTAGCCTGCCCAAGCGCGGCTGGAAGATTACGGAAGTCCTGGACGATGACGTCCCGCAGGCGCTGCTGGTGGAGAGCAGCGGCCGGGTGGTAGATCGGGTACACCGCGAGGCCGTCTTTATAGAGAAGTTGGCCATGGGCCCGTGAGATGGACTGACGCGGAAAGAGGCGGGTCAGCGAGAACCGTCCGAGCGTGACAAGAAGGGTGGGGTTGACCAGTTGGACTTGTCTACGCAGGTAGAGGGACTCGCAGATGTCCAGTTCATCATCCTGGGGGTCGCGGTTGGAGGGTGGGCGGCATTTCACGGTGTTGGTGATGTAGACGTCCTTGCGTTCCCAGCCGACGGTTCCCAGTAGTTCATCAAGGAATTTGCCTGCCGCACCGACGAAGGGGCGCCCCTGTTGATCTTCGTAGTAACCCGGTCCTTCACCAATGAACATGACCTCAGCATCATGGGCGCCTTCTCCGGGCACGGCGCGGGTTCGGCCCTCGGCTAATTTGCATTCAGTGCATGAGGCAATTGCGAGGGCGATGGCACGTAATGCTTGGGAAGCATCAGCGCCATCGGGGTCCATCGTTCTCACGTGGTGTGACAGGCCCGCCGGGATGCATGGACCGCGGCGAGGCTATTCGTCCTCAATACCAAGCTCGTCCTTGAGATAGCTAATGGCATCCCGAACGGTCATGATCTTTTCGGCGTGTTCATCAGGAATCTCGATGTCTTTGTCAGGGCTGGTGAACTCTTCCTCAAGGGCCATGACGAGCTCGACCATATCGAGCGAATCGGCATTGAGGTCATCGACGAACGCGGCCTCTTCCGTCACCCTGTCTTCTTCAACGCCAAGCTGACTGATAATAACCTGCGTGACTCTTTCTGCAACGGTAGCCACGTAGCAATTCCTCCTTGTGCGCTTTTGTTCCCATAAGCTTACATTAGGGGTCAGGCGAGAGTTCCGCAAGCACGCCGCCAAGAACACCACGAACAAAGGCGCCTGAGGCTTCACCGCCGTAGGTCTTGGCCAGCTCCACAGCCTCCGAAATGGCCACCATGACTGGAACACTTTCGTGGGTGATCTCCGTCAGAGCGAGTCGGAGGGCGTTCCTGTCCACGACGGCAAGTTGGCTCACCGGGTGGGCGGTGGCGTGAGCCTGAATGAGACCATCGAGTTGCTCTTCATCCTGCTGCACGAGCTGAACGAGGAGCGACGCGTAGGACATGACAACTCGGCGGTCTGCCTCCACGACGAAATCATCGGCGATTCTGCTGAGAGAGGCAGTCGGTGGATGTTTGACGGTGTCCCACTCATAGAGTGCCTTGAGTGCCAGAATGCGGGCATTGCGGCGAGGGCCGGCGCCACGCTCAGCGGCCGCGTCAGGCTCAGATATCATTGACATGGCGGAAGTGGCTCAACTCTTGAGAGCCTCTAACTCCTCGAAGTTACCGATATTGATGGTCTCCGCCTCATCGAAGGCGCGCTTGACAAGGCCGGTGAGCACCTTGCCCGGTCCGATTTCCACGAAGGTGGTAACGCCGTTATCGCGCAGGTATTCAACTGTCCGGAACCACTGGACGGAGCTGCGGATCTGGCGGGCAAGCTCATCTGTGATTTCGTCTGCCGTTTCTAGTGGCTGCGCGGTGACGTTGCCGATAACTGGATAGGTGGGCGCGGAGATTGAGGCTGCCTGAAGAGCGTTGCGCATGCCCGGAACCGCAGGGTCCATGAGCGAGGAGTGGAAGGCAGCGCTGACACGGAGTGCGACGACACGGCGTGCACCACGCTCTTCGGCGAGTTGGCGTGCGGCGTCAATGCCTTCCCGAGAGCCGCTGATGACAATCTGGTCCGTGGAGTTGAGGTTGGCCATATCAACGCCGGTTTCGGTGCAGATTTGCTGAAGGTCGTCCTCTGCCATACCCATCACGGCAGCCATTGCACCCTCAGCCTCATCGCCGGCTGCTTGCATTAGGCGTCCTCGTTCACGAACGAGTTTGACGGCGTCTGAGAAGGTCATGGAGCCAGCGGCGACGAGGGCAGAGTATTCACCCAGGCTGTGCCCGGCGGTAAAGGTAGGTATGAGGTTTTTTGCGTGGAGAGTTTCACGGGCTGCTTCCAACATGGCCACAGAGGCTGTGAGGATGGCAGGCTGCGTGTTGATGGTCTGCGTGAGCGTCTCTTCAGGTCCCTCAAAGCAGATTTGTGAGAGTGAGAAGCCAAGAGCGTGGTCAGCCTCGTCAAATATCGCCTTCGCGGCGGGTACAGCATCATAGAGATCTTTGCCCATGCCGACGGCCTGGGCACCTTGGCCTGGGAAGAGAAACGCGACTGTCATTGTATGTTGCTCCCTGGTGTGTGTCGGTAGCTATTCTGCGGCACGACGGGGCGTGATGACTTGCCGGCCGTTGTACGTGCCGCATGAGGGGCAAGCGCGATGGGCAAGCCTGGCATTGCCGCACGTTGGGCACTGTGACGTCAAAATAGGTGTGCGCGCAGTGTGTGCCATGCGTTTGTTTTGGCGGGCGCGTGAGCGTCGCCTCTTTGGTAGTGGCGGCATGTTCGTTTTCCCTTTCCGAAGCTGAGGCAGATGGTCGTGCTGCAGATGGTCGTGCTATTGATCCGAACTGGCGGCCCAGAGTTCTTGCAGCTTGACCCACTCATTGCGCGCGGGCCTCTGCGGACATTTGCAGGATATCGTATTGCGGTCAACTCCGCACTGTGGGCAGAGGCCTGCACAATCAAGCTTGCAGATAGGGTTCTGAGGTTCATACATGATGAGGTATTGGCGCACGGCGTCTGCAATATCAAGGTGATGCTGTTCGTTAATTTGCAGGTCTTCGGTGTTGTCACGTCCAGGGAGCTGTCGCCCAGTCCTGATGTCGATCACCGGAAAGAACTCCTCCTCGAGTGAGAACTCCAGCCTCTGCGTATATGGCTTGAGGCAGAGGGAGCAGGTTTCATTCTGTTCAGAGTCGCATGTTACGGAGGCGAGGATGCCAGCATCCGTGCGCATGAGTTCGACGTTGCAATTGACAGTTGCATTAGCGACGGTCTCACCGATGAAGCCGTACGTACGGCGGACACCGATGTTTTCTTGCATGATGGCACTGACGTTGATCAACATGGTGACTCAGGCATGCGGTCATGTGTGTTATCAAGGCGGGATGATCGGGCGCGACACGGTCTATTCGGCAGGGGCGGCCGTTCCGGTAACCTGACGAGTGAACTCAACAATTTCCTTCAGGCTGGTTCCTGGGCCGAATATGCCTGCGATTCCGATCTGCGTTAGGGCATCATAGTCCTCGCGGGGGATGATGCCACCAGCAAAGACGGCGACGTCCCCAAGTCCGTTGTCCCGAAGTCCCTGCACGATCGCAGGGAGAAGATCAAGATGTGCGCCGGAGAGGATGCTCAGTCCGACAGCGTCAACGTCTTCCTGGACGGCCGCCTGGACGATCATTTCTGGAGTCTGCCGAATACCGGTGTAGATAACTTCAAAGCCGGCGTCCCGCAGGGCGCGGGCAACGACTTTTGCTCCGCGATCGTGCCCATCAAGTCCCGGCTTCGCGATGAGAATACGGGCTGGCGCTGTTGGCGCAGCGGATTCAATCGTCATTGCTTTTGCTACCTCCTAGAGGTCACCACGCTGTTGGAACGGCCTCAGTGGGCGTCCTGCTCTGCAGGCCCGGTTCGGGACATGCCTGCGTGGGCTGCATCACGTTGTGCAATCAATACAAGGGTACCCAGAAAGTCTAGCGGGTGGATGGCTCGAAGCACATTATCCGGGTCGCCGTCATCAACGATGACGCGCACGCCAGCGGCCCGCGCACGGTCTTCAACGGCGGCCGGATCATCGGATTCCAGAACAACGGCGT
This sequence comes from Dehalococcoidia bacterium, assembly GCA_965224255.1. Classification (GTDB taxonomy): domain Bacteria; phylum Chloroflexota; class Dehalococcoidia; order UBA6926; family UBA6926; genus VXMO01. Next base: position 311,233 of record CBDCYO010000005.1, read on the forward strand.
GGAGGCCTTCGCCCATGAGCGTGAGGGCACGGGCGACGGGACCGTCTTCGCGAAGATCCTGCGCGAATTCAACTTCCGCGTCCCCGGCGTCGAGCCACACGGTGTCCATGCCGAACCCCTCCGAAATAGCGCGCCGCTTGCGCGGCATGCGAAAGAGATGCTGCCATACGTCGGCGGCGGCGCCGGCGTCATACGTGCGGATCGTAATGTGATGAAGGCCAATGTCACGGGATGTGGCGGGAGTAAATAACGTTGTTTCTTCGAACTCAACGCGGACGCCACCGGTGGAGGATGGATCAACGATGTCGCTGAGTCCGGTAAGGCGATCCAACGCGACATGGCGGGGCAGTGTTCCACCACGTCCCTGAATCTCCTCGCGTGCCTGGTTAACATTTGCGACACGGAAGCTCACGTGATGCATACCCTCACCCCGCTCATTCAGGTGCGCCGCCAGAACGCCATCTGGTTGGGTGGGCTGAGCAAGAATGAGTCGACCGGTGCGCAACGGAATGATAGCTGCGCGGTAGGTATCGTCCTCTTCTATCTCACGGGTCACAGTCGCCTGAAGGCCCAGGACATCGCTGATTTTTTGCGCGGCTGCTTCGATGTCGCGGACGGCGAGCCCGATATGATCGAGGCTCCGGAAGAGGAGGGCGCCACTTTCCGTCATTGTCTATTAGCCTTTCTACCTCTGGAGATTCTGTTTGAATGCGGGAATAGCGAGTGGCCTACCATCTGCACTCCTCGTTCAGAAGTCCTCGCCTTCGCCCGGAATGATGTGGCGTCTTGGGTTAGTTGCGCTGATTGAACAGGATCATGGTGCCGAAGAAGTCCTTGGGGTGAACGACGCGGATGACGCGGTCACCCTCCGGATCCTCAATGACACGTAGACCTTGGCTCTTGATGTGTTCCGCCAGCGCCGTCGCGTCACTCGTTTCAAGAACGACGCCATAGACACCCTCACCGCGCTGAGCAATTGCGCTGGCAATGGGACCCTCTTCTCTGGTCTGTTGGGCAAATTCAACCTCGGCATTGCCAACATCGAGCCAGCCTGTATTGATTCCGGCGCTCTGTCTCTCTGCCATGCGGTTCACTTTGAGATCAAAATTCTTCGACCAGTCCGCGATGGCCTGATCACGGTCAGAAGTGGCGATAGTAATGTGGTGCACCTTAAGGTCGTGCTCGATGGGTGTACGCCGGGTGACCTGGGCGATTTCGGTTAGGACGCCATGCGCGGCGCGGGGATGGATGAATTCGACTTCTCCGACGAAGCCTTCACGTGGCGCGCCTTGGATGAGTTGGACACCGCGATTCTGAAGGGTTGCGATTTCTTGGCGGATGTCCTCGACTTCAAAGCAGATGTGTTGGATTCCCTCGCCACGGCGCTCAATGAATCGTCCAACGGCGCTCTCCGGGTTGGTGGGCTGCATGAGCTCGAACCGAACGTTGGATGTGGGGATGAGGGCAGCGATGAGTCCCTGGTCTTCGATTTCTTCCTGTGCCGCGACCGTAAGACCAAAGATCTGCTCGAAGGCATCGGTGGCGGCCTTGAGATCTTTGACGGCGACGCCCACATGGTCAATTCGCTTGAACATCCGGTGAGTTCCCTTTCGTCAGTGCTGGCTAGTAGGCTGTGCTCGCTAGATAACAAGCAATTCCTTATGCGTTCCAAATACGCCGCGGAAGACGTCACAAATTTCGCCCGTTGTCGCAAGCGCTTCTACGCAGTCGACGATGGCGGGCATCGTGTTTTCAGTGCTGCGGGCGACTGCTTCGAGCCGTTCCAGCGTAGCCTGCACCGTATGTGCGTCACGTGCCCGACGAACACGCTGAAGCCTATCGATCTGCCTCTTCGTCTCTTCAGGAGTGATGCGTAGTATCTCAATTGGTGTTTCATCGTCGGACATGTAGGAGTTCACACCGACGATGGTTCGCTCACGGCTTTCAACTTGTGTCTGGAAGCGGTAGGCGGCGTCACCAATCTCTTGCTGCTGGAAGCCGTTTTCGATTGCGCGAACGGCGCCACCCATATTGTCGATGCGTTCGATGTATGCTCGTGCCTCCTCTTCAAGGCGGTCGGTCATTGCCTCGACAAAATAGGAGCCCGCGAGGGGATCGACGGTGTCGGTTACACCAGACTCATGGGCGAGGACCTGTTGTGTGCGGAGGGAGACGGTCACGGCCTCTTCAGACGGTAGCGCAAGCGCCTCGTCCTTGGAGTTGACGTGCAGTGACTGCGTGCCGCCTAGCACGGCGGCAAGAGCTTGTAGCGTGGAGCGGACAACATTGTTGTCGGGTTGCTGCGCTGTGAGGGTGACGCCAGCCGTTTGGGTGTGGAATCTGAGCATCTGCGATCGGGGATTCTCAGAGCCGAATCGCTCAACCATGATGCGCGCCCAGAGACGACGGGCAGCACGGTATTTAGCGACTTCTTCAAGAAGATTGGATTGGGCAACGAAGAAGAACGAGAGTTGCGGGCCAAAGTCATCAACCTTGAGGCCGGCGGCGACGGCTGCGTCCACGTAGGCGATGGCATCGGCAAGGGTGAACGCGATTTCCTGCGCCGCAGTGCACCCCGCCTCTCGCATGTGGTAGCCACTAATGGAGATGGTGTTCCAAGCGGGAGTTTCCGTTGCACAGTACTCAAAAAGGTCTGTTATGAGGCGCATGGAGGGGGTCGGGGGGTAGATGTACGTGCCGCGCGCGACGTACTCCTTGAGGATGTCGTTTTGCACGGTGCCGCGAAGTTCCTTTGTCGGAACGCCCTCGCGGCGAGCGACGGCAATGTAATAGGCGAGCAGGATGGAGGCGGTCGCGTTGATCGTCATTGACGTGGAGACTTTGGCAAGGTCGATCCCGTCGAAGACGATTGCCATATCCTCCAGGTGAGCAATGGGTACTCCGACCTTTCCGACTTCGCCCAGTGCGAGGGAGGCATCGGAGTCGTAACCCGTTTGCGTTGGAAGGTCAAAGGCCATTGAGAGGCCGGTCTGTCCTTGCTCGAGCAGGTAGTGGTAGCGACGATTTGTTTCCTCCGCAGAGGCGAAGCCCGCGTATTGGCGCATTGTCCAGAGGCGTCCGCGGTACATCGTGGGCTGAACGCCGCGCGTGAAAGGAAATTGTGCGGGGTAGCCGAGATTCGTGGCGTAGTCAGATGCGGCAACGTCCTCCGCATCATAGAGAGGGTTGACTTCGATTTCAGAGGTGGTCTCGAAGCGTTCCTGCCGTTCCTTGTTGCGGGCAACGGCGGGGGACCAGACCTTCTCCAACCAGTCTTTCTTGGACATGTTGCCACCGTTTGTCACTGGGTCATCCTCCCAAAGCAGGCGCGTGGCCGCGCCAAGACTGTACTCAATAGAATACAGCCCACGTGTTGGCGATGCTAGTTATGAGACGATCAGAAGCCCGGGATGCGGGAATGCATAGCCCGTTTTTCCGCTGTTGCGCGGCCTCTATGTTGAGACGGCTTCAGCCTCCGGTTCGATCTTGTCGATTTCCTCGATGAGGGCAGACAGAAATTCAGATTCTTCGACGACACGGACCTTTTCGCCCTTGCGGAAGATGATGCCGCGTCCGGCGCCGGCAGCGATGCCAACATCGGCGTCCTTGGCCTCACCGGGCCCATTCACTTCACACCCCATAACGGCGACGCGAACCTGCTTGTCCACGTGCTTGAGTGCCTCATCCACCATCTCTGCGTACTTGATGATGTCGACGTCCGCGCGGCCACAGGAGGGACATGCGATGAGCGTGACGCCCTTGTTGCGGATGTTGAGTGACTTGAGTATTTCGTACCCCGCATCCACTTCCGCGACGGGGTCGCCGGCAAGCGAGACCCGCAGGGTATCGCCGATGCCCATATAGAGGAGATTCCCCAGGCCCGCCGCACTGCGGATCGCGCCGTTCAGGGGGGTGCCTGCCTCCGTAATACCGAGGTGGAGTGGGTAGGAAACGCGGTCCGCAACACGACGGTATGCTTCAATCGTCATGGGAACATCGAAGCCCTTGACGGAGATTTTGATCTGGTCAAATCCCATCTCTTCAAGTATTCCGACTTCCCAGAGTGCCGTCGCAACCATGTGGTCAACGACTGTGTACTCACCGTCACCTTCCTGGCTGGCCTTGGCGAGCTGGTTGACGCCATCTGCAAGTCGGTGGAAATCACCGGTCTTTCCGATGCCGCCGATCGGAGGCAGGGAGCCAAAGTTGACGCCGATCCGAATCGGAATATCGTGCTCTTTCGCTAGGGTGACGACTTCACGCACTTTGTCGGCATCACGGATGTTGCCAGGGTTGAGCCTGATGCCGTTGACACCGCTGCGGATAGCTTGCAGGGCAAGGAGATGGTGGAAGTGGATGTCCGCGATGACCGGAATATTGACTTGGCGGACGATGTCTTCAAGGGCCACGGCCGCGTCCACGTTTGGCACGGCGCAGCGGATGATTTCGCAGCCGGCTGCTTCAAGCCGCTGAATTTGGGCGACCGTAGCGTCGACGTCACGGGTGTCCGTCTTCGTCATGGACTGGACGGCAATGGGGGCATCGCCGCCAATCGGGACGTTCCCCACATGAATCTGCCGGGTTACACGCCTTGCAATCATGGCCACTACTCCTGCCACTACGCGTGATATGTCTCTGAACGTGCTCCCACAATACCATACGAGGCTAGCGTTATCTCAATTGAGACGCACTCTCGCGAACCCGGGAGTTGAACACATCAGGGCAGGATGGGGCTGCCCCGCAGCAGACGCGGCAGATCGATTCCAATGGTTACGAAGAGGATGACCGAGAGCAGGAATGCGAAGCCCATGAAGTGAACGAGGTTTTCCCGATGCGGCGATAGTCTGCGACCTCTCCGAATCACCTCAAGTAGCAGGAAGGGCAGGCGGCCACCATCAAGGGCAGGGATGGGCAGCAGATTGAGGATGCCCAGGTTGAGGCTCAGTAGGCCGACGATGACGAGCAATGGGACTGGACCGCTGCGGGCCGCCTCCCCAGTTGCCTGAGCAATGCCGATGGGACCGGCAATGCCTGGGTCGGATGCACTTCCAACTGCTCTGCCAAATTCGCTTGCCGTGCTGGTGACAATGTCCAGCATGAGGATGAGACCGTTGTACGGCGCTTGCCAAATCGGCGCGGTCTGCCGTTCAAAGACGGGATTCGTGAAACGAATGGAGATACCCATCGGGCCCTCTCCTGTTGGAGGATTTGGCCGGGGCATGAGGTATACGGCCAATGGGATTGTGCCCCGCCGTACGTTCAAGATCACCCCATCCGTGGCTGCCCGTACCCGGACGGACAGCTGTTGCAGTGTGAGCACGTCACTTCCGTTCACACTCCGGATGAGATCTCCGGAACGCAGGCCGGCCTCATCCGCGGGGGAGCCCGGCACGATGTCCATAATGACGATTTCACTATCGACGAGTCGTTCTGTCGGTAGGCTGGCGAGGCTGCTGAAGACGGCCCAGGCAAGCAGGATGTTCATACCGGAGCCTGCGATAAGCACGATGGCGCGCGCCCAAACAGGTTTTCCAGCGTACCCGTGGGGTACTAATGGATCACTTTCACCTTCCAAGCGCACGAATCCGCCAACGGGGAGCCAGTTTAGGGAGTAGAGGATGCCGTTTCGCGAAAACCCGCGGAAGCGCGGCGGAAAGCCAATGCCGAGTTCACGAACATGTATGCCGAGCAGGCGGGCAGCCCAAAAATGTCCAAGCTCGTGGATCAGCACCAAGAAGCTCAACACAACGACGAAGGCGGTGATGGTAATGAGAATCGACATATCAATGCGCTTTCGCGATATTTTTCACGTACTCACGTGCCCATGCGTCTGCGGCCAACAGGTTCTCCAGTGCTGATGCGGGCGTCGGGTCGTGTGCATCAAGGGTGCGACGGATGAGGTCGTGAATGTCGGTGAAAGAGATGGTGCCTGAGAGGAAGAGTTCGACGGCGATTTCGTCGGCGGCGTTGAGTACGGCGGGGTATGTTTTACCGCTTCGGGAAGCATCGATAGTGAGCCAGAAACATGGGAATCGACCATGTTCCAGTGGCTCAAAGGTCAGGGCTACGGCATAGTCCATTTCACGCCAATCAGAGGGCCGCTCAATTCGCTGGGGGTAGCCCAAGGCGTATTGGATGGGGAGCCTCATGTCCGGCATGGAGAGTTGCGCTTTGAGGATTCCGTTGGTGAATTCCACGATCGAGTGCACGATGCTCTGGCGATGCACGACGACATCGATGCGTTCGTAGCTGACATCGTAGAGCCACCGCGCCTCCATGACCTCAAATCCCTTGTTCATGAGGGTAGCGGAATCGATGGTCACCTTTTTGCCCATGCGCCAGGTGGGGTGGGATAGGGCTTCGTCAGGCGTCACTGAACCGAGTTGGGCATCATCGCGCAAAAAGAAGGGCCCGCCAGATGCCGTCAGGATAAGCCGCCTGACAGTATCAGCCGGCTCGCCCGCAAGGCACTGCCAGAGGGCGCTGTGTTCGCTATCGACGGGAAGAAGCGGCGCACCGCTCCGGGCCACTTCTCGCATGACGAGTTCTCCAGCCACGACGAGCACTTCCTTGCTTGCAAGGGCGACGGTCTTGCCGGCCCTGACGGCGGCAAGGGTTGGAGCGAGGGCGGCAAGGCCGGGGATGGCGATAACCACGATGTCCACTTCTGGATGTCGTGCGATTTCGGCGAGGCTTTCGGGCTCTGATCTCTCACCAATAGCGGTCAGGAGAGGATGAATCTCTGCAACCTGCGACTGAAAGGCCTCGCCGTCATGGCCTGCCGCAAGAGCGACGATCCGAAATCTGTCCGGGTTGTGGCGGACCACGTCAAGAGTCTGCGCACCAATTGAACCGGTTGAACCGAGTACAGCAATGCGTTTTTGTAAGTCGCTCATCTTACTCCATGATAGTGATGGTGGAAGCATTGAGGAAAACGGCAGGGAGAACGAACAGCAGTGAGTCGAGCCGGTCGAGGATACCACCATGCCCGGGCAGCACGGTTCCGGAGTCTTTGGCGCCGGCGGCTCTCTTGAGCCAGGACTCGACCAAGTCGCCGATTTGGGCAAGGGTAGACAGCGCCGCGCCGAGCAGAATCGCGCCGCCGAGGGCCATGCCATCCGGTTCAATGGCGAGGAGAAAGGCGGCACTCACCGCCGCTGCGGCCACCACGGCTCCGATGGCTCCTTCCCATGTTTTGCCGGGGCTTATCGAGGGGGCGAGTTTGTGGCGGCCAATGAGTTTGCCGACGGCGTAGGCCGCCGTATCAGAGACGAAGGTGACGGTGATGGCATATGTGAGCCATATCACGCCTTCAGCTAATTCTCTGAGGGCCAGGCCGCTGGCGAGTAGGGCGCCCGGGTAGATTGCAGTTGCCACGGTGACCGCCCAACTCCGCCCGCCGTCCCAGCTGCCAGTTCTGTATGTGAACAGGGCTGCGCCGAGCGAGCCACCGGCGATCACGCTGAGGACAACCAGGCTGGGAGACAGATCATCAATGTGGGCGGAATAAAGAAACGTGCCGGCTCCCACCGCGGACAGGGGCCAGAGGACGCGCCCGAACCGGCGCAGAAGGGCACGCATTTCCCAGATTCCAAGAAATGTGGCCGCAGCTACGATGATGAAGAGGGTGATGCCGCCCAGCCACACGCCCAGGGCCAGCAGAGGGATGCCAACGATAGCCGTAGCGATACGGCGCGTCAGCGTGTCCCCGGTCGAAGATGCGGAAACAGTGTCCATGAGAAAGAGTATGGCGTGGCCGATGTGTTTTAGTCCGCGGACATTTCAGCCGCTGAGGGGATGTACTGGATTCCCGTTATGTGGAGAACGCCGGCCGATGGTGCGCGGGCTGGTGGACGGGGATCATTTTCATTGCCCCTCAACTGCCCCAAAGCGGCGCCTGCGAGCGGCGTAGGCATCCAGCGCCTTCTCCACGTCTTCGCGACCGAAGTCTGGCCAGAGAGTCGGGGTGAAGTAGAGTTCAGCGTAGGCGCCCTGCCAGAGGAGGAAGTTACTGATTCGGAGTTCGCCACCCGTTCGAATGATGAGATCGGGGTCAGGGAGGCCATTGGTCAGAAGGCGGCACGCGAACGAGCTTTCGTCGACGTCTTCTGGCGATACGTCATCGCGGATGAGGCGCCGGGCGGCCGCGAGGATATCTTCGCGGCCGCCGTAATCGAAAGCCACGCTGAGCGTTATGCCGGTGTTGTGGCGTGTCAACTTCACGACACGGTCGATTGCGTCTGCGATGCCCGAGGCGATGCGGTCTTTGCGTCCGAGGTGCATGAGCCGGACACTTTCCGAATGCAGACGTGGCGCGTCGTCCTTGATAGCTTCGGCGGCAATGGCCAGAAGTCCTTCCACTTCGTGCGTGGGGCGGCGCCAATTCTCGGTGGAGAAGGCGTAGAGCGTGAGGTAGCGGACGCCGCGTTCGGAAAAGGCGTGGACGACGTCATGGAGCTTTATCCGACCGAATTGGTGACCTTCTTCACGAGGCAGAGCGCGTTCACGCGCCCATCGGCCGTTGCCATCCATCACAATGGCAACGTGCTCAGGGACGGGGTTAGAGTGCTGGGCACCGTCTGGGGGCATCATGTGTGAGCAGGTAGAGTAAGTCAGACTTCCATGATGGCCGCTTCCTTCGCCGCCCCCGTTGCATCCACCTGGCCTGTGTGGCGGTCAGTGATTTTCTGGAGCTGGTCGGCGGCACGGCGCTCCTCGTCTTCGGAGATCTCCTTGTCACGCATCAGGCGTCGGAGGTGGTCCATAGCATCTCGACGCACGTTGCGGATGGCGATACGCTCAGTCTCCGCCTTTGAACGAACCAGGCGCCCCATCTCATTGCGTCGCTCTTCGGTCATCTGCGGAATTGGGATACGGAGCATCCGGCCGTCGGCGACGGGAGAGAGGCCGAGATCCGTCTGAAGGATTGCGCGCTCGATGGCGGAGGTGGAGGACGTGTCATGGGGTTGAACGACGAGGAGGCGCGGTTCCGGTGCGGTTATCGTCGCAAGTTGCTTGAGGGGCGTGGGGGCGCCGTAGTACTCGACACGCAGTTCTTCTATAAGGGTAGGGGTTGCACGGCCTGTTCGGACACTCGCAAGTTCACGTTCCAAAACCTGGCACGTGCGCTGCATTCGTTTTTCTGCGTCGTCTAGGATTTCTTGTGTCATTGCCGTTATCCTCCATCTTCGTATGGTGGCATACTCAGCGTGAGCCGGTGGCGTTGACAAGTGTGCCGATGGCTTCTCCTCGCAGTATCCTTCCGAGGCTACCGGTGTCAAAGATGTCAAAGACGACGATGGGCAGGCTGTTGTCCATGCAGAGTGTGAGCGCGGTGCTATCCATGACACCAAGACGCAGGTTGAGGGCGTCCATGTAACTGATGGTGGAGTAGCGTTTTGCACTGGGGTGCTGGTTGGGATCGGAATCGTAGATGCCATCCACCTTATTCTTAGACATGAGGAGTGTGTCAGCGCCTACCTCCACGGCCCGGAGGGACGCTGCGGTGTCCGTGGTCATGTAGGGGTTGCCAGTTCCGGCGGCAAAGATGACGATACGTCCTTTTTCCATGTGCCGGATGGCGCGACGGCGAATGTATGGCTCCGCAACGGACTGGATAGTGATGGCGGAAAGGGTGCGGACATCCGCGCCGAGACTCTCCATCGTGTTCTGAAGAGCGAGGGCGTTAATGACAGTGGCCAACATGCCGGCGTAGTCGGCGGTGGCGCGATCCATGCCGGATTCTTCGGCAATTCTGCCTCGCCAGATGTTTCCGCCTCCGACGACGACGCTGATCTGGATGCCAGTCTGGAGGATATCGCATACCGCGCTGGCGACTAAACGGACAGTATCGGCGTCGATACCGAAGGAGCGAGGCCCCATGAGCGCCTCGCCGCTGAGCTTGAGCAGAACCCGGCGCGGCTTATCCTCGTCCAGAGTGGTAGCCTCTTTTCTCAGTGTCCTACGTGGATGCGCTAATCCTCGCCGAGGCCGTAGCGGACAAATCGCTTGATGACGATGTTTTCTCTGACTCTGGCAGCCGTGTCCGCGACCAGATCGGCGATTGTCCGGCTCGGATCCTTGACGAAGGGTTGATGGAGGAGGCGAGGCTCGCCGTCAGACGCGTCACGGTCATTGAGGGGACGCTCATCATCGACGGCCTTGGGAGCCATCGCCGCGATCTGGAGGGCGATATCGTGGGCAAGTTCCCGAAAATCCTCGGTGCGGGCAACAAAGTCCGTCTCACAATTGAGTTCAACGATGACGCCAATTCTGCCGCCGGCGTGAATGTACGTTTCGATGAGTCCCTCATTGGCCGCACGGGAGGCCTTCTTCGCGACCGTAGCAATTCCACGCTCCCTGAGCAGGGCAGTGGCCTTGTCCATGTCACCGTTGGCGTCCTCGAGCGCGTGTTTACAGTCCATGATTCCGGCGCTCGTACGCTCACGTAGCGCTTTGATGATATCGGCCGAGATCGTCGTCACATTTGGCTCCTGCGGTCGTCTTTTACACGCCGTTTTCGTTTGCGAGGCTGGGTGGTTTTTGCACGCGGTGCGGGGCAGGGCGTAAAGAATCGCGCCGGTGACGCTGCCCATGTGTTGGCTGGATGTGCGTCGTCAGGCTGTTGCGGCGACAGTCTCCTCTTCCTGCCTCATCCGCTGCCCCTCAGCTATTCCCTCGACGATAGCATCGGCGATGTAGCCCGTCATGAGCCGCAGGGCACGGATGGCATCATCATTACCCGGAATGGGGTAGTCGATGAGGTCAACATTGCAGTCTGTGTCTGCAATGGCGACGATGGGGATTCCCATTTTACGCCCTTCGGCGATGGCGATTTTCTCACGGGCGGCGTCGATAACGTAGATGGCGCCGGGCATTTCCGTCATCGTCTTGATTCCGCCAAGATAGCGGTTAAGCTTGGCTATCCGTTCCTCCAGGCGCCCGGCCTCTTTCTTGGGGAGAAAGACGAATTCGCCCTTGGAACGGCGGTCTTCCTGCCGCACAAGATAGTCAATGCGTGACTGAATAGTGCGGAAATTGGTGAGCGTGCCACCCAGCCACCGCTGGTTTACCCAAGGCTGGTCAGCACGCACCGCCTCGGTCGCGACGGCATCCTGCGCCTGCTTCTTGGTGCCGACGAAGAGAATTTTCTTGCCGGACATGGCAACGCTACGAGCAAATTCTGCTGCTGCTTGGAGTCGATTGAGCGTCTTCTGGAGATCAATGATGTGGATGCCGTTGCGCTGCGTGAAGACGAATGGCTTCATCTTGGGATGCCAGCGGCGAGTGGGGTGACCAAAATGGACTCCCGCCTCCAGGAGTGACTTCATCGTGACTTCCGGCTTTTCTTCGGGGGTCGCGGCGGGTTGTACTTCCGCCGCCGCCTCAACCGGCGCTATGTCTTCGCTAGGCGTCGTTGTCCCACCATCCGTCGTCAAGAGCCACCCCTTTGCGCATGTCCTTACCTTGAGTGTGAGTCGTCAGTATAGCGCATTGCGGCCCATTGGCGCCCATTGCGCGTGGGCAATCTCAGCTATCGGCATAGGGGGTCACTTGGTTGACCACAGATACGGCCGCACTTACAATCATATGGCTCAGGCGATGGAGTGTCAGGGTCACGCGGGAATGGGGAAAAGATGTCACCACGATATGATTACGACTGCCCGGAGTGCGGGCAACGGTTTGAGCTTCGGCAGGGCTTTGACTCGGAGCCAATCGCGCCGTGCCCGACGTGCGAGACGATGAGCAAGCGGGTCATGTATGCCCCGCAGGTCGTCTACAACGCCGATGGTTTCTATGCTAGCGAGAAGAAAAACACCGGTTTTGGAAGCTATTGGAACCGCAAGGCTGAGGCGGAGGATCAGGGCAAGATGGACGCGGATACAGGGGTCGGCGCTTACTAGACTGCAACCCTAATCAGAGTCGCGCTTCAGGACAGTATTCCAGCAGTACAGGCCTTTCGATCGCCCAACAGGAACGACAATCATGCCGATGTACGACTATTCCTGCGGATCATGCTCGCACAGCTTTGCTATGCGTCAGGGTTACCATGACTCGCGAGAGGCAACGTGCCCGCAGTGTGGTGGCGAGGCATCGCAGCGTATTTCCATGCCTGCCGTGATCTTCAAGGGCAGTGGGTTTTATGTGACGGATTATGGCGGCAAACGTACGGGTCAGCCGCTATCTAAGGATGCTAACGATGATGGCGCTGACTCCCCGCCCGACACGGATGGCTCAGGCGACTCAGATCACCATGATGCCGCGTCCGCCGGAGCTGCGGATCATTCCCATCCTCACCCCCATCCACATCCCCACTAACTCGGCGAACACGCCCGGATGCCCGGGCTGATGCGCGTTGTCATTCAGCGCGTTTCGAGGGCGAGCGCTCGTGTGGACCGTGAAGTTGTGGGGGAGATCACGGACGGTGCGCTTATCCTTATCGGCGTGCGGGCGGGCGACACAGAAGACGATGTCCTATACCTGTCTGGCAAGATTGCAGGACTGCGCATTTTCGCAGATGGCAACCGGGATTTTGAGCGGTCAGTGAGTGAATCGGGATGCTCACTCCTCATCGTTAGCCAGTTCACGTTGTATGCGGATACGCGGAAGGGCCGCAGACCGAGCTTTATGGACGCCGCGCAGCCGGCCGAGGCTGAAGGGCTCTATGATCTGCTGGTCAGTGAATTGCAAGGGCGCGGACTAAAAGTTGAGACTGGACGTTTCGGGGCGATGATGGATATCGAGCTTGTCAATGCGGGGCCGGTGACGATGATCGTTGATAGCGAGGACAGGCAGCGGTCACGTCGCCGAGACTAGACAATGGGGCGGATGGTTAGCTCAGCAGAGATAAGCGCCAGCACGACTAACAGAATGACCGTGAGCGATATTCCCACGAACCACGGGATGTAGCGCTGGAACGGTAGTGGGTCCTCCGGTGGCCTCTGTGGGGGCCATGTCGCGCCTTGCGATGCGAGGATCAGGTTCTCCAACGAGCGCCCGGCAATGACAGTGATGCCGGCTTCCCCCACTCGGTCTCGTGCCTCAGCCATGAGCTCAGCGTCCGTTATTAGGAAGGCAGCACTCGCCTGTAGAGTGGCCTTCTGGTTTTTTAACTCCTCAACAACGGCGGGGCCAAGTTCCGCAGGGGCGATGCCAAATTCGAATCGTGCAATCGCACGGTGAAAGCGGTTCTGCAGGATGACAAGTCGGCCACCCTGATCACCATTGCCGGACGTTGTCGTAAGAAAGTACCCGCTGCGTCCCAGATAACCGAGCACAATGTCTCGCACGGTCTCAGGATCGTAACGCCTCATGTCCCAAGGATACCGCGGCCTCTGGCGAAACCCGGTTTGCCTCGCTAACGTCGACGCCTACGGTTGGCGTTTGGTCTCATGCTGGGGGGCAGGCGTTTACCACCGCCTGGGCCACGGTAGGAGGGTTCGTCAGAGGAGCCGTCTTCCACGCGTGGCGGAGCCTCACGACGCGGGGTCCGGCCGGCTGCACGGCGCCGGCGCCAGAGCCAGATGTAGACGGGGATCATGACAGCCGTGAAGTAGACCGTTGAGCCAATGATGATGGGTGATTCGTTTTCTGCGGCAAAATCACCCAGAGGGGTGCCGGTCTGGTTCTCGATAAACCACTGCAGGGTCCACGGGAGGTGCAGCGGATTTAAAACGATAAATCCGAGGGCTACGAGGCCGATGATGTAGTTTCGATACATCGTATTCATGACGTCACAGGGATAATGCTGTCCACTCTGATTTACTCTGTGGGTTATCGTGGGGTCGACAATTGAGGTATGTCAACGGCAGAGGGAGTGAGTGGGCAACCGTGGATGTTTGGAAAAGACATAATATCTATTGTGCGAAGTTGTATTCAGAGGTCGGTAAGGGATGGTTCATGTGGTGAAGGAATCGGTCGCCGTCGCAATTCGGTCTGTCGGGGCGGACGGCGCGGAACGTGTTGCGGCTGTACTGCGGCCTGACGTCGCTGGGGATCCGCTCGGCGGGCTGTGGGGATTGCCGGCCGCCAGTCTCCGGGACAACGGGGCGGCGGACGATACTGTGTCACGAATGCTCCAGGTCAAGTTGGGACTTGAGGGGAATCAGACGCAGACAATGACCGTTTACGCCGTGATGTGGGACCCAGATGAGCCGCTGCCCATTTCATTGCCGTCGGCCCGCATGGACTCTACTCTGACGTTGTATGACGAGTGGCGGTGGGCGTTTCCGAGTGATCTGAAGGAGGCGGCGAGTCGCGGTTCTCTTTGCGCACGGCTCTATTTGGAATGGCTGAGCCGTGTGGAGTAACCGTGAGGTGGGCTAAGCGGCGTTCTGCCGGTTTATTTGTTCCCTGGAAAGGTGCACAGCCTATGTACGCAGGCCGGCTAAACCGGCGTGGCGCGGCGTATATCAGAGGCGAGTTGATATTCGATTGCGGTGCGGAGCTCATCGAGACCCCGTCCTGTCTTCGCCGACACCGGTATAACGGGGAGTTCCGGCGTGGTCTGCAGCGCCTGATCAATCAGAGCACGGTACGTCGTTGATGCCTCTGAATCAACGAGATCCATCTTGTTCATGACGAGGATGCGGGGCTTGTCCGCGACTCCAAGCTCATCCAGGAGGGACAGGACGGAACGGTAATGCATGGAGGTTGCTGAGGCATCGGAATCCACGATGTGGAGGAGAATGTCGGCATCCTGAAGTTCTTCGAGGGTGGCCCGGAACGCAGCAACGAGGCTGTGGGGCAATTTCTGGATGAATCCGACAGTGTCAGTCAAGAGGGCCTCGCCGCCTGCTGGCAGGCGTAACATCCGCGTGACGGGATCCAGGGTGGCGAAGGGTTTGTCCTCGGCAAGGACATCGGCGCGTGTCCACGCGTTCATCAGTGTGCTCTTGCCCGCATTCGTGTAGCCAATGAGTGAAATTGCCTGCAGTCCCTTATTTCGGCGAGATTCGCGATGCTGGGCGCGGCGGCGGCGCACGTCTTCCAGACGGCTCTTGAGCTGATGAACGCGGTCGCGGATAAGTCGGCGGTCTGTCTCAAGTTGGGATTCGCCTGGGCCACGGGTTCCAATTCCGCCCCCGAGGCGTTCGAGGTGGCTCCATTGTCCTCGAATACGTGGCAGCAGATACTCATGCTGGGCCAGAGCCACTTGGAGACGCCCCTCCATGGACTGGGCGCGCTGGGCAAAGATGTCAAGAATCAGTGCTGTCCTATCCAGTATTTTTATCCCAAAGGCTTCTTCAAGATTCCTCTGCTGTGTGGGCGTCAATTCGTCGTCAAGGATAACAGTG
Source organism: Dehalococcoidia bacterium (assembly GCA_965224255.1). GTDB lineage: Bacteria > Chloroflexota > Dehalococcoidia > UBA6926 > UBA6926 > VXMO01. The sequence goes on from CBDCYO010000005.1 coordinate 326,529, forward strand.
GAAATACCCTGGTCATTGACAAGGCGCCGCATGTCCTCGAGTTTGCCGCTGCCGATGTAGTGGGATGTCAGGCGTTCCACGCGTTGTCGTTCAACTGCAACGATCGTGGCGCCAGCGCTTTGCGCCAGTGCGCTGAGCTCGTCAAGCGATTCATCGAGCGCGAGTGCGGCGGCACTACCCTTGACAGCGACGCCAATAAGGAGCGCCATCTCGCCAGGCCGGGCAGTCGGGTATCCGCCCGATCGAGCGGTGCCACCGTTACGTCGTTTGCTCATCTGTCTCCGTCACATGGCGCACCGGGCAATCCCCAGTCCTATACCATGTGCGTTCAAGTATAGGGACTGAAGTACACATTGGACGGCAGGCGGGTCTACCTTCCCCGTAGAATGGTGTTATGCGGGTGATGGATATGTCCCAACAGAAGCCTGAAGAGCAACCTGAACTGGCGGCTAATGCCGGTCGCACGGTGCAGTTCACCGTTGGGCTCTCTCTTCTACTTCTCTTCATCATGCTGGTAGCCGGTGTGAGGGAGGTTCTGGTTTCTCCTGACCAGAACAGGGCGTACTTCGCTCACAGAAACGACTTCGGAATTCTCACTGAAGCCATGCACGTGTTCGAGGAGACGACCGGAGCACCACTTCGACCCGGTCAGGATGATATCGATCGGGCGATTTACTTCATGACGATTGCGGCATCGGGTGAGCATGATGCTGCGGTTCTGGAGCGGGTTCTCGCGGAGGCCAAGAGTGACGATATACCGGTACCGCGTGCCGTCGTGCCTGAGTTGGAGGAAATCTGGCGGGCAATGGAGGTCTTACGCCGCGACTTTCCAGAGGCCGATGTTGAGGCGATCACGGAGGCAGCACGACACGGGCTGTTTGTAAGAGGTCAGGACCCTGCCCTAGTCTTCCTCGATTCACGACAGTATGAAGACGCGCAGGAATTCTTTGCAGAAGGCTCGTACGAGGGCATTGGAGCACGGGTTGGCACAACAGATAGTGTCAATGTCATTTCGGAGGTGTTTCTTGGAGGGCCGGCGGAGTTGGCTGGCCTGCAGGCGGGAGACGGAATCGTTTCCGTGGACGGGGTTTCCGTTCTGGGGATGGACGTCGACAATCTGGTTGAGATCATTAAGGGGGACAGCGGAACGGAGGTGGTACTTGGAATCCGGCGTCCGTGGGATGACACCACGTCTCTGATGAACATCACGGTTGTGCGCGGCGTGGTTCCCACGTCAATAGAGACTCGTATGCTTGGCGAAGGGACTGATCGTCCGCTTGTGGGGTACATCAGGTTGGAGCGATTCCATGCGGAGACCGGCGAGGATTTCCGGACAGCGCTCAGCACTCTTCTCGAACGCGACATTTCGGCACTCATTCTGGATGTCCGCTCCAACCCTGGAGGGACTCTTTCCGGAGCCGTAGCAGTCGTGGGCGAGTTCGTGCCAGAAGGGCTCGCGATGTATGAAGTGACGGCTGGAGGACGGCGCATCGAGTGGGAGGTTGGCGGCGACGGTCAGGCGTTCGAGCTATCCCTTGCCGTCTTGGTGAACGGCCACTCTGCGAGCGCGTCTGAGGTGGTCGCGGGGGCGCTGCAGGATCACGGCCGTGCCACCGTGTACGGTACGCAAACGTACGGTAAAGGAAGTGTTCAGACGTTTCAGGAATTGAGTGACGGCTCGGCGCTTTATCTGACCGTTTCGCGTTGGCACACGCCCTCTGGACGACAAATTCAAGACACCGGGATACAACCGAATGTTCTGGTCGTCCCCACCTTGGGCGACTACTTCAGTGAAAACGACCGGGCACTCACCACGACCTACTGGGACTTGATCGACAGGCTTGAGAAAACGCCCTCGACCTAACGACCTCGACGTATCGACCGTTTAATCGTTGCCGCCCGAGGATTCGCCGCCGCCGAGATACGCCTCAGGGTTTCCGATAAACTTTTGGCGCTCAGAAAGGCTCTTAAAGTAATACCACTTGCTCTCATGGCGGAACTTCGTTCCAACACGAGGGTTGCCGTTGTCAATCTCTGTGACTTCGCTGTCAGAAAACTCGTATCCTGTGACGGGATCTTTCTCAGCCATTTCCGATTCCCCCATCCTCTGCGTGTTTCAGGCAAGAATTCAGGCTGACTGTACGCCGCCGTGCCATTGCGTGTCAAGCAACGGGGTATCAAACTGAATTGCGGCGAGGCGGGTATTGAATGACACGCATTGACCTGCCGCCGCCGATATCTGGCAGGAGTTAGAACGAGGGCAATGTCACGGCATTTGCTAATCCGCTACCACGAGGTGGCTCTTAAGGGTAAGAACCGGAGCATGTTCGTCGGCGCGCTTGCGGAAAACGCCCGCAAGGCGCTTGCGCGTGCCGGCCTCATGCACCCAGTAAAGCGGGAGCATAGTCAAATCCGCGTTGATCTGCCTGAGGAGGCCCATGCCGCCCCTGCCCTTCAGGCACTATCGCGCGTTTATGGCATCGCCCGCATCGCCCCGGCCCGAAAGACGGGACTGTCACTCGATGAGATCCTCAGCGGCGTTCAACAGACGATATCCACGGAATGGAACAACGCGGGGACATTTCGTGTGACGGCGTCGCGTGCTGACAAGCGCTTTCCTCTGACGTCTGCAGACCTCAACAAGCAGATTGGGGCCTTTGTGCAGGAGGAGACGGGCGCGGCCGTGGATCTGCGAGGGGCGGAGATTGATCTGCGCGTGGATGTCAGGGAGCGCGGGGCGTACATCTACGTGGAGTCCGTTCCAGGTCCCGGAGGTCTGCCCGTCAGCAGTTCCGGCCCCGTCGTCGCATTGCTTTCAGGCGGCATCGATTCACCCGTGGCGGCGGCGCGGATGTTTCGGCGCGGATGCACCGTGGATTTCGTGCACTTTCACAGTTTCCCGCTTGTGGACGGATCGTCGCGAGACAAGGCGAGGGAACTTGTACGGGTTCTGGATGACTTTCAGTTTGGCTCCAGGTTGCACCTTGCACCGTTCGCTGATGTGCAGCGACAGATCGTGGCGGCTGTGAAGCCCACATATCGTGTCGTGATCTACCGACGGTTCATGGTCCGCGTGGCGGAGGAGATCGCTCGACGTGTCGGCGGGCTGGCCCTTGTGAGTGGCGAAAGCATCGGTCAGGTGGCGAGCCAGACGGTGGAGAACGTCGCCACCATAGACGCCGTGGCAGGGATCCCAACATTGCGTCCCCTCATTGGCATGGATAAGCAGGAGATCATCGACGAGGCACGACGCATCGGGACATTCGATATATCCATCCTGCCGGATGAGGATTGTTGCTCACTGTTCGTGCCACGCCATCCGGTCTTGCGGTCAACAGTCACGGAGGCGGATCGCATGGAGGCGGCTCTGGACGTGGATGGGCTGGTGAGAATGAGCGCCGATGCAGCGCAAACGGTGACGTTTGGGGGTGAGTGGGACTCTGCTGCCTGACATTTGGCGTGGCAGGTCATTCGGACGGCGGCTATACTGACTGCTCAAGACGTGATGCGCTTGGGGGAGGGTATCAGTGGTCTCACCCGATTATCCGGAATACGGCTATACGATAACGATTCGCCTTGAGTATCCGAATCGAATCGGCATGCTCGGCGTGATTACGACGGCCGTTGGCGAGACCGGCGCAGACATTACTGCAGTTGATCTCGTGCGAACACGCCGGCATCGCATTGTGCGTGACCTGACGATAGGCGTGATGAACATCGAGCACGGCCAACGCGTCGCACAGGTGTTGCGCAAGGCCGGCGCAAAGATCATTGCGTTCTCGGATCCGTCCTTCATGGTTCATATGGGCGGCAAAATTGAGATGCACACGCGCACGCCAGTGGAGAATCATCGTGACCTCTCACAGGTCTACACCCCGGGCGTAGGTCGCGTGGCCTCGTACATCGGAATGAACCGTGATGCGGTATGGTCACTGACCTCCAAGGCGAATTCGGTTGCCGTGGTCTCAGACGGTTCAGCAGTTCTGGGGCTTGGTGATATTGGTCCGGAGGCCGCCCTGCCCGTCATGGAGGGAAAGGCAATTCTGTTCAAGGAGTTGGCGGACGTTAACGCCTGGCCCATCTGTCTTTCGACAATGGATTCGGACCAGATTGTCGCTACGGTCAAGGCGCTGTCCGTCGGATTCGGCGGGATCAATTTAGAGGATATTTCTGCGCCGCGCTGCTTTGACATCGAGGAGCGGCTGAGGCAAGAGCTGGACATTCCGGTGTTTCATGACGATCAGCATGGGACGGCGGTGGTCGTTACGGCTGCGCTTTTCAACGCGTTGAAGATTGTGGGTAAGGAAATTGGCCAGATTCGGGCCGTGATGACCGGTGCCGGGGCCAGCGGTGTAGCGACGACGCAGATGCTCGTCGCGGCGGGACTGCGAGACATTATTGTCTTTGACAGGAAGGGCGCGATTCATCGCGACCGCGGCGATTTTGAGGGAAACGTGGGGAAGACATGGCTGGCAGAGAACACGAATCCGCGGAACGTGGCCGGCAACATTCGAGCAGGCCTGGAAGGCGCTGATCTGTTTATCGGGCTGTCTGGCCCCGGGGTCATCGAGCCGAAGGATTTGGCTCCCATGAACAGTGATGGTATCGTCTTTGCCCTGGCCAACCCGGATCCTGAGGTGTCGCCAGAGGAGTCCCACCAGTATGTGCGAGTTGTGGCGACAGGCCGTTCCGATTACCCGAATCAGATAAACAACGCGCTCTGCTTCCCCGGGCTGTTCCGTGGGGTGCTGGACGTGCGAGCGCGCACGATAAACGAGGAGATGAAGATGGCGGCTGCACAGGCCCTGGCTGCCGTCGTGCCCTCACGGGAATTGAATGAGGAGAACATCATTCCAAGCCTGTTTAACTCCCGGGTCGTGACGGCCGTGTCTCGCGCAGTAAGTAAGACGGCGCTACGGACTGGAGTCGCTCGGCGCTCGCGGAGTCACCAGGGTGAGCACATGCCGGATCTTTTCCCTATTGCACGGTGAGATGCGCTGAAGCGGCGCACATGTGCTAGTCCGTCGCTGGTTCGGGTAGGTGCCCATTTTCGTCGTTGCGATTAATCCTGATTGACACGAGGCCTCTCGCGAAGCCCCGTACGCTGACGTAAATCAGTGGGCTGCGGTTACGCGGCCAGATGGACGATGCAAGGACAATACCGGTAACAACTCCAAAGATAAGAACAGGTATTAGCCTGAACATTGCCGTCTTCCCCCTATGCCGGCGCGGCTATTCGTCTGATTTTATGACTGCCGGTCGCGCCACCGTCTGTACACCCTCCAGACGATAGCGAAGACGATGGCCACCGCGAATACAATGAGCGTAGCGTCTTGGTATGGCCCTGTGAATTCGGAGATTTCCTTCCAATTCTCGCCGAGCACGCGCCCGAAATACGTGAGGAACAGGTTCCAGAGCAGCGTCCCGATCGCAGTAAGAAGCAGGAAGCGCCCCTTGTGCATGCGAGTGTATCCGGCAGGGATGGATATAATGCTGCGGATGATTGGGATGAGGCGGCCAATGAGAATGATCGGCTCACCGTAGCGCTCAAACCAGGCCGAAGCCCTGTCCAGGTCGTTCTCCGACACAAAGACGTACCGGCCATACCTCGCTACAAGACGCCGCACGCCAGCCTCACGGGCGATGTATCCGACCGCGTAGAGCACGATTGCGCCGATGACGGAACCTACCGTGCCTGCGGCAACGATCCCCCAGAAACTCATCTCTCCTCGCGCTGAAAGTGCGCCTCCAAAGGGGAGGATGAATTCGGAGGGGATGGGGGGAAAGATGTTTTCAATCGCCATGGAGGCTACGATGCCGGCGTAGCCTACCGTGAGAATAAACTCCTGAATCCAGCCTCCAAGCGACTCCATGAAGCCGGTCATCGAGGGTATGCCCTTCTGGTCAGGGTCCGTGCCTGATGCGCGCGACAACTGGAAGATTCAGGCATCAAGTGTTTCTACGAGCCAGTTGATGGCCATGTCGACCGCCTCGACGTTCCCACGGAATCGGTGTCCTGCGCCGGGCAACATCAGCAACTGGCTGGACGCGGGGTCAGCATGCGAGAAGAGTGTGTGCGCGTCTTCCGGCGGTACCACGTCGTCGGCGTCTCCGTGCATCAGAAGGAGCGGGCGCGGCGCAACACGCGCGACTGCTGACACAACGTCCATTGCCTCATACTCCTCTGCCCAGCGTTGAACAGAGGGAGGAAAATCCGGATCACGGATGATGCCGACGTCGCGGGCACTCTGGATCATTTCCTCAGGAGAGCGGCTCCAGCGTGACCGAGCGGGGGAAGCGAAGGCCAGTACGGCAGCGACTTCTGGACGGCGAGCGGTGACATGGATGGCGACACGTGCACCCATACTGGATCCCAATACGCCGATGCGGTCGATATCGACCTCAGGCCGATCCCATACCCACGACAGGACGGCCTCCAGGTCCTGCGCCCAACCGAGGGGGTGGAAGTTGCCACCGCTTTCACCAGTGCCTCGGAAGTTGAAGATGACGGCGGCGAGACCGCGGTGTGCACACAGTTCGGCAATTTCCGCGTAGGTCAGTCCCTCATCAGTGGGCGCGGAGAGAGTTATATCGGCGGTTGGCGTGGGGCGTGCGGCGGGGAGACCGTGACAGATGATGACGGCCGGGTACGGCCCTTGCCCATCCGGTATTGAGATTGCGCCGGCGAGTGGTATTCCGTTGCTATCGATGGTGCTGCGCTGCGTTGTTATCGACATCGTGGGGACCTCGCGTGCGTCCGCCCCGTGCGGGTCTCTACGTTGCGGTGACCGGTGCCGTTGACGATGGGGGCTTTCGGCCACGTCCGCCACCGATAAACGGCAGCGTCCCCATGCTGCGTGTTTCCCAGGAAACGATGACCTGTGTGGCAGTGAAGACAGAGCTATAGGTTCCGGCAACAACTCCGATGATCATTACAAAGAGGAAGTCCCTGATGGTCGTTGGGCCGAGCAGGAACAGAGTCAGCAGGACGATAAGTGTTGTAAAGCTTGTATTAATAGAGCGCCCCATGCTTTCCATGATGGAGTAATTTGTTGTGACAACGATATCGCGGTTCACATCGCGAAGGATGTTCTCTCGAATACGATCAAAGATGACGATGGTGTCATTGATGCTGTAGCCGAGGAGGGTGAGGACACCGACGAGGAACATGCTGCTGATTTCAAGGTGGAGCCACTGGGAACCGAGGAGCATGAAGATGCCTACGACGGCAAAGGCGAAGGCAATGTCATGGATGAGGGCAATAATTGCCGCAATGCCATATCGGAATGGGTGACGAATGCTGCGGAACGCGTACACGATGTAGCCGAGGATACCGACGACTGCGATGAGAACGGCGATGAGGCCGTTTCGGACTGTTTCACGCGCAACGGCGGGAGAGACGAGGTCAAAGCTGTAGCCGGCAAGCGCTCCGGTGTGTTCCTCAAGGGCGTTACGGATGTCCAGTTGCTGCCTCTCAGCGGCCTCCGCAACGGGAAGCCGCAGGAAATACTCACGGTCGCCGAGTCCCTGGATCAGTGCGCCTTCGTAGCCGAGGGCTTCAATGGCGCGTTCAACATCCTCCTGCGCCGTCACGTCAACGAAGGACGCATTAACGGCCGCGCCACTACTGAACTCAATGCTGAACCGGAGGCCGGGGCCAAGGAACAGGGCAGCCAGGCCAACTGAAATGGCAGCCAAGGAGAGGAGGAAGTAGGCGGCGCGGTATTTTGCAAAGTTAATCACTATCGTTTTCCTTCTATGGCACGTAGAGTCTTGCGTGGCGCAGCAGGTTAAAGCTTGCTACGAGGTGCAACAGGCGCCGTGTGATGACCAGCGCTGTGAACATGCTGAGCAATACACCGATGGCGAGGGTAAGCGCAAAGCCCTGCACGAGGCCTGCGCCGAGTCGTTCACCAAACCAGAACAGGATGGCGGCAATGATTAGCGTCGTAAAGTTGCCGTCCCTGATGGCCGGCCACGCACGATTGAAACCGATGTCAATTGCGGACCCGATGCTGCGTCCAGCACGCAATTCTTCTTTCATGCGTTCAAATATCAGGACATTTGCATCAACGGCAAATCCGAACGAGAGGACGAATGCGGCAAGTCCGGAGAGGGTGAGGACGACCGGCAAGGACTTAAACACGCCAAGCACGAGGACGGCGTAGATGATGAGGGCGGCCATCGCAAGGAAACCGTTCATGCGGTAGTAGGCAACCATGAAGAGCGCAACCAGGATGAGGCCGATGAGGCCCGCACGAAGGCCCCGTGAGAGCGCATCTGCGCCAAGAAAGGCGTCAACATCACGTTCAAAGATGGGATTGCGGGCCAGCGGAACCGGAAAAGCACCAGCGTTGAGTTGGATGGAAAGGATTGTCGCCCGTTCAAGATCAAGGCCGGTGATGCGTGGGCTCTGCGGAATCTCAGCCTGCACGACGGGCGTGAGAACTTGCTCACCATCTAGGTAGATCCCAATCTGTTGACCGACAAGTCGGGCCGTGACTTGGCGAAACGCCTCCGATCCTTTCCTATCGAGTGAGAAGAGAACTTCAGGGGCGCCGGTTGTGGGGTTGAAGCCGACTTGCGCGGAGCCGGGCTCCAGACGGTCGCCCGTGAGTTGTACTTCTTCTCCGTCAACGGTTGCGGTCGCAATTTGCCATTGGAGACGGAAGGCAGGCGTGGGCTCAGGGGTAGGCGTCTCTTCTGCCTGCGCAGCATCGGCCGGTTCAGGTGTGGCATCAGTTTCAATGATTTGGATGTCTGGTTCAGGATCAGCGGGGATAAGACCAAGCTCACGAAAGTCCAGGACAGCCGGGGCGCCGATGAGGTCCTTTGCAGCCTGGACGTCCTGGACGCCCGGCAGCTGGACGACGACACGATTCGTGCCGAGTGTCTGGATAAGCGGCTCTGCCACGCCGAATTGGTCAACACGTGTACGGATGATTTGCACGACACCCTGGAGCTGCTCAGGTGTTGGATTGGGGTCCATCGTCTCGTAGACAAGATGGACGCCACCTTGCAGGTCAAGCCCTAGGGTTAAGCCAAGGGGCGTATCAGCGTTACCACGTTCAATGTCCATGAGGGGGATATACCACTCGTCGCGGGCAATGCTCAGGGCAGCGACGAGCACCATTAAGACGATGGAGCCGGGAATGATCCATCTGCGCAGCCGCCCTGCGACTGCCAATAGCACAGTACTCAGTCGCTCCAAATTAATTTCCTCTCCTCACTCCATTGTCCCCGCGCTCCCCTCTCAGTGGACCGAATCTCGTTTCCCATTCGTGCCGAGCATGAGCTATCGCCTCTTCACGAGTCGATACCTCTCCCACAGCAAACGCCTCTCTGACGGCACCAAGAACTCGTCCCAATTGTGGACCGGGTCCCACGTCGAGGGCTTCCATCAGGGTGAGTCCGTCAAATGGTGGACGTGCAGGCACATCCTGATTCGGCTCAGCGAGAATCGATTCCATTATCAGGCTACAGTGGCTGACTCGCCCCTGCCACTCATGCACGTCCAGTTTGGGGCCTTTTGCGGCGAGATAGTCCGCCATGCTCAGCCACAGCGCGCCCAGGGCTGCATCACCGAGGTCACGCCTGTAGCGATACAGGGCGCGGGTTGTTGGAAGGTTATCAAGGCCATTGCTTAGCTGCATTGGCCTCAGGTGTTGTCGCACAACAAGCGATACGTACGCGAGGGCACGGCGGCTGAAGTGTAGCCGTTCCATGACGCTCTCCACGATGTCTGCGCCCTGTTCCGGATGCCCAAGAAAGCGCGTTTTGCCGGATGCGTCGACTGACTTCGTCTGCGGCTTTGCGATGTCATGCAACAGGCAGGCAAGCTTGGTCAGACTAGCTCGATTCACGTTTCCGGATACGTCTTGTTTAAAGTAGGCCTCAACATCTTCATTCCACCGCATCTGCGTAAGGATGGGGTCGGTTGACCGAGACTCCACATGAAGAAGGCGATCCATAAACCCGACGGTCTCAACAAGGTGATTGAAGACGTCCCAGTAGTGCCCACCAGGTTGGCTGACATCACGGGTCTGATCCAGCTCAGGGAGGATTTGGCTGAGGATGCCAAGGTCGTCCAAGAGGCGCAAGGCGGACTTTGAGTCTCGCAGCGCAAAAAGTCGGCATAATTCATGCTGCAGGCGCTCCGGGGATCCATCCGTTACGTGAGCAGCGGCATGCCGGGCCAGGGCGATTGTCGCGCCATCCGGAGAGAATCCCAGGTGGCTCGTCAAGCGTGCGAGACGGATAAGTCTGATTCCATCATCCACGAAGATGTTTGCGTGAACGGCTCGCAGGACACCATGCTCGAGGTCTGCGCATCCTCCGAGGGGATCGATCAGTGCATCCGGCTCATACAGAGCATCTATCGGCACAGCCAGCGCATTGACGGTGAAATCCCGGTGTGAGAGATCGTCTACGATGCCACCATGGAGCGGGGTGATGTCCAGACGCGCCCGCTGACCACCTCGGCTCGGCGGCGCAAGGACACGGACATAGCGACGTTTTTCATCCAGGATGTAGAATCCACCACCGATTTCGTCCGCAAACAGTCTCCCAAGCGCTTCGACGGTAGGAGAATCAACGACCAAATCTGCGTCTTCCGTCGGGAGTCCCAGATGCATATCTCTGACGAATCCGCCAACGACCCAGGCCGGGATCTGACGCGAGGTGAGGAACGTACGCATTTGCTCCAGCAGGCCACCAATCGCCGTCTCGCGGATGGCTGCCGAAGATACCATGGTCATCACACCCGGCGGGAGACCGGGGCGACGGAGCGCCTGAATCGCCAGATGAGATTGGAATCTGGCGGCGGGGCGGGCTCTCCTGTGTTGGTCACGCGCTCTTCATCCGCCCCTTCTCCCGGCGGGCCAATCGGGAAGATATCTTTGATGTCTTGGATCCTATCGATATAGACGACGCCATCCAGGTGGTCTGTCTCATGCTCAAGGGCCTGCGCAAGGAGGCCGTCTGCCTTGATCCTGACTTCACGTCCATCCACGTCCAGGGCCTTTGCCGTAACACGAACAGACCGAATCAGGGTGCCACGCCAACCTGGGATGCTGAGGCAACCTTCATCGACTTCCCGCTCACCCACTCTGCGAATAATCTCAGGGTTGATGAGGATGTGCTTCGCCGCCTCTTGGACCACTTCACCCTCTTCGTCGCGCTCTTCCGGAATCTCGATGTAGGCGATACGTAGTCGTTTGCCAACTTGATTGGCTGCGATGCCCACTCCGTTCTCCGCATCCATGGTTTCGACCATGTTATCGATGAGTGAGCGCAACGCGGAAGTAATGGTCGGTATACGCCTAGTCTTCTCGCGCAGCACTGGATCGGGTATGTGACGAACAGGAATAACAGTCATTGGCGCTAGATACAATTATAGCTAGCCGCCCTCAGCTGTGTAAATGTTTTTTAACATCGCGAGGGTGTTGGCTGAGCAACTCATCCGCGTTGCGCGTTCCGGCGCGGCGCTATCTGTCACGGCGAGGGGCTTGGCTGAGCAACTCATCCGCGTTGCACGTTCCGGCGCGGCGCTATCTGTCACGGCGAGGGGCTTGGCTGAGCAACTCATCCGCGTTGCACGTTCCGGCGCAGGAGGTTTTGGCCGCTTTTCATGGATCAATGTCGATGATCCAGCCCGGAGGCAGGGGGACGATCTCCAGGATTTCTGTCGGCTCATCGGCGAGGATGGTGATCTGCCAGCGGTAGCGGCCACGAAGCCGTTCCCGCTGCGCCGGCGCGGGGCCGATGATCCGCGTGTTGATCATGCCCCGCGAGCGGACCTCAGTCTTCAGGGCACGGGCCAGTTGATGCGCTGCTGTTTGGACGTCACGGCTGGAATTTCGAGTGCACGTCAAGCGAGCCATGCGGCTATAGGGCGGGTAGCGGAGATCACGGCGGAACTGCGTTTCAACCATGTAGAACTGGCGATAATCCTGCGCCGCGGCAGCCTGAATGGCTTGATGCTCCGGCTCATAGGTCTGGATGATGACGCGACCGGGGGCGTGGCCACGGCCTGCTCTTCCAGCTACCTGGCAGAGGAGCTGGAATATCCTCTCCGAAGCGCGAAAATCAGGGGTGTGAAGACCAATGTCAGCGTTGACAACTCCGACGATTGTCACGTTTGGAAAGTCGAGGCCCTTGGCGACCATCTGAGTACCCACAAGGATATCGGCGCGGTGTTCAGCGAAGTCGGCGAGAATCGGCTCGTGGCCGTGGGCCTCGTTGACAGCGTCGCGGTCCCAGCGAATAACCCGCGCGCCGGGAAATGCGGCCTCAGCCTCCATCACAACACGCTCGGTACCAACACCAATGGCGCGAATGGTATTCCGTCGACATTTGGGGCAGTGCGCTGGTGAGCGCCGACGGTCGCCGCAGAGATGGCACACAATGTGCTCGTCCGCATGGAAGGTCATGACGGTGCTACAACGGCGGCAGTGCAGGGTGTGGCCGCACGACCTGCACTGGACGGCTTGCCCCGCACCACGACGATTGACGAAGAGAATGGCTTGCTCATCTCGGCCGAGTGCCTCGGACGTTGCCTGACGCAGGACGCGGGAGAACATGCTCCGGTTGCCCTCCAGCAACTCCCGTCTGAGGTCGATGACCTCAACGTCAGCGAGGGGGCGTTCAGTCCATCCGGTCTGGCCGTTGGTGTCACTAGAGACGATTCGGCCCGGAAGCTCAAGGAGAGTTATCTTGTTGCGGAGCGCGGCATGCATGGTGCCGATGTCAGGCGTCGCGCTGCCGAGGAGGACGAGGGCGCCTTCACGGCGTGCACGCTCGATGATGACGTCGCGGGCGTGGTAGCGCGGGGCAGGCGATTCCTGCTTGTACGTCCACTCATGCTCTTCATCGACCACGATGAGGCCAACGTCTGGCATAGGGGCAAGCGCGGCTCGCCGGGAGCCAATGACAATATCGAACTGTCCTTCCCGTATGCTGCGCCACTCATCGTATTGCTCACGCAATGAGAGGCCGCTATGGAGGACAGCGATACGTCCAGGAAATCGCTCCCAGAATCGGCCGATGGTCTGGGGGGTCAGGGCAATTTCCGGCACGAGCATGATGCCCTTTCTACCAAGCTCAATGACGCGGCGGAAGGCACGCAGATAGACTTCTGTTTTGCCGCTGCCTGTCACGCCGTGCAGAAGGAAGACATCATGGGCCTGCTCATCCAAACGTGGGGTGACCTGGTTCAGGGCGTCTTGCTGATGGGGTGTGAGGCGGAGATCGGGCACGGGGATGTCTGCTCCAGAACGTGAAGCGAGTGGATCCCGTCTCGTTTCGCGTTGTTCCAGGGCGATGAATCCGGCCTGAACAAGAGCATCCCATGACTCGCGTGAGGCGCCGGAGATGCGGCGGAGGTCTGAGAGGCGAGCGCCAGGATTTGCGGCAAGCGCCTCAAGGGCATCGGCCTGCCGAAACGCGCCGGTGGAGCGTCGTTGTGCGGCGGTCGTCAGCAGTTGATGTGCGGGGATGGCCGGATTCACATGGGTTGCAAGGCGCGGGGAGATCCGTGGTCCTTCCCAGACTTCGGACCCGTCAAGGTATCCCCTACCCGTCAGGGCCGTCAGGTGGCGCGCGGCGGAGGCGCCAAACTCGTCACGGATGGCGGCGATTGTGGTCTCGCCGGCTGCAAGGACAAGATCGAGTATCTCTGCTTGGCCGGGGGAAACACGTTCGATTGCCTTCCGGCCCTCCGCTGTCACACTGACAATGATCGTCTGTCGTCGCTCAAACGCGGGTGGAAGCATTGGGCGGTAGGCCACGTAGAGCGGCACGTGATAGCGTTCGGCAATCCACTGGCCGAGCCCGATGAGGGGCCCGGCGATGATGGGATCATCATCAATGAGGGACTGAATGGGGCGTGTACGCGAGTAGCCGGGCTCTTCCGTGATCGCGACGACGATACCCTGGAACGTGTATCGGCCAAAAGGGACGATAACGCCGTGGCCCGGCCGCGCGCGGCCAGCCAACTCAGCGGGCACGGAGTAGCTGAAGGGGCGACGGCCAGCGCCGGGGGCATTGACCGCTACTTGCGCGTACGGCAAGGGGTACGTCCTTCAAGAGGCGGGAACGGAGGGGGCTAACTCTCTTTCGTGTCTGAGTCCTGGTCAGCAGGCCCAGAGTCTTCGCCATGAGTCTCTGAGCCCTGATCGGCAGGCGAATCATCGGATGGGGTGGGCTGAGTCCCTTGAGAGGCCTCGTCAGACGTTACGGCCTGGGCTTCCTCCGTTTCCGTCTCATCCTCCTGCACCAAAGCGTCTTCTACGCTGGCGTCGTTTTCTTCAGCGACAGGGGGTGTCTCAACGGAATCGTCGACCATGCTGTCATCAATGATGCGCCGAGCTCGCAACCCGGTTCTGATGCGGGCCCGACGGCCGGTGCGTTCCCTCTGGTAGTAGAGGCGGGCGCGGCGTACCTTGCCCTGCCGAATGACGTCGATCTTCTCAAGGCGTGGTGAGTTGAGCAGGAAGGTTCGCTCAACACCGATGTTCTGGATGACGCGGCGGATGGTGATGTTGGCGTTGGGACCGCTCCGCGTCATCCACATAACAACTCCCTGGAGTTGCTGCGTGCGAACACGTTCACCTTCAACAACCCGATAGTAGACGCGGACGGTGTCGCCAGGGCGAACATGCTGATAGCGGTGTTGCCTGGGAATCGATGTCAGCAGGTGGCCGACGTCCATGGCTCATGCGCCTTTCATAGTGGTTCCCGCAAGTGGGAACGGATGAGATGTGTGTAGTTGCTTCAGCCTTTTGGGCACCGACAAATCCCCGGGTCTTCGGGGTCCGTAGGAGCGATGTCAGTATACGCCTATGGAGCATGCAATCGCAAAGTGTGTGGGGCTTGGTCTACGTGGACGGGCGCCAACCGTAGCGGCGGAGGAATGTTATGTCATCTTTGGTGAGGGTGGTGGCAGGTTGATCAAGAAGGTCCGGGCGGCGTTGCAATGTTCGTAGAAGGGATTGTTCATGCCGCCAGCGCTCGACGCGTCCGTGGTCTCCGGAGAGGAGTATGTCCGGCACGGATTCGTCTTCCCAGACCGCCGGCCGTGTGTATTGGGGGTGTTGGAGGAGTCCCGACGTGAAGGAGTCAGCCTTGCCGGAATCTTCACCGCCGAGGACACCCGGCACGCGACGCACGATGGCCTCGATGAAGACCATCGTAGGTAGCTCACCGCCCGTCAGGATGTAGTCGCCAATGGAGATTTCCCGCGTGACCAGGCGCTGGCGGGCTCGTTGATCAATGCCCTCGTAGCGCCCGGAAACGATGATCAATTCTTCCAGCGTTGCGAACTCATCAACAAGTGCCTGGGTCAATCGTTCTCCCTGCGGGTCCATAAGGACAACTCTGGGGTCTGCCACGCCGCCTGTACCGACTTCATTCCGGGCGGACGCGATGGCGGCTGCAAGCGGGCCTGCCTTGAGGACCATTCCCGGGCCGCCACCGAAAGCGGTGTCATCAACGATGTTGTGCGCGCCCTCCCCGAAGTCCCGGAGGTTGTGCATGCACAATTCAAAGATGCCTTTGCTCAATGCGCGATTGATGATGCTCTCACCCAGCGCGCCGGGAAAGAGATTGGGGAAGAGCGTGACGACGTGGATTTTCACAGGCTTGGCTATGCCTGCTGAGTAGGATGTTCGTCCGTCCGGGGCTGTGTAAGGACGTCGAGTGTATGGGGCAGCACCGGCATTAAGACATCCAGGCATTCCTGCACGGCGCGGGGGCTGCCGGGCAGATTGATGATGAGGGTCTTGCCACGAATGCCGACAATCTGGCGGGAGGTCATCGCCATGGGGTTCACCGCAGCGGTCTGCGCGCGCATATGCTCCGCCATGCCAGGGACCAGGCGGTCGACCGTATCAAGTGTGGCTTCCGGCGTCACATCTCTCGGACCGACACCTGTGCCGCCAGTCGTCAAAATCATGGAGACGTTGGCACCGTCCGCCCATTCCCGAAGTTGGGCGGTTATGGTCGGGCGGTCGTCCGGCACTATCGCCTTTTGGGTGACTGTCCAGCCTGCGGCCGTGGCCAACTCCTCAATAATTTTACCGCTTCGGTCTGCTCTTTCGTTAGCGGCGCCGGAATCACTGGCAACGAGGATGGCAACGTTGATTTCAGTCATGTACGCAGTGTAGCGCGGCTCTCGGCCTGGCGGCATTGCATCCACTGCATGGATCTCAGTTGCAGGGCCGGCCTCATAGCATCCGGGAGCTGCTGTCATCGATGGTGGGGTAGATCACGTCCAGGACGGCGTTGATCGCGAGCTTGAAGCGGTCCCTATCTGCGTTTGTCCATTTATGGTCGCCCTTCGGCAGAGTGCTAAGGAGTCCGGTGAGTGCGGGATGTGCGCCCTCCGGCTGACCGAGGTCATTTTCGGGGGGGGCAAAAACGTTTTCGGAAACGCCTTGGGGTTTCGGATGCTGGTTGTCCATTTCGGGCGAAGCCGGAGAATCATTTCGGTTGGTAAGCGATTTTCGCCTTGTCCTGGATCCCCGAGCACGCGAAAAAAGGTTGGAATGGATGGAGACATCGGCATCTCTCGCGAAGGACACGAAAAAGCTGACGGCCTTCTCCGAGGTTCCAGGCCCGGACCCGGCTGCCTGAAAGGCTAACTTGACGTCTCCACGGGTTGCCCTCTCGAGATCGACTCCAGTCAATATGGGCCGATAGCACTCTTGGAAAAGGACTCCTAATATCTCGCGCTTTTCCTCGAAGGTCGCACCCTCTGCCAGCGTCCCAAGCCGAGGATCGGTTTCACCCGTGGGACCAGTGAGGCCAAAGAAGACGAGGGCGCTCTGGATTGCGGAGCGAGTGGAACCGGAGAAGGGGGAGGGCTGCCAAATGCTGCTATCCAGGCGTTTCGGAAGGGGGAGTACGCGTGTTTTCAGGTATGCCAGGAACGTTTCCCAACTGGTGTATGAGCCGTATGGCGGGACTCCGTCGTGTCTTCTTGTACTGGTTGTCATTCGTGGACACCTATCGTTTCGTTTTCGTCATAGAGATTTTCTACACCGCCTCTTAATATGTCAAGGTTCTCTGAATGTTGTCCTATTTTCGGTGAAAGGACAGCGCGTGACAAATTCTTGAGAGTGGGGTGATTTCGGTTCACTATTTGGCGGTGCGACGGGGAGATGGGACGCAGGAGCAGCCGCTCGGCGGCGTCCTCAATAAGGAAGAGCGGGAGAAGGAGGGAAACCCATGGTAGCTAGTCCACAGATCTACCATGTCCCTGCCCTGTTAGATGAGGTTATCGATACGCTTCAGCCGTACGCGGGCGGGAAGTTCATCGATTGCACGCTGGGTGAGGGTTCCGTGACGGAAGCGCTGCTTTCCGCGGGCGCGCATGTGCTCGCTATGGATGCTGATCCGGAAATGCTCTCGGTGGCGGCGCGTCGCTTGGAGGATTTGCCCAACGCGTCCTACACGTTGGCGCAGACGAATTTCGCTTCCCTTAAAGAGGTAGCCCTGGCGAACGGCTTCACAGACGTGCAGGGCATCATCATGGACGTTGGCGTGTCATCTCGGCAGTTACAGGCCATTCGTCGTGGATTTACGTTCCAGAGTGATCAGCCACTGGACATGCGGTATGACCCTCGGCAAGACGTCACCGCCGCAGACCTTGTGAATGATCTCCCGGAGCAGGAGCTAACGGATCTCCTCAGGACGTACGGTGAGGAGGACGCGTGGTCGGCTCGCACGATTGCGCGGACGATCATGGGACGTCGGCCATTGCGGACGACACGTGAGCTGGTTGAGTGCATTGATCTCGCAGTGGGGCAGCGCAGCGCGGCGCGAATACACCCGGCGACGAAGGCGTTTATGGCGCTACGAATCGTCGTCAATGCGGATCTCCAGGCCTTGGAAGCGGCCCTCCCGCAGGCACTGGAGTTGTTGGCGCCGGGCGGGCGCCTGGCAGTGATCGGATACCAGAGCCTGGAGGATCGCATCGTCAAGCGGTTCCTCCATCAGGAGGCAAGGGATTGCCTTTGCCCACCAGTGCAACCGGTTTGCTCATGTGGGCATATGGCGACGGTAAAGTTGATGCGCAGGCAAGGGATTACACCATCCATCGCGGAGATTATGCGTAATCCGGCAAGCCGCTCGGCACGGCTGCGGATTGCGGAGCGCACCGCCGCGTGAGGATGAGTGACGCGTAAGGGAACGGAAGCCGGGCAGCGCAGCGCGGGAAATAGGGCATAGGCGGGAGTGCGAGAAAATGGATCGCATAATCACCGGAATCGAACTCGGTGAGCGGAAACTGCGAGTTGCGGTGGGGCGACATCGCCCGGGTTCCACCCGACTCATCGCCCACATGGAAGTCCCTTCGGCGGGAATCGAGAATGACGCTGTTGTGGATGCACACGCACTGGCAGCCAGCCTCTCCGGCATATCGCGGACGTTACGCATGACCGTCGATTTCCCTCTGGAGAACGTCGTGTTCGTGGTTCCGACCGGCCAACTGCAGTTCCATGAGACGGAGGCAAGCGTTCGGCCCTCCGGTCCCCGAGGCACGGTGACGCTATCAGACGGCGAGCAGCTGCTTAAGAAGAGTCAGCCCGCCTTTGCGACGGGAGATCGGCGTCTGATCCATGCCATACCACAATCGTACGCGCTTGATGGAAAGGACGTGGAGCGTCTCCCAGTTGGTAAGACGGGCACCGAGGTCAGCATATTGACCATGTCCATTTCCTGCGGGGCGTCAACTGCCGCGACGATCCATGAGGCTGCCCGCTTGGCGGGGAGCGAGACCGTGGGGCTGATGGCTGGGCCGGTAGCTGAGAGCTACGCAGCCCTGACAGAGGCGGAGCGGGAGCGTGGGGCGGCGCTACTTTCTGTAGGTCAACGAATCAGCACGGTCACAGTGATGCATTACGGCCACTATTTGGGTTCCGTCAACATCGGTATTGGCGCGTACCATTTCATCAATGATCTCTCGGTTTCTCTCGGCGTCCCCTACCCTACCGCCGAGGCCGTCATGGCCCAGATTGCAACGTTCTCCAACGCTGTTGGGCCGGCGCGCGCCGCCATCACGATGGATGAAGGCGCGGGTGTCGACATCAACCGTGTGGACATGATCGCCACTCTTCGAGATCGTGCTGAGGATCTCTTCACAATGACGCAGAAGGCCATGGAGCAGATCGCCGGTGACCGCGAGTTGCCAGGCGGTGTGGCACTCGCCGGCCAGCCGATTGCGCGAGCCGGGCTGGCGGCAGTGGCACGGTCTGCGCTGTCAGTGCCGATCCATTGGGCAGCGCCGCGAGGCATCGAGGGTATCGCCCTCGCCATATCTGATAACGCCGCGTGGATTTCCGCAATTGGGACTCTTGCATGGGCAGGCACGCTTCGTGAGCCGCTGACTCATCCCTGGTTCCATGGAGTCGGAGGCGGGCACTCCGGTGGGGTTCTCGCTCCCTGGCGTCGGCTGGCACGTCGTCTGAGTGGCAGGAACGGCACGGCCTCCCACAGCCCAGAGGGGCCAAAGCTCGCAGGCAATCAGAGTATCGAGCGTGCCGCGCGCAGGAAGAATGCGGCGGTGGCGCGATCAAGCGACAGGCGCAGCAGGCGCAGAGAGCCGGTCAAGGTTTAAAACGAAGCGAAGAAAGGGAGGAGAGTGAATCATGTCACTTCCTGAAGATGTGGATGGTCTGGTACGAATCAAGGCATTCGGTATCGGTGGCGGCGGCGGAAATGCTGTCTCACGGATGGCTCGTGAGGCCGTTCCGGGTATTGAGTACATCGCCGTCAACACTGACGCGCAGGCTCTGGCCAGAACGGACACGCCGTATCGTCTCCGCATTGGCGATCAGATCACGCGTGGCCTGGGTGCGGGCGGTAATCCGGAGATTGGCAGACAGGCCGCTGAAGAGAGCCGCGACGATATCTATGAAGCCGTCAAGAATTCCGACATGGTGTTTGTTGCCAGCGGAATGGGTGGCGGAACGGGAACTGGCGCGGCACCGGTCATCGCATCTGTTGCGCGGGAGACGGGCGCGCTGACTATCGGCATCGTCACCCGGCCTTTTGCCTTTGAGGGCGCACACCGTGCCCGGCAGGCAGAAGAAGGAATCGCGCATCTGCACAATGCAGTTGACAGTCTGATTATTGTGCCGAACGAGCGGCTTCTAGCCGTCGCAGGGACTGAGGCCTCCTGGCATGATGCGTTCCGCATGGCAGACGACGTGTTGGGGCAAGGCGTGCATGCCATCTCCGAGCTGGTCACCGTGCCGGGCGAGATCAACCTCGATTTTGCGGACGTCCGGACCGTGATGTCCCTGTCCGGTCAGGCGCTGATGGCAATTGGCACGGGTCGAGGAAGCACGCGGGCGACTGATGCAGCTCGGGCCGCCATCCAGAACCCTCTGCTGGAGATCGACATTACGGGCGCTACCGGCGTGCTCTATAACATCACGGCTGGTTCAGACCTCTCGTTGGCAGAAATTCATGCCGCCTCGGACATCATTGCGCAGGCGGTTGATCCCAACGCTAACATCATCTTTGGCGTCGTTTCCAATCGTTCCAGCGATGGCGAGGTTCACTTGACGCTTATCGCCACGGGCTTCGAAACGACGCAGGACAACTTCGAAGATGACGAGGTTGTCGATCAGATCCTTCGTGACGCGCTTGGAGATGGCGATCTTGATCTGCCGCCGTTCCTGCGCCGCAAGACGAGGAGGGCTGCCCGCTGAGGGCACACCAAACACGAACTTATTCCACCCAGTCTTCCCCTACCCCCAGGGAGGCGCAGGCTATCCGATCTATCGGACATTCAGCCTGCGTTTTCCTTTTTGGATTCGTTCCAGTGTCCACCACTACGGCGAACGCGTGATTTCCGCCAGCTCACGAGGCAGCTGGAAAGTAACGTTTTCTTCCAGTGCTCTGAGTGTTCGGACATCTTCAACGCCGCACGCGATGAAGTGGGCGACGACTTCTTCCACCAGGGAGTCAGGGGTTGAGGCGCCGGAGGTGATGCCGAGAGAGCGCACGCCCTCCAACCAGGATTCGTCGAGGTCTTTGAGGCTATCGATGAGATAGGATCGGCACTTGCCCGTATCGGCCACTTCGCGGAGACGCTGAGAATTGCTACTGTTGTCTGCTCCAAGCACCAGAACGACATCCGTCTCTTCCGCAAGCTTCTTGACGGCGTCTTGCCTGTTCTGCGTAGCAAAGCATATATCTGACCGCGCCGGCATCCGAATGGCCGGGAATCGTTTCTTGAGAGCGTCGACGATCTCTCTGGTTTCGTCCACACTGAGTGTCGTTTGCGTGACAAGCGCAACCCGATCCGGATCGGGTACTTCGACCGAGTCGACGTCTTCCATGTCCTGAACCAGCTTGATATGGTCCGGAGCCTCGCCCATCGTTCCAATAATCTCATCATGGCCAGCATGGCCAACGAGCAGGACGATGTAGCCATCACGAACATAGCGAACGGCCTCAACGTGAACCTTGGTCACCAGGGGGCACGTGGCATCGATGATGTCGAGCTCTCGGTTGCGCGCGAGGTCACGCACGATCGGGGCGATGCCGTGCGCGCTGAAGATCACGCGCGCGCCGGCGGGAACTTCAGAGACTTCCTCCACGAAAATCGCGCCCTTCCTCTCAAGATCACGCACGACAAAGAGGTTATGGACGATTTGGCGACGTACGTAGATGGGTGGCCCGTAGGCTGCGAGGGCCAACTCAACCGCCTCGATAGCCCGTATGACCCCGGCACAAAAGCCCCGAGGTTCTGCGAGGATGACGCGTTCGATTGTAGACGCGGGTGTGCCTTCTGCTGATTTCGCTCCCATGCCTAAAGCATACACAACGCGCGTCTCCCGTACATGCGCCCGTCATATTCCCTGTTAGCTGGGGATAATGTTGTTATAGTGGGGTGGAGTGGTGAGTAGCCGTCACGTCTCGTGCACGGTTGCCGCGCTGCGACACCACCGGAGGTGGCTTGTGAACGACATCCGTCTTCACCGTGAAATTCCCCGAAACATCCACACCGTCATCATGGCCTTCTTCGGCTGGTCCGATGCGGGAGATGCTGCAACCGGGGCCGTTGACTTTCTTGGACGGGCCCGCAACGCGGAGCCCCTCGCGGAGATTGAGCCGGAGGAGTACTTCACCTTCACTGACTACCGTCCGATCGTGAATGTGGACGACACGGGCGTGCGGTCTCTCACGTGGCCACAGAATCGGTTTTCCCTGGCACCGGGAACGGACGCGACGGAGCCGCTCTTACTGTTCTCCGGCATCGAGCCGCATCTGCGATGGCGCCGCTTTAGCAACCAATTCCTAGACTTCATCTTGGAGTGCGGCGTGGAGCACGTGATATCGTTTGGCGCGCTGCTCAATGCCGTGCCGCACACGCGCAAACCGTTCGTGAACGGCAGTAGTAGGACTCCCGAGATTAAGGAAACAATGCAGCGGCTTGGCATCTCCCGGGGCGGATCCTACAACGGACCGACGGGCATCTCATCCGTCATCGCGGAGGCTTGTCAGCGGCGTGGACTCTCTTACTCCAGCTTCTGGGGGCATGTGCCGCACTACATCCAGACCTCACCCAACCCCACCGTGATGCATGCCATCCTGGATACGCTGCGTCTGTCAATGGGCATCGGGGCGGATCTCCGAGAGCTTGAAGGCGAGTCTGCGGCGTTCTATGAGCAATGCGAGGAGGCAATTGCCCAAGAACCGTCCATGAGTCAATATGTGCAAAAGCTCGAACAGTACTATGACGAGGCGGAACACGAGCGACAGTCCGGCCAGCCACGCAGCACGGGGATCATCACTCCGCCAGCGAGCGGGACGCCCGATTTTCCCGATCCGCAGGAGTTGGTCGAGGACCTTGAAGAGTTCCTCCGTCGCCAACCACCCTTCAACGGCTCTTCATCATAAGGGCAACCTAGCGTCAATCCCTCTACCCTCAGTAGTTCATATGGCACGACCGATGGACATGCAGTTGGAACAACGGTCAACTGCATGTCGCCGGTGTAATGGGGCGCCGGGGGTAAACTAGGGGGCGGTGGCGTGTGGTGAGTCTATGGAGCGGGGCGTAGCGCAGTTCGGCAGCGCGCCTGCTTTGGGAGCAGGAGGTCCCCGGTTCGAATCCGGGCGCCCCGACTTTTCGCCCCACAACGATGCGTGGCTTTTCTTAGCTAGTGGTCTTGGCCGCAGTCGTGAGGCCGCCGGCGCCACGGACCATCGCACCGAGTGAGGCGACGATGCTGACGGCCACCACTAGCGCGGCGACCAGGTAGGGCATTCCCGTCAGGCCATCCGCAAGATCGGCGATTCGGCCACTTATAACCGCGCCGACCGTGACGCCCAGTGAGTATGCGCCATAGAAGATTCCAAAGGCGAGGCCTCTGCGTCGCGTGCCGCCTGAGTCCGCGACAAGCGCGGCGGCCGGAGGAAAGAGCAGCCCAAACCCCAGCCCAATCACGGACATGCCCACGTAGATAGCCCACAAATCTTGCGTCGTGGCCATCAGGAGCAGGCCGGCTCCAAATAGCGTCAGGCCGGCGCTGACGATGGCGAGTCGGTTGTATCGATCTCCAATGACGCCCACCGCGCCGACCATCATGGCAAAGGCCATGATGGCATAGAGAGTGAACGCAGCACCGGACGTTGATGATCTTCCGCCGAGTTCCTGAACATGCAACGGAAGATACACGGCCAGCGTTCCAATGCCCACGGTCAGGGCTACAGCGACGACGGAGGCTATCGCCAGGCCAGTAATGCGAAATGGTTCAGCGTTGCCTGAGGTATTCATTTGCTCATCAGGACGGGCCATCACATCCGCGGGGCGCCGGCTGGCATGCCACGATGCGAGGGCATAAACGAGAGCTGTGGCTGCCATTAGTGCCGCCGCGATGAGGAATACGCTCTCGTATCCGACTCTTTCTTTGAGGACGCCCGCGGACAGCGGGCCGATGACCGCCGCAATGGCAATGCCCGCGGCACTACGCCCCATCGTGCGCGCCCGGGCGCCCTGGTGAGTCGAATCGCCAAGAACGGCAAATGCGCCGGGCGTTAGTACGGCGGCCGCGAGGCCATGAAATGAGCGCACGACTAGGAGAGTACTCGCGTTTGGGGCGAAGGCGTATCCGACAAGAGCAAGGGACGTGAAAATCAAGCCCGCCAAAATTGGCAGTCCTCTACCAAACCGATCTAAAAAATATCCTGCAATGACGTTGCCGACGAGGTTGGTGGCAGAATAGGCGCCGACGATGGCGCCTGCCATCGCGGGAGTCGCGCCGAGTTCACGGGCGTAGGTCGGAACAAGCGGTAGGCCCATGAAGAAATCAAGGAAGGCAACGAAGACGACGAGCGTCGCCAGATGAGCACCACGCCCACCTGCCAAAAGCTGGGGTATGACACGTTGGCGTAGTGGTGGCATTCGCGATATCTGGAAACTTGCGCAAGAACGCGCGCCTAGGAAAGCTACCTCACTACCGTATCACGAACCACTTCCCAAACTGCCGTCAGATCGGCTTGTATCTATCAATTAAATACTAGTATGGCGGGCGTACACTAACACCAAGACTGTGATGGCGCGCACGAGACACTGCGCTCTCCGCGCCACGCTCGAGTGAGGTCGTGCCGTGGCAACTGTTCGATATATCGTGCAGGACGTTGAGTCCGCTGTGGGTTTCTATACGTCGCTGCTCGGCTTTGCGGCGGGGGAGCGATACGGCTCCGCGATGGCCATCGTCACACGCAGCGACCTGAGCCTGTGGCTGGCGGGCCCGCGCGCGTCCGCGTCACGGCCTATGTTGGACGGTCGTCAGCCGGAGCCTGGCGGCTGGGCGCGCATTGTTGTCGAGACAGACGACATTGAATCCATGGCGAGGTCCCTGCGAGAGGCAGGCGCGACGTTTCGGAATGAGATCATCAGCGGCCCGGGCGGGAGGCAGGTGATCGTGGAGGATCCTTCGGGCAATGCGATTGAGATCTTTCAGGGGAGCACGGACGGCTGAAATGCAGCGGAATCTCGGCGTACTATTGGAGTACGAGTAGCACGTAGCTCGAAAGTGGGCGCGCAAAATCGGAGGACATATGCCTGGCCTCTCTGAGTTCAGTCTTGACGGAAAGACGGCCATTGTTACTGGAGCCGGTCAGGGAATCGGCAAGGGAATCGCACTTGCGTTAGCTGAAGCGGGAGCGAACGTGGTTGTCGCCGGCATCACGGTGGCCGACCGTTCACGCTCAGAGGCTGACCTTGAGGCGACAGCAGATGAGATTCGGTCGTTGGGTCGTACTGCCCTGCCCTTCGTGGCGGACGTGCGTGAGGACGGGGACGTGCGTCAGATGATCGAGGCAGGGCTTCACGAGTTCAACGGCCGGCTGGACATCATGGTCAATAACGCGGGTGGAAGTTTCTATGCGCGCTTTCCGGATATCAGTGAGCGGGGCTTCGACGCCGTTATCCGCAACAACCTGAGGAGCACGTTTCTGTGCTGCCAGGCAGCGGGGAGCGTGATGCGGGAGCAGCAGACCGGTGTGATCATCAACTTGTCGTCTGGAGCGGCCTTCGCGGGCTCTCTCTCGCAGCCGGTGTATGCGGCGACGAAGGCAGGCATAACCAACCTGACACAGACATTGGCCATAGAGTTCGCACCGCATGTGCGCGTGGTGGCCATCGCGCCCGGGCTGACAGACACCATTGGGATGCGCGCAGGTTACGGCGATCAGGCGGAAGATCGGGTCGCGGCCCAGGCCCGTACGATGGCTGCACAGCGCCTTGCCACACCGCGCGATATGGGGTTGGCATGTGTCTTTCTGGCCAGCGAGGCAGCGTCTTACGTGAGCGGTATTACGTTGCGCGTGGACGGTGGTGGTCGCGCCGCGGACGGTTAGAGGCGGCGGCCCCATAACCGCACGGCTGACATGACGCTCAACGATACACTTCCCGAGGAGTTGCGACTGCTGCGATATTCCGTGCGAGAATTCGTCCGCGACAAGGTTGCGCCACGCGCTTGGGAGATCGACCAGGATCGCGAGTATCCGCAGGACGTTTTTGAGGCCTTTCGAGATCAGGGGCTGTTCGCGCTGGCGACACCGGAAACCGAAGGGGGCACAGGAGCGGGAACGATGGGCCTCGCCATTGCCGTTGAAGAAGTGGCGCGGGCGTGTGCATCTTCGGCGCAGATGCTGATTCTCTCTGCGCTCGTGACGTGGCCGCTGCGGTTGTTCGGAACAGATGATATGCGGCGGAACGGCGTGCGGGCAGTTGGCGAAGGACGTGCACGCGGCGCGTTCGCCCTGACGGAGCCGAACGCATCATCAGATCTCGACTCAATGGTCACACGAGCGGAAATGAGGAATGGCGCGTACGTCGTCAATGGAGAAAAGGACTTCGTCTCAGGCTCGCCGATGGCAGATTTTTTTGTAGTCTTTGCGCGTGTCGTTGCGGATGGCGGGGGGCCGCACGGCCTGACCGCATTCTTGGTGGATATGCCTAACCCGGGCGTGGTCTTTCTCCGACAAGACGAAGGCATGGGACTGAAGGGGATGCCGCACTGTGATTGGTCGTTCGATGGTTGCCGGGTACCTGAATCGCATGTGATTGGCGAGATTGGTGCTGGTGAGGAGGTTGCGCGCCTGAGCATGAATGCGATCCAACCGCTGCTGGCGGCACGTGGGCTTGGCGCGGCCGAAGAGGCACTCGCCTTCGCGCGTGATTACACGAGTACGCGACGCATTTATGGTGGGGCACTTTCAGACCTGCAGACCACGCAGCTACATCTGGCAGAAATGGCGGTCAATGTTGAGGCGACACGATTGCTAACATACCGCGCGACGCAAATGGTGGATGAAGGTCTCTTTAAAGATGAGGCGAGCGCAGCCATGCTGAACGCGGCAAAGCTCATGGCCGCCCGAACCGCCGTCCACGCCACAGATCATGCGATGCAGGCTGTTGGGGGACATGCGTATATGGAGGTGCACCCGCTTGAGCGCATGTACCGGGATGCACGACACTTAAGCCTCTATATGGGAACCAGCGAGGTGCTGAGCTTGCGAGTTGCACGGGCGGTGCTGGACGGCGGTCTGGGATACGGCCCGTCGGTATCGCGGCAAGCGACGGAGGAGCGTTCGCGCAGGTTGCCGCGGGACGCGGATCCAACTTAAGCTTCCTTCATACTCGACCTCTCGCCCGGTTGACCACTCAACGTGACAGTTCCTACAATTGCGCCACAAGCGTGGCCATTAGGTCAGGCCGGGGGCATGATGTCCGAATTCACACTGCATGTCGGGGGCGCGGAAATCATTGCGTTAACCGACATGAATATCGTGTACCCCATGACGCTGGATTCGCTGTTTCCGGCCGTTCCGAGGGAGGCGTGGGAGGAGTATCGCATACTCTTTCCAGATACGTTCGAAGGTGAGCGGATCCGCCTTGAGATCGGGTGCTATGTCGTGCGATCTGGCGGTCAGACCATCCTCATT
Source organism: Dehalococcoidia bacterium (assembly GCA_965224255.1). Taxonomy (GTDB): domain Bacteria; phylum Chloroflexota; class Dehalococcoidia; order UBA6926; family UBA6926; genus VXMO01. The sequence goes on from CBDCYO010000005.1 coordinate 353,994, forward strand.
GATACCGGCTACGGCCCGGGGCCTATCGAAGGGGAAGTGGGCGTACTGATGGATGGCCTTGCCGCAAGCGGTGTTGCGCCCAAGGATGTCGATATCGTGTTTCTGTCTCATCTCCACCCCGATCACGTGGGCTGGAACGTCCATGACGGACCGGGAGGGAATCTTGAGCCCATATTTCCCCATGCGCGTTATATTGTGCATGAGTTGGACCTTGCGCACTTTCGCAAGCCTGAGGTTGAAGCGACAATGTCGTTTCCCTTCATGGGTCGCCTTGTGGAATCCATCGATCGGCTCGGGCTGCTGGATACGCTGACGGAGGACGCGAATCTCACACCGGAGGTGAGGGCTATTCATACGCCGGGTCACACACCGGGGCATATGAGTGTCCTGGTGGAGTCCAACGGTGAGGAGGCGCTGATTCAGGGCGACGTTTTCATTCATCCCGCCCAGATATCGCAGGACGATTGGAATTGTCACTTCGATGTCGATTGGCCACTTTCTGTAGAGACACGCAGGAGAATGCTGGCGAATGTGGAAGCGAAAGGTACCCCGGTCATCTCATGCCATTTTCCTCTGCCGGGATTCGGCAGGGTGAAACGCTCCGACGGCAAGAGAATTTGGCACGTCGGGTTGGATTAAAGAACGGCGCAGGAGTCGGAGCAAAGATATGACTTCACCCGATGCTCAACGAGTTCTCGCTGCCGTCGATACGGCCGAGATGCTCCGCCTCGCGGAGGCACTCGTCCGTATTCCGAGTTTCAAGACTGAAGAGACGGAGGTCGCGCGTTTTCTTGCCGGTTACCTTTCGGAGCGAGGCTACGACGTATACCTGCAGGAAGTTGAGCCGGAACGATTGCAGGCCGTAGCAACGCTGCGCGGTGCGGGAGGCGGGAAATCATTCATGCTGAACGGCCATACTGATATCGATCCGCTCGCAATGGGGTGGCAGCGAGACCCCTGGACACCGAGCATCGAAGGCGACCGCATTTATGGCGCGGGAATCCGCAACATGAAGGGTGGCTTGGCGTCCATGATCACCGCGGTGGAAGCACTTCGCACCTCAGGCGTCACGCTGCGTGGCGACATCGTGCTGGCATGCGTTGTGGGAGAGCTGCAAGGTGGCGTAGGAACATCATATTTGTGCGAATACGGCCCCCTGACGGACATGGCAGTCATCCCAGAGCCGTTTGGCGCGGATAATATTTTGACGGTCCACGCGGGTGTCTTGGAGATGGCGATCCACGTCATCGGCAATTCACGGCACATTACACGGAAGGATGAGGCGGTGGATGCAATTGCCCAGATGGCCAAGGTAGTTCCGGCCATCAATGGCGTCAAGTTCACACATACGCCGCGTGAGGATTTGCCCGGCTTGCCGCGTATCAACGTTGGGGCGATCATTGGAGGACGCGGGCGGGATTATGACCTCCGCGGACCAAACTGGGTATCGGATTTCTGCACTGCGCTGGTGGACGTCCGCTTCCTACCCGGTATGTCCTCCGCTTCCGTGAGGCGTGACATTGAACGCACTCTCGACGCCATCAAGCGGGATGACCCGACGTTTGAGTATGAGATTGAGTTGCCCCCCGATCCGAAATATCGGGTGTTCACGCGGGTGATGGAGCCGTTCGATCTACCCAGAGACGAGTACATTCTCGAGGCGGTGCTACGAAGTTATCGGACAGTAACGGGGCGGGAGCCTGATGGCGTGGGAGTTGTGCTGCCCGGCTCATACACGGGCGACGATACAACACACCTGTGGCGCGCTGGAGTGCCCTGCCTACTCTATGGGCCAGGCGGTGCTTCAGAGTCGGAAACCATCCCTGACGAATACACACGCATCTCTGATATGGAGCAGGTGGCCCGGATACTCGCGCTGACGGCGCTGGACGTGACAAGCTTGCCAGCGTAGGGCGGCAAACGGCGTTCGACTCTTTTGCGTTTCTACATCATGCGGGCATCGTCCGGCCCCATGCCTGGCGGTGGGCTTTCCTCATGGGGGCGCAAGTCTGGGCGGACTCGCAGCCAGCGCGGAAGGTTGGCACGCGTGGATTCCTCCGTGCCGGGACTTTGGACAACGGGCTTCTCCGGCTTGTGGCGTGGCGGCGGGTAGTCCTCTCGAATGCTCGACCATGTCGTACGAATAACGTTGACGTCTTCCATGGACGGCGGGATTCCACCGTAACGCGCACGAACAAAGGCATCGGTAAAAATGCGAATATCCTGCCCACTAAAGAGGCTGCGTAGCTCCGGGTGGAACTCTTCCGGCGTCTCCCAGCCCCGTCGTGATACGCCGTGATCATCCGCCAGTGACAACAGCCCACGATATGCGCCGAGCGCGACGGAGACGGGGTTGTTGGGATCGAGGCCTACGGTGACGTGGTCGCTCCTGGGTGCTCGACGGAATCGGGCAGCGAGGGCGGAGAGCGCAGACGAGACATCCTCAACAAGTGTCGTTTCACCCTGAAGGTGTTCCCGTTCTTCATCCGTGGTTTGGGCGGTGCGACGGCTGCGTAGGCCGGAAAACAGCCGCCACAAGAACCACGAGACACCCAGGACGGCGGCGGAAATACCGACCCAGCTCACAAGCCGTGAGAGCCAGAAGAGCAACCTATTCTGCTCATCATCGCGGGTGAAGATGCGCTCAAAGTTGGGCGCAGATGGCAACTGGAATTCGACCCCTTCGCCCTCGCTGGCGAAGAATCGAATAAGTTCGAAAAAGACGAAGACAAAGGCTCGAATAATCAGTTCCAGAAGCCAGCCGATGACGGCCAGGACAGGTAAGAATATGCGGAAGGCATACTCAAGGACGACGCTGGCAACGCGGCCAAGCTCTCCCTCCGCAAGAATGGCGAGAAGGACGCTGCCGATGATGATAGTTCCAACCGTGAGAGCCATCATTCGAGGCCAATCCCGGAGGCCAGCGCTCTGCTTCGGGTCCATGGATGTGATGTGGATAAGGGCGAAGGAAGCGATACCGGCGCCAAAGAAGAGGAACGTCGGAATCGGCGTGCCGGTGTACATGTCCAGCAGGACGTCGACGACAACACCGACGACAATGACAACAACGCCGATGCGGAATGATTGCGCGAGTGTGGTGATCCAGACGTATTCCTGTCCCAGATGGGTGCCTCGCCACCAGAACACGCCGATCATGACACCGCCGACGATGACGTGGCGGCCAGTAAGCCAGTCCTGCCAGAACCACAGCGGCCACGAGAAGTCCCAGCTGACCTGCGGCAGGATGGCGATACCGATGTAGATGACGATTGCACCGCCCATGGCAACGATACCGCGGGCGGCCCGCACAGGGGCGTCCGCGGGTACAACCCAGCGCGTGAGAGCGTACCCGGATACGGCGACCATGAGAGCCAGCCAGACAGGAACAAGGCTCTCCTGCGCGCCAATCATCAGCAGGGCCAGGCCACACGCGATGGTGACCCACGCAACCTCCATGGAAAGTCGCGTTCCCTCAAGGGCTAACGGGGCCCACCTCATGCCGTTACAGCCCCCGCGGGCATTCCTCGCTCACCTTGCTGGTCCGCGCCAGATCGGAACACAGCCTCGCGCTCTAGTTGCGCCATCCGTTGACCGATCTCGTGAATGATGATGTCCGGGTCCGAAATCGGAGGCGGTGGGGTCTCGGCTGTCCAAATGATGCTGGGACGTGCACCCATGCCGCGCAGGCTACGCAGCGCGCCAACTGTCTCCTCATCCATCACACTTGTCACCAGAACGACCGTTGAACCCGCTGGCATTCGACGTGTCTGCTCTATCAGAAACTGTGATATGGGCTGGCGCCCAAGCGGTGTTACGACGGCGAGGCTCTCAAGTACAGTCACCAATTGCTGTCGCGCGCGATTCGGCATGACGCGGATCGGCTCATCAGTCAGCGGCGAGATACTGTTCGTCAAGAACCCAAATGACATTTTCTGTTCATACGCCCATTTGGCGATCGAGGCAGCCACAGTGACACCGCGTTCAAGCAGGACCGGGGAAAAGCCCCACTGCCCTTCTCGCGTTGGCAGCGTCTGCGCATTGAACGCCACGATCACAGTCTCCGAAACAGACGGCGCAAACAGGCGGATGGTGAGGGACTGCGAGCGGGCCGTCGCCTTCCAGTCGACATTGCGAAGGCTGTCACCCGGTTGATAGGGCCGGAGACCACGCAGTCTGCTGGGGTCCTCATGATAGGGTTCGCCACCACGCTGATCACCAAATGGGCGGCGAGCGAGAATACCAATCGTCGGCAGCGGCAGGGTCTGTGGATAGACGATGACATGGTCCCATCTAGGCTCAGAGCGCTCCGTATAGAAGAACCCAAACACGTCGCCACTCGTCACGCTTGCGGGGCCAAACCGGTAGAGGCCGCGACTCCGACACTCCATGGTGAATCGCCACGTCACACGTTCATATCGGGCAAGGGATGTGGATCGTATCACGCTGTACATGCCTTGCTCCACACGAATTGTGCGTGGCTTTCCAACCTCTTCAAGGCCTGACGGAAAGTGGTCCTCAAGAGTGATCCACGGCATGGGAATAGCCTTGCGGTTGGTGACACGCACCTGAACGGCGATGGTTTCGCCAATGAATGCCTGCGACGCAGAGAGCGACCGCTCAAAGGTGACGCGAGCAAGCGAAAACCGGTTCCAACCCCATGCGATTATCCAGGTGAGGATGACAAGCGCGCCAAGACCGACCAAAAGGCCATGTCCGGTCACAAGGCCTACGACCATCAGCAGGCCGAAGGTTGCTACCCAGCCTCCTGTAAGCGTGAGCATAATTGCTAGTCCGCAGTAATCCCTTCTGCCACGGCATCCTCCGGCTGGCCACTGATCGGCACGGGGACACTCCTGAGGACATCCTCGACGATGTCTGTAGCAGTTAGGCCGCGCAGTCGCGCCTGAGCATTGAGAATGACGCGGTGACTAAGCACGAAGGGCGTCAGTTTCTTAACATCATCCGGTGAGACATACCCACGTCCCTGCTGCAGCGCGAAGGCCTGGGACGTACGATACAGGGCCAGAGAGGCGCGGGGGCTTGCACCCAAATCCAGCGAGGGATGGTTGCGAGTGGCATGCACCAGGGAGATCACGTATTCCTCGAGCGCCGGCTCCACACGTGCCACTGACACATTGTCTTGAAGTGTGAGCAGCTCCTGGGTCGAAAGCACCGGTCGCAGACGCTTCATGGGGTCGTCCGTGTTGAAGCGGTTAATCATATGGCCTTCCTCTTCCGCGGAGGGGAAGCCGATGCTGAGCCTCATCAGAAAGCGGTCCAACTGCGCCTCTGGCAGTGGAAATGTTCCCTCAAGCTCAATGGGGTTCTGTGTTGCCATCACCATGAACGGAGCGGGAAGTGGAAGTGTCTCTCCTTCGATGGTGACCTGCCCCTCCTGCATAGCTTCGAGAAGGGCCGACTGCGTTCGGGGTGTCGCGCGATTGATCTCGTCAGCGAGCAGAATCTGGGAGAAGATCGGCCCTTTTCGAAGTTCGAATTCGCCGGATCTTTGGTTGTAGTAGTTAATGCCAGTGATATCAGCCGGCATGAGATCGGGGGTGAACTGGACGCGACTGAAGGCGCAGCCGAGCGAGGCGGCAAGCGCCTTGGCAAGCGTTGTTTTTCCACTTCCGGGCACGTCTTCAAAGAGAAGGTGGCCGTGACACAGGAGGGCGGTGACGGCCACCTCAATGACGTCCTGCTTGCCGACGATGACGGAGGCCACACTGTCAATAAGTCGCCGGGCAGCTTCCTCTATTGTCAACGATGGATTAGTGATTGCGCAGCCCCTTTCCAGAATCCGCAGGCTCCAGTGTGGGCGTTCCAGGCACCACAGCGGGATCTTTACCGTGTTTTCGTTCAGACAAGTCTACGGTCTGCCCTAAAGGGCGGCAAGGAATAGGGCCCACGGGGCGGATTCGGCATTCTGCGCGTCTTCACACTCTCCCGTCTGACTGCTACGATGAGCATGGAGTTGGAAAGCCCCCGCATCGGGAGGCACAGTGCGAATAGGAAACAGAACCACATTGGGGAGGAAGCAATGCCGGACACGATAGTCTCTCACGACGTTGACCTGGTAAAGGGCTACCTGGCGCGGCCGATGGCCAATGGAAAGTACCCGAGTATCGTCGTGATTCAGGAGTGGTGGGGTCTTGATGAACACATTCGGGACGTAACTCGCCGTTTCGCCCGACAGGGTTACGCCACCATCGCTCCGGACCTATTCCATGGGGACGTCGTCAATGAGCCTTCGGAGGCACAGAAGCTGGCGATGGCACTTGACCGCTCGAGAGCGGTACGAGATACGCGCGCGGCCATCAGCTACATTCAGGACTCTGAGTTCTCCAACGGCAACGTGGCCGTCATTGGTTACTGCCTCGGTGGTGGTGTCTCTCTCCTGACCGCCACGGAGGACGGCGTCAATGCAACAGTCGTTTACTATGGCGGCCTGCCCAGCCCGCTTGATCTGCTAAACAACGTGAATTCGCCCGTGCTGGCGGTTTATGGCAGTGACGAGGCGGAACGCGCCAATGATTTGGAGCGTGAGCTTACAAGCCGCGGCAAGTCGGTCCAAAAGCACATCTATGACGGCGCATCGCACGGCTTCTTCAACGATTCATCCGGAAACCATCACGCGGATGCATCTGCAGATGCATGGGACAAGACGTTGGCCTTCCTCAAGGCCAACGTGCCGGCGTAAGGACTCTTCAGGCGCACACAATTCGGGACGAGAAACCCCCGCCGCACTACAGCGCGGCGGGGGTTTTTTTAAGGTTCGCGACCAAGTTGATGTGTCTGAAGAGTTGGCTTGGCGCGTTCCCGCAACACGCCGCATGAAGACGCCCTACTGCGACTCACCCATCCACCTGAGGAGTTGCCTTCGCTGCGCGTTCAAGCTTAAATTCCCTGATCGTGCGGCCATGCACGCGGGTGGCCGGCAGAAATCTTGCTGATCGTTCAGTGGGTACGCGTCATAAGATAGTCACCGATTTCTATGAGGGCGGCGGCTCCACCGCTGGGCAAGCCGGCCTCCTCTATGAGGCGACGACCTTGCACCCAGTGCGCCCGCGCTTCGTCGGCACAGAATTCAGGCGCCCCGAGGGACTCAAGCAGGGCAACGACGGTGTCCACGTCATCCGGCTGAATGCCACGGCGGTACATGTCTCTCAGCCGCTCGGCTTCATCTGAGTCTTCGCGTGAGAGGCCAAAGACGACTGGGAGGCTCTTCTTGCCATCGCGAACATCAAGCGCCGTTTCTTTGCCAATGACGGAGCCTCCCCACAGGTCGAGCGCATCATCGTGAATCTGGAACGCAAGCCCCATCTGGAATCCGACCTCGCCCAACAGTCTGCTTTGCTCCTGGGATCCAGTGGCCAACATGCAACCAATTTCCATTGCACAACGAAACGCCTCCGCGGTCTTGTTGCCGATCATTTCCTCGTAATCAGATACCGTTACATTCAGCCGATTCTGGAAGCCGATGTCCGTGGTCTGGCCTTCGCATAGCGCCAGACACGTCTGATCGAGGAGGCGAATGGCATGGAGAACAGTGGGGGCTGGGACGTTACGCTCCACCATGCGGAGCATGACCAGCTGTGAGAGGGCGTGCATGGCATCACCTGCGTTGATGGCTTGCGCAGAGCCCCATTGATTCCACACGGTAGGGCGATTCCGGCGAAGGGGGCTATTATCCTGGATGTCATCGTGAATGAGTGAGAAATTGTGGAGCATTTCCAGACTGACGGCAGCAGGCAACACGGCCTTCCAGTCACCGCCGCACGCTTCCGTCGTTACGAAAACGAGAATGGGCCGCACGTATTTGCCGCCTTGCGTCAGCGCGCCATTTTCCCACCCCAGCTGATGGCGCATCATGTCAAAGAGTTCGCCGTCGCGTCCGCCCAAGACATCTTCAATGGCCCCATCGAGGGCAGATCGGAACCTGGTCAGAGCAGCCGGAGTATCCATAGGACTGTCTTTCCGTGTCGATTAGTAGTGACCGGTAATGAGCCCTCTACGTGGCTACCGGCATGGACCCCCTACTGGCCGACGTGCGTCCGCCTGCTTCGAGGGGAGGAGGCGTCACTGGGCTCAGAGTCGGCAATGGCGGCCATGACCTCATCGGCGGGAATGGCGCCCTCGCGGAGCACTTGGGGGTGTGACGCTGTGAGATCGACGATTGTAGACGGCTGTCCAGCGGGGAGAGTTCCTTCCCCTACTGCGTAGTCCAGCCATGGCCCAAGCTCCCGCAGAACGTCGTCCAGAGAGTGGGAATCGGCCCCTCCCGCCCGGTTGGCGCTCGTTCCAATGACAGGGCGCCCGAACTCCCGTATAAGCTTCCGGGCAATGGGATGATCGGGCACGCGAACAGCCAATGTTGTCAATCCACCACTCACGATTTCGGAGATGTCCGGGGAACGCTTGACGACCATCGTCAACGCGCCGGGCCAGTAGCGGCGAGCAAGTTTCCACGCGTTGTCGGGCACATCAATGGCAACCTGCGTCAGTTGCTCGATGTCGGCAAGAAGAACAGGGAGCGGCTTCTCATGATCGCGCCCCTTGGCGCGGTGGATGCGCTCGACGGCTCCAACGTCAAAGGGATCGGCGCCGAGAGCATATAGCGTATCGGTCGGAAAACAGATGACCCCACCAACCCTAAGCATGACAACGGCTGCTCGAATCTGAAGCTCTGGGTCGGTTGCCTGATCGGTGGCCTCGCCTACGGCGGTTTTATCGGTCACGTGGTGACTCCTTGACCTAGTATAGCACCCCCTAGTAGTCTGAGCGTCAACGGGGTATCTGCGGCGGGCATGCGGATACTTTGCCAATCAGGGAGGCCGCTTGGGGGACGAGCACCGCACGTGAGTAGCGAGGGTCCGGAGGGTAGCCGCCGCATTGCGACGGACGATGATCGCGAGATCGGGGCATACCTCGAGATTGCTCAGCACGCAGAGGCTCATCAGCATGACGGCGCAACCGAGAGTCCCGTGCCACGGGATCTCATCGTCGTAATCGACTTTGGTTCACAGTACAGCCTCCTCATTGCGCGCCGCGTCCGCGAGCTAAGCGTCTACTGCGAGGTTGTCCCCGCGACAATTCCGTGGGCGGACATTGAGCGGTTGCGTCCGAAAGGGTTCATCTTTTCCGGTGGGCCGGCCAGTGTTTATGAGCAGGACGCGCTAATGGCGCCGGCGGAGGTGTACAGGGCAGGCGTCCCCATTCTTGGAATCTGTTACGGGATGCAGTTGCTCGCCCATCAATTGGGCGGCACTGTCGAAAACACGACGCGGCGCGAATACGGACACTCGATACTCCACCGCTCAGCCGACGTAGTCGATCCGTTGATGGACAGTTTGCCCCCGACGATGCCGGTCTGGATGAGCCACGGCGATCATGTGACAACGCCACCGGCTGGCTTTCGCACGTTGGCCTATACGGACAACTCGCCCATCGCGGTCATGGCGAACGAATCCGGATATTACGGCCTGCAATTTCACCCGGAAGTAGTGCATACGCCCGATGGGAAGAAGCTACTTGAGAATTTTTTGTTTGGCGTCTGCGGCTGTGAACCAACGTGGACGGCCGCGAATTTCATCGAGGCGAGCATTACCCGCGTCCGTGAGCAAGTAGGCGCCGGCCATGCCATTTGCGCCCTGTCGGGAGGAGTGGATTCCGCCGTTGCCGCCGCGCTCGTCCAGAGGGCGATTGGTGAAAGGCTCACCTGCATCTTCGTCAACAATGGACTTCTTCGAAAGGATGAACCAGAGCGCCTGCGTGGGACGTTTGAGCAGAACCTGGCGATGCGGTTGATCTTCTGTGAGTCCGAGGATCGTTTCCTGGAGCGCCTTGAGGGCATCACTGATCCTGAGACGAAGCGCAAGACCATCGGCGAGGAGTTTATTCGCGTATTTGAAGAGGAGGCGGAAAAGCTCGGCGGGGCAGACTTTCTCGTACAGGGAACGACATACCCGGATGTCATCGAGAGCCTGACGATGGACAGTTCGGCGTCGGCCGTTATCAAGACCCATCACAATGTCGGCGGTCTGCCGGAGGATATGCAGCTCGAGCTAATTGAACCTCTGCGCTATCTCTTCAAGGACGAGGTCCGGGCTGTCGGCGCGGAGTTGGGGCTACCGGAGGAGATCGTGTGGCGGCAGCCGTTCCCCGGGCCGGGACTGGCGATACGTATTCTGGGGGAGGTGACGCGTGCGCGTCTGCACACGCTGCGGGAGGCAGACGCGATTGTCACAGAAGAGATCACGGCGGAGAATCTTACGCGGGATCTGTGGCAGGCATTTGCTGTCCTGACGGCCTCCCAGACCGTTGGCGTGCAGGGGGATTTTCGGACGTATGGTAGTGTCGTCGCCATTCGCGCCGTCACGTCCGAGGATGCAATGACAGCTGATTGGGCCCGCTTACCCTATGAGCTCCTGTCCCGCATTTCATCGCGAATTGCGAATGAGGCCCCCAACGTCAATCGGGTCGTCTATGACATCACCAGCAAGCCGCCGGGCACAATCGAGTGGGAATAGTTGCGCTGCCTACGCCGTTGGATGATGCGGAGGCTTCGCGGTGAGAAGTGTACTCCTCCGATTCACGCTGAATATCCTTGGCGGCGTGGCGGTCCTGATTGGGATCGTCTCGGCGCTGTTCTCTCGCCCGATTATCGAGCTCTTCAACCTTGCTCAGGTGAACGTCATCTTGCTGGGGGTCAGCGGAGCAACGGTGGCGCTGCTGGGTGTTGGGACGCTCCTTGCGGGACGCAATCCCATACGCCATCTTCTCTGGTTGCGACTACTGATCATCTTCCTGCTGGCGATGGCCGGTTATACCGGACTGGTCCACTGGGGCGGCGGCATTTCCCGGGAGACGGCAATCATTCTCGGCGCAATGGCCCTTATCCCTGCCCTGCTGCTGCTCATCCTGTTCCCACGGCAGCCACGACTCGTCTCCACACGTGTCCACTCACCAGACGGCGTTCTGTTTACTGAGCCGGACACCGGCGGGCTGTTTGTACGAAATCTCGCGGGCGGTTTCAATCCGTATGTGATTCGTCTCTCAAGAGAGCCGCTGATGCGGTCCGTGCAGCGCCGCGCGTCCACGACTCTAGGAGAAAATCCATCGCGCGTCATGGTCGTGGGAAACGGTGCGCGGGAGCATACGATTGCCGCCATGCTGAAGCAAAGTCCCGGGCTGGAGACGCTGTACGTGGCGCCGGGTAATGGTGGCACGGCAGCTATTGCAGAGAACCTACCGATATCGGCGTCAGACGTCCACGGCATTGTACGCATGGCGCTGGAACGGGGCGTTGAACTGGTCATCATTGGACCTGAGGATTCGCTGGCACGCGGCCTGGGTGACGCGGTGAGGGAGGCGGGAATCCTCTGCCTTGGACCGACGCGCGCAGCCGCGCAGCTGGAATGGAGCAAGGTGTTCGCCAAGGAGGTGATGGAGCATGCGGGGGTTCCCACCGCCGCGTGGGCTCATTTCTCGGACTACTCCCATGCGGCGGAGTACGTGCGTGCCCATCCCCTGCCACTGGTGATCAAGGCGGACGGCCTCGCGGCGGGCAAGGGAGTCGCTGTCTGCGATACGGATCAGGAGGCGCTGGCGTTCCTGCATCACGTCATGCGGCTGCATGATTTTGGTGAGGCGGGTGATTCAGTGATCATCGAGGAGGGGCTGTCAGGGCCCGAACTTTCAGTGTTTGCGCTTTGCGACGGAGAGCAGATGCTCTTTATGCCGCCGGCATCCGACTATAAGCGGATCCAAGATGGCGACGTCGGCCCAAACACCGGTGGGATGGGATCATACAGCCCACCGGAGTTCGTGACCGATAGCTTGATGGCAGACATCCGCGATACGATCTTTCGGCCCGTCCTGAAGCGAATGGTGGAGATCGGCGCGCCATATAGCGGGATCCTATACGCAGGCCTGATGCTGACTGACGACGGGCCGAAGGTCATCGAGTTCAACGCGCGTATGGGGGACCCCGAGGCACAGGTTGTTCTGCCCCGGCTCACGACGGATTTCTTGCAGCTTGCGACGGCAACGGCGGTGGGCAAGCTTGATGGGGTGTCGCTCACGTGGACGGAGAGGCCGTCTGTTGGCATCGTACTGGCGTCCTCAGGTTATCCGGGTGACTATCCTGTCGGTTTAGAGATCAGCGGGCTTGGTCGCATAGATTACGATGCGTTCGCGTTTCACGCTGGTACACAGCTTGAGCCAGGCACGGGCCGGCTGCATACATCAGGTGGACGCGTGATGACGATTACGGCGCTGGGGGACACGCTGGCAGAGGCGAGGGAGAAGGCGTACGTAAACGTCAAACGCGTCTCCTTTGCGGGTGCGCACTATCGTCATGACATCGCCCTTCGCGGCATTTCTGCTCAGTAGTGCCATAATCGACGTATGCACGGGGAACGCCTGGGATGAATTCCCTGCGCGTAAATTGCAACGGGGGAAAGGACAGACTCTATGGGGGCGATTGTCGGAATCGTCATGGGAAGCCGCTCCGATGAGGAGCTGGTTCAGGAAACACAGCGCATTCTCGAGGATCTGGCCGTCGAGTACGAGACGAATGTGCTGTCCGCGCACCGCACACCAGAGAAGACGGCTCATTATGCCCGCACGGCGCGCGAGCGAGGCATCGACGTACTCATTGGCGTAGCCGGAGCTGCGGCACACCTGCCCGGCGTCCTGGCAAGCTGGACCACTCTGCCAGTCATTGGCGTCCCCGCGACGGGCAGCGCATTGAACGGCCTGGACGCGCTCTACTCCATCGTGCAGATGCCGCCCGGCGTGCCGGTAGCCTCGGTTGCCGTCGGTTCCATGGGGGCGCGCAACGCGGCCTACCTTGCAGCTTCGATTCTGGCCTTGAAACATCCCCGTGTCCGTGAGAGGTATGACGCCTTCCGGGAACAGCAATCGCAGGGATAACGGAAATCCGATTATCGTGAGGTACGCGCCGTGATTGACCGCTACGCCCGCGAGGCGATGAAGGCCATCTGGGAAGACGAGTTCAAGTTCCAAACGTGGCTGCAGGTGGAGTTGGCGGTCTGTAAGGCATGGGCGGAGCATGGCGAAATTCCGGCGGAGGATATTCCCCTGCTGGAACGCGCCGCGTTTGATATGGGGCGCTGGCAGGAAGCGTTCGCGACCACACGACATGACGTGACGGCCTTCTTGTCATCGATCTCCCACGGCCTCGGGCCGGAGAGCCGGCACATCCACAAGGGTCTGACGTCAAACGACGTGTGGGACACGGCGACGGCGTTACAGCTACGGGCTGCGGCGCAGATTCTTCTCAATGACATCGACGGTCTGGAAGAGGCGATCACGAGGCGCGCAGATGAGCATAGGCACACTTTGATGATAGGTCGCACGCACGGCGTGCACGCGGAGCCGACGACGTTCGGCCTCAAACTTGCCCTGTGGGTCGATGAAACGCGGCGCATGAGGACGCGCGTTGAACAGGCGACGAGGATGATCAGCGTCGGGAAATTCTCAGGCGCGGTCGGCACGCATGCGACGTTGCCGCCAGAGGTAGAGGAGACGGCGTGCGGGCTGCTTGGGCTGGAGGTGGAAAAGGTCTCCAGCCAGATTGTGCCGCGGGATCGCCACGCGGAGTTTATCTCTGCTCTAGCGCTGTGTGCAGCCTCACTGGAGAAATTCGCAACAGAGGTTCGCGGGCTGCAACGTACAGAAGTACGGGAGGTTGAGGAGCCGTTTCACGCCGGACAGACCGGCTCATCCGCAATGCCACACAAGCGGAACCCTGAGCTGTCTGAGCGCATTTGCGGACTGGCACGGCTCATCCGCGGACATTCTGTCACAGCGCTGGAAAACGTGGTGCTGTGGCATGAGCGCGATATTTCGCATTCATCGGCAGAGCGCATCATTCTACCGGATGCGACGATGGCCCTCGACTATATCCTTGACCTCGCAACGTACGTCATCGGGGAAATGGTCGTGTATCCGAAGACGATGTTCGCCAATCTGGAGAAGACGCGCGGCCTGGTCTTCTCGCAGCGGGTAATGCTCGCCCTCATCGACAAGGGCCTAACGCGGGATGCGGCATACGCGATCGCGCAAACCGCCTCGATGGAATCGTGGAACACCGGCCAGGACTTCCGTGACCTGCTACGGGAAAACCCCGCGGTCTCTGAACATCTGCCACCAGAAGAGCTCGAAGGTCTATTCGACTACGCGTACTACACCCGCTATGTGGACGAATCTTTCAGGAGAATTGGGTTGTAGCATATGTCCACGGACGGCAATCCACGCGGGCGTACACGTGGGGAACGGCGGCAGGACAAAAAGCGGCGCTCACGCAAGATGGGCGTCAGCGGCAAGAGCTTTGTCAACGCCGTCCGCAACGCGGTGCTCAGGCGCAGGGCAGAAATAGAGGTACGCAACCGGGCGGGGCGGTAGAGCCTAGGGCCGCCGAAGCCTGGCCACCGAAACACGGCGTCGTCTGGGATAAAGAGAAGGGGTACAAAAAGGGGGATGTAACGATGGAATTTGTCGCCATCGACGTAGAAACCGCCAACCATAATCGGCGTTCAATTTGCGCCATCGGCATAGTACGTTTCAACCAAACCGAAGTGACTAAGGAATGGTGTAGCCTGATCAATCCTCAGGACGGTTTCGACAAATGGAATACCCGGAATATCCATGGCATCTCCGAGAAGGATGTTCGAGACGCCCCAACGTTCCCCGTTGCCCTGAAGGAATTCAAACACCTACTAGAAAACAACATCCTGGTCGCCCATTCGGAGTTTGACCAGCAAAGTTTGCGCCGCGCTGCGGAGAAGTATTCGGTCGACCTTCCAGATTGCCAGTGGGTAGATAGCGAGAAATTAGCCCGGCGTGCGTGGCCGGACTTGCGGGATCACAAGCTTCCCACAGTGTGCAAGGAAATTGGGTACGAGTTTCAGCATCACAACGCCCTAGAAGACGCAAAGGCAGCCGGACAGATCGTGCTCGCCGCAATGGCAAAAACAGGAATGAGCCTGGAAGAGCTGCTTGCCCCGACAGGCAAGACGACAACGACGCGGCGGAGCGCGGGCAAACGCCAATCAGTACACCGCGATGGCAATCCCAATGGGCCACTATTCGGCAACGAGGTCGTCTTCACTGGCACCTTGTCTTCAGTACGTCGGGAGGCTGCTGATTTAGCCGCCAGTGCCGGATGCAAAGTCGCCGCCGACGTGCGGCGGAGTACGACAACCATCCTCGTTGTAGGCGACGTGGACATTCGTCAACTTGCAGGTCACGATATGAGCGCAAAGCACCGGAAAGCTCTCTCATTCAAAGAGGATGGCGCCCCTATCGAGATAGTTGGTGAGACAGATTTTCTGGCTCTGGTTGCCCTCAAGTAGTTGGGCTTAAAACAGCGCCCGATTCGTTGATTTCCCGCACAGCGAACCGTCCCAGTACTGCGTAAACCCTAAATAAAGAGGGAGGGCGGGCTGCCAGGTGGCAGCCCGCCCTCCCTCTTTTCTGCCTGGTGCTCTACACGCGGAGGCAAGCGACCCGGTGGTCGCCGCCGATGTTGCGGAACTCCGGATCCTCTTCCGAGCACACATCAATGGCGCTGGGGCATCGGGTATGGAAGCGGCAGCCGGAGGGTGGGCGAATCGGGCTTGGTCTGGCCCTTTCGTTTTTCATGCGCTACATTGAGCCTATGGAACGTGCAGGGTTTGGAGGATAGCTGTGACATCGCGTGCCAACAGGTCGGCGGGATACTGGCAGGAAGTCGAGCCATTTATGCAGGACTGGACCGAACGGGGTCTTCAGCCATGGCAACAATTCCGTAACTGGGCGACGCAACAGATACTGTGGGAATACGGACCGTCCATTGCCGATATTGAGGACGCCACAGATATAGATGGCCCTCGCGACAAAGGGATTGACGCCTGGTATTACGATGCGGCTGACACGCCACCTCGGCTTATCCTGGTCCAGTCGAAAGGCACTCAGCCTAAGCGGGAAGACTTCTCAAAACTCAAGGACGGACTTCTCGACGTTATGTTGCCTGGCAGGCCTGGCCCCGCCAACGCAGCTCTCCGCGAAAAGGCCGCGCTGTTTCGTGACAACGCACCGGAACAGCTCAATATGGACATTTATCTCACTTGTTCGGTAATCGCCCCCCAGAATCTGCAGCCAGAGGTGGAGGGGGAACCTCTGTATACGGAAACTTTTAACGTGGGCCCCACCAAGGTTGAAGCGTCTTACTACGTACGTGACATTAGGTTCTTATATGATAATCTCCAGTCCATTAATACCTCGCCAATAGATTTCCGATTCACTGTTCAGGACGACGCGATATTTGAGTTTTCCGTTGGGGGACACACGCGTACAATGTGTACAGCCTTGGATGCTGGGGCTCTGGCACAATTGTTCAACAAGTATAGAGAGAACTTGTTTCGTAAGAACCCCAGATATTATCTGCCGGGCAGTAGACGGAATATGGACATCAAGGGCGCTCTTCAGGAAATCCAGAACGAGGACTTCTTCATTTACAACAACGGCCTCACATGCGTAGCGCGCACCCTTAGTAAGGCAGATACGAATACGATTCATGTTCAGGATTTCCAAATTGTCAATGGTTGCCAAACTGTGGCATCCATTTGGTCCGCATGGAGAGATGGCGTGGACATCACCAAAGTTCGAGTCCTCGCGAAAATCGTCGAGAACCCCCGTGCTGATGCGGGAGACGACGTAATGTCGTCGCAAATCGCTGAGCGCTCTAACCGGCAGAACGTGCTCAAGGCGGAAGATTGGAAGTCTAATGATCAGAGACAGCAGCGTTGGCAGGAGGGATTCGATCATTTATCGGAACGCTGGTTTTATGAGATCAAGCGTGGTGTCTGGGCAACGGAGTATAAGGGTGCGTCTGAGAAGGCTCCTTATCGCATCGGCCAAACCCAGCAGTATAGAAAGGTGGCCCTCAAGGACTTGGGCCAATCATGCTATGCCTTTCTGGGACACCCGGACGGAGCACAGGACAGGTCCAGAGAAATCTTTGAAAAAGAAGAGGTCTACAATCAGGTCTTCAAAGAGGGCTTAGGGCCCTACCAACTTTTGCTTCCGCACCTCATTTTTTTGGAGGCTGACAAGAAGACTGCTCGCGACACCCCGAATTTCTCTTTAGATAACGGCCAGATCAAGACAAGCCACGCGCGCTTCGCGATTGTTGCAGCTGTTGGCCGAATGCTGCGGAAGGCACTGTGTGAGTCGCGCGATGGATGGCTACCAGCATTTGTAGACGTGGCATTCGGCCGTGTGGCGCGTCGGTTAGCTCAGGAGTCTCAGGAAAAAGGCATAGGCCCCAGAGCGATTATCCGCCGCAATGGCTGGTGGGAATCTGGTGCGGAGGACGCAGCGGACATGATGAGGATGCAACTGGCCTTTGAGGTTAAGAACGGCCCTCAGGAAGGCTCGGTCGCCGCTGCCCTCCCTTTTGACCTCGGCTGAGATCCGCTTGCCATTCCATGTCTTAGAACCCTCGGACAGTACAACTCAGGTACACAGCCCAACCGGCGGGCTGCCAGGTGGCAGCCCGCCGCCTCTTTTCTGCCTGGTGCTCTACACGCGGAGGCAAGCGACCCAGTGGTCGGCGCCGATGTTGCGAAACTCCGGATCCTCTTCCGAGCACACATCAATGGCGATGGGGCATCGGGTATGGAAGCGGCAGCCGGAGGGTGGGCGTATCGGGCTTGGAACATCGCCGGTTAGGACGATGCGCTCACGCTCTCTCTCAACGATCGGATCCGGGATCGGCACGGCTGAAAGCAGTGCCCGTGTGTAGGGGTGAAGGGGGTTTTCATAGAGTTCTTCACGGGTGGCAATTTCAACGATTTTGCCAAGGTACATCACGGCGACACGGTCGCTGATGTGCCGGACAACGGAAAGGTCGTGAGCAATGAAGATGTAGGTGAGGTCGAACTGCTCCTGCAGCTCCTCAAGCAAGTTGATGACCTGCGCCTGAATCGAAACATCAAGCGCGGAGACGGGCTCGTCGCAGATGATCAGGCTGGGGCGGACTGCGAGCGCTCGCGCGATGCCAATGCGCTGCCGCTGACCTCCGGAGAATTCGTGCGGATAGCGATCACGCATGTAGGGGTTGAGTCCTACGACGCGGAGCAATTCCTCTACCTGGTCGACATATTCACCACGGCCACCGGTCATGTTATGGATACGGATAGGCTCTCCGATGATGGAACCGGCAGTCATGCGTGGGTTGAGGGAACTATACGGGTCCTGGAAGATCATCTGAAGGCGGCGGCGCATGCGGCGCATGCGCCCAGGGCTGAGCTTTGTGAGGTCTATGCCCTCAAAGACGACTTCGCCTGCGGTAACCTTGTAGACCTGCATGATGCTGCGACCAACAGTCGTCTTGCCACAGCCGGACTCACCAACGACGCCGAGCGTTTCGCCGCGTCGAACGAAGAAGCTGATATCATCAACGGCCTTCACGTCCGCGACGTGCTTGGGAATGATCCCCCGGGAACTAACCGGGAAATACATCTTCAGGTTGTTGACTTCGAGAAGATTGCCGTCGAAAGTCTCAGTTTCGGCGGCTGCCCCATTTGCCTGCGTCATTAGTTGCTGCTCCCTGCATGCGCGCCGGACACCTGCGAAACGTCCACCCAACACGCCTTGTGGTGGTCATCTGATCCGTCTATTGCTTCAAACGGCGGGTACTCCGCGCACCGGTCAATGGCGAATGGGCATCGCGGACGGAACGCGCATCCGCCGGGCAGATTCATCAGATCCGGCGGCATGCCTGCAATTGGATCCAACTTGGCTCTGCGCGGCTCATCGAGGCGTGGCACAGAGGAAAGCAAGCCAATGGTATACGGATGTCGCGGATTCTTGAAGATTGTCTCAGCGGGACCGGACTCAACAATACGCCCGGCGTACATGACGTTGATCCAGTGGGCATAGCGGGCAACGACGCCGAGGTTGTGGGTAATGATAACCACGGCCGTGCCCAGTTCGCGGTTGAGCCGCTGCATCAACTCCAGAATCTGTGCCTGAATCGTCACGTCCAACGCCGTGGTTGGCTCATCTGCGATAAGCAGGCGTGGCTCACAGCTGAGGCCCATGGCAATCATCACACGCTGGCGCATTCCTCCGCTAAACTGGTGGGGGTAATCTTCCAAGCGGCTCCGTCCATCCGAGATTCCGACCATTTCAAGGAGCTCACCCGCCCTTCGGCTTGCAGCTTCATTGTTCATGTTCCGGTGCGTCTCGAGCGCCTCTGTGAGTTGGCGTCCGATGGTCAGAACAGGGTTGAGGGACGTCATTGGCTCCTGGAAGATCATGGCGATCTTGGCGCCACGGACTTCAAGGACACGCTCTCCACTCATCTTGAGCATGTCCTCGCCATCAAGGAGAGCCTCGCCAGCCTCGATTTTGCCTCCGGGCGGAGGAATGAGGCGCATGACGGACAACGCCGTCACGCTTTTACCGGAGCCACTCTCGCCAACCACGCCGACGATTTCGCCCTCATGAACGGTATAGCTGACGCCGTCAACGGCCTTGACGACGCCGTCAGTCGTGTAGAACCGGGTGACCAGGTCCTTTATCTCAAGAACCGGCTTTCTAGTTTCGGTTGCCACAGAGCCTCCTCGCTGCTCTCCCCACAAGCCCTCGGTACCGTCGTCTCCACTCACTATCAGGATGATTAGTTGCCACGCTTGCCCATGGCGTCATCGTGGGGAAGAGGAGACTCGAACTCCTACGCCTTTCGGCACATGATCCTAAATCATGCTCGTCTGCCAGTTCCGACACTTCCCCTCCTTGTTCCCCGTGTGACCCGCCCAGGATTCGAACCTGGAACCCGCTGATTAAGAGTCAGCTGCTCTGCCAAATTGAGCTAGCGGGCCGTGGCGCTTTCATTGTATGCGCCTACGCCGCAGATAGCGACCTCTAGCGCCTCTTTTCTCCTCCCTGGTTGTCCATATGCCCACCGCGCTAAGCGTTGCGGTGTTACGAACATTGCGCGGAAAGTAGCATACCCCCGATTCAGCGTCAAGCTGCGCGCACCCTGCCTGCTTTCGCACGCACGTTGTTTGAACGCAGTATGATTGCATTCGGACACTGTCCACGGCGGGGGAACGCAGGCGCGCTATGAAGAAAACGGTCAGCGATATCGATGTGTTTGGTGCGCGATGCCTCGTCCGGGTTGATTTCAACGTTCCCATGAATCCGGGCACAACGGTGATCTCAGATGATTCACGCATACGCGCGTCCCTGCACACCATCACGTACTTGCAGAAACATGGCGCGCGTATCGTCCTCGCGACACACATCGGCAGGCCAAAAGGGGTCGATGAATCGCTGCGCGTGGCGCCCGTTGCCGCTCGGCTTTCAGAGCTATTGGGAGCGAAGGTGACGGTGGCGCCAGATTCAATTGGGCCGGCCGTGGAGGATCAGTCCCGGGGCCTCGAACCCGGCGCCGTTCTCATGCTTGAGAATGTGCGCTTTCATCAAGAAGAAGAGCAGAACGATCCCGACCATGCGGCCGCCCTTGCACAGCTTGCCGATATCTATGTGAACGACGCCTTTGGAAGTGCACATCGCGCCCATGCGTCGACGGAAGGAATCTCGCATCTGCTTCCATCCGTCGCGGGTTTCCTTCTAGACAAGGAGATTCGCATGCTGGGTGGCATTGTGGAGTCACCGAACCGTCCACTTGCGACGCTAATGGGTGGGGCAAAGGTCGGCGACAAGATGGCCGTGATGGAGCGGCTGATCACGACAGCAGACATGCTGATCGTGGGCGGAGGTATGGCGGCAGCATTTCTTGCGGCGCGGGGAAATGCAGTGGGTAAGAGCCTGCTTGAGGCGGACGGGCCGCTGATGGCCGGACGAATAGAGAGCGCGGCGAAGGCACGTGGCGTTCAGCTGCTCATTCCGACGGATGTCGTCGTGGGACGTGAGCCGTTCGCGAGTTCGACAGCGTCCGTGGCCAGTAGTAATGCGATACCACATGACGCCATGCTGTTAGACATCGGCCCGGAAACGCGCGATACCTACACGCGTGCCCTGCGCCTGTGCCAGACTGTGCTATGGAACGGCCCGATGGGCATGTTCGAGTACGGACAGTTCTGCGGGGGGACACGGTCCGTCGCCAAGAGCCTTGCGCAGTACGCGCGCGCGGGCACAACAGTTGTTGTTGGCGGCGGCTCGACGGCTGAAGCTGTCGATTCGCTGGGGTACGCCGCTGCAATGACGCATGTCTCGACGGGCGGCGGAGCGGCGTTGGAGTTCCTCGAAGGGCGTCTATTACCCGGCGTGGCGGCGCTACAAGGCAAAGACTGACCTGCAGATATTTGATGTGAAACTGATATGGCCGATTTTGAATTGATCAGCAACCTGGTCCGCAAGACGGACTCCAAGATCATCATGCTCGTGATGGACGGACTGGGTGGAATTCCGCACCCGAAGACGTTGCGCACGGAGCTTGATGCGGCAGAAACGCACAACCTCGATCGGCTGGCGCGCGCCTCACAATGTGGGCTTTCCATTCCTGTCGCGCATGGCATCACACCAGGTAGCGGCCCAGGCCACCTCGCCCTTTTCGGATACGATCCGGTTCGTTACCTCGTAGGGCGCGGGATACTTGAGGCGCTTGGGCTGGATATGGATGTGCGTGAGGGGGACATCGCCGCACGAGGCAATTTCTGCACGCTAGGAGACGACGGGCTAATCATGGACCGCCGTGCCGGTCGTATCTCATCGGACCTTAACCGCGAGCTGACAGAGCGGCTGAACCGCATCTCGCTCAAGAACGCTGAACCTATCGCCGTGTCAGGCCGTGAGCACAGATTCGCACTCCTCTTCCGTCCAGTGGACGGTGGAC
Source organism: Dehalococcoidia bacterium (assembly GCA_965224255.1). Lineage (GTDB taxonomy): Bacteria > Chloroflexota > Dehalococcoidia > UBA6926 > UBA6926 > VXMO01. Next base: position 375,868 of record CBDCYO010000005.1, read on the forward strand.
TGCAGCTGAGCGATTCGTTGACGGACAGTGACCCGCAGCGGGAGGGCCTTACGCCCCTGCCCGTCACAGCGACGGAGCCTTGGGCAGAAACCACTGCATCAATGGTGAATTCTTTCCTTAATGATGCGATGTCGGCGATCTCAAATCGTCACCCCGCCAACGGACTAGTGCTTCGAGGGTTTTCAACGACTCCTGCCCTGCCGCAAATGGGAGATGTTTACGGATTAACACCGGCCGCGGTGGCTACCTATCCCATGTACCGCGGTCTGTCCACACTCGTTGGCATGAACGTGGTACAGACAGGAGATACGTTCGATGATCAGATTGAGACGGTCCGCACCACTTGGGAGGAGTACGATTTCTTCTTTATTCACTATAAGGCAACGGATAGTGCCGGTGAGGATGGCGACTACGACGCGAAGGTGACTGCCATCGAAAGGTTGGACCGCTCGCTGCCGGCCATACTGGACCTCGATCCAGATGTACTGATTATCGCGGGCGACCATTCCACCCCAACGGCTATGGCCGCCCACAGCTGGCACCCTGTTCCTCTAATGATCACGTCGCGCTACATCGCGGGCGGGATCTCCGAGGCGTTCAACGAGCGAGAGTGTGCACGGGGGATACTGGGAACGCTTTCAGCCACGGACATCATGCCATTGGCGCTTGCCAACGCAGGCAAGCTGGACAAATTCGGCGCCTGATAAGAGCGGCTAGGCAAGAGAGAATTATCCCGTCATGCCAACCCAGCGCACGCCTCTGATTGCCGGCAACTGGAAGATGCACACGACGGTTGCGGAGGCTCGTGAGTTGGCGGAAAGCGTGGTTGCTGCGATCGGTGAGCCACGGGGTGTGGACGTCGTGCTCTGCCCGCCGTTCATCTCGTTGACTGCTCTGGCAGGAACACTGGACGGCTCTCCCATCGCACTCGGCGCGCAGAATCTCTACCCAGCGGATTCGGGCGCCTACACGGGGGAAATCGCTCCCTCTATGCTGCAAGGGCTTTGCCGGTACGTGATCATTGGGCACTCTGAGCGCCGCGCCTATTTTGCTGAACCCGACGAGTTCGTAAACGCCAAGGTCCACGCTGCGCTCGCCCACAACCTGACGCCAATCATGTGTGTGGGCGAGATGCTAAACCAGCGAGAGGCGGGCGATACCGCAACTGTCTTACGAGCCCAGACATCCGGTGGCCTTGTTGGGGTGGACGATGTTTCTGCTGTGGTCATTGCCTATGAGCCCGTGTGGGCCATTGGAACGGGGGTTGCTGCCACACCGCACGATGCGCAGGAAGGTATTGCGGTGATCCGGCAGACAATCGTTGAGGCACGGGGAGTGGATACCGCGGAATCTGTCCGAATCCTCTACGGCGGTTCAATGAATCCGCAGAATGTGGAGTCACTGCTGGCGCAGCCCGGCATCGACGGCGGGCTAATTGGAGGGGCGTCACTGAACGCGGAGCAGTTCACGGCGCTTGTTCGTGCGGCGGAGCAGCGCCGCTGACGTTCCCCCCTACCCTCGCTGCCGTTCGAGGCTTTAGGCCCCACTGTCTGTCACCCTGAACACCCTCCTTGTCGTTCTGAGCCTCCCCTCTGTCACCCTGAACACCCTCCTTGTCATTCTGAGCCTCCCCTCTGTCATTCTGAGCGTAGCGAAGAATATATGCCCCGCCACCACAAAGTCGGCATGACACAACAGTATTTCAGATAGAATGTTGACAATGTCATTGTCCGATGTATGATGATTTTATTAGTAGGAATATGAGTAGGCCATATGGCAGCAATCGACTTTTATAAGACTCTCGGCGTATCGCGCACAGCCTCCGAAAAGGAGATCAAGTCGGCCTTCCGTCGGCTTGCCCGCCAATATCACCCTGACGTCAACCCAGGGGATGAGGAAGCAGAACGGCGCTTCAAGGAAATCAATGCGGCGCATGAAGTTCTGGGGGATGCGGATTCGCGCGAAAAGTATGACAAGTACGGCGAGAACTGGATGCATGCCGATCGCATTGAAGAGGCGCGCCCGCAAGGAGGGTTCCGAGCAGGACCGAGCATGGGTGGCCCGTTTCGCGTCGACGCATCGGACGGTATCTCCGGCCTGAGAGATTTTCTTGGACAATTCGTTGGCGGAGGAACGTTCACAGAGCGCCGGCAGCCTGCCCGTCCCCAAGAAGTCGCTGTTGAAATAACACTTCAGGAGGCATTTTACGGGACGCGCCGCTCAATTCTGGTTCCGGATGGCAATGGCGAGACTCGGACAATCGAGGCACAGATTCCAGCCGGAGCCTACACCGGTCTACGTGTGCGTATGAGCGGCGCAGGGCCACAATCAACGAACGGCCGGCCGATGGATCTGTACCTCAGGGTGACGGTCAAGCGGGATGCAGTATTTACGCGAACGGGCGCTGACCTCACGACGGATATAGCGGTCTCGCTGTACGACGCGTTGCTGGGCGGGGAAGTAATCGTGCCGACCATCAGTGGCTCCGGTGTCGCTCTACGCATCCCTCCGGAGACGCAGAACGGGCAGACTTTTCGAATAGCTGGCAAAGGCATGCCACGCATGCGTGAATCGGGGTCAGGGGATCTGCTCGCAAGGGTTAGCGTCTCCCTCCCGACGGGACTCAAGGACTCCGAGCGAGAGTTGCTGAGTCAACTGCGCGGTATGCGTGAGACGGCGGGAGAAGGTTCATGACGTTTCGAAAGCCAACGGAGCCAGTGTATTCGATCCGCGTCGCGGCTCGACTGGTCGGGCTTCATGTGCAGACTCTGCGGTATTACGAGCGGAGCGGGCTTGTACAACCCCAGCGCTCGCGCGGAAACGTGCGCTACTACAGCGATTCCGACGTCGAGCTGATCCAAAAGATAAAGTCGCTGATTGACGAGCTCGGCGTGAACCTAGCCGGCGTGGACGTCATCATGCGTATGAGCCGCCGGATGGCCGAGATGGAGGATCACATTCGGGGGCTTCAGGCGCGGCTTGAACGATTGACGGGCCGGAGGACTCTGGGCACCGGCGCATCGACGGTTTCCGATGCACAGGCAGGTAACACGAGGGGAAGTGAGGACACGCAATCATGATCAGCCCGGATCGCTTCACAGAGGGCGCGCAGGAAGTTCTGGCAATCGCCCAACAGACCGTGCTTGATATGAGCCACAGCCAGCTAGATGTTGAACACGTTGTCCATGCAATCCTGGAACAGCCGGACAGTGCGGCCATCATGCTGTTGGAACGCCTTGGGACTGACGTCACTGCGATGACGGAGCGGTTCAATGGTGTACTGGCCAACGCGCCAAAGGTGTCTGGTGACTTGACACAGCTGTATCTGACTCCGCGCGTGCAGGGACTGCTGACGAGCGCAACCATGGCATCCCGGCGGTTGGGCGCGGACCAAATTGGGGCGGAGCACCTGCTGCTGGGCGCAGCAGGTGTGAATAACGGGGAGTCCCACGCCATCTTTCGGGAATTTAACCTAGCGCTGCCCCGTCTTGAGACGGCGTTACGGGAGGCTCAGGGTGGCGCGGCAAATGACGGCGACGGCGCGGAACAGGGCCGGGAGCGGCCCGACCAACGTTCTTACCGCGCACTAGATCGCTACACAATCGACCTGACTGAACTTGCTGAACAGAGCAAGTTAGACCCCGTCATCGGGCGGCAGGCTGAGATTCAACGGGTCATGCAGATCTTGACGCGGCGCACAAAGAACAATCCCGTGATCATCGGCGAGGCAGGCGTGGGCAAGACGGCGATTGCGGAGGGACTCGCGCAGCGCATCATCACCGGGGATGTTCCGGAGTCGCTGAGCCGCGCACGTGTGCGCGCATTGGATATGGGCGCTCTGGTGGCCGGGGCGAAGTTTCGGGGAGAGTTTGAGGAGCGACTGAAGAACGTCCTGAATGAGGTGCGCAGCGCCCATGGCGACATTGTGTTGTTCATCGATGAACTGCATACAGTTGTTGGCACCGGCGCAGCGGAGGGCGCAATGGACGCGTCCAACATGCTCAAACCGGCGCTCGCGCGGGGTGAACTGCAGGCCGTGGGCGCCACGACTCTTGACGAATATCGCAAGCACATCGAGAAGGACACCGCCCTGGAACGGAGATTCCAGCCGGTATACGTCGAAGAGCCATCGATTGAGGACGCCATCAAAATTCTGCAGGGTGTCGCGCCGCGGTATGAGGCGCACCATCGCGTAACCATAACGCCAGAGGCTCTGGAGGCCGCGGTGAAGCTGAGCGCTCGGTACATCGCGGACCGACAGTTGCCGGACAAGGCGATCGACCTCATCGATGAAGCGGGCTCACGGCTTCGAATCGATGCGGAGTCCTTCACACCTGATCTCAAGCAGATGGCCCAACGAATGCGTCAGCTTGAAATTGAGGAGGAGGCAGCCTCACAGCGGGAGGATTTTGAGGAGGCAGCGCGGATTAAGCAGTCGAGAGCGCAGCTACAAGACGAATATGAGTCTGCACTATCAGCGTGGAAGCAGGAGAAGAGCATCCGTAACACGGTGGAGACGGATGATATTGCACGGTTAATTTCAGAGTGGACTGGGGTGCCCGTGACCCGAATGATGGAGGAGGAAACGCGGCGGCTGTCACGGATGGAGACTGAACTGCACAAGCGGGTCATCGGGCAGGATAAGGCCGTTTCAGCACTGTCGGATGCAATCCGTAGGGCGCGCGCAGGGCTAAAGGACCCGGAGCGCCCCATCGGCAGTTTCATCTTCCTCGGACCAACGGGCGTGGGGAAGACGGAGATGGCCCGTGCGCTGGCTGAGTTTCTCTTCGGAGACGAGGAGGCGCTCCTTCGCCTAGACATGTCCGAATATGGCGAGCGGCATGAAGTTTCCAGATTGGTCGGTGCTCCGCCGGGCTATATCGGCTATGACGATGGCGGACAGTTGACAGAGCTGGTTCGGCGACGGCCCTACCGCGTCATCCTGTTCGACGAAATTGAAAAGGCACACCCAGATGTCTTCAATATGTTCTTGCAGATCCTAGAGGATGGGCGGCTAACGGATGGGCACGGACGGACTGTCGACTTCCGAAACACGGTCATCATAATGACATCCAACCTAGGGACGGAAATTCTCCAACGGGAGAGAATCGGGCTGTTGCGCCCTACGGACGGCGCGCAGGCGTTCCAAGACTTGCAGCGGTCTGTGGACGGAGCGATGAAGAAGGCGTTCCGTCCGGAGTTCATCAACCGTATCGACGAGATCATCGTATTTGAGCCACTGCGCCAGGAACAGATTCTGCAGATCGTCGACCTCATGGTTGCGGAAGTGCACCAGCGGCTGGAGGAGCGAAACCTGCGGATTACGCTGACGGACGCGGCCAGAGAGTGGCTGGCGAAGGTCGGGTTCGATCCGTCGTTTGGGGCGCGGCCATTGCGGAGGGCGATACAGCGGCACGTGGAGAACGTGTTGGCGCGTGAGATCCTCGAGGGTCGTTTCTCGGAGGGCGAGGACATCACGGTGGACGTTGGGGAGGAAGGCCTAACCTTCAGCAAGGGCGGCACTGGCGTGGCGAAGACGGCAGAGCCGGCCTCGGCCCGTGCTTGAGTTCCCTGCCCTACACACGAAATGACAGACTATCCGCTGCGCGCAGGCACGGTTGTCTCGGAATCGTACCCCGGCCCGAGAGTCGGAACGGACGGCTGGTGAGGTGGCGGCACGCGGAGACCAAGCGCCTGGGACAAGCGCCGAGGCTCAATGGTAGCCCACAAATTGGATACGGTCTGAGTTTCGGCCTCGCACCTCCACGCGATGAACGGTATTGGGGTGGGAATGGCAAGCAGAAAAGGGCATTCCCTGCCCTTGCAAGGTCTCCCATACGCGATTGGCCACGTGAAAGCGATGTTTAATTCGTTGACACAACCCGCCTATAATCGTCTCAAGATCGTATGTTTGCGCATCTGCATACACATTCAGAGTTCAGCCTTCTGGATGGCTTGTGTCGCGTTCCGGACCTCGTCCGTCACGCGCGTGAGTTGGGATTTGAGTCACTCGCCCTAACCGATCACGGTAACCTGCATGGGGTCGTCGATTTTTATCGTGAGGCGCGCGAGGCAGGCATAAAGCCGATCATCGGTGTTGAAGCGTACGTCGCGCCGGAGAGTCGGACGGAGCGGCGACCAGGTGGCAAGCAGCCGCACCATTTGGTGTTGCTAGCGCGAAGCGATGAGGGCTATCACAACCTCTTGCGGCTTGTAAGCATCGGCCATCTGGAGGGGTTCTACTATCGTCCCCGGGTGGATCGGGAGATTCTCCAGAAGTACGGCGCTGGCTTGATCGCGCTTTCGGGGTGTCTGGCTGGGGAAGTTCCCCGCGCCATCATGGAGGGCCGGATGGATGATGCGCGGGAGGCCGCCCTGTGGCATCGGCAAGCCTTCGATGGCTACTACCTGGAAATGCAGCGCCATCCGGGCGTGACGCAGCTTGACCGCCTGAATGAAGGCCTACTGCAGCTTTCGAGCGAATTGGATATTCCCCTCGTCGCAACCAATGATTTGCACTTTGTCCGCCGGGAGGATTCAGAGGCACAGGATGTCCTGTTGTGTATTCAGACGAACGCAACTGTGGGTGATGACAATCGCTTACGGATGGAAGATGACAGTTTCTACCTGAAGTCCGAAGCGGAGATGCGGGAGCTGTTCGCCGACCTTCCAGAGGCGATTGAAAACGCCGGCCGAATCGCAGATGAGTGCAATTTGGAGCTGGAGTTCAATCGACTACTGCTGCCGCAGATAGAGTTGCCTGACGGCCTGTCCTCCTTCGAGTACCTTGAGCAGCTGTGCTGGGAGGGCTTCGAGCGTCGATACGCGGATACGCCGAATCGAGAAGAGGCCCGGGCGCGCATCTCCTATGAATTGGACGTGATTCTGCAAATGGACTTTGCGGATTACTTCCTCGTGGTGTGGGATCTTGTAACGTACGCAAAGAAAGCCGGGATTCTGGTGGGTGTGCGGGGGAGCGCGGCAGCGAGCGCAGTTCTGCACTGCCTCAACATCACAGATGTTGAACCATTGACATACGGCCTGGTATTCGAGCGTTTTCTGAACCTCGAGCGGAAAGAGATGCCGGACATTGATCTGGACATCGAGGACGCGCGCCGCGATGAGGTCATCGAGTATGTGACGCGGCGTTTTGGGCAGGATCGCGTTGCGCAAATTATCACGTTCGGCACATTTGGTGCGCGCGCCGGTATCCGTGACGTGGGGCGGGCGCTTGGGATGTCATTCAATGAAGTGGATCAGGTTGCGCGACTCCTGCCGGCAGGAGCACATCCGGCGTCACTGGCGGATGCGCTGGAGCGATTGCCCCAATTCCGTGACGTCTACAATCGCGACCCGCAGGTGCAGAAACTGGTCAACATGGCAATGAAACTGGAGGGCGTGTCACGCAATGCGAGCACGCACGCGGCCGGGCTGGTTATCTCGCGGGAGCCGCTGGTGAATGTGGTGCCATTGCAGCGGCCCGTGAAGAGCGCGGGCTCAGATGACGATGGTGTCCCGATGACACAGTGGGACATGAATCGTGTGGCGGAGGCCGGCCTTCTCAAATTGGACTTGCTTGGCTTGACCAACTTAACGACGTTAGCGCGCACACGCAACCTGATTGCGAACCGCCGCGGAGAGCAGATAGATATCGACAAGATTCCGCTGGACGATTCGGCAACGTTTGATTTGCTCTGCCAGGGCAAGACGATGGGGCTGTTCCAACTTGAGGGCCAGGGCATGCGCCGATGGATTCAGCGGCTGCAGCCCCGCTCGCTGAATGAAGTATCGGCCATGATCGCACTGTATCGTCCCGGCCCAATGGAGCACATTCCACGTTTCATCGATAGCAAGATGGAGAAGGTGCCCATCGCCTACCCGCACGACGACCTCGCCAACATCCTGAAGGAAACCTATGGCGTCATCGTGTATCAGGATCAGGTATTGCAGATTGCGCAGCGCTTTGCCGGTTACTCCCTCGGGCAAGCGGACATCGTGCGCAAGGCGATGGGCAAAAAAGTAGCTGAGATCATGACTGCGGAGGAGCAAGGCTTCATCGATGGGGCCATGCAGCATGGATACTCGCAGTCGGACGCGCGAGCCGTCTTCAAGCTAATCGAGCCGTTTGCGGGCTATGCGTTCAACAAGGCGCACAGTGTGAGCTATGCGTACATTGCATACCAAACAGCGTATTTCAAGGCCAACTATCCGATTGAATACATGACCTCGCTGCTGAACGCCCATCTGGGTTCGCAAGACAGGGCGGGTGCAGATGCTGAGGAGTGCCGCCTCCTCGGTCTGACTGTCGCGCCGCCCAGCGTGAATGCGAGTTGTGAGGAATACGCGATTGATGAGGAGGCGCCGGAGGGCCCGGCAGTCCGCGTCGGACTCTCCGCCATCAAGAACGTTGGCTATGGCGCAGCGCGAGCACTTGTTGAGGAACGCAAGGCGAACGGACGATTCGCATCCATTGGAGATTTCGTAAGCCGCGCCGACCTTACAAGTCTAAATCGTCGTGGGCTGGAAAACCTGATTCGTGCAGGCGGGCTGGATGATCTTGGGGATCGCGCGACACTCCTGGCGAGCGTGGAGCGCATTCTTGCCTCAGCCGCGCAGCAACTGAGGCAACGAACGTCGTCACAATCCAGCATGTTCGACTCCATGCAGGGTGATCCTGCTCTGGAGCTGCCGAGCATCGAGTTGGCGCCCGCAGAGCCGGCTTCTGAGGAGGAAAAGGGGGTGTGGGAGAAGGAACTGATGGGCATTCACTTCTCCAACGATCCCTATCTCATACTGCGGGCTTCAGACATCGGGGATAATTGCACGCCGTGCGTAGACGTCTCTGTTGAAATGGAAGGGGATCGGATTACAGTCGCCGGAATCATCACGTCTGTCCGAACGTTTTTGGTGCGCGGTGAGAACGCCGCCTCTGCGGTTCTTAGTGATCAATCAGGCTCTGTCAACGTGACCGTATGGCCTGACATGTATGGCAGGTCATTGGACGCCTGGCAGGTCAATACGCCGGTACGTGTGACTGGAGCAGTAAGAACCCGCGAGGAGGAGCCGTCAGTCGATTGCCGCCAATTCAACCTGCTTGTAGCGAACGGTGCCGTAAATGACGAGTCGCCGGCTACTGAGCCACCTTCCTCACCAAGCAGCACTGACACGGGAACGAATGGCACGAATCAAAAGGGCGCTTCTGAGGAAATTTTATTGTCGGGGAAGGATGCCGACGTCGCTTCTGAAGAGCCAGAGCCTCAGGGGCCCGTGGCAAGACAAGCCCGGAAAGCTGAAAAGGCCGCACCGGGAGCCGACAACGGGACGCAGCGTCATGTACTTCTATCTGTGACGATGCACGAGACTCCGGACGAGGAGGCCGACCTAGAGCGGCTCAACCGCATCGTAGCGGTGCTTAAGCGCAATCCCGGAAACAGTCCTGTGCAGTTGGTGATTGTACAGCAGGACGAATCATCCATCATGACCCTGCCGCATGCAACCCAGCACTCCAAGTCACTTGAGACAGAAATTGCCGACATCCTGGGCGGCAACTATCTCTCCGTTCAGCCAGTGCTCATCTGATGCGGAAACAGCCAGCGCGTGTATCCTGTGGGCATGGAATGGACTCATCTAACCACAACCGCTGACCAGATCAGTGCTGAGATGCTGGTTCAGGTGCTGTTGGAGGAGGGCATCGAGGCGCTGGTCAACGCTGGCGACACGAGCAGCTTTTTGGGTGTATTGGGACATCCGTGTCGGGTTATGGTGCGCTCTGAGCGGTGGGTAGACGCGGTGGCGCTGCTGGATCAGTGGGAGGATGGCGATGCGGCCGCGATGCGTGCCTGGGAGCAGGACACGACCTAGCCAAGCCATGCACGCCGAGAGGCACTACGTGCTCCAGGAACCCTCGATATCCGCCGTCTGCCAACCTCCGTACCAATCGCCCTCAGGAGAGGTGACAGGCAGATCATCCACGTAGGCGGCGTCCATTTTCCATGGGTAAAAGGCCATGTGTTCCCTGATCACTTCATAGCCGTCCCGTGGAGTCACGTAGCTCCAAATTACCCCTTCTGCGCGCCGGTCACCGACGCGTACGCCCCAGTAATTCGCGAGGCCCTTGTATTCTCAAGTGGATGTTGTCTCTTCTGGCACGAGGAATTCCTGTCGGACGTCCTCCAACGGAAAATAATAAACAGGCGGACGATCCTTTTCGATTAGCCGGACCCCGCGCGTTGTTTCGGCAATGGTCTCACCGCCAAATTCGACGCGTAGACGACGAGTGATTGGCTGAACTGCGCCGGGCGTCAGTGGAAAATCCGCGGCTGATTCACGCTCACTAGTTGCCATAATGGTGCTCCCTTCTCCGTATGGAATATCCGTTTCGTACGCACATCCGCCGCACATGATACGCCAAATTGAGAGATTCGTGTGCGGGGTCACATCGCCGTGCTTCGGTGACCACCTCTCGTGCATCCAGGGGAGGCAAGGCAGAGGCGACAGGCAGCTAGCGGCGGCCGAATTGCCGTTCGAGCTGAGCAGCGCTCAGGTGAACCATGGTGGGGCGACCATGCGGGCAGAGGCGAGGAAAGTTGGCCTCACGGAAAAGGGTAACCAGCGAGTCCATTTCAGACAGCGAAAGGGTCTGGCCAGCGCGGACTGTGGAATGGCAGGCAATAGAGGCAGCAATGCGCCTCTCCCGCATAGCGACGGCGTCTGACCCAGTTTCAGTTAGGCTATCCGAAGCGTCAATATCGTCGGTGGATCGCTCGTCGAGAACTTCGAGGAGAGTCTGGGACCCCTCCGATTCCTTGATGCTTGCGGGCACGGCGCGAAGGAGAATCGCGTCGTCACCAAACGTCTCGCATTCAAACCCATAAGATGTCAGCAGGTCGTTTAACAGGTCAGCCGCCTGTTGCTGCCGGGCGCTCAGTTGTACAGTCACCGGTGTTAGCAACCCCTGCGACGTGACGGTCTGTTCGCGCCTTTGGGTGAGCACCTGCTCAAAGACCACCCGCTCGTGCGCGGCATGCTGATCGATCAGGTACATGCCATCTGGCCCTTCGGCAACGATGTAGGTAAGGCCAATCTGCCCGACCGGTCGCAGCGTAAATTGATTGGCTCGCGGACCGGCAGGTTCAGAAGCCTCAGCAGAGGAATCCTGATCAATGGGCGGGAAGAGGGGAGGAGCCTCGAGCTGGACATCGCTTTCGGGTGACGCAGGCGAGATGGGCTTGATGGCGGGCGCGGCACCCTCCTCAGGAGAAAGCGTCGCAATTGCGACGCCATGGGCGGCGAGAGTGCGGCGGATGGCGCGCGTGACAGCAGCGATGACTTCTCCCTCACGGCGGAGCCGGACTTCCGCCTTGGTGGGGTGGACGTTAACATCGACGTCTTCCGGCTGGACAGTAAGGAAGAGGACAACAAGCGGGTACCTACCCCGCTGAACAAGATCGCGGTAGGCGTCCGCGATAGCGTAGGACAGGATGCGCGACTCAATGAGCCGTCCGTTGACGAAGAGGATCTGATTCGTGCGGCGAGGTCGGGTTGTAGCGGGGTCGCTTGTATATCCGGAGACGGTCGTCCCGCCCATCATCACAGGCTGGATGGGGAGCATGGCAGATGCGATGTCTGGCCCCCACATCTGCAGGAGGACATCTGCGGCGTCGCCGCTGCCGGGAGAGTGAAAGGCGAGCCGGCCATCAAGGATGGCACGGAGGGCGATGTCTGGGTGAGCGAGGGCGTACTGCGCTAGAAGCGTGGCGCAACGGGTTCCCTCCGCACTGGGAGAACGCAGAAATGAGAGGCGGGCCGGGACGTTTTTGAAGAGGTCTCGGACGAAGACGGTCGTTCCAAGGGGGGCGGCTTGCTGACCGCGCTCGATAAGCTCATTGTTTGCCACGATGACGTAGCGCCCGCCATCCGAGCCAGGCACTCGGGAGACGAGGGTCACGCGGGTGACGGCGGCGATGGAAGCAAGGGCCTCGCCACGGAAGCCGAGAGTGCCGATGCTGGACAGATCGCGAACGGAGCGCAGTTTGGACGTGGCGTGGCGCATGACGGCGAGTTCAAGTTCGTCTTCCGGTATGCCACCGGCATCGTCCGTGACACGGATGAGATCGAGGCCGCCGTGCGCTAGCTCTATTTCAATCTGCCCCGCGCCTGCATCGATGGAATTTTCGATGAGTTCCTTCACAACGGAGACGGGGCGTTCGATGACCTCGCCAGCGGCAATCTTGGATGCGACATCGTTATCAAGAAGCTGTATCGGCATGTCAGTCGCTGTTCACATGACTCTGATCGTCTCTGGTCATGCGTTGGAGCTTGTAAAGCGCAGCCAGGGCTTCTAGGGGGGTCATCTGGTCAAGGGAAAGGCGTCGGATTTCCTGTTGGATTTCGGCGGCACCCGCGTCCTGAGTTTGGGCATGCTGAATGGTAAACAGGGCGGGCTGGTCTGCGGAAGCAGTATTAGGCTGGAATTGTGTGCGCATTTCGAGTTGCGACAAGACCTCCTGGGCGCGCACGATAACGTCACGCGGAAGACCGGCAAGTTGGGCGACGTGAACGCCGTACGAGCGGGCTGCGCCACCGGCAACGACCTGCCGAAGAAAAACGACCTTGCCCGCTTCTTCTGAGACGAGCACGTGAAGGTTGAAGGCCCGCGGGAGAGTTTCACCAAGTTCAACGAGTTCATGGTAATGGGTAGCGAACGCGGTGCGCGCGTTGAGTCGCGGGTGGTTGTGGATGTGCTCCACAACGGCCCATGCGATGGAGAGGCCATCATAGGTGCTGGTTCCCCGCCCCGTTTCGTCAAGGATGATGAGGGAGCGATCTGTAGCCTGATGAAGAATGGCAGCCGTTTCAGTCATTTCCACCATGAACGTGGACCGGCCTGTTGAGATATCGTCCTGCAGACCGGCGCGCGTGAAGATGCGGTCAACAATGCCGATACGCGCCTGAGATGCTGGAACGAATGAGCCGATCTGGGCCATAAGGACGACCAGAGCGATCTGACGAAGATAGGTCGATTTCCCGGCCATGTTGGGGCCTGTGATGATGGCAATGGGACGCTCTTCCGACAGGTTGATCTCGTTCGGGACAAACGGTTCATCAAGCAGTGCCTCCACGACGGGGTGGCGGGCGGCGGTGGCCTCCAGAACGCGGGAATTGTCGATTTCGGGGCGGGTGAGTCTGAGACGAACGGCATTTTCGGCGAAGGCAGCAAGGACATCGAGAGAAGCGACGGCGCGTGCCGTCGAGAGGATGGATTCACCATGGTCAAGGATTTGATTGCAAACCCCGTGAAAGAGAGCGGATTCAAGCTCTTCGGCGCGTTGCTGAGCCTCAGAGATCTTGATTTCAAGTTCCTTGAGGCCTCCAGTAAAAAAGCGCTCGCCTCCAGCAATGGTCTGCTTGCGGATATAGTGCTCCGGCACGCGGGGCAGATACGAGCGCGTCACTTCAATGTAGTAGCCGAACACGCGCGTGTAGCCCACCTTGAGGGTTGGAATGCCAGTTGCGGCCCGTTCCTCCGTTTCGAGGGCGGCGACGGCAACACGGGCATCGGAGGAAATGGCGCGTAGCTCTTCCAGCTCCGGAGAGAAACCTTTTCTCACGACACTACCAGCGGACACGGTCGCGCCCGGCTCCTCAGAGATTGCCTCGTGTAGCAAGTTCAGGATCTCGTCATGGGTATCAATTGACGCGAGCACCCACGCAAGCGGACTCAAGAAGTCTTCGTCACCGTCACCACTAGAGAGCGATGATTCTTTGACAATGATCACAATGGCTGCCACGGCATCAAGCCCGCGGCGGACAGCAACGATGTCCCGCGGCGCGGCGGAGCCTGCACGAATGAAATTGATGAGACGCTCAAGGTCCGGGATGCCGTGCATGGCGGTGCGAAGGCGGGAACGAAGCATTGCATTGCTCACAAGCGCCTCAACATTGTCATGACGTTCAGTAATGGCATCGCGGCGCAGAAGGGGGCGTCCGAGCCATTGACGGAGCAGTCTGCGGCCCATCGGCGTTTGCGTCGTATCAAGCAGGCCGAATAAGGAGCCTTCTCGTGTGGCGCTGGTGGTTCCTTCAAAGAGTTCCAGTGTCCGTACGGTCTGTGGATCGAGGACCATGTTCTCGGCTGATTGGCGGGTAGCGAGTGTCTGAATCTGGGTCAGATCCCCCCGCTGGGTTTCCTGTAGATAGGCGAGAACGGCTCCGGCAGCAGAAATGGCGAGCGGAAGATTCTCGCAGCCGTACGCATCGAGCGTGCGAACGCTAAAGTGCGTGAGCAGACGCTGCCGTGCGTCACGTTCGTCAAACGTGGATGCATCGACGGAAACAAGGGGGTATCGCTCCATGACGGACGAGGCGTCCATATCGCCCGGAACAAGGAGTTCCGCAGGAGATAGGGTGGCAAGTTCGGTGTGAAGATCGTTCAGCGGAAGTTCTAGGGCGATGAACTCTGACGTCGAGATGTCAGCATACGCAAGCCCGGCGTTCGAGCCGCGGACAAGGACCGCGGCAAGGAAGTTGTTGGCGTTTTCAGGTAGGAGATCATGCTGGAGGATAGTACCGGGCGTGACGACACGGATAATCTCCCGTTCCATGATGCCCTTCGCGGATCTCGGGTCACCAAGCTGTTCACAGATGGCGACACGATGGCCCTTTTCGAGAAGGCGAGCGAGCGAGGCGTCAAGGGAATGGGTTGGGACGCCTGCGAGCGGAACTCGGTGGCCGCGGCCCAGTTCTTTGGATGTGAGGGTGATGCCAAGGTCACGCGAGACGATTTCGGCATCCTTACCAAAGGTCTCATAGAAGTCGCCGAGGCGGAATAGCAGGATGCCGTCAGGGAAGTCAGCCTTGATCCGCTCATACTGTCGCTTGAGGGGAGAACCCTTTGTTGCCATCGACTGTCCTCAGCGATTCAGAAGACTGCCTCTTTGATCAAGGCCACTATGCCACCATTCTATATCGAGGAGTTTTGAATATACACGAGCCGTGAACACAGTTACGATGAGCCTGACGCACTCAATGGTCGGCTTCCATGACGACACGTCCCGATAGCGGCGAACGTTCTTCCCCGGCAGGCACGCGTGACGCGCTCCCGCGGGAGCGCGTGTATACGCGGACATTTGTCTTTGTCTTCCTCATGGAGTTCACGATCTTCGTCGTGTTCTACATGTTGTTGCCAACCGTTCCTCTCTACATCACAGAGTTGGGCGGAACGCAGGCAACGGTCGGGTGGGTGATCGGCATCGCTGGGCCAATAGCTGCGTTTGGCGTGCCCCTCTACGGCCTGGGCGTTGACCGGTGGAGCCGCAAGGGCATGGCCATTCTGGGGCTCGCAATCAATGTGGTTGGAGCACTACTCATGATCATGGTGGTGACGCCCTTGATGTTGTTGGGCCCGACAATTCTGCGTCGCGTCGGGTCCGGGGCGACAGGGGCTGCAACGCGGACGTTAATCCTTGATAGTGCGCCGCCGCGCCGACGCGGTGAGGCCCTAACGAATTTTGCCACGTCTCACAACATCGCCATCGCGTTCGGACCAGCGATGGGCTTGTGGATGTACCACGAATTCGGCTCAACTCAGTTGTTCATTGCCTGTGCGGTAGTGATGGGGTCTGCCGGCCTCTTTCTTCTGCCGGTTGGCAGGACAGAACGCCATTCTCCTAATCTGCGCACGACGGCAGCAACCGAAGAAATGCACGGCATCATTGAACGGCGCAAAGAGACGTGGGTGGACAAACTCATCGTGCCGGAGGCACTCGTGCCGGGCGTGACCGTTTTATTGCTATCGGCAGCGTATCTTGCAACAACGACGTTTATATCGATTCTCGGTGAGGAGCGACATGTACCGAATTACGGTTCGTTCTTCATCGTCTACGCGGTGGTGGTCATTGCTGGCAGGCTGCTGACCGGCCGAATCTCAGACACCTATGGGCGGGCAATCATCCTGCTGCCATCTCTCGCGCTGACGATTGGCTGCATGATAACACTTGCTTTTACTTATTCAACTATCGGATTTCTCGCGGCGGCATTCATGATGGGGCTTGGTTTCGGAACGGGACAATCAATGCTCCAAGCCCTCGCGGCAGACTGGACACCGCCGGAGAAATACGGGCGAGCGATGGCCATGATGATGGGGGGATTCTCATTTGGCTCCGCGGCAGGAACTGTTTTTGTGGGAGAAATGAGCGAGCGTCTGAGCTTTACGGCGGCGTTCCTGGGCTTGGCGGCGGTGGCCGGGTTAGCCCTCATCATCGCGTGGTGGGGATTACACCGACGACGCATTCCGCTGTTTAGTGTTCCGGCAAGGCCGTCTCTGTAAAGGCGGATGCCGCAGAGACTCTGCGGGGAGTAAAATCGGATACGCGAAGCCACCCACGGATGAGGTAATTGGATTCACTCAGAACTGGAAACCGGAGGATAGTGCGCCATGAGTGTTGATTTCCTGAGTAATGAAGAGACAATCCAGTCGGCACGGAAGAACCTGGATCAGGCTGGCTGGGATTATCTGGTCGGCGGGTCCGAATCAGAGACGACGATGCGTCGCAACCGTGCAGCATTTGACCGGATCGCCTTCCGTCCGCGTGTCCTGCGCAATGTGTCGCAGATGGATCCGTCCATCGAGTTTCTTGGGCACAAGATGCGCATTCCCGTGATGCTGGCACCTGTGGGCGGCATGCAGCGTCTACACGCTGAGGCGGCCGGTGCGAGCGCCAAGGCGGCAGCGGCATTTGGCACTATTCAGACCGTTAGCTCTGTCACAGAGCCGGGGCTGGAGGGCACCATGGAGGCGGCAGACGGCCCGAAGCTCTTCCAGATGTATATTCAGGGCGATTGGGAGTGGATTGAGGGCATGGCCACACGCATAAAGGCAGCCGGTTACCACGCCTTTGTCCTTACCGTTGACAACGCACGCTACAGTCGACGCGAGAGGCCCATTGTTGGACGTTCAACACCATCGAATTTATCGGTGCAGCGTCCCTCGCCGGGCTCGGCTGTCACGTGGGAACTGGCGGAGCGCATTCGCGACCTTATGGGTTTGCCGTTCGCCATAAAGGGAATCGCGACGGCTGAAGACGCGGAGGAGGCGGTTGAACGTGGCTTCGATATTATCTGGATATCCAACCACGGTGGACGGCAGCTCGACCACAGTCTTGGGAGTCTCGACACGCTACCAGAGGTTGTGAAAGCTGTTAACGGCCGCGCCAAGGTCGTTGTAGACGGTGGCATTGTTCGGGGGAGTGATGCTGTAAAGGCGCTGGCCCTGGGCGCGGATTGTGTAGCAATCGGGAAGTTGCAAGGCTGGGGGCTCGCCGCAGGTGGCGCCGACGGAGTGCAGCGGGCACTTGAGATCATGGAGGATGAGATGCTCAGCACGATGGCGCTACTGGGCGCCACACGGCCCGACGAGTTGAATGAATCCCACGTGACGCCGGCATACCCCGTCACCGCACCACATGAAATGAGCGCGTGGGTAAACATGCCGGTTGGGCGGATCCTGTAAATTGCTCCACACTAGCAGCAAGCACGGTGGGACAACAGGGTGTGACGAAACATACTGACAGCCCCGGTAGTCGTTACATCATCCCTGCTTCACGATTGAAGGAGAGGGACGAGGGGACACTGGCGCAACTTCGATACGGCGTTGGGCCAGATAATCCTCGGCGACGCAGTACATGTATTGAAGAAGCTCCCCCCGGACTCAGTTCACTTAGTACACACGAGCCCCCAACTACACAAATCAAGACCTTCACGCTGAGATTCGTCCTGATACTGTAGACCCTACGCCTGACAAACCGTCCTCAGGCTTGCCGGGCGTGAACAGAGGACACCGAGATGTCGGTCTCTGCGAGAATCAGGGACATAGGAGCCATGACTTCAGAGTCACACCATCTAGCCATGTTGATTGACGGTGAAAATGCCCAACCGTCGCTGATCGAATACGTACTGGCCGAGACAGCCAGGTACGGGATCGTGACGACGCGACGCATCTACGGCGACTGGACGACACCACAGATGTCTGTGTGGAAGGATTCCCTTCACTCCTACGCAGTCCAGCCTATTCAACAGTTCCGATACACCGTTGGTAAGAATGCTACGGATAGCGCCCTGATAATTGACGCGATGGACCTGCTACACGGCGGAACTGTCAGCGGCTTCTGTATCGTTTCTAGTGACAGCGATTACACCCCATTGGCTACAAGGATTCGCGAGCAAGGGTTGTTCGTGATGGGCGTCGGTCGGTCTGACACGCCCAAATCGCTCGTGAACGCATGCGAAGTCTTCGTTTATACAGAGAACTTATCCCCACAGGCGGGGGGTGAGACCTCGATCAAGGAGTTGGGCTCCTCAGACTGGACTCTTATGGTTGTACGCGCTATCGAGATGGCTGCACCAGAAGGCAGTTGGGCATTCCTTGGAACCGTTGGTAACTACCTACGTCAATTGGACCCGGCATTCGACTCCCGCAGTTTCGGGCAGAAGCAGTTGTCACTGCTCATTAAGTCCCGCCTCGAACAGTTCGAGACGCGAGAATCGAATACCAAGAATGGGACTTCGCTCGTCTACGTAAAACTGAAAAATCCTGAAGCTGTCTCACAGGATGACCGCTAGCGTCACCGCTGCTACCTAACCGGTCCGTACATCTACGCAGGCCGCCCAGCCTTCGGGCAGGACCCAGCCAGCTGCAAAATGGTCAGCGTCGCTTTTTCCTGTTTATCGGACGGGTGGCCGCGCCTACTGAGGATGACCTGCTTCCATGTCTCCAATGGAGGCGCGGAAGCAGCCGTCATGGTGGTCATTGACCATGCCGGTAGCCTGCATGTGGGCGTAGCAGATTGTTGAGCCGACAAACTTGAACCCGCGCGATTTGAGGTCGCGGGACATGGCGTCCGATTCCGCGGTTGTCGCGGGAACGTCCTCCCAGTTTCGGATGGGCTTTGGGCTGCGCATCGTTTTGTAGTCGGTAAACCGCCAGATGTAACGATCAAACGATCCGAATTCCTTCTGGACATCGATGAATCGCTGAGCGTTCGTGATCGCGGCGAGGATTTTGAGACGATTGCGAACGATTCCCGGATCATTTAGAAGGCGGGCCACGTCGTGATCTTCGAAGTTGGCGACCTTCTGAATGTCAAATGTCTCAAATGCTTTTCGGAAAGCCGGGCGCTTGCTGAGGATGGTCCGCCATGAGAGGCCGGCCTGGAAGCCCTCCAGCACAAGGAATTCAAAGAGTTTCTGGTCATCGTGCAGTGGAGTTGCCCATTCTTCGTCATGGTACGCGATCATTTCCGGGCTGGCGGCCACATCAGGCCAGCAGCGCCGCACAGTGGCGTCCTGAACGTGTGAGACTTCAGTCATGCCGGGGCGAGAACCTTGACGATGACGGCGTAGCGGGGCATGGAGCAGGCGTGCGGGAGTGATTCACACGAAACGACCTCAGCACGACGCCATGCTTGGTTGGAATGCTCAGATTCGATGATGATGCCTGGTGCAGGTTCGAGAGGCTCTTCATCACGGATGTAAACACCAAGTGGGCGACCATCATCGTACGCCCGCAGGTACCAGCTCGTGGCTGTTGCAGCCATTCCTGCTTAGAGGGCTGTGAGGCGGACGCGGCCGCTTGCGTTCCCAAAGGTGTGGTCCTGATACAGGCGCTCATCCGCACCGTTCTGGCGAAGCGGCCACGCCACACCGGTAAGCGCGGAGTCAAGCAAATCAGATGTTATGCCTGCGTAGCCGGGAATTACCGCGGCGACGTTCGCGAGGATATCGTTGACATTTTCATAGCTAATACCGGCATTCCCAAGTTGGTGAGCGATGTCTTGGGCTCCGCGCCAGACGGGCCGGGCATCGCCAGGCGCGTCCTTGATCGATCGGACACGCTGCACACGCCGCTCAGCGTTCGTGTACGTGCCCTCACGTTCAACGGCCGCCGCGGCGGGGATAATGACATGGGCAAGATCCAACAGCGCTCCGTCCAAGACGAGACCCTGAACGACGAGGAACTTCAGACGGCCAAGGGCATCAAGGAGACGCGAGCGCTGCTCATCGGTGAGTTCTGCGGGGACGTCCCCCGTCCAATAGAGGGCAGTAACTGCGCCGGACTCAATGGCCTCTAGGATTTCATCAAGGGTGGCGGCGTCCGCACCGACGATGTCGGAGACGCCCTGCACGTTTCCTCCACCAGAGCGCAGGATGTACAATCCGCCTCCCTGGGTACCGGAGACGTTGCCAGTGAGCGCGGCGATTGTGCCAAGAAGGCCTGCCAGAACGGAATCATCGTGCTCGCGAGCACCGTAGACCAGCGAGGCAGGAGCGGACGTGCCAATGATTCGGGCGGCCCAGAGCAAATCGCTCGCGGAAACACCCGTTTCTACCGCGGCATCGTCGACTGTCATGTTTGCGAGGCTTCCAGATAATTCGGTAAGCCCTTCAACGGACTCCTCGATGAATTCGTCGTCAACGAGATTGGCATCAAGCAACGCGCGGAGTATGCCGCGGAGTACGGCAGGCTCGCTGCCCGCCACGCAGGTCAGCCACCGCTCTGATGCGCGCGCGAGTTCAGGATGCGGGACGGGACCAATCCCGATGAGCGTGGCGTCGTTGTAGTTGACAGCCTTGTGGATCTGGAAGGCGGCAACGGGGTGCGTGGCTTCGATGTCGGAGCCAAGAACGATCAGCGCGCGTGATTTCGCGATGTCTCTGATGGGGTTGGCGTTGGCGGCGTTGCCGAACATGGCCCCTATCGCCCTGCCCGTCTGAATTGGCACAGTTGCCGGAATGGCGATGCGTTCAGTCTGTAGCACTTCGCGCGCGACGCGAGTCAAGAGATACGCATCTTCATTCGCCATGCGGGGGGAAATAACGACGGCGGCGGAATCACCTGTGTGGGTACGGAGGCCATCCGCCGCCGCGATGATGGCGTCTTCCCAAGACACGTCGCGGCGCGTACTATTCGCCTCTCGCAGCATGGCCGTAATCTGACGTGCCTCATTGTTGGCCTCATTCGTCAGCTCAAATTTCCCATGGATGCATGCGAGTCCCCCGTTCGAGCCACCCTCAGTGTCAGGCGTAACACGAAGAAGTTTTCCATCTTTAAGCTCTGTGGTCACCTGGCAGCCAATCTCGCACTCCGTGCAAATTGTGGTAACGGTGGTGTCCGGAAGGCCAGCCCACTTGTTGTCCTTTTCCGTAAGCGCCCCGACGGGGCAGACATCGACGCACACCCCGCAGAAGATGCAACCGGTCAGCGGATCAGAAAGCGGAACATCGTTTGGAGTGCCGGGGAGGATGCGGTCGCCACGATCCACCATTGAGATAGCCTCTGCGCCAATCACCTCATCGCACACGCGGACGCACCGCGCGCAGGAGATGCAGAGGTTGTAGTCGCGGTCAATGTGCGGATCCTCGGTGCGGATCGGCATTTCACGGTACGTATAGGGGAGGAGCTGCTCTGTGACGCCGACGATTTCAACAGTGGACTGGAGCTCGCAGCGCTGGTTCTGGGGACACACGACGCACCTGTCCGTGACGGAGACGTTACGGAGGCAGATATCGTTGGGACCGCAGTGGACAATGCGATCACATGTGAGGCACCCGTGTGGGTGTTCTGACATGAGGAGGTTGAGGACGGATTGTCGGAGTTCGACGGTGTCATTGGAGTTGGTGCGATAGGCGGCATCCGCCATCGCGGGAGCGACGCAAGCGGCTGCGAAACCCGGCCTGCCTTCTTGTTCCACCAGACACATGCGGCACGCGCCATAGGCCTTGAGCCGCTCATCGTAGCAGAGTGTGGGGATGTAGATATCGGCAAGGGCAGCGGCTTCCAGGATGGTGGATCCTGCCGGGGCGGTGATCTGCCGTCCGTCAATTGTGATCGTGATCATGGCGACGGAAGCTGCCTGCGTCACGTCCGAATCCTCCCATTTCGTCTACATTCTGCGGGGGGCACACTCGTTGCCGTCACTCTGTTCAGCCTATATCACGAGGGTGATGTGCTCAAGGCGTGGATTCACTGCACGATGGATCTAATGCGCCGCAGAAACCTCTCTGTCCCGATCGATTTGCTCTTGCGGTACGCCGGTGAGGCGGCGGGGCGGATCAGGAGGGCGCGCGGCTGCAAAGAAGAACGCACCCGCAACCGTCACGAATGCCATAAACCAGAACGCAGGCGTATACGAATCCACTACGTCCTTGATCCCCGCCGCTACGATTGGCCCGCTCATTGTGCCCAACTGCACGACGAGGGATGAGAAGCCCATGATCGTCGCGAAGGCGCTGCGGCCGAAGTAATCGGCGCGGATCGCCGTCATCAGGGGGCCGCGGAATCCCCAGGAAAGGCCATGAACGACGGCGAAGGCAACCAGCATTGGCACTGTCTGGGCAAGCGCGAGGATGACGAGAGCAAGCGTGTGACCAATCATGCAGACGACAATGATCTTGCGCATTTCAATACGCTCCGCAAGAAAGCCCGTCGTGAGCTGGGCGGCAATCATCACTGTCGTGAGAACTGTGAAGATCCAGGCGCCCGTTGCAGCAGTCATGTTGAGGTCACTTTCCAGATACGGGATAAACTGGGCGTTGATGGCCGATACGGCGAGCATGGCACTCGCGTGGCCGAGTGAGACGAACCAGAAGGATGGTGTCTTGAGCGCCTCCCGTGATGTGAATCCGCGGGAAACCAGATTGAGAATGGGGCGAGCCGTGGCGGGAATGTTGCCTTCTGACCGCTGACCACTCTGTGGCCTTTCGCCGTCCGGCAAGTAGCCGTACGGCTCAGGCGAGTGCCGGAAGACGAGTGTGAGGGGGAGGCCCACGACAAGCACAAGGACGCCTGACCACATTGCAAGTCCCCGCCAGCCGAGGATGTCCATTCCATAGACGATACCCGGTAGGGCCCAGCCTGAGACTCCCCACCCGACGGACGCGAGTCCCATGGCTCGGGAGCGTTTCTTGTCAAACCAGTTGGCAATCGCGGCGTTGACGGTGATGAAGCCACCTAGGCTGGAGCCCATCGAGATGATCAGATAGGCGCCATAGAACTGCCATATGTCCTGGATGTTGCCGTAGACGAAGAAACCGGCGGCATACAGGAGAACGCCGATCTGCATAACCCGGCGCGTGCCGAAACGGTCGACGAGCCAGCCCTGGAAGGGTCCGAGAATACCACTCTCTGCGCGGGAGAGTGTAAACGCGGCGGCGATCTGTGTCTTGGTCCAGCCGAACTCAGTCTCAAGGTGCTTGAAGTAGACCTGAAAAGCCTGGAAGAAGAGCCCGCCATTGAGGACCTGCATGAGGAACGCGCCCAATACAATCCACCAGCCGAAGAATATCTGGCCGGAATCGATTTTCAGACGGTTCCTTAGTCGGATCACCTACATGTACGCCATGGGGCAGGTGCGCGTTCAAAACGTAGGGAAATCGTATCACAGATAGGGGCGTTTCTTTTACGCTTCGCGGTGTGAGTTGCTCATACGGAGCGGCCGAGATGCCGCAGCGCGGTGGCGCATTCGTGGCGCATTCATGGAGGGCGGGAGTGCATCCGTCGTGGTGCTAGGGGCTTCATGAAGAGGTCGGAAGGCCGCGGGAGGAGTCCCATACATGCTGATAGTGTCATCGTTGCTCAGGAAGCCATCCCGCAGGTTCCGGGGTTGAGTGGACATGAAGAGCAACTGGATGCCGCCGCATGCAGTTCCATCGTTCGTTTGGATGGCTGGGTGGATTGTACGGGTTGGTCGGGTGGGAGAGGGAGTTCGGCCTGCCTCGCGGGAGTTGGCCTGTGCCCCGGAAAGCGCAGGAAAGGAAGTGCGCGCTTTAGCACCACACCCATGGATTGAAGTTCCCGGCTCTGTGTGATGGAGTGCTCGCGCCGCTGATCAATGATTCGCTGCGCGGCAACTGGCCCAACACCGGGGACCCGTAGCAGCACTTTCTCAGCCGCTGCGTTTACATCGACCGGAAAGCGCTCAAGATCGTTCATCGCTATCATCAGTTTCGGGTCAGTGCGTGGATCCAGAAAGCCCCCCTCGCTGAAGGCGGGTCGAAGCTCATCTGCATCGTAGCCGTAGATGCGCGAGAGCCAATCCATCTGGTAGAGACGATGCTCACGCGCGGGCGACGTCGCAGGGTGTTCCTCCAGCGGGGTGTGCCGCACAGGGCGGAAAGCCGAGTAGTAGACGCGCTTGAATCCAAAATCACCATAGAGGCTCCGCATCCGGGTGTAGATGTCCCAATCCGACTCATCCGCCGCACCCACGACCATCTGCGTCGCCTGGCCAACCGCCCCGCCGTAACGTTCCTGCATCAACGTGCTGATGCGCTGCATCGGCGCGATGATGCCATTGTCGAAGTCCTTCATCTTGCTCACCTTGCGGAGATGTTCCGCAGAGGGCGACTCAATATTGATAGAGAGGCGTGCTCCAAGCCGCTGGCTTTGCTCCAACAACGCGTCGTCGCTGGTACCGGGCATCACCTTCAGGTGAACATAACCGCGGAATCCATAGCGGGAGCGCACCGCGTCAACAACATCCAGAAGTCGCTCCTGGGTCGCGTTCGGATTCTTGAAGATGCCGGAACTGAGAAAGAGTCCGTCTACCATGTGTCGCCTGTGCATCTCAGCAAACAATCTCGCAAGTTCATCCACCTTAAATGCGTAGCGCTCGCGCGGCACCCAGTAGGAGTTGGGGCAGTAATGACAGTCCATCATGCAGAAGTCGGTGAACATGACGCGCAGTAGCGAGATGCGTTTGCCGTTCGGCATGGCCGCCTTGTAGACACCCGCATGGGGAGTCGCACCACCGCGGCGGGCCCGCGAAACTTCCGGGCCTTCGCCCGGAGATAACACGTCGTCTGTCGCCATCCCGCCAAGGTGGCGTAGCTTTTCGTATACATCCGGAGCACTTTGGATGAGCATGGTATGCCTCCTTATGAACTAATGTTCTAAATATACCACGCCCCACGTGACCCTACAACCCCTGGATTGTTACGCCTTTTTATTACCGATGACGGTGCGTTTTCGTCGAGCAGTTCAGGATGTACAGAGAGTTCATGGCGTGGATTCTGCCGAGTGGATGGCCGATTGCAACGGCACTGACTTCAGGAGCGGAGGGTATACAGCCAACCCTCGATTCGGGCCGCGTCGCGCTGGCTCGGCAACGGCCCAATAAAATCATCCGGATTTCTGAACCATGCCCAGGCGCCGCACAGGTTGACGACCGCATCAAGGCAATCGTGACTAGCCCTGCAGGCCATACGCACAGAGTCTGGCAACTCTGCGCCGGTCCACGCCGATGAGGGTTGTCAGTGCCGTGGCCATGTGCGGAGTTCCCGTGTGTGGGGGGTTACGTGAGGGCTCCGATGGAGACGAGGGACATCGTCTCCTGGGTCGTGATGCCCAGGACTTCGGAGAGGATAGCCTCTGTGTGCTCGTTGAGGAGCGGGGCCCGGCGCTGCTCGCCAGCATAGCCGCCGTCGATGCGCCAGGGGACGTTGGCGGTACGGCGTATACCAACTTCCGGATGGTTGACGGCGGCGAAGAATTCACGCGCAACCGGGTGCGGGTGTTCAACAACTTCGTGCGGGTTCAAGACGGGGGCGGCCGATACGCCTGCGGCACCCAGTTGATCTGCGATGGCGTACTTGTCTCGCGCTGCCGTCCACGCGCCTATGGTCTGATCGAGAGCGCCCTCATTCTCTTTGCGGGATACCCCGGACTGGAAGCGATCGTTATCGGCAAGGCCGTCAATAACGCCGCAGAGTCCCGCCCATTCGGCGTCGGTGCGGGCTGCGATGGCGACCCACTGATCTTCACCTGCGGCGGGATAGATGTTGTGGGGGGCGTGCAGAGGATGGTGTGAACCGTCTCGGATCGGCGTATAGCTGCCGACGGCTCTGGCGACGATTGGCTCGGTTATTAGGGTCATCAGACATTCGGTCATGGCGACGTCGACGTGATGTCCCCTGCCGGTTCGGCGGCGATCATGGAGGGCGGTCAGCGTAGCCATGGTGGCGTACGTTGCGGAGACGACATCAGGGAAATAGGACCCGAGCAGGCGTCGATGGTCGCCTGCGTATCCGGTGACGTCGCCGAGGCCACAGGATGCGTTGATGATACTGTGGAGGCCGCTGTAGTCCTTGAGCGGTCCGGATCGGCCAAAGGCGGCGACGGACGTGTAGATGAGGCGGGGGTTCAGGGGTGCCAGATCATTGTATCCAAGTCCCCATCTCTCCATCAGGCCCGTTGAGAAGTTCTCCATTACGACGTCTGCATTAGCCGCGAGACGCCGCGCGATGTCTCTGCCCTCTTCGGAGCGGAGGTTTATCGGGATGCTACGTTTGCCCGCGTTGAGGACGTTGAATGCGCCCGCACGGTTCATGCCGGGTATTTCGTTCGCAAATGGTGGGGAGTTGCGGAAATCCGCGGGATTTTCACGGCTCTCTACCTGAATGACATCTGCACCGAGCGCGGCAAGCCATTTGGCGGAATACGGGATAGCAATATATTGGCCGAAATCGACAACGCGAATGCCCTGCAGGGGACGGCGTGGCGTGGCACCCGAAGCTCGATGCTCCGCGCCGTTAACAGCGGGGGCGATTGCTTGTGAATCATCCGATCCAGGTTTGCCAAATTCGCTACGCGGGTAGCCGGAGAGGATGAACGGCGCGCCTGTATACGGAATGCTTTGGCCTTCAGCTGTTTCGATGTGGCGGATGAAGCGGCGCGCCTGGACGTGGTCCGAGGTCATCACTTCTTCAAGCGAGGTCGTCCAATACGCGGGTATGTTGCGGGCCTGTAACTCTTCCGTAATTTCTTTCCCGGTGTGCTCCACAGTCCAGTTCGTAAGGAGAACACTGAGGGCATCCCAGTTCATGGCACGACTTTGGCCATCGGAAAAGTCCTCTGTATAGGCCCACTCCGGCTTGCCCATGACATCCGCCATCTGCTCCCAGTGGCGCGCGCTCATTGCAACGATAACGATCCATCCGTCCTTGCAGGGAATGTAGCAGTTCGGTTGGCGGGCAAGGTGGGCCGGACCGCGATCCCATACGCGCTCCAAGTATTCACGCTGCGTGACGGGATGGTAGTTGAGGGCGGTGACGGCCTCAAGCTCAGCGATCTCGATGCGCGTGCCATTAACGATACCGTCCCCCGCGTACAACGTGGCGAGGGTCGCGACAACGCTGACCGCGCCTGCCATGAGTGATGGCACTGACGCGCCGGTGGGCATGAGAGGCGGTTCATTCGGCAGATCGGAAGGCGTGTCTGGAAGGCCGGGAGTCGTCCAGGCCATACCGGAGAGCGCCCATGTCGCCAGATCACTGGGTGAGAGCCCGCCGAGGGGACCATCGGTTCCATACGGGGTCAGGGAAACGACAGTCAGGCTGGGATACCGCGCGTGGACAGTGTCCCAATCGAGGAAGGGATTTTCGGCAGCCGCATCGAAGAGGCCGACGTCTTCGATGAGAATGTCCTGCCCGTCAAGCGCGGAGAGTAGCGATTCCGGCGTTACAGTTTCTGCGTCGGTTTCAGAGCGGTGAGCCTTATTGGCGTTCAGTGAACGATGGAGGAGCGGATCCCACTCTGGCGTTTCGCGTCCGTGCAGGCGCACATAGAGATTTCTCATCCTGCGAACGCGGTCGACGTCCGCGCCAAGTTCTCCCAGCAGGCGCGCGGCGTAGGCCCCGGCAAGCGAGGCGGTAACATCGACGACACGCAGATGTGACAGTGGACCTGACATACTTGCTTCCTCCAGTCGTTTGGCAGTCGTTTGGATCCGGCCTAGCCCATCGCACGATAAATATAGCGGCCGTCACCAGGAGATGCCACAACCTGCCCATTTGCTGAGACAGTCTTGCCGCGAATCAGCGTGCGAACTGGCCAGCCGGTGAGTCGCATTCCCTCATAGATGGAGTAATCGGCGCGGCTCTGCAATCCTGCCGCCGTCACTGTTCGGCTCTCTTCAAGATTGACGATTGCGATATCGGCGTCTGCGCCCACGTGCAGGGAGCCCTTTTGTGGCCAGAGGCCGAATATGCGCGCGACGTTGGCAGATGTGATTTCAGCAGCGCGGTCAAGGGATAGCCCTCGGGCGCGCACACCCTCGCTCAGAACCACGGGGAGGATCATTGGCATGTTGGGTTGGCCGGGCGACGCACTCCAGATTGTGCCCCGCTTGCGGTCACTGAGGCGAGCGGCATGGTCCGAGCCAATGGTATCGATTGTACCGTCCGCGATGGCTTCCCAGAGGGCCTCGCGGTCATCGAGGCCGCGCAGGGGCGGATTTTGCTTGCCCAACGTGCCAACAGGCGAGTCGTACGTGTGAGAGAGGTAGTGCGGACAGGTCTCAATGTAGACGCTACCGCCATCACGCCTGAAGGAGCGCACCGCTGCGAGTGTCTCTGCCGTGGACGTGTGGACAATGTAGGGGATTGAGTTGGTCTCTCGGCCGAAGAGCATGGCGCGGGCAGCGGCTTCCGCCTCCGTGAATGGGGGCCGGGATTCATGCCAAGCCTTGAGATCATCGCGCCCGGATTCTTCCAGCCGTTTTCTAATCGACCACACAACCTCGATGTTTTCCGTATGGATGCACAAGACCGTGCCTGGTCGCTGGCCAAGTTTTTCCAGCACCTCATACATCAGGCCGTCATCGATGGGGGGCAGGCCGATGTAGGCGCCTTCCTCTCCACGAAAGCTCATAAAGAACTTGAAGCTCGTGACGCCGAACTCGTCGACGTACTTGTCTATTTCCCCGAGTTGTTCGCGGGTGGAGATGACGGCGTGGAGGCCATAGTCGATAAGGCTTTGAGCATCGCCCCATTCACGATATTGGCGGTATTCACCCTCATATGGATCGTTGGACATGAGGAAGTGGAGAATGGTGGTGATGCCGTGGAGGGCTGCTGCGCGTGTCTCCGTTCCAAATGCGGTCTCAGGGTCACCGAGGTTTAGGTGGGTATGGGGATCAATGACACCGGGGAAGATAACGTGAGAGCTAGCATCGATGATCTCTGCGGCATCCGCATCCACGCCAGGCTCAAGGTGAGCGGCGATGCGGCCGTTTGTGATGGCGAGATCAATATGTTGCAGCCCACCGCCATAGGGCAAGACAACATCACCGCCGCGAATAAGCGTATCAAATGGCATGTGCTCGTTGGCCCCCCTTCCGCCACTCCCCTTTGATTTCATACTGTGCGCAGACGCCGGTGCTTATTTGGCTACTACGAGCGCCTCTCTCGCGTCACTTCCTGAGCGCCCCCCTGCCAGTCTGGGACACCCTTCCTGTCACTTCCTGAGCGTCCCCTGCCAGTCTGAGGCACCCTTCCTGTCACTTCCTGAGCGTCCCCTGCCAGTCTGGGACACCCTTCCTGTCGTTCTGAGCGTCCCCTCTGTCATTCTTCGCTACGCTCAGAATCTATGTCCCCACTGCCACAGAGGCGCGTTAGATTCTTCCTCCACTTCGTTCCGTTCAGAATGACAGAGGGGAGGCATGTTCCGTTCAGGATGACATAATTCCGCTACACGCCATGCAGAACGACATGCTGGCGGCTGACACGCCGTTCGGAATGGCATGGGACAGTACATCGTTCAGAATGGCATGCTTCCGCGCACGCTGTTAGAAGAACATCACGGATCGCTCCATACGGAATGACGGAGGGCGGAGTGTACTTGTCAGGTGCGGGCGGGACAGACGCGCCTACGGGACGTCCATGTTCTTGAGTTGGATGAGGGTCAAGACGAGAAAGGCAACGACAACTGCCGCGGCCCCACCCAGGGCAACATTCAGCGCAATTTCTGTGGCGCCAAGTGCGCCGAACTCGCTGAGCTGCTCGCCACCAAGATCTGACATAGTGATGATGCTGTAGCTGCGGATGCTCAGGTAGCGGATACCGCTGAAGATGCCAGCGGCCACAAACTCCCACAGAAAGACGTAGACGATTGCGAATCCGAGCGCCTGGCCAGAGATCAACCCGAGCCACATGAAGGCGGCGGAATACGCCAGCACACCCAGAATCAGTCCAGCCACAACGCCAAGAACGGGTTCGACATTCTCATAGGTGCCGATGCTTTCGACATCGTCGATAAACGCGACACCGGCGGTTGCCGCGCCGAAGAGCAGGACGGGGATTGCTGAAATGACGACGACCGCAAGGAATTTCGCCCCAACAATCTGCCAGCGGGGAACGGGGCGCAGGATGATGAACGATAGCGTGCGATCCTCAACGTCTTCCCCAAGGGCGGTCGTCGCAATGATAGCAACGGAAAGCGGTAAGACGACCAGGATCAGTAGCAGATCAAGCACGAACCTGAGCACTAAGTCTGTGTAGTCGTCCGTTAGGAACCGGATCAAAATGGCCATGGCAAGCGGAGAGGCAGCAAAGAGCCACAGGATGGCTTGGCGGCGAACGCCGGTCAGCTGGCGGAGCGTGAGAGATAGGATGGTCAACATCCGCTAGCGCTCCACGATGTAGGTGAACACGCTTTCCAGCGATTCGTCTTGGGGCTCCACAGTCTGCAGAACGGTGCCCGCATCGCGTGCCACACGGGCGAGCTGCATCTGCAGGGTGAGTAGATCATCTGTCAGGAGGAGGACAGAGTTGTCTGCCTCCACCGTGACGGCACTGACGGCATCGTTGGCTATGAGACCACCGGCCAAGGCACGCGGGTTAGTGGACGTGACGCGGATCTGATATGGCCGATCATCCAGAAGGGCGCGTATAGAGCGGAAATCGCCGGAGGCCGCCAGTTTGCCGCTGACCATCAGGACAATGGTGTCAGCGAGCGTTTCAACTTCTTCGAGGATGTGGGAAGAGATTAAGATCGTGCGCCCCTCCGCAGCAAGCCGACGTGCAAGATCATGGAACTCAAGCCGCTGCCGCGGATCCGTTCCGTTCAGCGGTTCATCCAACACCAGAACGGGCGGATCGTGAACGAGAGTGGCGGCAAGGCGCATACGCTGACGCATTCCCCGAGAGTAGGTGGAGAGTCGGCGGTTCTGAGCATCAGCCATTCTGACTGATGCAATTGCACGGTCAACAGCCCTGGGAACGTTGCCCAAGCCGTGCATACGTGCAGAGAACTCGACGAACTCACGCCCCGTGTAGAAATCGTAGACGGCTTGATGTTCAGTCATAACGCCAATCTGCCGGTAGAGTCGCGCATCACCGCGGACGGGACGGCCGAGCACAGTAATCGCACCACGTGAAGTGGATGATAGGCCAGTCATCATGTGCAGAAGGGTCGTCTTCCCCGCACCGTTCGGACCAAGGAGTCCCGTGATGCCTGGACCTAGTTCCAGCGAGACTTCATTCACAGCGACGACATTGCCAAACCACTTGGAGACGTTGTCGACGACGATTGTGGGATCTTTGGCACTCATGCCGCGTACCTCCGATAGCGCCCCCACATCAGCGCGAGTGGAATCAGAACCCAGGCGAAGTACATAGCTAGGGGGTAGTACTCAGGATGCTCCGCAACGAGGCTACGGTAGTTGTTCGATTGAACATCAGCGAACAGTTGGTCCGTGACGAAGAGCAGAGGCCCGGTGGGGTCACCAAACACCAGCCATTTTGCCACATCTCGGTCCACCAAGCCACGGCAGGCCGTGTCGAAATAGCGTACGGGACCCTGCCCCGCCAGTGCCAAGACAACTTCGTCACGGGACATCTCGTACGACCGTAATTCACCGGATCCAAGGAGGGTGACTGAGAAACGGATTACCGTGTTACCGGGAATCGACTCAAATGCTTCGAGGAACTGACCCCCAACGACACGTTCTTCGTCAGTCATGTCTCGAACCACGACGCTTTCTTCGTCACAGATCAGGTTCTGTTCCGTCAGAGTGCCAATGACTGTGGTGAGCACCAGCACTCCACCGATGACAGCTGCGGCGGCGTAGACGCGGCGCGGCGTGAATGCAGCAACACCCATGGGCACGGATGTGAGCAGAGCGCCCATGGCCACAGCGGAGAGGGCAATCCTCGGGATGTCCAGCCAGTTATCCCGCAACTCTTGCGCCGCGTTGTCCGAAAGGAGCGTGTATCCAACAAAGAGGAAAAGCGGCCCGATGAGGACCATCACCGTCATCACGCTGAAGTACGCGAACCACCGCGCCGCGAGGTAATCGGCGATGCCGAGTGGGCGGACAAGATAGAGGCTCAGCACATTCTCCGTCCGGTCCGGTATCAGCAGGACAGGAGCGAGTATGCCCGTCAGGATCATGATGAAGAGTGTAATTGTGGGAAGGTAGTCGCCCAGCAAGATCGGCCGATCTTCGCCCACCAGTCCACCTGTAATTGTCTCCATGACGAGGATGACTCCGGCGGGGACGATGGAGGTGAGCACTATCAGGGCGGGCAGGATCTTGGAACTCGCGCCACGTCCAAGACCGAGCGTTTGCCGGACTCCGCTGGCGAATAGCGCGAGGCGAGCGCGGCCACGCCCCTGCCGTGGGCCATCATAGCGCTGATAGCCTATGTCGAAGATCTGACCGGCAGGACGTGCTTCCATATTGTCTAGTCTGCTATCTCGTCGCGGAAGATTTCAGTCAACATGCGGCGTCTGTAGGCCATACGACGGAGGGGCGCATCTGCCTCGATCAGGGCCTCCTGAATGGCAGCTAAATGCCCTCCCTTCTCATCCGAGTCCGGGATAAGGACGGAGTTGCCATCGCGCTCCACGTCAAGATTGCGGGCAGTGAGAGCAGTGATCAGCTCATCGTGGCGTGTATCCACCTCCACGGCCAGGACGTGCGTGCTCTGAGTGAAGCCTGAAACACTGTCCTGATGGGTGACACGCCCTCCGTCCAGGACAATGATGTTGTCACACGTTCGCTCCACTTCTCCCATGAGATGCGAAGAAAAGACGATGCTGATTCCAAAGTCACGCCCGGTTCGCCTCACGAGGTCAAGCATTTCCTCCCGCCCACCGGGATCCAGTCCCGCCGTGGGTTCATCGAGAAGAACGAGGCGAGGGTCATGGACAATGGCCTGTGCCAACTTGACCCTTTGTTTCATACCGGTGGAATACTCTTTGATCCTGCGATAGCGGGCCTCGTCGAGGCCGACGTGACGCATGACGTCCGCGGCTCTGGTGCGAGCCTGCGCCGGAGGCAGGCCGCTGACCTGCGCCATGTGTGTCAGGAATTCTGAGGCATTAACTGAGGTCGGCAAGCAATCATGCTCCGGCATGTAGCCGATAAGGGCTCGGGCACTGATGTCTGTGTATGTCTGGGTTCCGATGACGTGGGCAGCGCCCTCCGATGGACGGAGTAGTCCCAGAAACAGCTTAATCGCGGTGCTTTTGCCCGCGCCATTTGGGCCTAAAAGGCCGGTTATTCCCTCTCCAACAATAAAGCTAACGTTGTCTAGGGCGAGTACTTTACCGTATCTCTTCGTGAGGCTATCGGCCTCCAGAAGCGGCGAAATATCCGCGCGCCTATTGCTCACATGCCCACCCCCAGTCAGTGACCTATTTTATCGTGTTCACGCGGCATTAAGCACGCGGCATTAATTCTGCCTCGAGTTTTTGCCAGGCGGAGAGGCCGAGAAGCTCGTTACGGGCACCGAGGGGCATAACACGATCAATGAGTTGCGCGTTGCCGCCCTGCTCCCTGAGCGCATTGAGGCTATCGACAACAGCCTTTGCAGCGCTGCCAATGGTAAGGCCGGAGTAGCCGATGAGCTTGTAGCCCATCTCGGCAAGCTTGGTGGCTGAGAGGAGGGGGGTTCGGCCACCTTCCGTGAGGACGACCATCAGTTTCCCCTGCCCAACGAGGCGGGGAAACTGCTCCAACTCTTCTTCTGTGCGGGGGCCGGCAAAGAACGCCATATCCGCCCCGGCATCGAGATAGGCACGCGCCCGTCTGGCGGCAGCATCAACACCTTCCGCCTCGATGGCGTCCGTTCGGGCAATGATGACAAAATCCGGGTCATGTCGAGCGCCAAGCGCCGCACGCAGTTTGCCCAACATTGCCTCCACCGAGATGACGCGGGTACCTGCGAGGTGGGCGCAGCGTTTTGGGTCTTCCTGATCCTCGATGAAGAGTCCCGCCAGACCTGCGCCCTCCAGTTCACGCACAGTGTGTGTCACTTGCACGGGACCGCCGTACCCCGTATCCGCGTCCGCAATGATAGGAACAGACACTGTAGCGGCGATACGTCTCGCTTGCGCCACAACATCCTCCCTGGAGAGAAGTCCAACGTCTGGTAGACCAAACGCGGCAGCTGCGACGGACGAACCACTGATGCCGACTGCCGGAAACCCGGCCGCCTGGATCAGCTTGGCTGAGAATGCATCATACGCGAAGGGAACAGTGAGGGGTGATTCATCTCTGAGAAGTTGGCGCAGGGTATTGGCGTTGGTAGTCATGATCCAGGTTCTACGTCAGGTGTTGGACGCGTCTCCCCACCGGAATGCAAGAGGAGACCTCTCCCCTCTCACTCTCCGGCCCAAGGAGAGCGGGTGACATCGCGCGTGGGAATGATGAGTGACAAATTGTTTACTCGACGGGAATAGCGGCAAGTTCGTGGCGCGCTGGGACATCATCGAGGATGGTCTTGAGTTCGTCCAGTGGCAGAACGTCCGCGTATTTCTGGGCGATGTCAAAGAGGTTGATGGCGTGGGAAGCCTGCCCGCGGTCCCAGACACAGTCCTCCGGCACAATACACCTGAAGCCATAGCTCATGCCATCGACGACGGTGCCACGCACACAGCCGCTCGTCGTACAACCAACGACAACTAACGTATCCGCGCCTGCCGCAACAAGCTGGGTGATCAGGTTTGTGCCGAAAAAGATGGAGGGAAATCGCTTGTAGATTATGACGTCATCCGGCTCAGGGGTCAGCGGCTCAACAATCTGGGCGCCACGGCTGCCGGGAAGGTTGTAGTCGGCGGACAACGACGGGATCTTATCCGTGTAGCGCCCGCCCTCCTGAACGCCGGTCCTCTCGCCCTGCGCATACATGACGGGCCATCCCTTTGCGCGAAAGAGTGCGACCAGCTGCTCTATACGACGGACGGCGCGCCAAGCGTCCTCACCAACGGCGGTGGCGTACTGCTTCATCGCCTCCTGTATGGGAACCGCGCTCTCACCCGTGGTGCGGTACTGGGCATCGATGATGAGCAGTGCGGGGCGCTGCCCAACGCCGACGCTCGCCCCGAAGCCGGATTGCGCGTAGATTTCACGGTCGCGATCGCTAATGAAATCGTCCCAGGGCCTGGAGGGCATTGCGCTTGCGTTATTGTTACTCATCGTTATAGGTCTGCGGATGTCCTGTATCTGCGCAAGCTGTCTTCTTGATCATTTCGACTTTGGCATGAATGGCACGAGGGCCTGTGCGAGAGTTGGAAGCGTGCGGGTCTGGATCCATACGCTGCCGCGGCCCCGGAATTTCATCACGAGGCCCTCACCGCCCGCTATGAGCGACACCAGACCTCCCACCTTCCCGATGGTGTACTTAACATCATCCGTGAAGGCGACAACATGGCCGGTGTCGATGACAAGCTCCTCCTCACCGTCCATTTCGATTTCTTTGATTCCCCCGTAGGCGTTACAAAAAACGGTGCCCGTTTCGCGTTCTGTGTAGGCGCGAAGGAAGAACAGGCTCTCGCCGCTAAGGAAGCCGCGGAATCCCTGGAACTTGGTATCGATCTGCACGTTCATATCAGATGCCAAGAACGAACCACCTTGCACGAAGAGGTTGCGCCCCGGCTCTACTTCAAATGTTCTGGTGTCGCCAGGGGTTGTGGGGGCGATACTAACCCATCCGCCTTTGGACCCGGCCGTGAATGTATTGACGAAGAAGGATTCCTGCGCAAGCAGGCGCCGCAGGCCGCCGAAGATGCCCCCTCCAGTGAAGCCGGTCTTCATTTCGACACCCTGCTGTGCGGCCATCGCGCCAGGTTCCACCTTGACTTCCTCACCGGGATCAAGGTGAACCGTCAGTAGGGTATAAGCGGGGCTGAACTCTGTTGTCGATTTCACTAGCGCACTCCTGTGAATCACGGCCTATCCATGACGCTGGCAACTTGCCTTTGCCTATGATAACAGCGGTTCACAGTGGGGCGATGCGTGGGAATGCGCCAAGGACCCGCCATGCATCGACGGCGTCGCTCAGTTCAGCGGCGGTTGGCGTATCCCGTGTACCGGGGCGTGATACTTTGATGCCTGCGGCGCAGGCTGCATAGATCAAGGCGTCATCAGCGCTGTAGCCTTGCGCTTCAAGAGCGGAGAGCGCGCCGTGAAAGGCATCGCCCGCGCCAACGCTGCTGACGGGCGTCATTCCCAGATTGGCGAGTGGTAGTGGCGGGACCTCAATGAGTTGGCCACGACGAAGATCAATGACGTGTGCTCCCTGCCCGCCTCGCTTGAGAATGATGCGGTTACTCCAACCCTCACCGTTCATCTGGTTGGCGATGGCCGGCGGGTCTTGCCTGGGAAAAAGCGACGCCGCCTCTTCTTCATTCAGGAGGAGCGTATCGACACGGCGAGCCAGCGACAGAACAGTGTCCCTATCCGTTGCCGCCAGCACACCCGGATCCCAAGACACACGGCAAGCCGTTTCATCTGTGATGGTCAGC
Source organism: Dehalococcoidia bacterium (assembly GCA_965224255.1). Lineage (GTDB taxonomy): Bacteria > Chloroflexota > Dehalococcoidia > UBA6926 > UBA6926 > VXMO01. Next base: position 412,451 of record CBDCYO010000005.1, read on the forward strand.
AGTTCCTCGATCACGTCAGGAGGCGGGTCAGAAATTGCACAGACTTGCGCGGTGCCGATCATAGCCCGCACGGCCGGCTCCCGGATGTGGTCAGGTCTGAGAAGCGCGTTCGCGCCGAGGGCGCTGGCGATGACGTTCTGACTGGCGGCATCAACCATGATGAATGCCTGGCCGGACTCAGCGGCAGAAATAGTGGCAACACCATCACAAACAATTCCTTCGGAAACTAGGATGGTCCGCTGCTGATCGGCCACGCTGTCGTCTCCGAGCGCACCAACAAACGCCACGGCGCCGGGCTCCAAGAGACGCGCGGCGGCGACGGCAACGTTGGCACCAGTACCACCCGGTACACGTGCAATCTCGGAAATGATGACCTCTTGCCCGGGAATTGGGAGCGATTCTACGAACAGGGTTATGTCCCAGTTGATGGCCCCCAAAACGACAATGATGGGCTTGGGAGTAGTCGTCACGCCTCCTGCATCAGCCGATTCAGTACCAGGCTGAGGAAACGCGGTCCGTCAACGGAGGTGGCGACGGAGATTTCCGGGCTGTCCGCCTGGCGGCGGTGGTCTCGTCGATCCGCAATTGTCTGACCGCGGACGGAGCCCTCTTGCGTGATAATTTCGACGGGATACTTCTGCGTCTGTAGTAGCGAGGGGTCGATGACGGCCGCGACGGCAAGCGGATCATGAAGGTTGATCACGCCAAATCTTTCAAGCACGTGTGCGCTGACGATGGCGGCGACCTGCGCGTACGTGTCTGCACTGCTGCGCAGTCGCTCATGGTGCTCGGCATTGATTGAGCCTGACGGATCCGTGGTGACGTCCAGCCCGACAGCGGTGATGGGAACAGTGGCTTGAACAAGTTCAGCGGCTGCTTCCGGATCAGCCCAAATGTTGAATTCCGAAACGGACGTCACATTCCCAAATCCGTAGGGCGTGAGTCCAAACGCCCCACCCATGAGTACGATGCCCGCGAGACGCGAGCAGACATCCGGCGCTTGACGCAGAAGGTGCGCGATGTTTGTCATTGGACCAGTTGGAATCAGGGTAATTGCACCGGGTTCATGCGCCATGACGATTTCGGATATGAATGCGACGGCGGAACGGTCATCAAATGACATCTGTGAAGGCTGCGGAACAGGGGCGCCACCAAGGCCATCGTTGCCGTGAACATGCAACGCCGCTTCCGGCTCCCGTGTGAGGGGCTTGGCAGCACCACGCGCAACGGGAATAGAGGTTCCCCCGGCTGCTTCAAGAACTCGAAGGGCGTTGATGGCCGTCATCTCAAGGGGGGCGTTCCCCGCGACAGTCGTGATGCCCAAAACCTCTACTTCAGGAGAGCGGAGTGCCAACAAGATGGCCAGCGTATCGTCGACGCCCGGATCCATATCGAGTAGTACCTTGGTCGGCGGCATGTCCCTTCTCCTATGGATAGCAGGCTGGGGCGCCCCGCGAGGCGTGGAGCAATTCAGCGCGAGGCTGCCAGCGCCTCACGCCGCGCGCCAGTCAGGTCCGGACACTGCCCAGTGCGGCAGAACTTCTCAGTGATGTGCTCTTCGAACTCGTCACCAAAGTAGCGGATAGCGTTGTTGAGGACACCTGGGGCGAGCTGACCAAGGCCGCAGAGGGAGCCTGCGACCATAGATGTGCCGATATTCTGCAATTTGCTAAGATCGCCTTCCTGCCCATAACCCGCGACGATCGTCGCGAGTAGACGGGAGATGTGTGTGGCGCCCTTGCGACATGGAAAGCATTTGCCGCACGACTCCTCATCGATGAATTCGGCGATATTCTTGATGAGGTCGACGATGCACGTGTCCTCATCGAGGATAAGGATACCGCCGGAACCCAGCGGGCTGCCCTTGGCGGTCATGGCCTGAAATTCGGTGGGCATGTCCATCTCAGCAGCGGACATGATCCCACCTAAAGGCCCCCCGCACTGTAGCGCCTTGGCGCCTTTGCCGCCACGGATACCGCCCGCGACGCCGTCAATGACGTCCCTGAGATTGATGCCGACGGGTATTTCCGCGATACCAGGCTTGTTAGCGTGGCCTGAGATGGACAGCATTGCAGTGCCGGAGGCGTTTTCTGTGCCGATGGCGGCAAACTGCTCAGCACCCATCTCTAGGACGGTTGGGACATAGGAGATCGTCTTGACGTTGTTAATTGTTGTTGGGCGGCCAAAGATACCGTAGGCGGCGGGGAACGGGGGGCGGGGACGTGGAGCGCCGCGCTTGCCTTCAACCGATTCCATGAGCGCCGTCTCTTCGCCGCAGATGTACGCATGACCCGTGGCTTCAATCTCAATCTCGTGTGAAAACTCAGTGCCCATGATGTTGTGGCCAACGAACCCCCGCTCTTCCATCTCATGAAGCGCACGGCGGAGTCGCAGCAGCGGCAAGTGATACTCGGCGCGAATGTGAATGTAGCTCTTGTTCGCACCCATCGCATATGAGGCGATCAGGATGCCCTCCAGCAGGCGGTGGGGGTCATTTTCAACGATGGCCGCATCAGTAAAGGCGCCGGGATCACCCTCCTCTCCGTTGATGGCCAGATAACGATCGCCCGGGCCCGGAGGACCCATGAAGCTCCATTTCACGCCGGCAGGGAACAGGGCACCCCCGCGGCCACGCAGACCTGAACTGCGAACGCCATCAATAACCTGCTGGGGAGTCATTTCATGGAGCGCCGTATCAAGGGAGGCGAGGCCGCCGTTCGCGACGTAATGCAGAAGGTTCCCCGGCTCAATGTGACCAAAGTTGGCCATAATCAGCCGGAGTTGGTCACGCATCCAGGGCTGGTCCTTAAGGAGGGGAATTCCCACACCGGGGATGGTTGTGTCACCGTGCACACCCAGGGCGAGTTCAGGTCTGAGGTCTCCATCAACCAGGACATCACGCAGGAGCTGAGGAACCATGCCGGCGCCCACGTTGCCGTAGGCAATGCGGGGCATGTTGGGCGGCGCGATGTGGACGATGGGATCAGCCCAGGAGAAGCCGATGTCACCAACCTCCAGGATGCGCACCTGAATCCCAAGCTCCTCGACCGTGCGTTTGACGGCCTCAAGCGTGTCGCCCGCGCCAACTGTCAGGCTCGCGGCGGAGATGCCGACGCTGACCCGTGCAATCGAAGGCTCATTCCACTCTGCCCATACGGCATCCGCCTGCTGCTTAAGGGACACGTAGATGTCTGACGGCATGACTATGTATCGCCTCCCATCGCCATCAAGCGGACGAGTTCCACGGCGCTATTCGGCGTGAGCTGCCCACGCCACTCCTGATCATAGGCGACCACGGGGGCCTGGTTGCAGAGCCGGGGGCAAGAAATCGTTCGAACTTCAACATCCCTGTCGTTCCGCACCGCGACTGCCTCACGAACAGCGCGTTCAATCGCACGGGCTCCCGTCACGTGACACGGGGCATCGATACACACATCGATGAAGTGGTCGTGTCTCTTTCCGACAGAGAAGTCCGAATAAAAGGAAAGGACGCCCCAAACCTCGGGCTGCGAGTAACCGAGGATTGTCGCAGCATCGTCTACAGTGGTTTCGGGAATGTAGTTCAGTTGGTACTGAACGTCCAAGAGGGCCATGAGCAAGGCACCCTTGTGGCCAACGTAGCTTGAGAGGATGTCACGCGCCTGCTGGCGAGCGGCATCGGCACCGGCGATTTGCGTGTTCGTCATTGGTGCAAGCCACCACCTACCTGGAAATCATCCGCTTGTCGGCTCCCATAGCGACAGAATAGCACCTGAAACGTGGGTTCAGGCCGACCCGTTGACCGATTTCTTGGCGCACAGTTACCATTCCGCAGCGCTTTTGCCATACTGTGCGCTTGGAGACGAGTTGTGCCATCACGCTATCAAACCGTTTTCACCATAGCGCCAACGGGAATTCCGGACTGGCCCTGCTGGATGATGTCCGCGGACTTATCTTGGACAGCGTTTCGGAGCAATTCAGGAAACCTGCCGTGGCGACCGCCAGCAATGGTAATTGGATAAACAAGAATGGCGAGCTTCGCATAGATTCGGATCGGCGCGACCCATCCGGGTTCTTCAACCTGAAGTGGACTCGAAAAAATGACTGGGAAATCCGCTGGCGCCTTGCAACACGAGGAGAAGACGTTGAGGCGGAAATTCAGGTATTCGGACCCGATACCGATCGAGGCGCCACCGGGCCGCCTGATCTGTTGGGCGATATCTTCCGCCGATATCCATGTCGTCTGCTAGGAGAAACGCCTGTTAATGACGTCGTCGAAATTACCGCTGAGAACGCGGACTGGTATGCAGACGCGCTGGTGTTCAATCCTGAGCGGCGCATACCAGTAGTTGCACTGTCCGAAGGATTGAGCAGCGAGACGACTGAGAGCGCCGCGAATGCGCTGAGTATGTTGCAAGGTCTTGCGACCGTCGCAACGTATACAGACCAGGACTTAGTCGCCATTAATATCAGGTTGGGGCGGTTGGTCTGTTTAGGGGGCGAAGTTCACGTGTACCGGCCCGGGGGCGTCACTGGACGATCCCCAGATACTCCACCGGAGGTGGCGAGCAAACGAGGTGAGCTGGAGCGATGCTGGAGGCAGAACGCGACGAGTGGAAAGCGCGATATGAACAGAGCGTTCATGAGCTAGATACCGCCAATGGTTCCATCCGACGTCCACAACCCCCAGGTTGTTGAAGAGGGCGGCCTAGTCGAGTCCCTCAACAGGCGGATATGCAGGCTCGCCCCAATCTTCGTCCGGATTGTCCAGCATCACGCCGATTAGCAGCGGCACCAGGAAGGAGAGTATCCGCGCGCCATCCACAACTTGCGCCCGATTCACGCTGCTGTTCCATGTCGACCCGCCATGAATAAGCTGATTCCGCAGGACGTACAGCCTGTCAAAAACGATACTCAGAACGGTAAGAGCATCTTGCCGAGCGAGCGCTCTTCTAGAGATGGCTTTAAAGTTATTAAAGCCTTTTTGCCATTTATTTCTACCGCCTTCATCACGTTGGGAGTCCCAGAACGGCTGAAAGACATATCGATTGTTCAACAGTAAGCGTATGGGCCCGGAGAATCGGTCCCAGATTTCGTTATAGATGAGATTATCCGTATCATGCTGAAGGACCAGCTTAAAGAAATCCCGAAAGAGTCCGCGTTCTGCTCGGACCTTCCGGGATTCGTCGGCTTGAGTCGCATCTTCTACCTGTGCGTAGGCGGCATTGAAGGCAATCCAATAGAAAATCACCGACGCGTCAGGGTCATTCCCCTCATCTTCCGCGCGAGCCAGCCACGATATGGCGCGATGCACGCGTAAACTCAGGGCGTTCTTTGATGTCTCGCTCGCAGCATGAGCCCGTTCCCTGAGTACTTCCGACCGCAGCGGTCCCTGATCGCCTGTTCCTTGAGCCATGTACCTCCTCACCATAATTAGCAGCAACCACTTTACACGATTCTTTTGTTCCAGCCGCGAGCAGGATAGCCCATTTCGGGCAAACGGACCCTCGATGGGAACTAGGGCGACGGTTCCTCACTAGGTCTTTCGAGTTCACGGCCTCCTGCACCCACGGCTGCTTCCATCAGGAAGACGCCTAGGCCAATCAGCCAGAGGCCGGAGAGCATCGAAGCGAAAATGAGGTGGTAGGAACCGTACGTAATCAGCGCGGCCGCCGCGAGTTGGCCCATGAGGGAGGACGTTCCGATGGCTCGTCGGCGGTCTCCCGTGATGACCCACAGCACGGCGGCTAGCACGCGGCCTCCGTCGAGCGGAAAGGCGGGCACGAGGTTGAAGATGCCCAGAACGACGTTCGTGAGGGCCACATAGTAGAGGAGTACTGGCAGTAGTGTGGCGCCGCCGGGCGGCGTCACCAGAGTAAATTCGCCGGCCTGCACTGCGGTGTAGGCCAGTGCCGCCAGCAGTCCGATCCCAAGGCTTGTCAGTGGGCCGGCAAGCGCAATGAGTAGTTCCGTTCGGGGGCGGGTAACGTCGCCGGCCATCTCAGAGATGCCGCCGAAGAGGAACAGTGTAATGCTGCATGCCGCCATGCCGAATCGTCGTGCTACCACAACGTGTGCGAGTTCATGGATAAGGACGGATACCGCGAGGGAGGCGCAAATTGTTGCACCGGCAAGCCATAATTGACCCGCGTTCCAGTCCGGGTTTCGGTCCGGGAGGATGGAGAGGGCGAAGGCAGTCGTGATTATCGCGGCGGCGATCGGCCACGAGATGTGGACACGCACTTGCGTGCCGAACAGGGCGCCCAGAGAGAGGGAGCGGGGCATTAGTCAGACGGACGGCACGCCACACAGGAACGCGGCGGCACAACAGCTTCAGAGGGCAAGAGCAAACGCGAACATTGAAAAAGTAGCGGGGGCAGGACTCGAACCTGCGACCTTTGGGTTATGAGCCCAACGAGCTGCCACTGCTCCACCCCGCGTCGAACTGGAAGGACGGGTCCAGTATACGGGACTGACTGGCCTTCGGCCAACTGCCGGGCACGGTGCCCCAGCGATAAAGGAAGCGGCAGGCACCGTAACAAGTGAATAGGTCAAGAGCAGTGCAGTAATTGCTGACCGTAATGGCGATGGAGAAGAAACGAGGTACAGGGGCTAAGCCCTCGGCCGATTAGTACCGCTAAGCTCCACACATTGCTGCGCTTCCACCTGCGGCCTATCAAACAGGTAGTCTTCCTGTGGCCTTACCTCGTTAACCGAGCGGGAGGTCTAATCTTGGGAGGGGCTTCGTGCTTAGATGCTTTCAGCGCTTATCCCGTCCAGACATGGCTACCCAGCGGCGCCTCTGGCGAGACGACTGGCACACCAGCGGTCTGTCCTTCCCGGTCCTCTCGTACAAGGGAAAGCTTCCCTCAAACCTCCTACGCCCACGGCGGATAGAGACCGACCTGTCTCACGACGGTCTGAACCCAGCTCGCGTAACGCTTTAACCGGCGAACAGCCGGACCCTTGGGACCGCCTTCAGCCCCAGGATGCGTTGAGCCGACATCGAGGTGCCAAACCCTGCCGTCGATGTGAACTCTTGGGCAGGATCAGCCTGTTATCCCCGGGGTAGCTTTTATCCGATAAGCCACGGCCCTTCCACACGGTACCGTAGGATCACTTTGCCCGACTTTCGTCCCTGCTTGGCTTGTGTGCCTCACAGTCAAGCTCCCTTATGCCAATGCACTCCACGGGTGATTTCCATCCACCCTGAGGGAACCTTTGGACGCCTCCATTACCTTTTGGGAGGCGACTGCCCCAGTCAAACTGCCCGCCTGACACGGTCTCCCTGCTTGTTCAGGGGTTAGCATCAAAACCAGAGAAGAGCGGTATTTCAAGGTTGACTCCACACCGGCTAGCGCCGATGCTTCACAGTCTCCCGCCTATCCTACACATCACTGGCCCCAACACAATGCCAGGGTACAGTAAAGCTCCACGGGGTCTTTTTGTCCTGCCGCGGGTAACCCGCATCTTCACGGGTACTTCAACTTCACCGAGTCCCCCCTCGAGACAGCGCCCAAGTCGTTACGCCATTCGTGCGGGTCGGAACTTACCCGACAAGGAATTTCGCTACCTTAGGACCGTTATAGTTACGGCCGCCGTTCACCGGGGCTTCAATTCGAAGCTTGCACCTCTCCTCTTAACCTTCCGGCACTGGGCAGGCGTCAGCCCCTACACGTCGGATTACTCCTTCGCAGAGACCTGTGTTTTAGTTAAACAGTCGCTCGGGCCGGTTTTCTGAGACCTCCAGAGCGCAATTACGTAATGCAATCACGCCCAGAGGCACCCCTTCTTCCAAAGTTACGGGGTTAGATTGCCTAGTTCCTTAAGGGGGGTTATCTCGAACGCCTTCTCCGTTTTCGGAGCACCCACCTGTGTTGGTTTGCGGTACGGGCGCCTGTGTGCCATAGCATACGAAGGTTTTCTAGACAGCATGAACTCGGCGGGATCGCCCTCTCACGGTAGCGAGAAAGCTCTCCCCTTTCCTCACCTACATCTATCCGGGACGGATTTGCCTATCCCGGCATCGGCTTGGATGAGGGACACACCATGTCCAGTGGGCATGCCCCGCCTATCCTCCTGTGTTGCTCCGCAGCTTTAAACGACACACCGGCGGCGCTGGAATACTAACCAGCTGTCCATCGCCTGCGGCTTTCGCCCTCGGCTTAGGCCCGGCTAACCCTACGTCGACAACCGTGGCGTAGGAACCCTTGGGTTTTCGGCGCCTGGGATTCTCACCCGGGTTCATTGCTACTCATGCCGGCATTCTCACTTCCCTGCACTCCACCCATCCTCACGAACAGGCTTCACTGCACAGGCAACGCTCCCCTACCACTCCCTCCATACGGAGGAAATCCACAGCTTCGGTGGCGGACTTGAGCCCCGGTACGTTGTCCGCGCAGAGTCCCTCGACCAGTGAGCTGTTACGCACTCTTTAAAGGGTGGCTGCTTCTAAGCCAACCTCCTGGCTGTTTGTGGGGCTCCACCTCGTTGAACACTTAGACCGCACTTGGGGACCTTAGCTGGTGATCTGGGTTGTTTCCCTCTCGACGACGAAGCTTATCCCTCGCCGACTCACTCCCATGGTCTGGACCTCCGGCATTTGTGGTTTGATTGGGTTTGGTAAGCTCTCGCCCCCTAGCCCATTCAGAGCCCTACCTCCGGAGGTGAACCCATGGGGCTGCACCTCAATGCATTTCGGGGAGAACCAGCTATCTCCGGGTTCGATTGGCATATCACCTCTACCCACAGCTCATCCGAGAACTTTGCACCGTTCACCAGTTCGGGCCTCCACGAGCTTTTAGACTCGCTTCACCCTGGCCATGGGTAGCTCACCCGGTTTCGGGTCTAATCCGTGCCACTCAAGCGCCCTCTTCAGACTCGCTTTCGCTACGGCTGCAGATGGCCACATCCTTAACCTTGCCACACGGATTAACTCGCCGGCTCATTCTTCAATAGGCACGCCATCATCCCTCATATGAAGGACTCTGACCGCTTGTAAGCACGCGGTTTCAGATCTCTTTCACTCCCCTCCCGGGGTACTTTTCACCTTTCCCTCACGGTACTTGTTCGCTATCGGTCGTCAGGAGTATTTAGCCTTGGAGAGTGGTCTCCCCAGTTTCCCACAAGATTTCCCGTGTCCCGTGGTACTCTCGGCCATGATGCACGGAGCCTTTCCCCTTCGCCTACAGGACTATCACCTTCTCTGGTGGTCGTTTCCACGAACCTTCGGCTAGAGTCCGGTTGGTAACTCCGCGAGAAATCGCGGGATCTCTCCCATCATGTCGCGCAACCCCGGACAGACATAGGACCCGCGTCCGTTAAGCCTCTCCGGTTTGGGCTTTTCCCCGTTCGCTCGCCACTACTGAGGGAATATTTTCCTTTCTTCCGGGTACTTAGATGTTTCAGTTCCCCGACTTGCCTCCATCCAGCCTATTGTGTTCGGCCGGCGGTGACCCGCGATGAAGCGGGCCAGGTTTCCCCATTCGGGCATCCCGGGATCAACTCGCTTGGCAATTCCCCCGGGCTTATCGCAACCAAGCTACGCCCTTCTTCGGCTCCTGACGCCAAGGCATCCACCACGCGCCCTTAGTAGCTTAACCCTGTTTTGTTTTGTTTCGTTTCCTCTTCATTTGAAGAGCCGCGGTCAGACATTCTGACCATTCTTGACCTATTCACTTGTTAAGGAGCCTACAATCTGCCACCGTCCGAAGACGATGGCGGAACATCACTATACGGGCGAGATGAATGGAGTGTCAATAAGCGAAGCGCACCCGCGTGGTCGATTCCACGGCGCACGCGCAGACTGCTGCTAGACTTCAAGCAAGGCCCGACAGAACGTCGCGCCCTGCTCCAACTCCGTGATCTTCACACTCTCACGGACGGTGTGCGCGTCATGCATCGCCGCGCCGACGACGACTGCTTCTATGCCGTTGAGCACGAAGACGTTTCCATCTGTGCCACCGCCGGACAGGGCAAGCTGTGGGGTCATTCCAAGGCCGGCGAGGGTTTCGATAACACGGGCCAATGCGCCGGTCGTTTCATCAAGCCGGTAGCCAGTGAATTGCTCATGCATTTCACAAGTGATTTGCGCCTCTGTCCAGCGATTTCGCGTGTCCTGTACGATGTTCAATAGGTAGGAACGCACCCTTTCCAGCGCCTGCGCGTCATGACTACGCGTTTCACCCGCTATATGAGCATGTTCCGGTACGGCGTTGCGAACGCTGCCGCCCTCAATCACCCCAACGTTGAAAGTCGTGTACTCATCCAGACGGCCAAGTCGCATTTGCACAATCATCTCTGCTGCCAGTTGAATCGCCGAAATGCCCTTTTCTGGCTCAACCCCGGCGTGGGCGGCTCTTCCAGTGATGTCGATGTCAAAGGACAGGTATGTGGGGCTCCCGGACGTGACTTGATGGACCGACCCTTCGCCGTCAAAGACGACGGCTTCCTTCGCTCGTAGTTTTGTGAAATCGAGATTCCTAGCCCCGACAAGGCCGATTTCCTCTTCCCGCGTAAAGGCAATCTCCACAGCACGCCACGGCGCGGCATCTTGATGCAGCGACTCCAGCGCCTCCAGAATCACGGAGAGGCCGGCCTTGCAGTCTCCGCCCAGAATTGTGGAGCCATCGGTATGGATCACATCCCCGTCGATGATGGGTCGCACACCGCGGCCAGGCTCAACGGTGTCCATGTGGGCGGAGAGAAGGAGCGGGGAGTCACCGGCTTGGGTGGCGATGACGTTGCCATATGCATCCCGCGAGACGGCGAATCCGAGTGCGGAAAGGCGCACGGAGAGAACTTCCGCAATGGCATCCTCCTCGCCAGAGGGGCTATCAATGCGGACGAGATCAGTGAATGTGCGGATGAGTCTTTCGCGGTCAATCATGATGCTCAAACGTCCTTCTTGTTTGCCGGGGAAATCGCCTTCTGTTCCCACGATACCAGCAGGTCAGACGATGATCATGGCATCACCGAAGGAATAAAAGCGGTAGTCCATTTCAATCACCTGCCGATAGACACGGTCCACAAGTTCCTTCCCCGCGAAGGCGGAAACCAGCATGAGCAGCGTGGAGCGCGGCAGGTGGAAGTTGGTGATCATCGCGTCGATGATCCTGAATTGGAACCCGGGGAGTATGAGGAGGCTTGTCTCTCCAGTCTGTGATTGGAGTCTCACACGTTCACGGCCATCCACAGGCACATCCTGCTCGAGCGCGATGGATTCAAGCGCCCGAACCGCCGTGGAGCCAACGGCAATGATCCGTCCGCCAGTCCTGCGTGTTTCAGAGATAATGCCCGCGGCCTCCTCCGGGAGTTCGTAACGCTCTAGTCCCATGATGTGGTCGAACGGGTTATCAACCTGGACAGGGCGGAACGTGCCGGGGCCAACATCCAACGTGAGGCGCGTGATGGGGTTACCCTGCGCCTCAATTCGCGCCATGAGCTCAGGCGTGAAATGGAGGCCGGCCGTAGGGGCAGCGATGCTGCCCGGTTTTGAGGCATAGATGGTCTGGTAGCGGTCAAGATCATGTATTTGCTCACGTAAGTACGGCGGCAAGGGCACTTGACCAATGTCATCAAGAGAAATGTTATTCGGCAGCGTCACAAGACGGGTGCCGTCCGTGTACTGTTGCCCAACAAGGACGTGAGGCGCGCCGGGGGCATCAAGATCGACGATGGTCCCGGATGCGACGCGGCGGGAGGGGCGAACCATGGCGGTCCACATGCGCTCGTTTGCCTCTTCGCCCTCCCCACTGCCAACAAGGGGACGCACAAGAAGAATCTCAACGCGGCCGCCGCCAATTCTCTTGACGCCGGTCAGGCGCGCGGGAATGACGCGCGTCTCATTAACGACGAGGCAATCCCTAGGATTCATGAGCTCGGGTAAGTCGTAGAAATGGCGGTGCTCAAGGTCACCCGTGTCTCGATGCACGACAAGAAGGCGGGCATGGTCGCGCGGCTCGATCGGCTGCTGAGCAATCAGTCGCTCAGGTAGTTCAAAGTCAAAGTCAGCCAGCGTGAGCGGCTTCTCGTGTCGTACATCCCTCCTCGGATTCTCTGCGCTCATTGGTCAATTCAGCCTTGCGTGGAGTCCGGTGCGGTTTGCTGGACAACGGCAATTGTTCCGGTCATGCCGGCATCACCATGGCCCGGAATGGAGCAGGTTACGGCGAATTCACCGGTGCCTGTGGGCGTGAACCGCACGGTCTTCTCACGGCCGATGCGTATCGTTCCTGTGGAAACGTCGAATTCTTCGATGACAAGGTCGTGATCGACGGTTCCGCGGTTCTTAAACACAATGACCGCTTCCTGATTGACGGGAATTTCCAGCATATCTGGCACGAAGGCAAATTCAGTACCGACGATGATATACATCCCATCCGGCTGCAAGCCTGTCGGCCCGAAATCCTGTTCAGTAGAGCAGGCGGCAGAGAATGCAAGGGAAAGCAGCGCAGCACCGAGGACGCCAAGCCGGAGTGCAGACGTTGGTGTGAGGGGTGGACGTTTCAGCTGCCGGTCCGCTTGACCCATACCTTGTAGACAGGCGCGCCGCTCTCTTCGCCTGCCTGCTCCCACGCAGTGATCCGCCAAGCGGGCGGCGCGAGCGCGAGATAGACCTGATCCCCGGACCGTGGCTCAGGCGCCCCGCTGAGGGTCACACGCTCCGCGAACGTCTGACTCCCTTCGCGCCACACGTCCCAATGGGCAACCTTACCTTCACTCGTCATATCTGTTCCTCCTCCCTTTGCGTCAGAATTCATTCGTGCGCAACTGCGCCCGCGCGGCGGAAACGGTGTTGCGTAGAAGCATCGCCACGGTCATTGGACCTACGCCACCCGGCACTGGCGTAATTGCGCTCACCAGATCTTTCACCGCATCAAAATCCACGTCTCCAACAATCGTGTATCCACGCTTATCGTCCACGTCTTCAATGTGGTTGATTCCGACGTCAATGACCACTGCTCCCGGCTTGACCATATCGGAGCGAATCAGGCGCGGCACGCCGGCCGCCACGACCAAAACATCCGCGTCCCGTGTGATGGCTGCAAGTCCAGGATCGGTCTTGTGGCAAATGGTTACGCGTGGGTAGGCGGCCGGATCGCCCTGCATCCACGCCATCGCTATCGGCTTTCCAACAATGTTGCTGCGACCGACGATAACGGCGTGTTTGCCCCCGAGTTCGATGCCCTCACGATCGAGCAATTCCATGACGCCATACGGAGTGGCTGGCACAAACTGTGAATCACCGATGGCGAGGTGACCGATGTTGAGTGGGTGGAAGCCGTCTGCATCCTTATCAGGCCGGACGCAGCCGATGACGTCCTGCTCACGAATGTGGGATGGAAGGGGTAGTTGAACGAGAATGCCGTGTACGCGATCGGCATTGTTAAGGGAACGGATCAGGTCCAGAAGTCCGTCCTGGGAAACGGAGGCATCAATACGATGAACTTCCGTGTAGATACCCACCTCACGACATGCACGCTCCTTGTTGGCGACATAGGTCTGCGAGGCTGGATCATCGCCAACGAGGACGGCGGCGAGGCCGGGCAAGACACCCTGCGCCTTGAGCACGGCCACTTCGCGCGCAACTTCTTGACGGATCTCTGCGGCGATCTTGCGACCATCAATGATGCGCGCAGTCAAGGACTTTCTCCGAGTCTTTCTGCCATGCACTGAGTATAGCGTCAGGGGCTGCCGGCACATGAAGTATGTGGTTCTGCGATAATTCATAAATGGCACGACAGCGCACATGTTGGGCAGCACACACAGACCGAGCAGTGTCGCCGATGCCGGTCAAAGCCAGGAGTTTTCTCAGGGAATGTTGACCACTGGTATAGACATGGTCGAAGTGTGGCGGATTCGAGAAGCACGAGAGCGTTTTGGCCAACGGTTTCTTAATCGCATCTACACAGAGGAAGAGCAACGAACAAGCCGGATGCGTGATCCGGAGCTTGCGGCACGATTCGCAAGTAAAGAGGCGGTCATGAAGGCGCTTGGCACGGGTGTGCGTGGCGTCGGCTGGAAGGATATCGAGATCGTCCCCATGCGGGGCGGTAAACCGGAGGTCAGGCTGCACGGACGCGCAAAGGACGTCGCGGAGCGCATCGGCCTCACCGATTTGACCGTTAGTCAGACGCATTCCATTGAGTATGCCCTCTCAATAGTGGTCGGCACTGCGGAGTATCCCTCGCCGTACCACGCGCCGTAGCAGTGGTTACTTGGCGCTCCACCACAGTCCGATGAAAGCCGTCACAGCCGCGGAGATGCGGCAAATAGAGGATGCGGCCATCCGGCAAGGCACTAGCCTCGATACCCTCATGCAAAAAGCTGGGCGGTCAGTGGCAGATAGCGTCGTCCAAGCGCTTGGCGGAAGAGTTGCGCAGCGGTGTGTGCTCGTTCTCGCGGGTCCCGGCAGGAATGGCGGCGATGGCCTCATTGCGGCACGGTTGTTAGCTCAACGGGGCGCCTCCGTCACAGTCGCGTGTCCTTTGCCACGTGGTGAAAACGACTCATTGCTCGTCGAATGTGCCGCGGCCGGGTGCAAGATCCTACCAGATCTTGCGAACGAGAACGCCATGGCTCTGGCCAGCGCGGAGATCGTGGTCGACGGAATCCTGGGAACAGGGCGTTCGCGTGCCATTGAAGGCCGCGCTGGTGAAGTCCTACGAGCGGTCGCGGAGGCGCGCGCACGGCCGGCCAGGCCAATCATCCTGGCCGTTGATGTGCCTTCGGGGCTTGATCCGGACACCGGCATCGCCGATACATCAACGGTGGCGGCGGACATCTCGATAGCGCTGGGGAGTGTCAAGCAAGGATGCCTGACAGCGTCCGGCGCCGAAAACTGTGGCCAAATACAAGTTGCGAGCATCGGACTGGAGTCGGTCGGCAGTGAATCCGGCATTGAGATTCTTGATTGCCAGACCATTGCGGAGATGTTGCCAGTTCGGCCTGTCACTGGACATAAGGGAACGTTCGGTCATGCAGTGATCATCGGTGGCGCGGAGGCATATCGCGGTGCGCCGGCCTTGGCCGCCAAGGCTGCGGCGCGAGCGGGTGCCGGGACGGTTGCCATAGCCTCGCCAGAACGCGTGACAGATTCAGTAGCGGCGATCACGCCGGAGGCGACGCACATTCCAATACGTCAGTGGGATGAAGGTGGCGCCGACGAGCGGTCTGGCGTGTCGCAACTGCTGGAGGCGCTCAAGGATCGCTCCGCGGACGCGGTGCTAATTGGCCCTGGCATTGGCCTCTTCGCCATGGCCGCGGAATTGCTACGCTCCGTCATGGCACAAGCTCCGCCAGATGTGCCCATTGCCCTAGATGCCGACGCGCTCACGATGCTGGCACGAATGCCCAATTGGTGGGAGCGCCTAAAGGTCCCGGCCGTTCTTACGCCCCATCCGGGCGAGATGGCGCGGTTATGTGGAATATCCGTCGAGGATGTGCAGGCCGCCAGGCCTGAGATTGCGGCACGAAAGGCGACTGAATGGGGAGCAACCGTTGTACTCAAGGGCGCGTATACGGTTGTCGCGAATCCGAATGAGGAACCCTCCATCTGTCCGCTTGCCTTCCCTGCCCTAGCGTCAGGCGGCACCGGAGACACATTGGCGGGGATCATCACCGGGTTCCTTGCGCAGGGCTTGCCACCGTGTAAGGCGGCATACACGGGGGTCTACGTGCACGGCGTAGCCGGAATACTCGCCGCCCGGGCCAATGGCAACCTCACATTGGGCCTGCTGGCCTCGGATCTCATTGACAGTATTCCTGCCGCGCTGGGTCTCATCCGGCGTGGTGGCCCGCCGCCATTCCCGCTGTTTGCCTAGCTTGCACGACCTATTATCGCCAGCCGATTGACCGTAGCCACTCCTCGAACGCAAGCAACGGTATATCCCATTTGGCCTTGAGCGCAGGGATGTCCTCGTCATAGCCGTAGTCCTGGTACCAGGAAGTCATGGCAATTCCCGACGGCACGGAGACGCGGCTCCATTCGTGTTGGGGTATTTGGCGATAGACAACCTCATGGCCCGCGACGCGGCCAAGCGCGGCGGCAATATCATTCATCGTTAGGGTTTGCGCGGCGATGTCGATTTCCTGGTCCTGATACCTTTCCGGCTGTGAGAATGCGGCGGCGGCGAACGCGCCAATGTCGTGACCCGATATGACTTGAAGGGCTTTGTCAGGCGTCAGCATGCCGCGAATTGTGCCGGCGGCGATGCCCGTGCTGTCCGCTACGTAATTTTCCATGAAGGAGACCGGGCGGAAAATCGTGTACGGGATGCCAACTGAGCGGATATGGTCGGCGATGGCCCGCTTGGCATCCCAATAGGAGACTCCTCTGTTTGGCTCCTTTGCGCCGCAGGATGATGTGTAGACAAGGTGACGGACACCCAATCTTTTGGCCACGCTCGCAACCCTGATGCCCTGCCGTGCCTCATGCATTGGATCATCCTCGGCAGCCTGTCCCTGCACTGAGAACACCCCGTATGCATCCTGCATTGCAGCCATGAGAGAGGCATCATCATCCAGGTCACCCGCAACAATTTCCACACCACGCACCGCTAGTGCCTGCGCCTTGTCGCTCTCCGGAGAGCGTGTGAATCCGCGCACGTGCCAGCCTTTGGAGGCGAGCAGATGTCCGACCAAGCCACCACCCTGATGTCCCGTGGCGCCAATAACGAGAATCGTGCGGGGATGGCCCGTGTCGGTGGTCGTCATATTTACCCTCCATAAGGCAGTGCATGTGCCGTGTCCAGATTGTTTCAGAGCAGCGGTACGGACGCAAAGTGCTGCCGCGTATAATTATGTGTGCCCCATCAGCAGCAATAGTGTGCACGAGGCCAAGCGTCCGATGTTGTTGACCATCGATATTGGCAATACGAATATAAAGCTTGCCGCCTTCGACGGCGAGAACGTTGTCGCGTCCAGACGCGTACCAACGACCACGGGAGAATCGGCACCCAGTACTGCCGCCACTGTCTGTGACTTGCTCACGGCATACGGGATTCATCGCAGCGACATCGACGGCGTCATCTTCTGTTCCGTTGTACCGCCCGTGACAGCCATGCTGGAGCGGGAGGCCACGGACACGTTTGGCGTTAGGGTGCTCGATGTGAAAAAAGCAGAGACATGGGGCATCACACTAGACGTGGATAAGCCGGACGGAGTTGGGACAGACCGGATCGTGAACGCCGCGGCGGCGTACGGGCTGCATGGCGGGCCGGCCATCGTTGTCGATTTTGGCACGGCGACGACGTTCGATGTGATTACCGCCGACGGGCGCCTCATTGGTGGTGTAATCACACCCGGAATTATCGTGTCCTCTGAGGCCCTCACCGCACGAGCGGCACAGCTACCGTCAATCAAGCCGGTCTTTCCAGAGAAGGTCATCGGTAGGGATACGGATCATGCAATGCGCTCAGGACTCATGTATGGATACCTTGGACTGATGGAGAGTCTGATACGTCGGATACGCACTGAGATATCAGCTGAAGCATGCGTCATCGCGACGGGCGGCCTCGTCGACCACATCGCCGAGCGGACAGATCAGATCGACGTGATTGAGCCAGACCTGACCCTGCAGGGACTGCGACTCATCTGGGAAAAGAATCGGCCTGACGCTGCCGGAGGCACATAGCGGCATCATGGTACGGTGGCGCATTCTGTGACAATCTGAGCAACGATGCGGGCCATACACGAGGCGTGACAGGCGAAAAGAACGAATTGGGGCACAAGAGATGAACGGCGCAAATGCGGTTCCGGGCAAGCGAATCGTCCTTGGCGTTTCCGGGAGCATCGCCTGCTACAAGGCGGCAGACCTTGCATCCAAGCTCATGCAGGCCGAGGCACTTGTCGACGTCGTTTTGACTCATGCCGCGCAACAGTTCGTGACGCCGCTCACATTCAGATCGCTGACGCACCGCGCCGTGATCACAGACATCTTCGACGCCAAATCCGAAGATCCGCTTGAGCACGTGGAAATTGCGCGGCGGGCGGATGCGGTTGTCATCGCCCCCGCCACTGCAAATGTGATCGCCAAACTTGCACACGGACTGGCCGACGATGCGCTTTCGACCATCGTTCTCGCTACAGAGGCGCCTGTGCTCCTCGCGCCTGCGATGGAGCACAGTATGTGGACGAACAGTGTGACGCAAGCGAATGTGGCGGCGCTGAAAGAACGGGGATTTGGCTTTACGGGGCCGAACGAGGGAAGGCTTGCGTCCGGCGCAGTGGGCAGCGGCCGACTCGCCGACACTGCAGAAATTCTTGAGGCACTGAGCACGATCCTTTCCAGAAACCAGGATCTGTTAGGACGCCATATTGTTGTCTCCGCGGGTGGGACACAAGAGGCCATCGACCCCGTACGCGTCATAACGAACCGCTCATCCGGCAAGCAGGGCTACGCGTTCGCGGAAGCAGCGCGTGACCGTGGCGCACGTGTGACCCTGGTTACCGCTGCGGAGCTTGCGGCGCCTTCAGGCGTGACCGTCGTCAATGTCCAGAGCGCGCGGCAGATGCTGACGGCGGTGTCAGACGCGCTACGAGACAAGGCCGATGCACTGGTCATGGCGGCAGCAGTTGCGGATTGGGAACCAATATCCGCTGCCGGGCAAAAGATGAAGAAGATTCAGGGACAGGATCGCCTGACAATCAAAATGCAGAAAACGCCGGACATCCTAGCTGAGGTTCACACATTGCCGGGGATCAAGGTCGGCTTTGCCGCCGAGACAGAGGATCTGCTACGCAATGCCCAGGACAAGCTGGAGCGCAAGGGTCTGAATATGATCGTGGCAAACGATGTCTCAGAATCAGACGCCGGCTTTGCCGTTGATACCAATAGAGTGGTCATTCTTGACAGCGCAGGCGGGCAGGAAGCGTTGCCGCTTATGTCCAAGCGTGATGTGGCGGACGCCGTGCTGAATCGTATTTCCGCTTTGTTGGACAGTCAGTCTACAGGCACAACAGCGTGAGCAATTCCGAAAATCGCTTCGTATCCCTGGTTATTCTTGCCGCAGGCAACTCATCACGGATGGGGCGGCCAAAGCAGGCGCTTTCCTGGATGGGTAAACCATTGCTGACATGGCAAACCGAGGAGTGCGGGCGAACACAGGCAGATGAGTTGATTGTCGTCTTGGGCGAGGATGCGGATCATCACCAGACGCTCTTGCCAGAGACGGTAGGACGCGTACCTGCGTATCGCGTGATTCGCAACCCGCACTCCGAACAAGGCAAGACGACGTCCGTTCTGGCGGGCTTGAACGCCTCGGACTGGCGCGCAACGGAATGGGTTTTCCTCGCCATGGACTCACCACGGCCTGCGCACCTAACGGACGCACTCATCGAGGCGCACTTCGCAGCAGGCCTGCCCATCTCATATCCCTGGCATGGCGGCATAGAAGGACACCCGCCCGTGATGAACTCGTCCTTGCGAGCCGAGATTGAGGTCATCACAGAAGAAAAGCGGGGTCTCAGAGAAGTGACAGAGCGTGATCCCGCGCGGGTCAATCGTGTGGAGTTTGCGGACCCCACCGTCATCATTAATCTCAACAGCCCCGAAGATTATGAGCGTGCACTGACCCTTACAGGCCAGACGCAAAGCGTGCGAAGGGAGTAGATTCTTCGCTGCGCGCAGAATGACACGGGGTGGGCGCGCAGAATGACGCGCGGCGTGCCTCACGCAACCCCATTGGCCGTATTCGATGTGGGGCTCTTCTATTCGATAGAATGGAAGAGCCATGAATTGCTGCCCCAACTATCTCCGTGCGGCCAGTGGTCTCCGGCCGTGCGTAACGCCCTGAAACACGAACTGATGGCCACAGATAGTACCCATACAGCGGGGATGCCACCAGCCTGGGAACCCGCCCGCTTTGAAGAGGCACGCTATCAGTGGTGGGAGGAGCGAGGCTACTTTCAGCCGAGTATCGTCGAGGGCCGGGAGCCCTTTGTCGTCATCATGCCGCCCCCAAACGTCACGGGGCAGCTCCATCTTGGCCACGCGCTGACGGCGGCAGTGGAGGACGCGCTCGTCCGCTGGCACCGCATGCGAGGCGATCCGACCCTTTGGCTGCCGGGCACAGACCACGCCGGCATTGCGACGCAATACGTCGTTGAAAGTCACCTGGCATCACAGGGCATTGACCGTCAGCAGATTGGGCGTGAGCGCTTTCTTGCGCACGTGTGGGATTGGGTACACCAGTACGGCGGCGCCATACAGAATCAACATCGTCGCCTCGGGGCCTCGTGTGATTGGACTCGGGAGAGATTCACACTGGATGAGGGGCCCTCGCGGGCAGTGCGGACAACTTTTGTGAATCTGTATGAGTCGGGCCGTATCTACCGAGGCGAGCGCATGATCAACTGGTGCCCGACAGACCATACCGCCCTTTCAGACCTGGAAACGGACTACGAGGACGCAACAGGCCAGCTGTGGCACATCAACTACCCGTACGCCGATGGCTCAGGCCGCCACCTGACCGTCGCAACAACCCGACCGGAAACCTATTTAGGTGACACGGCAGTTGCAGTGAACACGAATGACCCGCGCTTTGCGGACAGCATTGGACGGACTGTACGTCTACCGTTCATCGACCGCGAGATCCCCATCATCGGTGATGACTATGTTGACATGGAGTTCGGGACGGGTGCCCTGAAGGTCACACCGGCGCACGATTTGAACGACTTCGAGATCGGGCAGCGCCACGCTCTTGAGGTTATTGAGGTCATCAACGCGGATGGAACTCTCAATGAGAACGCCGGGCCGTTTGAGGGGCTGGAGCGGTTTGAGGCAAGGCAACGCATCGTCGCTGAACTGGACGCCGCCGGATTTCTTGAGCGGACAGAGGACTATGCGAATCGTCTGGGGCGCTGCTATCGCTGCCGAACCATCATCGAGCCTCGTTTGAGCATCCAGTGGTTCGTGGATATTGCGCCACTGGCCAAACGCTCGGCAGAGGCCGTGCGGGACGGGCGCATACGGATAGTTCCAGGACGATTCACGGGCACATATTTGAACTGGATGGACGGAATCCGTGACTGGTGCATCTCACGGCAGTTGTGGTGGGGGCATCGTATGCCGGCGTGGTTCTGCGGCGAGTGTGATGGCGAACGACTGCAAATCGTTTTGCGTGATCCTGTCGACGGCGGAGACGGGCAGCAGGTATGGACGGGTAGCTATGCGACATTGCGGGAGCTTGGAATCTCGCATGAAGATATCGTCCAGAAGTCCGATCGGGTGAATGCGGACAAGGACGCGACACCAATTGTCGCGCGGGAGGATCCGTCTACTTGCATGATCTGCGGTTCAGACAGCCTCCTGCAGGATCCGGACGTATTGGACACGTGGTTCTCATCAGGCCTATGGCCGCACTCCACACTGGGTTGGCCGGACGACACGGAGGACTACCGCTATTTCCACCCAACATCCGTACTGGAAACGGGCTACGACATTCTGTTTTTCTGGGTCGCGCGGATGATCATGATGGGGTTGGAAAACACGGCTGACGTGCCCTTCCGCACCGTCTATCTGCACGGCCTCGTGCGCGATGCGCAGCGGCAGAAGATGTCAAAGACACGGGGAAATGTCATTGATCCGCTGGAAAGCATCGCGGAATATGGGACAGACGCGCTGCGCATGGCACTGACCATTGCCACGACGCCGGGCAATGACCTCGCGCTGACGCCCGGCCGCCTGGAGGCGGGCCGCAACTTCGCGAACAAGCTCTGGAATACTGCACGGTATGTTGCACGATCAATGGAGACATCCAACGCGCCACGCGAAATCGGCATGCGGCAGCCTGTTCATCGTGAGGATCGCTGGATCGTTTCACGCCTCAACAGCGTTACGGCGCACGTAAACCAGCTACTGGAAGATTTTCAACTGGGTCAGGCTGAACAAGTAATCCGTGATTTCCTCTGGGACGAGTTCGCTGACTGGTATATCGAGCTTGCCAAGGTCCGTTTGAGGAACGGCGACGATACACCCGTGGAGTACCTGGCTGGTGTGCTGGAGCAGTCTGTCCGGCTATTGCACCCATTTATGCCATTTGTGACAGAGGAGATTTGGCAAAATCTCGTGACTCGTGCTCCCGAACTAGCCCGGGGTATCGACTCGATTATGATTAGCCCCTACCCACAGGCGGCCGAAGAGAGAACGGATCGGGACTCGGAGGCCGAGGTTGGAGACGTTATCAATGTCATCCGCGCCATTCGCAATGCGCGGGCGGAAGGCAATATCGAGCACGCCCGTATGATCGAGACGATTGTGGATGCGGATGCACAGTCACGTCAGGCCATCGCTGAATCAGGTGAATCCATTGGCACGCTGGCCCGCGTGTCCTCATTGCGCATTCTGGCGGCCGGCGACGAGCGACCCGATTCCTCTTCTGTACTGACCTCCATTCTGGATGGTGTCACTGTGATGGTGCCGCTGGCCGGGGCTGTCGATGTCGACGGCCAACGGGCGCGGTTGACAAAGGAACTTGAGGAAACACAGTCCCGACTGGCGGCCCTAGAACAACGACTGAGCAACGAGGTTTTTCGCTCCAAGGCGCCGACGCACGTGGTCGCCAAAGAAGAGGAGCGGCTTCAGGATGCACGGCTGCGCGTCCGGCGCATTGAGGAGCAATTGGCAGGGTTGGAATAGCAGGCCGGCGCCGCGGAGCAGTGATGTACTACGTGTTGCTCTATGAGTACGTGGCTGATGTTTTGGAACGGAGGCCGCCGTTTCGAAATGAGCATCTTGCGCTCCTGCGGGAGTTGAACTCCCGCGGCATCGTAACCCTCGCAGGGGCGTGGGACGAACCGGTGGATGGCGCGGCAATCATATTCCACACGGATGACACGTCTGTCATCGATGAGTTCATCGCCGCGGATCCGTACATTCGCCAGGGTCTGATTGCGTCCTGGCGGATCAGGAAGTGGAGCGTGGTAATCGGTGGAGAACAAACCGCCTGACAGACCGCAGACCCATCAGAGTACGTCGCCCCATTCCTCCGGACGCAGGTTGAGCTCCTGCCTGATGTGTTCTGCCCCGTAGCCGGGCGGTCCTTCCTTACGCGTACGCAGATCCGCGTACAGCAGGAAGATCATAATTGCCTGAATTGGCCCGGCGATCGTCGGCGCGACAAGGTTCATATAGATATCCGCAACCCACGCCACTCCGAAGCCCGTCAAAAAAACACCGGGAAAGGCGACGGCAAATGCGGCGAGCACGACAATCAGCATGATCCCGAAGGTCCGCCACCAGTGACCTTCAGTCAGTTCCCAGCTTTTTCGTAGCGCGGGCAGGCCGATCATCCCGTTGAGTGCAACGACGGGCCAGATGAAGGTCCACCGAATCAGCACGTAGACACTGATGACCGCCGCGGCAATTAGTCCCGTAAAAGAAAGCAGTCCGAACAGTGCAGCGAGCGCCGCCACATCCGCCAGCTGGTTCGCGATGAAAAACGGTAGCATGAAAAGTGCGCCCCACGCCAGAAAAACGCCGAATAGCGCCATGCACGTTGTGATAACGAGGCCGCCGATGCGCAAGAAGGCAAACGCCACCGGCTCCGTGATCGGCACCCTCCCGATCACGTAATGCGCTCCAACGACATAGATGTAGGCGCCAGCCGCAATGGCCGAGATGCAGAGGGTGGCAGTCAGCACCAGAGCCGTCCGAATTATGTCCAGAGGCAAATCCTGAAATTCCAGCCCGGCAATCTCCACTAGCTGCTCCTCAGTTGGAGATTGGCCCTCTGGAACAGCCGCGAGTATGGCGTCAACTTGTGGCTGTGTGCCGACTGGCATCACGGCGTCAATGCAGAACAACGCGGCGTAGACGGTTATTGCGCTCGCAAACGAAATGATCAGTAGCCGGACGACTCGAGCAACGTAGATCGACCAGAGCTCAGAAAAGAGCTCATTGACTCCCCGTTCGGGAAACGATGATTCATTCTGCACGGAGTCGCACTTTAAAAACGCTATCGGTGGCAGTCTTTTATCTAAAAGAAGACTGCCCTCCTGTTCTCCGGTTAGCTACCGCCTCCAGCGGCACTCATGTTCCCGGATCCCCGCTGCTGCAGCTCAATGAATACCATCTTAGAACTGAGTGGATGGATCCAGGCAACGTTTGAATTACCTTCTTCACGCTGGATGCGGCCGCCTCGCGATTCGATGTTCTTGATCGTCGCCTCGATATCATCCACTTCGAGGCAGATCATATACATGCCCTCGCCTTTGGGATTGCGAGGATTCTTGCGTTCCTCCATCATCCGGGCGAGAGCGGTTTCAGGCCCAGCGGGCGTCATGACTTCGATAACCGGCTGGCCATTATGCCCGAGCATGACGGCCTTGACGCCAAATTGATTTGTACTAGCCTCGTTCAACTCTTCGAGGCCAAACATCTCCTTCCAGAGCTGTATACCCTCGTCGAAGTCCTCCACCATTACTGCGTTGTAACGGATGTCCGTGATCATTCACTTCCCCCTTCGACGCCGCGGCAGGGCGCCCGCGTTTCATTATGTACCGCGAGTGTGGCCAATCTTCGCTAGTCGTGTCAACGGCGGTGGCCGTTTGCAGTTCATGTCAGTGCGCACCCGTGTCTACTCGCGGGCGCTCCAGCAGCGCAGGAGGCCAGACCGCACTATCCACTACGCCGACAAACGGCAGGTTACGATAGAAACCCTCGTAGTCCAGGCCGTATCCAACGACGAAGACGGGCGGAATGGAAAATCCAACATAGTCGAGTTGCACGTCAACCTGCCGGTGAGCCGGCTTGTCCAACAAGCCGCACACCCTGAGCGACGCGGGGTTTTCCTCCCTCACCTTGTCAACAAGTGCTTTGAGCGTAACGCCGGTATCCACGATGTCCTCGACGATTAGAACGTTGCGGCCTCGCAACTCTTCACGGAACGGGTTCGGCACGTCCACCGTGTGCGCGCCGTGCTCAACAAAACGATCGACATGGACGAGTTCTACAGGGGTGGGAATGTCAAGCTCTCGAATGAGGTCCGCCAGGAAGCAGACGACGCCATTTAGCGCACCGACGCATACGACCTCGGCACCGGCGTAGTCGACGCTGAGCTGTTCAGCAAGCTCTTTGACGCGGCGGCGCAGCCGCCGGGAGCTTATCAGAATCCGGTCGACGCCTTTGGCGGCAGGCACGGAGAGTGCCGCTGCACGTTTAGACCGCTGCGGTTCGGAAGTCATATGGAAAGCATAATCGACTGGAACTTCATGCGGGAGTTGGAAGTTGCCCCGCATCCATTTTCGTGACGGTTGTTCGCTTGACGGTTGTTCAAAGCCGTTCCTAGACTCGATAGAGCCATGGATATCCTAGAGTGGATCGACCGCATTCGCCAGAATCACGCGATTGAACACGCGACAATCGCCGTGCTTGGCAGGCGGCATGATCAGGTCGGGAGGCTGGGCGGCAGCGCGAAGCCGGACGGTTTTTTCGTCTATGGCCCGACAACAGCCGCAGACATTGAGGACGCGGCCAAAGAGGCCGTCGAGCGGCTGCGGGCGGGCGAGTCTCGCTTGGCCATTTCACCCTTCTGCGGAACGAATTTTCTGTTGGGGGGTATGACCACTGCTCTGCTAACAGGCGCTATTTTGGGCACGCGCAACAGGGTTGGCAGAATGCCACAGGCGATGGGATTATCGGCGCTGGCACTGATCGGCTCATTCCGTGCCGGTGGATATGTGCAGCGCAAGTGGACCACAAAAGCAGCTATCGGTGGGCTGGAAATCAAGGGGGTCACGCAGGTTGGCGGAGCATATCGACCGCTGCATCGTGTGTACACGTGGCTACCAGATAGCGTTGATGAACCGCCTCCCCGGCCGCCTGAGCCTGCATCACCTGAGCCTGCATCACCTGAGCCTGCATCACCTGAGCCTGCATCAGAGGACGCGTAGAGGGTGCCGCGCAACAGGAGCGGGCACGGACCCACAAAAGGTTAGCTCGGCTGCATCAACGAATTGGCGGCCATCTACGCTCTCGCAGTCTGACTCGCGCAGTGAACAATCGTATACTGGTGGCGTTCGAGGCTTTGTGCTGTTAGCAGGAGCGCGTCCCTGTAGCTCAATTGGAGAGAGCAGCGGACTTCTAATCCGCAGGTTGTGGGTTCGAGTCCCACCGGGGACGCCATTTCATATCAGCTAACAACGTGAATTCGCCTGAATCGGGCGGGGTACTCGTTCTTTCTCTTACTCAATAGCTTCCCCAATAACTCCCTCTGCGCGCAGCTTTTCGACGCGTGCAGCAGAATAGCCGGCGAGGGTCTGGAGGACGGCCTCAGTGTGTTGGCCGAGGTCTGGGGCGGGGCCAAGCGTATCGACTGGTGTGCGTGAGAATCTCAGCGGGGAATTGACGACGGAGATGCTCCCCACGCGGCTGTGGGGGACATCAACAAGGGCACCACGGTGCTGGACTTGCGGATCCGCCAGCACTTGATCGATGCGATTGACCGGCCCGCATGGAATACCAAGCTCTCCGAATTCCCGCAGCCATTGGGCGGCCGGCTTGCGGGCCATCGCCGCCTCCAACTCCGGTATCAGATCATCATAGTGCTGCGTGCGTTCGTATCCATCGACGTAGCGTGGATCATCGATGAGATCAACACGGTCGATAGCAGCGCAAAACAGCGGCCATTGATCGCGGACGCCGCCCACGATCGCCACAACAATCCAGTCATCCGCCGTCTGGAAAGCCTGGAACGGAGTGAATGACGGGTGGCGTGTCCCAATTGGCCCAGGCGCCTGGCCGGTGGAGACATAGCGCCCGATTGCCCCCTCGAGGACGGCGAGCTGACACTCCAACATGGAAACATCGATGAACTGTCCCTTCCCACTACGCCCGCGTTCCTGTAGTGCGGCCAGGATGGCAGTCGTGGCGAAGAGGCCGGCGATGATGTCGCCGAGCGAGCTGCCCGGGCGTATCGGCCCCCCACCCGGTTCACCAGTGATGCTCATAATGCCGCCCATTGCCTGCACGATGATGTCCAGCGCCGGGCGTTGTGCATAGGGGCCAGATTGGCCGAAGCCGGAAATGGAGCAGTAGATAAGGCGGGGGTTGGCCTCTGCCAGTGCCGCATAGGAGAGACCGAAGCCGTCCATGGCGCCAGGCACAAAGTTCTCCACCAGCACGTCACACTCCGTGGCGATGTCCTTCAGCGCCTGCTGGCCATCCTGATGGGCAAGGTTGAGCGTGACGCTCTGTTTACCGCGATTGACGCTGACGAAGTAGTAGCTTTCTCCCTGGATAAACGGACCTGTGCCGCGGGAGAGATCCCCACCATCAGGACGTTCCACCTTTATGACCTCTGCTCCCATGTCAGATAGAATCATTGTGGCAAACGGGCCTGCTAGTATGCGGGTGAGGTCAACGATTCGGAGACCGGCTAATGGTCCACTCATGTGTTTATGCCTTCCGTCACTAAGAGTATCTGTCCGCCTAAACAGATACTCATTGTAGACAACGGCTTGCAGGTGCGGCGGTATGAACACGTCGGGGTGGTGGACCGATGATTCCCCTATCAGATAGCGTTGGAGAGCGCCACGGCACACCCTGGCTGACGATTACGCTGATTGCGATCAACGCCGTCGCGTTCCTCTACACAGTTCTTCTCGAGCCCCTCGATCGGAACATCTTCCATTTCCGATTTGGCGTCGTCCCGTTGGAGTTCACACATCCGGAAATCTTTCACTCCGCCATTGCAAGCACGCCCGTGGACCTCACGCCTCTGGTTCCATCGTGGGCGACGCTCCTCACGTCGATGTTCCTGCACGGCGGGTGGGCACACATCGTCGGGAATATGGTGTTCCTATGGGTGTTTGGGGATAACCTCGAGCACCATTTCGGGCGCGCAGGATTTCTCGGCTTCTATCTGGCGACTGGTGTTATCGCCTCCGCCACACACATTCTGTTCAACTGGGACAGCACCATCCCGACCATCGGCGCGAGCGGGGCAATCGCCGGAGTTCTCGGCGCGTACTTGCTGCTGTTTCCGCGCCGCAGAGTCAAAACGCTGTTCATGATGGGATTCATTACGGTTATGGATGTGCCCGCCGTGTGGCTGCTTGTCCTATGGGGAATTATTCAGGTCTTTAGCGGTGTGGGATCTATCGTCTCAACACAAGGAGGAGGCGTAGCATATTGGGCACACGTGGGTGGATTCATCGCCGGGGCCGCCAGCATCGTCGCGTGGCGCATTCTGAAGAGGGAACCCATCTGGCAACCCGACCGGTATGAGGTGCCCGTCAGGGAACTTTATCGATACGATGATGACGATGACGATGACTATCCTCCATCGCCACCACGCTATTGGCGCACGTAGCACATTAGGAAGTGAGCCGTGAACGAAGAGGAGCCGCAAGATCTCATCGGCCTCGCCGGCATGATCTTCTATGGGCGCCACGGCGCGACGGAAGAAGAGCGTGCCATCGAGCAGCGCTTTGTCGTCGATCTTGAGATGGCTCTGGATCTTGCCCCGGCCGGCCACTCGGATGATCTGGCTGACACGGCGGACTATGGCCGCGCGTTTGAGATTGTACAAGGTGTCATTGAAGGCCCCTCACACGCACTACTGGAAAGCCTGGCTGAAGAATCTGCGCAGCGGTTGCTGGACGAACTGCCCATCAACTACGTGCGAATTCACATCGGCAAGCCGTCAGTACCGCTCAGGGGGGTCCTGGACGCGGCCTGGGTGAAGATAACGCGCCGACAGTGAGAGGGAAATCGCCGTACCCTTCCCAAGAGAAGTTGACCTTGAGGGCCGCGTCCAGCGCATCACTGAATGTGACGCGGCGTCCGTCAGAGCTGAGTTGCGCGTGCAGCAACCAGCTGACGCGGCGGACATCATCAATCAGCTTCCTGACGATATCAAGGCTGATGTCCTTTCCCATCTTTCAGCACGAGATATCAGCCGAATCCTAGAGTACTTAGTCACGCACGGTCAGCGTGCCATCATGCCACTGGCACAGCTGCCCAGCGAGGGTCTACGAGCGATTTTTTAGTACGGCGCCTCTCGGCACGGCTGCACGTGTACTGCGCGAGATGCCCGAGGAAGTACAGGCAGCAATCCTGGAAACGCTCGCGGAGCGGGACAGTATCCGCTACTTGCTTGATCAGGATGATGAGACGGCCGGGGCGCTCGTCGCGACAGAATTCATCGCGCTGCGGGAACGCATGTCCGTTGTGCAGGCGCAAGCATCCATTCGTGCATCGGAGTCGCTGGCGCGCCGCTTTTCGCGCCTGTTCGTTGTCAATGACTCAGACAGGCTGGCGGGAAGTGTTAGCTTTCGGCAGCTCTTGCCGGTGCGGCAGGCGTCTTGATTCCGCTCATCTTACAGCGATTTGGGATCGATCCAGCGTTGGCAGCTGGAATATTTGGGACGACGGTGACGGGCATCGTCGGGTTCGGCGCATTACTGACACTGGCGGCATTATCGCTACGTTTGCTCGGCGTGTAGAAGTAAGGTGGCTGCGTACGGAGCGGCTAGAAATCGTAGCGCTCACTGCGCCAGGGGTCGGCGTTCGAGTTGTAACCGTGAAGCTCCCAGAAGCCCCGTTTATTCTCAGGCATTAACTCCAGCGCCTTGATCCACTTGGCGCTCTTGTACCCATAGCGATCCGGCACGACGAGGCGCGCTGGCCCCCCGTGATCTGGCTCCAACGGCGCGCCATCATGTCGGTGGGCGATGAGAACTTCTACCGAAAGGAGCGCCTCTCGTGGCAGGTTCGTCGTGTATCCACCGTAGCAGTAGGCCATGACGTGCGTGGCGGCGGGCTGAACGCCTGCTTCATGAAGCAGGTCGCCCACACGGATGCCTTCCCAACGGTTGTCGAGGCGTGACCAGCCGGTAACGCAGTGGAAGTCCGCGGTGACCGAATCGTTTGCCCTCTCCTGGAACTCGTTCCACGTGAGGCGAACAGGATTATCAACAAGTCCGATGATCTCAAATGCCCATGTTGCCAGGTCGATGACCGGCGTCTGGCCATACGAGAGGACGGGGAATTTCTGCGTGACAGTCTGTCCGGGCGGAACACGGTCCACGTCGAGGGTCGTATCACTAGTTAGGAAGCTATGTGTCGTATTGAGAATTCCCATGCGGATATTCTACATCTGTGCCACCAATGCCCGGCAGCGATACGCGTGGACACCCACCAGGCTAGTCGCCCGTGGAGCCGTGCCCTCCCGCTCCGCGTTCTGTATCACCAAGGCTTGCGACAAGCTGTAACGACACGTCCACGCGCGGGGAGGCGACCATCTGAGCAATTCGGTCCCCGTGCTGAACAATATGAGGACCCCGTGTGCCCACCATATACATGGCGACGAGAATCTCACCTCGATAATCGCTGTCGATCGTGCCGAGCGTCACCATGACACCACGCCGGCTCAGCCCGGAGCGTGGCCGAATTTGAACATCGAGGGAGGCCGGAATCTCCAGCGCGATCCCGGTGGGAATCAGAACTGGATCGGATCCAACGTTGACGCTACTGGTGAGGTCCTCAAGGCAGGCAAAGATATCCAGGCCGGTTGATCCCGGGGTGGCGCGTGCGGGAAGCTGCGCGCCCTCACGCAACAGGGCAACGAGGATCGTGCCCTGAGACTGAGTGCCGTCACGAGATTGAGTGTTCACAGGGACGAAGGCTGAATACGGCGGGGCGTGTAGACGCCGCCGTATTCAGCGGAGATCTCATCCAAATAAACGAGGCTTAGCGTGATCGACGACGGGCTGTCCCACGCACCATCATCACGCCCGTCGTGGCCAAGGCGAGCCCTCCGAGGCCAATCAACAGTAAGAACATCGAGTTGATCGCGATGTCTCCACCCTGGATCGGTGGCGGCGTCAGCTCAAGGAACAGGCCAAGTCTGCCGGCCCGGGCAAGCTTGGCCTTGACAAGACGATCGAACGGTTCCGTGTACGTCTCAAGGCTCAACCACCTATTCAGACTAGGATCCCACGCACGCAATACGAATGCGTACGGGTCGTTTGATGCCTCAGCCCATTCCGACGGCGTGAGGTGGAGTTCAACCGTCATTGGCGGATTGAACAAGGCCTCTTGGGTAACATCCATGCTGTCCACAATGACGGACACTTCTACGGCACGTTCCATATAGCTGGCAATGCTTCCATAGGGCCGATCGGGATGTGGGGCGATCAACTCAGGCCGCGTCTGGTCTTTTGGCAGATCGAGAGACTCAACGATGATGCCGCCTACCGGTATTTTGTTGCCGTCAATCAACAATGCTCCTGCCGGAATCGACACGGAGCCGTCCATCGCAAACCCAGGGAAGAATGTCCCCGGAATGCCCAGGTTGACACTACCATCGCTGGCAAAATCAGCGGCAACGTACATCTCATTCTCTACGGGTTGATCTTGAATGACCCCTTGTGCCAACGCGGCACTGACCGAGGTCAAAAGAAGACCTCCGGCAATTCCCAGTGCGCCGAGCAACTTCAGGCGTCTGCGCACCCCTGTATGTGTCCATGGCATGACACACCACTCCTCTTGGGCGCTAGCCCACCGCTTCCACACTTCCTTTTCCCGCGCTACGACCCAAAGGTCTCGGTAACCAAAACAAGTTTGCAATTTGTTCTGAACCAGTTTCGGATTATACGCCTGACGACAGCCTTGGTCAACCGCTCACTCGCTCAGTTCGCTGATGTACCTCGACCAGACTGCATGCGCATTGTGCGCACTCGCCTTGGCACGTCGAAGCTGATGTCCGCGTCCGGCACCCATATCTGAACCCGGCCGCGGTCAGCAAGTTCAGGTAGGACGTCCCCAATCCAATCGGCGTTGACACCTGCACTTTCCAGGGGCTGAACAGATTCCGGCTCGATGATGTAGGCGCCAATTCCACGCAGGTCGTCGTTTTCTGCGGCGAGGGGGGCATCGGGTAGAATGACCCGGATAAGACCCGCGGGCTCCTCAACTCTCACCTGTGGCAATCCCGCGGATTCCCGCACGACAGTTGAGACGCACATGGTTACATCCACGTCCACTCTGCGATGTGCGTCAAACAGCGCTCCAAGCCGGACATTTGTCACCAACGTGCCGTCGATGAGGAGTACAGATTCTGTTATGTGGTCGCGCGCCGCCGAGATACTCCCACCGGAGCCCTGAGGCCCGTCCTGTCGGACATGGGTCACACGCAGACCCCAGGATGTACCGTCGCCGAAGTAGTGGACAACCATTCCAGGCAGGCTGCGAGAAACTAGCCACGCGTCCGTGATGCCCTGTTGGGCAAGGTGCCGCAGGAGCAGGTCTGCCGCGGGTACGCCGTTCACTTGTCTGAATGCCGGATGGGGGCCGGTGGCGGGCAACACGGCGCGGGTATCGAGGCCGTCTATGGCGACGATCGCGCGAGTTAGTTTTTCAGGACGCTCCATTGCCACACACGCCTACAAGCGTCTGGTTTACACGATATGCCCTAGCGCTGACTCACGTGCACTCGTGGAATTCAGCCTAGGGATGACGGATCAACATTAAGCTGCTTCAGGAATTCGTCGACGCTCATCACCGGTATACCATACTGGCGGGCTTTCCTAGCTTTACCGGATTGGCTGGAGCTGTCGGCGGCCACAAGCAAATCGCAGGCTTTCTTTGTCACCCCATTGACTGGCTGCATCCCCGCATGGGCAGCGACCTCCTGAAGCCTTTGCCTTTCAATGACGACGCTGCCCAATACAGCCTCCCCGGTAAAACAAATCCGCGTACCTTCATCTAGGCGTCCGCCGAGCGGGATTTTTGTGATCTCTGGGAACTCGACATCCGTGATTTCAAGAGCTTCACTCACCTGCCTAATGATCTGGTCTTCTGCGTCAGTCACGATGCCGTCTCTTTCGGCAGCAGCAATGATTGACTTCAAATACGCTCGGTGGACATCCTCGCGCTGGTGGGCAGTGATGCCAAGTGACTCAGCACATTCAGCCATCGCGGCGTGCTCGTCCTCGTCAATGTA
This sequence comes from Dehalococcoidia bacterium, assembly GCA_965224255.1. Lineage (GTDB taxonomy): Bacteria > Chloroflexota > Dehalococcoidia > UBA6926 > UBA6926 > VXMO01. The sequence continues at coordinate 445,378 of CBDCYO010000005.1, forward strand.
GTGGTCGTCCAACACCCGGTCCAGAAGGTTCTCGTATTGAAGTAACGCATCGTCTGAGTAAGGATATCGTGCCAGAGAGACAATGCGTTCTATCTCGCTCATCGTGGCCCCGCTGCCTTCTCGGGACAAAGTTCTCGCACTGGCCACGTGGGGGAGTTCACCAAAGCGGACTTCTTGTGCCGTCTCGAAATCGCTTGGCTCAAACACATTCGCTGCAAGATCGACCGTGGCGCGGGCGTCAGCGAGGGCAAGATGAGGATTTTCGATAGAGATTCCGTACCGCCGGCAGGCTAATTCCAGTTTTTCATGTGAAGCCCTCAGCGTGCAGAGGCCTGAACCAAAATCAACATCCACACCCAGGCGGCCAAATTCTTGGCTTAACATCCTGGCATCGAAGTTAATGTTGTGCGCCACTAGCACTGAGCCATGTAGTCGCCTCGCCAGCGCACCTGCGACTTCTGCGAAGGTTGGCGCGGCTTCCAACATAGTCGGAGTAATCCCATGAATGCTCACATGTCCCAGATCACGCTCGGCGTTTACTAGGGTTGCATACTCATCGACGCGCCGCCAGGATTGCAGATCCACAGTGATGGCGGCAACCTCAATGACGCGGCCACCTTTTCCAAACCCCGTCGTCTCGCAATCGACAACAACGATCCGCGAAGAAGCCATACGTCATTCCCTCAGCGGTCGGGTTGGCTTCCGGCAAAAATGAGCGGGGTCAACTCATTCCGAGCGAGCGCAATCTTTCTACGTCACTCGTGAAAAAGGCGTCTAGTTCGGGACCAGGACAACCTTACCGGCCGCCTCGTCCTCTTCAACGATGCGCTGCCCTTCACCCGCGTCGCTCATCGGCAGTACTCGATCAATCACCGGCTTGATGTGCCCCGCCTGTACGTGGTCGAGTGCATCCCGCAACTCAGTGACTGTGCCGAGCGTAGAGCCAACGAGGCTGACTTGTCGGAAGAAGATGTGACGGAGGTCGATCTTTCCGTCGTAGCCACTGGTTGCTCCACTCGTAACGACGACACCACCCCATTTGGCAAGCTGAACGCTGAGGCCCATGGTGGCCTCACCAGGGTGTTCAAAGACGATGTCCGCGCCACGACGACCCAGAATGTTGCGCATTTCCTGCCGCACATCCTGCGTCCGCCGGTTGATCAGGTGTTCCGCTCCAAGATCCTTACAGAGTTCCAGCTTCTCATCGCTGGACGCAATGGCGATGGGATGGGCGTTGAAGAGCTTGGCGATCTGAATAGCCATGACACCCAGGCCACCTGCGGCGCCCCAGATCATGACATAGTCGCCGGGCTTGATGTTGGATTTGGCGACGAGCTTGCGCCAAGCCGTGACGAGCACGAGAGGAAACGACGCGCCTTCCTCAAAGGTGACGTTTGTTGGCTTGGGCACGACGTTCTCCGCCGGAACCCGAACATACTGCGAGTGAGCGCCATCAAGCGCCGGCCAGTCATAACCCCAGATGTTGCATTCCTGCCCTTCGCGGTTTCCCCCGGCGGGACGACCACAGTGGACAAGCACCTCGTCACCAACCGAATGCGTTGTAACCTCACCACCTTTGTCGACAACAATTCCGGCGGCGTCGCTTCCGGAGATATGGGGCAACGGCACTTCCTGCGGGGCGCCGCGTCGTCCCCAGATGTCGTTATAGTTGACTGCCGTGGCCTTGACTTCGATGACGACGTCATTCGGCCCTGCCTTTGGATCTTCGGTGTCCTTCCACTGAAGGACGTCATACCCTCCATATTCGTCAAAGACAAGTGCCTTCATACCCTTTCTCCCTCCGTGTGCTCACCACGTTGCGCGGCGACATTTTCATGCCTAAGCCGGCACGTGTATCGTCGGTACAATTCCCCCACCCCACCTTGCGGGTCACGGGCACAAATCAGCGCCCCGCCCGGTTCGCTCACTCTAGCACAAGGCAATGGGCACCGTCATGCAGCGAGGCGAGTTACGGAGCGCGGCTTGGGCGAGCCATCTGCTCGCCTGCAATGGCCTGGTCTTCCTCCGTAAACGCCTCGTTCATGTATTGGAATCCGGCGCGCATGCCCTGCTCTGCGGTCACTCGGTCCACGTCCTGCAGCCCCTTTGGCAGCACCTCCGGGGAAGCGGCATAGGAGATGTACATCAGGTTCTCTGCGTACTCGTACGCTTGGAACATGCCCTGTGACTCATAGTAGTGGTTGATAGCGCGCTTATTGAGCTCTGTGGAAGCAGGCGGAAGCTTGGAAATCGTGTTGGCCAGATTCCACACGTAGTCATCAAGGTCATCACGCGGAACCACCTCGCTGACCAGGCCCACCCTCAGCGCCTCTTGTGCTGGCATCATGTTTCCAGTGAAGGCAAGTTGTTTCGCCTTCTTCATGCCGACGAGCTCCGGCCAAATCATGTACTCCGCGACGCTGGCGTAGCGGGCCGGCGGGTAGCCGAAAAGGGCATCATCGGACGCAATCGTGATATCGCAGTGGCACGCAAGTTGTCCTCCGCCTGCAAGGCTGAATGAATGGCATTGCGCGATGACAGGCTTGCGGTTGTTCCAGATCCAGCGGCGATACATCGTCGTGGGATGGTCGCCCAGAATCATCGTCACCGCATCCCGAGGCAGTGCCCCTTCGGACTGCACATTCATGTCGTAGCCTGCGGAAAATGCGCGTCCCGCACCCCGAATGACAACACACCGGACTGTCTCATCCTTGTCGGCTTCTTCCAGTGCATTGCCCAGATCGGCCAGCAGAGCTCGACTCAGCGCATTCAGGCGCTCCGGCCGATTCAGCGTGATGTAGGCGACGTTGCCACCGGCCCCTTCACGCAGTTCATAGATGATGTTCTCGTAGTCCGCCATGTCTACCCCCCTTAGCGTTTCCCGTTCGTCCGTATCCTCATAAGGTTACTGCTACTATTGACTGCGTGCGGGCTGTGCTGCGAACCTGTCATGCCAGTCAAGAATGATTCCCCTGTCACGGTCAAAGGCCAGTTCTGGCAGCGTATCCGCCGGGAAGTAGTCGACTGCCATGCTCTCGGGGCCCGGGCGTGGTTCTCCCTCCACAATGTGGCCATGATAGACAACCAGGATCACACGGTTTCCGGTCTCTGAGTGGAGTCCGAGCAAGCCGTCGAGTTCGACAGTCACGCAGATTTCCTCTTGCGTTTCACGGATTGCCGCGTCTTCGATCTTTTCACCTGCGTCGACGAATCCCGACGGATATGACCATAGTTCCCTGCGGGGATGGTGTGCGCGCTGCATGAGGAGTACGCGTCCCTGATCATCCCCGATCAGGACACCGACCGCCACCTTGGGATCCGTGTAGTGAACATAGCCACAGGATTCACAGGCGGGGCGCAACGCGCCGTCAACTTCACGCTCGGCCAACTCATTGCCGCAGTTCAGGCAGAAGCGCACCTGGCCATGCCCATGCATGATAGGCGGGTGTGCGCCCAGTGCGTCATCGGCCATCAATTTAGCCTTGAGTCCCGGCGAATGCGTCTGACCTGCCGCACTTAGTCTGCCTGACGGAACGGGCCGTCCCGCGCCTCCAGAAAAGCTCGCATGCCCTGCTCAACTCGCACCTTACTCAGGTGCTCACGTTCTGGCACGTCCGGGACAAGAGATTCAATCATGCGAAGCATGAGGTGGTCGTTCTGTCCCTTTTCAAAGCCCTGCGCGTTGTAGGCGGCAGTGATGGAGCGCTTCATCATCTGGAGGGCGAAGGGGGGAACCTGTGCGATGCGGCGGGCCATCGCCATCGCCTCGTTGAGAGCCTCTCCGGCAGGCACAACCCTGTTGACCAAATCCCATTTCTCCGCGGTCTGAACATCGATGAAATCACCGGTGTAGTAGAACTCCCGCAGATGGCGATTGCTCGTTATCCACGGCAGCAGGACATGCGGGGAGTGGGCCACGTGGCGGATCTCCGGCTCTCCAAACTGAGCGCGCTCCGAGGCAACCACGAGATCGCAGCTCATTGCGAGCACATTGCCGGCCGCAGCTGCCGGTCCATCCACTGCGGCAATCCACGGCACGCGGGAGTACCAGGGGCGAGCGACGAGTTCAGCCTGCCAGTGCGTTCGCTCCCACCGCTCGGTCGCGCTGTATGTTGGTCGTTCTTGGTTCGGCGTCAGGTCATACCCTGCGCAAAACGCTGGGCCGGCGCCCGTGATAACGGCGATGCGGACACTGTCATCAGCCTCAACCGCGTCAAAGACGTCAGCGAGTTCCTGCAAGAGTTGCGCATTGAGGGCATTGCGTCGCTCCGGACGATTGAGCGTCACGAGTGCGACACCATCTGTCCCGACTTCATGCAGCAGAGTCTCAAAATCAGCCATTATCAACTTTCCTCTACCCCGATTGATGCCCAAATGAATACTTGCAAGCTTTGTTGACGGCTCCCCGAGTATACGCCACAGATCGGTACAGGTGGGAGGGCACACGGGAACGTGAAAGGGGATCCGCCTATACGTATTCCTTGACGCGTTCGGCAAGACGTCTGGTCATGCCGGGTGCAGCGGAGAGGTCATCGATTGTGGCGTTGCGTATCGCATCGAGGCTGCCGAAATGGCGCATGAGCATCCGCTTGCGCCGGGGCCCAATGCCGGGCACGGCATCCAACATGGATTCCATACCCTTCTTCTGGCGGACATTGCGGTGGAATGTGATGGCGAACCGATGGGCCTCATCACGGGCACGCTGCACCAGGTAAAGCGCTGGCGATGTACGTGGCAGCATGATAGACTCCGCCATCTCCGGCAAGAATATCTCCTCTTCCTGCTTGGCCAGGGAGGCCAGGGGAATCTGGTGGAGGCCAAGCTCAACCCTCATCACTTCAGCGACGGCGTTGAGTTGCCCCTTTCCTCCGTCGATCAGTACGAGATCCGGCAGCGTCATGAACGAGTTGTCCGGCGCGTCCTTTTTGGCGCCTGCGCCAGTGTCCTCTGTGGGAATCGACACCGCGTTGAATTGCGCCATTGCCTCTTCCGCGGCCTCCTTCGTGCTGGCCAGTCCGCGCGCCGCGCTCCCAAGGGCGCCGGACCGCTGGAACCGACGCCGAATAACCTCCTGCAACGAGGCGAAGTCGTTGGCGCCTTCCACCGTCTTAATTCTGAAACGACGATAGTGCTCCTTCAGCGGTCGCCCATCCTGAAATACGGCCATCGATGCGACGGAGTTTGTTCCTTGGATATTAGAGATGTCGTAGCACTCGATTCGGTGGGGGAGCGTGGGCAAGTTGAGTTGTTCCTTGAGTTCACTGAGGGCGGTCTCAGTCGATGCTTCATCCGCGAGAACCTTGACGCGTAGTGCCTCAAGTCCCTGCAGAGCATTTTCGGCAACAAGATTCAGAAGTTTGCGGCGTTCGCCACGCTGCGGAACGATCAGCCGCACTCGTCGCCCTTCGCGCCGTTCCTGTAGCCATTCGGTAATTGCAGGGCCATCCGCGACGGCCGTCTGGGTCAGAATCCGCGGCGGCACAACGGGACTGTTCACGTAGAACTGCTTGATGAATCCCGCAATAACCTCGCCATCCTTCTCGCCGAGCGTGCCATCCAGCAGAAAGTTGTCGCGCTCTAGCAGCCGACCACCGCGAACGAAGAACACTTCCGCCCACGCCTCATTGCCGGCTCGAGCGATAGCGATAATGTCCTCATCGACGGCGTGAGTAGAAACTACCTTTTGTTCTGCAGAGAGGCGGTCGATGGCGTTGATCTGATCGCGAAAAAACGCCGCGCGCTCGTACTCCAAGGCATCGGAGGCGTCCGCCATTTTCTTTTTGATGTCCCGTGCAATGGCAGCTTGTTTGCCTTCAAGAAATGACGAGACCTGCCCGATGACCTCACGATAGTCATCATTTGACACCGCGCCGATGCAGGGGCCGAGGCAACGCTTGATGTGGTAATCGAGGCAGGGACGCGGGTCCGTGCCAGTGATCTCCTTTGTGCATGACCGATACGGGAACAACTTGTTGAGCAAGTCGAGCGTCTTGCGCACGCTCGAGGCGCTTGCGTATGGGCCAAAATAGCGCGCTCCATCGTCTTGCATCCGCCGCGTGATGTAGACACGGGGCCACGCTTCTCGCACGTCAATCTTGAGATAGGGATACGATTTATCGTCCTTCAGGCGGACATTGAATCGTGGCTTATGGCGCTTGATGAGTGTGTTTTCCAGGATCAGCGCCTCTGCCTCTGTGGTCGTAACAATGCAGTCGAGGTCAGCGGCACGCTGCGCGATCTGAAACGCCTTTGTGCCCGGACTGACGGCGTCAACCCCAAAGTAGGAGCGGACGCGGTTGCGGAGAACCGCAGCCTTACCAACATAGATCGGTTTACCGCGCGAATCTCGGAAGATGTAGACGCCGGGCTGCGTCGGTAGTCCGCGGGCCACCTGGGCGAGATTAATAGTCATCGCTTGCCCATTCTAACGCGCCGCGCTGATGGACGGGACGCGCCTTCTAAAGCAGTAGTGCCGCGCCAATGAGTGCCGCAAGAGTAATAACGGCGGCCAAAGCGATCGCGCGCAGGTCCTTGATTGAATCTCGACGGATACGTTCTTCGCGCTGCGCCTCAAGTGCACGTGCTGAGGTCGTCACGCCGCGGCGTAGTGCGCCGCCACCGCTCATCCGCGCACGCGAACCACTTTGCACGACTGGAGCAACTGCCGCAGGCGACTCTCGTCGTGTCTCTTCCGGGTGAGGATCTGTTCCCCTGGGAGCGACTGTGGGGCCGTCACTCCGCGCCATGGACACGATGCGACCTGGCGAAATGGGCGGGGCCGGCCTGGGTCGCCGCTCGTCCGTTGTGCCGCGCCGTCTCCTGTCTCGCCTGCTTGGCTTACCAGGCATATTCTCTCCGTTCTGGCTATTCGGATTTCATTGTTATGGCTACGTTTCGTCACACAGCAGCTGCTCGTCCACTGCGCGGGCGCCAGTCGCCACCATCTGTGCATAGTGCTTGGTATCGAGGCGGTCGACGCGAAAGACGACATCAAACCAGCTTGGGTCAAATGGATCAACGCCAAAGAATTTCCGCAGAAACGCCTGTCGATGATGCTCCTGATCATCGACCTCTCTGCTCGCCTCAGCGATGGAGAGACCACGCCGAGTTGCCTGACGCTGTATTCGCACCTCACGCGGCGCCAACGCCAGGACATTAAAGACTCGCGGATTGTTCCTGAGTATATACGTCGCTCCCCTGCCGATAATGACAACGCGCGGCAGGCGCGCCAGTTCACGGATGATCTCCGTGGTGACCTCAAGAAAGCGCTGGTCATCAAGAGTCTGCTCTTCGTTAAGTGACCGGGCCGCAGCTTGCTCGTACGTACGGGTGAGGAGCGGCTCACCGCTCATGTACGGATCCGCCGTGTAGCTCGCCGCCGATCGTTGAATGAACGACTGAAAGACGCGTGCCACACGGTCAACCAGACTGTCAACGCGCATATCGCGCGCATCCCACTCTTCCCTGCTCATCCCCGTACGATTAGCGGCCTCACTGAGCAGGTACGTGTCGACGAATTCTGCCTCAAGAAGGTTGGCGACTTCCTGGCCGATCTCCTGACCGCCGCTTCCCATCTGTCCTGCAATCGCAATTACGGCCATCGCTATGCTCCATTCCTGCGTCTGCGGCCCTGCGTCTTCATCTGTCAGACACTCACATCATGCCACGTTATGTCACACAGCGAGACGATGGCGGCGCACCACTCAGATCTGTGGACCCGGGCTAGCGGGCGGCAACTGTATCGTATTCGCGACTGTAGCGGGCACGTGGATGGGCACGATCATACTCATCCCGCAGTTGGTCGTGGGCGAGACGCGTGTATATCTGGGTTGTCGAGATGCTGGAATGTCCCAGGAGTTCCTGGACATGACGAAGCGCCGCACCGCCACGCAGCAGATGCGTCGCAAAGCTGTGCCGCAGTGTGTGTGGCGTGATGGTATGCGTGATGCCAGCCTGCGCGGCAAGCGATTTGAGCAGCAGCCAAAAACCCTGTCGCGTCAGGCGATTGCCACGCCCGTTGAGGAAGAGTGCAGACTCATCACGGCGACGGCGGAGGCGAGGTCGCGCCTCCTCAATGTAGACGCGTGAGGAGCGAATTGCCTCCGGATAGACCGGTATCATGCGCTCTTTGTAGCCCTTGCCACGGCAACGGACATAGCCCTCTTCTAGATTGATATCAGCAACGCCAAGCGAGACAAGCTCTGAGACGCGCATGCCCGTTGCATAGAGCAGCTCCAGCATTGCCGAAGCCCGCAGTGCTTCAGGAGTCGATTTGCCGCGGGACTGGTTGAGTAACACTTCGACTTCCTCAACGGAGAGAGGCGAAGGCAGCGTCCGCCCAACTTTTGGAGAGGTTAGTCCTTCCGAAGGATCCGTGTCTATGCGACCGTGATTGGCCATGTACGCGAAGAAGGACTTTACCACGGCTATCTTCCGCGCGATGGTAGTCGTCGCGTATCCCCTGGATTTGAGGTCGCTGATGAAGCCGAGCAGATGATCACGGGAAACATCAGGCCACGACTGCGGCGCGGAACTGCCCTCGTTCTCCAATTCAACCCATTTAGTGAGCTGGTTGATGTCGTTCCGATACGCTGCAGAAGTATTGGTCGAGAAGCCCTTTACGGTCGTCAAATAGACTAAAAAATCGCGGGCATCTTGCTGCAACATGTCAGAAAACCGTCCTTACGGGATAAAGGGCAATCGTTACGTTATGTCTGGGGAATTGTATCACAAAGCCCTCCCTCTGAGGGTCTGTACGTTCCGCAGCGGCTTGACTGCTGTTCGCTCTTATTCCATTAGCGAGGGCGATTAGTCTGGGCATTAGGCAGGCTATCGTTGTAGGGCATAGAATAGTGTGCAATGGAGTCGGCCCAGCAATGTGCGCCGCGTTCGTCATCTTCTAAAGCGAGGTGTTTCGGCTTGAGCGTTCTCGCCACAATAAACATCGGTATAGGCCCCAATATCGTTTCGGTAGGTCCTTTCCTCGTTACCTGGCATGGATTTTTTACCGCGCTCGGCATTGCCGCCGTCGTCCTGTGGGCTGTATATCAGGGCCGGAGGCATGGGATCCATGAGGACGCCATCTTCGGCACGGCAGTCTGGGCGGTGCTGGGCGGTCTCGTCGGCGCACGCCTCGTCCATGTCATCGATAACTGGGACTACTACATTCAGGAACCCCTGCTCATCCTCCGCGTCTATGAAGGTGGAATAGGACTTCTGGGGGGTATCCTTGGTGCGACGATCGCCGGAACATTCTATGCGTGGCGCAATCGCTATCCCGTTGGCCGTATGGTCGACCTCGTTACGCCGGGCCTGCTCCTTGGCATGTTCATCGGGAGGTTCGGCGACATCATCAATGGGGAACATCTCGGCGCGACACTTGTTCGACCCTGGGCATTTCTCTACACGCATCCGGCTAGCCCGGCAAGCGGCGAGGGCCCCATGCATCCAGTGATTGCATATGAAATGGCGCTCGATGCCGTGATCGGAATTGTTGCGTATCTGTTGATCGGCCGGCTGCGTCCGAATGGATCCGTTTTCTACATGTACCTGTTGATGTATGGCATCGGAAGGTTCGTTATTCAGTTCCTGCGACAGGACGCCATCTGGTTCCTCGGCCTCCAACAGGCGCATTTACTCTCGCTTTTACTAATCGTCATCGCCTTGGCGTTCCTGATGACGCGTGTGCGGCTTGCAGAGCCAACCAGCAATGGGGTAGACGACGCTCACTCAGGCGGCGATACGTAGAGGGAAGGGAATCGGAGGAAGGTCCGGCAGACGCCTCGCTGACCTCGCGTAGGCCGCTTCAGACGTCCCTGCTTGCGTCTGCCCGCCGGAAGTCTTGGACATTGAGCTCAAGGACTGACAAGCGATTGCCAGTGGCTCCCCCATTGCTTTCCTGAAACTGAAAGGCCACGTCCACGGCTCCCCGCGCCTGCCCTGCCATATCACCTTGCTGAAACGCGATTGCCTTCCACTCCTTGCCCGTCTCCGCCTCCGCCAGAACAAGGCGCAGATGTGAGCCATCCCCGACCTGTCTCGCGGAAATGACATGAAGACCTCGCGCGAGAAAGGTGGGGTTCATATTACCTTCGCCGAAGGGTTCGAGTTTGTTCATAAAAGGAGCGAGTTCAGCGGCGATCGTCGACGGCACCCCTTCCGCGTCCAGAGACAGGGCAGGTCGCAAATCAACGCCGTCCAGGGCTTGCCTGGCTATGTCCAGCAGTCGATCACGCAGTGCTGGCAAGTTGCTTTCCAGCAGGGAGAATCCTGCAGCACGATGATGACCACCGAAACGTGTCAACAGGTCCGCGCACTGCCCAAGCGCATGCGTCACATCGAATTCTGCAATGCTCCGTGCGGATCCGCGAGCGTAGCCATCTCCATATGTGGAATAGACAAGGCTTGGACGATAGAACTCTTCAGAAAGACGAGCAGCGACCAGTCCCACGATGCCTGCCGCTATATCCGGCGCGCCCGCGAGGATCGCCGGCGCGCCTTCATCCTCAATAGTCATACGGTCGCGTACTTTCCTGTATGCCTCTTTCGTGAGTTCACGACGTTGCTGGTTGAGTTCATCCAGCCGCAATGCCAACGCGCGGGCTTCGTTCTCATCTGTCGTCGATAGCAATCTCAGGGCATCGTCAGCGTGAGCAAGTCGGCCGGCAGCGTTGAGTCGCGGCGCGATCTGAAAAGCGATGTCTTCGGCAGTGAGATGCGTGATGGGGCGTCCGGCAATCGACGCCAGGATGCTTATTCCGGGACGCCGTGTTTCGTGTAACTGGGTAAGACCCTTGCTCACCAGATAGCGGTTTTCCTCGGTCAGCGGGGCAACGTCGGCAACCGTGCCAAGCGCGATGAGTTCCATGAGGTGTTCCGGAGGCGCCTGGCCCAGATCCTCATAGAGCGCCTGCGCCAGTTTATAGGCCACACCGACGCCAGCGAGTCTGGGCCAGGGATAGTTAGAATCGCGTCGCATTGGGTTCACAACGGCTACAAATTCCGGCAGCGTTTCGCCGGGTAAGTGATGATCCGTGACAATGATATCCATGCCCCGTGGCACGGCGGCGCCATCGTTGACACCGGACACACCGCAGTCCGTCGTAACGGCAAGGGTGCAACCATCGTCGCGCAGATTCTGGAGCGCTGCCCGATTGATGCCGTGACCCTCAGACCGAGAGGGAATGTATGGTGTGACGGACAGGCCGACGTTTTGTAGCGCTTCCATCAGCACGGCCGCGCCGGTAATTCCGTCCGCATCAAAGTCACCGTAGACCGCAATTCGTTCTTGGGCGAACATGGCTTGGCGAATACGATGGACAGCGGCGCCCATATCAGGAATTCCTGTCGGGGCGCCGTCGAGCCGTTGATCCGGAAGCAGAAAAACATCGGCGGCATCGGCCGTTTCAATTCCGCGGTTGACAAGAATCTGCTGCACATAGTGAGGAAAGACAATAAGCGCCTCTCTCGCCTCAGCGGACGGTCGCTTCGCCAATCGCCAGCGGCTCCGTTGTGTCATGACGCCACGGGATGAATCGACACGCGGGTCTCATTCCGCATGGCAATCCGGGGCAGTCGTTGAGCGGATTGCAGGGCAGGTTCCCAATCGCTCCGGATCTATCTCGTAAACTGCCGGAAGATGATCGAGGTGTTATGCCCTCCAAAGCCAAAGGTGTTGGAGAGGGCACTGGCCACGGGGCCGGAACGGGCAGCGTGGGGCGTGTAATTTAGATCACAATCCGGGTCAGCATGCTCAAGATTGATCGTCGGCGGGATATCGTTGTGCGCGACGCTGAGGGCACAGATGGCAGCCTCAAGCGCCCCACCCGCACCGAGCAGGTGTCCGTGCATGGACTTGGTCGAGGATATGGGGACACCGTACGCCGCCTCACCAAAAACCGTCTTGATTGCCTTGGTTTCTTCCCGATCGTTGACGGGCGTGGACGTTCCATGCGCGTTGATGTAGCCGAGTTCTCCGGGTAAGATGCCGGCGCTGGACAGCGCCTTGCGCATCGCGCGGACGGCACCCTCGCCGTTCTCTGCCGGATGTGTTATGTGGTAGGCGTCCGCCGTGGAGGCGAAGCCAGCGAGTTCCGCGATGATCGGCGCTCCGCGCGCCGTCGCGTGTTCCAAGTCTTCCAGCACGAGGACACAGGCGCCCTCGCCCATCACAAAGCCATCGCGATCTGCATCGAATGGGCGGGAGGCACGGGCTGGATCGTCGTTGCGCTTGGTGGAAAGGGCACCGGCCTGACTGAAACCGGCAAAAGCAATGGGTGTAATCGTGGCCTCTGCGCCACCGGTGAGGGCAACGGCTGCATCGCCCCGACGAATGAGTCCTGCCGCCGCGCCGATGGAATCGGAACCAGAGCAACAGGATGACGTAACGGAGTACGCCGGGCCACGCGCCCCAAGCGCGATGGATACCTTGGCGGCGCCCATTTCAGCGGCCATCATCGGCATCAGGAACGGGCTCACCCTGCCCGGACCACGCGCCGTTAGAGTCTCGACAGCGGTCTGCATACTACCAATCCCACCGTAGCCGCTGCCAATGATCGTCGCAACATCATCGCGGTTAGCCGAAGTGATCTCCAGCCCCGAGTTCCTTACGGCTTCGAAGGCTGCTGCCATGGCGAATTGGATATAGCGGTCCGTCTGTCGAACTTCCTTGGGGTTCATGAATGAGGAGGCATCAAAGCCCTTAACCTCGCATGCGCTCGTCGCGGGGAACGGCTCCACGTCAAAGAGGGAGACCGTGCCCGCGGCGGACTCGCCAGCAAGCAGAGCATCCCACGTACCCTGCGTATTGAGACCGAGGGGCGTCACCATGCCGACACCTGTTAGTACGACTCGATTCACTGCACCTTCTCCTGAAACAGACTGTCCGAGCTATCCGCGCGCTGGGCGACCTGCCATCTGGTAGCTAAATGATACGGGGACGCGTCGCATGGGGACAAGAGACAGCATGTTTTCCGCTTTCCTCACGCCGTTTCGTATCCCGCTACACTGTTGTGTACGGAGCCCGCGTAGTGGGGTTTTTGATGTTAAGGACAGGCGCAAATCACATGTGTTTGAGTAGAGCGCGTGACGGCGATGCACGTGGTGGCCACGTCTCGCATGGTCCGCTCGCAGAAAATGTGCCAGGGAACAGCGCATGAGCCTCGCCGCGCTGTCTGAGGGATTGCGCCGGCGCCACGCGTACCGTCGGTTGATTGAGGCGCTGCGCGCGGGACAATCGGAGCCAATTGCGCTCGATCCACTACAGGGTGCAACACCATTCATCGCCGCGAGCCTATGGCGGGATCTGGGACGACCCATTCTTTGGCTCCATGCAGGCGCGGAGGACGCGCGCCGCGCCTATGAACAGGTCAGCGCGTATGTGCCGCGGGCCGCTTCCAGCGCTGTTATGTCGTATCCGGAGCCGGACGCCCTGCCCTACGAGCAGCTGGCCAATGATGCGACGACGACACGAGAGCGTCTGCGGGCGCTGGCGGCCCTGGCGGACTTTAGGAAGAACGTGCACGAGGCTCGATTACAAGAAATCGTTGCGCGCCCTGCCCCGTTCATCATCGCGAGCGCATATGCCGCAGCAGCGGCGACGGTGCCGCCGGATGACTTCCACCAGCAGACGTTTACGCTGGCGGTTGGCGAGTCAATCCACATCGATGGCATCCTCAGCAATGCGGTCGAACTGGGTTATGAGCCGGTGCCCGCTATCGAAACGCCGGGAACGGTGAGCCGGCGGGGCGGAATCGTCGATATATGGCCACCCCAGGCCGGTGCGCCCGTGAGAATCGAGTTGTTTGGTGATGTGATCGACAGCATCCGATCTTTTGACGCTGCGACGCAGCGCTCTACGGTGGAGGTGGAAGGAATCATTGTCACGCCGGCGCTGGAACTGATGCCACTGGCTGTCAGAAATGCGCCGGCAGTCGATCTGGACGGCCTTGGCGCCCAAGAGGCGGCTGTCTTCCGGGAGGACCTGCAACGATTTGCGGATGGGGCAGCCGTACCCGGCATGGGATTCTTTATCCCCTATTTTCATCGTTCCATTCTCACTGACCATTTGCCGGACGAGACTGTGATCATCGTTGACCGGCCCGTCAGCGTACGGGCGCGGTTGGACGAAGTTATCAGGCGCGGTAAGGAAATCCAAAGTGGACAAATCGAACGGGGCAAGTTGTCCCGCAATTTTCCCAGCCCCATCGCGACATCTGAACGGCTGGAATTATCGCTCGCTGACATGCCACGTCGCCTGCATCTGGAGCCGTTCGCGTACGCGTCACCGGAGACGTCCAGTGAAGGCGCACGTTCGTTTGGCAACATGGGCTTCTCGCCGCCCGAGACGTATGGCGGACGGATTGACCGCGTCAGCGCGGACATCATGCGGGCACGCCACCAGGGGAAGGCTGTCGTCATTGCATCATTGCAGGCTCAACGACTCGCGGAGTTGCTGCGGGAAAATGGTCATGACCTGTCAATTCGAATGGACATGGACGCTGTCCCGACGCCGGGCAGCCTTGTGCTCGTTCAGACCGCGCTGGCAGAGGGCTGGGAACTCGGTGGCGGCGAATCGGGCGTCCATGGATCGATCCTGACCCTCTCCGACACGGAGGTCTTTGGATTTATCAAGCAACCACGCCCAGTGCGGCGTCGCGTCGTACGACGCGACGCCTTCCTTTCAGATTTTGCAGAGGGTGACTACGTTGTTCACATTGAGCATGGCATCGCACGGTTCTCTGGAACCATCGAGCGGACTGTTGACGGCAGTGAACGGGAATACCTGGTGCTCGGCTACGCCGCCGGGGACATGCTCTATGTACCAACAGATCAGGTAGACCGGCTAACACGGTATACAGGGACGAGGGGTGCGCCGTCCCTAACACGACTCGGCGGGACTGAGTGGCGCAACACCAAGAGGCGGGTCAAAGAGGACACGCTGAAGTTCGCCGAAGAGCTTTTACGGATCTATGCAGAGCGGGAAACCGTCTCGCGCGTGCCATTCACCGGTGAGGCGGCCTGGCAGTGGGAACTGGAGAGTTCATTTCCCTATCAGGAAACGGAGGATCAGCTTGAGGCCATCAACGAAGTGAAATCGGACATGGCGGCGGATCGCCCGATGGATCGCCTGATTTGCGGCGACGTTGGATACGGCAAGACGGAAGTGGCTGTGCGCGCCGCCTTCCAGGCAGTGGCGGCCGGGTCACAGGTTGCCGTCATGGTGCCAACAACGGTGTTGGCACAGCAACACTACCGCACGTTCATGGAGCGGCTCGAGGCATTCCCGCTGCGCGTGGATCTTCTGTCCCGTTTACGCACAGATGCGGAACAGAAAGAGACCGTGTCAGCCTTGGCGCGTGGCGAAATCGATATCGTTATTGGTACGCACCGCCTGCTCTCGAAAGACGTGCGCTTTCAGAATCTGGGACTTGTCATCATCGACGAGGAACAACGATTTGGCGTGAGGCACAAGGAGCACCTGCGCAAGATGCGGGCAACCGTCGATGTGCTCACGATGACCGCTACGCCAATTCCCCGCACACTTCACATGGCACTGTTCGGCATCAGGGATATGAGCCGCATCGACACTGCACCGGAGGAGCGCATTCCGGTGACGACGTTTGTCGCGGAGCATGAAGATCGGACGATCCGCGAGGCGATCCTCCGTGAGACGGATCGGGGCGGTCAGGCCTTCTTTGTACACAACCGCATACAGGACATCAGCCAGGTCCTACAGCGTCTGCAGGAGCTTGTGCCGGAAGCCACGTTTAGTGTGGCGCACGGACGAATGTCTCCTGACTCGCTGGAAAAAGCCATGGACTCATTCACGGCCCACGAGTGCGATGTCCTGATTTGCACAACCATCATCCAGGCCGGGTTGGATATGCCCAACGCGAACACGCTCATCGTGAGTGACGCGGATCGGCTCGGACTCACTCAGCTGTATCAATTGCGGGGACGCGTGGGGCGTTCATCCATCCGCGCCTTTGCCTACTTCCTCTTCAGGCGGGATCGCGTGCTGACACCGACCGCAGAGAGTCGCCTACGCGCCATTCTGTCCGCCGCGGAGCTCGGTGCAGGGTTCCGCATCTCCATGAAAGACCTGGAGATACGTGGCGCGGGCAACATCCTCGGCGCGGAGCAGAGTGGTAACGTCGCGGCCGTTGGCTTTGATCTCTACACGCGGCTACTTGCGGAGGCCATCGAGGAAGTTCGCAAGGGGAATTCTTCCAACACGCCGGACGCACTTGGGCTGGCCACAGGAAAATCATTGTTGGCTGCCGGAGCAGCGCGCGCGCCCGTCGATCTCCCCGGCGATGCCCGCATTCCGACCGACTACATCGAGGACACCGGAACCCGGCTGGCCGTCTACGAAAGACTGGCCAATCTTATCGATCCGGCGATAGTTGAAGATGTCCGGGCGGAGCTGCTCGACCGTTTTGGCCCTCTGCCAGCTCGCGTCAGTGACCTCCTGCTAGCTGTAGAGATTCGCGCGCAAACGGGACAGTTGCGAGGCATGGTACGAGCGATCACGACTGAGGGGGCAGACATTGTCGTACGTCTCAGGGACGTTCATTGGCTTGATCGTGAAAGAATTCGCAACCTGCTGTCGAGCGTCACTGTTGGCCATCTCCAGCTACGGCTGTCTGCAGCGAACATCACGGACTGGCGCAACGATACACGCCGCCTCATGCGGGAACTTGTGCTGATGAGTGAGGCAGCGGCACCCGCCGCGGTTACGGCCTAAAGCCTAGCGGCGACGATTACGCCAGCTCCGAAGGCGCTCAAGAATGGATGGGGAACGTGGCGGCTCGTAAACTGTCTGACCGCGCCATCGCTTCTCACTACCATCTGCCAGCCGTTGCGCAGGCCGTCCATTCCTGAAATAGCTGATGTAGGCCGCCCCAAGCAGGATAAGAGCTCCGAGGGCGAGCGCTGTACCCAGTGAGCCGGACATGCTGACCAGCAGGGCGACCCCGATGAGCAGTACGACACCGAGAATAAGCGCAAACCGCATCGGGCTGGCGCCGGAACGACCCGAATCGTGAGTGGATCTCCCTTGTATCACGTGCCGCGCTCGGCGTGGAGGAGGCGGCAGGTTCCCTGCCTTTTCGACGATGTCCTCTATTTCACGATGGAGACGCTCACTCATCGCTTCATCTCCTTGTGTCCCCTGGATACCATGCCCGCATTCTATCCTACTTATGCCGCCATTCTACCCCGTGCCGCAACGCCGCGCATGCATCAAATCCATCAGCTTGGCGGTATACTCTTTGCATGACTGCCCCGTTGCAGCGCCCTCCGCTCAGCCCGGATACCATACGCGCGGCGTTCGAATCCTACATCCCTGACCTCATCGATGGATCATCCCTGATGCCGTCCGCGGTCCTCGTGCCGATCATCGACGGGCCGACGGAGACAAGCATCCTTTTTACAGTTCGGACAGCCCGCGTGGAGCACCATAAAGGGGAGGTTTCCTTCCCAGGTGGAGCTCGCGATCCGGAGGATGAGACGATCCAGTACACGGCCATCCGCGAAACTCACGAAGAGGTGGGCATCGAGCCGGAGCGCGTGGAGGTACTCGGTCGGCTGAACGATCATACGACGCGGACGGGCTACCACATCACACCGTTCGTGGGCTATGTAACACCCGGCGCTGATTACGACCACAACCGTATCGAGGTGAACAGCATCCTCGAGGTTCCGTTTGCGGACCTGTGGGAGACGTACGGGAGGGGGCCTCAGCCGCTGACGTACGGCCAAACCACCGTGATGGGGTACGAGTTTCATCACGATGGTCATCGCATCTGGGGTGCGACGGCGGGAATTCTCGCCGAGTTCTTCGACATCCTCAACGCTGCCGGCGCCGGCTAAACACACTTTCCTCTGGATTTTCCGTCGTGTTCTCTTGACGAATATTCACCAAAGTTTATATTGCCATTATCATATTGGTGGTAATGAGGACATGAGTTGTGACGATGATGCCGTGCAACTCTTGGTCGATTCGCCATCGCTCTGCGCGTGGCCTGGATCGGCTGTTGGAGCCAACGTCCGAGACGCATAGGCTGGAGATTGGCTCAACTGCCTGAGTTTACTTGTCTTGGGAAGGGAGGCCTCGTGATTAAGCGAGGCCTCCCTTCTCTTTTACGGGTCCTGTATCGTTTGCGGTCTTGAAGGAGTCAGTCTGCCAAAAGAACTGCGCGTGCCGGAGCGCCGTCGAGGCCGGGTGCCTTGAGCGGAAGGAAGACTAGCGTATACTCTCGCTGCCCCTCGGCCTCGGAGAGGTCAAGGCCTTCCATGATGAGGCCATTTGCACTGAGGATGGCGAGGTGGGCCGCCTTGCTTTGCCCAGCAAATTTCTCGATGGATAGATAGTCGATTCCCACAGACCGCACGCCCTGTTGCACAAGCCATTCGGCCGCCTCAGGCGTTAGAAACACGAAACGGGGCTGAAAGTAATCCCTGTGCCACAGGGCAGAGTTTCGCGTTTTCAGCAGAAGGCGCTCCACGGACGTGTCCGGCATCGCACCTTCCAGATGCTCAACGGTGATGCCCATTCCTTCTGGAACACCGGTCAGGTCAGCCACCCATGCCGGGCCAACGAGGAGGTTCAGTGGTAGAACCTCAGTTTCGACGCCACCTTCAATGTAATGGGCCGGCACATCCACATGCGTGCCGTTATGGGAACCCATTTCGAGCCGTGACAGCCTCATGCCGTCCTTGTGAATAGTCTTTTCGGGGTTCGTGAAGTACGGCACGTCGCCTGGATAGACGTGCATACCGTCCCGGAGGGACTTCAATGTGACGGAAATGTCTATGACGCGCATGCGGAAGCTATCCGATTATCTGACCGGATCGTGGCTGCACGCTGTGTTCCTATCTTAGCCCGTAAGGGCGAGTCCGCCGTCCACGGAGATGAGCTGTCCAGTGATGTACGCGGCGCGATCTGTGCAGAGGAACGCCACCATTTCCGCGATTTCCCATGCATGGCCACGTCGGCCCAGGGGAATGTGATCAGTAAGTTGCCGTTTGATCTCTTCCGGCAGGTTTTCCGTGACGTCCGTGGAGATGTAGCCGGGAGCGACGATGTTGGCGGTGACGTTTCGCGGCGCCAGTTCTTTGGCCACACTGTAGGTGAAGCCGGTGAGGCCAGATTTGGCGGCGGCATAGTTGGACTGGCCAGAGTTGCCGGCCAATGCGACAACCGAAGAGATGTTGACGATGCGGCCCCAGCGCTCCCGCATCATGGAACGGAGTACAGCGCGCGTGCAGAGGAACGGCCCGCGCAGATCCGTTCCGATAACCGTGTCCCAGTCCTCATCGGTCATGCGCAGCAGTAGCTTGTCACGAATGATGCCGGAATTGTTGATGAGGATATCCACCTTGCCAAATGCCTCTATGGTGCCGGTGACCATCTTCTCGACCTGATCTGTGCGTGAAACGTCCGCCTGAAACGCGGTGCTTTCGACACCGAGTCCCTTTATTTCTTCGACGACTCCGTGCGCAAGGGACTCGCTAGCATTGTAGTTAACGGCGATGTTGGCACCCATGGAGGCGAGCTTAAGGGCGATGGCTTTGCCAATACCGCGGCCAGAGCCTGTAACGAGGGCGACGTGCCCAGCGAGTTCACGCGATTCCTGAGTAGCAGGCTCAACCTGGCTCTGCATGGGCTTAGACTCCCGCCGAAGCGGCCGATGCCTCGGTCTGGTTGCGCATGTGAATGGCTTTCAACTCAGCGCCGATGGCCGCAACGACGTTATGATCCTTCATCAGTTGCGCCGTGCGAATGGCTCCGTGAACCATTTGCGCACGCGCCCTGCCATGCCCGACGATGACGATTCCGTTCACGCCGAGTATCGGCCCACCAGCCGTCTCCATCAGATTGATCTTCCGGAAGATATCCATCGCGATGTCCTGTGTCTTTTCCGGGCCAAGGTGCGGCGTGAGACGCTCAACAAGGTCTTTGGCAATCGCGACGCCGAGGCCTTCGCTATACTTGAGCAGCGCGTTCCCAACAAAGCCATCGGCAAGAACGACATTGACCTTACCCTGCACAGCCTCGTGCGCCTCCACATTGCCGATAAAGGTCAGGCCGGAACGCTCTTGCAGAGCCGCGTAGGCCTCCTTGACCTGCCGTGAACCTTTCGTCGGTTCCTCGCCGACGTTGAGGAGAGCAACAGTGGGGTTCTCGATTCCCAGGTAGGCACGGGCAGTTGCGACGCCGATGGCGGCAAAATCCAGGAACTGATTCGGACGCGCATCAACGTTTGCGCCCATGTCCAGCCATATCGTGCTCGGCGCATACCCCAGTGCGGGCCCGCCAAGCACGGGGCGATCCAGATTCTCCTGAGTGCCCAGAAGGAAATGTGCGCTGGCCATGAGCGCGCCGGTGGAGCCCATGCTAACAACGGCATCCACCATTCCCTCTTTGACCAGGCCGGTGGCGACGAGAACCGAGGCCTTCGGCTTGCGGCGCAAAGCCAGTGCAGGCTGTTCGGTTTCTCCAATAGCATCATCAGATGGGACGATCTGAATGGCGAGTCCGCTACTATCTTCTTTGTCCAACTCTGCTTGGATGCGCTCGGGCACACCAACTAGGAAAACGGTCGTGCCGTTCTGTGCGGCTGTGATCGCGCCTTTGACCGTTTCGACGGGTGCGTAATCACCCCCCATCGCGTCAAGGGCTACACGGAAACCGCGTCCATCCGGCGGGGTCATCGTCACAATCTCGTCCTCCTAACTGGTGGCGGCAACTGCTCGCCTCGAGAATTTCCTATTGAGTCAATGTCAGGGTTGCATCGCCTGTCGCGAGTCTCTCCGGCGGCTCGACTTTCCAACATTCTACGATGCAGCGCACCTTTATTGTGCCATCTCGCTGTGGTTCGCGCGCGCGCTCCTGAAAAGCGACTGAAACATGGTCGCCCGGACGGGCAGGAGCGCGGAAGCGAGCACGAATGCTGCCAGTTGCCGCCCACGCCGCGCCGTACGAAACGGAGAGGGCATCTGACATGTATCCGAACAGTATCATGCCGTGCGCGATGGTCCCACCAAATTGCGTCGTCGCCGCGAACTTGGCGTCAGTGTGAAGCGGATTGTGATCACCGGAAGCCACTGCATACGCGGCGATGCGCTGCTGTGTGACGGAGCGTTCAAAGACGGCCGCGGCCTTGTCATTCATCATGGTGTTATGCAGTAGTTTCGCTGCTGGGAAACATGACAGTTCCGGAACCCGTTGCGAGAAGTTCTCCTCCGTCGGGCTGGCCGGCTTGGAGGCTTTCAACACGGAAGTCTAGCGTTACGAAGGTCAGGCCTCCTCGGTCAAACGTCGAAGTCACCACGGCCTCGCAGACGACATCCGACCCGACGTGAATAGCTCTCTCTATGTTGATTCCCTGGGAGATGTGGACACTGCTTGCCGGGAGCTTCACGTGGCGCAGGATTGCGCCAAGCGAAAGCGACGCGATGACGGAGGGGGAAAGCAGTTCATTTCCATTCAACTCACTCGGGAGACCCGCATCCAGAGAATCGAGGATCTTACAAACACTCTCTCTGCTCAGGTCAAGCCGTGTGGGTGGGAATCTCTGACCGGGCGGTACCGTCTCAAGGCCGACCTGTGAGAAATGTGGTTCAGGCGGTGAGAAAGTCAATCAGGGCCTTATTGAATTCGTCCGGCTTGTCCAGGTTAGAGAGGTGATTGGCGTCAGCAATTGTGACGAGCGTTGCATTGGGAATCATGGCAGCCATCGCCTCCGCGTCAGCCGGTGGCGTGATTCCATCCTGATCACCGACCACGATCAGCGTGGACACCGTGATTCCGCCAAGTATGTCTGTCTGGTCACGGCGAAGCGCCATTCCACGCGCCACGCCTGCGACGCCCTCTGCGGAGGCGGCGCGGATCATATCAGAGGCCTTCGCCGCGACTGCTGGCCGGCCCGTCACGGTCGCCTCGGTCAGCATTCGGGCCGGTAGCGCCTCGGCAACACCGCCAACGCCGTTTTCTTCAACCTGTTTGGCCAGGTTCTCACGACCCTCTTTCGCCTGTTCGGAGTCGGGTAGGTGGCGGGTATCCAGCAGCATGAGTCTGGCGAGGTGCTCCGGGTGGGCGCGGGCGAATGCGAGTGCAACATACCCGCCCATGGAGAATCCGCCCAGGGCAACTTCTCCCAGAGAAAGTGACTCAATCAAGTCATGGAGATCGTCCGCGAGCATCTCCATGGTGTATGGCCCGCTTGTTGCGCCAGATTCGCCGTGGCCGCGCAGGTCATACGTGATGACGCGGTGCGTGGCAGACAAGGCCGCAACTTGGTCATCCCACATGGATTTGTTGTAGGGAAAGCCATGGATCAGAACAACGGCCGGCCCATCACCCTGACCCTGATCTGTGTAAGCTGTGTCGATTCCGTTCGTCGGGATCGTCGGCATTAGAGTCCTCCCTTGGGCGCGAATCTGCGTTCACCCGCAACACAACCAGTGTAGCAGCGGGCGCGCGCGGACTGCCAGAGGCGCCGGAAATGGCGCCCGTGCGTTACAATACGCGCTGAACAGGACTACTAGAGTTTCGGGGGGGGGAAGACATTGACATCTACTGCCGAGAGTGGCGGTTCTAAGCTTGTTGGCCAATCCGTTCCGCGCGTCGATGGGCCTGAAAAGGTAACAGGCTCAGCTATCTACGGCCTCGACGCGCAAGTGCCGGGTATGTTGTGGATGAAGATCCTGCGCAGCCCGTTCCCGCACGCACGCATTGTTTCAGTGGATACATCGGCCGCCGCGGCTCTGCCGGGTGTGCATCTCGTCCTTACAGGGCAGGACGTCAAGGACATGAGGACGGGCGCGATGATCAAGGACATGCCTTTACTCGCGTGGGATCGCGTGATGCTGGTTGGCGACAAGGTCGGGGCTGTTGTGGCAGACGACGAGGACATAGCGCAGCAAGCCGTTGCGCTAATCGAGATCGAATATTCGGAACTGCCCGCCATCATCGAACCTGCAGAAGCAATGGCAGCTGACGCGCCCATTCTGCATCCCGAGGCGGGATCCTACGAAGGTATGCCGCCACGCGATGAGCACCCGAACCGCTATGCCGGCCTCCACTTTGCAAAGGGCGAGGTTGAAGCGGGGTTCGCTGCCGCCGATCACGTCATTGAGCGAACGTATAAGACGCCCCTACTCCACCAGGGCTACCTTGAGCCGCACGCCTGCTTGGTGTTCGTGGATGAGGAGGGCATTGTACAGGTCTGGAACGCGAATGATTCGCCGACGGGCGCGCAGCAGGAGTTGGCACGCCTTTATGAACTTGATGGCGACGCGATCAATTTCAATTTCAACTACGTTGGCGGATCGTTTGGAGGTAAGTCTTCAGGCACGGACGTCGCGCTTGCGTATGAGTTCACCAAACGAACAGGGCGCCCGATCAAGTGGACAATCGAGTACGACGAAGAGTTCCAGAACATGACGATGCGCCATCCCGCAACGATGCGAGTCAAGGCTGGCGTCAAGAACGATGGTACGATCACGGCTTGGGAATCTGAGATTCACTTTGCTGGGGGCGGCTACGCTGCTTACGCCCCCCTGCCTGCCATCATAGGGATCATTGAGATCGTCGGGCCATATCGCATCGCGAACGTCAAGGTGGATTCTCATCAGGTCTACACCAACACGTCACCCTGCACGTACGCGCGGGCTCCCGGACACGTGCAAGGGCATTTTGCCGGTGAATCCCACATGGACGTACTGGCGCGAGCAATTGGGATGGATCCGATGGATTTTCGGATGCATAACGTCGTAGAGCCCGGTGAGGAGTACCCGACGGGCGAGGAGTGGCAGAACGTGCAGGCCGGCTCGGTGCTGCGGCGCGCGGCGGAGGCGGCCGGGTATTACGACCCCAAGCCGGAGGGTGTCGGGCGCGGCGTCGCTATTGGCAGTCACTCCCAGATTGGCGCGACCGGCAGCGTGGCAGTCAAGGTCATGGAGAATGGCCGCGTCGAGGTCAACCATCCTGTGTTCGACCCCGGCACAGGAACCGGCACCATCATCGCGCAGATCGTCGCAGACGAGCTCGATGTGCCGCTCAACCGCATTGACGTTGTCACGTGGTCGACGCGTGAGGGCAAGACGGGAGATATGGGCATTGCGGGGAGTCGTGGCGCGCGCATGTTTAGCACGGCCGGCTTCAACGCTACTCAGGAAGTGAAGGGTCGCCTTCAACGGCTGACGGCAGAGTTCATGGGGTGGTCTGAGGAGATGCTGACGTTGGAGGCGGGTCATGTCGTCAACAGGGCGAATCCGAACGATCGCATTGCTATTGAGGAGATTGCGCGGCGCTTTGGTGAGCCGATTGGCGCAAGAACAGACGAGATGGAGGGCTTTGACAGTCCCTGGAACGGCTACGGGGTACACGTGGTTGATGTCGCGGTAGACGGGGACACGGCGGAAATTACTCCGCTGCGTTATACCGCCGTGCATGAGACGGGCCGCGTGCTGAACCCAATGGGGTTTACCAGCCAGATTGAGGGCGGGATCGTCCAGTCCATCGGATCCGCGCTGATGGAGGGACTATTCTACGATGAGAGCGGGCGGGTGATGAATCCGTCCTTCGCTGACATGAAACTCCCAACTGCTCGAGATATTCCTAGCCTGGAGATCGTCGTCATGGAGTCCGACGATGGTCACGGCCCCCTGCGGGCGCGTGGCATTGGCGAGCATGCGAATAGTATGGCCGCTCCAGCCATTGCGAACGCTGTTGCAGACGCAATTGGTGTGCGGGTGGAAAGTTTGCCAATCACTGCCGAGAAGATTTATCAGGCTCTCCATAAGTAAGAGGCCAGGGACGACGTGACGGATGAAACGACGGCGGAACCCCCAATTGACCCAACTTTGGTGGAACGCGCGCGGCAGATCCTGATACCGATCGCAAGGAACGGGCAGCGGGTTACGTACACGCAGTTCGCCGCGCAGCTGGGAGTTGACGGGTTCAACGCCATAAATTGCCTGCCCGTGCTAACACATGTCGCAGACAGAGAGGCGGAAGCCCAAAGGCCACTTCTCAGCGTCGTCGCCGTTAATAGTCATAACCGGCGCCCCCCGGCGGAGTTGTGCGAGATCATTCGTGAGGTGCGTACGTGGGACTGCACTGATGAGGAGGCCTATCTCAAGGAGCTTGCGCTCGTGTACGACTTCTGGCGGCCTGCCTAGCGCCTGATGGACTGAAGAGTGGTGCCACACTGATGCCTATCGAACTGCGTGCACTGGGACGCCTTCCACCCTCTGTTCAGAACATGGCATTTTCCAAGATCCGTGTGGATCGTCTCCCCGAAGACGAGGCAGTGCGGTTTTTCAACGGCCTGTATGAGGTGGCACTGCTCTCCCACGACGACGGCGATTGGGCGCGGGTTGACGCTTACCTCAGCGCATGGGAGGACGACCTTGTCTCACACGTGAATCCCAATGCCATTTCATTTGATTCGACACCTTGGGCGCCATTCGATCGCTCACTATCAGAGGCCCGTATTGCCTTGCTGACAACGGGCGGTGTCTATGTACGGGAGTCGCAGGAACCGTTCATTGATGATGACCCGTCCTTCCGGGTTATCCCATCCACAGCACCGAGTTCTGACCTTGCCGTCTTTCACGAGCATTACGACAAATCGAACGCGGAAATGGATATAAACGTCGTCTTTCCCATTGAACGAATGCGGGAGATGGAGGGCGAAGGGGCAATAGGGTCG
Source organism: Dehalococcoidia bacterium (assembly GCA_965224255.1). Lineage (GTDB taxonomy): Bacteria > Chloroflexota > Dehalococcoidia > UBA6926 > UBA6926 > VXMO01. The sequence goes on from CBDCYO010000005.1 coordinate 471,102, forward strand.
CTGGCGGCGAAGGCGTTCGGATTCATGGGCTACATCATTGGCGCCAACATTCCGCGCCTCATGACGGAAACGGCGCCAGATGTGGCGCGCATTCTGCGTGCAGACGGAGTTGATGCGGCACTCATTGGCACCACGTGACCCATCTGCAATCAGTCCGGTGGGCTGCTCGCACGGGTGCTGGAGGAGCATGGAATTTCGACCGTCGTGGTGAATCAGGGACTGCAACAGCCGATGCGCATCAAGCCACCGCGCACGCTCTACGTCAGACACCCATATGGGCAGCCCTTCGGGCAGCCGGGCAACGTCACCCAGCAGCGAACGATTGTAGAGGACGCGCTGAATCTGCTTGAGACGGTTAGTACCCCGGGGACAATCACTCACTCGCCTTATCGGTGGCGGCGCGAGGATTTTATCGCTATTCGTAAAGAGCGGGCCCGGTAAGCGTATTCACCGGTGCCAGTAATTCCGAGGCGTTATTCTCCCGCTTCCTCAACGGGAGTTTCAGGTTGGGCGTACTCCAGAGACGCGAGGTCCTGCTTGAGGCGGCGCGCCATTGGCAGCATTGTCGAAGCCGTCATGCCCGCGCCAATGAATCCACCCAGCAGAGGGATCGCCTTCGCAAACCCTCGGGTAAACGTGGCCTTCGTGATCTTGAGGCCAATGTGGCGGCCAACACGCTTGGCCAACATGGCTGAGGCATGGTGGGCCATTGTACGTGTGGATAGTTGCTGTAAGCCCTGCTTTGCCGCGCCGATGCTCATCATCGCACCAATGAACATGGTGATATCTGCCTGAGCAATCTCGTCCAATTCACCATCATGCGTGAGATCTGGCCAGCCATGCAGGTAGGCCAACTCCTGGGCCATAACCGTCAGGTGATAGAAGTACTGCGCGAGATCGGCCGGAATAGTGCCCAACATGGCGAACCCGCCAGGTATGCCGACTGCAAACGAAATACCAGAGGCACGGGCGACGTGCTTACGAATGAGGGCATTCGCCCGCTTATCGATCTTAGCGGGGTCAATTCCGGCCAGCGCTGGCCGTGTTGCAACCGCCACGTCCAACTGGTCCGGAACGGCAATATTGCTCAAGGCTGATCGCAAAAAACTCTCGCGCTTTACCTTGACCCCCGGAACGGCCAGAGCTCCCTTCAAGACCCGCTGCCATATTCGGTCATCATGGCCAGACTCAATGAAGCCGAGAGGCCCGTTCTCGTCCTCCAGCGCCGTTGCTTCCCGTTCGAGCTTTTCCTCCGCCATGGCGGACCTTCCTAGTGCCTTACACTCTACATCGCTGTCGCATCACACGCGCCGCAGTTCGCAACACAACCTCGTCTAGTATGAACGAAACAGCTTGCCCCAAGACGTTTCCAAGGCTTTGCGTACCCTGCCCCGCCCAATCACATTGTACCAATACCCATTGAAATACAGATTGGATGCAAGGTACGACCACGGTGCGATGATTGTCCGCAATAGCAGATGCTCCAGGCGCTTGAGCGGGCCCCAATATATGAGTTTCTGTCCCCGGCTCGCGAATGTATCCTCGCTTGCTTTGAGGTTCCAGTTGACTTGTGACACGTCCTCGCCAACGATGTCGATTTCTCGAATATCGCCGGTCCCAAGTCCTGCCTCATGCGCCATGCGGATAAATTTAATGGACATGGGATCGATGCCCATGAGTTTTGCGGAAACAGCATCAATGGCAACTTGGTCCGCAGAGGCCAACAAGATGTTCTTCATCTGCCATCTCATCGCACGCGGGCCCGGGCCGTCCCCGACGAACGTGCCGTCCATCACCGCAAAAATGCCAGGGTGAATCTCTTTCTGTATCGCCAACAGGTCGACGAGTGTTTCGTGGATGACGGAGTGGGTCCAGTGGCGGCGGTGGTTTAGCAGTCCACCGAAGGCGTTCTTCATTGCGCCAGTCATCGTCGTAAAGACGTGTGTTTTGACGGTGGGCAGATGGATGATGTTCTTGCCGGAAAAGAGAGCGGGTATGCGTAGGCCTTCGGGAAAGATGTCACCGAGCACCCGTAGCGGCACACCTGGGTGAAACTCCATCCATTCGACGTCTTCAAGGTGTGTATTCTGGATCCCGTGCTCCTCAACGACCGGTAAGAGCTTGTTGTTGACCTCACCCACTTTGGCATCAACGACAACCGTCCCGTTGTGCGCAGCGATAATATCCTGAAAGCCGTCCTCTTTCAGGGTCTTGATCACACCATCCAGCTGCCATGGCGTGGTGGAACAGGCCGGATACCAGAGTTGCCAGGAGATATTGATTTTCAGGAGCGTGGCGGCCGCCGGGCTCAGTGTCTCCTCATAGCCGGCCATGCGCATTACTCTGCCGACATCATCCAACACCGTCTCCGGCGTCGTGTACACAATCGCCACACGAGAGCGAGAAGGTGGCGTTTGGACCGGCCTTAGCTTGTCATCCACTGTCTGGGTCATGCCGCTCCATCATCCATCGAACTAATCGTCCATCGGCTGTTTCCCTATACTTTAGCCGATGAGCACGATAGGACGCGTTGACGCGCACGTTCATATCTTTCCGCCTACGGTGGCGGAGGATCGTTTCCGTTATTTTTCGCTGGATCCCGTGTTCCATGAGATGTATCAGGCGCCGGATGCACGGATCATCGTCACGGATCAACTCATCAACGCGATGGACGCGGCAGGAATTGCCCATTCAATCGCCTGCGGGTTCGGTTGGAGTTCCAGTACGGCGTGTCGTGAGGGTAACGATGCGATCATTGAAGCCGTCCAGCAGTATTCGAGTCGCGTGACGGGATTCGGAACCATCGCGCCGCGTGATTCCCTCGATGAATCCCTGGCGGAGATCGACCGTCTCGCTGCGGCCGGCGTGCGGGGATTGGGTGAGCTACGGGCCGACACACAAGGGCTTTTCGAACTTGAACTCTCGGCACTCGATGCGCTGGCAGACCATATTCGCGGGCATGGCATGGGTCTGTTGCTGCACACGTCTGAACCCGTCGGTCACGCATACCCCGGCAAGGGGACGGCAACGCCTGAGCGAGTCTACGGCCTGCTGGAACGCCTCCCAGAGATACCCATCATCCTCGCACACGCCGGTGGCGGCCTCCCCTTCTATGCGAACCTCCGCTCGTCCGAGGGTGTATTCACCAACGTCTACGTGGATACTGCGGCGATGCCATATCTTTATGCGGCGGGCGCCGTACGGGCCCTCATCAACTCCATCGGCCTGGATCGACTCCTGTTTGGCACGGACTTTCCCCTGATGCCGCAGGAGCGCATGATCCGCTATCTGGATCAGGCAGGTCTAACCTCGGCCGAAGCGGAACGCGTCCTGCAGCACAACGCCAAGGAATTCTTGGAGCGAATCGGCGCTTTCCAGAGGTAATCCCAGAGCCATATGGTTATGCCTCCGTTTCGCGCCTTCATTGCCGTTGTCCCGCCAGAAACGGTTCAGGCAGACCTCGGCATGGCCATTGACCACCTGAGACAGAGAGACACTGGGGACGCCGTCCGGTGGATCGCCCCGAACGCCATGCACATCACGCTGGCATTTCTCGGCCAAATGGAGGAGGAGAGTGTGCCTCGCCTTATGACAGCGCTGGTCAAAAGAGTCGGACCCACACCCGCTTTCGATCTCACCATTGAGTCGCTGGGATCATTCGGCGCGCGGCGACGAAACAATACACAGGTGATTTGGGCCGGCCTCGGAGCGGGACTGGATTCATTGCGCGAACTGGGGGAGGGTGTGGCCGAGGCAGTTCGTGCAGCTGGCCTGCGCATGGATTCCCGCATATTTCAGCCCCATATTACGCTTGGGCGCGTTCGACGCGGGCATAGCTGGCACCCGGAAAAAGATGAGGTTCGCCCCCGTACCGTAACAGGATGCCGGGCGGTAAGATTCCGGGTGCTGGAAGCCGCGCTGATGGAGAGCCAACTGGGACGTGGCCCGGCGGTCTATGTACAACGAGGCGCCGTACGTTTGACAGGTAGCCGTACGTCCACGTAGCATTCATGGAAACTTGATAGGAAAAGCAAAGGCGACGAACGAGAGTAGTACGATCCATCGCCGGGCACAGAGAGTCAGGAAGTGGTGGGATCCTGGCACCGGGCAGGATAGGAATGGACTCGGGAGCCGCGGCCCGAACAGGGTGAGGCAGACTCGCCACTCAGTAGGCGCCGACGGGTTGGGGCGCCGTTACACGCCCACGGTATACTCCCGCTGCATAGACCGAGGGAATACCGAGAGAGAGCTCCCGCTAAAAATGGCGGGGGAATAAGGGTGGCACCGCGGGCATCCACGCAGAACGAGGACCCGTCCCTTTGAGGGACGGGCTTTTTGTTTGTATCAAAGAGCCAGGCAGGGGCTGTCGGATAGAAGCAGGAAGGCGGGAGCAGCGATGGTGACGTATTTCCCGAGCGCGGATGAGGTCTGCGCGATGCGCAGCCAGGGAAACGTCGCGCCGATCTGGCGTGACATCCCCGCGGACATGGAGACTCCCGTCACGGCGTATCTCAAGGTGGCCCAAGAGGCGCCCTCTTTCCTGCTGGAAAGCGTGGAAGGTGGAGAGCGCATCGCCCGCTACAGCTTCATCGGTGCCCTCCCCACAAAGATCCTGACAACAGGCCCATCAACGCCGTCCGGAAGCATTGATCCCTTAACACTTGTGGAGAATGAGCTCGGCGGCGTCAAGCCCGTGCAGGTGCCCGGCCTCCCCCGCTTCCTCGGCGGGGCCGTGGGGTACATTTCCTACGACACCGTCAGACACTTTGAACCACGAATCCCTCGCCATGAGAACCCAGACCCGATGGCGCTGCCCGAATCGGTGTTCATGATGACGGACACGCTGCTGATTTTCGACCACGTCAAGCATGTCATCAAGATTGTGAGCCACGCCTCGCTGGAGGGCGACGACGAGCAGATTCACGATTCATATAGGCAGGCCGTTCAGCGTATCGAGAACCTGAACGCCCGTCTGGAATTGGGCATGATCGATGGAAACGCAGTTCTTGATCCCGGTCTGGGGCACGATTACCGCAGCGAGCTAACGTCCAACCACACTCAGGAATCGTTCATGCGGCAGGTTGAGGAGGCGCGGGAACTTATCACGGCGGGTGAGTGCATTCAGGTCGTGCTTTCACAGCGCCTCGCGCGGCGGACATCCGCCGCGCCTTTTGATATCTATCGGGCGCTGCGGGCTCTGAACCCTTCGCCGTATATGTATTTCCTGAATATGGGCGGCTTTCACATCATCGGTTCATCGCCGGAGATGCTTGTGCGTGTGGAGGATGGTCTCGCCACAACACACCCGATAGCGGGCACTCGGCGGCGTGGCGACACGGTGGACGAAGATAACGCGCTCGCTGAAGAATTGATTACGGACGGGAAGGAGCGGGCGGAGCACATCATGCTCGTGGATCTTGGCCGCAACGACATTGGCCGTGTCAGCATGCCCGGAACGGTCAGCGTCCCCAAGCTCATGGAGATTGAGCGGTATTCACACGTGATGCATATTGTCTCGAACGTTGTGGGGCGGCTGCGGGACGGCCTGACGGCGTACGATACGCTGCGCTCGTGCTTCCCGGCGGGCACGTTGTCTGGTGCGCCAAAAGTGCGTGCGATGGAGATCATCGCGGAGAAGGAGCCCCACGCACGCGGGCCGTACAGCGGCGCCGTCGGATACATCTCAAATGCCGGCAACATGGACATGGCAATCTGTATCAGAACGGTCGTGATGAAGGATGGACTCGCAACTGTGCAGGCAGGTGGCGGTCTGGTCTATGACAGTGTCCCGCTATCTGAATATGAGGAATCGTTGGCCAAGGCGCGCGGGATGCTGGCAGCGCTGGACGCGGGCGAAGACCTGACCAACAGCCGGCTGAACAGGGCCGCGCTGGCGCAATCAGAAGGTAAGGCGCAGTGATCTTCCTGCTGGATAACTACGACAGCTTCACCTACAACCTCTACCAGTATCTGTCCGAACTTGGGGAGGACGTTGTTGTTGCACGCAATGACCAGACAACGGTCGAAGACATCGCAGAAATGCAGCCGGGCAAGATCGTCATCTCGCCGGGCCCGTCCAATCCGGCCAACGCGGGCATCTCTAAGGACGTGGCTCGATACTTCGGTGAACGGGGCACGCCGGTCCTGGGTGTCTGCCTGGGTCACCAGTGCATCGGCGAGGCATTTGGCGGAACCGTCGCGGGCGCGGGCGAGATCATGCACGGCAAGTCAAGCATGATCCACCATGACGGAAAGGGTGTCTTTGCGGGCCTGCCAAATCCGTTCGAGGCAATACGGTACCATTCGCTGGCCATCCTGCCGGACACTGTGCCCGCAGAGTTGGACGTCACAGCACACACCGATATGGGCATCGTGATGGGCGTGCAGCACCGGGAATACCCTGTTGTGGGCATTCAGTTCCATCCGGAAAGCATTATGACAGAGGTTGGCAAAGATCTGCTGCGCAATTTCCTGAAGATGTGAGTGAGTGGGAAACGTGCAGCAGAACATCGACCATCATGAAGAGGACGCCTCCACGTCGGCGATAGGCGCTCCGCAGGGTCTGACCACGCTACAGCGACGGACCCTGCTCATCACAGTCGTTGCCGGTCACGGTATCAAGCACCTGATGGCATCTGCGTTCTTCATTCTTTTGCCGGAGATGAAGGCGGCCCTTGGGCTGACGAATACGCAGGTTGGCACGCTCTCCACCGCGCGATTCATCGCCGGAGGCATTGTCAATTTCCCGGCAGGCTATGTCGCTGACCGCTTCACCCACATGCGCGCCATCGTGCTCGGCATCTCGATTGCAGGTATCGGCGTCATGTATTTCCTTACCGGCATCAGCACAACGTTCTGGGTTGTCACGCTTTTCACCTCACTGATGGTCGTATCCATCTCCCTGTGGCATCCAGCGGCGATCGGCTCGCTATCACGACAATTTGTGGATCGGAGAGGGTTTGCAATATCGCTGCACGGTTCCGGCGGCAGCGTTGGGGAGGCGCTCGGCCCATTGACGGCAGGGCTATTGCTGGGGTTTCTGACGTGGCAATTTATTTTTCAAGGAAGTCTCGTACCAGCTCTGATTCTCGGATTCGTCGTCTGGTTCGTGCTGCGACGCGTTCCCGCCGAGATCGGGCAAGCGATGTCGTTCGGCGTCTACGTACGTGGCGTGACGGATCTGTTGACAAGCCCCCGCATGCTGCTTGTATTGCTCTTTGCGGGGGGATTTGCTGGAGCGCAGAGCGTGATCCTCACGTTTTTGCCGATTCATCTGCGTGAGGGTTTTGGTGTCTCTACGGAGATTGCGGGACTTTACATGTCCCTGGTGAATTTGCCGGGAATCCTCTCACAGCCGGTTATGGGCTATGTGTCGGACAAGTGGGGACGAAGAGCCGTCATCCTGCCGGCTCTTCTCGTCCTTGCCGCAACGAATTTTTTGCTCAGCATCGTACCAAACGGCCCTCTCTTCATATTGACGATCCTCATCATGGGGCTGTTCGTTTATTCGCTGATGGCGATATTCCTCGCCGCCGCGTCGGATCTCGCTCCTCGTGACGTTCAGGCGACAACGGTGTCACTCGTATTTGGCGTTGCAACAGGCGTGGGTGCGTTTGCGCCGTCGGTCGGTGGGTACATGGCAGATACGATATCGCTGGAAGCAACGTTTGTGTTCTCCGCGGCTCTGGTGGGCGTAACGGCAGTCATCGCCGCCGTCACACGTTGGGAGCGCCGCACCGCGCCAGTTGGATCAAGCTGAGGGTAATTCGACTGAAAGCCGAGGTTGCACGATGATTCGTGAAGCAATCGCCCATCTGATTGAAGGTCGCAGTATGTCCCAAGCCGAGTCCGAGGAGGTGATGACGGAGATTATGGACGGGGAGGCGACTCCGGCCCAGCTTGGCGCGTTTCTGATGGCGCTGCGCACTAAGGGGGAGGGGGTGGACGAAATCGCCGGTCTTGCGCGCGTTATGCGCGCCCGGGCGTTGCGTGTGGACGTTCCCGACGCCGATTCCCTGCTCGATACGTGTGGCACAGGCGGCGATGCTTCCCACACGTTCAATATTTCGACGGCCGCCGCCCTGGTTGCGGCGGGCGCTGGATTGCGCGTCGCCAAACACGGCAACCGCGCTGCTTCGTCTGCCTGTGGCTCCGCGGACGTGCTGGAGGCGGCGGGCGTTCGGATTGAGCTTGAACCGGAGCAGGTGGCCCACTGCATCGACAGCGCCGGAATTGGATTCATGTTCGCGCCGCGTTACCACCCTGCCATGCGTCACGCGGCTGGCCCGCGACGCGAGATCGGCGTTCGTACGGTGTTCAACATCCTGGGCCCGCTAACGAATCCCGCCCATGCGGGACATCAACTCGTAGGTGTTCCGCGACTTGAGCTTGTTGAAACGATCGCGCACGTGCTGAGTGAACTTGGAGCGGAGCGGGCAATCGTCGTACATGGCGCGGACGGTCTGGATGAGATTGCGCTTAGCGGGCCATCGGTTGTGGCAGAGTACCGCGATGGCAGCGTGACGCTACGGGAGATCACTCCGGAGCAATTCGGGTTGACGCGCGCGGGCGTGGATCAGATACGAAGCACGGATATTGAGACGAGTCACCGCATTCTTGTGAATGTGTTGAACGGTGAACCCGGACCGTTTAGAGACATTGTGTTGATCAACGCCGCCGCCGCGCTTGTAGCGGGTGAGGCGGCTAATGATCTGGCGGATGGACTGGAAACGGCGCGCGAGTCCATCGACTCTGGTGCGGCGGGCGATCGACTTGAGCGCCTCATTCGGGCGAGCACCATCGACTAACGAAACGGGGTTGTGTTGAATGCGAAGCCCTAGTTTGCGCGTGCGGCAATAACGAACAGGGCGATGAGAGGCAGTAGAGAAATACCAGCAACGATTGCGAGGCCAAGAAGGGCGCGCTCCAGTGTAAGTGGCGCACGCTTGTGTCCGTGATATCGCTGGACGGCTTCATGCGGGTCCGGCTCATTCAGCTTGAACATGTCCCAGTTGGTCATACCCTATCCTCCCGCGGCATCACGCCGCTACTGGTGGCATTATAGTCGTGCTCCCAGATTAATGAAGGAGCGCTTACGATGACGACGGGCACATATTTGGATCGCATCCTGCCGCAGACGCGGGAGGATCTTGCGGATCGCGTATCCTCTCAGCCACTGCGTGAAGTACAAGCGCGCGTCCGCGACGCCGAGGACACGCGCGATTTTGTTGGAGCCCTTGGGGAGGATCGCCTCCATCTGATCGCCGAGGTCAAGAGGGCGTCGCCATCGAAGGGAGACCTGGCTCCGGATATCGACGCCGCCGAAATTGGTCGCGTATACATCGATAACGGCGCGTCTGCGATCTCCGTCCTGACTGACAGACCCTTCTTCAAGGGCTCGCTGAACGATCTCGCGGCGGTGCGCGAGGTGACGGCAGAATCCGGCACGCCCGTCTTGCGTAAGGATTTTGTCATCGACGAGTACATGATCTACGAGGCGCGTTTGTGGGGCGCGGACGCCATCCTGCTGCTCGTCATTGGCTTGTCCGATGGGCAGTTGGAGGACTACCAGGGTCTCACGCATGAACTGGGCATGGCGGCACTGATTGAAACGCATGATGAGCTTGAGCTCTACCGTGCCTTGGACATCAAGCCGCGTCTGGTTGGCATCAATAACAGGAATCTTCGCACCTTTGAAACCGATCTCCTTACCACACACGGTCTCGCGCCGCGCGTCGGCGGCAGCAGCCGCGTCGTGGCGGAGAGCGGTATCGCCACCACAGAGGACGCAAGGAGTATGAGGGCGGCAGGCGCGGACGCGATTCTGGTTGGGGAATCGCTCATTACTGCAGAGAATATTGCGGCTAAGGTTCAGGAACTCAGTTCCATACGCATTCCGCGCCTGATAGGCATGGAAGCGTCTGTACCGCAGGAGGTGATAGAGGAAACGATGCCGCACTTCGGCAGCGGACCTCCTGTGCCACCAATGCCGGGGGGCGTGTCAGGGATAGGCGGATTCGGGCCACCACGGTTTCCAGGCTTTCCAGGCAATTTCGGGTCCGGAGGGGACTGATGGGTCTGGTCATCAAGATGTGTGGCAATCGCTCGGCGACGGATCTAATCAATGCCGCGAATGCCGGCGCCGATCTTCTCGGCATCATCTTTGCGGATGCGTGGCGGCGTGTTTCCGTTGGCCATGCCCGTGAAATGGTGGCCACCCTACGGGGGGAGGTGGACGACGCGCCCCTCATCGTCGGGGTTTTCGTTGATCAGCCTGTGGACGAAGTCAATTCCACCGCTGGCCAGGTCGGGCTGGACATGGTGCAGTTGCATGGGATGGAATCACCGGAGTACTGGGAGCGGATCAGTAAACCATTGATTGTCGCGCGCCGCATCTCCGCCTCGCAAACACGTGAGCAGGTTGAAAATGAATTGGCGGTCGTGGGGGAGTTTATGCAGCGTACCAGCTCTCTGAGTCTCATCGAACCGCACGTGGATGGTGAGCCCGGAGGGTCAGGAGTGAGTCTGGATTTCTCGCTGGCTGAGCAACTGGCGCACCGATATTCATTCATCTTGGCGGGTGGTTTGAATCCGGATACCGTCACTCCCGTGATCCGCACCGTTCGGCCATGGGGCGTCGATGTGTCCAGCGGTGTTGAGACCGATCGCGTTAAGGATCCCGCCAAGGTGGGCAGATTCATCTATGAGGCGCGGCGCGCGTCCATGGAGGCCGTCAACTCGCACAGCGGAGATGAGGATAGAACATGACCATGGTCAGGACTGGGGTGGATACGGGCCGCTTCGGCAGATTCGGTGGACGCTATGTGCCGGAGACGCTCATGGCGGCGGTCTCAGAACTTGAGGAGGCTTACGCTGCCGCGCAAGCCAATACCGATTTTCAGGCACGCGTCAACCATCTGTCCCGGACATACGCCGGTCGCCCAACACCCCTCACTCGTGCGGAGCGTCTAACAGAGCAGAGTGGCGGAGCACGCATCTATCTCAAGAGAGAGGACCTGGCGCACACCGGCGCGCACAAGATTAACAACGCCATCGGACAGGTCCTCCTGGCCAAAGAGATGGGCAAGACGCGGATTATCGCCGAGACTGGTGCGGGCCAGCACGGCGTCGCGACGGCCACGGTCTGTGCCTTGCTTGGCTTGGAGTGTGTCGTATACATGGGCGAGGAGGACATTCACCGACAGGCGCCAAACGTCTTTCGCATGAGGCTCCTTGGCGCGGACGTGGTGCCCGTAACATCAGGCTCACGCACACTCAAAGACGCCGTCAATGAGGCGATGCGTGACTGGGTGACGAACGTTGCTACTACGTATTACGTCATCGGTAGTGTCGTCGGTCCTCACCCATATCCGGTGATCGTCCGGGATTTTCAGGCCGTCATCGGAGAGGAGGCACGCGCGCAGATTTTAGACGTGGAGGGTCGACTTCCCACCCATCTGGTGGCATGTGTTGGTGGTGGAAGCAACGCCATGGGGCTGTTTCACGCATTTCACGACGATGCCGATGTCAGGATGGTGGGTGTTGAGGCGGCCGGGCACGGTATCGAGACGGGCATGCACAGTGCCAGCCTCGGGGCGGGGACACCAGGGGTCTTGCACGGCTCGTTTTCACAGGTTCTTCAGGACAAATGGGGGCAGGTAAAAGAGACACATAGCATCTCCGCGGGCCTGGACTATCCGGGCGTCGGGCCTGAGCTTGCCTATTATCAGGAAACTGGCCGTGCGCAGTTTACCAGCGCGACGGACGCGGAGGCGCTGGAGGGATTCAGGTTGTTGGCACGCACTGAGGGCATCATTCCGGCGTTGGAATCATCCCACGCAATCATCCAAGCGGTGCAACTCGCAATGACTCTGGCGCCGGAGGATATCATTCTCGTGAACCTGAGTGGGCGTGGGGACAAGGATCTGGCAACAGTAACGGACGCCTTGGGCATCCAATTGGACATCGCACCGTCCCAAAAAGACGCTACCCCCTGACATTCGCTCGGCCTCAAATGAAAGGGGGCAGCGCAGCGCGGGGAAAGCAGTGAGGTAAAGTTCAGATATTCCCTGCTATCCCGCGCACAAACACACCTCCTTCAGTCTAGCACGGATTAGTCACAAATCAAGACATACGGCCAGCCGCATGTCTGCCCGTGGCGCAAGTCAGTCTGCTTCACAGCGCGCCGGCTTTGGATGGTGCTCCGGCTCCAGGGCCTTACGCGTGCGGCAATGAAAGCAGCCAGGATTCGAGGGCGAGGCGGGCGTTTGCATTCTGGCGCAACGCCCGAACAGTGAGTAGGGTCTTCTTGAGCGCTATCTCTGCCTCACGCAGCCCAACGCCGATATCTTGCACTCTTTTTCTATCTTCAGGATCGGTAACTTCCTCCGGCACGCCCGCAGCGACAACAAGGGCGTCCCGCCAGATTGATGTCCATGCTTCAAGTCGGCCGAGCAAGCGCTGGCGATCACTGTAAAAGTCGTCGGCCATCTTCCCCGCCCGACGCAGTCTGTCCGTCACCGGTTCAGAAAGAGCCCCGAGGATTTCTTCCAATGCAGCTTGCCGCGCGGTGATCGGCGCCGTGTCCTCAAGCAGACTGAGCGCGAATTCGAGGCGGCCGCCGGACAGACGTGCGTAGCGGTCTGCCTCTTCCGCATCCGCGCCATTCTCCCGCAGTACGCTTGCTACACGCTGAAACGGAATTGGTCGCAACACGACAATCTGGCAGCGGGACCGCACGGTATCAGGTATCGCCTCTTCGTCTGATGTCACAAGGATGAGGGTAACGTTTGGATGTGGCTCCTCCAAGACTTTAAGCAGGGCGTTGGAGGCCTCACGTGTGAGCGCGTCCCCGTCGTCGATGATGATGACCCGGCCCGCTGCTTCATACGGCTGAAGGTTAGCGGCGGCCTGTAGATCGCGCGCGGCCTCGATACCGATGGACCCGCCTGCTCCGGGTGAGATGACAAGTACGTCCGCGTGGACGCCGCTGGCGTTGCGCCGACATTGCTGGCATTCTCCACATGGCCTGTCATGCTCCGCCTCACACAGCAGTGCTTTGGCGAACTCTCTGGCGAGCATTAGCCCACCGACACCCGCCGGGCCTACCAACAGCCAGGCATGGGCGAGCCGACCCTGCTCAATGCTGCGGTCAAGCAGGCCAATGGCGTCCTCATCCACAGGAACGGTCCAGGGCATCAAGCACTCCGCAGGCTAAGACGCCTAATCATGGTGGGATTTGCCTCACCTGTCATTCTGAATAACGCTCCTCACATGTTGTTTGAACGACGTGCAGCGGCACCCTGTCATTCTGAACGGAGCGTCCCCCTCCTCTGTCATTCTGAACGGAACGTAGTGGAGTGAAGAATCTAACGTGTCTGTGCTCCTTGACGTATGCGGCAATGGGGACGTAGGTTCTTCGCTACGCTCAGAATGACATGGAGAGACTCAGAATGACATGGAGAGGCTCAGGAATCACAAGGGGAGGCCCAGGAATGACAACGGAGTGTACGGCGGCCAACCTGCTTTACTCCGAAATGACCGTCTACACCACCCTCAACGGGATACCCACATTTGGGACACGAAACCTGCTTTACTCCGAAATGGCCGTCTACACCATCCGCAAAGGCGGAGGGGACAATAAGCACGTTAGACATCAAGGCGTAGAAGGTCGTCATACGTTTCACGGCGACGAATCGTCCGGGCCTGTCCGTCAGAGACAAGAACGACCTCAGGACGTGGGTTCGCGTTGTACGTGGAGGACATTGCAAGGCAGTAGGCGCCAGAGACAGGGATAGCGAGAATATCCCCGGCAGCAGGGATCGGCAACGAGCAATCACGGACAAGAATATCGCCGGACTCGCAATATTTGCCCGCAATGGTCACAATCACCTCTTCGGCGTCCATCATGCGTGAGGCAAGCACGGCCTCGTACTGTGCTCCGTAGATTGCCGGACGGATGTTGTCACCCATGCCACCGTCGACGGAGACATAGGTGCGAATATCCGGCAACATTTTTGTCGCGCCAACAGCATAGAATGCGACGCCGGCCGTTCCGACCAATGATCGTCCAGGTTCGATGGAGATTGCGGGCAGTTCAAGGCCGTGGACATCGCACCCCTCGATTATGGCCTGCGCAATTGTGCTGACATATGCATCGGCCGGTGGGGCTTCGTCAGAAACCAGGTAGTTGACGGCAAAACCACCGCCGGGACTAAAAACCCGCATTGCGAAGGCGTATCCGTCTTTCATCTGCGCCGCGAATTCCATCGTGACTCGTATGGCTTCCGCGTACGGCTCCAGTTCAAAAATGGGTGAGCCCAGGTGAAAATGAAGGCCGGCGACGTCAAGCCGTGGCGATTCCATTGCCTTCGCGATTGCCTCCTCCGCCTGGCCCGTTTGAATCGCCAGGCCAAATTTGCTATCCAACACACCAGTGGTGGTGTGCGCGTGGGTATGCGGGTCGACGCCCGGCGAGACGCGCAAGGAGATACGTTGCACGCGGCCCAAGCGCTCAAGAATGGACTCGAGGAGCGCAAGCTCGTGCAGGTTATCGACGACGATGGTTCCGATGCCTGTCTCAACTGCTCGTTCAAGCTCCGCCGCGCTCTTGTTGTTGCCGTGAAAGTGAACGGTGGCGGGGTTGACATGGGCTGCCTCCGTCGTGGCCAACTCGCCACCGCTAACGACGTCAAAGCCAACACCTTCCTCGGCCAGCAGGCGAAACAGCGCCACGTTTGAGAACGCTTTTGAGGCATAGATAATCGAACTCTCGCCCGGATAGTGGGCATCGAGCGCGGTGCGAAAGCGCCGCGCCGCGCCGCGTAACTCCGTTTCGTCAATGACGTATAAGGGAGTCCCGCGCGTACGGGCGAGGTCGACGGCATCGAGTCCGCCAATTTCCAGGTGGCCGTCCGCCCGTGCCTTTGCGGATACGGGAAAGACTGACAGTGCACGGTCTCCTTTCATGCGTACATCCCTTTCTCGGCAATTGGCTCACTAGAGCGAAGGCTAGATGTATTCACGTCAGGCTGTAGGATTTCCCGGCTTCGGTCTCGACAACTGCCCCGTCCGCCATCAGCTTGATGAGGTGGGCTATGATCTGCTCACGTGCAGCGTTCCAACGCCATTCCGGCAGATTGGCCGCTCCATAGAGTCGTTCGCGGATCTCATCGACATCTGTTATGCCGCCACGCAGGCACTCGATGATCGCTTCATCACGCGCATGGCGGTGTTCGATTAGCTCTGCGAGTCGAGCCGCCGGATTCGTCACAGGCGGGCCATGAAATGAGAGTAGCAGTCGCGCATTCAAGTCGGCCAGTGTGTGTAGTGATGCAACGTAGGCGGCCATTTCTCCGCCCTCCGATGGCCGTATGGCCGTGGTACCGTCACTCAACACGCAATCGCCGCTGAAAAGCACACCGTCCGGCTCAAGGAGGTAACACATGCTACCCGGCGTGTGGCCCGGCGTGGCGATGGCCCGGATGGTCTGGCCACCATCTCCCAACGAAAACGCCTCTCCACCGTTCAAGGGGGTGTCAATGATTGTCCCCGTACTCTCGGTGATGGCCGCAGCATCAGCGCTGCCGGCATGGACTTTCAGACCGATGAAGGCGGCCTTCAACGCAGTGGCGTTTCCGCTGTGTTCGTCAAAACGGTCAGTCAGCAGCAAGAGCTCAGGGGCGGGTTCGCCTCCGCGCAGGCGATTAATCGTGGTGATAACACGCTGGGAAACGTCCTCTTCGCCATGGCCGGCGTCAATGAGTGCGCCGCCAGTAACTCCGCGCACCCAATAGACATGGGGTGAGTCGTCGTCCGGGCGCAGCCGTATCGCGGTTACACCAAGAGTGACATCCGTCATCTATCCCTCCGTCGCCACGATGATACAGTCAACAGAACGCGCGCGTTTTCTTTCACGGCGTGCAAGAATCCTAAGTAGGCGTTATGAGGCGTGTCAACGCAATAATGCTTGCGCCCTGGAGTCAGGGGGCGGAGTGAAGAAGGCAGAGGAGAGTCAGGAATGACCCTGGCGCATAGCGAGACGGACCTGCGGATTTACAGACTTGAAGTGGGCAACTGGGGCAATAATTGCTACGTCGTCATGGATCCCCTGCGTAACATGGCGAGCATCATCGATGCGGCGGCGGACGCTCAGGCCATCCTTGGGGCCGTCGCAGGCACTGAAGTTGTCTCCATCCTGACGACGCACGGCCACGCGGATCATTGGGGAGCGCTAGCAGAGGTGTCCGCAGCCTTACCGAACGCGGCGGTCGCCGCCTTACCCGGCGATGCGCATGATCTGCCCATTCACCCCACAATGCTTCTGCATGACGGTGACACTCTACAGATTGGAACTGTACCACTGCGCGTCATCACGACGCCGGGACATACACGCGGCAGCGCCTGCTTCATTACGGGGCTGCACCTCTTTACAGGAGATACGCTCTTTCCCGGAGGGCCGGGACGCTCAGCCAGCCCGGAAAATTTACGTGAGGAGATTACCAGCATTACAACACGCCTGTATGTGTGCCCGGACGAGACCATCGTTTATCCGGGCCATGGAGCGCCGACAACGATCGGTGCAAGCAAGGCGGAATACGCCGTCTATGCTGCGACGTCCCACCCGGACAGCATGCATGGTGATGTCTTGTGGCTGGAATCGTGAAGACCTCTCCGCATAGCGGCCACTTACGCGCACTCCCAACATCCACTACCATTGGTGGACACATGGTGACTGGAGACCTCGCCCCATATACACGGAGTGTCCTGCCCAACGGCATCCGGCTGTTGACGGCAACAATGCCCGCGACCCGAGCGGTTTCGATTGCCTTTTACGTCGGCACAGGCTCTCGATTTGAGCGCGAAGAGGAGTCCGGTGCCTCACACTTCCTTGAGCACGTTCTGTTCAAGGGGACGGAGAGGCGTCCGCTCGCCCAGGACGTGTCGGAAACAATTGAGCGCGTCGGTGGTTTCATGAATGCCAGCACGGACCGAGAGATCACGATTTATTGGGCGCGCGTGGCCAGACCTCACATGTCCATCGGAATTGACATCCTCTGTGACATGCTACTC
Organism: Dehalococcoidia bacterium; assembly: GCA_965224255.1. Lineage (GTDB taxonomy): Bacteria > Chloroflexota > Dehalococcoidia > UBA6926 > UBA6926 > VXMO01. Next base: position 488,172 of record CBDCYO010000005.1, read on the forward strand.
AATTCCACGTTTCCGCCTGAAGAAATCGAGAAGGAGCGGGACGTCATCCTGGAGGAGATCCACACATCGTTCGATTCTCCCACACAACGCGTGTTCCACATGGCGGACAAGATTATGTGGCCGGACCAGCCCCTGGGCCGAGATATCGCCGGAACAGAGGCCAGCATCCGGATGCTATCGCGCGATGGCATTATGTCCTATATGCGGGAGCAATATGACCCTTCGCAAATCGTGATGGCCGTTGCAGGGCAGATAGAACATGCGGAGATCGAGGAGGTTGTCGGAAACCTGCTGGCGACTTGGCCAGCCGGTCAGCCCCGCGCCATGCCAGCAGCGGATCCAAAGCAGCCTGAGAGCCGGGTTGCGGTTGAGTACCGCAAGACGGAGCAGGCAAATATTTGTCTGACGTTCCCTGGCCTGTCTGCGCATGATCCCGATCGGCGGGCTCTCTGGTTACTCAGCGCGATATTGGGCGATGGAATGGCGTGCCGTCTGTTTCTGGAGCTACGGGAACGGCTCGGCATGGTATATGAGGTTGATACAGATCTGATCTATTTGCGGGACACGGGCGCGATGGCCGTGTACGCGGGCACTGTGCCGCAGCGCGGGCCGCAGGCGCTTGAAGCCATCATCACGGAACTGGAACGGGCCACGCGGGACATCAAGCAGAGTGAGCTGGAACGGGCACGCGAGCTTTCGAAAGGTCGGATGCTGCTGCGGCTGGAAGACACACGCAGCATTTCAAGCTGGCTGGGCGGGCAGGAGGTCATTTATGGCCAAATCGAGACTCCTGAACAGGTGCTCGAGGAGCTCGACAGCATTACCGTGGAGGATGTTCAGGGGGTCGCGCGCCGCTTCTTCGTGCCAGAGAATTATCGACTGACCGTTGTTGGCCCCTATCGCAGCGACCGCAAATTTAGAAGGGTCATTGAAGGCCGTTAGACGGCGGCTCACAGTTCGACACATGATACGAAGGCTCACCCAGATACTCACCGTCGTCGTCATTCTGGCGGTCATATATGAAGAACTACGCAAGGGCCCTGAGAATGGGCGGTGGCACGGTCACGTACTGGGATTCGTGCCGTATGATCTGCGCCCACCGAGTTTGCGCCAGATTCGTGAAACCTATTGGAATCCAAAGGATCAGCGAGTTTTTCCAGGTAAGGTGGCCGGTATCGGTTGGGGTGTCAATTTCGCGGCGCTCTTTGACCGCCTCAGCCGTATGTAGTCACAGTCCCCACAGCCGCAGTGAGAGCGTACACTTTGCGAACCGCTCGCATTATGTCGCTAATCAACGTGTGCTATAGTTCCCGCGATGCCTGTTTAGGCCCAACTGGGGAGTTTAGGGGAGATCGGTATGACGTTCAGCGATCGGACGCTGACGTGTTCCGAGTGTGGTAAGGACTACGTTTTTACCGCTGGTGAACAGCAGTATTACGCGGATCAGGGCTTTCGCAATGAGCCGAGGCGGTGCTATGCCTGCCGCGTGGTCCGCCGGGCAGACATGGCGCGGAGACGTGAGCCATCCGGGTCTGCGTCATCGGCAACGGAACGACCGCGGCGCCAAATGTACCCGGCAACGTGCGCAGAGTGCGGTGGCGAAACGGAAGTGCCCTTTGAGCCGCGGGGTATCCGCCCCGTGTATTGCGCCAACTGCTACACTCGACAGCGCAACTCGCCCCCCGGACATTCCCGCGATTAGCCTGCCCAACACCGTTCTGTATCACGTTCCGAATGATGATTGTGCTATTAATGGACGGTCGGGAGCACACTGTGCGGCTTTGACATCTGGTCAGGTCTGCCAAGAAGTTTAGCCAGGCGAAACGGAGGGAAGTGGCGAATGACGTATGTAGTCCTGCGTGAGGGTGAAAGCCAGGAACAGCTCATCAAGCGGTTCCGCTCAGTCGTGGAACGTTCCGGTATCCTGAGGCAGGCTAAGGAAAAGCGTCATTTTATCTCTAGGCAGGAACGTGCCCGCCTGAAGGCTCGCAAGGCGCGGCGGCGACGCAGTTAGCCAGAGATCATGGCCTAGGACAGACGACCATGACTCAATCTCACATGCCATCGATACCCCAATCCAGCGTTGAGGACTATTCCTTCAACGCGTTTGCCCGACAGCCCTTCTATCAGGAAGAGAACCGTCGTTTGATCGACCTTATGCGCCTGCAGCCTGGGGACCGCGTTATTGATTTGGCCTGCGGCCCGGGAGAGATCACACGTATGGTGCTGGACAAGGTGCGCGGCGCGGACGGCGCATGGATTCTGGGCATCGACATGTCCCCGCAGGCACTTGAGGAGGCACGTACCCATTTCACAGACGTAACCGATGCATCGGTGCAATTTATCAATTCTCGGGCCGAGACTCTGTCGTCGGTGATATCGGATCCCGTGGATGCCGTCGTATTCTGTAACGCAATCCATCTTGTGGATAATAAGGCGGATGTGCTGGCGGGCATCGCCGGGGCGCTCAAACCCGGTGGCCTGTTCGGGTTCAACAGCACGTTCTACTCCGGCTCAATCGTGCAGGACACAGACCCATTTTATCGCCGGTGGATGATGCGTTCTCTGCGGCTACTCAAGTCCAAACACGGGCTTAGCCCTGTCAAGAATAAGGTCATCGCGCGACAACAGCTGACACCGGAGGAATATAAGGCACTGCTTGCGGACGCCGGCTTCACTGTCAAGGAGGAGCGCGTTATCCCGATCGAAGTTCCAATTGAGGGATGGCTATCCATTTGCGCGTTCTCAGACTTCGTGGAAGGCGCTCTGCCGGGAGTTCAAGTGGAAATCGCGAGCGATGTGTTACGCGCAACTATTCGAGATATATTTCAGGACATGGATCTCACCTTCGTCCTACGCGACTGGCTGGAAATCGTGGCGGTGCGCGCCTAGTTGTATCCCAGGCAGCCGTGCGGAGGACCTCCAGATGCCGGACATCACCCCCGATGTTTTTCGCCAGGTGATGGGTCGATTCGCGACCGGCGTCACAATCGTCACTACACGTCACGGTGACGCCATGCACGGTACGACGATGAGTGCGGTCTGCTCCGTTTCCCTGGAGCCTCAGCTCATGTTAGTGTGCGTCGACCACGAATCGGACATACACGCTCTGATCCATGAAAGTGGCGTGTTTGCGGTCAATATGTTGCACCAGGGGCAGGCAGGCGTGGCCGCAAAGCTATCCCAAAAGGGCACACCGGAGTTGATGGCGGCGCACCAGTTGGAATCTCTTCCCTACCGGGTTGGCGAAACAGGCGCGCCGCTTCTTGAGGATTGTCTTGCGCACGTGGAATGCCGCGTCGTGAACACCATACACGCAGGGGATCACACCATCTATGTCGGCGCGGTCATCAACGGAGGTTTCAACCCACGTGACGTGGGACCGTTGCTGCACTATGAGGGTCGCTACCGCTCTATTGCTGCCGACTCATGATCGTACAGGAGGCGCGCAGGGCCGTTTGTTGACACGGCCTTCGTTCCTACCTACAATCTGAATGCGTGCTCTCCTTGTGGGGGCTGGGTGTTCGTGCCCAATTTTCAATGTCCGTCATACGGTTTCTGAGGTGTGGCCGCGGCCTTTGCCGTGTACAGCGTGGCCTGCATGTTGGAGGCCACGAGCAGAGAGTAGTGTGTCCAACGCCACACGCGTAGCAGTGGACACGGAAAGCAGCGGTATGCCGACAGTCAATCAGTTGGTGAGAAAGGGACGCAAGCGCCCCCGTTCAAAGTCCAAGGCGCCGGCTCTGCAGGTGAGCTATAACGCTCTGACGAACCGCGTCGTCCGCAATCAGGCATCGCCGCAGAAGCGCGGCGTATGCACACAGGTTAGGACGATGACACCCAAGAAGCCGAACTCCGCCCTGCGCAAGATCGCGCGTGTCCGGCTGACGAACGGTTCTGAGGTCACAGCGTACATCCCTGGCGAGGGGCACAATTTGCAGGAGCACTCGACGGTCCTCATTCGAGGAGGCCGCGTCAAGGATCTTCCTGGCGTCCGCTACCACATCATTCGCGGTGCGCTCGATTCTGACGGCGTGAACGGCCGCAAGCGGGGCCGCAGCAAGTACGGATCCAAGAGAAACTAACGCCATGTCACGACGTCGCCGCGCAGTTAAGCGCCCAGTTCTGGCTGACCCTCGGTATGGAAGTGCCCTTATCACGCGTTTCACCAACCGTGTCATGCAGCGCGGGAAGAAGAACACCGCCCGCAGCATTGTGTACGGAGCATTGGCGAACATCGCCGCAAATGGAGATGATCCCATCCAGATTTTCGAGCGGGCCATCCGCAACGCGACACCCCTCTTGCAGGTTCGGCCACGTCGCGTTGGCGGTGCAACGTACCAGGTGCCTGTTGAGGTGCGGGGAGAGCGCGGTCTGACCCTGTCCATGCGGTGGATTATCGATTCCGCACGAGCTCGCGCCGGCCGCCCCATGCTGGACAAGCTGACGACCGAGATTGCTGAAGCTGCCCAGGGCCAGGGCAATGCTGTTCGCCGACGTGAAGAGATGCATCGCATGGCGGAGGCCAACCGCGCGTTTGCACACTATCGTTGGTGATTGGCACACGACAAAGCGCAGGGGAAACAGGAATGGCAGACTCGATCCCGCTATCGAAGATCCGAAACATCGGATTTATTGCACACATAGACGCCGGTAAGACGACCGTCTCTGAGCGTGTGCTGTACTTTACGGGCCGCACGTATAAGCTCGGTACCGTCGATGAGGGCACGGCGGTCATGGACTGGATGCCGCAGGAAAAGGAGCGCGGCATCACGATTGTTTCGGCAGCGACGACCGTCGACTGGAAGGGCTACACGATTAACATTATCGATACGCCTGGGCACGTCGATTTTACCGCGGAGGTTGAACGCAGTCTCCGTGTTCTTGATGGTGGCGTCGTTATCCTGGACGCTAATGCGGGCGTCGAGCCACAGTCAGAGACCGTGTGGCGCCAGGCGGACAAGTATCATGTGCCGCGTATCTGTTTCATCAACAAGATGGACAAGATTGGCGCGGATTTCTTTGCATCGGTCGATTCAATTCACCTCCGCCTGAATGCCTTGCCCGTCCCCGTTCAGATTCCCTGGGGCAAAGAGGACGATTTTCGAGGAGTGATCGATCTCATTCGTCAGGTTGCCATCACGTGGGAGGACCCAGAGGGAACAACGATGGTTGAGCAGCCGATTCCGGAGGAATTGGTTGCAGATGCAGCCCGCTACCGCGACGCGATGATTGAACGCGCAGCGGAGCAGGACGATGAGTTGATGGTCAAGTACTTGGAGGGTGAGGAACTCACCGAGGAGGAGATACGCCGAGGACTGCGCGCCGGTACGGTCAATATGGCTATCTATCCGGTCTTCTGCGGTACGGCGCTCCGCAATAAAGGTGTGCAACCGCTGATCGATGCAGTGACGAAATTCCTGCCCTCGCCGCCCGACGTGCCACCTGTCCAGGGCCGAGATCCGCGCGACACGGACAGGGTGCTGGAACGTGCTCCGGATGTCTCTGAGCCCTTCTCCGCCCTTGCGTTCAAGGTCGTTACTGATCCCTTTGCGGGCCGACTTGTGTATCTGCGCATCTATTCCGGCTCCTGCAGGGCTGGCGCGACCGTGCTCAACACGAGTAGACAGTCACGTGAACGCCTTGGCCGCCTGATTCAGATGCATTCCAATCACCGTGAAGAGCTTGAGGAGGCCATGACGGGCAACATCGTCGCCGCCGTGGGCCTCAAGGACACGTTCACTGGCGATACGATCTGCGTCCCAAACAACCCGATTGTCCTGGAGTCCATCCGATTTCCAGAACCGGTCATTTCTGTTGCGATTGAGCCCAAGACACGGGAAGAAGATGAGAAACTCGTCGACGGGCTGATCAAGCTTGGGCAAGAAGATCCGACGTTCCGTTCTTCACACGATCTGGAGACGGGTCAGACTGTGATCTCAGGAATGGGTGAACTGCATATCGAGGTTATCGTTGATCGCCTTAAGCGCGAATTTCGCGTTGACGCGCGAACGGGCCGCCCGCAGGTAGCATACCGCGAGACCGTTACTCGCCTGTCCCGCGCGGAGGGCCGCTATGTCCGTCAGACGGGCGGGCGCGGCCAGTATGGCCACGTGTGGATAGGGGTTGAGCCGCTGGAGCCGGGTAGCGGCCTCGAGTTTGTCAATAAGATCGTTGGGGGCACCGTGCCACGGGAGTATATTCCCGCCGTGGAGCGGGGAGTACGGGAGGCCGCCCAAAATGGGGCGCTTACAGGCTTTCCCATTGTGGACGTCCGCGTAACAGTCGACGACGGGTCATTCCATGAGGTGGATTCATCTGAGATGGCGTTCAAGATGGCGGCCTCGATGGGATTCAAAGCCGCCATGGAGCGCGCCCGTCCCGTGGCGCTTGAGCCGATCATGAAGGTGGAGGTCATTGGCCCCGCAGCATTTATCGGTGATGTCATGGGAGATCTGCAGAGCCGGCGGGCGCAGGTGCAAGGCATGGAAAGCCGGGGCGACCTGGGAATTGTCGCAGCATTCGTTCCCCTCGCGGAGATGTTCGGGTATGCTACTTCTCTGCGCTCTGCAACGCAGGGTCGCGCAAGTTACAGCATGGAGTTTGATCACTATAATCACGTCCCCCAACAGGTAGTTGAATCGCTCTCCCGCCGCCCCGCTGGCGTGGGCGCGCGCTAGATACCACCATCGGCAAGGCCTCATGACAACTGCACGACAACGACAGAAGATACGCATCACCTTGAAGGGGTTTGATCACCGCCTTCTTGATGCGTCTGCCGTGCAGATCGTCGAGGCTGCCGAGGGAACCGGCGCGCAGGTCTCCGGCCCGATACCCTTACCCACACGCATAAAGCGGTTTACGGTCATTCGCTCGCCACACGTCGACAAGGACTCGCGAGAGCAATTTGAAATTCGCACCCACAAGCGCATCGTGGATATCCTTGACCCAACGTCCCGCACAATTGATTCGTTGACGCACCTAGACCTTCCGGCTGGTGTCAACATCGAAATCAGCTCCTGAGTACGCATACGCCATGCTGTCTGCACTATTAGGAACCAAGCTGGGCATGACGCAGTACATCCATGAGGATGGGACTGTCTCGGCCGTCACTGCCATCAGGGTCGGCCCCTGCACGGTCACGCAGATTAAGACAGCCGTCAGCGATGGCTATGACGCAGTGCAGATTGGGTACGAAGAGGTACGGGAGCGGAAGCTCACACGGCCCAGTCGAGGCCACCTTTCCAAGAACAACATTTCCCCTTTGCGGCACCTGCGAGAGGTACGCGTGCACAACGGCGCGGCCCCGGAGGTAGGTACGGTCATCACCGCGGATCAGGTCTTTGAGCCCGGCGAACGCGTGGATTTGACCGCGCGATCGAAGGGAAAGGGATTTGCCGGAGGCGTCAAGCGTTGGCACTTCCGCGGCGGCCCCAAGACGCATGGGCAGGGAGACCGGTGGCGCGCTCCGGGCTCCATCGGTGCAGGGACGACTCCTGGCCGAGTCCGCAAGGGTCTCAAGATGGCCGGCCATATGGGCAACAAACGAACAACGCAGAAGAGCGGGCTCGTTGTGGCCGTCGACACGGAGCGCAATCTTCTGTTCGTGCGTGGCTCCACGCCGGGCGCGGCGGACGGACTCGTCCTCATTCGCAAGAAGGCGAGCTACTGATATGGAGTTCGACGTCCACAATGCGGGCGGGCAGGTCGTTGACCGCGTAGAAGTGAGTGACTTGCTCTTTGATGCCCCGATCCATGAGGCCCTGGTTCATCAGGCGCTTGTGCGTCAGCGGGCCAACGCGCGACAAGGCACACATTCTGCAAAGACACGTGCTGAGACGCGCGGCGGCGGACGTAAACCATGGAAGCAGAAGTACACGGGCCGCGCACGACAGGGCAGCATCCGATCCCCGCTCTGGCGCCACGGTGGTGTGGCATTTGGGCCGAAACCACGCAGCTACCGCCAGGATCTTCCCGTCCGCATGAGGCGGCAGGCATTGCGCAGTATCCTCACAAGTAAGCGTGCCGATGGTGACATGATCATCATCGATAGCTTTGGGCTGGAGCGGCCGCGCACGAAGGACGTTGTTGCGGCGCTAAGAAATCTTAATGTCAGTAGCCCCGCTCTCCTCGTCACGGCGGAGCCGGAGCAGAGCCTTATCCAGTCCGCACACAACGTGCCCCGAGTTAAGACGCTGCCCGCCCGCTATATCAACGTCGGTGACCTTCTAGCTCACCGTAAGCTGGTCATCACCCTGGATGCCGTGCGCGCCGCAGAGGACATCTGGGCCAAGACGGGCCACAAGGCGGAGAGGTAGCAATGGACCTGCACCTTCTCGAGGTTCTCCGCCGCCCCGTCATCACGGAGAAGTACACCGCGCTCCAGGAGCAGCGCAAGTACGCCTTTGAGGTGCATCGCAAATCCAATAAGAAGCAGATACGCGGTGCGGTGGAGCTTGCGTTCCGTGTGCGCGTGGCCAGTGTCAACGTGATGAACGTCAAGGGGAAGACGCGCCGCGCCGGCCCTCGTACCTATGTATCCAAGCCGTGGAAAAAGGCCGTTGTCACCCTCCGTGCGGGGGAGCGCATCGAGGTCTTTGAGGGCATGTAGGTCAACGCGATGGCAGTAAAAGTAGTCAGACCCACTTCTCCAGGCCGGCGCGGCATGGTGCTTGATGCCTTTGACGACATCGACAAGGTACGGCCAGAAAAGTCGCTGCTGGAGCCGCTCAAGAGTCACGCGGGCCGTAACTCTTCCGGGCGCATCACGACGCGCCATCGTGGCGGCGGCGTCAAGCGTGCCTATCGCATCATTGACTTCAAGCGTAATAAGCACAGCATCCCCGCCTCCGTCAAAACGATTGAATATGACCCGAACCGCTCATCTCGCATCGCATTGCTGTACTACCATGATGGTGAAAAGCGGTATATCATTGCTCCACTTGGCCTGCAACGCGGCGATATTCTTTCCTCGGGCCCAGAGGCTGAGGTTCGTGTCGGCAACGCCCTGCCGCTGGGAGCGATCCCAACGGGCACGACGGTCCATAACATCGAGATTCATCTCGGCAAGGGCGGTCAACTTGTGCGTGGCGCGGGCACGGGGGCTCAAGTGATGGCTCATGAGGAGCGTTACACGCTGCTGAGGCTGCCTTCTGGTGAGTTGCGGCGTGTGCTTTCTGCCTGTTACGCCACCATCGGGCAGGTCGGGAACCCGGACCACAAGAACTTGGTGTGGGGCAAGGCAGGGCGCAAGCGGCTTAAGGGATGGCGGCCAACGGTGCGCGGGTCAGCAATGTCACCGCGCGATCACCCGCATGGCGGCGGTGAGGGGCGCTCCCCCATTGGCATGCCGGGACCGAAATCGCCGTGGGGAAAGCCGACGCTCGGCAAACGGACACGCAGGAACAAGAAGACGGACGTGTTCATCGCACGTCGCCGCGGTGGGCGCAAGGGCTCACGCCGCTAGGCAAAGAAAACAGGAAGAGGCGAGAGAGACTACGGCACAATGTCACGATCAGTGAAAAAGGGCCCCTATGTGCACCCCAAGCTCTTGCGCAAGGTCAACGTGGCGCAGCAGATAAGCTCGCGAGCGGTGATTCGCACGTGGTCTCGCGCATCCACTATCGTCCCGGAGATGGTGGGGCTGAATATGGCTGTGCATGACGGACGTCGGCACATTCCGTTGTACATCACGGAGAATATGGTCGGCCATAAGCTTGGGGAGTTCGCCCCTACGCGCACATTCCGCGGGCACGTACGCAATGAACGGCAGGCGCGGCGGTAGGGCGGGAGAGAATGCGATGCAAGTTACCGCCAGTGCCCGTCGCATGTCCCTTTCCGTGCGCAAGCTGCACTCCCTTACGCAGGTGCTACCCGGGATGAACGTCGATGATGCCTTGACTCAGCTCCAGTTCATGGCCAGCCCATGGGCGAAGGAAATCGCTAAGGTCGTGCGTTCCGCTGCGGCCAACGCGGAAAACAATTACGAACTGGACCCGGGCATGCTACGCATCATCCGCATGGACATCGGGCCCGCAGAAACGCTCCGGCGCTTCAAGCCGCGCGCCCGCGGGCAGGCCGGCAAGCATTTTCGCCGCCACAGCAACCTGACGGTCGTCGTCGATGATGAGGAGAGCAACTAAATGGGTCACAAGGTTCACCCGTTTGGGTTCCGCATCGGTGTCATTCGCGACTGGCAGACACATTGGTTCGCGGACCGCTCAAAACAGTATCGAACCAACCTGCAGGAAGACTTGCAGATTCGAGACCATATCATCAAAAAGCACCGTGATGCGGCAGTCGCACGCGTGGAGCTTGAGAGGAAGGCGAGCGAAGTGCGCGCCCTCATCCATACCGCGCGTCCAGGCGTCGTCATTGGACGTGGCGGGCAACGCGTTGAGGAGCTCCGCAAGGAGCTCGAGGACATGACGGGCAAGCGCGTTCGCGTTGACATCAACGAGATCCGGCAGCCGGAGCTTGAGGCGACACTCGTTGCGCAAAGCATCGCAGATCAGATTCAGCGGCAAGTGTCGTTCCGGCGCGCCACTCGGCAGGCAGTGCAGCGATCCATGCAGGCGGGCGCTCAGGGCATCCGCGTTGCCGTTTCCGGTCGATTGGGAGGCGCGGAGATCGCTCGCCGTGAGAAGGCGATGGATGGGCGGGTGCCCCTCCACACGCTTCGCGCCGACATCGATTTTGGCATAGCGGAGGCTCGCACCCAAATGGGGCAGATTGGCGTCAAGGTTTGGGTCTATCGCGGCGATATCATAACCGAGGCAACCCCTGAGGAGCTGGCCCTTCGCAGCACCATGGTCTCCGCACCCGTCGCAACGGAAGAGACCAGCGCGACGCCTCAAAACGGTACCGTGGCCGCTGTAACGACGAATATCGATGAGACACCAGCCCCGGCAGAAGTGCCGCCGGATGCCATCACGGAGAAGGACGGCATTGTGGACGATGAGGACGATTAGTTCGAATACATTGATATGCTGCAACCACGACGAGTTAAATTCCGAAAGCAACACCGAGGGCGAATGCGTGGCGTGGCCCAGAGGGGCAACATGGTCGCGTTCGGTGAATTTGGCATTCAGTCGATGGAGCCTGTCTGGCTCACTGGCCGGCAGATCGAAGCGGCGCGGCGAGCCATGACACGGCACGTTCGGCGTGGTGGGCAGATCTGGATTCGCGTCTTCCCCCACAAATCGGTCACCAAGAAGCCGTTGGAGACGCGGATGGGCTCTGGCAAGGGCAACGTGGATGGTTGGGTGGCCGTCGTGAGGCCCGGCCACATTCTCTTTGAGATCGCAGGCGTGCCTGAAGAGGCTGCGCGACGGGCTATGCGTTTGGCACAGGACAAGTTGCCGATTCGCACGCAAATTGTCACCCGTGAGATGGAGTAGTTCACTGTGGATCTGGAAGAAATACGCGCGCTGAATGATGAACAGATCCAAGAAGAGTTGGAAAACACCCATCGGGAACTGTTCAACCTTCGGTTCCGTTCGGTGACGCGTCAGCTTGCCAATACGAGTGAAGTCGGCAAGGTGCGGAAGACCGTCGCCCGCATCATGACTGTCATTCGGGAGCGGCAATTGGAAGCGTACATAGCTGAGGAAACTGCTTAGATGGCTGGACAAAAAGTGCGCGTCGGACGCGTTGTAAGTACAAAGATGGAAAAGACAGTCGTCGTGACCGTTGAGCGACAGCGCACGCACCGACTCTACAAGAAGGCCGTTCGCCGCAAGACACGTTTCAAGGCTCACGATGAGAGCAGCGTGTGCACAGAGGGTGATCTGGTTCGGATTCAGGAAACACGTCCTCTCTCAAAGGACAAGAGGTGGCGTGTGACTGAGGTTCTTGAACGTGGAATCACCGCGGCTATGCCTGCCGAAAGGGGGGCGGACCCGGAATGATTCAAGTGCAGACGCGGCTGCGGGTCGCCGACAATTCCGGCGCGCGTGAAATCCAGTGCATCAATGTGCCTGGCGGCACACGGAGGCACTATGCCTCCGTGGGTGATGTCATTGTCGCCTCAGTCAAACAGGCACAGCCCAATGCGGGCGTCCGCAAGGGTGACGTGGTTCGCGCAGTTGTCGTTCGTGTGGTCAAGCCGTACCGTCGGCCGGATGGCTCCTATATTCGCTTCGACGAGAACGCTGCCGTTATCCTCACGGAGCGTGACTTGCCCCGTGGGACGCGCATCTTTGGCCCCGTGGCGCGTGAGCTACGGGATAAGAATTTCATGCGGATCATCTCGCTTGCCCCGGAGGTTCTGTAGCGATGGCAGCGAGGATTAAGCGGAACGATATGGTGTACGTCGCCGCGGGAAAGGATCGCGGTAAGCGCGGCACCGTGGAGCGTGTCATTCCGGTCAAGAGCCGCGTGGTTGTTCAGGGCGTCAATATCATCAAGAAACATCAGCGACCGCAGCCAGGTGTACGCCAAGGCGGTATCATCGAGTTGCCCAACCCCCTGCACATCTCAAACGTGCGGCTCGTCTGCCCACACTGCGATAAGGCGGTACGCGTCAGTTTTGGCAGACTCGACGATGGACGTAAGGTCCGACTGTGTAAATCATGCAACGAGACGATCGACTAGCCATGAGTGACAAGGAGCAGCCCGTGCCCTTCTCCGTGCCTGCAGGGGCAGCAACGGATGATGCGCAGGAGGGCGAGGAAACCACGGCCCCTGCCCGCCTGCGCCGCTCATCAAGCCGCCGCCGGCAAGCTGAGGCCGCGGATGAGTCACAGCCAGAGTCCGTTGCCAGCAATGGGGCGGTGCCGACGGAGTTGCCACGCCTGCGTCACATGTACATGGATTCGGTGGCTCCCGCCTTGATGCAGGAATTCGGTATCACGAACGTCATGCGCGTCCCGAAGATCACCAAGATCGTACTGAACATCGGCGCCGGGGACGCACGCGATGAAGCACGCGTGCTGGAGGGCATTCAACGCGACCTGACCACAATTTCCGGCCAGAAGCCCATCGTGACGCGCGCGCGCAACTCCATAGCCGGGTTTCATATTCGCGATGGAAACACCATCGGCGCGGCGGTCACACTGCGCGGGGCGCGCATGTGGAACTTCCTGGATCGGCTTATGAACGTTGCGTTGCCACGCACACGTGACTTTCGTGGTGTATCGCCAAAGGCGTTTGACCGGCGTGGCAACTTCAGCGTCGGTCTACGTGAGCAGATCATCTTTCCGGAGATCGACTACAACCGTGTTGACCGTATTCGGGGCTTGCAGGTCAACATCATAACAACGGCCCACACTGACGATGAGGGACGCAGGCTGCTTGCCCTTCTGGGCATGCCCTTCGCACGTGAGGAGACCACCAACTAATGGCGAAGAAGTCGAAGATAGCCCGCTGGAAGCGTCCGCCGAAGTATCGCGTGCAGGCCTATAATCGCTGCCACATCTGCGGCAGGCCACGTGCCTACTATCGCATGTTCGGCCTGTGCCGGATCTGCCTCCGGCAGCGAGCGCTGACAGGCCAGTTGCCCGGCGTCCGTAAGGCGAGTTGGTAGAGGGGAGAGCGCAAGGATATGACCGTCAGTGATCCCATCGGCGATATGCTCACCCGTATTCGCAACGGTCTGATGGCACGCCATGAGACCATCATGGTTCCGTCATCAAAGACAAAGATCGCCATCGCTGAAATCCTCAAGCGGGAGGGCTTCATCCGCGATTTTGCCCTTCTCAAGGGTCAGACGCCACAGCAGATCGTACGAATGCAGATGGCCTACAAGCAGGGGAACAGCCCAGTCATCAACGGCCTTCGCCGAGTTAGCAAGCCGGGCCTACGCGTCTACGTGCAGCGTGGCGAGATTCCACGTATCTTCGGTGGACTCGGCATCGCCGTGGTTTCTACGTCCAGTGGCGTCATGACGGGTAGAGAGGCGTGGCAGCGAGGCATCGGAGGAGAGCTACTTGCCTTTGTGTGGTAGTTCAGCATCCAGCGGCAAAGAAACTAACATGATGGCGAGGCCATTACCCAGGGTGGGAACATGTCACGAGTAGGACGAATGCCGATACAGACGCCACGGGGCGTGGAGATCTCATTAACCGAGAGCCCCGGTGGGGCGATCGTTTCCGTTAAGGGCCCACGTGGGGAACTCACGCGGCAATTCCACCCAGCTGTCCGGTTTGAGCAGAACGACGGCACTCTCACAGTTCACCGGGTCAACGAGAACGATCGCGGTTCGTCAGCCTTCCATGGCCTCTCGCGCGCCCTGCTTGCCAACATGATCACCGGCGTTTCGGATGGATTCCGGCGGACGCTGGAGATTCAGGGGGCGGGCTATCGTGCGCAGCAGACTGGACGTGGCATTACGCTTAGCGTCGGCTATTCCCACACTGTAGAGATTCAGCCGCCGGATGGCATCACGCTCGAGGCGGAAACCAACACTCGCCTGCATGTCGATGGCGTGGATAAGGCGCTTGTGGGGCAGACGGCGGCCAATATCAGAGCAGTGCGCAAGCCCGGCGTCTACACTGGCAAGGGTATCCGCTACCAGGGCGAACAAGTACGACGTAAGGCCGGCAAGGGCGCAGGACGCAGGTAGGTAGAGAGGAACGATGGCACGTATACAGACCGGGAATGACGCGCGACGACGACGGCACCTCCGCCTGCGCCAACGCGTGACAGGCACGGAATTGCGGCCTCGCTTATGCGTCTTTCGCAGTCTGAATCATATTTATACGCAGGTCATCGACGATACACGCGGGGTGACTCTGGCAGCCGCCTCAACGCGTGACAAGGACATCCGTGGCGAGACGGACGGACACTCCAAGGCGGAACTCTCACAGAGAGTCGGGGCGGCAGTCGCCCAGCGGGCGCTGGCTGGCGGCGTGAAGAAGGTCGTGTTTGATCGCGGTGGGTACCAGTATCATGGCCGAGTCAAGGCCGTCGCAGAGGCAGCGCGCGAAAACGGTCTGGTGTTCTAGGCAAAGAGGCGCACGGGGGCATACGGAGAAACGATGACACTTGGACGCACACGCGGTGCACGAGGGCGTACACGGGAGAGACAGCGCGATGCAGACCGGGAATCTGACGGCCTGACTGAGAGCGTGGTGTCGATCCGTCGCGTTGCCAAGACAGTTGCGGGCGGACGCCGCTTTACCTTCAATGCACTCGTCGTCGTGGGTGACGGGAAGGGCAGGATCGGCTACGGTCTCGGTAAAGCTGCTGAAGTGCCACTCGCGGTGCAGAAGGGCGGCGCCGTCGCCCGACGGTCGCTCATTGATGTCGCGACGCTTGAAAGTAGCGTCCCTCAGCAAGTTGTTGGCAGATTCGGCGGTGCACAGGTGTTGCTACGCCCTGCCGCGCCCGGGACCGGCGTGCGGGCAAGCGCCGCTGTGCGCGCCGTCGTCCAAGCCGCCGGCGTGCGCGATATTCTCACCAAGTCTCAGGGCAGCAACAACCCCATCAACGTCGTACAGGCCACCATCAAGGGCCTTCAGATGATGCGCGATCCGCGCGAGACAATCTCACTGCGTCGCATGGTACGTGGTGAGCCACCGTTGCCCCAAAAGGAGGCCGCATCTCCGTCCACTGATGACGGCAGGCGCGCTTTTGTTTCATCCCAGCCAGTGAGCAGTGACCAATTCATGGCCAGCGGCCCGAAGGATGAGCAGACGCCTGAGCAATCCGCTGCGCCCGAGGCCAGCACCGAGGAAACGACCACGGACACTGAAAAGGTTGAACCGTCTCCAGACGCGGAGAATGCTGGTGACAGCAACGAGGGTGCGGTGTCATGACAAAGGTGTTGGTGACGCTCACAAAGAGCCCCATCAATCAAAGGATGGATCAGGTCAAGACACTCCGCGCGCTCGGTCTCCGACGCATGGGCGATGAGAGAGAGCACGATTACTCTCGTTCAATACGCGGCATGTTGATAAAGGTGCGCCACCTCGTGACGGCTCAGCTGAGAGAAGAGGAGAGCGCGAAAACCGATGCATGAGCATGAATTACGGGCACCGGCTGGGTCCCGAAAACGCAGACGCCGTGTTGGACGGGGCAATTCCTCCGGTCGTGGCACGTACGCCGGCCGGGGTTCGAAGGGTCAGAAGGCCAGGTCAGGCGGGGGAGTACGTGCCAGCTTTGAGGGCGGCCAACTCTCGCTGGTAAAGAGGCTTCCACATAAGCGCGGATTCAAGAACCTGTTCCGCATTGACTATGCGCCGGTAAATCTTGCACGGCTTGTAGATCTGCCCGCTGGCGCGGTAGTAAGCCCGGAAACGCTGCATGCACAGGGCATCATCACATCGCTGCGCAAGCCCATCGTAATCCTCGCAGACGGCGAAATCGAACAACCGCTAACGGTTCGGGCACATCGTGTCTCCCGCACGGCGCGGGAAAAAATCGAGGCCGCTGGCGGGACGATCGACACCTTGCCTAAGCCGGTCATTCATCGTCCTCGCTAGCACGGAGCCATCCGCGTCGTGAGCTACTCATCCACAACGCAGCGCCAGCAGCCGCGCCCAGCGCTGATTCAGGCGATGATCGATGCCTGGTACCAGCCGGATCTCCGAAGGCGCATTTTGTTTACGTTTGCAATCCTGGTCATCTTTCGATTCATTGCGCATATTCCGGTGCCCGGCGCGGATATTGTCGCGTTGCGGCAGGTCTTCCAGAGCAATCAGCTGCTTGGATTCCTGGACATCTTTAGCGGCGGTGCGATGCGCAACCTTTCGGTTGCCGCGATGGGGGTCTATCCGTACATCACGGCCAGCATCATCTTGCAGATCATGATTCCGGTGATTCCCAGGTTGCAAAGCCTCGCTCGTGAAGGCGAGGCCGGCCGCCAGAAGATCAATCAGTATACCCACTGGATGACGGTTCCCATTGCCGGCGCATCAGCCTATGGGCAGCTTGCCCTGCTCACCCAGATGGGCGTCCTGGACCCGCTCTGGCCGTACCCGGGCAGCGAATTTCTGCCGACTCTTGCAATGATCGTCAGCATGGCGGGTGGGACGATGCTGCTTGTATGGCTGGGTGAATTGATTACGGAAAGCGGCATCGGCAACGGCATCTCCGTCATCATCTTTGGCGGCATCGTTGCCGGCCTCCCTACCCTGTTCGGTCAAGGCCTGTTCGCGAATAATCCAATTGCGCTGGCGCTGGTGGGCTTTGCTGGACTCGCCGTCATCTACTTCATCGTCGTATTCACAGAGGCGCAACGGCGCATCCCCGTCCAATATGGGCGTAGCGTAACGCGTCAAGGGCGCGTCTATCGCCAGAGCGGTTCGACGTTTATTCCGTTGCGCGTCAATTCTGCTGGGATGATCCCACTCATTTTCGCTTTCTCCATCCTGATCTTTCCGCCGATGGTTGCCAGCTACTTTCAGGAGGCTGACAACAACATCATCGCCACTGTTGGCGACTTCTTTGCCCGAAACTTTGGACCGGAATCATTCGTCTATTGGCTCCTGCTCTTCTGGCTTGTTGTAGCCTTCACATTCTTCTACACCATGGTCACGTTCCAGCAGCAGAACCTCGCCGAATCCTTACAGCGCAATGGCGGATTCATTCCCGGCATCAGACCCGGGCAACCCACGCATACATATTTGATTCGTGTTCTGACGCGCATCACGTGGGGCGGCGCAGTCTTTCTGGGTCTGGTCTCCATCGTCCCGTTCTTCCTGTTATTGGCAACTGGAGTAAACACCCTATCCATCTCCAGCACCGCACTTCTCATCGTCGTCGCAGTTGTCCTGGACACGATGCGGCAGTTGCAATCTCAACTCCTGATGCGCCAATACGAGGGATTTTTGCGCTAACGATGGGCCGAAGCCCGCGTGAATCGGCCGGCTCGCAGCACATTCGAGACAGAGACAGCCAACACATTAGACAGGAGTCACGGATGCGGATCATTCTTTTGGGAGCGCCGGGCGCGGGGAAGGGCACGCAGGCAGTGACGCTGCATGAACACCTGAACGCGCCGCACATCGCGACGGGTGATCTCTTTCGCGCCGCCCTTGCACAGGGAACACCGCTTGGCCTAGAGGCCAAATCGTACATGGATCGTGGTGAGCTGGTTCCTGACGATGTGACGGTGCGGATGCTCCTGGAGCGCATTTCACAGCCGGATACGAACGACGGTTACATTCTGGATGGCTTTCCGCGCAGCCTGGCTCAGGCGGAGGCACTTGGCGATGCGCTCAGCAGCCGCAACGAAAGAATTGACAAGGTGTTGTTGGTCAATGTCTCCACTGACGAACTTGTGCGCCGGCTGAGCGGCCGCTGGATTTGCCGCAGTTGCCAGACACCTTATCACAGCAGTAGTAACTCGCCGAAGGTGGAGGGCGTGTGCGATAGCGACGGCGGAGAACTGTATCAGCGGGATGATGACAAGCCAGAGACGGTCAAGAATCGCTTGGGGGTTTATGAGGATCTGACGGCACCGCTGATCGGCTACTACGACGGTCAGCAGATTCTCACGCGTATCAACGGCGAACAGGAGATCGAAAGTGTGCGTGTCGACTTACTCGCCGCGCTAGAGTAGAGTCCTATCTTTCGCACCGTCATCGATGACAACACGCCAGACGAAACAGAACCCGACAATAAAGTCGGCGCGTGAGATAGACCTGATGCGCAAGGCAGGTCACATCGTCGCAGAAGTGCTGGGCGTTCTGCGTGACGCAGCCGTACCTGGCCTCACGACTGGGGAGCTGGATCATATTGCCGCGCACGAGATTCGCAGCAGAGGCGGGGTTCCGTCGTTTTTGGGCTATCACGGCTACACCGCGCACATTTGCACATCATTCAATGAGGAGATCGTGCACGGCATCCCGGGTTCGCGCGTCATCCGGGACGGGGATGTACTGTCCATTGACTGCGGAGCGATCTACGATGGCTATCATGGTGATTCGGCAGTCACGATAGCAATTGGTGGTGTGCCAAAGAGGACGCAGGACCTCATCGAGGACACACGCTTGGCCATGGTGGCAGGGATTGAGGCGGCGCGTATTGGAAACCGTCTTGGTGATGTCTCAAACGCGGTGGAATCGTTCGCGGCGCCACGCGGCTATGGCATCATTCGCGGCTACGTCGGCCACGGAATCGGCACGGCAATGCATGAGGAGCCCAGCGTCCCCAACTACGGCCCCGCCGGCAAAGGGCTGAAGCTGCGGCACGGCCTTGCGATTGCCATCGAGCCGATGCTGACACTTGGAGACTGGCAGACCGTTGTGGGTGACGACGGCTGGACGGTCTCATCAGCCGATGGCAGCCTCGCGGCGCACTGGGAACACACCATCGTTATAACCGCGGATGGGCCTGAGGTTCTGACAAGCCTCACAGGGCGGTCTTAACGTAGCGGTGGCGGCGCCATTGTGGCATACTAATTGTTCGCTGGTACATCCTAGTAGAGTGGCATGACCCAAAAGAACAAGAAGGAATCTATCGAGGTCGAGGGGACTGTGCGGGAGGCTCTGCCCAATGGCATGTTCCGTGTGGACTTGCCGAATGAGCATTCTGTTCTTGCACACGCCTCAGGAAAGATCAGGCTCAACTTCATCCGAATCCTGCCTGGGGATCGCGTGTTGGTTGAGCTTTCTCCATACGATCTGAAACGCGGTCGGGTCACGTATCGCTTCCGCTAGAGGCGTTGTTAGAGAGACGCAGACCGGCGCGACGTACGGGAAAGAAGGACAGAACGAGATGAAGGTATCTGCCTCCGTCAAGGTACGGTGCAACAAGTGCCGCATCGTTCGCCGGAACCGTCGGCTGCTAGTCATCTGCGCGAATCCGAAGCACAAGCAGCGGCAGGGCTGAACGGGGGGCACGGAAAAAGGCCATGGCACGAATAGCCGGCGCGGACATTCCTGACAACAAGAAGGTTGCATTCTCCCTTCGCTATATCTATGGGGTCGGACCGCACCGTGCAGGTGAGATTGTTGAATTGTCCGGCATCGACCCAGACCGCCGCGTCCGTGAACTGACTGAGCAGGAGATGGCACGGTTGCGCGAGGCAATTGACCAGGGTGGATACCCAATTGAAGGTGATCTCCGTCGTGAGATTGCGATGAATATCCGCAGATTGATCGAAATTGGCAGCTACCGCGGTGTCAGGCACCGGACGGGACTGCCGGTGCACGGGCAGCGGACTCACACAAATGCACGCAGCCGTAAAGGCCCCAAGCGCACGGTCGCCGGGAGGCGCCGCGTCGCCCGCAAGTAAACCACGACTCACTGATAATACGGGGTGGGGGCCGGCTGGCCAACGAGAGCGAGTCCGAACCCGCCGCCGAAAGGAGCAGGCACGACACATGGCGAGACGAGGACGACAACGCGTACGCCGCAGGGAGCGCAAATCAGTTCCCTATGGTCGCGCTTACATCTACGCCACGTTCAATAACACCGTTGTAACTCTGACGGATCCGGTAGGGAATGTCGTCGCGTCAGGAAGTGGGGGCGCTGTTGGGTTCCGCGGGTCTCGCAAGGGGACCGCGTTTGCGGCGCAGCGCGCTGCAGAGGATACTGCCCGCCGTGGCATGGAGCATGGCCTCCAGCATGTTGAGGTTCGGGTGAAGGGTCCTGGCGGCGGTCGTGAAGCCGCCATCCGCTCCCTTCAAGCCACGGGCCTCGTGGTAACAGCCATACGGGACACAACGCCAATTCCGCACAACGGGTGTCGCCCGCGAAAGCGCCGTCGGGTCTAGGCAGGAGGAACGAACAGTACATGGCTCGATACACGGGCCCGGTCTGCCGGTTATGCCGGCGTCAGGGAATGAAACTCTTCCTCAAGGGGGAGCGCTGCTACACACCAAAATGCGCAATCGAGCGGCGGCGCAGCGCCCCGGGTGAATCCGCAACGGGTAGTCGACGGCGCCGTCGTTTATCCGAGTGGGGTATCCATCTTCGCGAGAAACAGAAGGCGCGGCACATCTACGGTGTGCTGGAACGGCAATTCAGACGCCACTACGCCGTCGCGTCGCGGGAGCGTGGTGCAACTGGTGAGAACCTTCTCAAGATCCTTGAGACGCGCCTTGATAACGTCGTCTACCGCCTCGGCTGGGCCAATTCACGGAAAGAGGCGCGGCAGATTGTCTCGCACGGTCATCTGGCCGTGAATGGACGCCGTGCACGCACGCCGTCCATCAGCGTCAAGGAGGGCGCTGAAATCTCGTGGGTGCCCAGATCTACTAGCTCGACACAATATGAAATCGTTCAATACCAGGCTCAGCGGCGCCAGCCCCCGGAATGGCTGCACATGGATGCTCGCAACATGGTTGGGCGCGTCGTGAGGCAGCCGGAGCGCTCTGACATGGAAATCCGTATCGATGACCGTTTGATCGTCGAGTTCTATTCGCGATAAGAACATGAACGCGCTAGCACTGAATACGCATACCTGTACGACAGGGAGGCCAACTCTTGACCGTGACGACTGAGGCAGACATTTATCAAGAGCCCAGCGTGATCCGGGCTCCAGAGATCACGACTGACAGATCCAGGGAATCCTATGGGCGGTTTATTATCGAACCGCTCTCTCGGGGTTTCGGCGTGACACTTGGGAACGCTATTCGGCGTGTGTTGCTCAATTCACTGCCCGGCGTTGCGATTACCGCCGTGCGCATTGATGGCACGCAACATGAATACTCAACATTGCCCCACATCCGGGAGGATATGGTCGATTTTCTCCTCAACGTGAAAGGTATTCGCGTCCGGTCGATCACTGGACGCGCTGGCACGATGCGGCTAGACGTTAGCGGGCGCGAGGGCCCCATTACTGCCGGAGATATTCAGCGTCACGGCGACTACACAATTGTGAATCCTGATCTTGTCCTGCTCAATTCCGATAGCACTGAGGCGCGCATGGATATCGAGTTCACTATCGAGCAGGACACCGGATTCCGGGCTGCCGAGACACAGCCGGAGAGCCCCATTGGGCTTCTGCCTGTTGACGCCATCTTTACGCCGATTCGCCGGGCAAATTTTGAAGTGGAGGCAACGCGCGTCGGCCAGGTAACTGACTTTGACAAGCTCATCCTTGAGGTGTGGACGGACGGCACAATCTCGCCGGAAGAGGCGGTACGGACGGGAACCCAGATCATTATTGATCAGCTTCAACCCTTTGCGGCGCTCGGCGAGCCAGCCGCTGTACCAGGTGAACAGCGGGCCAGCGTTAGCGTGCCAAACTCTCTTTCGTCAATCACGGTGGAGGATCTTCGCCTCTCCACACGAACTCAGAACAGCCTACGGCGTGGAAACCTGGCGACGGTTGGCCATGTCCTTGAGCGCTCGGCGCAAGAATTGCTTGACCTGCGGAATTTTGGTGAACAGTCCCTGAATGAGTTGACCGAGCGTCTGCGAGAATTCGGCATTCCAGTGCCGGACAGTGACGCGGATCGCACGTGGCGCCGAGTTCCGCTCGCCGTACTTATCCCTGCCGCGGAGGCCGCCACATCTGCGGAAGGCGGCAGGCCACAGTCAAGTGACACTGTCGCGGACGCCAATGGCCAGACGGTGTACTCCATGCGCCCGGATGAGGATGTGGCGGAGGTCGATCTGACCCATTATTCGCGCCGTTCGTTCGATCCGGATGACGTTGAGACGGAACAGGAATAGCCAGCGATGAGACACCGCCTCTCAGGTCGCACGCTCGGCCGGAAAACCGCGCCGCGTATGCTGATGTATCGCAACCTCACTAGAGACCTCTTCTTGCGTGAGGCTATTGTGACGACGGAGGCCAAGGCCAAGGAGACACGCGGCTTCGCGGAGCGTATGGTGACGCTTAGCAAGGACGGCGGTCTCGCCGCCCGGCGCCGCGCACTCCGTTTCATTCCGGACAAGAACATCGTGGACAAGCTCTTCGCCGTGTACGGAGAGCGATACAGTGACCGTCCCGGAGGGTGTACGCGCATTACGAAGATTGGCCCACGCCAGGGCGATGCCGCGCCGATGGTGCGGCTGGAGCTCGTGTAGTAGCACGCGGGACACCCTTGATGCAGACCACCACAGCTAACAATCCGTTTACTGCTCACGAGACGTCAACTGGCGTGGCAGATCGCCTTGTCGTACTCATCATCGAGTATGCCGGTGCTCGCTATCAGGGTATGCAACGACAGCGGCAAGGAATCCCAACGATTCAGAGCGTTATTGAGGACGCCCTGCTGAGGCTGACGGAGAAGTCCTATCGCATCGCAGCTGCAGGCCGCACAGACGCTGGCGCAAGCGCGCAGGGCCAAGTCGTCAGCCTTCGGCCTGCCACCAACCTGCCGCTCGATCGCTACGTAACGGGTCTCAACCGCTATCTTCCCAGGGATATCCGCGTCACACGCGCCCATTGGGCTCCGATCACGTTTGACGTGACCCGGCACGCGCGCTCCCGGCACTACCGTTACACGATTATTAATCGGCCCTCTCCCTCCGCCTTGCTCGACAGGCAGGCGGCGCACGTCAGAGAACATCTCGATGAGCAAGCAATGGGCGCGGCCATTCAGGCACTGGACGGTTGGCTCGACGCGCGGCCATTCTCCGGCCCGCTACCGGCGGATCGCAATCCGCTGCGCCGCTACGATTCTGCAGCAGTGACACGAGACGGAGACCTGGTCACAATCGACATTCGAGGCAGCGGCTTTCTCCCTCATCAGGTACGGCGTATCGCGGGGGCGCTGGTTCGCGTGGGTAGCGAGCAGATGAGCGTAGAGGAGTTTCATCGCTTGGCGCGCGAGGGCACGCCGGGCGAAGTGACGTGGACGATGCCCGCCGACGGCCTCTGCCTGATGGACGTCACATACGACGATGGAATCTTGAACGACTAGGGTAACGACCTATGACACGTATGCGAACTTTCAGCCCTAGGCAAGCCGACATTGAACGCGGATGGCGCGTCATCGACGCCGAGGGCGAAACACTTGGCCGCCTCGCGACACGTATCGCCGGCATCCTGCGCGGAAAGGACAAGCCGACGTACACCATGCATATGTCTGTCGGTGACAACGTCATCGTGATCAACGCCGAGAAAATACAAGTGACGGGCAACAAAGAGGGCCAGAAAGTCTACTATCGCCATACGCAATATCCCGGCGGACTTCGGGCTGTCAATCTGGCCGCTATGCGGGACAAACACCCGGATCGCATTATTCAAAAGGCCGTTAAGGGGATGTTGCCGCACAACCGGCTTGGTCGGCAGACCATGCGCCGTCTCCACGTCTACACGGGGTCCATCCACCCACATGAGGCACAGGTGCGCGCCGGGCAGGGAGCAGCGGGCCGGCGCAGACAGGTAGAGATAGAGGCACAGGCCCAACAGTCCGCCGCAGAGGCAATACCAGCCGTCCCGCAAAGTCGCGCACGGCGACCTGCCTCGGCACGGGGCAGCCAAGAGGCGCCTCCGGACACAACTGTGACAGGGACGGAGGGGACACCCCCCTCTGAAGAGGACACGCTCACCACGCCGCAAAGGCGCACACGGCGACGTACCTCGGCTCAGGACAGCCAGGAGGCACCTCCGGACACAACTGTGACAGGGACGGAGGGGACACCCCCCTCCGAAGAGGACACGCTCGCCACGCCGCAAAGGCGCACACGGCGACGTACCTCGGCTCAGGACAGCCAGGAGGCGCCTCCGGACACAACTGTGACGGAGACGGAGGGGACACCCGCCTCCGAAGAGGCCACGCTCACCACGCCGCAGACGACCGATCAGACGACGTCCGAGGAAACTGTGGACTCGACAGGAGCAACTCCCAGGGAGGAGAACGGAGGGGCA
This sequence comes from Dehalococcoidia bacterium, assembly GCA_965224255.1. Lineage (GTDB taxonomy): Bacteria > Chloroflexota > Dehalococcoidia > UBA6926 > UBA6926 > VXMO01. Next base: position 512,887 of record CBDCYO010000005.1, read on the forward strand.
TGACTACAGGGGAGCGGTATTTCCAGGGAACAGGGCGGCGCAAACGTGCCGTTGCGCGGGTGCGCATGACACCTGGAACTGATTCGATGTTTGTCGTGGACGGCAAGCCACTTGAAGAGCGCTTTCCGCTTGAGATTCACCGCCGCTCAATCATGCAACCGTTGGTAGCAACCGACTCTCTGCGCCGTTTCGCCATCTCCGTTAAGGTGAACGGCGGGGGTGTGACGGGGCAGGCGGAGGCGATACGGCACGGCCTGGCTCGCGCACTCATTAACTTTGATATATCAGTGCGCCCGGTCCTCAAGAAGGCCGGCTTCCTCACACGTGACGCCCGCGAAAAGGAACGCAAGAAGTACGGCCTCTTCCGCGCACGGAAGCGCCAGCAGTACTCCAAACGATAAACGGGAATCGTGCGAAGGGGTCTTTACACTCCGGTCAGATCTCGGCCCGCGCCGATAAGCCGCTGCACGCGCTCCATCGAACGCGCTTCCGCGTAGATCCGCAATAGGGGCTCAGTGCCGGAAAAGCGGAGTAGCAGCCATGAGCCGTCCTCCAGCGTGAACCGAAACCCATCGGTTCTGGTGACATCGGCTACTGCCACCCCCGCGAGATTGGTGGGCTGGCTGTCTTGCACGCTCCGCATCACTTCGGTGCGATGAGTGGCAGGGAACTCGAGGTCGAGCCGATCATAGTAATGCGGCCCCACAGTTTCATACAGCCAGTCGACCAAACCCGACAGCGAGCGGCCTGTCCGCGCCATGGCGTCCAGAATGTAGAGAGCCGAAAGCACACCATCACGTTCCGGCACGTGACCTCGAAAACCAAAGCCACCGCTCTCCTCGCCGCCAATCAGTGCATTCGTCTCCATCATGCGTGGTCCCACATACTTGAACCCGACGGGCTCTTCATAGACGGGAACCTCATACTTTTCCCCGAGGAGATCGATCATTCGTGAGCTTGTGATCGACTTGACCAATGCGCCCCGTTCCCCCCGAATCTCGAGTAGGTAGAACGCAAGCAGAGCAAAGAATTGCAGGGGCGTCAGAAAGCGCCCCCGTTCGTCCACACCGCCCACGCGGTCCGCGTCACCATCCGTCGCGAGGCCTACAGAACAGCCATACCGCACTACGGTCTCACGTAGTTCGCCAAGGTTATGGGCGATTGGCTCAGGCTGTCGCATGCCGGGAAAGGCAGGGTTGCGTTCACCATGAATCTCCATCAGCTCCGTTTCACCGCCGCTCAGCATATCAATCAGATAGCCCATGCCAGCGCCGTACATCGGGTCGATCACGACGCGCAATCCAGCGGATTTGATTCGCTCGATGTCTACCAGTGATCGAAGGCGATCGAAGTAGGTTGGACGCGGGTCGATCATCATCACGATTCCATCGCGCCGCGCATCATGAAGAGGCTTCGTGATGGGTTTCCCCGCCGCCTCTGCGGCATGAATTTCACGTTCAACGGCGGCAATAACCTCCGGAGAGGCGGACCCGCCATACTCCGGCTTGTACTTGAATCCGTTCCACTCAGGTGGATTGTGACTGGCGGTGACGATGATCGCGCCAGCGGCCTTCCTGTCAACGACGGTAAAGCTGACAGTTGGCGTTGGCGCCCACGTCTGGCACAAGTAGACCGGAATACCATCTGCCGCGAGCACTTCTGCAATGGCTGCTGCAAACCGCTCTGAGCCGAAGCGCGTGTCATATCCAACGATGACACCCTGCCCCGCAGTACCCTGGGACTGCAGGTAGCGGCTCACACCCTTTGCGCACACGCGGACGTTCTCAAAGGTGAACTCTTCGGCAATGATTGCCCGCCAACCATCGGTCCCAAAAGAAATATCAGAGGTTGTCGATGTGGTCACGTTCGTGCGGCCTCCGATGTTGATTTCGCTCCCGTTGCGCGTTTGTTCTGGATACCCGGCGTGACGGAGTGCCACTCCGTCTATCCTGTGATTCCGTGGAGTGGAAAGATGATCTCCTGCACGCGTCGCACCGACTCTTCAGCCTCCCGCCACACGCGCGCCTCCTCAGCCTTGAGGAGGTCAGGAGCAGGAGCATCACGCAGATGCTTGAGGCCATATTCCTCGTGGAAAGACGCGGGTATCTCATCAGGTAATTCCACGCCGGCCATCACAGCGTAGTCCATGGCCCAGCACCGTGCCACTGCGGAGAGATCGTATCCTCCTCCGCCCATTGCAAGCCACTTGCCCGGCGACAGAGATCCTAACGCGGCGACGGCGGACACATGCCCTTGAGAGGTGAGGCGCAGGTGAGCCAAAGGGTCATCGATGTGTGTATCGATTCCCTGTTGCGTCACCAGAACGTCGGGCTGAAACGCGCGGATCAGTGGCAGAACGGCGTTCTCCATGACATACGCATACGCCTCATTTTGCGTGCCGGGCGCGAGGGGCAGGTTGACTGCATAGCCAACACCCGCTCCTTCCCCTGTCTCCTCGTAGTTGCCCGTGCCGGGAAACAGGGTTTGGCCGGACTGATGGACGGATAGTGTCAGAACGCGATTACTGCTATAAAACGCATTTTGCACACCATCGCCGTGATGAGCATCGATGTCCACATAGGCGATGCGCTCCGCGCCGAGGGCCAGGAAACGCAAAATAGCGATGACTGCGTCGTTGAAGACGCAGAAACCGGACGCGAAATCGGGCCCGGCGTGATGATAGCCCCCGCCGGCATTGAACACGATGTCCGCCTCCCCGTTCCACACAGTCTGCGCCGCCACGAGTGATGCGCCCGCGGCCAGTGCCGCAGCCTCATACATGCCCTCGGAAATCGGGTTGTCACCCCAGTCACTGAATCCATAACGATGTTGGCGATGCAAATCTTCTCCGCGACTGAACGCCTGCACGGATTCAACATAGTCGCGTCCATGAAACGACATCAGCTCCTGATCAGTAGCGAGGCGAGGTTCAATGACGATCGTGTCAGGCTGCCCAAAGACGCCGTAGGCTTGCAAGAGTTCATAGACGAGCCGCAGGCGCATTGGCCGGAGCACGTGATCTTCACGAAGGATATTCCGCGTCAACTCCGGGCTGTACATGAATCCGGCCGTCATCAGAAGTATCGGCCCCCCTGCTCTCCCCTGTGGATATGGTACAGCGCATTGGCGTCCATCTTACGCGGCACGGCACGATGCACGGTGACCACGTGTTTTAGGTGCTGACCATCATATCCGCGGCACCGAGAACGATATCCCAGTGGGTATCCTCGCGGAGAGAGTCTAATTCTCGAGCAATCTGCGCGTCATGGTCTGGGTTGCGGTGCACAACGACGATGCGCGGAGTCCACCCCGAGGCGGTAACGATTCGCTCAATCTCACGACGAAGCATCGCTGGGGTCATGTGCCCATTTCGAGTAGCATCGTCCGCCCCTGCATTCGAATACGTGACCTCGGTGATGAGGATCTGCGGTGGCGTTGCCAGCATTCGTTCAGCAAATCCCGGGCCAGTGTCACCGGTGTAGTACGCACTGCCGCCACCTTCTGTCATGAGAAAGCCCACAGAGGGCGCGGTGTGGTTGGCGAGATACGGCGTCACTGTTCCATCACCGATATGAACCTGAACGTTCGGCTGAAGAGGATGAAACTGTGCGCGGGGGCTACCATCCGCTTCTGTTCGATCCTGGTAGGCGGAATAAATAACGTTATTCAGCAGGTGGGCCGCAAGCGTATCGAGGGTATCGGGCAGGCCGTAGATGTGCAGCGTCCCGGCATGCGGCGTCGCGTAGGCCAGTGCAGGCACATCTCGAACGTGGTCATAGTGGCAGTGTGTAAGGAAAACGTGTCGCACCAGACGGAGTTCTCCAATTGAGAGTGAGCGCGTCAGGCTGCCGGCGTCAAAGGCAATTCGACCATCGATGATGATTCCGGAAAGCCGCGTATCGCTGGATTCGGCGTTGTGGGCGCCGGTGAGGCGAATCCGCATAGCGTGACGTTCGATTCAGGAGGGTCTCACAGAAGAGGGTGTTGCCGCGGGTGTTGCGGGAATTGGCGCGGCAGATCGCGTGCACGAGGCTGCCGAGAGATCCAGAGACACGCTGCCGGCGGACTCATCCACGGAAAAAGGGAAGGTCTGACTTGCCAGAAATCCATCAATGTAGAACTGTACCGGTTCGCCGGTGTAGTTTCGCTCATCAGGGGGTTGAACAGTCAGAAAGGGGTAGAGTCCCGCAGTGACCACGGAAGAGACATCAGTGACGTATTGGCCAATTCTCGCTTGGACCTTTGTTCCGATCGGTGCCGACTGGCCGTTTAGGGTCACCCGTCCGTCAAAGATCCGCGGAAACGGCGGCAGAGGGGGGGGCAACCCGTTACGCCCTGCATCGACAAGTGGGTTTGGCAAGAATAGCTGTGCCCCGCACTTGAGCGCGTCCAGTTGAGGAACGACGGACGAGATTGCGACGCTGACTCCATTGTCCTCTCGTGCCGTGCCAAGCACTTGTTTGCTTCTGAGCGAAGCGACGGCGATCAGTTCGCCGGTCAGGTTCATGATCGGCGCGCCACTCAGCCCGGGGCCAAATTTCGTGCCGACCTCGAAGTAGAGTCCTTCTTCTCTCTCATGATGCGCCAGTATCCGCCCGGCAGCAGTACTCAATCCCTGACCACTCGTGCCACCCAGGTATCCAATCGCAACGGCCGTTTCCTGGGGCGGCACGAAGGAATCTCCCTCCAGATTCAGCGGAGTGAGTTCCACGTCTGTCTGAACGCGCAGAAGCGCCACGTCTTTGCGAGCGTCTCGGCCCAGGACAGTTGCAGCAACTGAGCCGACGGACGGGTGGGTCACAATGATGTCCGTTGCATCCAGAGGTATGAGATCTGAGCTTGTCAAAATGTATCCCAGTTCATCAATAAAAAAGCCTGTCCCCTGGCTATTGCCAACGTTGATTCGAACAGTTGAGGATTCGGCTCGTGGAATGAGATCATCAGCACTGAGAATGGGGGCAGGTGTCGGCATCGGTGTCGGCCGTGGCGTCGCCGTTGGCGGTAAAGGGCGCTGTGTGGCTGTGGGCATTGGCGTCATTGTTGGAGTGGGCATCACGGTGGGCGTCGGGTTTGGCGCCGGTGTGTAGGTTGGGTGGATCGTCGGAACAGGTATCGAGGTCGGTGTCGCAGTTTCACAGGCGGCCGATACGGCGATCGCCACGAAGGCGATGAGCGCGACGATACCGATCAGCACTGTTCTCATTCTGTTCTCATTGTCTTTGCGCCTGTGTTTCATCGATTTCTGACCATACGCCTTCCGCACGTGGCCTTGCGTTTCGCATCAGCAGTCATGACTGCGCGGCGGGCTATACTCTTGCATGGCAGTATCAGGCGGCCGTGTCGATCCGTCTTCCCGCGCCAGTTCTCATTCTACCGTACTTGTGACGGGCGGGACGGGCATCCTGGGTTCCGTCATCACCAAACGTCTCCTTGCTGAGGGGATGCAGACGCGTGTCTATTCACGCCACGCCGGCCACAGGGGATTGCCGTCCGCAATCATCCCCTACACCGGCGACATTCGGGACGCGGAGTTTCTCTTCCATGCCATGATGGGCGTAGATGCCGTGGTCCACTTGGCGGGCATCCTGCGTGAGTCTGGGTCACTGCAAACATTTGCGGGCGTATCGCATGAGGGAACCATAGCGGTCACGCAGGCGGCGCGGCGCGCCGGAGTCCGCAGGTTGATCCATCTCACCGGAATCGGAGCGAATCGCGATTCCAATGAACCGCTGTCGCGGGCAAAGGGGTTGGCGGAAGGCGTTACCCAGGAATCGGGATTGGATTGGACCATCCTCCGGCCGTCTGTCATCTTTGGCGTCCGTGGCGGCATGTTTGATCGAATAGCGCAGGCCCTGCGCCGCACGTACCCATTCGCAATCGTTCCGTATAGAGACGGCTTCTTTCAGCCTCTCTGGTATGACGACGCCGCAAGTTGTGTTGTTGCCGCGCTGCGGGACGCCAGAACAAGCGGTACCGTCCATGAACTCGGTGGACCTGACACGTTGAGCTACGTGGACATCGTGCGTTTAGCATTGCGGTACATGCGCATCAAGCGCGCCATTCTGCGCTTGCCTGCACCCTTGTTGGTATCCGCCGCCTTTCTCCCACGATTGCTGGGCAGGCAGCCATTCCTCACGTGGACGGAGATGCAGCAGCTAACGATGGACAATCGCACTGACCCATCAGTGATGCGCACACAGTTCGGCATCGACCCTGTTAGCCTGCATGAAAAGCTCAACGAGGCTTTTCCCGCTTAACGACGCACACACACCTCTGCGCTACTGTCGGAGGAGACGAGTCGCGTAGGGGATAGAATAACGGGAGACACCGAGGCAAGAGCAGTTGATGGCTTCACCGTGCAAATAGAGGGGAAGACAGAAGAGTGACAACGCGCTGGACAGGGCTATCCCCCGTAACGCGTCGTGCGCCGGACTCGCCCCAAATGGACTCGAGCCGGGTCACGCCGGCCCGTACCGCAGGCCGTCGACGTGGTCGCGCAGGTGTGCGCCAACCAGACGACATTGAGCACCTGCGCGACCGGCTGAGCAGATTCCGGCCAACACAGGTTCAATTGACCATGCAAATGAAGATCGCCTTGAGCGGTCTCTTCTTCGGGACGTTCCTCGTCGCGGGCGGTCTTTTTGTTGCTTACCTCAATGCTGATGAGACGCGAGTTGAGCAATTTGGGCTTATCGGAGCGTTCATCATCAGCCTGACGTCTAGTGCGACGGTCATTTTGCCTGCGCCCGGGATCCTCATCATCCTCAGCATGGCTGAGATCATCGACCCGTGGCGGCTCGGGCTCGTAACCGGAATTGGCGGTGGGCTTGGCGGGGGAACGGCCTATCTTGCCGGAATGGTGGGCCGCGACGCGATGGGCGAATCAAACAGGCTCAAACGACGCATGACGGATCTGTTCACCAGCAGGTGGGGCGTAGTCCTTCTTTTCCTTGGCAACCTAATCCCCTTCGCGCCAGGCGATGCCATTAGCGCGATCGCCGGTATCTCACGCTTTCCGCTCCCGGCGTTCTTTGTCTACGTCATCATAGCCTCCATCATCAAGATGATTGCCCTCTCATGGCTTGGCCGCATCACCCCAAACATCGCCGCCACGTTCCTGGGCTAGCAAGGAGCATTGAGGGGATGCGCGTCGCCATCGGCTCGGACCACGCAGGATTTCAGCTCAAGGACACTGTCATCAAGCGAGTGGAGGCACTCCATCATGTTGCCATCGACCTCGGGGCGTATGAATACGTACCACACGACGATTATCCGGATTTCGCCTTCACTGTGGCGCAGGCAGTTGTTGATGGCCGGGCCGATCGCGGCATCATCCTGTGCGGCAGCGGCGTCGGCGCTAGCATCGTCGCGAACAAGGTGCGCGGTATTCGCGCCGCCGTCTGCCACGATACGTATTCGGCGCGGCAGGGCGTGGAACACGATGACATGAATGTCCTGACAATTGGGACGCGCATTATCGGCTCTTCGCTGGCTCAGACCATCATTGACGCCTTTGTTGGCGCCGTGTTCTCTGGGGAAGAGAGACATGCGCGTCGCCTAAAAAAGCTTATGGCGATCGAGGCCTCCGGCGGCGGGGCACAGTAGTCGTTCGTCCGTCGGATGTATCGAAAGGAGAACCACGTGGCCACGTCGAATCCCAAGCCGAACAGGTATGTAGACGTGGTGTCGACGGCCGTCGACACCCTATCGGATGAGCTGATCAGCATCAGTCAGGACGTGCACGCCCATCCTGAACTCAACTACGAGGAGTTCTATGCATCCGCCCTGCTGGCGGATGCGTTGGCGCGACACGGCTTTCAGGTCGAGCGGGGCTGCGGCGGTATCCAGACCGCATTTCGTGCGACGCTGAAGGGCGGCGCGGGGCCTGGGCCCACACTAGCGTTCCTGGCCGAATACGACGCTCTGCCGGACATTGGTCATGGCTGTGGCCACAACCTCATTGCCATATCAACCATTGGCGCGGCTCTCGCCCTGAAGGACCTTATGCCCAATCTCCCGGGCCGCATCGAGGTGCTAGGCACGCCGGCCGAAGAAGGTGGAGGCGGGAAGATTCGTATGATCGACGCCGGCGTTTTCAGCAAGGTCGATGTGGCACTGTCGTCCCATCCGGCCTCCAACCGCACGGTGATCCCCAATTCAATCCCCATCGAAGAGAGTTGGAGCCTAGCGATGGTGGGTTACCGATTCGCCTACCACGGTAAAGCCACCCACGCCGCCGTTTCCCCGCATCATGGAATTAACGCCCTCAACTCCGTTATCCACCTGTTCACCGGCATTGACGCTCTCCGGCAACACCTGCGTGAGGACGTCCGCATCCACGGCATCATTACAGATGGCGGGCGGGCGCCGAACATCGTGCCTGACTTCGCTGCCGCAAACTTCATGCTTCGCTCCCGCGACCGCGAGTACCTGGGCGAGGTTGTCGAGCGCGTGAGGCAGGTTGCTGAAGGCGCCGCGACTCTTACGGGTGCAACACTGGAGGTTCTGGACGCACATCCCCCGTATGAAAACGTTCGGCCCAACGAGCCACTTGCACGAGCCGCCCGCCATTATGCGGAGGCGGTTGGCATGAACGTCCACGATCCCAGGCCGGGGTCACGCGGCGGTGCGTCCACGGATTTCGGGAATGTGAGTCAGCGCGTGCCGTCATTCGCGATCAGCTTTGCCGTGAGTGAGGATCAGATACCGGGCCACTCAATTGCCATGACAGAGGCAGCACTCTCTGATCTGGCACATGAAAGCGCGCTGGACGTGGCGAAATCACTGTCTCTCACGTGCATCGATGCACTGACGAACCCGGATTTCCTTCGGGCAGTCCGAGCGGACTTCGAGGCGAGGAACGGCAGCTAGGGCGGGTACACTACCTTCAATGACACGGCTCAAGATCGCAAACGCTCGGTTCATCATGACGATGGGTCCGTCACGCCGCATCATCAGCGACGGGACAATTATTATCGAAGATGACCGCATTTCCCACGTGGGCAAGGCGACGGATCTGGCCAACGCGCCTGCGGAGCGCGTGATGGACGCTCAGGACATGGTGATTACGCCCGGTTTTGTCAACGGGCATATGCACATCTCTTACGCCCACGCGACGCGTGGCATCTTCCCGGATGACCTCAGCCCTCGCGACTATTTGGCCAACGTCTTCGCCCTCCAAAGCTCCATGACAGAGGAGGAGGAGCACGATACGACATTACTCGGAATCACCGAGCTGTTGCGCGGGGGAACAACGACGTTCGTCGATCCGGGCAGCACCCGGTTCCTTCATGCCTGCATGGATGCCTATGAACTGTCCGGTTGCCGCATTATCATCGGGCGCCAGGTCACGGACCGCACGAACCCCCTCAATCTTCCGGTTTATGACACGGGCGAGGCGATCGCGCTAACGGGACGCACGATAGACCTCTACGATGGCGCACTTGACGGCCGCGTGCGGGCGTGGGCAATGCCATTTTCCGTCGACTACTCATCACCGGAACTACTGCGAGAGCTCAAGGCGCTGGCCGATACAATGGGCACGCGTCTCACGCTCCACCACGGCAACGGGCCGGGCACCGTGCGCACCTTCTTGGAGCGCTATGGTGTTCGCCCCACCATTTGGTTGGCAGATCAGGACGTGCTTGGCGAAAACGTCGTGCTCTCCCACATTATCGGACTGGATAGCAAAGAGGTTGCGGCGATGGCTCGCACCGGCACGTCAGGCATCATTTGCCCGACGGCCGCGATGAAAATGGGTTCCGGGCTCTCGCAGCAAGGAATGGTGCCTGAAATGTTGCAGAACGGCGTGACGCTCGGGCTTGGAACGGACGCCGGCAACAATTCCAATCTCGTTGAAACGTTGCGATCCATGTATTTGATTGCCATTCTCTTCAAGGACGCACGGACGGACACGCGCATGATTCCTGCTGAGAGCGCGCTGGAAATGGCGACGATTGGTGGTGCAACGGCACTCGGCATGGACAATGAAATTGGATCCATCGAGCCCGGCAAGAAGGCCGATCTTGTCCTCTTCGATACACGGCGCGCCGAATGGCGAACGCTGTTCAATCCCGTAAACAGCCTGGTCTACAACGCAGATGGCCGCAGCGTGCATACCGTCATCGTCGACGGCCGTATGGTCGTTGAGGGTGGGCAGGCCAACTTCGTAGACGAATGGGGTCTCGCCCAGCGTGTGCAGAGGCACGGCGAGTCCATGCTTGCACGTACCAACACATCCTTCCCGCCCCGCTGGCCTGTGTTCTAGGAGCGAAGGCGGGCGAGCCGTGGCGGTCCACCTAATCTGGCAGCGCTCCCTCAGATCGCATAACGGTGGCGAGTAGCTCGACACCCTCCTGTATCTCTTCCGGCGTCGGGAAGCTGTAGTTTAATCGCGCACGATGTGATCCTTCACCGATGGGTGAAAACTGGTAGCCACCCAGGTACCGCACGCCCCGTTCCTGGGTAATCGGCTCAAGGGCCTGCATATCCGTTTCTTTCGGGAATTCCGCCCACACGAACATCCCCGCCTTTGGCGTCGTCATTGTCACCAGGGGCCCAAAGTGCTCGCCGAGCGCGGCGATCATCGTATCGCGCTTGTGTCGCATCCGGTTATTCAGGTGGCGTATGCGGGAGTCCATGTGATCCTCAAGGTATTTGGCCACAATCAACCCGGACAGGTAGTCATTGCCCACGTCTTGCTTGTACGCTGCCATTCGCTCAATCAGACGAGTGTCTGCGATCACCCATGCGACGCGGACGCCAGGTGAGAGGATTTTGGAAAAGGTGGCGATGTATATCACCCGTTCTTCAGCCCCACTTAGGGAGGCGATAGCCGGAGGCATCTCATCCACGTCTAGCGTCTGATCCACGTAGCAGTCATCTTCCAGTATCAGCGTGTCGTATTCCTGCGCTAGGGCAAGCATCCGTGCGCGGCGCTCTGGCGGCAAAATCGACCCATCAGGATTTTGCGGGCTAGGAATGGTGTAAATGAATTTCGGACGGACACCCTCAGATCGCAGCTCGCGTAGACATTCCTCAAGCAGATCCATTCTCATGCCATCGTCGTCTCTGTCAACGGTGACAATGCGCAGTCCCTGAGCGAGGAACGCTCGCACCGCTCCTTGGTAGAAGAATCGATCCGTGATAACCGTATCCCCTGGGATCGTCAGCGTTTCAAGGCACAGCGTGATGCCCTGCGCCGAGCCGTTGGTCGTCAGAACCTCATGGACGGTCGGCCAGGTTACGCCGCGGTGGGCTGCCATTTTGTAGAGGATGATCTCCCGTGTCCGCACAGGCCCATACGTTGGAGGGTATCGCGCGATAATCGTTCGCTCTTCCTGAATAACGGCACGAGCGGCCTCAGCAAGATCTTCGATGGGCATCACATCAGGGCCGGGATTTGCGCCGCCAAAATCGTACTGGAAGACTTCTTCCTGCCAGGTCGGCACCGGCCTCGCCGGCACAGTCCAGAACCGCGAATAGTCGATGGGGGCCATGTTCACCGCCGCCTTTCTTCACATACTCATCGCGACATATTCATCGCGTGGTTCACTCCGCCTCATTGGGCGGAGAGTAGCACAGGTAGGCATGCAGTATCCGACCTACGCAGGCGTATTCGTAGGCAGGGCGAGACGGGTGTACACCTGTGGAAGCGATGCTGAGATTGTCTACTTATACTAATTCGTGCGAAGATAGGAGTTGTCGCGCTTGAATGGCAAAGGGTTACGAGTGACCAGCAGAATAGTTCTTCTTCTTTTGGCGGCTGTGGGATGTCTGCTCATCTTTGCAGCTTGCACGGAGGATACTGACGATCAGGACTCGAGTGGCGATTCTGCCGATACTTCGGAGAGCAGGTTGGCCGCCGTGGTGGAGCGTGGGTCCTTGGTCTGCGCGGTAAACACGAATCTTCCGGGGTTCGGTTCCATTGATCAGAATGGCAACAACGTCGGCTTTGACATCGATCAGTGCCGAGCCGTCGCTGCTGCCGTACTCGGTGATGCCAACGCGGTCGAGTATCGGCCCACAACCGCCGCCCAGCGCGGGCCCACGATGCAGTCCGGCGAGGTGGATCTGATGGTTCGCAATACCACGTGGACCACTTCGCGTGACGCCACGTGGGGGAACTTCGCTCAGACAACGTTCTACGATGGCCAGGGATTCATGGTTCCGCGGAACCTCGGTGTGAGTAGCCCTCTCGAGTTGAGTGGATCTACCGTCTGCGTGCTGCAAGGGACGACGACGGAGCAGAACCTGCAGGACTTCATCGACCAGAACAACCTGCGGATTGAGGTCATCACGTTCAACGAGCAGCCACAGGTGACTGAGGCCTATTTGGCCGGTCAGTGCCAGGCGGAGACGACTGATCGTTCCGGGCTCGTCTCCCTGCGAGCCTCTTTTGAGAGTCCGGAAGACCATGTCATCCTCGGTGGGACGATCTCTGAGGAACCGCTTGGCCCAGTCGTCCCCCACGGTGATGACCAGTGGTACGATGTCGTGAAGTCGGTGGTTGCGATCTTGGTCTACGCCGAGGCTTTCGGTATCGATTCATCGAACGTTCCGACTGCGGTGACGGACACGACGGCTGTGAATCGGCTGTTTGGCTTGGGCAACACGAACTGGGGGCAGACTGATCTTGGGCTCGATCAGCAGGTGGCGCAGAAAGTGATTTCACAGGTAGGCAACTATGGAGAGATTTACGATCGTCACTTGACGCCGCTTGGTCTGGAACGAGAAGGAAGCCGAAACGCGTTGTGGGTGTCCGCGCCGTGCACGGATTGCCCGAAGGGCGGAGAGATCTACTCCGCACCGCTCCGATAGAGGACGATACAGTTCCGAATGGCGTGCCGGAGGCGCCTTTCTCAGGACGCGAGGGGGATAAGCAGAATGCGTACGGCGTTCTGCTTATCGCTCCTCTCCATGTAGCGAGCGAGACGGCCGCAAGCCCGCACCGAACGTAGCCCCTCAGGCACACCGACGGCGTCCATGACCAGGGATGTGAGCACGAGATGGCCGGACCATCGCGAAGCCGCCTGATAACGTATCAGGGCATTCCTGTCTGGCGCCACGCCATTGTCATCCAGTGGGTCCTGCAGATCATCTCGACCATCGCGGTCGTCACCCTGGTGTTCTGGTTCTTTTCCAATATTGCCTTCGCGATAGGTGACCGTGAGATACCCTTCGGCTTTGCGTTTCTGCAGCGGGCGTATGGAACGCCAGTTCCGGAACATGCTCTGCCGTACGAATCAACAAACAGCTACGCGTACGCCCTCCTAGTCGCCTCAGTCAATACGATCCTGCTGGCTGTCATTGGCGTTGTGCTTGCGATTATTCTCGGCACCCTCGTTGGCGTCGCCCGTATTTCCTCAAACTGGCTTTTGTCGCGTCTCGCCCTCGTTTACGTGGAGTTCTTCCGAAACGTTCCGCTGCTCGTGCAGCTTCTGTTCCTCTTCTATTTCATTCTGGTCCTGCCTCCGCTTGCTGAAAGCTATAATCCATTCGGGCTCATATACATCAATAACGCGGGCATTTCACTGCCGTCCCCTGTGGCGATGGGGGGAGGGGGCGCCGCTGTTGCGTGGGTGCTGGTTGCCCTATTCGGCGTTTGCACTGGTCTCATCGCATATGCATACCTAGTACGACGCGAAACACTAACCGGGCGAATATCCTATCCATTGAGGGCCGGTATCGCATGCTCCATTGGCATCGCGCTCGTCGGCTGGATTGTCATCTGGGTGGTTTCCGGTGAGGCACCCTTCGGCATCAGTACTCCAGAGCCCGAAGGGCGTTTTGGCCGGATTGAGGGCGGATGGCGGGTGAGGTCCGGTGCGATCGTGATGCTCGTCGGCCTTGTCATCTACACGGCATCGTTCATTGCGGAGATTGTACGGTCCGGGATCCAATCCGTGGGGCGGGGTCAGACTGAGGCCGCCCTCGCGGTGGGGCTGAACACGCTCACCATCCTTCGCAACATCACATTCCCGCAGGCATTGCGGATAATCGTCCCTCCGCTAATCAGCCAATGTCTGAATCTGACAAAGAACAGTAGCCTGGCCGCCGCCATCGGCTTCGCCGACCTGACGAACGTGGCCATTACCATGACGCAGACGGCACCGGCGATCTCTATTTTCCTCATCATCATGCTCGCGTATCTGCTGATGAGCCTAACGTGGTCACTGGTCGGCAACATATACAACTGGCACACGCGGATTGTGGGGACGTAGGCGATGTCGACACGTCAGACAGCCCCAGCGGCGATTTTGCCCCCGCCACCCCTGACAACGGGGCCAGCCGGGTGGGTCAGAAATAACCTGTTTAGTTCAACAAGCAACAGCGTTGTCACCATTGTGATATCCGCGTTGGCAGTCTACCTTGCCTGGCTATTCGTGCAGTGGGCACTGGGCCCGGCAGATTGGTCCGTTATTCCAACGCTTAGCGGCACACTCATCATCGGGCAATACAACGCAGAGACGGTGTGTCCCTCTCAGGACTGCTTCTGGCGTCCGCAGGTCTCGCTCCTGATCGCCGTAACATTCTTCGGGGTCGTGTGGGCCGCGGTGGCAACGTCACTCATACGAGGCATCGCGCTGGCAATTGCCTTCATCGCGGCAGGGATGGCTCTCTTACCCCTACCCTTCAGCGAGATGGGCATGGATGTCCGTCTGCTGCTCCTCGCGAACGTCCCGGCCGTCTTTGTGGGCTATGCGTTGGGGCGATACACACCATTGGGGAGCGTTAGGTCGCTCATCATCCTTGCCATTGCGGGATTCATCACAACGTACATTCTCTTACGCGGCATCGAGGGTGTCCCCTGGTTGTATCCGGTTTCGTCGCGTTACTGGGGCGGGCTGATGCTCAACCTGTTGCTGGCGGCGGGCGGCATCACCGCAAGTCTGCCGCTCGGCATCCTTTTGGCGATTGGCCGACGCAGCAACCTCCCGTTCATCAAAATAATCTGCATTGGCGTCATCGAGTTTTTCAGAGGCGTCCCGCTCATCACTCTGCTGTTCATGTCACAGACTCTGTTACCGCTGGCATTTCCACGGGACTTTCCGCTGGACGAGGTGACGCGGGTGGGCATCGTCATCACCGTCTTTAGCGCCGCCTACATGGCTGAAAACATTAGGGGAGGCTTGCAGGGCCTACATCCCGGCCAGACTGAGGCCGCACGTGCGTTGGGATTGCCGACCTGGAACACCACCATTTTCATCACGCTGCCACAGGCAATCCGCAACGTCATCCCCGCCATCGTGGGCCAGTTCATCAGCCTCTTCAAGGACACGACGCTGGTCTTCATCATTGGCATGCACGATATTCTGCAAATCGGAAACGCATTCGTGGGCAGCAACCGCGAATTTCTCGACAACAGCCGCGAGCTCTTCCTGTTCATTGCACTTATCTTCTGGCTCTTCAATTACAGCATGTCGTATGTAAGCCGCCGCGTCGAAAAGAACCTGGGAGTCGGCAGCAGGTAACTCAATCCAGACGCTGCGCAGGCGTTACAGAGGAGGTACAAGGAATGACGAACGGACCCGGGCACGAGGACGGCGCCGACGACATCATCATCACGCGAGATGTTCACAAGTGGTTCGGGGCTTTTCATGCCCTTCGGGGGATTACGACGACGATCAAGCGTACGGAAAAGGTCGTCATTCTGGGGCCGTCCGGCTCAGGCAAGTCCACGTTCATCCGCACGATCAATAGGCTGGAGGAGCACCAACGCGGTGAGATAATCGTCGACGGTATCACCCTCTCGCACGATATCCGCAACATCGACGCAATACGAAGCGAAGTCGGGATGGTCTTTCAGTCGTTCAATCTGTTCCCACATCTAACAGTGCTGAACAACATTACACTTGCACCAATGAAGGTGCGCCACGTACCGCGCGCGGACGCAGAGGCCACAGCCATGAGCCTGCTGGAACGCGTCGGAATTCCAGAACAGGCTCAGAAATATCCGGCGGAGCTTTCCGGCGGTCAGCAACAGCGGGTAGCTATTGCCCGCGCATTGGCCATGCAGCCAAAGATCATGCTCTTTGATGAGCCCACCTCAGCCCTGGACCCGGAGATGATCAAGGACGTTTTGGACGTGATGCGTGAGTTGGCGCAATCAGGCATGACCATGCTCATCGTCACGCATGAGGTGGGTTTCGCTCGTGAAGTCGCGGATCGAGTGATCATGTTCGACGAAGGCACGATTGCGGAAGAAGGTCCGCCGAACGAGTTCTTCACGAACCCCACAAGCGACCGCGCAAGGCTCTTCCTTTCCCAAATTTTACACTGAGCTGCGTTAGTCGTCGACGGCGGGGCGCCATTGGTCGCGATGGCGGATCACACTGCCCCAGGCATGGTGCCCCAGGTGACGTTAACACGCGGAACGCTCGAGTGATGCCCGCTGCCTGGGGAGTAGGAGTGCAGGGCATGTTCCAGAGTGCTGGTTTTATGTCCATACATCGCATGGTCAATAAGGTCAATTCTCGGGTAGGAGGCGTTGCGTGACTACGACGAGTACCGGGGTGTTGACAGACACGAAGGCGGGCGGCGCTGCACTACTGCTTGGAGTCGGTCTGGTGCTAGTGGCGTCCCTGCTAGTTCCTGGCGGCGCCGTCATCGAACAGGTGGACCAGACAGACTTCCCTCGCGCCATCTCCGTGATGGCCGATTATTCCAGCCTGTCACACTTGATGACTATGGTGGCGATCATTGCGATGTTGCTGCACTGCTACAGCTTCATGCCTCTCCTTCGCCTGCCCCGGCAGCCGGGCCATGCCGGCAGGGATCGCAGCGAGTCTGTTTGGCTGGGGCATTTTCATTGTGGCCATGGGCATGCGGCACCTCGCCATCCATCTGATGCAACGCGGCATGAATGCCGATACGCCTGAAATGCAGGCGCAGTTTCAGATACTGGCCGTGAACATCTATACGGGAATGGCGGCGTGGTTCTGGCCTTCATTTCTGTCTACCCCTTCGCGTCCATTCTGGTGGGCGTTGGACTGGCCTCCAGATCCCAATCGATGAGCGTCTACAGGTTGGCTTGCTACGGACTTGTAGTGGTCGGCGCGTTGGCACTTATCAATTTCCTCGCCATGCAACACGTCAGCTCTGCTGAACCATTGACGATGCTCACCATCAACAACACATTGCTGCTTATTGGGGCGCTTTGCCTCTTCGGCATTGGAGTGGGAATGTACCGGGGCCGGAGCGAGTTGACCGCCTGAAGCCGCGGCCTTTGGGATCATCCCCTGGGTCAGCGCGTCGCTATTTCAGGCATTGATGTGGTTCCTTGTAGCGGGATTCGAGGATTTTGAAATCCTCGGAGTAGTGCAAGGCGGCGCGATGAGGGTCTCCGCATCTACGCTAATCTTTGGCCTTGGCCGCTAGAATTTCAGTTGTTCTTCGCGAATTCTACGGCGGCAGCACCTTTAGGGTGGCAGTGCTTGTGTACCAACACCCCGTTTTCCAACACAGTCTTCCCACCGTGTTGATGCTGCACAACGTGGTGAATCTCGGCATCCTCCCAAATAACCGGGGCACCACATTCTGCTTGACACTTTCCCTTGGCTCTCCAGTAGATGACTTCCCGTTCAAGAGAATTAAACGCTCTCTTGGGATCTTTGGGGGTTAGATTCCCCAGAAGCTCCACCATACGAGCAGAATAATATCGATGACGCCGATGGATACTCTCACCTCTGTCAGCGTTTGACCGTGCCCATTGTCCATACTGAAGCCAAGCCTCATCCGGCTGCCCTTGCTTGGCGGCTAGGGTAGCTTCAGCAAGGATTTCCGAAAACTGCTTCTGTGCATTCCCCAGGGTTTCTTCCCAAGATCTCGTATAGTCGTCCCAAATGGAATCCACGAACAAGACGAGGTGTATGGCGTTATGCGCCTGCAATTTCGGACCTTTCCAGTTGCCCATCAGGACATTGAGCTTGTCAAGGATATTGCGGAGACGGTCACATTCTGGAGATGAAGAATCGAAGTCCAAGTGAGCATAGTAGTATTCATCAATCGCCCGAGCACTAATGTCTCCGAAATGTCCAGAACCATTCTTGATCTGTTCGAGGAATAGAGTCGCTATTTGAGCGGCTAATTGACGAGTTTTACCTCGATCCTGCCCAGGTTTCATTTTCAGTGCGCTTTGGAAAAAGCCATAGCCAGGATACTTCGGTATATCGGGCTTCCCACCCAATTTTAGGATAAAGTCGGTGAATTCCCCTGGATAGGAATCTCGCTTTCCTTGGGGATTCAGAGGAAATCCGGACTGGAGACGGACGAATAAATCTCTAACTTCGTTGTCATCGTTGGTTTCGATGAAGGCTACTGAAAGTTTGGTTTCCAACAACTTATTTTTCAACTCATCAGACAGCGCGTCGAAGTGCTTTCCTCCCCAGGGGCACTCGTACTTCTTCAAGAAAGCAGGGAACTTGGCTTTCTCGTCCTCGACGTTATAGAGTGGAAAAGCACCCTCGACGAAAAGGTAGAGGGCATTAATTCGCTGCTGGCCATCGATTATGTCGTAACGTTGCTGCGTCCTATTTGCGACTACCCGCTTGATGTCATGGAGATAAATAATTGGTAACTGATACCCCCGCATTACCGAATCTATCAGTTTCATCTGCTGGTCATGGCCAGGGTATCTTTGGTTCATCCAGTCGTACAGGAGTGCAACATGTCAACAGACAGCAACTCAGCAAGCATAGCCCGGACCATCAAAGCATCGGAGTTCAAGGCCAAGTGCCTGAAGTTGCTGGACGAAATGGCGGAAAACGGCGAGGAGATCATCATCACCAAGAACGGCCGCCCGACGGCCAAGCTGGTTGCCTATCGAGAAAAACGAGGGGGTGCCACTTGGCCGCGACAGAGACATAATTTGGATACACGGCGACATCGTAGCGCCTATGCCCGCGGAGTGGTTCGAGTCCAGCGACGATGACGGTAAGAATCTGTTTTGATGCTGCTAGACACCCACGTTCTCATATGGTGGGAGCAAGACGACAGGAGGCTGGGAACGCCAAATTCCCAAGTGCCGGCAGATGGTGCGCATTGGGGACGTGGCGGAGGTGATCGGTGGAAGCACGCCCCGGTTCAAGGGCGAGGCTCGAAAGGCGGCGTTGGCGTAGGGGCACGGACGTGTACTGTGCGTATGGGGAATGTGCCGTGAGATACCAGGGCTGTTCCTGCAGGCGATGGCGTCCTTCTTGTCTGGCCCTCAATGCTGGCCGCATGATCTGCGATAGCGGAGATGAACTGATCTCCGAACTGCTGTAGCTTCAACTCGCCGACTCCCTTGATATTCCGCAAGGAGTCATGACTCCTCGGCATGCTAGACGCCATCTGACGGAGGGACGCGTCATTGAATACGACGAATGCGGGAACGTTTAGCGCATCGGCCAGCGTCTTTCTGAGTACGCGAAGCTTCTCGAACAGCTCGGCATCGTGTTCAGCGGCTGGAGCAACGTGTGGAGATGAATTGGTAACCCGCCTCACGAGGGTGATCGTATCTCGGTTCCTGAGGAACTCCCTGCCCTGAGAGGTTGCGAACAGTGTCGAGAACTCCCCTGGCGCTCGTCCGACTAGTCCCATGTCGATGAGTTGGTCAACGACATCCTTCAACTCATCCGTCTGCATCTCCCGTGCGATACCGTGGACGGAAAGGCCATCATGTCCCAGTGCCAGCACACGCCTCGAACGGCTGCCGCGAAGCACCTCGACGATGTGGTTGGCTCCGAACCTCCCTCCGGTACGTATGACAGTCGACAGAACTTTCTGAGCCAATTCGGTACCATCAAACGTGCTATCTGGGTCGGTATGCCTCTCTTCCGCCAAGCACATGTCGCAAGCTCCGCAGTTCTCCTGCGGCCACTTTTCGCCGAAGTAGTTCAGTACGAAGTCCCGTCGACAGGATTTCGTAGTCCCGTATTCGACCATCTTCGCGAGTTTCGCGTTGGCGTTGGCACGCTCTGAGGGGTCCTCTATCTGATCGATGAAGAAATCCTGTTTCATCCTGTCTCGGTAGGAGAAGAAAAGGACACATTCGCTAGGCTGGCCATCGCGCCCGGCTCTCCCGGTCTCTTGGTAGTAGCCCTCGATGGTCTTCGGCAGGTCGTAGTGGACTACCAGCCGGATGTTCGGCTTGTCCACACCCATCCCGAACGCTATCGTAGCCACGATGATTGGAACCTCGTCACTGAGGAATCGTTCCTGGGTTTCCCGACGCACGTCGTCTTCCAATCCGGCATGATAGGGAAGCGCTTTGAACCCTCTACTCGACAGGCGTGACGCGAGGTCCTCTGTATCCTGCCGAGAGAAGCGATAGACGATGGCCGAGCCGTCTCTGTGCCCTCGGAGTATGTCGACAAGTGCTTCGAAGCTCTTCCGTTTCGGTCTCACGTGATAGGTCAGGTTCGGCCTGTTGAAGCTGGCGACGAATCGGGTGGCGTCGGTCATCCTCAGTTGATAGAGGATGTCTTCACGGACCCTCTCAGTGGCCGTCGCGGTGAGCGCAATCACCGGCGCGTCTGGAAAATCATCCCGAAGCGTCTGAAGGTTGCGGTAGTCGGGTCTAAAGTCATGGCCCCATTCGGAGATGCAATGGGCTTCGTCAATGGCAATCAGGTTCAGTTTTATGGCGTGCAGGAAGTCGTTGAACCGCCGTGTCGCCAGCCGCTCCGGCGCCACGTATAGGATGTCCAGATGACCGCGATATGCGGCCATCTGGACGCTCTGCACGGCGGAGTACGTCATGGTGCTGTTGATGAAGGCTGCTCTGATCCCCTTGGATTTCAGCGCGTCTACTTGATCCTTCATCAAGGCGATCAACGGTGAAATCACAAGTGTCAGCCCGTCGAGAAGCAGCGCAGGAAGTTGATAACAGACGGACTTCCCACTTCCGGTTGGCATCAGAACGAGCGAGTCGCGCCGAGAGAGCACATTTTCAATGACTTCCTCCTGCATGGGCAGGAAGTCATTATGTCCAAAGTGCTGCTTCAGAACTTCCGATTTACTGGCATTGCTTTGCATGTATTTCGGCATCGTTGTCTATCTCCGGCGATCGCCATGCAGTGAGCCTACCAGCACCAAGCATTGTACGACGGAAGCCGCCTCCCGAATCTTCGATCGTTTATCGCAGGCAATCGAATACGTCGTCGTCTACGAGCTGTCCCACCTGCCGAAGGGCTTTTGTGGCCTGCTGTCCGGGGTGATGCCGGATGCGCAAGCAGCGGCGGAAGAACCTAGGGCGTGACAGGATCATAGTTGCCGTCCGGCAATAGAAGCGGCAATGCGTATCGAGGGTTCATCAGCAGGTTATAGACATCCGGGTCCTGCGATTTGAGTTGTTCGGCAGTGCAGGCACCCCACTCCCGTGAAATATCTTGACAACGTTGAGGGTCGCTTTGCGCGCCCATGATCGTCGTGAGCGCCCAGTAGAAGTATTCGCTTATCATGCAGGCATAGCTGCAGGTGGGATCCTGATAGGTGTACCACGCGCCCACCGGATACTCTCCGCCCGGAGGGAGGGCACACGGGCCATTCCCGTCCTCGTCGCAATCTGCGGCTCGCTTTTCTTCAAAATGCCCGCCCCGAGCGTTGTCCATATATTCGGCTATAATCGAAGCCGGTTCCTCGCCAAACACGTCCGGGTAGGCCTGAGAGTAGCCAACCGTACTTATCAGGTGCAGGACTTCCTCCAGGCTGGCGTCGAATCCGTGTTCGGGCTTGGTTTCGGAGCCGTATAGGCCCTGCACGCGAACCTGCCCTTGATCCACCATGCCGATGAATCTGTCGGGCATCTGCTCGAACAGAGACTCCACCTCGACTTCCTTCTCAGTCATGAGGAGCGAGGCGTTTGCACGAGTCAGCACCTTGACGACATCGGGATTGTCCGGCTCTCCGTCTCCGTCATTGTCGAGGTATTGCGCCATTATGTTTGACGCGTGGGACACTTTACCGTTAGGCGTGCGAGCGGTGGCGAATATGTTTACTCCGAACACGTTGGCATACTTGGGGAATACGCTGGAGAGCATCTGCCACTCGGCGGGAAGTTCCTGGAGATTTGTGTTCGAGCCCGTCAGCATCCCAGGTTGGGCCGTCGTCGTCACGCCCCCACCCGCCACAGTTGATTGAGGGATCGCTGAAGGCTCCGCGTCCGTCTCACCGCAACCCGCCAGCGCGGGAATGAGCGTTGCGGACACCAAGAGCAGCCAGACGAACTTTGTAAGACGCATCTCTGCACACCACATTATCAAGTTCTGAGCCGTCTGCGGCGTTGGAGGGAGCTGGATTCTTCGCTGCGCACTCTGTAGGCGTAATGAGCACTACTGTCAGTTTCCACGTGGAACGCGCTGGTCGCTTGCCCGGACTGGTTATTGTACCGCTCGAACTCTCACTCGATTCCACTCCCTTTCCTCGCCTCAATCTTGCTCACGCTGGCAGCGAGGCCTGCCGCAGGGTTGGTCCACAATACTCACGGGCAACGGGACGCCTGCCGCATCGTGTAGACCGAGCAGCCGGTCTCGTACCAGCATGGGCCGGAAAGGTCGACAGATCGCGGCCGGTCTGCACGAGGAATCAGGACATCGGCCCGCCCGCTTGGTACGTAACGCTGTCTCGGCAACTTTGGACAGTACATCAAGACCCAAATGGCTGATCCGTTCAACTCAAGCCAAGAGTAGCGCTTGTGAGCTCTCGGCGGTTGGTCAAGCCGTTGGCTTCGGGAATCATGGAGCGTCGTCCTCTAGATGGCCGATGTATCGGTACTCGAGACTTTCCGCGTCGGTCAGTGGTGCAAAGAGCTCTTTCCATTCATTAATATAGACCCGCCCGCCTTGCCACCCCTTCACGACACCGATGCGCGCCGTAACCATGAAGGCTGCATCGGCTCCCGCCACCGAACTTAGTCGCACCTTCTTCGTAACCATGGGCCTGGGATATGAATCGTAGCGAATATCCCTCATCCCGGGCTCAAGTACGTAAGGGATGCCAGGATGCGGTCCGCTCCACAGATCACTGACTTCAAGAGGTTGTCCCTGCAGGTTGTATTCTTCATCGACCACGTAGTAGGTTGCGTCCTTACCGACTAGCAAGAGCATGGCCAGCGGGGTCGAGGGCAGGAACGATGTACGCAACTCGATGTCCCGGTCGGCGATGCCATGCTCGGGCTTCATCGGGCGAAGCGCTCCAAAGCCTCGGGTCTCAAGGTCGATCTGCTCGTGTGCCCACATGAACTCCCGAATAAACCGCGCAGGCTGCGGACAGCACTTTGTTTGCGTCGCCCAACGGGGCTAGCAAGACAACCGGATAAGCTTGACGGCCTTTCCTGGCTTTCCATATCCTGCGCAACTCCACCTCGCTGGTGGCTGCGCCCGCGAACTACAGAAGATGGTAGCCCGGGGTCTCCCGAACCGTCGCTGAAGAGCCTGCTTGCGAAGTCCAACTTGCGCCCAGGGCCGAAGGTGGCTTCGAGGCGTGCGGCTGTCTAATTGGCAGTGAGTGGCGTTATAGCCGTCTACCGTCTATAGGCTGGACAGGCGGCCAAGCATCAGAACAATCCACTGAGTGCCTCTTGTGGATCGACCGCACGGATTGGAGACCGTTCGTAGTCCCTGAGGTTCCTCGTGACGATATGTCGAGCGCCACAGGCACGGGCGGCAGCCACCTGCATGGCGTCCTCAAAGTCATCCATCGGAAGCTCGGCGGCGTAACGAATGGCTTCCGTGTCGGTGGTTGCCACAGCCACGAAGCGTGTCAATTCGATGATGAAGTCGCGGGTGTTCACCCCGCCACGCGCCGGAGCCACGATGTAATAGAGGTTCGAGAGGGAGTGCCAAGCAATGTATGCGCTCTCTGCGCCATGCTCGATTCGGTCCAGGAGTTCCGAGGCTGGGCCGGAGTGCGGGCGCCTGTCTAGGGCGACGTCGATGAGCACGTCGGTGTCCAAAAGTATCATCGGAGGTACTTCTTCGCCAGTGCGTCGTAACGCGGATCGTCCTCACGCTCCGCCGCCCGAAACTTGCCCCTCCACCGCGAGGCGAAGGATGGAGCATGTTCTCCCGCAACCTCCCTGAGCGACTGCTCGATAAGCGACGACAGCGACACACCGCGAGAGCGGGCGTACCGCTTGGCCACCGGGAGCAACTGGGAGTCGACGGTGATGGTGAGCTTTTGCTTCATTATGGCTCGTGCCTCTTTCTAGGTATACCTATACTACATTCAAGTATACGTGTGTTCGCAGCGGCGTGCAGAGCATCAGCAAGCTAGCCCGTTGGCTACTCCAACGGAAGGCGGGTGAGGAACTTTCCTTGCAGGACCGGGGCGTAGGTGAAGCCGGCGAGGAGTGTTTCCACGATCTTCCCCCAACCTCCGTACTTTTTTGCTGTGATCGTTATCGCCAATTCTCCACCCGATAGCGTCTAGGATTCGGGGAAATACCTGGTGGCGCTGTGCTCCGTGGCGGCTACGGGACTTGTGTGAAGTATGCTTTGCGCCAAGCTCATCATTCTGCTCATCTGAAACTCTCTGCCCCCTGGCGTTCGGGCGGATCAACTGGTGAAGTAGAGGTTTACCATCTCGAGCACCTGCTGCTTGGTAACGAGGCCCTTGAAGTAATCCGCGACGGCGGACACGGCCTCGCCCCTTTCGATCAGCCCGTTGTTGTTGGAATCGTACTTGGTCCATATACCATCGTTCTCCACGTCGGTGACGGTGACGACCACATGGAGCGTGCCAATGATACCTTTCAGGTCAGCAGCCCGCAGCGTCACGTGATACACATTGTCCGTATCCACGTCCTCTGGGGCTTCGTAGTCGGGTGGCGCATTGAATGACAGCGCTCCGGTGTTGCTGACGGCGAACGCTCCGGCGTCATCGCCTGCCAGCGACCACGAAATTTTGGACTCTTCGGGGTCCACGGCAGTGTAGGTGGCGACGGCATCGTCACCGTTCTCCTCGTACTCTGTCGCGACTGGCCCCGCTATGACCGGTGGCTCATTCACGTTGGTGACCCTGACGGTCAGGTCGATGGTGTCGCTGCCGCCCTCGCCGTCGGATACGTTCACCTCAAGGCTGTAGCTGGATCTGGTTTCGTAGTCGAGGGCGGCATTGGTCAGCAGCTGGCCTGTGTTCTTGTCGATGTCAAAGAAGCGAGCATCGTCGCCCATCAGCGTGTAGGTCAGAGCATCGTCGTCACGATCGGTGGCGGCCACCGGATCGTCGAGGTCGACCCCTCTACCCGTGTCCTCCGGTACCGAGCGGCTCGCCCTGGAGGGGTCGATAAACACCGGCTCCTGATTTGCCGGGGCGGTCCCACCTCCGCCGCCGCCACCACCTCCTCCGCCACCACCTCCTCCGCCACTACCCGGTGGCGTGACGGGGGGCAGTGGCGCCACGCTCTCGGTGGTGGCGCTGATCACGTTGGACCAGCCCCCGTTGCCCACGGCGTTTACGGCGCGTATCCGGTAGGTGTAGGCCGTTGCGGCAGTCAGGCCGCTGTCCGGATAGCTCGTGGCGTTGGCTGCGATGCTCGCAGAGACGACGCTGTAGGTCCCGGACGCCGTCTTGCGTTCCAGCCGGTAGCCGATGATGGCTGCTCCGCCGTCGCTCGTGGGCGCCGTCCAGGTGAGGTCAATCCGCGTCTGCCCATTCGCCGTCGCTCCCAGACCAGTCGGCGCTCCCGGTGCGACAGGCGCGGCAGTGGTGGCGCTGGCCACGTTGGACCAGCCCCCGTTGCCCACGGCGTTTACGGCGCGTATCCGGTAGGTGTAGGCCGTCCCGGCGGTCAGGCCGCTGTCCGGATAGCTCGTGGCGTTGGCTGCGATGCTCAATGAGACGAGAGTGTAGCCTCCGGACGCCGTCTTGCGTTCCAGCCGGTAGCCCGTGATGGCGCTGCCGCCGTTGCCCGGCGCCGTCCAGGTGAGGTTGATGGCGCTGGCGCTCGCCGACGTTGCCGCAAGATCGTCGACAGCCTCGGGCGCGGCGTTTGCGGTGGCGGCGCTGGTAGTGGCGGACCAGCCGCCAGTGCCCTCGGGATTGGTTGCTCGCACCTGCACGTCATAGGATGTGCCACTCTCGAGCAACGTGATGACAGCCGTCAGGGCAGTGCTCGCTGAGCCGCCGGTGACCTCGGTCCAACTGTCCTCCGAAGTCTTCTTGTAACGGTAGTCGTAGTCCGTGATCGCCGGGCCCTTGTTGGCCGGGACACTCCAACTCACGTTCAGGCTGCTGGTCGAAGCTGGCGAAACCGTCGGCGCCGATGGTCTGTCCGGCGGCTCGTCCACGTCGGTGACGGTGATGGTCACGGCGATGCTGTCATCGACGCTGGGGTCGGCGTTGTCGTCAGGGTCCTTGCCGTCGCTCACCTGCACCGTGACGGTGTAGGAGTTCTTGACCCCTTCGTAGCCCAGTGCGCCTTTGGTCTTCAGCTGACCGGTTGCCGAGTCGATGGCGAAATGAGCGTGGTCACCGGTGGTGGCGTCGATGGCGTAGGTGAGTGTGTCGCTGTCCACATCCGTGGCATGCACGAGCGGCACGATGTTGGTGTTGGCAGGGGTGTTCTCCGCCACGCTGCGGTCCGCGGTCCCGCCCTCGATGAAGACCGGAGGCTGATTGACGCTCGTCTCGTTCACGTCAAAGACGGCGACGACAACGTTGATGGCACCGGTCAGGCTGCCGTCGCTGACCGTTACGGTTACGCTGTAGCGGGCCTTAGCCTCGAAGTTCAGGGCGCCCTTGGTCTTGAGTTGGTTGCCCACCAAGGCGAAGTGGGCGGAGTCAGTCCCGCCCAGCGTGTAGGTGAACGCGGCGACGGCGTCCGGGTCGCGGGCCTCTATCGGGCTGCCTATATCTGTGTCAGTCGGCGTGTTCTCAGCTATGAAGAAGATGACGCTGCCGCCATCTGCGAAACTGGGCGCCTCGTTTACGTTGGTTACGTTGATGATCACGGCGATGGCATCAGTGGCGCCGCGGGAGTCAGTCGCGGTCACCGTTACCGAGTAGGAATTGTCAGCCTCATGGTCAGGCGACGCCTTGAAACTCAGGGCGCCGGTGCTGGCGTTTATGTTCAACTCGCCGGCGTCGGCCCCGCTCAGGGTGTAGATCAGGATATCACCGGCGTCGGCAGCTATGGGAGACCCGCTGATGGGCGTATTGGCCGCCGTGTTTTCGGGTATGGTGAGGATACTATTGGCCGTGGGGAAGGTCGGGGCGTTGTTGGTGACCTGCGGCGTGGCGGGCGTTCCGGCTTCCGGCGCGGTCCAATCGCTGTTCCCTTCGGCATTTCTGGCCCGCGCGCGCACCCTATAGGTCTCCCCATCCATCAGGCCGGTTATCTGCCGGTTGACGCTGGTATCGGTTTCCGAGTGGTCCCGCCAGGTTTCCCAGGCATCAGGGCTCACGCTGATGCGGCGGCCATACTGGAGCTCATAGCTGCTTATCCCCGGCTTGTCCAGCATATCGCCGGGCGGGTTCCAAGAGATGCTCAGCTTCTGCGCTCCCGGCGCAACTGTGAGGTCCGTGGGGGTCCCTGGCGGCTCGTTTACATCGGTTACGTTGATTGTCACCACAATGGCGTCGCTCAACAAGCCGTCGCTGACCGTCACAGTTACGCTGTAGGAGATCTTGTCTTCGTAGTTCAGCTTGTTCTTGGTCTTGAGCTGGTTGCCCGCCAGGGCGAAGTGGGCGAAGTTGGTCCCACCAAGCACGTAGATGAACACGGTGCGGGCGTCCGGGTCAGTTGCCGTCAGCGCGTCTCCGATGTTCGCGTCCGCGGCCGTGTTTTCGGCGATGGCGTAGATCACGCTCGAGCCGGCGGCGAAGCTGGGGGCCTCGTTCACGTTCGATACGTTGATCGTCACCGCAATGGCGCTGCTCAACGAGCCATCGCTGACCGTCACCGTTACGCTGTAGGAGGTCTTGTTTTCGTAGTCCAGCGCACCCTTGGTCTTCAGCTGGTTGCCCGCCAGGGCGAAGTGAGCGAAGTCGGTCCCGCCCAGTGTGTAGGTGAGCGCCGCGTCGGCGTCCGGGTCGGTTGCCGTCAGCGCGTCTCCGATGTTTGCGGCCGCCGCTGTGTTTTCGGCGACGGTGTAAGCCACGCTTGAGCCAGCGGTGAAGCTGGGCGCCTCGTTCACGTTCGATACGTTGATCGTCACCGCAATGACGTCGCTCAACAAGCCGTCGCTGACCGTCACCGTTACGCTGTAGGAGGTCTTGCTCCCTTCATAGTCCAGCGCGCCCTCGGTCTTGAGTTGGTTGCTCACCAGGGCGAAGTGAGCGGAGTCGGTCCCGCCCAGTGTGTAGGTGAGCGCCGCGTCGGCGTCCGGGTCGGTGGCCGCCAGCGCGGCCCCGATGTTTGCGGCCGCCGCTGTGTTTTCGGCGACGGTGTACGCCACGCTTGAGCCAGCGGTGAAGCTGGGCGCTTCGTTCACGTTCGATACGTTGACGGTTATCGTGACGCTGGCCGAGTTGCCCCTCCCGTCGCTGACCGTCACCGTTACGCTGTAGGAGGTCTTGCTCCCTTCATAGTCCAGCGCGCCCTTGGTCTTGAGCTGGTTGTCCACCAGGTCGAAATGGCCGGAGTCGGTCCCGCCCAGTGCGTAGGTGAGCGTGTCGCCGGCGTCCGGGTCGGTTGCCGCCAACGCGGCCCCGATGTTAACGCCTGCCGCCGTGTTTTCGGCTATGGTGCGGATAACGCTAGCCGCGGGGAAGGTCGGCGGCTGATTGATGATGACCACCGGCGCAGAGGGCGTACCACTGGCGGACGCCGTCCAGCCGCTCTGTCCCTCGGCGTTCGCCGCCTTCACCTGCACGTCGTAGATTGAGCCTGCGACCAGGCTGCCTATCTGGGTGTTAGTGGCCGCGCCGGCGTGGGCATGGCTGATCCAGTTGCTTGAGCTATGCAGCTTGTACTCGACGTCGTAGTCGGTGATCGGCGGCTTTCCCGTCACGTCGGGCGCCGTCCAGGAGACCCGCAGCGCATTCGTTGCCGGAGTAACGGTGAGGCCGGTCGGCGCTCCCGGCGGTTCGTTCGCATTCGTCACGTTGATGGTCACAACGATGGTGTCAGTCAGCTTGCCCGTGTCGGTGGCGGTTACCGTTACCGAGTAGGATGTTTTGCTCTCGTAGTCGAGGGCGCCATTGGTCTTGAGTTGGTTGCCCGCCAGGGCGAAATGGGCAGAGTCCTTCCCCCCGAGTGCGTAGGTGAGCGCATCGCTTGCGTCGGGGTCAGTGGCCGCCAGTGCGTTGCCGATATTCGCGTCCGCGGCCGTGTTCTCCGCCACGCTGCGGGTAGCGGTGCCGCCGGCGGTGAAGCTGGGCGGCTCGTTTACGTTCGTCACGTTGATGGTCACAGCGATGGTGTCGGTAAGGCTGCCGTCGCTGACGGTTGCGGTTGCGCTGTAGAGGTTCTTGGTCTCGTAGTCCGGAGGCGACTTGAAGCTCAGTGCGCCGGTGTCCGCGTGGATGGTCAGCATGGAGGCGTCGGTCCCGCTCAGGGCATAGGTCAGGGATGCGCCGGCATCCGGGTCGGTTACCGTCAGGGCGTCGCCGATGCTGGTGTTGGCCGCCATGTTCTCCAAGACGGTGTAGGTCTTGCTGGTGCCGGCATCGAAGGCCGGTGCCTCGTTCACGTTGGTGACAGTGATGGTCACGGCGATGGTGCCCGTCAGACCGCCATTGTCCGTGGCGGTGACGGACACCGAATAGGATTTCTTCGTCTCGTAGTCCAGCGAGGCGTCAGCCGTGATCTGTCCTGTGCCGGAGTCGATTGTGAAGCTGTCCGAATCCGTGCCACTCAGCGAGTATTCGAGCGTGTGCCTGACGTCCTCGTCTGTGGCGGTGACGGGAAGGCCCACAGCGGCGTCAGCGCCCGCGTTCTCCGCCACCTCCCTCGTGATGCTGGCCCCTGGGAAGGTCGGCGCGTCGTTCATGTCGGTGACAGTGATGGTCACGGTGATGGTGTCCGTCAGACCACTATCGTCAGTGGCGGTGACGATCACCGCATAGGATTTCTTCGTCTCGTAGTCCAGCGAGGCGTCAGCTGTGATCTGCCCGGTGCTGGAGTTGACGCTGAAGCTGCCCGAATCCGTGCCGCTCAGCGAGTATTCGGGCGTGTCCCCGACGTCCTCGTCCGTGGCGGTGACGGGAAGGCCCACAGCGGCGTTAGCGCCTCCGTTCTCCGCAATCTGTCCCGTGGCGGTGGCCCCAGGGAAGGTTGGCGTCTCATTCACGTTCGTCACATTGATCGTCACGGCGATGGTGTCGATAAAACCGCCGTCGCTGACGGTTACGGTTACGCTGTAGGAGTTCTTGCTCCCCTCGTGGTCCAGTGCGCCCTTCGTTTGCAGTTGGTTGCCGGTCAGCGCGAAGTGGGCAGAGTCGGTCCCGCCCAGGGTGTAGGTCAGCACGGCATTGGCGTCCGGGTCGGTGGCCGTCAGCGCGTTGCCGATATTCGTGCCAGACGCCGTGTTCTCGGCAACCGTGTAGGTGGGGCTTGCTCCGACGTCGAAGCTGGGCGCGTTTATTGCGTTGATTGCGTTGAGCGCATCCACCCGGCCCTCGCCAAAGATGGAGTCGTGCCCGAGCGCACCCACGTCGACTGCGGTGCCCAGCAGGGTGTCAAATGTCAGCCGTCTGGCACGGACCCTTGTGACGTCGGGGGCGGCAGTGCGGATTTTCTGTAGTACCAGGGCTGCCACGCCCGCCACGTGGGGCGCGGCGGCGGAGGTCCCAAAGAATCTATACTGGTTGGCACCCGACGAATAGGACCCAAACCCGCCAGCTCCAGATACCAGCGTTCCGTCGATGGCGGTGAGGTCCGGCTTGGGACGCGTCTCTCGTTGCGGGTGATAAATCTCCACCGGGCCTTGGGCGTAATAAGCTGCAATAGTGTCGTGCCCCTGATCACTCGCGTTGATGGCGTTCACCGCTATGACGTCCGTTACAGCGGCTATGCCAAGTACGGTGTTTGACTGGAAGGAGTGTTCCAAGAGCGCGTTGGTGGCTATCAGCTTTAGCCGTCGGACATCGGGGTTGTTTATTCCCTGTATGATCACGAAAACGTGGCTCCTGATATGGCGGCCAGGAACGAACATGTGTTCGCGGGGGTCGTCGTCGCCGTCCTGGACGTCTATGCTTCTACCACACTGTGCAATGTCAAGGGGTTGGCCTTGGGCGGGAGGGGGGCAGACGTAAAGGTCGTAATCATTGCCGGATGCTCCCCATGCGTCGTTCCATTGCAATACTATGTCAACACTCTGTCTTGGTTCTATGAAGACCATCATTGCGTTGTCGGTAATGTCCTGGCGCGAGTTGAAGTCGTGCAAGCCACCAGGGTTGATGGGGCGGTAACTCGCCTCGTAGTTAGTAGCCGCCCCACCGTTACGGAAGTTCCCGGCGGAATGGATGTAGAGTGCGCCGCCGTCGCTGGCACGCTGTGCTGCCAGCGCAGACGGGCCATCCTCGAAGTATGATTCAGCCAGGTGGCCGATGTCGTCCACGATGATATCGGCGCCGTTCCCGTCGAAGGCCTCGGTAGTCAGCCAGTTGATGCCGCTTATCTTCTCCAGACTCGTAGGAATCCCATCGCTGCCTCCGGAAAAGGCGAGGAGGGCGTCCGGGGCGAGGTCATGGACTATCTCCAGCATTGCCGTGCCTTCGTCTCCCGAGTTACCTGGGAGGGCGGGATTCCGTTCGATATCGGCGGGAAGGTCGTTGGTTCCCTGGGCCGACGCGATGGACCGGACGCCGTCCGAGATCACGCCGACCCTGATGCCCGCGCCAGTGAATCCCAGGGTTCGCACGTCGTCCGCATTGTGGATGGCGTCGCCCTCGCTGGTTACGCTGCCCGTATTGGCAACACCATAGTCCGGCGCCCGTATACGCTCGACGAAGCCCAACTCGGCAATGGCCTCCACGTTGGACGAGGGTGCCCACGCCTGGATGATGCCGAGCTCCTCGTTGACGATTTCTATTCGGACCCTGAGACTCCGCAAGGCGGATAGAGCCTCGTCACCGGTGTTTCCCATCTCTATGTACAGGTGGAGGTTGCCATCTTCATCGGCCACCAGCGCTCCCGAGCTGGATATGGTCAAGGGTGAGTCCGTCGCGGAGCGTCTACTCCGGCCACCTTTCGAAGTGCCAGAGAGGAACTCCCGAACGCCCCATTCGATCTTGGAGTCCTTCTTCGCCTCGTCGATCTCGAAGCTACCGACCTCGATCAGTCCGTCAATGTCATAGTCGACGGCGGTCACCTGCGCCCCTGCGGGATCAGCTAGCGTGGGGTTAGCCGGGGAGAAGAGCAGCGCTCCCAGCGTCAAGGCCAGCAGCGCGACAAGTCCGAACCGTAGAGCGGCGCGCGATGCTGCGCTCATCAGCCCGCCTGCCCACAAAAATCGGGGGGGGGGGGGGGGGGACACAGAAAACACCGCCAGAGGGCCAGCACGCCAAGGCAGACTGGCCACGATCTGGATCAGTTTCATTGCTTGACACCTTCAGATCCAAAACCAGATGGCATGCATTCTACTACATTTTTCGATAAGCGCTGCGTGGCTTTTCCCCTCGACGCAACCGGCCTTTCATAGCACATCAGCTTTATACAGTTGCTGCCCCGACCGCAAAGGGATTGGGGGGAAGGGAGAGTGAAGAAGGGGCTGGCCTCACCCTGCGGGGGGTAAGGCCAGCCCCTCTTTCCCTTAGCAAGCGGGTCTTCAGCTAGGGCGCTGCCACCGCCGTCAGGACGGCGATCAGGTTCTCATCTTTGTCGTAGGCGTAAAGGACATAGCTGTAACTACGGTCAGCCTCCACTTTGTAGTCGCGGTACGCCAGGGCCGTGATCATGGCCCTCCCCTCGAATCGTACGCCGTCTCGCTCCAGCTCGACGTACCACGTCCCTGTGGGGGTGTCACGCAAATCGATCACCACCATATCGCCGATATGGTGCGCATTGAGAGTGCCCTGTGCGACCATGGTCACTACGTTATCCGCGCCCCCGGCGTCATCATCTGAACTCCCGGAATCGTCATCCGTACTCCCGGCGTCATCATCTGAACTCCCGGAATCGTCATCCGTACTCCCGGCGTCATCACCTGAACTCCCGGAATCGTCATCCGTACTCCCGGCGTCATCACCCGTGCTCCCCGAATCGTCATCTGCGTCGTCAGACACGTGCACGGGAGGGCTCACCGAGACGGGGGGCGAAGCCCCCTGGGCAGCGGCGCTCACAGGCGCCCTGGTCACGTTGATGGTGATGCGGATTATGTCGTCGAAGAGGTTCGTCTGCGCCGAGAAGTCGTGTGTCTGACCATCTGTCACCCAGCCAGCGATGGTGAAGGAGCTGTGATCGTCGTAATTCATGGTCTTCGCAGTTGTGATCTCGCCAGAGTTGCTAACCGCGAAGTACGAGATCAAGTCTCCGGTCAGCCTGTATGTGAGGGCGTCTCCGTCGAGGTCAGTGGCGGGGATGTTGCCCACGACTGTCCCCACTGCCACGCCCTCTGCGACATCGAACGTCTTGGTCGTGCCGTCATCGAAGGAGGGAACCAAGTTAATGTCCCGAAGATTGACGGTGACGGTGACCGCTTCGGTTCCACCCTTGCCGTCGTTGGCGGTTACGACGACTACGTGGGGATTCGCGGTCGTGACCAAGAGGCGCTGCTTGACTGTCAGAGAAGCGGCGCCGAACTTCCATCTGGTTTGTCCCGCGGTCACCTCAAAGTAGGCGGCCTGCGCTCCGGAGAGGGAGTAGGCCAGGACATCGTCATCTGCGTCCGTGAATTCGATGCTTCGAACGAAAGTGCCGGGCTCTATACCCTCTGTCACCGTGACGCTCACTGCGCTGCCGTCCACAGAGGCGGGCGCTGCTTTGTTGCTCAGAGCGGAAACGTTGACGTCAGACGCGGGCGGAGAACTGTTCACCGCGGTTATCCGGATGGTGATCGCCCTCTTGTCATCGCGGTAAATCCTCTGCCGAGCGAAGCCCCAGTTCATCCAGTCGTCTACCCAGAGGGTCAATCCAGTGATGGTCCGGGGGCTGCCCAAGGGCCTCGCTACCCTGATAGTGCCGGAACTATCCACTTCGAAGTACCCGGCCAAGGCACCCTGGAGCAGGAACTCAATGTCGTCTCCGTCGGGGTCCGAAGCCGGGACGGCGCACACCAATGCCCCCAGAGGAGCGTCCGCTCTGACGGAGCAGGTCTTCGGGCCGGACACGTCGAAGGTGGGATTTATGTTCCGGTCCTTGAGAAGGACGATTACGTCGTGCGAGACCGACCCATTCCTGCCGTCGCTGGCGGTTATGGTGACTTCGTACTGGGTCTTAGTACGGTAGT
Organism: Dehalococcoidia bacterium; assembly: GCA_965224255.1. Classification (GTDB taxonomy): domain Bacteria; phylum Chloroflexota; class Dehalococcoidia; order UBA6926; family UBA6926; genus VXMO01. The sequence goes on from CBDCYO010000005.1 coordinate 547,200, forward strand.
ACAGGATCTCCGCATTCCTCAGCAGCATGTCGCCGAAGGACGTGAATGAGGCCGCATCGGTCCCGGACAGGGTGTAGGTCAAGGTATCGCCGTCCGGGTCCCTGAAGAGGAACTTTCCAACATTCGAGCCGACCGGGTCGCCCTCGGCGAAGTCGACATAGTCGAGGCCTCTAACCAGGGTCGGCGGGCTGTTGTGGCCGATTTTTACGTTGCCGGTCAAGTTGATGGTCACGTAGATCGCGGCGTCTGGGGCCATATCCGGGTGCCCGGCGGGGTCCCCCCCATCACTAATGCTTACGATAAGTTTGTAGCTGCTGCAACAGAGATAAGGCAACTCTTGTTGAACGCTTATCTGGCCTGTGTTGTTGATCGAGAAAGCCTTCTCCGCGTCGCCCGCACTCGAGTAGGCACGAGCGCCCAGGACGTAGTTGAGACTGTCGCCCTCCGGATCGGTGGCCGACAGGACGCCGCCGACGTTGGTCCCGACCGCCGCTTGGGCAGCGATGGAGAACGTGCGGTCTGAAGTGTCGACGAATGACGGAGGCTCGTTCGCATCGAGGACGTTGACAGTTACGAAAACGGTGTCATCGACCGATGAATCAGCGTTCCCGCTGGAGTCCCTGCCGTCATTGACGGTGAACGCAACGCTGTAGGAATTCTTGGCCTCGTAGTCCAGAGCGCTATAGGTCGCAAGTGCTACGCCCTCGCCCGGAGTAGTGTAGTTAAAGGTGAAGTCTGCCCAGTCTGCGCCGATCAGGGCATAGGTGAGCGAGTCGCCCTCTGCGTCTGTAGCGTAGAGGGGATACCCTACCCTCGAACCGTACAGCCATTGCCCTTCGACGATCTCAAAGGTTGCCGACTCCAAAAGGAACTGAGGCGCGGTGTTCTGAGGTACGGGGAGCGCGGTCACCGAGATCTCTACCGTAGCCGCATCCGAAAGCCCTGCGGCGTCCTGCACTGTTACCGTGAAGGTATAGGAGGATCTGATCTGTTTGCTCCAGACATCCGCCTTAGCCTTTATCTGGTCGCCGTCTATCTTGAAGCGTCTCAGGGCCTCGTATTGCATTATGTGGTAGGTAACGGTGTTGCCGGCATCGGGGTCCGTGGCAGTCAGTCGCCCTATGACCGTGTCTGCCGCCGCGCCTTCCTGGACGGTGAACGCAAAGGAATTGGAGGTGAAGGACGGGGGCTCGTTGACGTCGGTGACCTGGATAGTGACATTGATAGAACTGGTCAGTAAGCCGTCGGTGGCAGTTACGATGATGCTATGAGAAGTACTCGTCTCATAGTCCAGACGGGCTGTGAGGTGGAGTAAGCCGCTTGAGCTACTTATACCGAACTTGCCGGCGTCCGTGCCGCCCACGGTGTACGTGAGGCTCTTCCCTTCAGGATGTGAAGCCTTGGGCGAGGCGCTAATGTCGCGATACCAGCCGAAGTCTTCCCGTATGTCGATGGTCTTGCTGGGCCCATCGTAGAAGGCAAACCTCTCCACAAGGTCATAAAGGTTGATGGTTATGGCCTGCCGTTTCACACCGCCCCTGTCGGTGACCGCACCGACCGCCACGCTGTAGGAAGGTTTGCTCTCGTAGTCCAAGTCGCCCTTGGCCGTGATGGCTCCCGTCGTCGAATCAATGGAAAAGTAGCCGGCGTCCGCGCCGCTCAAGAAGTAGGTGGGGCTTCCGCCGTTCGGATCAATGGCGGTATAGGTAACTACCGGTGTGCCCTGCGCGGAGTTTTCGGCCACGTTGAAGACGGTTCGAGAAACGGAGAACACGGGCGGGCGTTGCGTCCGGTCCTGTGTGCCAAATTCCGCCGCCGACGCTACGCCATCCCCGCTCCAGTCCGCCTTCAGGACCGGGTACTGGCTGGACGTCCCAAAGTCCCAGGTGCTGGTGGGCCAAGTGCTGTAGATACCGGTGGCGCCGGTGGGAGTCCGCAACTCAGCGGTGGTCTTGCTGTCGCCGCCGCCGCCCGTCTGTGCGGTCGTACGACTGTCCCAGTAGCTGGCCGTCACGACGCCCGTGGTCAACTTCTTGGCCAACCCGGCGGCATCGGGGGAGAACACGCCGCCCGTGGCGTAGGTGTTCTCAATAACCCCTCCATACCCGTTCCCGCCCGCCAATCCTCCAGCAGATCGGCTTGAGGACGCCGCCGCGGTGGAATAACTATTCTCGATCCAGCCGCCGGTGAACCCGACCAGCCCTCCAGCATAGCTATGACTGGCGCTTGCATGGCCAGCGGAGTAGCTCGTCCGTATTTGGGCATTAGTGGATACCCAGCCCACCAAGCCTCCAACGCCATACGTGCCAGAGACTCTGCCGGTGGCGTAGCTTTCATGCACGCCGCCCACGTTGGCCCTGCCCACAACGGCCCCCACGTCGTAATTTCCCGTAACCGACGCGTTGACCAACCCCAGCCGCTTCACGAATCCGCCGTCAGTGATGCTGACCAACCCCACGTCGTTAGTGCGGGGCCGGTTAATGTACAGGTTAGAGATGGTGTGGCCGTTGCCCTGGAGTTGGGACCCCGCAGGCAGGATGCCCAAAGGAAGCCAGCCCGCTCCGCCGTTCCAGTAGGTGCCATCGGCGGAGGTAATCTGATTGTCGTTGTTTTCGTCGAAGTTCAGGTCCGTCATCAGCTCGTAGCCGTGGCAACCGCCACAGGCTGCTGCGTTGGGGAATGCGGTGTTATAGCCGGCTTGGTCGCTAGCGGATACATGCCCATTGCCGTCCATGTCCCATCGGATGGCGTTCAACTGGGCCAGGTTGGCAACCTCGATCAGCCCGTCACTGTCGGCGTCGTAGTCGACGCTCGCCGACTGCGCCTCCACAGGAGTAGCCGCGAAGGTGAGGAGCAGGACTGCAACCGTGGCAAACAGTGCCGTAAGAAGTCCGAACCGGGCGAGGCCAGAACCATGGCGTGACAACATCAGACCGGCGACGGAATGCAAGCTATTAGCCACGACCACTCTCCTTCAACTCCAAGCTGAGTATCTCACTTATACGAAATTCTCCAACACATGTCAATAATTCCGTATGTTTCCCGACTCGCCTTGTGTGCCTACGGCGGCGTTGGAGGGAGATAGATTCTTCGCTATGACAGAGGGGGCCGCTCAGGAATGGCAGAGGGGGCCGCTCAGGAATGGCATGCGGGTCGCGGACGCGTCGTTCAGGATGACAGGACGTACTGCGGCCGCCCGTTACGAGGTTGTGCCGCTCACTGACACCCAGTCGCCCTTTCCATCGGAGTTGACGGCCCGCACCCGCACGCCGTAGGAGAGGCCGGGGCTGAGGTAGTCAATCGTGATCACCCTGCTGCTCGTGATGGTGTAGGCACTGAAATTGAGCCAGTATGCGTCTATGCTCCACCTGTACTGCAACTCATAGTGGGTGATGGGCGGCTTGCCCGCCATGTCCGGCTCCGTCCAGGAGAGCTGCAGGTTGGAGTGCCCTGGGGTCGCCACGAGGTTCGTGGGCGCGCCCGGCGGCTCAAGCAGCGTGGGTGTCCCCGTAGGCGCAACTGGCGCCGTGGGCGTGCCGTTTGCCGTTGCCCAGCCACTGCTCCCCTCGTGGTTCTTGGTCCGCACCCGTACGTTGTACGTGGAATTGGCGGTGAGGCCATGAATCGTTGCGCTCGCGATCAAGCTGTTGTGGGTGTGATCGGTCCAGGCAGTGGCCGTGCTCAACTTGTACTGTACGTCGTCGCCGGTGATGGGCGGCTTGCCCGCCATGTCCGGCGCCGTCCACGAGACCCGCAGTTCGTTGGCCGCCGGGACGACCTGAAGGTTGGTGGGGACGTCCGGTGGCTCGTCCACGTCGTTGACGTTGACGGTCACGTCGATGGTGGCGTCCACCGTGGTGTCGACGCTGCCGGCGGCGTTCTTGCCGTCATGCACGGTCACGGTGACGCTGTAGAGCGACTTGTCCTCGAAGTCCGCCGCAGCCTTCAGAGTCAATTCCCCTGTGCCGGTGTTGAGGTTGAACAGGGCGTGGTCGGTGGAGGTCCTGTCCAGCGCGTAGGTCAGCGTGTCGCTTTCCGGGTCGGTGGCGCCCACGGTTCCCACCGCCGTGCCACTGTTCTCCGTCACCGTGAAGCTCGTGCTGCCCCCGTTGTCGAAGGTCGGCGGCTCGTTGGCCGCAGAAGCGGGCGGCGGCGTCACCCCCGACGCCTCGTTTACGTTGGTCACGGTGATGGTCACGGCGATGGTGTCCGAGCCGCCATTGCCATCGGAGACGGTGACGGTGACCGAGTAGGATCTCGTGCCTCCCTCATAGTCCAGCGCCCCGCTGGTGCGCAGTTGGTTGCCGGAGAGGGCGAAGTGGCCGGAGTCCGTTCCGCCCAGCGCGTAGGTCAGCGAGTCGTTGTCGAGGTCGGTGGCCGCTAAGGGCAGGCCGATGTTCCTGCCCGCCGGCGTGTTCTCCGCCACGCTGCGCGTCGTGCTTGGGCCCTCGGTGAAGGACGGCGCACGGTTGGCAGTCGGTGCGGGAGTTGGTGCCGGCGTGGGAGTCGGCGTTGGCGCGGTCCCGTTCATGTCCCTGACCCGGATGGTGACGCCGATGGCGTCCGTCTTCCCCTGCTGGTCTCGGACCTGGAGCACGAGGATGTAGAAGTTCTTGGTCAGTTCTCCCGTGGTCTCCAACTGGCCGGTGTTCTGGTCGATACGGAAGGGTGCGCGCACCGGGGTGTTGAAGTAGATGTTGAGGTAGATCCGGTAGGTGAGCCCCGTCCTGGTGCCATCGGGTTTGGTGGCGGTGACGGGGGCGCCCACGTTGGTCCCTGCCGCTGCGCCCGCGCGAACCGTACGACGCGTGTTGCCCCCTTCATCGAAGGAGAGTACCTCGGGCGCAACGACCGGCGCCTCGTTTACGTTGGTCACGGTGATGGTCACGGCGATGCTGTCCGTCCCGGCGTTTCCATCGGAGACGGTGACGGTGACCGAGTAGGATCTCGTGCCTCCCTCGTAGTCCAGCGCCCCGCTCGTGCGCAGTCGGTTGCCGGAGAGGGCGAAGTGGCTTGAGTCTGTTCCGCCCAGCGCGTAGGTCAGCGTGTCGCCGTCGAGGTCGGTGGCCGCCAGAGGCAGGCCGATGTTCCTGCCGGCTGGCGTGTTCTCCGCCACGCTGCGCGTCGTGCTTGGGCCCTCGTGAAGGTCGGTGCGCGGTTGGCAGTCGGCGCGGGCGTCGGCACTGGCGACGCGGTGGGCGTAACCACCGGCGGCTCGTTTATTACGTTGGTGACGGTGATGGTCACGTCGATGCTGTCCGAGGCGCCGTCCCCGTCGGTGACGGTCACGGTGACCGAGTAGGAATTCTTGACTCCCTCGTAGTCCAGCGCCCCGCTCGTGAGCAACTGGTTGCCGGAGAGGGCGAAGTGGCCGGAGTCTGTTCCGCCCAGCGCGTAGGTCAGCGTGTCCGAGGCGTCCGGGTCGGTTGCCGTCAGAGGCAGGCCGATGTTCCTGCCGGCTGGCGTGTTCTCCGCCACGCTACGGCCCGCGCTGGTGCCTTCGTCGAAGGCTGGCGCGCGGTTGGCAGTCGGCGCGGGCGTCGGCACCGGCGACGCCGTGGAGACAACGACCGGCGGCTCGTTTATTACGTTGGTGACGAAGATGACGACATTAATGACGTCCGTGCCGCCCCTCCCGTCGCTCGCAGTTATCTTCACCAAGTGACGGCGGGTCCGCTCGTAGTCCAGGGCGCCCTTGGTCTTCAGCTGTCCCGTGCGCGAACTCAGCGAGAAGAGCCTCGCATCTGCGCCGCTCAGGCTGTACGCCAGTGTGTCTCCGTCCGGGTCGGTTGCCGTCAGGGGCAGGCCAATGTCCCTGCCCGCCGGCGTGTTCTCCGCCACGCTGCGGCTCGCCAGGCTGCGGCCCGCGCCGGTGCCTTTGTCGAAGGCTGGCGCGCGGTTGGCAGTCGGCGGCGGCAGCTCGTCCACGACGGTGACGGTGATGGTGATGATGTCCACTCCGCCTCTGAGATCGCCCGCGGCTACCTCGAACGAATAGGAGCTTCTGGTCAGGAGCCTATCCACTCTGATCTGGCCGTTCCCGCTGTTGATGCTGAAATAGCTGGAGTCCGATCCACTGAGAATGTAGTAGAGGGTGTCCCCATCCGGGTCGGTAGCCGTGACGGGGCTGCCCACGTTGTTGACGCCCCGCGACGGCCCCGCCAGCACGTTGCGGGTCGTCGTCGCGCCTTCCCGGAAGATCGGGGCTCTGTTAGCCGGGGCTCCTGTTACCGTGATGATGACCCCGATGACATCGAGCTTGCCCCTGCCGTCCGTAGCGAGCAGTTGGATGGTGTACTCCGCGCGGCTCAGTTCCTTGGCAATGCTCAGTTGACCGGTCAGCCGGTCCACGGAGAAGGGCGACGACTTGGTGTAGACGCGATAGAAGGGCCCCGACATGCCGGGGGGACCGGTTGCCGTGATCGGGGCGCCCACGGCCGTGCCGATAGGAGATCCGAGGCCAACCGTGCGCCTTGCAACGCCCCCCTCGTCGAAGGTCAGAGGTCCGGTGGACGTGGCTGTCGGCGTGGCTGTCGGCGTGGCTGTCGGTGTGGCTGTCGGTGTGGGTGTCGGCACCGGGGGGACCATCACCGGCGCCTCGTTCACGACGTCATCGACGTCGATGGTCACGGTGATGCTGTCCGCCCCCCCGTTCCCGTCGGAGACGGTGACGACGAGGGTGTAGCGGTTATTGCTCTCATAGTCCAGCGCGCTCTTGACCCTCAACTGACCGTTGCCCGAGTCGATGGCGAAGTGGCCGTGGTCGCCGGTGGTGGCGTCGATGGCGTAGACCAGCGTGTCCGAGGCGTCCGTGTCCGTGGCCGCGATGGGATTGCCGATGGCGGCCCCGGCCGGCGTGTTCTCCGCCACCCTGCGCGTCGTGCTCCCGCCCTCGGTGAAGACTGGGGCGGCATTGCTGACGGGCGGCGCGGTGGGCACGCCGGTGTCGGGCGCCGTCCAGGCGCCGTCGGCGTCGGCGTTGACGGCCCGCACCTGCACCCGGTAGGTGTCGCCGGCGGTGAGGCCGGTTATCGTGGCCGAGGTCCCGGTCCCTGCGTGGGGGTGGTTCACCCAGTTCCCCCACTGGTCGGGGCCTGCGGCGAAATCGCGCCGGCTGTAGTGCAGCTTGTAGCCGGTGACGGGGGGCTTGCCCGTCATGTCCGGCGCCGTCCACGAGACCCGCAGCCCGTTCGCCGCCGCGCGTACCCCGAAGCCGGTGGGCGCCGACGGCCGCTCGCTCACGTCCTGGACGTCGACGGTCACCACGACCGTGCCGTCCCAGGTCAGGGACGCCGCGCCCGCGGCGTTCTTGCTGTCCTTCACCTGGATGCTGACCGTGTAGGTGTCCTTCGCCTCGAAGTCCGGGGCAGTCTTGAAGCTGAGCGCCCTCGTTCCCGCGTCGAAGTTGAAGGCGGCGTGGTCGCCGGTGTTGGTGAGCATCCGGTAGGTCAGCGTGTCGCCCTCCGGGTCCACGGCTGCCGTGACGGTCCCCGCCGTGGTCTGGTTCTCGTTCGGGGTGAGCGTCTGGGCGCCCGCGGGGAAGGCCGGCGGCTCGTTCACGTCGACGACGTTGATCGTCACCGCGATGCTATCCGTGCCGCTGTTGCCGTCGGAGACGGTCACCGTTATCGAGTAGCTGGGCTTCGTCTCGTAGTCCAGGGCGCCCTTGGCCTTCAGCTGGCCGGTGCCTGAGTCGATAGTGAAGTGGGCGTGGTCGCCGGTGGTGGCGTCGATGGCGTAGACCAGCGTGTCCGAGGCGTCCGTGTCCGTGGCCGCGATGGGATCGCCGATGGCGGTCTCGGCCGGCGTGTTTTCCGGCACGTTGCGCGTCGTGTCCGCGCCGTCGTCGAAGACTGGGACCGCGTTGACGAGAGGCGGATCGTTGGGCACGCCGGGGGCGTACGACGACCAGCCGCTGAGGCCCTCATCGTTCTTCGCCCGCACCCGCACCTGGTAGGTCTCGCCCGGGGTGAGGCTGAGGATGTCGAGGGTCTTCACGACCCCGACGGCGATCGTGGTCGCGGCGCCCCACGTGGCGGGGTCAACGCCGGCGGCGCTGGTGCGCAGGCTGTGCTCCACGTCGTAGCCCTCGAGGGCCGGCTCGACCGTTATGACCGGCGCCGTCCAGGTGACCCGCAGCCCGTTGGCTATTCCAACGGCCGCGATGCCCGTGGGGGGGTCCGGCGGCTCGTCCGCGTCCGTGACGCTGACGGTGAGATCGAGGGAGGTGTCCCAGGCCGTATCGACGGCGCCGGCGACGCTCCTGCTGTCCCGCACACGCACGGTGACGGTGTAGCTGGGTTTCGTCTCATGGTTCGCCGCGTTATTGAGGGTCAGCGCGCCTGTGGAGTCGATGCTGAAGAGGTTCGCGTCCGTGCCGGTCAGCCCGTAGGTCACCGTGTCGCTCTCCGGGTCGGTGGCGGCGTAGGTCCCCACTGCCGTTGCGCCCTCCTCAACGTCGGGCGACGCGTCGGCGCTGGTGGGGAAGACCGGCGGCTCGTTCACGTCGCCGACCGAGATGTTGACCACGATCGTGTCGTCCCAGACCGTGTCCGCCGTGCGTGCAGAGTTCAAGCTGTCCCGCACCTGCACGGTGACGGTGTAGCTGGGCTTCGTCTCGTGGTCCAGCCCGCCCTTGACCTCCAGCTGACCCGTGCCCGTGTCGATGTCAAAGTGGGCGTGGTCGCCGGTGGTGGTGTCCAGCGCGTAGGTGAGCGTGTCCTGGGGGTCGGCTTCGGTGTCGGGGTCTGTGGCCGCGATGGGGTCACCGATGGCGTCCTCGGCCGCCGCGCCTTCGCTCACGCTCCGGGGTGTCGGGCCCGCCCCGTCGTCGAAGGCCGGCGGCTCGTTCACGTCGGTGACCGTGATCGTCACCATGATTGCGTCTGTGCCGTTGTTTCCGTCGTTCACCCTAACATAGACCTCGTAGGAGCCCGCCGTCTCGTGGTCCAGCGGGTCCTTGGTCTTCAGCTGGCCGGTGGCGCTGTCTATCGTGAACTTCCCGCTGTGTGCCCCCACGGCCATCGAGTAGACCAGGGTGTCCCCTGCGTCGGAGTCCGCGGCCCCGACGGGCAGGCCGATGTTGGTGTTGGCGGCGGTGTTCTCCGCCACGCTGCGCGACGCCCTTATGCCGTCCGTGAAGGCCGGCAGGGCGTTGCCGGTCCAGCTCCCGCACTGTTCCGCCTTCGGCGAGTCCGTGCTCTTCGCCCCGTCCGTGTTCAGGGAGCACACCCGCACCTCATGGATGCGCCCGCCGCCCGTGACAACGGTATGCGTTATGGTCGTGCCATCGTCAGCAGTCAAGTCCGGAACAGTGGTGCTGAGGATATCGGAGGTCGTGCCGAGGCCCGTGCGCGAGAAGTCGACCCAGTCCGGCGTCCAGGCGGCGGAGGCGGTGCGCTTCTGCCTCCACTGCACTTTGTAGCCGGTGAGGGCCGGCTTGCCCGTGTTGTCCACCGCCGCGGGCGCCGTCCAGGTGACCCGGATCCTGTTGGCCAGCGTTGCCACGTCGATGCTCAGACCGGTGGGCGGGGTCCACCGTTCGAGCGCGTCCGTGACGTTGATGGTCACGGCGATGGTGTCGTCCACGGCGCTGTCCGCCGTGCCGACGTTGTTCTTGCCGTCATGCACGGTTACGGTGACCGCGTAGGTGTCCTTCGTCTCGTAGTCGTAGGTTACTCCCGCCTTGGTCTTCAGCTGCCCGGTGGCGGTGTCTATGGTGAAGGACGCATGGTCGCCGGAGGCAGCCAGCCCATAGGTCAGCGTGTCCAGGGGGTCGACTTTGGTATCGGGGTCCGTGGCCGCGATGGGATTGCCGATGTTCGTTCCCGCCGCCGCATTCTCCTGGAGGCTCCGCATGTCTGTGGTGATGGGTGCCGCCGGTACCAGGGTTCCGGTCGAGTCCGTGTAGGCGGCCGTCATGAACTCCGGCGCCTCGTTCACGTCCGTTACTTCGATGGTCACGGTGATGGTGTCCGTCAGGTTGCCGTCGTCCGTGGCGGTGACGACCACCGTAAAGGTGTTCTTCACGGCCTCGAAGTTCAGCGAGGCGTCAGCCGTGATCTGCCCGGTGCTGGAGCTGATGGTGAAGCTGCCCGAATCCGCGCCGCTCAGCGTGTACTCGCGCGTGTCACCGTCGTCCACGTCCGTGGCCGTTACGGGAAGGCCCACGTTGGCGTTGGCCTCCGCGTTCTCCGCCACCTCCCTCGTGGCGGTGGTTCCTGGGAACACCGGCGCCTCGTTCACGTTCTGAAGGTTGATCGTCACCACGATGGTGTCGTCCCATGCTGTATCCGCCGTGCCCGTGCCGTCCAAGCTGTCCCGCACCTGAATGCTGACCGTGTAGGTTATCTTCGCCGGACTCGCCTCGTAGTCGTAGGTTACTCCCGCCTTGGTCTTCAGCTGCCCGGTGGCGGTGTCGATGGCGAAGGACGCATGGTCCCCGGAGGCGGCCAGGCCGTAGGTCAGCGTGTCCGGGGGGTCGACTTCGGTATCGGGGTCCGTGGCCCCGACGGGGTCGCCGATGTTCGTTCCCGTCGCCGCATTCTCCCGAAGGTCCCGCGTGTCTATGGCGATGGGTGCCGCCGGCACCGGGTTTCCATCCACGTCCGTGGTGGCGACGGACATGAACTCTGGAGGCTCGTTCATGTCCGTGACGTTGATTGTAACGGTGATGGTGTCCGTCAGGTTGCCGTCGTCCGTGGCCGTGACGACCACCGTAAAGGTGTTCTTCACGGCCTCGAAGTTCAGCGAGGCGTCAGCCGTGATCTGCCCGGTGCTGGAGCTGATGGTGAAGCTGCCCGAATCCGCGCCGCTCAACGCGTAGGCGCGCGTGTCACTGGCGTCCACGTCCGTGGCCGTTACGGGAAGGCCCACGTTGGCGTTGGTCCCCCCGTTCTCTGCCACCTCCCTCGTGGCGGTGGTTCCTGGGAACACCGGTGCCTCGTTCACGTTCGCGACGTTGATTGTAACGGTGATGGTGTCCGTCAGGTTGCCGTCGTCCGTGGCGGTGACGACCACCGTAAAGGTGTTCTTCACGGCCTCGAAGTTCAGCGAGGCGTCAGCCGTGATCTGCCCGGTGCTGGAGCTGATGGTGAAGCTGCCCGAATCCGCGCCGCTCAGCGTGTACTCGCGCGTGTCACCGTCGTCCACGTCCGTGGCCGTTACGGGAAGGCCCACGTTGGCGTTGGCCTCCGCGTTCTCCGCCACCTCCCTCGTGGCGGTGGTTCCTGGGAACACCGGCGCCTCGTTCACGTTCTGAAGGTTGATCGTCACCACGATGGTGTCGTCCCATGCTGTATCCGCCGTGCCCGTGCCGTCCAAGCTGTCCCGCACCTGAATGCTGACCGTGTAGGTTATCTTCGCCGGACTCGCCTCGTAGTCGTAGGTTACTCCCGCCTTGGTCTTCAGCTGCCCGGTGGCGGTGTCGATGGCGAAGGACGCATGGTCCCCGGAGGCGGCCAGGCCGTAGGTCAGCGTGTCCGGGGGGTCGACTTCGGTATCGGGGTCCGTGGCCCCGACGGGGTCGCCGATGTTCGTTCCCGTCGCCGCATTCTCCCGAAGGTCCCGCGTGTCTATGGCGATGGGTGCCGCCGGCACCGGGTTTCCATCCACGTCCGTGGTGGCGACGGACATGAACTCTGGAGGCTCGTTCATGTCCGTGACGTTGATTGTAACGGTGATGGTGTCCGTCAGGTTGCCGTCGTCCGTGGCCGTGACGACCACCGTAAAGGTGTTCTTCACGGCCTCGAAGTTCAGCGAGGCGTCAGCCGTGATCTGCCCGGTGCTGGAGCTGATGGTGAAGCTGCCCGAATCCGCGCCGCTCAACGCGTAGGCGCGCGTGTCACTGGCGTCCACGTCCGTGGCCGTTACGGGAAGGCCCACGTTGGCGTTGGTCCCCCCGTTCTCTGCCACCTCCCTCGTGGCGGTGGTTCCTGGGAACACCGGTGCCTCGTTCACGTTCGCGACGTTGATTGTAACGGTGATGGTGTCCGTCAGGTTGCCGTCGTCCGTGGCGGTGACGACCACCGTAAAGGTGTTCTTCACGGCCTCGAAGTTCAGCGAGGCGTCAGCCGTGATCTGCCCGGTGCTGGAGCTGATGGTGAAGCTGCCCGAATCCGCGCCGCTCAGCGTGTACTCGCGCGTGTCACCGTCGTCCACGTCCGTGGCCGTTACGGGAAGGCCCACGTTGGCGTTGGCCTCCGCGTTCTCCGCCACCTCCCTCGTGGCGGTGGTTCCTGGGAACACCGGCGCCTCGTTCACGTTCTGAAGGTTGATCGTCACCACGATGGTGTCGTCCCATGCTGTATCCGCCGTGCCCGTGCCGTCCAAGCTGTCCCGCACCTGAATGCTGACCGTGTAGGTTATCTTCGCCGGACTCGCCTCGTAGTCGTAGGTTACTCCCGCCTTGGTCTTCAGCTGCCCGGTGGCGGTGTCGATGGCGAAGGACGCATGGTCCCCGGAGGCGGCCAGGCCGTAGGTCAGCGTGTCCGGGGGGTCGACTTCGGTATCGGGGTCCGTGGCCCCGACGGGGTCGCCGATGTTCGTTCCCGTCGCCGCATTCTCCCGAAGGTCCCGCGTGTCTATGGCGATGGGTGCCGCCGGCACCGGGTTTCCATCCACGTCCGTGGTGGCGACGGACATGAACTCTGGAGGCTCGTTCATGTCCGTGACGTTGATTGTAACGGTGATGGTGTCCGTCAGGTTGCCGTCGTCCGTGGCCGTGACGACCACCGTAAAGGTGTTCTTCACGGCCTCGAAGTTCAGCGAGGCGTCAGCCGTGATCTGCCCGGTGCTGGAGCTGATGGTGAAGCTGCCCGAATCCGCGCCGCTCAACGCGTAGGCGCGCGTGTCACTGGCGTCCACGTCCGTGGCCGTTACGGGAAGGCCCACGTTGGCGTTGGTCCCCCCGTTCTCTGCCACCTCCCTCGTGGCGGTGGTTCCTGGGAACACCGGTGCCTCGTTCACGTTCGCGACGTTGATTGTAACGGTGATGGTGTCCGTCAGGTTGCCGTCGTCCGTGGCGGTGACGACCACCGTAAAGGTGTTCTTCACGGCCTCGAAGTTCAGCGAGGCGTCAGCCGTGATCTGCCCGGTGCTGGAGCTGATGGTGAAGCTGCCCGAATCCGCGCCGCTCAACGCGTAGGCGCGCGTGTCTCCAGCGTCCACGTCCGTGGCCGTTACGGGAAGGCCCACGTTGGCGTTGGCCCCCCCGTTCTCTGCCACCTCCCTCGTGGCGGTGGTTCCTGGGAACACCGGTGCCTCGTTCACGTTCGTGACGTTGATTGTAACGGTGATGGTGTCCGTCAGGTTGCCGTCGTCCGTGGCGGTGACGACCACCGTAAAGGTGTTCTTCACGGCCTCGAAGTTCAGCGAGGCGTCAGCCGTGATCTGCCCGGTGCCGGAGCTGATGGTGAAGCTGCCCGAATCCGCGCCGCTCAACGCGTAGGCGCGCGTGTCACTGGCGTCCACGTCCGTGGCCGTTACGGGAAGGCCCACGTTGGCGTTGGTCCCCCCGTTCTCTGCCACCTCCCTCGTGGCGGTGGTTCCTGGGAACACCGGTGCCTCGTTCACGTTCGTGACGTTGATTGTAACGGTGATGGTGTCCGTCAGGTTGCCGCCGTCCGTGGCGGTGACGACCACCGTAAAGGTGTTCTTCACGGCCTCGAAGTTCAGCGAGGCGTCAGCCGTGATCTGCCCGGTGCTGGAGCTGATAGTGAAGCTGCCCGAATCCGCGCCGCTCAACGCGTAGGCGCGCGTGTCACTGGCGTCCACGTCCGTGGCCGTTACGGGAAGGCCCACGTTGGCGTTGGCCCCCCCGTTCTCCGCCACCTCCCTCGTGGCGGTGGTTCCTGGGAACTCCGGTGCTTCGTTCACGTTCGTGACGTTGATTGTAACGGTGATGGTGTCCGTCAGGTTGCCGTCGTCCGTGGCGGTGACGACCACCGTAAAGGTGTTCTTCACGACCTCGAAGTTCAGCGAGGCGTCAGCCGTGATCTGCCCGGTGCTGGAGCTGATGGTGAAGCTGCCCGAATCCGCGCCGCTCAACGCGTAGGCGCGCGTGTCTCCAGCGTCCACGTCCGTGGCCGTTACGGGAAGGCCCACGTTGGCGTTGGCCCCCCCGTTCTCCGCCACCTCCCTCGTGGCGGTGGTTCCTGGGAACACCGGTGCCTCGTTCACGTTCGTGACGTTGATTGTAACGGTGATGGTGTCCGTCAGGTTGCCGTCGTCCGTGGCCGTGACGACCACCGTAAAGGTGTTCTTCACGGCCTCGAAGTTCAGCGAGGCGTCAGCCGTGATCTGCCCGGTGCTGGAGCTGATGGTGAAGCTGCCCGAATCCGCGCCGCTCAACGCGTAGGCGCGCGTGTCACTGGCGTCCACGTCCGTGGCCGTTACGGGAAGGCCCACGTTGGCGTTGGTCCCCCCGTTCTCTGCCACCTCCCTCGTGGCGGTGGTTCCTGGGAACACCGGTGCCTCGTTCACGTTCGTGACGTTGATTGTAACGGTGATGGTGTCCGTCAGGTTGCCGTCGTCCGTGGCCGTGACGACCACCGTAAAGGTGTTCTTCACGGCCTCGAAGTTCAGCGAGGCGTCAGCCGTGATCTGCCCGGTGCTGGAGCTGATGGTGAAGCTGCCCGAATCCGCGCCGCTCAACGCGTAGGCGCGCGTGTCACTGGCGTCCACGTCCGTGGCCGTTACGGGAAGGCCCACGTTGGCGTTGGTCCCCCCGTTCTCTGCCACCTCCCTCGTGGCGGTGGTTCCTGGGAACACCGGTGCCTCGTTCACGTTCCGAAGGTCGATGGTCACCGTTTTCGTCTCGTCCCACACAGTGGTCGCCCCGCCGAGGGGGTTCTTGCCGTCCTTCACCCGGATCTTGACCGTGTAGGTCGTCTTCGACGAAGGAGGATTCTCGAAGTTCGGCGCAGTCTTGAAGGTGAGAACCCTCGTGGCGGCGTTGAAGGTGAAGAGCGCGTGGTCGCCGTCACTTGCGCCCGTGAGCATCTCGTAGGTCAGTGCGTCGTTATCCGGGTCTACCGCCGCCGGAACCGTCCCCACCGCAGTCTGGTTCTCATCAGGCGTGAACGCAGGGATAACGGCGGGGAACGCCGGCGGCCCATTGACCGCCACCACGGGGCGTCCCTGGCTGCCGAACTCTGCGGCGCTGGCCGTGCCGTCGCCGTTCCACTCCAGTTTCAGGGCCGGGTACTGGCTGGCCGTGCCGAAGTCCCACGGGTCATCGCCGCCGGCCTGGCCGTCCAGGTTAAGATTCCAGTTGGCGTAGATGCCTGCGTAGCCGTCGGTCTGCGTGGGCGACTGCAACTGGCTGGTGGTCTTGTCCACGCCATCGGGGCTGGTGGCCTGATTGCTGGTCTGGGTGTCCCAGTAGCTGTTGGTTACCGTCCCCCCGTTATGGACGCCGATCAGCCCGCCCACATTGCTGCCGGTCCCGGTTACCGTGCCGGTGGAGTAGCTGGCGGTGATGTCATCTTCTGTGTCGCCAACCAGCCCGCCAACGGAGTCCACACCGGTTACCGCTCCCGTGGCGTAGCTGGTCTTGATTCCACTACGCTCGAGGTAGCCCACCAGCCCGCCCGCAGCCTCGCTAGTACTTGTAACGTTGGCGGTGGAGTAGCTCCTCTGGATTGTCCCGTCGGAGTAGCCGGTCAGCCCGCCCACAGATTCGGATCCACTAACGCTGCCAGTCGAGTAGGTGAAATCGAGCGTGCCGTAATTGGAACCAACCAGCGCGCCGGTGAAGTCTTGGCCGGTTACGTTCACGTCCACCACCCCCACACCGCGGACGGTGCTGGTTCCTGAGGTGGTGCCGAACAGCCCCACGTCTGTGGAGGTCCGGCTGATGAACAGGTTGGCGATGGTGTGGCCGTTGCCGTCGAAGATGGCATTGTACCCAGTGATGCCGTCGCTCCCAGGATCATCCCCGATGGGTACCCAGCCGTCCCCGGAGTCCCACCAGTCGCCGGAATGGTCGTTCACGTCCACGTCGCCGTCGCCGTTCGAGTCGAAGGTCAGGTCCGTCGTCAGCTCGTAGCCGAGGCAGGTGGCGGCGCAGCCCATGCCCGAGGCGGCGTTGGGGAAGGCCGCGTCGTAGTTGGCCTGGTCGCCGGAGGTCACCACACCGTCGCCGTCGAGGTCGTAGCGCATCACGTTCAGTTGAGCCAGGCTGGAAACCTCGATGAGGTTGTCGCCGTCCGAGTCGTAGTCCCCGTCGGCCGACACCACCGGCGCGGGGCGGTCCTGAACCCCGAACTCGTAGGCCGTGGGCGTGTTGTCGTTGTTGAAGTCGACCTTGAGAACCGGGTATTCGCTGGTCGTCCCGAAGTCCCACGGGTCGTCCACGCCGGTGGTGCGCGTGTTGTCATCGTCGGCATTGTCTACGTCAATGTTCCAAGCGGCGAAAATTCCACTGTAGGCCTGCGGCGTCTGGAGGTCGCTGGTGGTCTTGCCCTCGCCGGTGGCGGCGTCGCCGTCGTCGGCGATGCCGCTGGTGGTGACGTCCCAGTAGCTGTTGGTGATGGACCCCGCTCCCGACCAGCTTCCCACCAGGCCGCCCACGTTGGTTCCCGCGGGGCTGGAGGTGGACGAAGCGGCGCCTCGGGAGTAGCTGTAGGCGATATGGCCGTTAGCCCGTCCGACCAGGCCGCCCACGTAGTCGGCGCCGCTGGCCGCGCCGGTGGCGTAGCTGACGATGATAGAGGTGTTGTAGTCGGCCGAGCCCGCCAGGCCGCCGGCGTAGTTGCCGGTGGCGGTTACCGCGCCGGTGGCGTAGGAGGCTCGGATTTCGCCCTTGCTTTCACCAATCAGCCCGCCGGCGTAGCCATCCCCCGCGGTCACCGTGGCAGTCGAGTAGCTGTACTCGATCACCGCCGCGGCGGCCCCGGTGCTTCCCACCAAGCCGCCGGCCTTCTCGCCGTTTCCCCCGCTGCTGCCCACGGCGGAGACCGCGCCGGTCGAGGAAACGTGGCTCACCTTGCCCTCGGTGATGTGGCCCACCACTGCGCCCACGTTGGCGCGCCCCGTCACCGAGACGTCTGTCAGACGTAGGTGGCGAATCTCCCCCGGCGACATCAGGCTGGCGAACAGCCCCACATAGTTCGACTTGTTGGCATCACGGAAGTTCACCCTGTTCGACGTGGGGCGGTTGATGAACAGGTTGGCGATGGTGTGCCGGCCCCCGTCGAAGACGGCCCTGTACGGGGCACTCTCGCTGCCGATGGGACTCCAGCCCTTGCCGCCGTCCCAGTAGTCCACGTCGTCAGCGGTAACGGCGCCGTCGTTGCCGTGGGTGTCAAAGTCCAGGTCCGCGTCCAGCTCATAGCCGGTGCAGTTGGACGTCGCGGCATCGCTGTCGGTGTCGGGGCAGCCCATGCCCGTTGGGGCGTTGGGGAAGGCCAGCGCGTAGTCGTTGGCGTTGGCCACAACATCCGGGGCGCCGTCGCCGTCCAGGTCCCAGCGGATGGCGTTCAGTTTAGCGAGGCTATCGACCTCGATGAGGCCGTTGTTGTTTGTGTCATAGTCCACGTCGTCCACGGCGCGCACCCCAGACCTTCCGGTGGCGGGGGCATGGTAAGGGCCGGGGCCATTGGCGTTGATGGCCCGCACTTGCACTCGGTAGAGCCACTCCGGGGTGAGGCGACCTATGGTGATGGTGGTTCCGATCCCGGCGTGGTCGGGAATCACCCACGCCGTCGGCCACGTCGGGGGAGGGCTGGCGTTCTGCTTGTTGTACCGCACTTTGTAGCCGGTGATGGGCGGCTTGCCCGCCATGTCCGGCGGCGTCCAGGTGACCCGCAGCCCACCGGGCGTCGTGACGACCAGGAGGTTGGTGGGGGCGTCCGGTGGCTCGGCCACGTCGGTGACCGATATATTCACCGTGATGGTGGCGTCGATGGCGGGGGGGTCCTCCACGCTGCCGTCGGCGGCTCGGCCGTCGCGCACGTCCACGGTGACCTCATAGCTGCTCTGGCCCTCGAAGTCCAACGCGTCCTTGACCTGGAGCTGTCCGGTCGATGGGATGATGTCGAAGTGGTCCGCGTCCGTCCCGCCCAGGATGTAGGTCAGGGTGTCCTGGGCGTTGCCATCCTCTGCTCCCACGGGATCGCCGAGACTCTTGTCCGCCAGCTCCTGCGTGTTCTCCGGCACGCTACGGGATACCGGACCAGCCCCCTCCGTGAATACCGGAGGGACGGAGTCCGTGACGTCACCGAACTCATATAGGGTGACCACGCCGTCCCCGTCGAAGTCCGCCTTCAGCACCGGATACATGCTGCTCGAGCCGAAGTCCCACGGGTCGTCAGGGTTGGAGTCTTCGTCAAGGTCCAGATTCCAGCCTGTGTAGATGCCGGCGTAGCCAGTGGGTGTCTGCAACTCCGAGGTGGTCTTGCTGTCCACTATGCCGCTGCCAGCACTGGTCGCCTGCCCGGTGGTTTCCGCGTCCCAGTAGCTATCGACGACCGTGGCGCCCACGCTCCGCTGTCCCGCCAGCCCGCCCTGCCTGCCTCTGCCGCCGGAGACTTTGCCTCTGGCATAGCTCTCGGTGATGTGCCCTTGCGCCTGGTTGTTGCCGACCAATCCGCCGTTGGAGCCTCGGCCGGATACCGCCCCGGTGGCGTAGCTGGCCTTGATGTGGCCGCTGTTGGCGGCCACCAGTCCGCCGGTGAGGCCGTGAGAGGTGACCGCCCCGGTGGCGTAGCTGCGGCTGACCACAGATTCTTTGGCTCCGGCGTACCCCACCAGCCCGCCCGCATGCTGGGTGCCGGACACGCTGCCGGTGGCATAGCTTGCCGTCACGCTTCCACTTAGCTCGCCCACCAGACCGCCGATACTGTTGCTGGCACCGGAGGCGGTGCCGATCACAGCGGCCGCGGAACTGCTGCGGCTGACACTGCCGCCGGGGCCTACATTCCCCACCAGACCGCCGATACTAGACTTGCCTCTGACCTGCCCACTGGTGACGCGGACCCCTTCCACTGCCGCAGCGGTGTACCCCGCCAACGCCCCCACGTTCGTTTCGCTTCTGACGGACACATTGGCCAGAGTCACGTTGCGGACGCCGCGGCTGCTCCTTGATATCTTGCCAAACAACCCTATGTACTTGCCCCCTGGGTAGTGCATGTAGAGATTGGAGATGGTGTGGCCGTTGCCTTCGAAAACGGCACCGAAGGTGTTCACACGCACGCCGGTCGCCAAGATGGCGCCCCCGATGGGACGGAATCCTCTGCCGTGGTCCCAGTACGCGGCATCGGCGGAGGTAATCCGATTGTCGTTGTTCTCGTCGAAGTCCAGGTTCGCTATCAACTCGTAGCCCCTACACGTGAAGATGCAGCCCATGTTCGTCCCCTGGTCGGGGAAGGCGGTGTCATAGCCGGCGGCGGCGTCATAGCCGGACTGGAACCGGGAGGCCACCACGCCGTCGCCATTCCGGTCCCAGCGGATGGCGTTCAGCTGGGCAAGGGTGGTGATCTCGATGAGGCCGTCGCCGTCACTGTCGTAGTGGGAGCCTCTCTGCTTGCCGAACTCGGCGGACGTGGCGACGCTGCCGACGTCGTTCCAGTCCACCTTCAGCACCGGGTACTGATCGGCCGTGCCGAAGTCCCATGGCGAAACCGCGTCTGAGGAGTCGTCCACGTGGATGTTCTGCCAGGTACTGTAGATGCCCGTGGCGTCTGTGGGCGCCTGCAACTCCGCGGTGGTCTTGCCATCGTTTGGGACGGAGGAGCCGAAGAGGGTGGTGTCGCCGTAGCTGTCGGTCACCGTCGCATGGCGCCCGTAGCCCCGGAGGGGGTGGTGCCTCTTACCGCTGCTCATCGTGGTTGCGGCGTAGCTGTAGAGGATGCTGCCCCGGTAGACAGTGCCGACCAGCCCGCCGACCTCTTTGTTGTCGCCACTGACCGCGCCCCGGGCGTAGGAGGCGGTGATGTCGCTCCCCTTGTTGCTGTAGCCGGTCAGGCCGCCAACGTGCTTAGTGCCAGTCACGGTGGCGAGGGAGTAGCTGCCTCCGATGTGGCCCGCATTGTGGTCGCTACTATTAGGATCCTGCCATCCGTTCTCTCCCACCAACCCGCCGACCTTGTTACTGCCCGCCACCTGTCCCTTGACGTAGCTCCAGTAGACTTCACCCTCGTTAAGCCCCACCAACGCACCGACCCTGTTCTGGCCGCGCACGTTGACGCCCTCCAGAGCCAGATTGCGGATAGTGCCCTTAAGATTCCCGAACAACCCTACGGCGTCTGCACCGCCCCGGTCGATGAAGAGGTGGGAGATGCTGTAGCCGTTGCCGTCGAAGATTTTAAAGGCCTCGAAGGGACTCCCGACACCACCGATGGGAGCCCAACCCAAGCCCCCGTCCCAGTAGGCGGCGTCGGCGCTGGTGATCTCACCGTCGTTGTTCTCGTCGAAGGTCAGGTCCGTCGTCAACTCGTAGCCATCGCAGGCGGCGGCACAACCCATGTCGGCCGCCGCGCCGGGGAAGGCGGTGGAGTAGCCCGCATTCGCAGATGCCCCGTCGCCGTCCAGATCCCAGCGGATGGCGTTCAACTGCGCCAAGCTTGAAACCTCGATCAGGAAGTCGCCGTCCGTGTCGTAGTCCGTGCCCACCTGCGCCCCGGCAGGGTTAGCCGAGGAGAGGAGCAGCGCTCCCAGCACCAAGGCCAGCAGCGCGATGGGCCCAAACCGGGCAACGCTACCCGTTGCCGTGCTCATCAGCCCGCCAGCCCGCAAAAAGGGGGGGGGGGGGGGGGGGGGGGGTAGATAACGCCGCCGACGCAGCGGCGCGCTAATGGCAGATTTGGATAGGACCGGGGCAAGCTTCATACGTTTGTGGCACTCCCCAAATACAGAACTAGCAGAGCTACAGAAAAGGCATTATATACCACTCTCCGATGGACGGCAACATCTTGTTGTCGCGCGATGGTTGTAGTTGTATATGTTGGATGATGGTTACTCTACTCAGCACGCGCGGCGCTCTCGCTGTCGGCGATTGCCCAGTTCCCCGTCTCACCGTCGATGGCGACGTACTCCCCGAAGTGGCTGGCTTCGACCTGCCGCCGGATGTCGCGCTCGTATATCTCCTTGCCGAGGCGGGCTGTCTCTTCGGCTGGGCGGCGCGGGTGCGTCGGGGTCTTCGCGTTCGCCATCTGTGCTCCTTTCGAGAGTGTTCTGTAGGGTACATTCTACCGCGTTGCGGCTGCGCCGGGCAGCGAGAAAGCCCGCACACATGGCCATGAAGGGGGAGGTCGCCGCCGCATTGGCAACGGTCTCCCTGCCGGGGCAGCTGTTCCGCTCCACGCAGATACCCGCCTGTCTCTGGTTCCTGCGCCGAGGGCGCGACGCGAGCAACAGGGCTCGCCGTGGTGAAACGCTGTTCATCGATGCTCGCAGGCTGGGGCGCATACCCGACCGCACCCACCGGGATCTGCCACCGGAGGACATCGCCCGCGGCGCCGACGCCTATCACGCCTGGCGGGATGTCCGGCCCATGCACGACCTGCCAGCCGAGCGAGGGCGGCCTGCTCAACGTGGGCTTTCGATGGTAGTCATGGGTCACTCCCTGATTCGCACCCGCGAGTGTTCCACAATCCAAAGCCGGCCTTTGAGGTCTGAACTGGCCAGCACATCCATCAACATTCCGCAGCCTGCTAGAAGAGCATTCCGCGTTTGGCTGGTCAGCCGGAAAACGACGATGCCGGGATATCTCCTTGGTGGGTACGTCCGGATATCGGCGAAGCCCAAGTCTTGCGTCACCAGCACTCGATTCTCGGCGAGGCAGACGGAGGCGACCGCTGTATCCGTCGCGCCGCCGATTCCCTCATTGAGGACCGTGGCCGCGTCGTGGCCGGATTCCACGAATAGACGCTGTAGCTGAAGCGGCAGATTCTCGTCAAGCTTGAAGCGCATGACGGGCTCCTATGCACCTAGGGGCGTTATCCGCTCCTTGGCCAACTCGGCAGCGTAGTGGAGTGTCGCATTGACCGCATCGGCAGGTACCGATGGGTAGCTCTGAGCTATCTCCTCTGCGGTCAATCCCGCAGCGAGGTTGTCCAGGATGACGCTAACCATAACTCGCGTGCCGGCGATGCAGGCTTGGCCGTGACAGACGTTCGGATCGAAGGATATGTATTCATGCCAGTCCATAGTCACCGCGCCTCCCATCCACTGTCTCACGTTCCACCCAATGCCACCCCTTGTCAAGGATTCTGCGGAACCCGTACCTATTCAGATCAGTATCCTTTGGGAGCAGGCAACCCAAAAGGCCCGCGTGCATCGGGAAGCAGGGGAGGTCGCCGCCGCATTGGCAACGGTCGCCCTCCTGCAGCTTTGCGGTCAGCACCCCGCGCCAACCAACTGCCTCTAGTTCCTGCGCCGAGGGCGCGACGCGAGCAACAAGGCTCGCCGTGGTGAAACGCTGTTCATCGATGCTCGCAGGCTGGGGCGCATAACCGACCGCACCCACCGGGATCTGTCACCGGAGGACATCGCCCGCGTCGCCGACGCCTATCACGCCTGGCGGGAAGAGGAAGACACCGGCGAGTACGCCGACGCCCCCGGTTTCTGCAAGAGCGTAACGCTGGAAGAGATTCGCAAGCACGGCCACGTGCTGACGCCCGGTCGCGACATCGGCGCGGAGCCGCAGGAAGACGACGGCGAGCCCTTCGCGGAGAAGATGGCGCGGCTCACCATACAGTGGCGGGAGCAGCAGGCGGAGGCGCAGCGGCTGGACGCAGAGATAGAGGCCGATGCGTGGGCGGAGGAGGCGCTTATCTCCGACGCCCTTTGGGATGCCAGCGGTATTCTGGAGAGGCCGTCTCCCATGTCGGTTATCGACCTCGCCCACGAGGCCAAGGTGCATCCGGCCATCGTCGCAGGCAGAATACGCCACGAGACGGGCAACTACCGGCTGCTCTCACAGTTCGTGGGCACCGGAGAAGTGCGGCGGCAATTTGAGGGGCATTAGCAATTGGTAGCAAACGGGCGTTCTAGTATGGCTTTGGTCTATGACTTCGATGGAACTTTGGCTCCAGGTAATCTGCAGGAGAACAGTTTCATCCCCGATGTGGGCATGAAGTCAGACGACTTTTGGCGCGAGGTCAGCTGCCTTGCCAAGACACAACAGGCTGACCAGATTCTCATGTAGCAGTACGAGCACACGGGAACGGTGTTTGGGGCCATAACTAAGAATCAATTCGAGGCGTTGCCCACGATTGAACCAGTACCTCAAACCGTTGGTTTGTTTGAATCATTTGTACTAGGCTTGGACAAGCAGCTTCGATCAAACACGGAAGAATCCCGCACCCTCGCTGCCCTGCGGGATGCACTGCTGCCGAAGCTGGTGTCGGGGGAGGTGGGGGTGGGGGAGTCAACAAATGAAAGGTGAGGTAGGTTATGGAGCATGAAGCAGCCATCGAAATAGACATCAACAAAATGTTCGCAATGCAAGAATTGTGTGCACAAAGCAACGTAGCGAATTTCGAAAGAGAATTCCGGTGGTGTGGTAGTGCTCTGGAATTGATATTTGAAACTCAGGGAGTCTTGTCGGAAGGTGAGGTCATCGACTGGCGTAAAGAACAGCAACGCGACGACAAGCCCGCGTTTGACTGTACGAACACAATTCTTAACCTACTGAACAGTTCCTTGGGTAGCTTAGTTAATGCGCTGAGATTGGCTAGGTACGGCGCAATTGTCGACTCGGGGGCACTCATCAGGGTCGCATTTGAGTCTACTTGTTATGCGGATTTCTTTGCTCGAAAGCCTGAAAAGGTACCTGCTTATCTCAATCTTCTGAAGAAACTGAAGAGAGACCCGACTATTCGGATTGATAATGAGATGAGGGACGCGGGTATCAGTTTCGGAACAGTCAGAAGTACGCTTGGCACATGTGACACACAAGGCAGAAAGGAATTCTATTCACTGCTTTCCACTTGGGCAGGACATCCTTCCCCCATACGAGTAGAAGCCAGCTTGACCGCGTATAGAACTGCGGACGGTAAACCTGACCTTCATAGAGAACGTGTTGGGAGCTTCTATTCTGAGAACCATAGACTCTTGGAAGGCCTAGTCAGTTTGTTAGTGCAGGTAATCAAGTATGCATTGGATATCCAAATGCGCACTTGGCCGGATTTCATCGGCCAAAGGCTAAGTGAACGCTACCGGATACTGGGGCAGGAATTTTCGGAACTGGCTGAGCCAGACAAGGATCCCCCATCACCACCATGACCGAAGCTGACGTTGAGCAGGCCGCGCTGGCCTGGCTGGAGGGACTCGGCTGGCGGGTGGCGCACTCGGCCTGTGCCACGGTCAAGCGCGTCTGCGGGAAACGCTCCTTGCCGAAAGGGCTGATATAGTCTACCCTGGACCAGTAAACGTTTTTCGGAGGGAGCGCACTACAATGCTTAGCTCCAAGCCTTCCCGAATCTGGACCGTGGCCGAGGCCAAGGCCAGCCTTTCAGAGATTCTTCGGCGAGCCGAAGAGGAGGGGCCTCAGCGCATCGGCGTGCGAAGGCCTTTCGTCGTAGTGCCTGAGCGCGTATGGCAGGCGCACACGCCGGAGCGCAAGTCCCTCGGCAAATGGCTCGTTGAGAACACTCCACGCGGGGTTGAGCTTTCCATCCCGAGCCGCCGCGAAAGCGGACGCCGGATACCGTTCACCTCCGACGCAGCCGAATGAGCGGATACCTGCTTGACACCAACGTGGTCTCAGAACTGGTGAAACGAAGCCCTGACCCAGACGTCATCAACTTTCTGGGCGCTCACGATGATATTTGGCTATCGGCCATAGTTGTGGAAGAGCTTGAATTGGGTGTGCAGCTTCTCCCGGAAGGCCGCCGTCTCGATGAGCTGAGAGCCTGGCTGACTAACCTGCTGGAGGACTATGATCAGCGCGTGTTGCCCGTCGAGACTCCGGAGGCCGTGTGGGCAGCCACGTTCCAGGCGCGTACGCGCGGCGAAGGCGGGGTGTTGCATCTGGGAGATGCACTCATTGCAGGAACCGCAAAGGCCAATAACTTGGTAGTCGCAACTCGAAACGCTCACGATTTCGACGGCTTGGACATCGAAACCGTGAACCCTTGGGGCTCCCCGTGACCACCATCACCGAAGCCGACGTTGAAACCGCCGCCCTAGACTGGCTTCGCGCCCTCGGTTGGCAGGTGGCGCACGGCCCGAACATTGCCCCCGACATTCCCAGCGCCGAGCGCGATGAGTACGGGAATGTGGTCTTGGAGCGACGGCTACGTGACGCCCTCGCCGCACTGAATCCCAGCCTTCCCGCGTCGGCGCTGGACGACGCCTTCCATCGGATGCTCGTGAACGGCGTAGGGGTGGAGTACCGGGCTGATGGTGGAGCCATTCGCGGCGCGCAGGTACAGGTCATCAACTTCAACGACCCCGCCAGCAACGACTGGATGGCAGTCAACCAGTTCACCGTTACGGAGAACAGGAACATGCGCCGGCCGGATGTCGTGCTCTTCGTCAACGGGTTGCCGCTGGGCGTGATCGAGCTGAAGAACCCGGCGGACGAGGACGCCACCATCTGGGCAGCGTGGCAGCAGCTCCAGACCTACAAGGCCGAGCTCCCCACACTCTTCTCCATGAACGAGGTGCTCATGGTCTCCGACGGGACAGAAGCCCGTATTGGCACGCTGACCTCCGGCAGAGAGTGGTTCAAGCCCTGGCGTACCGTTACCGGGGAGACGCTGGCCGATCCCCACATGACCGAGCTACAGGTGATGCTGGAAGGCGTCTTCGAGCCAGGCCGTTTCCTTGCGTTGGTGCGGGATTTCACTGTGTTCGAGGACGATGGCAGCGGAGCGCTCGTCAAGAAGATGGCGGGCTATCACCAGCTTCACGCCGTCTAGGCGGCGGTGACCGAGACTCTGCGCACGGCAGAGCTCCAAGCGGCGGGCCGGCGCGCTGCCGAGGAGCGCGGCCGCTACGAGGCAGGCCGCAAACCCGGCGGAGAGCTTGGCGACCAGCGCATCGGCGTCGTCTGGCACATGCAGGGGGCCGGCAAGAGCCTCACCATGGCCTTCTACGCAGGCGCCGTCCGTCACGTCCGGCTTCGGTCTAGGCGAACGCTCCCACGCCGAGCATGACTCCCGTCAGAACGGCACTCCAAGAATAGCGCCCCTCTCCTACAGCACCAGCGTGAACCTCAACGTGCAGGTTCTTGATTTTGTCCAGCTTGGTGGGCCTGAGTGGACGGTAGGCAGTACCATCTTTGAATTGTGGCTGAGTCTGTGAGTCCGTGCTCTATCTGTACCCCATGTTGACTGCTACCGCCATCCGCATCGCGTAGGGACTGTCGGGCATCGAGATCGTCTGGGCGCAGGGCGGGGCCAGCGCGAAGGGGCGGAATCGTTGCGGGATAAGTTCCAGGTTCCTACGGCGTCTTGCCGATGGACGCAACCGCCTTTCAGGGGTGGGCGAGGTTTATGCACCGAAAGTTGGACATCACGAGCGAGGAACGCCATGATTGTTGTAACTGCGGTCGTGCACTGGATCACGGTAGTCATCGGCAACTTTGCGCCGTTCGGCTTGGGCTTACAGAGCCCATTCGAAGGGAATGCTCCAAGGCCACCACACCCTAATCGTAACCGAGCCTGGCTAAATTCCAGGAGTTGCTGCGCGAGCTTTTCTAGTTCGACTGCGCCGACATGCACTGTGGCATTTTACTGGATAATGAACCGTAAGCGGGATGTGGTTGAGCGATTCATAGAACTGAGCCTTCCGGCCTTCGTCACCGCCGGATTGGACAGCGGATAGCGGTGAATGCCCTTCATGGGACCAGGCGACGCCCGGAACTGCCGCGCGACCGGCTCGAAGGCATGGTTGCCCCCGCACCGCCAGCGTTCCGGGAACGCTGGCGTCCCACCGCGCTAGCTCTCCTCCATCGTATCCAAGCTCTTGACGCCCTCTTTATCGGGGGACTCCCGGAGCCCCCGGAACCAAAGCAGGAGGGTCGAACCAAGCAGGAGGGTTGATCCTCCTCCGATCGCCGCTATCATCAGCGACGACCCACCCAGCAGTCCGTCGTACCTCGCCAACAGCACTGCGACCAACACCATCAAGCCAGCCAACAGCAGCCCGGCAACGATCAGTCCGATGACCATGAAACTCTCGTACCGTATGACTAAACGCTTCTCCAGCGGGTCCACACCTTGTAGCAACATCTGGCGTTTCAGCCGCTTGATTCTCAGGATGCCGTGCAGGGCGACCAGGATGGCCAGGCATGCCACAAAGAGCGTTATGTCCCAGTAGGCCGAACGGTCATCTACCAGCGCTTCCTGGAATTCGAGCATCTCGTGCCACCCGACGTTGTTGTGGGACCAGGCTGGCAGCATGTGAGGTAAAGTGACCACAGGTACCATCAGCCAGAAAGCGATGCGTTCGCGCCCCAGGGCCTGAAGCGTCCAATACGCCGTGATCCCCGTGAATACGACCAACACAGGCTGCCAGGGCATCACTCGCACGTAGTCCGTGTCCCAAAGCACGTAGACGGCAACCAGCAGCAGGATGGATAGCGCCAACGACTCCGCGGCTACGAACCGCACGCCTCCACTGCGCCAGTCCGGTCTAACGATAGGTCTCAACATGTCGCGCCAGCACTGACGTGAATTCTTCCCGCGTGGGCTCCCACTCAATGACGTACGCGCCCGCTTCCTTCATCTCCTTGGCGACCAACCGCGTTTCCCATCCGGTCAACCCCAATCCCTGAGACGTCCGCGTGGACTCCCGTGGGTCCACGTGCACCACCCGCACTTGGTTGTTCCGGCCGGGAGCCGCGCCCAGGGAGGCTAGGCGGGTGACCGCCGTCTTGAATCGGTCTAGGGAACCAGACGTTTCCCCGGGTCTGGCGTAGTGAATGTCCAAGCGTGTGATGATGAAGACAATCGGCTGCAACCGAAAAAGGAAGCTCTTGCATCGTTCCGCCGCTTGCAGTAGGTCTTCCTCGGGCGGGCCCGGCTTCAGGCCGGCCAGCATCTGTATGAGCCGGTTGAACTGTCGCTTCCCCGTTTCGGGCGTCAGCAATCCGCCTCTGCCATCGTAGCTGTTGTAGGCGTACGCTCCGAGCGTGGAACCCTGTGTGAGGTAGTACTGCGCCAGGGCGCCTGACGCCTCCACGGTGTGTTCCAGCGGGTTGGACAATGGTACGCCCACGTCCATGTAGTCCGCGATGTCCAAGAAGATCCAGACCCCCTTCTTGACCTCCGGTTCCACCTCGTTGACCAGCGTGGGATTGTCCGGCCTGGTCCCTCGTGCGCTGGCCTTCCAGTTGATTCGCTTGAAGGGGTCGCCCGGCTGGTACGGCCGCAGTTCGCGGAACTCGTCCGCTTGTGCGCCCGTCGTGGAGCGATTCTCATAGTATCGGCCATGTTTAGCCACCGCGCGCACCGCATTCAGACGGATGATACTGCGGATCTTGGGCGCTACGGAGATGTGGAGCGGGAGGCCGGATGTACCGGACGAGCCCCAGTTGAGGCCGAAGACTGCACGAGATGCCCAGTCGGTCTCCTCAAGTGTGAACGTTCCACGTTTAGAGAACTGCACCTGGTATGAGATATCCGCGGCGTGACTGTCCGGCCATTTCCACACCACGCGCAAATTACTCCCGCTTATGACCCGCGCATCTGTGGGCAGTTGGTCGTGCACGACGATGGCGCCGATGCCGCCACGGGACGTTAGCCGCCGCTCCACGGTCAGAGTGTCGCCCACCCAGCACGTGGCCTTGGCAAGGCTCCTTGTCACAACTACGCCAGAAGGCGGAAGCAGGGCGGTGGACAACAGGGCAGTGACTAGGACGAAGATCGCCCCTGTCAGCAGCACAATATTGCCCAGCGCCAGCCCCACCGCGAGGAGGACCAGGGCGAAGGCAATCCAACTCAGTTGAGACGGCTGACGTTTCACCGCGGCGCTGCCTGTCCTATCTCGCTGGAGATGGGCACCTGCGACAGGATCTCCTCGACGACGAGGTCGCTGGGAACGCCCTCCAGCGTGTCTTCGATGTTCAGGATGATGCGATGGGCAAGTGCGTCAGGGGCGAGTATCCTAACATCGTCCGGCACCACGAAGTCTCTGCCGTGGGTCAAGGCCATGGCCCGCGACGCCCTTAGTAGGGCCAGCCCTCCCCTTGGACTGACGCCAACCGCCACTCGCTCGTGTTCGCGTGAGAGTCTGATCAACTGCGTGATGTAATCCACGATTAGCCGGTCTGTGTAGACGCCGGTTTCCACGAACCGCTGCAACTCTATAAACCGGCGCAAGTCGACCGCCGGCTCTATGTTCGCAGTGGGATCGTCCTTCTGCCATTGGATGCGCCTCAGCAGGATGTCGTTCTCCAATGTCGCGTTGGCCGGATATCCAGTGGATAGTTTGAGCAGGAAACGGTCCATCTGGGCTTCCGGCAGCGGATATGTCCCTTCCTGTTCGATGGGGTTCTGCGTTGCAATGACCACGAAGGGGAACTCGATGCGCAGGCTCGCCCCGTCGATGGTGACCTGTCGCTCCTCCATCGCCTCTAGGAGGGCGGACTGGGTCTTCGGCATGGCCCGGTTGATCTCATCGGCCAGGAGCACATTGGTGAACACGGGGCCCCGTATCATCTGGAATGTCGCGTCCTTCTGCCTCCAGACGTTCACTCCCAAGATGTCCGACGGGAGTAGGTCGGGCGTGAATTGGACGCGTTTTGTGTCTCCGCCGATCGCCCGCGTGAACACCTTGGCCAGGAGCGTTTTCCCCAAGCCGGGATAATCCTCGAAAAGCACGTGCCCGTTTGCCAGCGCTGCCGCCAGGAGTTTTCGCAGGAGTAGGCGATTGCCGACGAAGACTTCGGCGACGCGATCGATGATCTGTTCGCAGGAGAGACGGGCCTCTTCCAACACTTTTTCATTCATGGGTGGGCACTGCCCCATCGCCGATAAGAATCGTTTTGTACAGCATAGTCAAACTCCTTGCGGATAATCACGGTCCTGTGTGCTCTTCCTTCCGCTTTGTCCACCATTCATGCATCGTCTCTCAAGTTGGCCTAGGCCACTCCACGCGACGGAGAAGGCTTGGATTGCGTTGCATCCCCGAACAGCGATGCGATCGCCTCGTTGAGCAGATCGAAACGCTCCGGCGCAGTTCTCAGCTTGCCAATTGATCGATCCCACGGCCGGGTGAGCCATTCCAGGAACGAGTCCGGCGTATCCAGCAGTGAGAACCAGAGGTCAACGGCTTCTTCAGGATCCTTCCCCCTCTGACAGTGCGCGACGATCAGGGCCACGGCCAGAGGTTCAGGGTCTGTCCCACTGGCTACATACGACGCGCCCGCCCTCCGCACGTCATCTCCGTGTACGCGTTCGATCTGCGGTGCTGAGGAGCCGAGCGCCCGGCCCGTCGTATCCAGGGCATGTTGTAGCGCGGCTGTCCTGGTGGACATCTTTCGGCTGCGGCCGATGATATTCCACACGAGGGGTGTGACACCCCCGCGGCGGAGCGACCGGCACACTGTCACCATGGCGTCCAGTGAAGCCTCGCTTCGGTAGAGCAGTCCCAGCAGGTACATCCACAAAGACTTCCAATCGCCGCGGTCCAGGAACCGTTGCCGCAACGCGTCAGTCAGAACGGCCCGCGGGTCGGCCTTGCTCTCCAGCACTTGCCGGTGGTGGGACCAGTTGGCCCAGCCCGGCTCTGCGGTTTCAGATGTGCTGGCGAGAGCTCTCAGTTTGTTGACGACGACCATGAGCGCCGCCAACAACAGGAGCAGGAGCGCGATATATTCGTAGAGGGCGGCAAGCCATAGCGCCTCGTAGAAAACGGGCCGTAGAAGCAGCACGTAGAAGGCTCCCGCCGCTCCGAATACGAAGCCTCGGACCTGAGAAGCCGAGAGCCAGCCGGCAATATCCGCTGCTGCCGGGCTGGAGGAGGAGGCAGCGTAGGATGCCAACCGGGTCAGCACGAGGGAGAATATGCCTGCCGCAACGATGGCGCCGCCTAAGGTGAATCCATGTCCGAACATGGAAAGGCCGGAAGCCGTGACCCAGGTGAGGCATCCCACGGCAAAGTAGCTCACGGCTGACACGATGGCCTCGTAGCGCAGTGTGGTCTGCCCTCTCAGGATTCGTAGCAATAGAAACGTAGCGGCTGCCGTGAACGACAACCAGGCCATGGAGTATCGGGCCTCGTAGAACACTCCCAAGAAGGGCAGTAAATCCTCCCCAATATCTCTCGTTTCAGGGCGGTCAAGGAGTACAGCGTTGGCGACAGGAGAGTGAGCAAGTACAGTTCCAACGACCACAGCCAGGGCCGCCGCCACAGCCAGGGCGCTCAGCGCCCTCAATGCGTTCGCCGTCAACAGCGCATACCGCTTACGTACATTGATCTTCGCAACATTGCGAAGCGTCACCGCCGCGTAGGATAGGACCGCGACAACGATGAGCGCAGTGAGCATCCCAGATACGTCGACTGCAAAAGCTGTCGTGAGCACACCGCTCTCGGAGAACACGATGTAGCCGGCGGCCAGCAACGCAACGTGTCTGTTGGGAGCGCCAAGTATGCGGGCCACGCCGGGCCGGAGCGCCCGTGCGTAGTGGACCAGTGAAAAGGAGAGCACCACGGCGAGCGACTGCACGACCGACGGGAAATGGAGAACCGCCAGGTACGACGCATCCAAGGAGCCTGGGCCCACCTCGTCGGGCCCCGTGGACGCGCTCTCCGCCGCGAGGGCCAGGAGGGCAATGGCTATCCACAGCGCAACAAGCCATGCAGCCTCAGCCGCATAGAGCGCCCTGCGCAGGCTCTGCAGACCTTCCGGTGGCCTGATCGCCATGGCCCGCCGGATGGCCGACGCGGCGTAGGACAACCCCAGAGCGAGTCCAAAGCCCAGCAACGGCCAGGCCCCACCCAGGCCGAAAGCGAAGGATAGGGCGCCGTCGACTCCCAGAAGAGCATAGACAGCGCCGAAGGCCGCCAGGTGAGCCCGAGGAAAACCGATAATCGTCCCGATGTTCGGGCGGACTTCCGCTATTGCTCGGGCGGCGATGAACGGAGCCAGGGGTAATATTCCCCACACCGCGAGCGAGTCGAACCCGCCAAGGTAGTTCGATAGAGAGGCGATGTCCGGGGCCCATGAGTAACCGGATATAACACTCGGCCATGCTGAAACGGACGATAACAGCCCCAAGCCCAGCGCAGTCCAACCCAGGTCCGTCAGTGCCCGATAGATGACGGGGAGCGCTTGTTCGAGAGGCAGCACACGCGTTGATGGCTTGCGGATTCCCAGCGGCAGGGTTACGCGCGCGGCGAATTCCGTGCCGCGCAGCAACAGGACGAGCCTCCCAAGGAGCAGCAGCGCCCCACACAAAGTCACGGGCAAGGCTAGGAAGCTCATATCCAGCTGCAGCAACTGGGAAAGCGGGCTGTCCGCACCCCACAGTAGAACGAGCGCTGTTAACGTGCCGCCTGCCAGCAGTACAGTCCTCAGCGCTGGGAGTTGATGGAAGTCTATGATCCTCACCGCCCAGCCCCCATTACCGCGCTCCATGCGCGGTACATCGCTTCGTAATGGCGGCGTGCGATCGGGTGCTCGCTATAGTCCGCTTCCTCGAACCGAACGATAAGCTCGCTTAGCGCCTTCTGAGGAATTGGGAGTCCCTCAGTCAATAGAAGGGCCTCCACATCCCGCGCCGTCGATATTTCCGATACGCCGGCGCTCTTCTCCTTCGCCCAGTCTAGGAAGACGTCGTACAGGCGAACGATCTCCTCACGGAAGTCCACTATCCGCAGGCTCCGGGACTTGGACGTTGTCAGGCCATCGTCACCCGTGAATTCCACCGATACCGCGTGATCACCAGGTTCAGTGCCGCCCCAACCAAAGGTGAATGCCCCGTCGGCATCGACTGTCGGTTGGAACGGTGCATCGTCGCCTACGGACACCTTGACGATGGCACCGGCAAGGACGCCCCCTCTCTCGTCGGTCACGCTTACGGTGATGCGAACCTCTTCGCCGGCCCCCCAGACATCCGGCAGGTCTTCCGCCTCCTTCTGAAACGCAATCCGCAGTTGGACTGGCTGAGGATCCGGGCTTGTGTTGTCCTCGGCGTCCTCACCGTCCTCACGTTCCGAGGCATCCTCACCGTCCTCGGCGTCTTCAACCTCTTCGGCCGCATGAGGCGTTGGCACCGGACCGGCCGACGCGCTCCTCAAGCCCATGAGCGCCGTTAGAGGCGTTACCTTGATCCTTCTGCCGACGTAAGCAGCGGCCAGAGTCAATGCGATGAGGCCGGGTGCTCCCACCCAAAGCAGCCAGTTGAACCCGTTAGGCGTGATGGAACTCTCCCAGAAGTATGCAATGCTGAGCGGAGCGCGGAGGTTGTCCCCTGCGTAGCTCAACTCCACGAAACTGCCCTGCAGGTCTTCCTTGCCTGGTACTGCGAGCTCCAGCGTGGCCCTCCCGGACTCGTCCGTGATGGCATCCACGCCTTGGCTGGAGCGCAGGGCCGCCCCCGGTACCCCGGTTCCCGTATCGTCCAGTAGCGCGGCCTGAAGCGACACCGTTCCACCGGGTCGCGCCGTGCCCCTCCGAGTCACGGTGAGGTTGGCGGCGGACTTGACCACGAGGCGTGCTGTGGTGCTGGCATCGAGGGCGGGAGCGGTGATCACGAGGTCAGTGGTGCCCAGCGGCTCGTCTCCGGACACCAGATACGTATGCATGAACGTTCCTACGGCGTTGGACCTGGCGACACCGCCTGGGCCGACTGTAAGTTCGACGCCGGGCACGGGACGGGTCCCCAGCAGCACCGTTCCGCGAATTGTCGCCTCACTGCCGCGCGTCACGGGGTTCAGGGTTTCCACCAGGATCCGGGGGAGCCCGACTGCAAGGTCCAGGGTGGCGGTGCTGGATGCATGACGCTGTGTGTCATTGAACACCGCCCCGACCATCAACTCGGACTCATGCGGATCGCGTGCGACACTCTCGTCGAAGGTTGCCTGGACGTCCCATGCGAACCTGCCTTCGGCATCCGTAGTCAGCAAGAGCGACTCCCGGCCGAGCGTCTGCACCGCGGAGTTCGGGACCGGGTTCCCGTCGATATCACGAAGCGTGCCTGCGAGCCTGAATATCTCACCATGCCTGACGATGGCGGGGCCATCGAGCGCCAGGACAGTGGGCTGCAACACCCGGAAAGCGAGTTCCTTAGCGGTAGGCCGAACGAACTCTCCTCCGGCGAAGCGCCCCGTGAGCGTATACGGGCCCGGGTTTTCGAAGGAGGAGTGCCGGTATTCGAACCTTCCGTTCTCTCCGACGTCAACCGTGTTGAGATGCTCATACCCGTCACCTCTTATGGTCAGCTCCACCTGGCCTCTTGTGATAGGAGGTCCGCCAGTCTCGCGCAGTTCACCCGACACCAGGAGTTCCTCCCCCATCGCCACGGAATCAGGGGCATAGACGGCGATCTTAGTCGGCAGAATGACCTCGAAGTTCAGGCGGAGAGTGTTGTCTAGCAAGAGTTCTCCTCCTTTGAGCTCCATTTCCACCCAATGCTGCCCAAGCTGCGAGAAGGTCGCGGAGAAGGTGAACTCGCCTCCTTGATCGGTCAACACCGAAGACGTCCTGTTTCCATCGAACGTCACCTTCAGCTCGCGCTGGGCCAGTCCCAGGCCGGCGTCTTCGATCACCCTTCCGTTGAATGTGGCTATAGCGTTGAGCCCGACTTCCGACGGGCCTGTCAGTTTGATCCTGTTCCCGGAGAAGACCGTGATGTCAGGGTCGCTCCAGGACTCATTGAATCGCTTGTTCCCAACGGCGCGGGCCAGGAGCTGATAGCCCCCCATCTCCATGTTCAAGGGAAGTTGTGCCTCTGCCTGGAAGCGGCCGGAGCGGGATGTGGTCGCTCCGATCTTCGTGCCGCCGTGCTCCTTGGTCTCGTTGATGTAGATCTCCACCGTCATCCCACTGACGCTCCGCCCATCGAGAGTGAGCACTGTTCCCCCCACCACGAACGGCGTCTGACGGCGGGTCTCCGCGGGCCAATCGGTGATGTTCGTTACCGTGCCGGAAGGAGGGCTTACATCCTGTTTGTCAATGTCGCTGCTCTCGACGAGCCTGGGTACAGGCGGTTCGCCCGACACGCGTGAAGGCGCCCCGCCTGCCGCCGTCGGGTCAAAACGGACCCAGCCGACCCCCTCCAACGCGATCTCTGCCCACTGGTGAGCCTGGTCTGCATACACGGTCTGCCGTGCGCTCTTCGGCGAGATGACCAATCCCCCAACAACCCTGGCAGGTATCCCTACGGACCGGGCCAGAACGACGAATGCGCTGCTGAACTGCCCGCTGGTGCCCTGGCGGGTGTCAAAGAGAAACCAGTCGACCGGGTCGCGACTCGCAGGCGATGCACCTTCAGGGATGCTATCGGCGAATCCGTAAGCGTACTGGCTCTTTAGATATCGCTCCAGTGCCTCAGCCTTGGCGTAGGGCGAGTCGTGGCTGCCGGTGATCTGCTGAGCCAATTGCCGTATACGGCCAGGCAGGTCATGGGGCAGGAGCGTATAGGCGGCATCGGCAACGGGCGCGGCGGCGGCGTATCGTTCACCGGAGAACAAGGAGACGTCGGATGTCCAGAAGTAGCTCGCTGCCGCGATCTCTCTAGAGAACGTTGCGCTGAAGGGGTGGAAGACTCCATCGAGATTTTTCCCCTGCACATCAAGCGACGTGGGCATGGCTCCGTATGGCAGTTTGTCGGATCCTTCTGCTGGAAACATTCGGATCCGGTTGGAGACTATACGAAGGGCGTTGTCCCGAAACCCGAACAGCGATTCGGATGCCAGTCTGTCGGCGGGGACCGTGTCAAATCCGCCTGTCAAGGTGTCGTATCGCTCCCTTATTTCGCCGGGAAGATCGCTTCCGGCCGTGTATGGGATATCTACGGGATCCAGTTGTATCCAACCGCCATCCTCATACATATCTCCCACAGCCAGCCGCAGGTAGCCCGTGTGAGCGGCGCCCACGACTTCGAAGAGCGGAATGCTAGGCGAGTCCGCGGTCTGGCGCGTTGTCGTCCAGGGGTATATGAATGCCTCTCCGTCCAACTTCACCAAAGCCCCACCGTTCTCCAACCGGGTCACTTCAGCGCCCTGTCCCTCATAGGCTGTGAACTCATCCTCGATTGTACTGTCAGAGGTCTCATTCTCAGGCACCCGCGATGGCGCACCTTCGGGCGTAGGGTCGAACGTAACCCACCCGAGTCCCTCGAACGGCGCTTCGGCCCACTGGTGCGCTTGGTTCGTGTAAACGATCTGGCTGGAGCGCGTTTCTGCGACGGCCCAGCCAGATACGACTCTGGCAGGGATGCCGATGGAGCGGGCCAGTATCACGAACGCACTGCTGAAGTCGCCGGAGGCGCCCTCGCGGCTATCGAAGAGGAAAGTCGCTATGGGATCCTGTCCCTGAGGCGTCGTGCCGGCGGAACTGCTGGATAACTGGTACGTGTATCCATCGATCAGATATTGCTCGATCGCCTTGGCCTTGGCATAGGGTGTCCTGTGTCCGGCGGTTATCTCGGTCGCCAGCGCCCGCGCCCGCTCAATCCATGCGCCGTAGGGCAACTGCGTGTACGGGAAACCGTGAGCGGCGGCCCATGTCTCAGCGGCGTTGAGCTGCTCCGGGGAGTAATCGTAGATGGTCGCTTCCCATCCGTAGCGGGCCGGCGGGCCTTCGGCGATAACGGTGTGGCTTTGGACCCGATAAATCACCGGGATAGAAAATGCTTCTGCGTGCAGAGACGTTGGCAGATAGCCGGAGAGGATGAGCTGACGAGATCCGATCCCGGAGAGGTTTATGTAGTCCGAACTGCCCGAGTCCGGAGCCGGTAGTGGGCGTATGTCATCGGACCGGAATCCGATGCCGTTCACTCCGGCTGTCAGGGCTTCCTGCCCATCTGGGATCCACTGGCCCTCCTGGTAGATGTCGCCGGCCGCAACCCGCAACAGGCTGGTGTGTGCTGAGCCTCGAACGCGGAAGACCGGAGTGGGAGGGCTGAATTCGCCGCTTTCCGCCGTGATGTGGGGAAGGAAGGCGAGGTTGCCCTGGTATGTGATGACCCCGCCCCCGCTCTCCAGCCAGATGACTTCGCCTATCTCCTCCAGGGCGTCGCGCGCTGCCTCGCGAATCTGCTTTGAGGAATCGCCAAGCACCGTGCCCAGGGGAGTTATCGCCTCGGGGAATCCTCCCTCTCCCATGAGCTGAACTGCCGCAATCCGGTGGGCCAGTCCCTCTTCGTTTTCGAGGACAGCTAGGAGAGCGCCAAAGTCCCACGCGGCCAGCACTGAGGCGCTGGCCGCCCTCACTTCGGCAGATGCGTCGCCGGATCGGGCATCGAGCAGCGGAAGCAGTGCGATGCTGTTTCCGATCCCACCCAGCGCGAGCGCGACCTCCGCGCGCACCTCCGGGGCGGGGTCGGAGGCGAGAGCAGACAACATAGGACCCGCCGTCCACTCGGTTTCCAGGGCGCCCAATGCCCTGGCTGATGCCGCCCTGACGGCCGCATCCTGGTCCGTGGCCAGGGCGTGCAGCAGAGGCTCCTCAGCGCTGCCTTTTCCCAGGATGGCCAAGGCGTCGGCGGCCGCCACCCTGACCCGGGCGTCCTGATCCACAGCCAGGGCATTTATCAGTGCGTTCGACGCCTCGGGGACGGCCAGCGCCTTCAAGCCGTAGGCAACCGCACCTCTCACGAGGGGGTCTTCATGTTTCAGCAGCATCCCTGTGAACCGGTCAAGGGCCAGCGTGCCAAGGGCGGTTTGCGCGGCATGCCTGACCGTCGGGTCTTTAGCGTTGTTGATGGACTTGAACAGCTGGAGCAGGGCTTCGGGATTGTCAGAATCACCCCAAAGGGCAGGTGCCGCCGCCCGTATTTCCGGCGACGCGCTGGTGGACATCTCCTCAAGCGCGGTCTCCCACGAATGGTCGACGTCAATGTCCGAGAAAGCGTCCTTCGGGAAGGGATCTATGGTCACCCAGCCCAGGCCATCCAGGACGATCTCCGCCCACTGGTGGGTCTGGTTCCGGTGCACCGTCTGCGTGTCCTCCTGTGTCGCGACTACCCAGCCGGACACGGCTCTTGCCGGAACGCCCGCCGCCCTGGCGAGCACCACGAACGCGCTGCTGAAGTTGCCGCTGGCGCCCACGCGGCGGTCGAAGAGAAACCAGTCGACCGGATCCTGACCAGTTGGGGACTGCATTTCTTCCCCCGTGTTCGCCAAGCCGAAGGCGTACTCCTCCTGCAGGTATACTTGGAGCAGGCGGGCCTTCAGGTATGGAGACGCGCCTCCGCCGACCTGCTCAGCCAACTTATGGACACGGAGAGGCAGTGCATCCGGCAGTTGGAGATAGGTCGGGTCTGCAACCGGAACCGCATCGATCTTATGGCTCAGCGCGAACACCGGAAGGGTGGACTCCGTCTCATAGCGGGACACGTCGCTGCTGACTGCCAGAGTCTCGCTGAAGGGGAAGTACGTCGCTGGCGTGTCGACACTCTGCAGGTTCTTGGATACTGGGAGCACACCCGCTGCGAGAGTGTCGGCGCCTTCGATAGGCGTTACCAGGATGCGCTCCACGAATTCGTGGAGCGCATCCGCCGTCGGCATATGGATCTGTTCGGCCAGAGGTCCCAACGCATCCGGAACAAAGTCGTTCTTCTCCAACGTCACGGTGGCCGGGTCCAGCCGGCTCCATGTTCCGCCGCTGTAAAGGTCGCCGGTGGACGTCCTGAGGTACCTGGTGTGGGCGGCGCCCGTCACCCGGAACACGGGAGCGTTTCTCCGTGGAAGATCCTGCAATGCCGTGACTTCCGACAGCAGCGATTTATCCGAGAGCGTGCTCGCCTCAGTGGTCGTTGATCCAACTGGCTGCCCGATCGGCGCTCCATCCGTTTGCTGGATGCCCCTCACCAACGCCGCAAAGTTACCGGGCGTCTCCACGAGTTGCGACCGAGGGAAGAGGAGCAGCCCGTCGATGGACTTCGTATCCAGGAAACCGAAGACACCGGCGGCGGCCAACCAGATCACCAGGACCGCCGCCAACGCCCTCCAATTGAGCAACCCGGCAATGGTGACGGACAAGAAGAACGCTGCCAGGAGAACCAGGCTCCCAGTCTCCAGGTCGGCGCGGTGCACCATGTGTTCGTCGTAGGAGACCGAGTTGCCCAGAATCCCCGAGAAGGCCAGGTACGCTCCAGCCGCGACCAGGGAAGCCGCAGCCAGTGCGCCCATCGCGAGGGACCACGAAGGCCGTAAGGAAGCCCTGCGTAGCGGCCATCCCAGGGATACAAGCAGCGCGGCCGATGCAAGGGCCATCGATACGGGGATGATCAGCAATTTGAGCAGTCCGACGCCATTGGGTACGCCGAACATTCTTTCCTGCGAGGGTATGCCGGCCAGTACGTCCCGGGGGCCTGTGGATACCAGTGAGACGACGAATTCGAGCAGCAGAAAGAAGCCCACCAGGGCTGCAAACAGCATGGGCAGGAGAATGGTTTGGCGGGCGTAAACGCCCGCCAACGATCTCACTGGCCACGCTGCCAAACTTCTCATTTGTACGGCTGCGTCTTACGGATTCAACGCCACGTGATCATCTTAGAGTCACGCCCTACTTGATCTCCGCCGTCTCCATCTCCATAGGAAGAATGCGACTCCACTGACCGCCGCCAGGAGCCCTGCGATTATCATGAGAGCGAAGGCCTCGCGCTGCGGGCCGGGTTCCGATGTAGGGGTGGATGTGGGTTCCGATGTAGGGGTGGACGCGGGTTCCGGTGTAGGGGTGAATGTGGGTTCCGGTGTAGGGGTGAATGTGGGTTCCGGTGTAGGGGTGAATGTGGGTTCCGGTGTAGGGGTGAATGTGGGAAGGGGTGCCGGTAGATCACTCGGGCACTCGCCGCTCACCGTCACCTCCAGTCCGTCGTGCTGGAGGTTGTCCGGTATCGCAGTGAGATCCAGCGCCGGATTGCCCTGCAGGTCCAGCTTGGTCAGCGTTGTTCCTTCACCGATGCTTGCAGGCACCTTCCCTGAGAGATCGTTGCAAGACAACGCCAGCACCTGAAGTTCTGACAATTGGCCAAATTCGACTGGGATAGCGCCTTGCAACTGGTTGTTTTCCAGGAATAGCTCCCTCAAGACGCCCAGACTGCTCAACTCGGGCGGGATGCTGCCCGTCAGTTGGTTATTGCGCAGGTAAAGGTACTGCAACTTCGACAAGCCGCCCAACTCAGCCGGGAGCGAGCCGGTCAACCGGTTTTCCGACAGCGACAGAACCGCTAAGTTGGCGATGCCGCCCAGCTCGGGCGGAATGCTGCCCGTCAACTGGTTGGAGTTGAGGAACAGCTGGGTTGTTCTTCTTTCAAGGTCGGCTTCCTCGTCGCCCAGGTTGCCCAACTGCCACGGGATGCTGCCGGTCAGCTGGTTGCCGGTCAGCCCCATCTGTTGAATCCTGCCGAAGCGGCCCAACTGCCAGGGGATGTTCTCCTTCAGGCTGTTGCCGTACAGGTTCAACACCTGCAACCCGGGGTGGTCGCCCGAGCTGACGTTTTTGCCCAGCTGCCAGGGGATATGACCGTTCACGCCGGGGTTGCCGCTGATGGTCAGACCACGCATGGGCAGGTCGCCCAACTCCGGCGGAATGGGGCCGGACACGCCGACCGGTTCGGGGCCGGTGGCGTCTGGGGCGGGTTTGTCCGTGTCGTGCAGGTACAGAAACCGCAGCTTGCCATTGTTGGCCAGCTCACGAGGAATGGGGCCGCTGAGGTTGTTGTAGGACAGGGACAGAACGATCATGTTGGGT
Source organism: Dehalococcoidia bacterium (assembly GCA_965224255.1). Classification (GTDB taxonomy): domain Bacteria; phylum Chloroflexota; class Dehalococcoidia; order UBA6926; family UBA6926; genus VXMO01. The sequence continues at coordinate 588,016 of CBDCYO010000005.1, forward strand.
AGCAGGCCCAACTCCGGCGGAATGGGACCCGTGAGCTTGTTCTCCAGGGCCGCATCGGTCGCTCTGTGATCGCCGCCCAGGGCGAGATCCAGCGAGCCGGGACTGGCCAGATGCCCCAGGACCGGCGGAATCGTGCCGTTCAGGTTTCGGAGCTGCAATTCGATCTTTCGTATCAATTTGACGTCGTCATGGAATTCGATGCCATCCCAGGGCGTGGCGATGAGCGTGTCTGTAGTCCAGTTCAGGGTTCCGGTCCCGCGCAGGGAGTCCCTGGCGGCCAGCAGGACGTTGCAGTCCACGACCAGTTCCGGCGGCGGCTGGTCCGTGTCATGGAACCAGGCGGCCGTGGTCGAGCTGCACACGTCATGCACCACCGCCACGCTGACCAGGGTGGTCGCCTCGTGACCGGCCTTGTCGCGGGCGGTGATGGTGTAACGGGCGATAAGCCCGGCATTGGGGACATCGGCAGCGACCGGTGTGATTCCCGCCAACTGCAAGGTGGCCGGGTTGAAGGTCAGTTTCAGGGGGTTGCTGCTGGGCTCATCGCTGGTCAGGGCATAGGTGATCGTGCTGTCGGCAGCGGCCTTGTTGACTGCCTCCTCGACGCTTATGACTATTGGCTGGTCGGGATAATGGAGGCTGCCGTAAATGTACTTGGGGAAGGAGAGATAGGGTCCGTCTTCAATGATCAGGTCCGTGGGGGACACTACGTGCCCATCAGTGTCGGACATGCCGGTCAGCACAATGGCCTCGTCGCCTTCGACATCGGTGTCGAAGGTCGGGTCAATGGCGAACGTGGCCGTTCCGGTGGAGCTTCCAGGGGCAATGGTGATGACGTTGTCCTCGAAGGTCGAGGTGTAATCCGTGCCTAGGTCGGCGCCCGCGTCAATGCCCGGCGTGAGCAGGGGAGAGTCCGCCAGGACCAGGGATATCGTGGTGTTCAGGGTGGTGGTTTCCCGCAGGACGGCGGTTACGGTGACGTCTGTGGAATCGTCCCGTTCGGTCAGGGACATAACCGACATCGACAGGGTGACGTTGGAGAGCTCGCTGGAAGAGGTTTGAGCAGTCGCCTGGCCTCCGGTCAGCCAAGCGAGGGCGATGAGAAGAACCAGGACCGCAGTGCCACCCAACGCAAGGGACAATTTATCAATGTATGACTTCCTAGGTTGCATGACGGTTTCCTCTCAATTCATCGGTTTCCTTTGTCTTCGCGCAGGGGCGCTGGGCAAGTCGGGCATTGGCCTCATACGCAGAAGAACCTGAGGCCTATGTAATAGAGCACCAATGGGCTGCGTACATCGTCTGGCACGCACCCGCTAAGCAAGCGGGCGAGGTTGCCCAGCTCAGGCGGAATCTCCCAACTCAGCTGGTTGTCATGGAGCAGCAGTGCAGTCAGCTTGGCCAGGTTGCCCAGCTCAGGCGGGATCTCCCCGCTCAGTTGGTTGTCATGGAGCAGCGCCCATTCTAGGTTGGCCAGGTTGCCCAGCTCAGGCGGAATCTCCTCGCTCAGTTGGTTATGGCCGAACGACAGCCATGTCAGGTTGGCAAGGCTGCCCATTTCCCCCGGTAGCCCGCCCGTAACCTTGTTGTGGTCGAGCCATAGATGCCTCAGGTTGGCGAGGCTGCCCAGTCCCGAGGGAATTTCCCCGGACAGCTGGTTCTTGTTGAGGTACAGTCCAGTGACCCGCCCATTCGCATCGGTGGTGACGCCGTACCACGTCCGGAGTGGCTGGCTGCTCAGCCAACCGGCGTTGTTCTTCCAGTTCGCGCCATTGGTGGCCCTGTAGAACGCGGTCAGCGTACTTCGATCCTCCGATGATTCCACCGTAGCGCAGCTGCTGCCGAGCAAGGCCTCTATGCTCCGGAGCCACATCTGAAATGCGTCGTCGATCGGGGCGCAGAGCCCCGCATTGCTGTGGAAGCTAAGCCATTTCAACGAGGTCAGCTTTGTCAGGTCACGGTGCAGGGTTCCCGTCAAGGGGTTGCCCCAGAGGGTCAGCAGTTCAAGGTTGGCAAGGTTGCCTAACTCAACCGGTATCCCGCCACTCAACTGGTTGCTATCGAGCCACAGATGCTTGAGGTTGGCCAATCTGCCCAGTTCCGGTGGAATCTGCCCGCTCAGCCGGTTCTCCCGAAGCCACAGCTCTGTCAGGTTGGTCAGGTTGCCCAGTTCCGGTGGAATCTGCCCGCTCAGCCGGGTCTCGTGGAGCCGCAGATCTGTCAGGTTGGCCAGGTTGCCCAGTTCGGGCGGTATCTCGCTGTCCATTGGATTGCCGTCGAGCCTCAGCGTAGTCAGCTTGGCCAGGTTGCCGAGTTCCGGCGGTATCTCCCCGCTCAGTTGGGTCCTGTTGGCCCACAGCACTTTCAGGTTGGTGAGGTTGCCGAGTTCCGGCGGTATCTCTCCGCTCAGCGGGTTCATCTCGAGGTGCAGCTCTGTCAGGTTGCCCAATTTGCCCAGTTCCGGCGGTATCTCCCCGCTCAGTTGGGCCTTGTTGGCCCGCAGCACTTTCAGGTTGGCGAGGTTACCCAGTTCCGGCGGTATCTCCCCGCTCAGCTGGCTTTCGCCGAGGTACAGCATTTTCAGGTTGGCGAGGTTGCCCAGTTCCGGCGGTATCCCTCCCTCCATCTGGGTGCGGTCTAGCCGCAGCATTTCCAGGTTGGAGAGGCCGCCCAGTTCCCGCGGTATCTCCCCGCTCAGCTGGTTCGAGAGGAGCCTTAGCGTAGTCAGCTCGGCGAGGTTGCCCAACTTCCGCGGTATCTCCCCGCTCAACTGGTTCTCCCCGAGGTACAGCACTTTCAGGTTGGCCAGGTTGCCCAGTTCCGGTGGTATCTCCCCGCTCAACTGGTTCCCGCTGAGGTACAGCTCTGCCAGGTTGGCCAGGCTTCCCAGTTCCGGCGGTATCTCCCCGCTCAACTGGTTCCCGCTGAGGTACAGCTCTGTCAGGTTGGCCAGGTTGCCCGCTTCCGGCGGTATCTCCTCGCTCAACCTATTGTCGGCGAGGTACAGCACTGCCAGGTTGGCCAGGTTGCCCAACTCCCGCGGTATCTCCCCGCTCAACTGATTTCTGTCGAGCCGCAGGTGTGTCAGGTTGGCCAGGTTGCCCAACTCCCGCGGTATCTCCCCGCTCAACTGATTCTTCTGGAGCCGCAGAGTTGTCAGGTTGGCCAGGTCTCCCAGTTCCGGCGGTATCTCCCCGCTCAACTGATTCTTCTGGAGCCGCAGAGTTGTCAGGTTGGTCAGGTCTCCCAATTCCGGCGGTATCTCCCCTCTCAACCTATTGTCGGTGAGGTCCAACTCGGTTACGCGTCCGTTGCCGTCAGCAACCACACCATGCCATTCCCCCACTGGCGCGTCGGTAAGCCAGGAGGTGCTATTGGGCCAGTTAGTGCCGTTGGTGGCATGGTAGAAAGCGGCCAGCGCCATCATTTCGAGCGAGGTTTCCGGGAGTGGGGGGGGAGTAGGAATCGGGACCGGGGTCACCTCCGGGATTGGGGTTGTCTCCGGGACCGGGGTAGAAATCGGGACCGGGGTCACCTCCGGGACCGGGGTCGGAACCGGGATCAGGATCGGGACCGCCGTCGGGACCGGAGCCGCCGTGGTCGTGGGGACAGACGTTGTGGGGACAGACGTTAATGAAGAGGGGAGTTCGCCACAGGCCGCTGTCAGTGCAATGGTCATGACCATCGCAAGCGCAACTTCAGTGTGAAAACGCCTCGGTGCCATTATTCAAATTGCCTCGCAGACAGCCTCGGCTGTCTGCGAGGCAATTTGAATATAATATACCTTAACGGCCCAAAAATCCTGACGGCGGGGAAGACCATTCCCTTATCCCTTGCATACCAACCTAATCTGCCTCCAGGTACGGAGGGTACTCGAGCCCCCATGCATTGACCTGAATAGGTGACGATTGGTCAGTGTGGATACGATTACGGCGGTTCGATACGGAGCACAGCCCCCCCGAAGGTGAGAATGTATACCTCTCCGATGGCATCGGCGCCGAACGACGAGACAGGCCGGTCAATCACGGCGAGGTCGACCACTTCACCGCCATCCGGAGGGAGGGCCCATAGGTGGCCGCCGCAGAAGTCCGAGAAGAGGTAGTGCCCAACGAGGTCTGGGATGGCCTTCCCTCGGTACACGACACCACCCACGACCGCGCAACCGAGTTTGTGGCTGTACGTCACCACGGGCGAGACGAAGCGGGACGGATCACACCACGCGCCGGGATTGGTGCAGCGTGTTCCTTCGATTTGTCTCCACCCGTAGTTGCCGCCGGCCTCGATATGGTCGATCTCCTCGATAGTCGAGTTTCCGACATCGCCTGCCCACAGCACGCCGGTCGCCGGGTCTAACGCCATCCGCCACGGGTTGCGAAATCCGTACGCCCAGATCTCAGGTCGCGCGCCTGGCACATCGACGAATGGGTTATCACGTGGAACGGCGTACGGCGAGGTATCCGAGGCCTCACGGACATCTATGCGGATGATGCTGCCCTGCAGGGTCCCGAGTCTCTGCGCCTCGTTGGGTACATCGCCGTCGCCCAATCCGAGGTACAGCATGCCGTCGGGGCCGAAGCGGATGCTGCCGCCGTTGTGGAATGGACCCGGCTGATTGACCTCCAGAACAATGAGCTCGGAGCCGGGGTCCACGAGCCGAAAGTCATCAAGGTTGGCCGTGAAGCGCGAGAGCCGGGTCCTGAGCGGCGGGCCTTCCACTGAGTAGTACAGCCAGAGGTGGCCGGTCTCCTCGAACCGTGGGTCGAGGGCGACGCTGAGCAAGCCCTGCACTGAAACCGCCCTCGATACGCGGGCGCTGATGTCGAGCATCTCGACGGTCTCGCCGCTATCGGGGCGCAGCAACAGGATGAGTCCCTCCTGGTCGGCCACGAACACACCCTGTTCGGCGTCGCCGGCGGGCCCGACAGGGTACGCGCCAAGCTCGATCGGCCGGCCGAATGTCCCATTGCCGAACACCGCTTCGAGATAGATCTTCGGGCGGCGCGCCGGAGAACGAGACGCCATGACCTCGGGCGCGACTCGTGCCGGCAATGGGTTTCGCAGTTCGGGTGGAATCTCCTCGCTAAACTGATTCCCTTCGAGACGCACGTCCGTCAGGTTGGTCAGGTTGGCGAGGCTGCCCAGTTCCGGCGGAATCTCCCCGCTCAACTGGTTGTCGTCCAACTGTAGGTGTGTCAGGTTGACGAGGCTGCCCAGTTCCGGCGGAGTCTCCCCGCTCAACTGGTTGTCGTCCAACTGTAGGTGTGTCAGGTTGACGAGGCTGCCCAGTTCCGGCGGAATCTCTCCGCTCAGTTGATTCCTGCTGAGCTGCAAAGTTGTCAGGTTGGTGAGGCTGCCCAGTTCCGGCGGAATCTCTCCGCTCAACTGATTCCTGTTGAGCCGCAGGTATGTCAGGTTGGCGAGGTTGCCCAGTTCCGGTGGAATCCCCCCGCTCAATTGATTTATCTGGAGCCGCAGGTGTGTCAGGTTGGCGAGGCTGCCCAGTTCCGGTGGAATCCCCCCGCTCAATTGATTTATCTGGAGCCGCAGGTGTGTCAGGTTGGCGAGGCTGCCCAGTTCCGGCGGAATCCCCCCGCTCAATTGATTTATCTGGAGCCGCAGGTGTGTCAGATTGGCGAGGTTGCCCAGTTCCGGCGGAATCTCTCCGCTCAACTGATTCCTGTTGAGCCGCAGGTGTGTCAGATTGGCGAGGCTGCCCAGTTCCGGCGGAATCTCCCCTCTCAGTTGATTCCTGCTGAACTGCAAAGTTGTCAGGTTGGCGAGGCTACCCAGTTCCGGCGGAATCTCCCCTCTCAATTCGTTATTGGCAAGTTCCAACTTGGTTACACGTCCGTTGCCATCAATAGCGACGCCGTACCATTCCCCCACTGGCGCGGTGGTCAGCCAGTTGGTGTTGTTGATCCAGCCAGTACCATTAGTGGCATGGTAGAAAGCGGCCAGCGCTTCCCTTTCGAGTGACGTCTCCGGGAGCGGGGTTGGCGTGGGGGTAGAGGACGGGCCCCCACATCCGGCAGACAACAGCAAGAGTGCAACAAGGAGACTGGCAACTGATATCAGGCGTTGCATCGTTCTCTTCGTCGTACCACTGTATGGGGTCAGGAGAATCGGCCAAGGCCTCCTTTCCTGTGGCATTAGCATTGAGCCAGTCACGATAGCATTGGTCCGGGGTCTTGTGCCCCAAGCTTGATGGGACCGCACCGTATTGTAGGTATGACTGCAGGCCATACTCTTCTTTCACTCAACCTCAAACCGGGCCTTGATTGGACGGTAGACCGAACTATCTTTGAGATGTGGTTGGGGGCTCTCTGAGCGTCCCAAGCGGCCACGCCCATTTTATCATGGAGGTGGTCTCACCTTTCCTGTTGCCCATTTTCCCTTCCAGATTAATACTTTTCTGCATTTGCGCTATTCCCGGTACTGGCAACCATATTGAGGAGGGTGCAGCACTGCAAGTCAAAAAGAAGAGACTTACCTTGGACCTCGACCCTCCGGTGCAGCGGCGCTTGAAGTCGGTGGCCGCGCTCAAGGGCGTCAGCATGAGACGGTACTGTCTGGCCGCCATAGACAGGGAACTCGCTAGAGATGAGGCCGACGGCGCACTCGCCGGCAGCTTCAACATAGAGAGGCTCGTAGCCCTCCAGGAGGAGGCTTTTGGCGACAAGGTTCTGCCGGAAGATGGAGCTGAGTTCATCCGGGAGGCACGTGAGGCTGGGAGCATATCTTGAACGGTCACGTTGTAGTGGATGCGAGCCTGGCGTTCAAGTGGCTGGTAAAGGAGATATACACCGCCCAGACCACCATCTCCTGCTTCGAGCCGAATCGCAGCTTGCCCTGAATGGCGTAGACTGCGTTCTGGATGGTCACCGGCCTGACTTCCCTGGCCTTCGCTATTGCGCGGTATGACATGCCTCGGCAGAACGACGCGAGTATCTCCAGGTCCCTCTCCGTCAGGTCGCCCGGAGCCTTCTCTCCTCCTTCTCCGCTTCGGCGCGAATCCGGGCAAAGACTCCGGCAGAGGCTTCTCAGGTCAGCAGCGGCCTCCCGACTACTCCCCCGTCGTCGCCGTCATCAACGCCAACACGTTGTCCCCGCCGTCGTAGGCGGTAACGGCGGAAGAACCCGCCGCCGGCGCCGTCCAGGTGGCGCGGAAGGAAGTCTGCTTGATGCTGATAATCTTCGGCGCGTCCGGCTGGCCCGGAGCTGTGTCCGCCACGTCGGTTACCGTGATGGTTACGGCAATTCTGGCGGACAGCCCGCCGCCGTCGGCGGCGATTACCGTCACCGCGTAGGAACTCTGGGACTCGTAGTCCAGGGCGTCCTTGGTCTGCAACTGGCCGGTCTTGGCGTCTATGGCAAAGTGGCCATCGTCGGCAGTGTTGCCCAGGGCGTAGGTCAGACTGTCCTCGGCGTCGGGGTCGGTGGCCTCTATGGCATCTCCTATGTTGGCCCCCGCCGCGGTGTTCTCCGCTACCTCGAACGCTGCCGCGCTGTCTTCAGCGAAAGCCGGGGGACGGTTATCCCGCACCCCTGGGGTCCACCGGCCCAGAGGGTCCCCGTCCTCGTCGAAGGCCCGCACCGAGTAGAGGTAGCGTTGCCCGACTTCCCGGCCGTTCCCTTCGTCCCGGTACGCCACCACCCCGTCGCTACCGGCAGCCTGCACCCGTCGGGCGATGACGGCGTAGCTGCCGTCGGCGGCGTCCACCTGGCGGCGCACCCGGTAGAAGGCATCGTCCCCGGCCTCGGACGGCGCGTCCCAGGTCACCAGCGCCGAGCCGTCCGTCTGGGACGTGGCCCGGAGGTTGGCCGGCTGTCCCGGCGGCGCCGCCGATAGGATAAACCAATAGGGGGTCCCCAAGGCCACCGCGCTGTCCGGCCCCCAGCCGTCGACGCCGCCCGCCCGCAAAAATCGGGGGGGGGGGGGGGGGGGTAGAAAAACGCCGCCGCAACGGCGCGGGAACGGCGGGTTTGGCTAGGACCGGGGCGAGCTTCATACGTTCATGGCTCCTTCTAGAGTCAGGGACACACATCGCAGCGCGAGTTGCATTCTACAGGCAATGTCAGCAGTGCGCAAAGCGGAAAGCCCCCGTGCGCTCGGCGGTCATAGCGTTGGACATTGTTCTGTCGTCTCCGTGCATCTGTGATAATGGCGGACTTCACTCTACGCCCAAGCAGTGGTGGCCGGGATCAGCCTGCTATGGGCCGGGTCCACTGCCAAGCGAAGCCCTTCCAGCGTGTAGGCTCCAAGCAGGGCGCGGGCGTCGTCATTTCCGAAGACCACCAGGGTGGCCTCACTGCGTCCGTCGATGGTGGCCCGAGCTTCCCCGATGTCGTACTCCACGGGCCGCCCGTCGGCCAGCACCAGGCTGATCTTGTCGATGGGCGACACCCCAAGGTCCCGCAGCAGGTTGGCGGGCACGATGGTGTAACTGGCCCCGGTGTCCACCATCGCCTCTATCTCCAGCGACTGTTGGCCGTCCATGCTGTCCAGCCGGATGGGCCAGTTGAAAACGCCCAAACCCCGCACTCCCTTTGCGCTGTGTTTCTACGGCGCTACTCCACGAGTGGCACTCTACCATAAAGCATAGACGAGCCTTGGCTGGCCGCCCCACATTACCGTGGCATCGTCAACATCAAAGGTCACTTCGCTGCCGTCGGACCGCTTGGTGCACCGGTGACGCAGGGGAATTCGAGTTCTGAGACCAGCGCCGGCGGCAACGTAAGAAAGCCGCTGTCGCCGGTGTCGATCACGGCCTCTATCTCTCTCATGTGGCCCGCTGGACCTTGCAAGGCAAGGGGGAATGACCACTTCATAGGCGGGATTCACCACCCCCTGGATCACTGGGCGCTCCGCAAGGCGCTGCCGCCGAACTTGTATACCCCCCGGTGTCCAACCCGCAATGACCAGACATCAATGGCCTGGGGGCGCTGCGTCCGCAGTTGCTCTACCGCTTCACGAAGCTCCTCGCCAATGACCCAGATTCCAGTATCCACGTCGATGGAGACGATCTCTCCGTGGTGGTCTGCTTCGACCTTGTGCAGGATGTCGCGCTCGTAGATCTCGTCGCCCAAGCGGACGATCTCTTCTTCCGGGCGAGTTCGCAGTACAGTACGTTCTGGTGGAGCCGAGGGGATTCGAACCCCTGACCCCCTGCTTGCAAAGCAGGTGCTCTCCCGACTGAGCTACGACCCCATGATTCAACTGCGCCTCAGGTCACTGGCTCCGTGGACGGATGCTATGCAACCCGGGCTATCTCCATGGCATGAATGATAAACGAGCTTGCCTTCCAGCGCTCAGAGTGCCTGAGTTCCGCTTATGCGCCCACCGATGCCCCAACAATGGCCAGCGTGATCATCGCCAACGCTGCCGTCATGACCGCTGCCAGAATGCACAACTCAAGTAGGCCGAAACTCCGGCGCCGTCTTGCCATACTCTGGAGATCCTCTTTCACAACCTAATGCGCACCATTGCCCCGCATCTCCACAAGTCATTATGCCTTGATGAGTTCGACATAGCGCCTATCACGCCCGTACGCGGTGTGCCAAGGGTACTGGCCAATCACTTCCGAGTCACCGCGAACTCGCCATCCCTTCCCATACCCGTACGCGGTGTGCCAAGGGTACTGGCCAATCACTTCCGAGTCGCGAAGTTAAAGATCATCGGACGAGCCGACATCTTCACGGCCACTCGTGCCGCCAAGGGCCTTCTGGAGGGTATCCCACGCGAGAACGGCGCATTTGACGCGCGTCGGATAGCGGGACGTGCCCTGGAGAGCCATCAGATCTCCCATCAAAGCCTCATCAACGTCCTTACCAAGGATCATTGAGCGAAAGGCTTGGGCTAGGTTGTTCGCCTCATCCACAGATCGACCGCGAACTGCCTCAGTCATCATGGATGCAGACGACTGCGAAATTGAGCACCCCTGCCCGACGAACGCGACCTCCCTCACTGCACCATCGCTGATGCGCGCAGTGAGGCGGACTTCATCGCCGCAAACGGGATTGAACTGCGTCAGGTCCGCGTCGGCGGAGTCCAGCACGACGTTGTTTCGTGGCAACCGATAATGGTCAAGGATGAGATCCCGATACAGATCATCGAAGCGTGGTTCCTGTTCGCTTCCACCCAAAGAGTTCACCCGCCTTCTTCAGCGCGTCGACAAGGCGATCGACGTCCTCATTCGTATTGTAAACATAGAAGCTTGCGCGGGCCGTAGCCGCCACGTTCAAACGACGCATAAGCGGCTGGGCGCAGTGGTGGCCAGCGCGAATCTGAACGCCTTCCCAATCCAGCGTTTGGGCGATGTCATGTGGATGGACAGCTTCCACGGCAAACGATAGAACGCCGCCCCTGTCCTTGGCGTCGAGGGGACCATGGATGCTCACACCTTCACCGAGGTTTGTCATCTGGGCGAGAGCGTATTCCGTTATCTCAATTTCATGCTGTCGGACGTTGTCCATACCAAGCGCGGTCAAATAGTCGATCGCCGCGCCAAAGGCAACGGCATCGGCGAAGTTCGGCGTACCCGCCTCAAACTTCAAGGGAGCATCCTTCCACGTAAACCCGTCCTCACGCACCTCCATAATCATCTCGCCACCACCGAGGAACGGCGGCATCGCGTCCAACAGTGCCGCCTTGCCGTACAGTACCCCGACGCCCGTCGGCCCAAGCATCTTGTGAGACGAAAAAACGTAGAAATCGGCGCCCATCGCACGAACGTCAACCGCCAGGTGCGGGGCGCCCTGAGCGCCGTCCACAATTGCGATTGCGCTTACCGCGTGCGCCCTTTCCACAAGCTCACGCACGGGATTAATCGTGCCGAGCACATTCGACACATGGGTGAATGACACCACCTTCGTACGCTCTGTGATGAGAGAATCAATCCGGGTGAGATCCAGGAGGCCCTCGTCAGTGATGGGAATGAAACGGAGAACGGCGCCTGTTTCCTGGCAGACCATCTGCCAGGGCACGATGTTGGAATGGTGTTCCATTAACGTGATCAGCACCTCATCGCTCTCTTTGAGATTGGCGCGCCCCCAGGCATGGGCGATGAGATTAAGTGATTCGGTGGTGTTTCGGGTGAAGATAATCTCGCTTGATGAGGCGGCATTGATGAACGTGGCCGTCTTCTCTCGTGCCGTTTCGTAGGCGCGCGTCGATTCCTCGGAAAGCGTATAGATGCCTCGATGGACGTTTGCGTTGGACGTTCGATAAAAGTCAGCTAGGGCGTCAATCACCTGGCTGGGTTTCTGGGACGTCGCCGCGCTGTCCAAGTACACCAGCGAGTTGCCGTTGATGACCCGCGAGAGGATGGGGAAATCGCCGCGAACGGCCTCAACATCCACCTGCGATGAATTCTCAGACACGCCTGCTTGTCCTGCGCGAAGGCGCTGCGTTACTCCGGTGCCGGCGCGACTGCGCTACCGGCACCGGATCGAATGAGGTCATAACCATGTTCCTCGAGGTCGTGCGCCAGTTCGGCGCCACCAGACCTGACAATGACGCCGTCCATCATCACGTGCACGGCGTCGGGCTCAATATAGTTGAATATCCGCGTGTAGTGCGTGATCAGCAGCACGCCCATCTCAGGATGAAGCAACTGATTGACTCCGTTCGAGACGGTGCGCAACGCGTCGATGTCCAGGCCGGAGTCCGTCTCATCCAGGATGGCGAGTGTCGGATTCAGGACGGCGAGTTGGAGGATTTCGCTCCGCTTTTTCTCACCGCCGGAGAAGCCAGAGTTGACGTAGCGCGTCGCAAAGGCGCGATCCATTCCCAAGCCGTCCATCTTCTCGTTCACCATCTGCCTGAATTCGACCAGCGGCATTTCTTCGCTGCGGTGCGCGTTGACCATTTGGCGCAGAAAATTGATGAGTGTCACACCTGAGATCTCGACCGGGTACTGCGACGCAAGAAAGATGCCGTCCAGCGAACGCCGATCCGGCAGCGCCAGCGTGATGTCCTCCCCCCTGTACAGGATGCGCCCACCCGTCACGACATAGCGTGGATTGCCCATGAGTGTATTGGCGAGCGTGCTCTTTCCTGATCCGTTCGGGCCCATGACTGCATTGACCTTGCCGGTGGGGATCTCCAGGTTGACTCCCTTGAGGATCTCTTTGCCGCCAACCTCAACTCGCAGATCTTCGACAACCATGACGGCACTACTCTTCTTTGTGGACACTGACTAACGCCCCCTACGTGCACGAACGGGATGAGAACTCAGACGAACAGGCTGACGCGCTCATCGCCACGTCACCAACGCCTCATATTGACAACGACTACTTGCTGCCATTCTACGGACTGGCAGACTCACCTGACAAGTTTTTTGGCTTCGCGCAGAGCCCTGGCCACTCAACGAGTCTGCCCGCCGCGCTCCGCCTCGATAGCTATGCACTGCCCGCATCGTGCGCAGAACCGTGGCGGTGAACCCTACCATTCACACTCGGAAAAGTTTTGGGTCGCGAAGACCGTCTCTTGCATGAAGCCGTACTCCTCAGTGGTCGTGATGGCAACTCCGACGCCGATCCAGCGGTTGTTCGGATCCAGGATGTTTTCACGATGATCCGGGCTGTCCATCCCCCCTTCCACCAGATTGAGAGCCATCGCACGGGCGTCCGCGGCATAAACGGTTGGCCCGTACCTGGTACCGCCCCACCTCGTGGAACTGGACCACTCTGTCACGCGCGGATACTTATAAATATTCTCGCTCAGGCCGTATGCGTATGAACCATCCGGGCGATAGACTCGGCAGGTGTACCCGGCGTCAGTTGCGCGGTCAATCGGGCCCTTGCCGTCGATCTCGTGCGAGAAGACATTCAGCCTGGACTCGTGCGAGAAGACATTCAGCCTGGACATGTTTTCGCTGTGCGCCCGCGCGATAGGCCCGATCTCCGGATCCGCATCCAGAGGCAAAAGCCCACGCTCTTCTCGAGCATCATTCGTCAACTGGACAACCCACCTCTCAACGTCACTGGCCACGAGTGCAGCGCCGCCTGGATAGCCTGGCGCGGTGGCGGGTGATCGAGTTTGGTCCGGCTGCGAACCTGTGGCTCCTTCATCTATCGGATTGAATTGATCCAACATGTCACCAACCGTTGAGGTGACGTAGTCCCACGCCTCGCGGACTATATTGACCTGGCCTTCGTCATCCCCAGCGAACTGGAGGGCGAGCACCACTGTGATGACGGCGGCAAACAGGACAATCAACCTTAATCTGAATCGCGGCAAGCGGGGACGCCGAAACACTGGTCCCTCACGGCGTGAAAGTCCTGGCGGCGCAGGAGGCCGCCCAGGAGGTCCCGGCCCGAGTCGACTGAGTGGATTGGGCGAGTCGGGTGGGTAGCATCGCAGTCCCGCACCCCGCGTGCACGTGCACGCGGGGGGGATGTCTGGAGAACCAGGTGAAGCGGGCTGGCATGATTCCTTATCCGGGCGGCTATTGGCCCGTTTCTCTCGCAGATCCGGAGGCGGCTCCCCGGGTCCGGCGTGGCAAACACCAGTCGCTACCCCCCTCCGCCGCCGGAGAAGCCCGGCTCTGTCATCTTCGCGGCATCGAGGATCTCCTCAAGCGCCGCCTCGCCCAGCTCCGTCGTACGTAAAGCTACTTGTCGGATGGTCTCGCCAGTCTTGGATGCCTCCTTGGCAATGTTGGCTGTGGCGTCATAGCCGATGACCGGCGCGAGTGCCGTGCAGATCGCCAGCCCCTGCTCCACCGTATCCGGCCCCCGTTGCGTCGACACCAACCCCTCAATGCATTGCTCGCGGAAGTTGTCCGCCTCTGCCGCAAGAAGATCGATCGATTGCAACAGGTTGTACGCTGCGACCGGCATCATCACATTTAGCTCAAAGTTGCTGCCTTGCGCGTCGGCTATTGTGACCGTCACGTGGTTGCCAATGACCTGCGCCGCCGCCTGGCACACGGACTCCGCGATGACCGGGTTGATCTTGCCGGGCATAATCGACGACCCCGGTTGCACCTCCGGCAGCATGATCTCTCCGAAGCCCGCACGTGGCCCGGAGCCGAGCCAGCGCACATCATTCGCGATCTTCAGCATGCTGACGGCAACCGTATTCAGTACACCGCTCGCCTCAGTAATAGCGTTCAGCGTGCTCTGCGCCTGGAAATGGTTTTCCGTCTCGCGGATGGCGAGCCCAGTCGCGGACGCGAGGTGCGCACACACGAGTTCAGCGAACTCAACATCGCGCCCGATGCCCGTTCCAACGGCCGTCCCACCAAGCGGAACCTCGCAGAGTTCATCCACAGCGTGCCGCAGCCGTCGCACCGCTCGTTCCATTTGACCAGCGTGTCCCAGGAATTCCTGGCCCAGCCGGATCGGCGTCGCGTCCTGCAGGTGCGTTCGCCCCGTCTTGATGACGTCCCAAAAGGTCTCTGATTTGGCCGCGAGTGCGACTTGCAAGCGCTCCAGCGCGGGTATGAGCTCCATCGCGATTCCGTGGGCAGCTGCCACCTGAATCGCGGTGGGAATGACATCGTTCGAGGATTGACCCCGATTGACATTATCGTTGGGATGGACGATGCGCGAGCCAATGTCTCCACCGAGGATCTGCGTAGAACGGTTCGCAATCACCTCGTTTGCATTCATGTTGGTCGATGTACCTGAACCTGTCTGGAAGATGTCCAGCACAAAGTGGTCATCATGTTCACCATCCATGACCTCTTGCGCAGCGGCCTTGACCGCCGTCGCCATATCTGGCGTGAGGCCGCCCAGGCTCTCATTCACCTCTGCTGCAGAGCGCTTTATGAGGGCCAGCGCACGGATGAAACGGCGGGGGAACCTCAGGTTGCTGATCGGAAAATTACGCATGGCGCGCTGCGTCTGTGCACCCCACAGGGCATCATCCGGCACTTCCATCTCACCCATAGAATCGCGTTCGATGCGCATCGAAAAATGTCCTCCTTTTCACGTGTGATAGACGAGTTCAGGCGCGCCGCACGTTCTCGAACGGCACGTCCAGAGTATGCGATAAGGTCCGCTGCCGAAGCCGTCCGCGTCGCCTCGCCTACTCCTCAAACAGCGGCAAGGGCTCCCGCGACGCGCCCTGCGAATTTCCTGACATCCAGCTCAAGAAACCCTGATAGCGACGCGCCGAAAGGTGATTGATCGTCCCGTCTCCATCTTCTCTGAGCATGTCTCGCGCACGCCGCGCAGCACCTGATGCTCCGGAGTTCGGCAGCGCCGCATAGACCTCCCGCGTCCGCTGCGCAAGGCCATCGTGCGACTCCAGATCAGCTACGGCCAAGAGAAATGGCAACACCGCAGTTGCCAGCATATCGAGCGCGCGGCCTCGACCCAGTAACGCAGTCGGCGTCCCCCGCCTCTCGATGCAGAAGCCACGATGCATTGCCCAGTAGCCAATCGGAGGAACCATCACAGTTTCTAATAGACATGCGATGACTTCACGGACTGGCTTCTCCCCCGTGACCGCGCGAATCACGTCTGCGGGAAATCCCGGTCCGGCAAGCCAGCGACGCATCAACTCAACAGCCACTCCCATCCGCCTGATCGGATGGTTATCCGGCCTCACGCGGAATGTCTGCCACGATCCATGTGGCAGCGACTCCAGACCACGAAGAGCAGCCCACCCGGCCTCAGCCCCAGACGTATACGCGTCTGTGACGTGCCCTGAGCCAGATCCACCCGTCTCCACCGCGCCAGCGAATAAAGCTCCCTGATTCGGCGTATCGGACTGAGACGGCAACAGCCCAGCCGTGCCAAAAAGCAGGCCGGCCAATCGCGCCGTGCGGGCCTCTTCGCCTGGTGCCCCTTCCGTCAACCCGCGCAGCGTCTGAATCGGTAGCAGGCGCGCGACTTCCTGGAACGCTGTCATGTTGCGTGTATAGCCAAGCCCACGAAGCAGCGCCTCGTACAGGGCCTGCTCTGCGCCCGCGACGACGATATCGCCCTCAAGCGCCGCTGCCCGTTCCTCAAGCCGCGCATCGCCCAGTGCGCCAAGCACATCAGCGACAGTATCTCTACCACGCCCACGACGCCTCAACTCCTCGTGGAGTCGTCCTCCTTTGGCGTACCCCCAAGAGGTCTTCCGACGCCCGCGCCGATTCGGCGACGGACGAATCTCTACTACTGGCGCCCCCGCAATTTTCGAAAGACCGCGCGCGTCCTCAACTACATGCAGAATCACGCTGGCAAATGCCGCGTTCATATCATGCCCGTGCGCAAACCAGTCGGCAGCCTTTAGATGCATCTCGACGTCGCCGCGAACAAGCCGTGTCCCCTGCTCCGGCGTCTCGATTGCAATAACTGCGCCCAAAAAATCTGGGCCATCGCCTGAATTACGTACTCCGGAATCAACAATGGCAATGGCGGACCCGTCCTCAGACATCAGGGAACGGCCGCCTCCTCTGTTGAGGCCGGCCTCCCACGCATCGCACAGGTGTTTCTCACTCGCCCAGCGGTCGCCGCCATCGGACCGCCGGTGGGCAAAATGAGCCGGTCTTTCACGAATGCGGGGCTGTCTAATCGGCCCGGGGCCATGGAGCTGAAGGTGGGCACCATGTTGGTGTGATCGCACGCTATCGTCAGCCGTCGAGCCCCCACGCATGCCCCATTGTAAACGATCCCCAGCCCATCCCCTCATATTGGCCCTGCGGAAAATGTCAGCGAAGGATCAGTCCCTGATCTGCCCGTCACCAACGATTGTCCATTTATAGGACGTCAACTCCCGAAGCCCCATGGGCCCCCGCGCGTGCAGCTTGTTCGTACTAATCGCCACTTCGGTACCCAGCCCAAGCTGCGAGCCATCCGTGAATCTCGTCGAGGCATTCACATAGACGGCCGCCGCATCCACCTCATCCAGAAATCGCGACGCATTCACATCATCCCTCGTCAGGATGGCCTCTGAATGGCCAGAGCCGTACGTCTGGATATGCTCAAGCGCCTCGTCCAGCGAGTCAACAATCTTGACCGCAGCCGTCAGTGAAAGGAATTCCCGACCCCAATCATCTTCCACTGCAGGGATGACCCGTGCCGCCGGCTCCGGGCCCATCAGCGCCAATGCCCGACGATCCGCGTGAATCTCAACCCCATCCTTGCCCCATGCCGCGGCAAGCGCAGGAATTAATCGCGGAGCCGCCTGGGAATGGACAAGCAGCGTATCAAGCGCATTGCAGACAGTGGGTCGCTGCACCTTGGCGTTGTGGGAGATGGCGACGGCCTGTTCAATGTCTGCACCCGCATCCACATACGTGTGGCAAACGCCGATGCCGCCCGTGACGACGGGGATGCGCGCGTTGTCTCGTACGAAGCGAATGAGCGTATCACTACCACGGGGAATCAGGAGATCGATACCGCCTTCGTACGTCAACATCTGCCCGACGATCGCACGATCCGTCGTCTCGATGACCTGGGCCGCCTCGGCCGGAACTCCCGCCTCGCCAACCGCATCCCGCACGATCGTCGCCAGCATCATCGTCGACTGTATGGCTTCCTTGCCTCCCCGTAATATCACCGCGTTGCCGGACTTGATGCACAGGGCGGCGATATCCACCGTCACATTCGGACGACTCTCATACACAGCGGCGATGACACCCAGCGGCACACGCCGCTTGCTCACGCGCAGGCCGTTCGGCAGCGTCGTCGCATCAAACTCCTCTCCGACGGGGTCTGGCAGCGCAGCGGTGGCACGAACGTCAGCCGCCATACTACGGATCCGATCCTCATTCAGAAGCAGACGATCGAGCAGAACGTCAGACATCCCATCCGCCTTCGCCGAGGCGTAATCCTGTTGATTGGCAGAAATGATTTCATTGACCCGCTTCTCAAGCAGATCCGCAATTGCCGTCAGTGCGCGGTTTCGCTCCTCTGTCGTCGTGCGTGAAAGAGGACGGCTCGCCTCACGAGCGGCCTTCGCCTTGCTTACCAGCTCCTCAGACAACACACCGGTGTGTGTTGTTTCCGTTTCAATGATCGTCATTACACTCACGTGTCCTTCACACGTCACGCATGGCCGGCGACGTTGCCACATTCTACTCAACAGTCATTCAATTGTCGCTAGATGAGGCATGCCGTTTCAAACCAGGCAGTTTTTCTTCTATAACAGGGTCATATGGTCTCGGTGCACCATCTCCTCACCGTTATAGCTGGATTTGGTCTGCTCGGTCCTCCCTAAAACGTCACGGATCTCCGATGATCGCAGCCCCGCCAGCCTGCGCATTACGTCTGCCGGATAGGAAACCGCGCCGCGCGCCACGCCTGTCTCATCTGGGCCAACGATTTCCACGATGTCGCCCACATTGAACTCGCCGCGCACGTCACGCACACCGACAGCAAGCAAGCTTGATGACCCTCGACGTAACGCCCTGACCGCCCCCTCATCCACGACGATCTGGCCACGCACGAACAGAGGCCCCAGTGAGCGTCGCCGGGCCGATGAGCGCCGACGCCCCCATGCCTCAAAGCGCGTCCCGATCTCCTCTCCCCGTGCCGCGCGCACCAGAACATCCGGCGCCTTCCCGTTGGCGATGATAACCGTGGTGCCCCAGGACGTCGCCGCCGCCGCTGCCCGGACCTTGGATGCCATGCCTCCCCGGCCCTGCTCGCCCGGCATCTCGGCGGCCATCTCCTGAATGGCATCCGTCACACGATCCACCTGGCGAACCAGTACCGCGTTCGCGCTCCTCCTGGGATCACTGTCATAGAGCCCGTCCTGGTCCGTCAGAAGGATGAGCATATCCGCAGCCATGAGGTTTGTAACGGCAGCAGACAGTGTATCGTTATCGCCGAGAGCCTCATTCAGTTCCTCTGAGGCCACGACGTCATTCTCATTCACGATGGGAACGACACCCAGGCTCAGTAGCTCACGCAGCGTCCGGCGGATGTTGGCGGCCGAGCGGCCAGCAGTCAGGTCTGAGCGGGTGATGAGCGCCTGCCCAACGACGAGGCCATGTTCAGCGAACGCGTTCTCATAGGACCGCATGAGGTGATGCTGGCCGATCGCCGCCAGTGCCTGAAGCGTCGTCACCCCTCGCCCCCGGCCACGCAGACCGATGATACTCCGCCCCAACGCGATGGCCGCAGACGTCACGATGATGACCTGCGACCGCGCGGCCACCATCTCCGCAACTTGCCGTGCCATCGACACAATCAGGCCCTCATCCAACCGATCGCCGCCGCCCGTGAGCACCCCCGTGCCGAGCTTGGCCACAATGAGGCGGTTGCGCGGCTTTAGCGCGGCTTGCAGGATCGTCGATTCCGAGACGTCGTTCTCCATTGCTCCCTTGACACCTAGCGGCGGCACATGCAAACGCAAAGACGAAACGTTTGCTTAAAGTATATGCCGCCCTGACCGTAGGCGACTGCTACAATCGCCATGCCAGTCATCGATGATGTACAGCAGGTGAGCGTCATTCGCGTCACACGTCTCTCCCTCACCCACTTTCGGAACTACACCGCGCTGACATTTACGCCCGCGGGCGGAGTCACCCTGCTTGCAGGCGCAAACGGGCAGGGCAAGACGAACCTCCTGGAATCTCTGCATATCCTCGCGACCGGCCGCTCCCATCGCGCCGAGACCGATCGGGAAGTCATCGGCTGGAGTGCCGCCCAAGAACCGATTCCATACACACGAATCACCGCCGATGTGGCAACCGGCAACAACGAATCGCGCCGACTAGAAATGGTTATGCAGATAGCCCGGCGGGAAGAGCTCGGCGGGCTACACCGCCCTGCGCCGAACGCCTCGACGGAGAGGCTCCCTTCTTTCCTGAGGGGCGGCACTCTACAGAAAGGCTACCGCGTCAACGGCGTCCTCCAACGCTCCACAAGCCCCGTGGGTAATCTGGCCGTTGTGCTCGCCGGGCCGGAGGAGGTTGACCTCTTCGCAGGCCCACCGTCCGATCGGCGACGCACCATCGACTCAACAGCCCTACAAACGGATCGTGGCTACGCCCAGGCGCTGCGGCGATACGAACGACTGGTTACGCAGCGTAACGCCGCCCTTCGTGACGCACGTGACCGCGGCATCGTGAAACGCACACAGGAAATGCAACTGTGGGAGCGGGAACTGATCCGTGTGGGCGCATTACTGATTCACCGCCGCCTCTTGATGCTGGAGATCCTGCAAGACGAGATGCTTTCTGCACATGCGGCATTCACGGGACATGCGGCAAACGTGAATCTTGACTATCGCTCCACAGTGGCGACTACCCGGCAAGAACGCTATACGCAGGAGACACTTGAAACCCACTTCGGCGACGCCCTCAATTCCGCGTGGAGACGCGATTCGGCAACGGCGACAACGTCCGTCGGTCCTCACCGCGACGACATGCGCGTCATACTAAGTGACGTCGATCTCGGCATCTACGGCTCTCGGGGACAGCAACGGACCGCAGCTCTGGCATTCGTCATTGCCCAGGCTGCATACATCGGGCGACGGCTCAACGATGAACCCATCATCCTGCTGGACGACCCTCTCTCTGAGCTCGACGTCGAACGCCGTGAACGCGTCCTGCGTCACTGCCTGATACCGGGCCGGCAGCTTCTCATCACAACAGCAAATGCGGAACTTATCCCGACAGACATCCGCGCTCACGCCACCATGTGCACCATACGTGAAGGCACTATCACGCCGCCATAAACCATTCAGTCGCCATTTTCTGCCGGAAACTCAGTCACGCCGCTGCCCCTGGCAATTGGGAATACCGGCTGATACGGGCAGAGCCGCATCCTAACGTCGCTTGACGTTTGCACGTTGACGGCTTAGCGTCCACGTATGCGTGAAGTGATGTCGCACACGTCTCGCGAATCATGAGGGAGGAATTGTCATGGCGAGGATCGTCAGTATCGAAGAGGCCGGAAATCGCTTCAAGGATGGCATGCTCATCGCCACCACCGGCGGGAATGACCGTTCCTCAATGGCCCTGACTCGGGAAATCGTCCGGCGTGGCATCAAGGATCTCGCCCTGGTCTTCACGCCCGCCGGCGGCATCAACGGTGACATGCTCATCGGCGCGGGCGCCGTCGCATCCATCGATACCGGCTCACTCACGTTTGGTGAGCGCGGCCTCGCGCCCAACTATCGCCGTGTGGCCAGTGAGGGTGGCATCGCCGCACTGGACAGCACATGACCCGTCACCCTAACAGGGCTCCAGGCTGGAGCCAACGGAGTGCCGTTCATCCCGTCACGTGGTGTCATCGGCACAGACCTCGTCAATCTCCATCCCAACTGGAAAATCATCGAGGACCCCTACAACAAGGGGCATGACATTCTCCTCGTCCCGGCGATTCGACCAGACATCGCCATCATCCACGCCTTCAAGGCTGATCACTCCGGCAACGTCCTCGCACCCGGCTACGATGACCGCATGGTTGCGCAGGCAAGTGACAAGGTCATCGTTACCGTGGAGGAAATTGTCGACTACGATCTGTCCGAGGACCCGCGCGGTGGGTACATCATCCCATGGCCATTTATCAGCCTCATCGTCCACGTCCCTGGCGGTTCACATCCTGGTGGCATGAAGCCCTACTACACCGCCGATGACGAACACTTCGTGCGATACATTGAAGCCTCCAGATCTGCGGATGGCTTTGCGCGTTACCTCAATGAGTTCGTTCGTGGCCACACAGAGGACGAATACCGCGACATGTCCCGGCACGTAGTGGCGTCCGCTTAGATAGGATCACGGGCAGAACGCAGCCGTAATGCCGTTTCAGTCAGACGATTTCACCGTCGGCGAGTTGATGGCCGCCCGCATCGCGCGGGAAGTTCGTGACGATACGTACGTCGGCACCGGGGCCGCATCACCTGTGCCCATGGCCGGCGTTCTGCTTGCCCAGAAGACGCACGCGCCTGACATGATTTATGTCGCCATCGGTGCGTCTGATCCCGCTCTAAGCCCAATCAGTGGCAAGGAAACCTTTGATCTTGCCCAGCGCGGGAAACTCGACCTCTTCTTCCTGGGCGGTGCGCAGATTGATGGCCACGGCAACATCAATCTCTCCACCATTGGGGATCATGACCGCCCTGACCTACGGCTCCCCGGCGCGGCCGGCTCCGGCATGCTCTATTTCATGACGAATCGTATCATCCTCTTTCGCATGGAGCACACGCCACGCGTCTTCGTGAAAGACGTGGATTTCATTACGTCCGCCGGGTCCAGCGGGGAGCGGGTTGAGCGCCCCGGCGGCCCCTCCCTGCTCGTCACGACACTCTGCATCATGAAATACCTGCGGGATGCGGCACAATTCGAACTTGAATCTGTTCACCCAGGCGTCACCGTTGATGAAGTGAAGGAAAACACGGGATTCACCTTCCTCGTCCCCGACGACGTTCCTGAGACGGCTCCTCCAACAGACGGCGAACTGCGCCTGCTTCGCGGGACTATCAAGACCCGTGTTGGCGGCCAGTATCCCGGTTTCGTTGAATCCGGAGGTTTTAGCGAATAGATGGCAACGGGTCTTGACGCCCCGCGCCTGTGAGACAACAATGATTCATGGATGCTGTGCGATCCGCATGGATTGTCAAAAGGGGCACGTTTGCGCGTGCCCCTTTGTGTTATCTGAGGCACGAAGATAGGCGATACGGTGCCGCAATACAGCGTCGTATCGCCTGTTAATGGGGGGGAACTGCTCAACATGGTCACGACGGACATCGCCGAACGCAGGGTTAACATTGGCATTGCCGAGGATCCGCCAGAATTCAAGCCCCTTAAACGTGGTTTCGGGTTTGAGGAAGTGGCCATCGTTCCGGGCCGCTTCACCCTCAATCCGGAACAGACGGACATCAGTTTCTCCATTGGAAGCCGCACCTTTGACTTGCCTATCATGGCCGCCGCAATGGATGGTGTCGTCGATCCAAACTTTGCCGCCACCTACACTCGCCTCGGCGGCCTTGCCGTCCTAAACCTGGAGGGCGTCCACGGGCGCTACCTCAACCCGGAAGAAGCCCTTCTGGAAGTCTTAGAAGCGCCTGCCGATTCCGTCACCGCGACCCTCCAACGCATCTACTCCGCTCCTCTGAAGGAGGAATACATTGGAGCCACTATTGAGAAGATGAAATCCCTCGGCGCAACCGTCGCCGTCGCTGCCACCCCGGCCAACACCAAGAGGCTCATCGGCACGGTCGTCGAGGCCGGTGCCGACTACTACGTCTGCCAATCCACAGTCACGACGGCCCGCCACATCTCCACGAGCCCCGTCGGACTCCATTTTGACGACCTCGTCGCCAGCGTTCCCATTCCCATCATTGTCGGCAATGTGGTCGGTTACTACCAGACGATGGAACTATTGCAGACGGGTGTCTCTGGCATCCTCGTGGGTGTCGGCCCCGGGGCGGCCTGCACAAGCCGCGAGGTGCTCGGCATCGGCGTACCCCAAGTAACGGCGACCATAGAGACCGCCGCCGCACGGGATGAGTACCAGCGGCAAACGGGCCGCTATGTGCCCATCATCACTGACGGAGGCATCCGCTCAGGCGGCGACTTGTGCAAAGCGATGGTCGCTGGCGCGGACGCCGTCATGCTCGGCTCCATTTTCGCCTCGGCAGAAGAGGCCCCCGGCCGCGGCTACCACTGGGGAATGGCCACTCCCCACCCTGCCCTCCCGCGTGGCACGCGGGTTCGCGTCGGAGTCCGAGCAACCTTGGAGCGCCTCCTCTTTGGCCCGACGCACCGCACGGATGGTACTGAAAACCTAGCGGGCGCACTCCACACAGCCATGGGTATGTGTGGCGCGGCCACGATTCGCGAGTTGCAGCAAGCTGAGATGATCGTCGCCCCTTCCATCAAAACCGAGGGCAAGCAACTACAACTGTCGGGACAGGTTTAAAGCAGTCCGGCGGCCAGTCCAGAAGTTATTCGACCTTCGATACCGTCAAGGTTTGTGAGCCGGACGGCGTCTGGATCTCGATGGTGTCGCCCGCCTTCCTCCCAAGCAGCGCCCCGCCGACGGGCGACTCATTGGAGATGCGCCCCCGTGCAGCGTCTGCCTCTGCCCTGCCGACGATCGTCCAACGCTCCTTCTCTCCGCCTCCATCAAGGACAACCACGGTTGAACCGACGCGGACGGTGCCGTCACGCTGAGTGTCCTGCTCTTCGATAATTAGCGCACGGCGCACGCTGTCCTCAAGTTGTCGGATGCGTCCCTCGAGAAATGCCTGCTCGTTCTTGGCGGCATCGTACTGTGCGCTGTCGGTGATATCGCCCAGTTCCTTGGCGCGCTGAATCATCTCTGCGACCTCCGGGCGCCGCACCGTACGGAGCCCTTCAAGCTCTTCCTTGATGCGCTCCAGACCTGCCGCGCTGATATAGACTTTGTTATCCGCAGGCGCGTTGTCAGTAGTCATTTGAATCTCCCATCTGTGTATGGATTTGTGTGGAAGACAGTCCGACCCAATGGAATGTCCTTAAGTCTAGACAGTGTACTAGTCTTCGAGTCGCCCTGCTAGCGAGTTCATGACGATTCCCGTGGCCACCTTCGGGAAGAAGTATGTCGATTTGGGGGGCAGTCGCTCACCCGCTGCCGCCGACTCCGTCATATCAGTGATTCCAACGGCCTTTAGGAGCAGACCCGCGTCATACTCCCCGGAGCGAACGGCCTCTATCGCCTCGGCTGCGTCTCGTGGATAGGTCAACCAACCACGGTCTTCAGCCTGCTGCTGGTCCACGCCCACGCCGTGCAAAAGGAGAATGTCCAGGAAGACGCATGGTGCGAGCCTCTCCCACGCCTCCGTCTCTCCCGTCAGCAGCCCCGTAAAGACACCCTGTTCAGTCGGGCTAAGCAGCTTGAGCGTATCTCCGGGAGACTCAATTACGGCCATCAGCGAGGTGTTCGGCGCATCATTCATCGCGGACGTGAATCTCCTAGCCGACTCAGAAGCGGACAGCCCTCCAATATCAATTTCTTCGCTTTGAAAGTAGGTTTCGATTTGGCGGCGCAATCGTACCATGGCATCATCCGGCAGGCCACGTATGAGGCGATGATATGGCAGGCTGATCAGTCCTGTATCGTCAGTGGCCGTCAGGGCAGCCATCACATAGCCTGCCGCCAAATTTCCGTCACCGTCTTCCTGTCGGCGATCATCTCGATAGGTTAGCGCCGTCTCATAGCGGTGGTGGCCATCCGCGATGTAGAGGGGCCCGCGAATGCCACTGGTCAGCGCCCTCGTTTCCCGTGGCTCAGACACATTCCACACGTCGTACTCGTCTCCCGTGAGGTCTGTAAACGACGCGTCGGCCGGGCGACTCACGATGTCCATTAGCAGCCGTCGCATTTCATTCGCCGTGTTCTCGTACAAGGCCATGATCGGGCTGATATTGGCGCGAACGGAATTCATCAACAACAGGCGATCGAGCTTTGCGGCTTCATGTGTCTGTTCGTGAGGCAACACAGAGCCGTCTTCCCATGGCGCCAGCCGCACAGCTCCAATGAGTTCAAGGCGGCTAACCTTATGCCCATCAAGTTGAAATGTATGACGAACGAGGTAGAAGCGCGGCGACGTTTCGCGCTCAAGCACGCCTTTGGACGTCCACTCATCCCACGTCCTGGCGGCAGTGTGATACGGATTGGATGCGTCTACGGCGGACGGCAACTCTAGCCGAATGACATTATGCGGGCTCGCATCAAGAAGTCCACCGATATCTCCTGGAGCGATGACGTCATAGGGCGGCGCGACAATCATGCCCTGATTCGCATGGTGAGACGCACTAAACCGCCAGCCGCGAAACGGGCGGAAGAGCGGGCCAGTCACCTTACGTCGCCTCCAGGACGCCGTTGCCTGATCCGTCAAGTCCCTGCGCCCGCTCTACGGCCTCCACAAGCACAGGCAGAGCCTCACCTGTTGCGGCACGAACGACGATATCGCACACGTCTGAGAGAGCTGTCTCATTGGGATTGATCTCAATGAGCGTCGCCCCATTCATCCGCCGCGCCACATCAGGTAACGCCGCGGCGGGGTAGACAACGGCCGACGTTCCCAAAATCAGCACGCAATCACTCTGCGACGCCTCAATGTGGCACCGTCGAAGAACATCCGGCGGGATCGGTTCCCCAAACATAACCGTATCCGTTTTGAGAAGCCCGCCACAATTTGGGCACGGCGGTGGCAGTGTATCCAATGAAATCTCATGCCGCGCATATCGGCCCACACACTCCACGCAGCGAATCAGCGTGTGATTGCCGTGGATTTCAGAGATGCTTTCACTACCGGCGATACGGTGCAGGTTGTCGACGTTCTGCGTCACCAGGTGCCGGAGCGTGCCCATTCGCTCAAGATCAGCAAGCGCATGATGACCTGGATTGGGCTGCGCTGATTCCAACGCGTTCCGCATCTCCGGCATCTGATTGCCTGTCAGCCGGTCCTCCCACCACAGGCGTGGGTTCTCAAGAAAGCGCTGATACCCAAGATTGTCCGGCTCGCCATATTTGGTCCACAGGCCCCCAGTGCCGCGAAACGTCGGTATCCCGCTTTCGGCAGACATCCCCGCCCCGGTCAGCGCGGTCACATATCGCGCCTCTGTTATGGCCTGCGCGGCCTCCTCCAGCGCAGACCGCGCTGAATCAGAAAACGACGTTGACATAAGCTCTTTTATAGACAGTCTCAGAATGCAATGCCATCCCCTACAGTCTCCCAATCTCTCCAACTGTCCACATCATGGCATATACGGCGTGGACTTCTTGAGGCAATGTCTTCGTCGGCGTACTACTCGCCAGATTCGCGTATCTGTTGTTCCAGCCGCTCCGTGTCCGTACTGGAGAGATTGAAATACTTGGCTTGCGGATGATGAAAGACGAGGGCGCTCACTGAGCCTTCCGGCTCCATCATCATCTCTTCCGTAAGGTTTACACCAATGGTCTCCATCGGCCTCAACAGCCGCCATAAGACCTGCTGATCCTCCAAGCGGGGGCAAGCAGGATACCCAAAAGAGTACCGCTTGCCTCGATAATCCGCCCTGAACAGATCCGATCGTGTAGTATGCGGCGGATCCGGAAAACCCCACATCATCCGCATTCGCTGATGCAGCAGTTCCGCAAATCCCTCGGCGCCCTCGAGCGCCAACACTTGCAAAATGTGTGATGCCAGATATTCCCCAGCGTCCTTCCACTCATCCGCTAAGGCACGCACGCCCGGCCCAACTGTCGTGACGAATGCGCCCACGTAATCAGGCCGGCCATCTTCGCGTGAGCGGACATAGTCGGCTAGACACAGCCCCTCGCCCGATTCCTGCCGACCGAATTGAAAGCGTTCCACCACATGGTCACCGTCTGGCGAAAGTATGAGAACGTCGTTACTCTCACGGGCGGCTCGGAAGAATCGATACACGGCGGACGCGCGGATATCGTCGCGGGACGCCATAACGCGCTGAACAGCCGCCACCCGTTCGTGGAGTTCGACTGCGCGCGCCTCACCAGCATCAAGAGCTTCCGCGAAACGACCCCGATACCCCAGGTGGCGTACATACAGCATCACGGGGTTGATGTACGAAAACACTTCATCGAGGTCGAAATCCCTGAGTGTGTGCTCCTGCAAGTCTGGCGGCTGTGGTGGAGCATCGATACGGGCAATGAACGCTCGCGGTCGCGCATCCGCCTGCGTGGCAACTGCCTGCCCACTGCCTTGATTCTCCAGCCGTTCGGCCTCGCCTCTGAGTTCCGTTTCCAACCGCTCTCGCTCCTTCGGAACCCGGATGCGATTCGCCAGATCCAGTCCCTTCATCGCGTCCTGCGCGTACGCCACCAAACCCCTGTATTCTGGCGCAATTCGAAGCCGCGTGAATCGATTACTCAGTGCGGCCCCTCCAACCAGAATCGGCACGTCAACGCCTGCCTCGGTGAAATCCCGCACCGTCTCAACCATCATCTGTGCGGATTTCACCAGAAGGCCCGATAGTCCGATCATGTCCGGTTTGTGTTCGTGAAACGCCTCAATCAGTTCTCCTGGCGGCACCTTGATGCCACGATTGATCACGCGGTACCCGTTGTTCGAAAGGATGATGTCCACCAGGTTCTTGCCGATGTCGTGGACATCACCCTTGACCGTCGCAAGCAAAATACTTCCACGCGAACGAGATTCCGCCGCCTCCATATGGGGCTCAAGGTGCGCGACGGCCGCTTTCATCACCTCAGCTGACTCCAGCACCTCCGCGACAATCAGTTCATTCGCCGCAAACAGCCGCCCCACTTCATCCATCCCGGACATCAGGGGGCCATTGATGATCTCCAGCGGGGCACGCTCCTCCATGGCGACATCAAGATCCGTCGCCATCCCCTCTCGCACGCCCTCCACGATGCGTAGCGCAATCCTCTCATCAAGCGAGAGTCCATCCATACGATTCTCGTCACTGGCCGAAGTCGTGGATGTCCGCCCACGGAAATGGGCCGCAAACGCGCCAATGGGATCGGCACCACGCCAGTAGAGAAGATCATCACACAGCGTCCGCTCCTCTTCAGGAAGCGCCGCGAAGCGCACCAAGCCGCCTGTGTTGACGATGGCGCTATCCAACCCGGCTTGCACGCAGTGGTACAGCATGACGGCGTTGAGAACCTCTCGCCCCGCCTGCGGCAACCCGAAGGAGACATTGGAAATGCCGAGCGTCGTTTTAGCGAGCGGGAAGGCCTCCTTGATGAGCCTGATTCCCTCAATGGTCTCAACGGCGGAGCCGATGTAGTTCGCGTCGCCGGTGCCGGCGGGAAACGTCAGAGGATCGAATATGATGTCTTCTCCCCGTACGCCGTATTTCTCCGTCAGTAACTGATACGAACGCCGCGCTATCTCCAGCTTGCGTTCCCGTGTAATCGCCTGCGCCTGGTCCTTATCGTCGTCTATGCACCCGACGATCACGGCCGCGCCATACCTCCGTGCCAGCGGTGCAACGGCCGCAAACCGCGCCTCACCATCTTCCAGGTTGATGGAGTTGATGATCGATTTCCCTTGTGTTCGCTTGAGCGCCTCTTCAATGACGGCGACGTCTGTGGAGTCAATCACAATCGGAGCGCGCGTCTTGCGAACAAGTCGCTCCAAGAATACATTCATGTCCGCGATCTCATCGCGGTCCGGATCTTGGAGGCAGACATCCAGCACATGGGCGCCCTTACGCACCTGATCTCGGCCAATTTCCGATGCCTCGTCGATATTGCCTTCATTGATCAGCCGCTTGAAGCGACGACTGCCAAGCACGTTCGTCCGTTCCCCAATCAACACGGGGCGCGTATCCTCGTTAATCGTGAGCGCCTCAAGCCCAGAGACCACCGTGTCTTGCGCGTCTGCTAAGACACGTACCGGCCGACTCGCCGCAACATCGCACATCCTCTCGATGTGGTCCGAGACTGTCCCACAACAGCCGCCAATGATGTTGACCCAGCCAGCGTCTATAAAAGAGCCCAGCACCGCCGCCACGCCCTCCGGCATGTCGTGATAGTTGCCGTCCTCATCCGGCAGGCCGGCGTTGGGAACGACCGCGACGGGAAACCGCGAGATCTGCGCCAACGTGCGGACGTAGTCGCGCATAAATTCCGGCCCCGTTGCGCAGTTCATCCCGATCCACAGCAGATCTCGATGCGCAAACGAAGTGTAGAACGCCTCGATATCCTGCCCTGCAAGGAGCGTGCCCATCGTCTCAATGGTGCACTGAACAGCAGCGGGGACGTCAGTGCCCAGGTCCGCATTTGCGCGGTCAATTCCTTCAAGTCCCGCCTTCACGTTCAACGCGTCTTGCGCCGTCTCCAAAAGCAGCACATCCACACCGCCCGCAATCAGCCCACGCGCCTGCACACGATAGTGTTCGGACATTTCATCAAATGTCGCGCCTCCGGTCACGGAGATGGCGCGCGTGGTTGGCCCCATAGATCCCGCGACGAATCGCGGATGGTTCGCCGTGGAGGCCGCATCGGCGGCGGCCCGAGCGATTATTGCCCCCGCCCTGCTGATCTCCTCGGCACGATCCGCCAGCCCAAACTCGCCCAGAACCAACGGCGTGGAGCCGAACGTATTCGTCTCGATAATGTCCGCCCCCGCCTCCAGATAACTGCGATGAATAGTCGCAATTGCGTCGGGGCGGATGATGTTCAGGTATTCCAGGCAGCCGTCAGTCTTATCGCCGCCATAGTCATCCGTCGTGAGGCCGAGCGTCTGAATCCGGGTGCCCATTGCCCCATCCACCACAAGAATGCGCTCCGTCAGGAGTGCGCACAATCGGTCAAGGCGCTCTTCTCTGGTCGTATCTGTCGTAATGGTCATCTCCGTTGGAAGCCGGACGCTCCAGAGAGCGCCCACCACCGTTGCATCACTTCGTATCACCTTATTCTACTAATTCAGACCGCATGGAAATACGGACGCCCGCTAAACGATTGACAGAAACGGGAGCCCTTTGAGTTCCCTATCTACGGCATACCCGCAGGAGCACGCACACGTTTAGATTCTTCACTCCACTCCGTTCCGTTCAGAATGACAGGGCGCAGTGGCGACGTTCCGTTCAGAATGACAGGGCGAAGTGGCAACGTTCCATTCAGAATGGCAGGGTCAAGTGGCGCGCCATTCGGAATGGCATACTGGCTGACGCTCTATTCAGAATGACAAGGGCGCCGTACGTCGTTCAGGATGAGAGCTCATGTGCGCCAGTGCCTGCGCCACACCTTGCTCACATCTGCTGCTGTACAATTGGCTACGTATTCGGCGCACCTCTTCGAGAGAAAATGCTCGGAGTGTTAGGGTCAGTGTTCTCTGCACAAGGGGCGCGTCGCCTTACTGCCGCGATGGGGCTGTAGCTCAGTTGGGAGAGCGCTTCAATGGCATTGAAGAGGTCAGGGGTTCGACTCCCCTCAGCTCCACCATTTTGGATTGGGCTGGTAAGCCTCTTGGCCTTCACTGCGCTGGTGGGATGCAGTGGAGGGGCACAACCTGCCACCCCAGAGCTGCCGGCAAACACACCGACTCCAATCACTGCCCCGACGACAGCACCACCTGAACTTGCGGCAACGTCACCTACATCGACCCCCGAACGCTCGCCAACAGCGGGTGGGACGCCGGTTCAGCCTACTGAACAACTATCGATCACTGTGGCCGCCGTTCCCGACATGCTTCCAGAATACGACCGCGATGAATGGCGTCACTGGATTGATGTGGACAATGACTGCCAGAATGCGCGCCACGAGGTCCTGATTGAGGAAAGCCAGATCGCCGTGACGTATACGAATGAAAGGCAGTGCCTGGTCGCTGGGGGGCAGTGGTTTGGAGCATTCACTGGAGCGACGGTCACTGAGGCAAGGAAACTGGACGTAGACCACTTCGTTCCCTTAGCCAATGCTCACCGATCAGGCGGTTGGGACTGGAGCGCCGATCGTAAACGCCTGTATGCAAACAGCCTAGACAATCCCGCCCATCTCATCGCCGTCACCGCAAGTGCCAATCGATCCAAGGGAGCCAGGGGCCCAGACGAATGGCGGCCCCCTGACCAATCTTACTGGTGCGACTATGC
Source organism: Dehalococcoidia bacterium (assembly GCA_965224255.1). Classification (GTDB taxonomy): domain Bacteria; phylum Chloroflexota; class Dehalococcoidia; order UBA6926; family UBA6926; genus VXMO01. Next base: position 619,473 of record CBDCYO010000005.1, read on the forward strand.
CGTCAACTGGATCAGCATCAAGCAGATCTGGCAGCTAACGGCGACGCGAACAGAGACAGAGGCGCTCCAAGAGATGCTACAAACCTGCCCCAGTCCGCCGCAGCTAACGATAACTGAGAACTGACTGAATTGGATCCCACTTCCGGCTCTGCAAGTCCAACACCGACTCCTTCCGCCTCGCTTGAGCAGCGCGCAAACATCCCCCTGACCCACTGAACGGCGCGCAAGCGCCCTCTATCCCACGAAGCGGCGCACGAGCATCATTTGCCACCTTCTTGGCGCACCGTCCCATAATCTGTCTATCCGAACGGGGCGCATACTCCCTCCATCACTCTGCATCGGGGATGATTGGAAGGCCGGTACTACCCCAGAAAAGGCATCGGCGGCGGCTGAGCAATGGTATAATTTGCATCGACATGGCGCGGCCCACGTATGGGGCCGTTCGGCGCCTGGGGGGCAGGCGCTTGAAAAGTCCTGAGGGGGGTACACACATGTCAGAAGGCGTCATTGACGCTCGGGAGATCCCGACGCGCGAGCTTACTGAGACCCAAAAGCGGCAGGCGGCAGTGCTGTGGTTCTCAGAAATCGGCTCGGGTGATCTGGCGCTCGCTGGAGGCAAAGGCGCCAACCTTGGGGAAATGTCACAGCAGGGCGTACCTGTCCCGCCCGGTTTCGTCGTGAGCGTCGTTTCCTACGAAAAGTTCATCGCCGAGAACAGCCTGGCCGCCACCTTACAGAACATCCTGGGGGACATTGATGTCTATCACTCAGGGGGGCTGCTTGATGCTGCCGTTCGAGCACAGAACGCGATTCTGACCGCCCCCATGCCCGCTGATCTGGCGGCCGAGATCGCCGATGCCTACCGGGCCCTGGGCGAAGGCCTGGTTGCAGTACGGTCATCCGCCACTGCGGAGGATCTGCCCGAGGCCTCCTTCGCCGGACAGCAACGCACCTACCTGAATGTTGAAGGCGTTGAGCAGGTGCTTGAGACGGTCAGGGGATGTTGGGCAAGTCTGTTCGAGGCGCGCGCGATTTTCTACCGCGCGGAGCAGAATTTCAATCAACTCGGTATCGGAATTGCCGTCCCTGTCCAGCGCATGATTCAGTCCGAGATCTCCGGGGTCATGTTCACCGCCGAACCGAATCGAAGCGACCGCTCCAAGGTGCTCATCGAAGCCGTCTATGGCCTTGGCGAGTCCGTCGTTTCAGGCGCAGTCACTCCGGACTCTTATCTCATGAATAAAGACGGCCTTACGATTTTGGAGAGGCGACTCGTCCCCCAGAGCCGAATGCTCACAAGAAACCCGGATGCCGTCGGCACGGATGATTTGAACCATGAGGTCGACGTCCCTGCCGATTTGTCCCATAGCTATAAGCTCACGGGCGAAAAGTTAGTTGAAATTGCACAACACGGCCTGGCGTTGGAGGAGGCCTATAACCACCCGCAGGACATCGAATGGGCCATTGAGGCCAATACGTTCTACGTCACCCAGACACGCCCGATTACAACACTCCAGAGCGTTGGCGAGTCCGAGGGGCTGGGGGTCGATGAATCTGCGTATCCACTCCTTTTACAAGGCACGCCGGCGAGCCCTGGTAGCGCCAGCGGCCGTGTTGTTGTCCTCCCCAAGCTCGACGAGACCTCTCTTGATCAACTCAAACGCGTCACTGATGGGGATATCCTGGTCACGGAGATGACGACGCCGGACTATGTCCCGGCCATGAAGCGGGCGGCGGCGATTGTCACCGATCACGGGGGCCGCACTGCCCACGCCGCCATCATCTCCCGGGAACTCAGCATTCCTTGCGTCGTTGGCACTGGCGCAGCGACTGCTACGCTGACCGACGGACAATCCGTCACGGTTGACGGCTCCACGGGCCGGGTGTACGAGGGCGCCGCGCCGGGCGCGGGGCGGAAAGTCAACGAAGACGGCGCGGCGGCAAGCCTCACAACCAGGACGAACGTGTACGTCAATCTCGCTGAGCCGGATCTGGCAGATGTCATTGCCGCCCGCAACGTTGATGGCGTCGGCCTCCTCCGTGCCGAGTTCATCGTCGCGCGTATTGGTGAGCACCCACGTCTGATGATTGAGGAGGGGCGCGGCGAAGAATACACCCAGAAAGTCGTGGATGGTCTGCTCAAGTTCGCAGCCGCCTTTGATCCACGTCCCGTTATCTATCGGACAACCGACTTCAAGACCAATGAGTACCGCAACTTACGGGGTGGCGACCGCTACGAGCCCGAAGAGGAAAACCCCATGATCGGCTACCGTGGCGCCGGCCGATATATCAAGGAGCCGGACATCTTTGCCCTCGAAATCGAGGCCGTTCGGCGTGTCCGTGCACAGCACCCAAACCTGCACGTCATGATCCCGTTCGTCCGCACCGTTGATGAGCTTGTGCACACGAAGTCCCTGCTTGAGCAATATGGCCTCCACCGTGGCGACAACGGTTTCAAGCTGTGGATGATGGCCGAAGTCCCTTCAAATGTCATCCTGCTCGAGGAGTTCATCAACGTCGGGATTGATGGCGTCTCCATTGGGTCCAATGACTTGACGCAGCTGGTTCTGGGAGTGGACCGCGACAGCGCCATTCTGGCCGAAGATTTCGATGAGCGGAACGAGGCTGTCATGCGTGCCATTGAGACGATTGTTACGACGTCTCGCCGTCTCGGTATCACCTGCGGCATTTGCGGTCAGGCGCCCAGCTTCTTCCCGGAACTGACGGCAAAACTCGTCGAGTGGGGCATCACTTCTGTCAGCGTCTCGCCGGACGTCATCAACCGCACACGTCGCATCGTCCATGAGGTAGAGACGTCCCAGTCCCGTGACCAGGGCTCCTAAGCGCCTCCCCGCCAACAATTCGCCGTTCCCACATCTCTCCGTCATCCCGAACGGGTTGAAGAATCTAATACGCTTGTACGACAATCAGGACAGCTCGAGATGCGAAGGAACAGTCAGCCAGCAAGGATACGGGCGAGTTCATCGCGCGCGAAACGGGGAAGCGGTTGGGACGTGCCGTTGTCCTTGTCGTGAATACGTCTGACGCCATCCGGCCTGGCAGTGGCATAGCCGATGACCATCGCGCGGATGCCGCCGTCCTCCAGAGCAGCCGTCACCTTCTGGGTATCGTTTCGGGCAGTGGCGATGATCAGGGCGCCGGCGGCGATGAGTCCTAACGGGTCGACGTCATCTGCGCTGGCACCGATTGCCCGGCAAATCTCCGAGGTTTCACGAAGGGTCATTTCCTGCAGAGTTGCGGCATAGATTTCGAGGCCAACGTCTGAGGCATCGGCCATTTCATGGAGCGCGGTGGCGATGCCACCCTCAGTTGGGTCATGCATGGCATGGACGTGTGCTGCTCCGGTGGCAAGGGCGGCGTCACGGACAACGCTGATGCCAGGATCGTGGAGGAGTGACGCGGCGCGTTGGATAACGTCATCGCCCAAGCCGGCAGCGCGGAGGTGATCCGCCCGTTCGCGCGCCAGAATGGCCGTACCTTCGATGCCGATGCCCTTTGTCAGGATAATCGCGTCGCCCTCGCGGACGCCGGATGACAAGGTTGCTGCGCCCTTGCGGACCTCACCAATCATCGTGCCGATGGCAACTGGGCGATCAAGACCGCTTGTGACCTCGGTGTGGCCGCCGACGAGTGCAACGCCGATCTCACCACACGCATCCAGGATGTCCCGCATGATGTCCTGCGCGAGGCTGGTGGGTGCGCCACTCGGTAGCAAGACGGTAACGAGCATCCAAGATGGCGTTGCGCCCATGGCGGCGATGTCGTTTGCATTTACGTGAACGGTGTACCAGCCAAGCTCTTCAGCAGCGAAGGTGACGGGATCGGAACTGACCACAAGGTAATGCTCACCACCCGTGTCGATCAGGGCGGCGTCTTCTCCCATGCGTGGGCCCACGAGGACCCGGGGATCGGTGACATCGACCTGTACCAGAAGCTCGGTCAATAGTTCCGGTGGGAGCTTGCCGACCCGCAGTGGGCCGTTAACGGTACTCTCTCTTATCATACTGGCGCGCCTCTGTCATTCTGCGTGCCTCTCCCCTGCAATGAACGCACGCGGCGCTACTGCATTCTGAGCGCCCTCATTTGCCATTCGTGCTGCGCACCGTCTGTCATTCTGAGCGCCCTTCCTGTCATTCTGAGCACAGCGAAGAATCTGTGCCTCCATTGCCGCATACGCCGAATGTCCACCGCTGGCTGCATTCTGAGCGCCCACACTGTCATTCTGAGCGTAGCGAAGAATCTGTGCCCCCACTGCGGCAAAGGCGCGTTAGATTTTTCACTCCACTGCGTTCCGTTCAGAATGACAGATGAAGCGTCGCGCCGCTTGGAATGACGTACCGGGTGCCGTTCCGTTCAGAACGACAGGATTTGGCCGCTAGCGGCGGGCGCGGGGTCCGAAGGGCTCGGGCTGGAAGGGGGCATCTCGCGTCTCAATATAACTGCGGAGTCCGCCTTGCTCATTGGCATCGTCGAGGTGCCGCTTGAAGTCTTCGCGCTGGGAGGTGTGCGCCAGCGCGGCCAATTCCGCGTTGAGGCTCCACGCCTTATCCAGTCCCATCATCTCAAGTCCCATCGTGGCGACGGCCAGGTTGATCTTCACCGTCTCCGGGGAGACGAGGGCGATACGTTCCCCAATGGCGAAGCACTCCTCGAGCAGGTCGTCATGTGGAACGACCTTATTAACGAGTCCAATACGCAACGCCTCCTGGGCATCGATGTGGTCGCCAGTCAGGGCGTAGCGGAGGGCGTTCTTATAACCGGCGAGGAGGACCCAAATGAAGTTGGTGTTGGAGATGTGTCGAACTTCAGGTTGGCCGAAGACGGCGTTTTCCGAGGCGATGGTGATGTGCGTGGTCAGGGCGAGCCAGGACGCTGCGCCAAGTGCCCAGCCATTGATCGCGCCAATGATGGGCTTGGGATATTCCCATCTGCGCATCTGATCACGGATGCCGTTGCGGTCGCCCATGCGCCATGAGTCCAGGAACTCCGCGACGGACTGGCCCTCGCGGAGGCCGTAAGGCCAGACGACTGGTGGAAGGGAGCCATCGCGGCTGCCGCGCATATTCGCGCCCGCAGAGAATGCCCGGCCCGCACCGGTGAGCACGATATAACGGATGCTGTCATCCGTCTCCGCCTCATCAAGCGCGGTGTTCAGATCCGTCCGGAGTTCGACGCTCAGGGAGTTCATGGCCTCCGGCCGGTTGAGCGTGATGAGGACACCGCTGCGCTGCGGCTCATAAAGGATATTCTGGTACGTCGTCATTTTGGTCGCCTCCTGTTTGGTTCCTTCTCGTGGCGTGTATGGCCAACTGATCAGATGAGCGCTCCACTCAACTTTAGGCCGTTTATCTCATCGTCAGTAAGTCCCATGATGTTACGGTAGATGTCGCCGCTGTGTTCGCCTTGCGTGGGCGCTGGAGTGTCGCATTCAGCCGGCGTTTCAGAGAGACGGGCGCTCAGAGCGGGGTGTGTGAGGGGCGGGATGTGTGTCCATGGTGCGGGCGGTTGGACGGTGACAACGGATCCACGCTGGCGCAGGTGGGGATCCCAGACAAGCTTGTCCGGCCCCTGGTCCATTCCGGCAGGGACGCCAGTGCGCTGAAGACGGTCAAAAACCTGCTGCGGATTGAGCATTGCCGTCCACTCCCCGATGTGTCGGTCAAGTTCTTCCTTGCCCGCAACCCTGCCCTCCAGCGTGTTCCAGCGGCTGTCTCGCGACCATTCTGGCGACTCCATGGCGATGACCAGACGCCGCCAATCGTCGTCATCGCGACAGACGATGGCACACCACGCATCATGGCCGAGGCAGGCGTAGACATCGTGGGGGGCAAAACGGTCAGAGTCATTGCCACGGGCAGCGGCGTCGATGCCGTTGATGGAGTAGTCCATGTAGAGGACGCCCAGCGAGCTTGCGAGAGCCTCGAGCTGCGCAACTTCGATGAACTGCCCCTCACCCGTCTGTACGCGGTGTTCAAGGGCAGTCAGAATTGCGCCAACGGTGGCGGACGCGGCGATGTAGTCCGTGTAGCCAAGCTTGGGCCGGGTGGTCATGTTGCTGTCCACGTGGCCCCAAATGTAGCCCAGCCCGCAGAAGCCGAATATCTGCTGGCCGTAGGTGGTGAAGTGGTGGGAGGGGCCGACGAGGCCGAGGCCGGGCATTTGGACGGCGATGATGTCCGGCTTGACGGCCCGGAGTTGGTCATAGCCCAATCCCATGCGATCCATGACGCCCGCGCGCCAGTTGTCGATAACGACGTCGGATTGGGCGGCGAGGCGAAGGGCGATTTCATTTCCTCCGGGGTTTTGGGCATCGATGGCGACGCTGCGTTTGTTGCGATTGAGTTCCGCAAAGCCGGGCGCGTCAGGTCGGCGGGCTTGCGGGTGGGCGGCTGTTTCCACCTTGATCACGTCTGCGCCGAGGAAGGCAAGGAAGGATGTGGCAACGGGGCCAGCGACGGCTTGTGTGAAATCGACAACGCGGATTCCCTCGAGCGGTTTAGGTAGCACAGCCCGGTCGCGCACGTTGCCGCTGACCTGGGCACCGGCGGGAACAGCAGGGCGGGTTTCGCGAAGGATTTCCTCCGTGTGCTCACCGACGTAGGGGGCAGGACGTCGAATGCGCCACGGTGTGCGGGACAAACGATACGGTGCGCCAGCCGTGCGGTATGCGCCAATCTCCGGATGTTCGACGTCCTCAAACCATTCGCGCGAGTTGGGTTGGGAGTGGTTGACGAACTCAGAAACTCTGAGGATGGGTGTGGAGGGGATGCCGCGCTTTTGTGCTTCGGAGACAAACTCATCGCGGTCTCGCTCGGCAATAAAATCGACCATGATGGCATCAATGAGGTCGATATTCTCGCGCCGCCATGCAGGATCGAGGATCTGATCTGTTGAGATATGCGGCGAATCGAGCCATTCGGCCAAGCGGGTGTAGTGGCGGTCCATGTAGGTGGAGGTCTGGACGTACCCGCCGTCACGTGATTGAAAGATAGAGACGCCGGGATTGCTCGGGGCGGCGCCGACGCGTCGCCGAAGGAATTGGGAGAAAGAGTATTCGCCCAGCACCATCATTAACTGCCAGAGGCCGACGTCCTGCAAAGAGATATCCACCCGCTGGCCACGGCCGGTGCGGTGGCGGGCATGAACGGCGGCCATGACGCCGACAACGGCGTGGAACCCGGCGACTCGGTAGAGCTGCTCCGCGGGCACCATGCAGGGGCGGGCATCGCCGTCGCCATGAATGAACATAACTCCATTCATAGCCTGGATTGTCAGTTCGGTGCCAACGTAGTCACGACGGGGACCAAAGCGGCCGTAGGGGGAGACGGCGGCATGGATGAGCCTGGGGTTGGCGCGGGCCAGATCGTCGTACCCAAGGTGGCGGCCATCGAGGTATGTACGATCAAAAGATTCAACGAGGACGTCGGCAGTGGTGGAAAGGCGGCGAAGGGACTCACGCCCGGCGTCTGTTTCAAGATCAAGGACGATGCTGCGCTTGTTGTGGTTGTCAGCGAGGAAGGGGATGCTGCGATTTGGGCCGGGTTGGCCGCTGGCGTACGGGGGCTGGTTTCGAAGGGGATCGCCACCCGGCGGCTCAATTTTGATGATGTCCGCGCCGAGGTCACCGAGGAGTCGCGTTGCGAATTGAACTGCGGGGCCGCCAAGGTCAAGCACGCGGAGATGCCCAAGTGCCGGTGTGTCCTGTTGGTCAGTCATGGCTGCTTTCCCCCACGTTCTACTCTGCCGCCGAATGTGGACGTATCATCCCGTGCTAGTGTACTTCTGTCCAGATTCATGCATTGGGTGCTGCTCTCGCCGAAAGTTGAGAAGGCACACTGCGCCTCTGAATCGCGACTGCATCCGGTGATTGCCTGGGAGGCGGCCGCTCACTCGCCTGCCACGAATCGGAGCAGGAGTCCAAGCAGGATCACGACAGGGCCGAGCACAAAGAGAATCGTCGTGGGTGACGTGACCCGGCTCCACGATACAGATGCGTCAGCGGCAAGTTGAGCGAGGGGGCGGGGGAGAATCTCGCTCCAAAGACCATCAACTGGCGATGCGCGGCGGCGGGCGCCGCGGCGCCCAAGTGATATAGCGATAACGAACATGGCGGAGGAGAGAATCAGCTTGATGGCGAGAATGATCGCATAGGGCTGGCCGATCTCTTGTGTGAGCCGGTCATAGATGAGTAGCGCACCAGTGATCAGCAGGACCCACATCGCGAGATCGACGGTCTGTTTGAATCGCTCGCCAATAAAGCGTACGACGTCTGCAGAGTCGGGAGGATGGTTTCGGATGGCCGGGCGCAGGATCGCGAGGTAAAAGATGTTGCCGCCAATCCAGGCAACGGTAGCAATGATGTGTGCCCATCGCGTGATCAATACAGTGGCTTCGAGGACAGACATGTCCCTTACTTTAGAGTTTTTTGTCGTTCGCGTGCCACCGCGATGTACCACATGTGATGGCGCTCCGCGTTCCGGCTAGAATCTTTTCTTGTTCGCGTGTTGTCGTTCGCGTGCCACCTCGACGTGCCACATGCGATGGCGCTCCACGTTCCGGCTAGAGTCTTTTCTTGTTCGCGTGTTGTCGTTCGCGTGCCACCGCGATGTGCCACATGTGATGGCGCTCCACGTTCCAGCTAGAGTCTTTTCTTGTTCGCGTGTTGTCGTTCGCGTGCCACCGCGATGTGCCACATGCGATGGCGCTCCGCGTTCCGGCTAGAATCTTTTCTTGTTCGCGTGTTGTCGTTCGCGTGCCACCGCGATGTACCACATGTGATGGCGCTCCGCGTTCCGGCTAGAATCTTTTCTTGTTCGCGTGTTGTCATTCGCGTGCCACCGCGATGTGCCACATGTGATGGCACTCCACGTTCCGGCTAGAGTCTTTTCTTGTTCGCGTGTTGTCGTTCGCGTGCCACCGCGATGTGCCACATGCGATGGCGCTCCACGTTCCGGCTAGAATCTTTTCTTGTTCGCGTGTTGTCGTTCGCGTGCCATCTCGACGTGCCACATGCGATGGCGCTCCGGTTCTCGCCGTGCCCTGACAGGAATTTAGCGTCGGAAGTTGCGGTTCAGTTCCGATACATACTGCCGCCCGAGTGTGTTCGCGTTGGCCGCAATCCAGTTGCTCAGCCGGGTCGTTCCAGTTGGAGGATCATGGGACGCCAACAAGCTCGCCATAAGGCCATCGAGTTCATCACGTACGAGTGGGACATCGTGCTTGAAAAAACCAACGAAACGTGTGAGGGAGAGCGCGAGAATTGGAGGCATAGGCATTATCGTACAGCGCACGCCCATTGATGAGGCGAGAAGACGCAACAGCTCCGCAAAGGTGAATGTTTCCGGACCCGCGGCGTCAGCGATAGAGTTCTCGGCCTGCTGAGCAGCAGCGACAGCCTGTTCTGCCACATCCTCAACATGTATTGGTTGTACAACGTAATCGCCCCTGCCGTAGAGCGGAAACACGGGAAAGCGCCGCAGAGCCCACGCAAGGTCGTTCACCAGCACATCGCGCTCACTAAAAACCATGGTTGGCCTGATGATGGCGTACGGAACGCCGAGGCCCGCTAGGGCCTCCTCCACCTCACCTTTGCCTTTGAAATACAGCAGGGAAGAATCCGTTGAGGCGTTGGTTACTGAGATGTGCACAATCTTGCCAACACCGGCGTCCCTCGCAGCCTCAAACAGCCTCCGCGAGTTCGCGACGGCACTCTGGAATGTCGTAGTGCCCTGTCCGTAGCGCACCCAATACGTGTTGTATAGAACCCCGGCGCCATCAAGCGCACGCCGCAGACCAGCTTCATCCTGGAAGTCGAAGGGCGCAGCAGGTACGCGGCCGGCAAAAGGGTCGTCCTCAACCGATCGGCGGGTGAGCGTGCTCACTCGCACTCCGTGATCGAGCAAGCGTTGGGTAATATACCTGCCAGTGTAGCTAAACGATCCTGTAACGACGGCGGTTTCGGGGTGGGGCAATTCGCTGACTTCCTCCGATAATGCAACGGAAGGTAAATCCGCTGCATTGATGCTGTCAGTTGTTATGGGATAAAGATACGACATTTACGGCAGCCTGAGTTCCGGCGGAGTGCGCTGAACGCAGTGGTGACAACTGCCGTCTGGTGGGGTGAACGCAACGGGACTCTCGTCCGGTTTCAATGGGAATCCTCGTGCAGAACCGGCCCATATACGACTTTCGGGTAGCGCACCCCATTTGATATGGGCGGGCATGGCGCCTGCCTGTTTGAGTAAGCGCTCAAGCAGGCAGAGAGGCAGGCCGACGACGTTCAAATAGCAGCCGTGGAGTGTGGAGACCGGACGGAATTCTGGATGCTGGATGCCGTAGGAACCGGCCTTGTCAAATGGATCACCTGTCGCGATGTAGGCTTCAACTTCCGCGTCCGTGTAGTCGCGCATTCGGCCTGCAGTCACTTCATGGTCGATGATTGGGTCCGCACCGTTGGGTGGAACAACGGCAATGGCAGTAATGACGCGGTGTTCGCCGTCTTTGAGCATTCGAAGCATCTCACGGGCGTGAGCAGCATCTCGGGGTTTGCCGAGGACCTGGCCATCAGGTGCAACGACTACTGTGTCCGCCCCGACGACCGGGACGGTCGCGGCGTCTTCTGCGACGGATTGAGCTTTCTTCAGAGCCAGGCTTTCTGCAAGAGCAGCCGGATCGGACTTCCTCAGTATGTGGCCGGCGATAGCCTCCTCAGTGGGAGCAACGGGTGTGGAAGAAAGGGACGTCTGGGACTGAAGCAAGTATTCGCCGGGGGAGGCAGGGTCTTCGATTCTCGAATCGGGGGCGAGGACGGCGAACGAAGCCGCCTGGGTTGAGAGAATCTCGCGGCGGCGGGCAGATGTGGAGGCGAGGATGAAGCCGTCTGATTGCAGGTGTTCAAGGGTAGAGACACTCTCGATGTGGTAGGTCTGGGGAAACATATCGATGGGCGTCACGTCAGTAAGCCTGTACCCGGCCAAAATGATGCGTCGAAGATCACGGGCTAGGGTGGACGGATCGCAGGAGACGTAGGTGATGCGGCTCGGCTTGAGCCTTCGGATACTATCGACGACTTGTGGGCAGCAGCCTGCCCGAGGAGGATCAAGGATAACGGCGTCGACGTGTTCATCTAATTCCTGCAGCGCATCCTCCGTCTTGGCGTGAACGATCTCCGTGTTGGAGAAGGGAGCCAGATTCACTTCGGCATCGCGTACTGCGGCGGCGGATTCTTCTATGGCGATGACACGGCCAGTCAATGGAGCGAGCAGGGCGGCAAAAGAGCCGACCCCGGCGTAGGCATCAACGATGGTGTCCGAGGGCCGCAACTGCAGGCGATCGCGTACAAGGGCAATCATGCGCTCCGCCTGGGCAGTGTTGACCTGGAAGAACGATGCGGCAGAGACGCGAAAATCCGTATGGAACAATCGCTCTTGATAGTCCTTTTGGCCGGTTTCGACGCCGCGTTCAACGCCAGAAATATTCAGGGCGGGGTGAACGAGTGTGTCACCCGTTTTTCGGCCGATGCGGACAGCAAGTTGGCGCTCACGACTTGTGAGCGCACCTTCAAGTCTGCGCTTAATGTCATTGACACGCGGATCCATGATCAGGCATTCGTCGATAGGCTCAAATCGGTGCGTGTGCCAATGGGTGAAGCCGACTTCCCCCTCACGACGGACCGTAAAGCGGGCATTGTTACGGTAGTTCCAAGGGTTCTCAGCGGCGAGAATGGGGGCGACGGGCGGTGCGACGATGCGGCCAATTCGGCGGATCTGGTTGGCGACAACACCGCGCTTGATCCTGCCCTGCTCTTCATACGATATGTGCTGTAGTTGGCAGCCGCCGCACACGCCAAAATGGGGGCAGGGGGGTTCAACCCTCTGCGGTGAGGCACGCACAACCTCCACAACCTCCGCAATGATGTGGGACGGGTACTCCTCACGGACTTCGACGACGACGCGCTCGCCGGAGATGCCGTATGAAGCCAAAACGGCTTTGCCATCGTCGCGATAGCCGACGGTTTCGCCCTCATCCCCCGCGTGCTCTAGCTCAATTGTGAAACGCTGCGGCGGGCCGTCCAGTGTGGGCGGCTTTCCGTTTCGTGCGGGGAAGCGACGGTGTTTCTTTCTACTTGCTTTCATCACAACTACTTTAGAGCCTTGCAGGTTAGCGTAACGAGGAGAGTTTGCACGGGCAAGGAAAGGGGAGTTACTGCAAGCGTTGGGAGGCTGGTGTGCTACCATTTACGAAGCACAAAGGCGCGGATTCTGGTGGGGAGCGAAAATCCGTGATGACGACCTTATTTGGTGTGGGCGACCGCCGAGTACTCGATCGTGAATCGCAGCGAGCGGAGGCGGCGTTCACCGGTATGTATGCAGCTACAGAAGACGGTTTCTGGGCACTACGACAGCGGCTCACTGAGGAGAAGGAACCGGGGGAAATCTCGGTCATGATCTCGCCCGGAGATCGCATTGCGCGCGTCCGTCTCATCGAGGAACTGCTTCGGCTGGAGGCGATGGGCGTCGAGCTCGTATCGGCGGAGTCTGAGAAACATCCGCTTGATATCGCGCTAGAACCGGAAACTGACACATCACACTCAGACCGGGGAGGCGCAATCCGCAAGAGCATGGCACGCAAGGCACTGCGCGGCGTTGTGTTGGGCCGTATTCCGTACGGGTATCGCAGAGGGGATCACGGTCAGCTTGAGGAACATCCGGATGAGGCGCCGGCCGTTCGCGCCATCTTCGGGCTGGCAGCCCAGGGTAAGGGAATCCGCGCAATCGCGGCGGAGTTGAACGCGCGGGGGCTTCAGACGCGACGAGGCGGCGCATGGAGCATTGTCACAATTCGGGATATGCTGCGGAATCGTGTCTACACGGGCGCGTACAACCGCTCTGGAACGCGAGTAGCAGGTAATCACCCCGCCCTGGCGAAGCCCGCACTCTTTCGCGATATTCAGGAGCGGCTCGATGAACGCGCTAAGAGGGCTGGCTACGGCGTGGGCAGGCCGTTTCTGTTGTCCGGCACGGCAACGTGCGGGGCGTGCGGCAGCAACATGGTGGGAGTAACCCGTCGGCAATCCTGGACACGCAATGATGGGTCATCTGCATCCAATCGCTACCGCTACTACCAGTGCGAGGCAGCAACGAATCAGGGAAGGTGCTCGTATCACACGCGGCGTGCACGGGAATTAGAGACAATAGTTTTGACGCGTGTGGGAATGGATGGCATCGCCTCACGGATCGAGGCGGCAGTCGCCTCACGCATTGGAAACCTGGCACGAGAGGCGGCGAAAGGGCGAACGCCCGCGCACGATATTCGGTCCGCGGCGCAACTCTTGTTTCACGAGGCCGGTCGCCTTCGTGACGTGACGCGGACGCACGGCAGCGCGACGATGGCCATTGAGTCTCTGCTGCAGTCCATCGACGAGGACATTGCCTTTCACTCTCTCTTGCGTGACGTCGTGCTGCTGGGTGTGACGCGCATCGTCGTTGGCGAGAATGACGCACGCATAACGCTGAAGAAGTGATGTCACTGCCCACGGAGAATCAACGCCCACACCCGTACATGATTTTGCAGTCCGATGGCGCTGCACGCGGTAACCCCGGGCCGGCGTCATACGGCGCAGTGGCGATGGACCCCGAAACGGGCGAGATCTTTTGCATGGGGAGGGCGATTGGCAGCACCACAAATAACGTCGCGGAATACCAGGGAATTGTCGAGGCACTGCGGATGGCCCACCAATTTGGCGCGCGTCGGATTCTGCTGGAGGCAGACTCAGAGCTGCTGATCAAGCAGTTGATGGGGACATACAAGGTCAGGGCAGAGCATCTTAAGCCGCTGTACGAGGAGAGCGTGAAGCTGCTGAACGCCTTGGAGGGCTACGAATTACGCCATATCCCGCGGGAGCAGAATACGATGGCGGATCAGTTGGCGAATCGGGCGCTTGACGTGCAGAGGCGGACGGCCAGGAGGTCACGCCGGACGTGATCATCGGCATGATTTCCGATACACACGTGCCGGAAGCGCCGCTTGCGCTGCCAGAGAGTGCGCTCGACGTGTTTACGGGCGCAGGAGCGGAATTCATTCTTCACGCGGGCGATATCTACAGCCCGTCATGCCTGGATGATCTGGAACGCGCCGCGCCCGTGTATGCCTGTGAGGGCAACGGCGACTTCTTTCGGAAAATCTCTGATCCACGCATCCAGCGGACGCGGGTTATGCAAGTAGAAGGATTTACCGTCGGTCTGACTCACGGGCTGGCCATACCAGAGTTTCCACCGCACCGCACAATCGAGTCGGTGATGCAGTACGAGTTTGGGCAACCAGTGGACATCATCGTTTTTGGGGACACGCACACGGAGGAGGTGACAACTGTCAAGACCGTCCTCTGCGTGAACCCGGGAAGCCCGACGCTGCCACATAACCTCGACCACCTGGTTGGGACAGTTGGGCTGCTCGAGTTAAAGCGTGGTGAGGTGCCCCTGATCCGCATCATCCGGCTCGAGACGTTGGAAGAACTGGACATTGCCAATCCCACAAAATGGTGGAGTGTCAGATAGCCTCGGAGCGATTGCCTTGACCAGTGCCAACGACGGCACGTATCATTGGCAGCACTTTCATCACACGACTCGTGAGGTCTTTTCATCAATTACGCAATCGTCCAAACGGGCGGCAAACAGTATCGCGTGTCCCCGGGCCAAAGGGTTTCAGTCGAGAAGCTTGATGCGCAGGAAGGGGACGTCATTGAGCTTGATCAGGTCCTGCTCATTACGCAGGACGATGATGTCGCCGTGGGGACTCCAACCATCGCAGGCGCAAAGGTAATCGCGGAGGTTGAGCGTCAGGGCAAGGATAAGAAGATTGTGGTCTTCAAGTACAAGCCCAAGGTGCGCTATCGGCGCAAGCGCGGGCATAGGCAACCGGTGACTGACTTGCGTGTTCGGGAGATTGTGAACGCCTGAGTCGCGGCACCTAGCGTGCCCGTAGTCGTGAATGGGAATCAGCAAGGAATAGAGAAATGGCGCATAAGAAGGGCGGCGGCACAACACGGAATGGTCGCGATAGCCAGGGCCAACGGCTCGGTGTAAAGCGGTATGACGGCGAGGCTGTTCGTGCTGGCACGATCATCTTGCGACAGCGCGGAACACGCATCATCGAGGGAAACAACGTGGGGCGTGGCCGCGATTTCACGCTCTATTCGCTGGTTGACGGAACGGTCAAGTTCGAGCATGCGACGCGCTCCAAGAAGCGGGTCAGCGTTTACCCCGTTGCCGTCTAGAAGCGCCGAGGATATCTGGAGAACATCACCATGAAGCCGGGCATTCACCCTGAGTACTATCAGACGCGCGTTACGTGTGCCTGTGGGAACACCTGGACGACTGGAGCGACAGCGCCGGAGATTCGCGTCGATGTCTGCAACGTCTGTCACCCGTTCTTTACGGGACAACAGCGCATCGTGGATACATTGGGACGCGTGGAGCGTCTACGACGTCGGTACGCGCAGGCGCCTCAGAGTCAAAAACAGGACCAGCAAGACGGGTAGTCAGACTCCCGTGCGGCCCATGGGCGGGTCGACGTTTTCTGCGGACGGTTTCCGCGTTCCGGTCTATGGCTCCAACTACCCCAGCAGTGCATAGCGTCATGCCCGTTTCCATTCTGAATCGCATTTTGTTGGGCCAGCCAGATTACAGCTCCTCCTTTCACGGAGGGCGCAATTTCGGCGTGCAATGAGTGAGCGATCGTCAGCAACGCCGAGCACCTACGGGGGTCAGGCACTCATTGAGGGTGTGATGATTCGCGGGATGACGTGCGTGAGCATAGCCGTGCGTCGGCCGAGCGGGGACATCCTCGTTGACACGCAACCCATTGGATGGAACTGGGCACGAACCATTCGACGCGTTCCGTTTGTGCGAGGCGTAATCGTACTGAGCGAGATGCTCGTGGTGGGGACACGCGCCCTTCTTTTCTCCGCGAATGTGGCCGCGCAGGAAGAGCAGGAGGACTCAGAAGGGAGACCAAGCCCCGGGGGGCTTTCTTCCATAGCAGTCGGCGGCTCGGTGGCGGTGAGCCTGCTGATGGCGATTGCGCTTTTCTTTGTAACACCGGTTTTGGCGACACGCTTTCTGGATTCACTGTTGGACACGTCAACCGTTTGGAGCAATCTCATCGAGGGAGCACTGCGGCTGGTGGTGTTCGTTGGATACATCGGGCTCATTGGCTTGATGCCAGACATTCGACGCGTCTTTGCGTATCACGGTGCGGAACACATGACCATACACGCACAGGAGCATAGTCAGCCGCTGAACTTCGCCTCTATTCGACAGTTCGGGACGGCACACCCGCGATGCGGGACAGCGTTCATTCTCGTCGTCCTCGTGGTGGCGATCATCGTACATATTTTCTGGACCCCGCCTGACTTGCTAGATCGGATCGTGTCGCGCATCGTTGTTCTGCCGCTTATCGCCGGTCTCAGCTATGAGGTCATTCGGTGGAGCGGATTTCACATAAACAACTTCCTAGTGCGCGCCATCATCTGGCCAAATTTGTTGCTTCAGGCGCTAACCACGCGGCAGCCTGAGGATGATCAAATAGAGGTTGCCATCAGCGCCCTCAAGGGAGCGATAGAGGCGGATCGGGTGGCGCTTACGTCTCATGGGCAAGCGTAAGCGCCCAGACGGCCGCGGCGCCGGCCCGGCGGAGGGCATCGGCCGCCGCACGTAGCGTTGCGCCCGTTGTCAAGACGTCGTCGATGAGCAGCACGTTAGCACAGCGCACCATTGCAGGATCACCGACTTCAAACGCGCCCTGGACGTTTTTGGCACGTTCGTTGACGTCCATTGCCCTGGCCTGAACGGCGGTCTCACGAATGCGTGACATGGCAGAGGCAAATGGTATGCCGGCCACCGTTGCCACCTCACGCGTCAGAAGTGCCGCTTGGTCAAATCCGCGTTCACGTAATCGCGCGCGATGCGCCGGCACATGGACGACCATATCCACTGACAATTTCCACTCGTTCAGCACGACGGTCATCTCTGCAGCCAGTAACGGAGCAAGGGAGCGGAGGCCGCTGTACTTATAGTGATGGAGGATCTGTCTGACATTGCCCTCGTATGGCCAGACGGCACGAGTGGCGCGAATGCCAGCTAGCCTGGGGAGGGCATCAGGGGTGAGACGTAGCGGGAAAGCACGCCGACACGGATCGCACAAGAAGCTTGCCTCACGACTGCACAGGACGCAACGCGGAGGAAAGACGAGCCGGAGGGCAGAATCGGCAATAGAGCGGAGTATCATTCTCGTATCGGTGACTCGTGCATGGTCTGTGGGCGACGCACAAGCGCCGTCCTGTAGGGCTTCCAATAGGGCTATTGTTGACACGTGTACCTGAGGATGGCAAAATTATCATTGCTGAGAAAGGGAGTAGTAGCGTCAGTTTGGCGGACAGCGAGTCGGGGATAGTGGAAGCCCGGCCGTTAGGACCCGTGAACTCGCCCTGGAGCACCCCAAACGCGGTCTCCATAGCAATGTGGGGACGCGTGCAGTTTGGCGGGGTAGCGCCCGATAAACGCGAATGAAGAGACTCGGTCGTTAGGCCGGGTAAGGAGGGTGGTACCGCGGGATGGCGCAAGCTCCCGTCCCTTCAGGGGCGGGATTTTTTGTTGTCGCTGAGAGTGGCGATGGGGAAAGTGCCTGTCGCGGACGATCGCCCGGTACAGGTAAATCGATATAGATGCACAGCACGTCGGTGAGTGAGCGAGGAGAACCATGTCAGGCAGGATGCTGGCAGGCGGAGAGTTGGTGTGCGAGGCGTTGGAGGCGGAAGGTGTTGACCTGGTCTTCGGCGTCCCTGGCGGCGCTATCCTGCCGTTCTATGACCATATTCTTAAGTATCCGTCCATCCACCACGTCTTGACACGGCATGAGCAAGGCGCGGCGCACGCGGCGGACGGGTACGCGCGGGCAACCGGTCGCGTTGGCGTCTGCATCGCCACCTCCGGGCCCGGGGCCATCAACCTCGCCGTCGGGCTTGGCACAGCGTTCATGGACTCCACACCGATGGTTGCCATTACAGGGCAGGTAACACGGCCGGCCATCGGCAAGGACGCGTTCCAAGAAACGGATGTGACTGGCGTGACAATCCCCGTCACAAAGCACAACTATCTGGTGCTCAGTGCGTCCGATATTCCTAGCGTGATGAAGGAGGCGTTTCACCTCGCACGCTCGGCGCGACCCGGCCCGGTTTTGGTTGACATCCCGCGGGACGTGTTGCAGGAGATTGTAGAATACGGCGGATACCCAGAGGCGGTGCACAACCTGCCTGGGTTCAGACCGATCACGCATCCGGACCCAGCGCAGGTACAGGCGGCGGCAGATCTGATTAATGCGGCAAGGCGGCCAGTCATCCTGGCGGGGCGAGGTGTCCTTATCGCGGGAGCGGAGCCAGAGCTGCAGGAGTTGGCAGAACGGGCGCAGATTCCTGTGATCCCTACGCTCCTCGGCATTGGCTCATTCCCGGGGAATCATTACCTGCATCTGAGCCTTATGGGTATGCACGGGTCCGCGTTTGCCAACCTGGTCGTGGACGAGTGCGATCTCCTCATCAACGTGGGATCACGGTTCGATGATCGCATCATCGGGCGGGTTTCAGATTTTGCGCCGAAAGCCAAGATCATCCATTTCAACATTGATCGGTCATCCATCCACCAGAACGTGATCGCGGACGCGCCCGTCGTGGGCGACGCGAAGAATTCGCTGACGGCGCTGCTGCCACGTATCGAGCAGACGACGCGGCCGCAATGGCTGTCACGTGTGGACGATCTGCGACGAGAGCATCCTCTCATCGTGCGGGACTTTGAGGGCAAGCCATCCACGCAGTACGTGATTAAGCGCATCCATGAGTTGACGGGTGGCAAGGCGTTCATCGTGACAGGAGTGGGCCAGCACCAAATGTGGGCGGCGCAGCACTACGTTACAGACAGGCCGAACAGCTTCATCACGTCCGGCGGCCTGGGAACCATGGGCTATGAGGTGCCTGCGGCGCTCGGCGCGCAAATGGGGCGCCCCGCGGAAGAAGTATGGTCGATCTGCGGAGACGCCGGATTCCAGATGACCCTGCAGGAACTGGCAACGATTCGTGACGAGAAGGCCCCCATAAAGTTCGCAATCATGAACAATTTCCACCACGGGATGGTGCGCCAGTGGCAGACGCTTTTCTACGACAAGCGCTACAGCCAGATCCATGCTTCAGGGCCGGACTTCGTGAAGCTGGCCGAGGCATACGGCATGCTGGGCATCCGCGTTGATAACGTCGCGGATGTTGATGGCGCAATCAAACGCGCGCAAGACTATGACGGGCCGGTGATTATCGACTTCATGGTGGAGATCGATGAGATGGTCTACCCGATGATTCCAGCGGGTCAGTCCGTGAATGAGATGGTCGAGGATCCAGAGATCCATCAGCAGCCGACGCGGACGGCGGCGCGATGACGATGCGCCGCGTCATCTCCGCGCTGGTACACGACCGGCCCGGGGTGCTAAACCGCGTGGCGAGCATGTTCCGGCGGCGTGGGTTCAACATCGCCAGCCTCGCGGTAGGTCACTCCGAAAAGCCGGGGTTCTCACGCATGACGATCGTTGTCGACAATGTTCCGGAGACCGCGCTGTACCAAGTGACGACGCAACTGTTCAACGTGGTGGAAGTCGTTGAAGTGATGGATATCACGAACGAGGATTACGTGGCGCGGGAGACGGCGCTAGTCAAGGTCAGGGCAACGCGGGAGACGCGCGGTCAGATCGTTGAGATTCTGGATCTCTTTCGTGGCGCAGAAGTTGTGAGTGTATCGCCACAGTCCGTGATTATCGAGATAACCGGAACGACCGAACAAGTTGAGAGTTTGCTCGCGCTTCTTGATGCATACGACGTTCTGGAACTCATGCGCACGGGGCTGGTCGCGTTGACCAGGGACGAAAACACGGCACAAGACGGAGTGTTTCGCGGCCCGGCAATTGCCGGCGCGCCGCGGCAGAACTGAGACGCCATACAACACAGGATGCAGGAAAAACGCCATGGCAAACATTTTCTACGACGATGATGCGAATCTGGATTATATTTCGGACGAAGTGATTGGAGTGATCGGCTACGGAAGTCAGGGCCACGCTCACGCGCTGAACCTCAAGGATAGCGGCGCAAACGTGATGGTAGGACTGTATCGCGGCAGTGCATCGTGGGCACAGGCTGAATCGGACGGGCTTGAGGTTGGGACCGTTGAAGAGGTGGCGCAGCGCGCAAGCATCATCATGATGTTGATTCCGGACACGCGTCAGAAGCAAGTGTATGAGGAGTCCATCGCGCCGCATTTGAGCAATGGCAAGACGCTGATGTTTGCACACGGCTTCAACATCCATTTCAGCCAAATTGTGCCGCCACCGGGCGTTGACGTTAGCATGATCGCCCCAAAGGCGCCCGGACATCGCGTGCGGCAGCTGTACCAGCGGGGCGTCGGCACGCCTGCCCTGCTGGCGATACACCAAGACGTAACCGAGGGTGCTCACGCGCGGGCGCTAGCGTACGCAAAGGGCATCGGAGCAACCAAGGCCGGAGTCATCGAAACAACCTTCTCCGAAGAGACCATCACCGATCTGTTCGGAGAACAGGCCGTGCTGTGCGGCGGAATTAGCAGCCTGGTGAAGGCCGGGTTTGAAACACTGGTCAAGGCGGGTTATCAGCCGGAAATCGCGTACTTCGAATGCCTTCATGAGATGAAGCTCATCGTGGACCTCATTTATCAGGGCGGGCTGGAGTACATGCGGTATTCGGTAAGCGATACGGCGGAGTACGGCGACTATGTTTCCGGGCCACGCCTCATTGACCAAGGCGCACGGGAGCGGATGCAGCAGATACTTGAAGAGGTACAGGACGGTACATTCGCGCGGCAGTGGATTTTGGAGAATCAGGCAGGGCGGCCGAGCTTCAACGCGCTCAAGGCACAGGACACGACGCATTTGATCGAGATCGTCGGCCGCGATCTGCGGGCGATGATGCCGTGGCTGAAAGATACGGTCTAGCGCGAGCGCATTCAATGGCTGGGATGTCAGACACCATCTCACCTCACCGTGCACCGGGAAGTGGTTGCGTGGGCAGTCTCTACCGTGCTGTTCCACCCACGCCATGCAGAGGCTGGCAGTCTGAATGACCGCTCACAAGGAAGGAAAGCCATCAGCCATGACTCAGTCGGAACGAATCACGATATTTGACACGACGCTGCGGGATGGGGAGCAAGCGGCGGGAGCCGGCCTGTCCTGGGAGGAAAAGCTGGAAATTGCTCGCCATCTCGAGCGACTGGGAGTGGATGTGATCGAGGCGGGATTTCCTGCATCGTCACCGGGCAATCTGGAGACGGTACAAACCATCGCCAAGGATGTCCGGACACCGATTATCGCCGGGCTAGCACGCTGTGTGCCTGGGGACATTGATGCGGCATGGGAGGCGGTGCAGGTCGCCGCACGTCCGCGTATTCACGTGTTCATCTCAAGCTCCGATATTCACTTGACGCATCAGTTGCGCAAAAGCCCCGAGGAGGTGATGGAGCAGGCGATAACGTCCGTCGAACGCGCGAAGGGCTACTGCGATGATGTGGAGTTCTCGCCGATGGACGCGACACGAACGGACTGGGACTTCATCTATCGCCTCGTTGCGGCGGCAATCGACGCGGGAGCGACAACAATCAACATCCCGGATACGGTCGGGTATGCCATACCGGATGAGTTCGGCCGGCTGATTGCCAGCGTGTTCAAGAAGGTCAAGAACATCAACAAGGCGACGGTCAGCGTGCATTGCCATAACGACCTTGGACTCGCATCAGCGAACTCCATCGCGGCGATTCAGAATGGGGCGCGCCAGGTGGAGGTATGCGTGAACGGCATTGGTGAGCGGGCCGGCAACGCCTCGCTCGAAGAGGTCGTGATGGCCATCCACACGCGCCAGGATCTGCTTGGATTCACCACGGGCATCAACACCACCCAGATTTACCGCGCGAGCCGTATGGTAAGCGATTACACCGGCTTTGCCATTCAACCGAACAAGGCCATTGTGGGCCTGAACGCCTTTCGACATGAGTCCGGAATCCACCAGGACGCCATGCTCAAGGCGCCGATTACCTTTGAGATTATGCAGCCGCAGTCCGTCGGCGTTCCCGGCACATCTCTGGTGCTTGGGCGCCAGAGTGGCAGCCACGCTCTACAGGCCCGCTTGCATGAGCTGGGCTACGACGTTTCACAAGAGGAGTTGGGACGGGTCTACGTCACGTTCAAAGATCTGGCCGACAAGAAGGAGAGCGTAACGGACCGGGATCTGGAATCACTGATGGGCGAGAACCGGCGGACCACCGGCGATGACAACTACACGCTGGATCACGTACAGGCGCTGAGCGGCTCTCCTGTCGTTCCAACGGCCACGGTCCGGCTGATCGATCCTGAGGGCAAGGCGCGAACGGCCAGCGCGGTGGGCACGGGACCGGTGGACGCCGTCTATCAGGCCATCACGCAGATCGTCGGAGTGCTCAATCACCTCGTAGAGTACCGTGTTGAGGCTGTGACGGAGGGGTTGGATTCCATCGCGGACGTAACTCTGCGGATCGAGCATGAGGGGACAAACTATATTGGCCGCGGCGCAGACACGGACATCGTCGTTGCCAGCGCACGCGCCTATGTGGATTCGCTCAATCGGCTGCTGTCCTCAAAGCAGCGTGCCACAAGCGTGATAGTGTAGCGGCTACGGTTGCGCGTTTTTAACGCATTAAGAACCATCGCCAGAAACAATCGGAGGGGAGTCGAATGCCGCCACGGACAATGTTCGAGAAGATTTGGGATGGGCATCTCGTACGCGCAGAGCCGGGCGAGCCAGGCCTGATTTACGTCGATCTCCACCTCGTCCATGAAGTGACGTCTCCGCAGGCGTATGAAGGTCTGCGGCTAGCGGGGCGCACAGTGCGGCGGCCCGATCTGACCATCGCGACAGTGGATCACAATGTGCCAACGACCGACCGCTCGCAGCCCATAGAGGATCCGATCTCCAAGCAGCAGATCGAGACGCTGGCGCAGAACACACGCGAGTTCGGCATCACGTTTTATGACATGCACGATGAGAATCAAGGCATCGTGCATGTCATTGGACCGCAGCTTGGCCATACCCAGCCGGGCAAGGTTATCGTCTGTGGGGACAGCCACACGGCGACGCATGGGGCTTTTGGGGCGTTCGCGCTCGGCATCGGAACTTCCGAGGTTGAGCACGTTCTGGCGACGCAGACGCTGCGACAGTTCAAGCCAAAGACCATGGAAATTCGCGTCAACGGGACACTCGGCCCAGGCGTCACTGCCAAGGACATCATTCTGGGCATCATCGGCAAGATTGGCGTCTCCGGCGGCGCGGGCCACGTCATCGAGTACACCGGGGAGGCCATTCGCTCCCTGCCGATGGAGGGGCGCATGACGGTGTGCAACATGTCCATCGAGGCAGGGGCGCGGGCGGGTATAATCGCGCCGGATGACACCACGTTTGAGTGGCTGCGCGGACGGCGATTTGTTCCGCAAGGGGATGAGTACGATGAGGCCGTGGAGCGTTGGGGAGAACTCGCCACTGACGACGGCGCCGAATACGACACGGTCGTGGAGCTTGACGCGGCGACCTTGAGGCCACATGTCACTTGGGGCACCAACCCGGAGCAGGTAGTCACAATCGATGATGTGGTGCCCGATCCCGGTGAGTTACCTGCGGAGAAGCGTGAGGCCGCCGAGCGTGCGTTGACCTATATGGGGCTGGAAGCAGGCACGCGAATCAGGGACATTGAGGTAGAGCGCGTTTTCATTGGGTCATGCACGAATTCGCGTCTTTCTGATCTGCTTGCCGCGGCTGACATCGTGCGCGGGCGGACCGTTCATCCAAACGTGAACGCAATGGTCGTTCCCGGCTCTGCCCTCGTCAAGTGGCAGGCGGAACAAGCGGGTTTGGACAAGGTATTCACCGAAGCAGGGTTTGAGTGGCGGGCGGCAGGCTGCTCGATGTGCCTGGGCATGAACCCGGACATCTTGTTGCCGCAAGAGCGATGCGCGTCAACATCGAACCGCAATTTTGAAGGGCGTCAGGGCAAAGATGGCCGCACGCATCTGGTGAGTCCGGCGATGGCGGCGGCCGCCGCCATCGCCGGACATTTCGTTGACATTAGCGATTGGGAGATGATACCAGCCTAACCCCGCGCCAATGACACAGACATGGGAGAGAATGACATGGAAAAGTTCATCCGACACACGGGCTCCGCAGCGCCGCTTGATCGGTCAAACGTCGATACAGACACGATTATCCCAAAGCAGTTTCTCAAGCGTGTGGAACGGACGGGGTACGGCCCGTTCCTCTTCTTCGATTGGCGCTACACCCCGGACGGTGGTGAGAATCCTGAGTTTGTGTTGAACATGCCAGGCTATCGCGAAGCGACGATCCTCGTTGCAGGGCCAAACTTTGGTAGCGGATCAAGCCGGGAACATGCGCCCTGGGCTTTGCAGCAATTTGGTTTTCAGGCAGTAATAGCCTCTAGCTTTGCGGACATCTTCTACAACAACTGCTTCGAGAACGGTTTGCTGCCCGTCGAGCTTCCAGAGGAGACGGTGCGGCAGATTCTCGATCGCATTCGACCCGGTTACGAATTGACAGTGGATCTGGAAAGGCAGTTGGTTCTGGACCGCGAAGGGTTTGAGGCGCACTTTGAGATCGACGCATTCCGCAAGCATTGCCTGCTGAATGGATTGGACAACATTGGCCTAACGTTGCAGTACGAGGCTGACATCGCGCAATTCGAGGAACGCGCAGGACTTGCGCACGTCTCCTCCGGAGGCCGGTGAATTACTCCATTGCGCTGATGCCTGGCGACGGCATCGGCCCGGAGGTGACGCGTGAGGCCGTTCGGGTACTGGATGCCGTTGGGCGCCGTTTTGGGCACGAGTTTACGTTTCGGGAAGGACTCGTTGGGGGCGTGGCCATCGACGCGACAGGTAGTGCCCTGCCAGAAGAGACGCTAGACATCGCAAAAAAATCAGACGCCATCCTGTTTGGCGCGGTTGGCGGTCCACAATGGGACGATCCACGCGCCGCGACACGGCCTGAGGCGGGGCTCCTCGCCCTACGCCGCGGGATGGGACTGTTCGCAAATCTGCGTCCAGTCAAGGTCGTCCAAGAGCTTTTGGGGGCATCCCCCATCAAGAGTGCGGTTATCGACAAGGTGGATCTCATCGTCGTCAGGGAGTTGACCGGGGGTCTGTATTTTGCGGAACCGAAGCGTCGATGGGACACAACGCGCGGGAGACGTGCCGTAGATACGCTCAAGTACACGGAGCAGGAGATTCGACGCGTCCTGCAGGTGGGGTTTGATTTGGCACGCAATCGACGACGTCGGCTGGCATCTGTAGACAAGGCGAACGTGTTGGCATCCTCCCGGCTGTGGCGCGAAGTGGCGCAGGAGATGGCGGCGAACAATCCGGACGTTACCGTCAGCCACATCCTTGTCGATGCGTGCGCAATGATGCTGATTCAACGGCCGGCGGAATTCGACGTTATCGTGACGGAGAACATGTTTGGCGACATTCTGACGGACGAGGCATCAGTTCTCGCTGGTTCTATGGGAATGCTACCCTCAGCGAGCCTGGGTACGCGACGGATTCGGAAGCGCGGCGGCGGCCTGTTTGGCATGTATGAGCCGATCCACGGCTCTGCGCCCGATATCGCCGGACGAGGCATCGCCAACCCGTTGGCGGCCATCTCAAGCGCGGCGATGATGTTGCGGCTTTCTCTGGGACTCTCTGAGGAGGCAGAAGCAGTGGAGGCGGCAGTGGAGGCGGCGCTGGCGTCCGGACATCGGACGGCAGACGTAGCGGGCGTCGGCATGATGGATGAGGGAGCGCGGGTGGTCGGCACGGCGGCGATGGCAGACGCGGTGATTGAGAGAATCGAGAACCCTGAGCGGGCGCGAACGCCGCGGCCTCTCTAGCACACAGATTGGCATCAGACACGGAATGAGGTACACGCGGTGACATCGGCAACGCCAAAGGTGATCTTGTACGACACAACCCTGCGTGACGGCACGCAGCAGGAGGGTATCTCCCTCACCGTCAAGGACAAGCTGGATATTACAGCCAAGCTGGACGAGCTTGGCATCCACATTATCGAGGGCGGCTGGCCATTCTCCAATCCGAAGGACGAGGAGTATTTCCGCCGCGTGCGCTCACTGCCTCTCAGGACGGCGCGAATCGCCGCCTTTGGCTCAACGCGCCGTGCAGGCATTTCGGCGGAGCAGGACGCCAACATTCAGGCACTCGTGGCATCGGAGGCATCGATTATCACACTCGTCGGCAAGGCGTGGGATCTGCACGTGACGGACGTGCTGGAGACGAGTATTGAAGAGAATGTGCTGATGATCAGTGATTCCATCTCGTATCTGAAGAAACTGGGGCGTGAGGTTCATTTCGACGCCGAGCACTTCTTTGATGGCTATGCTGCCAACAGCGACTACGCGACACAGTGCCTGCGGGCAGCTCAGGACGCGGGGGCGGATGTCATCCACTTGTGCGATACGAATGGCGGTGTGCTTCCACAACAGCTTGGTGAAGCGGTGGACGCGCTGCGTACCATCGTGTCAACCCCACTCGGTATTCACGTGCACAACGATGGCGATCTTGCGGTGGCGAATTCATTCACCGCCGTCCTGCATGGCATCGTGCAGGTCCAGGGCACAATCAATGGGTATGGCGAACGGTGCGGGAACGCAAATCTCTGCTCAATCATCCCCGGTCTGCAGACAAAGATGGGTATCCGCGTTGTATCGGATGAGCAATTGAACAAGCTGACCAAGGTCTCACATGAGATTGCGGAATTGGTGAACATGGGACTCCATCCCTCACAGCCGTACGTCGGCACGCGGGCATTCACGCACAAAGGCGGGCTTCATGCGGCGGCAGTAGCGAAGGTCAAACGCAGTTATGAACACATGGACCCTGAAACCGTCGGCAACGCACGCCGCGTGGTTGTATCCGAGCTTTCCGGGCGGAGCAATGTGCTGGCCGCCACCAAAGCAATGGGCATTGACGTCCCAGCAGACACGGCGCGCGCCATTCTGGAACAGGTAAAGAACGCGGAGGCGGCCGGATTTCAATATGAGGGCGCGGAGGCGTCATTCGAGATGCTTGTACGGCGTTCTCTGCCCAGCTACGCACCAGCGTTTGTCCTGGAAGATTTTATGGCAGTGGTGGAGACACTGCGCCGTCGCCCATCCCGTAGCGAAGACTCCGGGGACGACGATTTGCTCTCAGAGGCTGTCGTCAAGGTACGCATCGATGATGAGCAATATCACACGGCGGCGGAGGGCAATGGCCCTGTGAACGCGCTGGATGAGGCACTGCGCAAGGCGTTGCGCAGCCGTTTCCCTGAGATCGCCGTCGTCCGACTCACAGACTACAAGGTGCGCATCCTCAACCAGGAGAGCGCGACGGCAGCAACGGTACGCGTGCTGATCGAATCAACGGATGGTGACCACGTGTGGCGAACGGTCGGCAGTCATACGAATATCATCCATGCGTCATGGATGGCACTCGCGGACTCACTCGAGTACTGGCTGCTGAACTGGGGATCCATGGCAAAAGCCGCCACAGGGGCGTAGCATGGCACCGCCGAGCAGGTACTATCAACGCAGCGACGATGACACGGTGCGTTTCGTGATGGACGGCGATGAGATTGCAATGGCCGGCATCACGCGCATGCATTTTTATCGCCTCGCGGGCACCACGCCAGAGGAGGCGACGGATGAGCAGGTAGAAAGATTCTTCGCGCTGCGCTCGCAGGAGAACGAGACGGGCGAGCGCGTAACGTCGAAGCTGCCAACAGAATCCGCCACGGATATGGTGACACGTGAGTTGAAGATTCTGAATCTCCCCCAGGTCATGAACCCTAGAGACCCGTTCGAGGCGGACAACGTGACAACGTCGTGGCAGAAACCTTTCGATACTGGCTCATCTGCTGCTTTGCAGGCTGAGCCACAGACGACCCAACCCCACGCAGCGGACATGAGTCCGCTTGGCGCGCCGCCCCGCTATCAGCCGGGCGGCGCGTTGCCGTCCGCGCCACGATATACGCCCGCGGGAGAGTCAGGTGGTAGCGCGAGGCTATCGCCACCACCCCCGTCTGCGCCACCCGATTCCCCTCGGCAGCAGGACAGCTCGGATACGCCGCAGAGTCGTTATGTACGCGCGGAGGGCACTGTTCTGTGGCTCCAGACGCCGGATGGCAATGAGCAACGTGTGACGCAGTACATGCGCACGCACTTCTTACGCATGGTGGAGAAGGATATTGTCGAGGCCACAGACGGGGATATCGAGTTGTGGTGGAAGCTGCAGGGATCACTGGACGCGGGCACATCGCTGCAGGAGGCACAATCGCAGAACATGCTCGCGGAGGCGCTAAAGGCGGCGGGAAAACTTCGACTGAGGGAGCTTGCGCAATTGGAACAGGTTATACAGTCGTGGCTGGCCGTGCGGCGGAGTGAGGACGACGGTTCGTAGCCCTATCGGCGTTGCCAGGGGCGTGTTGGGGGCAGCGACGCGGCTAGCGTCGAGACGAGAAAGCCGGGGATAAGCAGGACGCCTGTCGTCGTGAGTGAACTGAAGATGATGGCGAGGAGGGCGAAGGCTCCTATGGCCATCGTTGGGAGCCCGTCCACCTTACCCCACGTGCGGCGTATCGCGCCCACAAGGACGGCAAGGAATGCGATGGTGCCCACAATGACGACGGCAACGAACGGGGCGACGCTGTCGCCGACGTAGAGTTCAGGAACCACACTCGACTCATACCAGATAGCCGTGGCGGCCAGTGTCAGCCAGCCAATGGCCGCGGCAGCGATGCCGGCTATTAGGCACATCAGGCCGGGTCGCGCGCCGGCGCCTCCGTGACGTGGATTTCGTGCTCCTCTACATCCTCGTCCGTGATGGAAAATGCGCGAATGATGGGCGCGGCCTCGTTCTCAAGCGAGACAATGAGATAGTAGGAATCTTGCCACGCGGCCAGGTTGCGGTCGGTCTGTGATGGGAATGCCTGGGTGTGCGTGTGGGAGTGGTAGAAGCCCCACATCTCCCAACTCCGCTCCTCAGATTCCTTGTAGATGGTGTAAAACTCACGGGGGTCCATGTTGTAGCGGAAGGGACTCGCCTCCGCGTTGGTGACCCGACGGATTGCGATGACCTGCCCATCCTGGCCTAAGAGGACGCCACAACACTCGTTCGGGGCGTCCTGCCGAGCGTGGTCGATCATTTCGTCGACGAATTGCCGTGTAATTTCCAAGGTGGCCATTTGCTATCTCCAGACCCACTGTTTGGCGCCATCGGGCTGGGCAGTCGTTCGCGTTGAAATCACGGATGCGGAATTAGGGTTGCACACTGATTTCACGTTGCTCCGTAACAACACCGATGACGGCAGCGGTCGAGCCACGAGCTTGAAGGGCGTTCAGCAGGGCATCACGCCTGTCAGCAGGAACGGCAATGAGCAGGCCGCCGGAGGTTTGCGCATCCATGAGCATGATGCGACCCGCATCAGAAATCCCCGGATGCCAGCCCACGGTATCCTCAATCCACATGCGGTTGCGGCCCGTGCCACCGGGTACGAATCCGCGGTCGATCATCTCCCACGCTGCCGGGATAGTGGGTATATCAGACAGTAACAACGTCGCGCCCACGTCACTGCCGTCAATCATCCCCTTCAGGTGGCCCAGCAGGCCGAATCCAGTGATGTCAGTGCACGCGTTGACGCCGACTTCGACCATTGCCTCTGACGCCTCGCGATTAAGCTGTGACATGACGGCGACCGTTTCGGCTAGGGTTGTGGCATCAAGCGCGCCATTCTTGTGGGCCGTCGTCAGGACGCCGGAGCCGAGGGGCTTGGTGAGAATGAGGACATCACCGGGCCGTGCGCCAACATTGGCAACCTGGTGGCCGGGGGTGACGATGCCGGTGACGGAGAGGCCATATTTTGGCTCCGGATCGTCGATCGTGTGGCCACCGACGATGATCGCTCCCGCCTCAGCGGTCTTTTCCGCACCGCCCAGCAGAATGCGGGTCAGGATTTCCTTGTCCAGTTCGTCCGGAAACGCTACCACGTTGAGGGCGATGAGTGGGTGCCCGCCCATTGCATAGACGTCGCTGAGCGCGTTGGCCGCCGCGATGGCGCCGTAGTCATACGGGTCATCCACGACAGGCGGAAAGAAATCGATGGTCTGGATGAGGGCGATGTCATCACTGAGACGGTAAACAGCGGCGTCATCGCCCGTCGTGATTCCCACGAGTAGGTTGGGATCCGTGACGGGAGGAAGAACGCGCAGAACCTGCGCGAGCTCGGCGGGGCCGAGTTTGGCCGCTCAACCAGCGCAGTGGGATAGGCTGGTCAATCGGACGTGTTCCGATGTCGACATGGGCCGAACCCTCCTATGGCGCGCATTTGTGGCGCCATCTTCGATTATAGCGGGCGGACTCCTCATGTAGAGTAGAGATGCAATGCCGCACGTAAATATCGGTGGGGAGTCCGTTTACTACGCCAGCCCGCATGAGATTGGCAAGACGGCGCCGGGCGCACGGATTCTCTTCGTCCATGGACCAGGTGTCGATCATCGGCTGTTTGCCGACCAGTTGAGATTCTTTGCGCCGTCCCAGACGCCGATTGCACTGGACCTCCTTGGGCATGGGCAATCAAGTGGGGAGGCACTGGAAGACGTCTCTGAGTGGGGGATGTTTCTGGGGGAGTTTATCGACACGTTGGGGCTTGCGCCCGTCATACTTGTTGGTCACGCGCTTGGCGGCGCGATTGCATTGGAATATACCCATCGCCAGCCGCGGAATATTGAGGGGCTGACCCTTATCGGAACAGGCATCACATTCCCGTGGGCAGCGGACGCTGCGGCCGATCTCGCCGGAGATCCCGCAGGTTACCTGGAGAGCCGCGCCCTGCGCGGCCTGCGTGATCCTCACCTGCCTCTGCCGGCAGACGCACTCTCGGCGGCTCGGCTGGCACAACGCTCAGTGACGTCTATCCGGGACTTCGTCGCGGCAGCCAAATGGGACGCAACTTCGCGGCTCGGATCAATTCAGGCGCCCACGCTAATCATCTTTGGCGAGGATGATCCGCTGGTGGCACAAGCTGGGCGGCTTTTGGAGGCGATTCCTCACGCGGCATTCGATACGATTCCACTCTCGCGGCACTTTCCACATCTGGAAATGCCTGATATTTTCAACGATTCTCTGAATCGCTTCGTCACGATTGTGCCGGATCTCACCTATGTGGCAGGCGGAGAGTAGGTGGCGGGCGACTCCCTGTTCCGCGTGGCGCGCCGCACGATGGTGGCAGCCATGACGCCGGCAGCAATGCCGTTGTCGATATTGACGACGGCCAGCCCAAGCGAGCACGACTGAAGCATCGTCGAGAGCGCGCCGATACCCTCACCGCCATATCCTGTTCCCGTCGAGGTGGGGACGGCGATGATGGGCACGTCAAGGATTCCCGCAACGACGGGGGCGAGCCCCCCCTCTTGCCCGGCGATCACAACGACGACGTCCGGATCCAACTCGACCACCGCCTCGAGGGCGGGGAAAAGTCGGTGGAGGCCGGAGATGCCGATGTCCGACCAGACCGTTGTTTCTACACCCAGCATTTCTGCGATGAGTTGCGTCTGAAGGGCGATAGGCATATCAGAGGCGCCGGCAGTGACAATGGCGGTCGTGCCAATGGGTCTAGGTTGAGACTTTTCAGGGTCGCGGGCAATCAGGACGCCGGCTGTGGGTTCAAAGTGAATCTGCGTATTGGGACGAGCGGCGCGCAGTGCCGTTTCGTGTGTTGCGGTGGCGCCGGAGAGGGCAACGACGCCCGGCTCATCCAAGAAAGGGAGTGCGAGCTCGATGGCCTGTTCGACGGGTTTTCCGGCACAGCGGACGATTTCCGGTTTGCCGGTGCGAGTCATGCGTCCCGTGTCGAGGTTGGCGATGCCGCCAACCTGTTGAATGGCATAGAGATTTAGACGGCGGTGGGCCTCTTCGATGGTGATCTCGCCGGCGGCGAGGGCCTGTAGGACGTCGCGCACGTCAGTGTCCGCGTTCGAAGGGACGGCGTCGGGGTGCCGGCGGGGCTACGTCGCCTCTACGGAGACGGGTTCGTCAGAGGTGGGGTCAATGGGATCATCGAGGAGATGCTGGAGTTGATCGCCCTCGACGGTCTCTTCGACGATGAGGTGCTGTGCGAGGCGATTAAGAACGGGACGGTTGTCGTTGATGATGCGCTTCGCCTCATCGTAGGAGCCAAAGACGATCTTATTGACCTCCTGGTCGATGACATCCGCGACGTGCTCACCGTAGTTGCGCTGTTCGGAGATTTCGCGCCCGAGGAAGATCATTTCTTCGCGCTTTCCAAGGGTAAGAGGGCCGAGTTTCTCGCTCATGCCATAGGTGGTGACCATGTTTCGGGCAATGTTCGTGACCTGTTCGATGTCATTTGACGCGCCGGTGGAGATGTCGTCAAAGACAATTTCTTCCGCGGCGCGGCCTCCAAGGGCAGCCTTGATGGAATCAATCAATTGGGATCGAGTGCGCAACCTGCTCTCCTCCTTGGGGAGGAAACGCGTGTACCCACCCATCATGCCGCGGGAAACAATGGTGACCTTCTGGACGGGATCAGCATTGGGAACAAGGTGGCCGACAAGGGCGTGCCCCGCCTCGTGGTATGCCGTAACCCGCTTCTCGCGCTCAGTAACGAGGCGGCTCTTGCGTTCCGGCCCGGCAAACACGCGGTCGACGGCCTCGGCGAGCTCATCGTACATGACAAGCTTCTTGTCACGGCGGGCAGCAAGAATGGCGGCCTCATTGATCAGGTTGGCAAGATCCGCGCCGCTAAACCCAGGCGTCTGCTTGGCAACAACTTCCATATCAATCTCAGGATCAAGGGGCTTGCCACGGGCATGCACGTCAAGGATGGCGATGCGTCCCCGCACGTCCGGCAGGTCGACGGTGACGCGCCGGTCAAAGCGGCCGGGGCGCAGAAGTGCCGGATCGAGGATATCTGGGCGGTTCGTTGCTGCGATGACGATGACGTTGGTGGAACTGTCAAAGCCGTCCATCTCAACCAGGATCTGGTTGAGGGTCTGCTCCCGCTCATCATGTCCGCCGCCGAGGCCCGCGCCCCGGTGACGCCCAACGGCATCAATCTCGTCGACAAAGACGATGGCTGGGGCGTTGCGCTTGGCCTGGTCGAAGAGATCACGGACGCGGCTTGCGCCAACGCCAACGAACATCTCAACGAATTCTGAACCGCTGATGGAGAAGAATGGGACGCTGGCTTCACCTGCCACGGCCCGTGCGAGGAGGGTCTTGCCGCCGCCGGGCGGGCCTACAAGCAGGACGCCCCGCGGAATCCGCGCGCCCAGGCTTGCAAACTTCTCAGGGAACTTGAGGAACTCCACAACTTCCTCAAGTTCGATCTTGGCCTCCTCAACACCAGCGACATCGGAGAAGGAGACGGCAGGGCGGTTGCCCGTGAACATACGCGCGCGGCTTCGTCCAAAATTCAATGCCTGGTTGTTGCCGCCTTGGGCTTGTCGCATGAAGAAGATCAGGATTGCACCAAAGAAAATGAGTGGCAGGAAGTTGATGAGGAGTCCAAATAGGCTGCCAAGTCCGCCCCTGCTGCGGGGACGGACGTCAACTTTACCTGCACCGGCGCCGCCAATCGCGACACCGCTTTGCGTCAGCATCTCGAAGACGGAGATATCAGCTTCCTTGTTGACGGTGTAGGACCGCTGATCGGTTGTCATGACCTCCATCGAGTTGTTGGACACCTCGATGAATTCGATGTTTCCTGCGCGTGCCTGATCGATGAGCCAGCCGAGGGACTGGTCTTTGTCACCGCCCGCGTTTTGGAGCAGTGTGAACAGGATGGCCACCAGAGCCACGGCGACCAAAACCCATATGAAGCTATTGCGGAAGATCCTAGGGTTCATTAACTATTGTGCGTGTCCACGCTGATTCTGGCCGAGTCTCACCATCGCCTGTCTAAGGAACCTCAAAGCAACCCTTGACCCCATAGGGGTCTCCCACCAAAGCATGCTGAACCGCTGATGCAGTCCAGAAACCAGTATACTCCCACTAAGTGGCTCGCTGCGCTTTCGCTGTGCTTTATCTGACGCCAGAGTGCAGCGCCGATAGAGAGCCACTCACGCTACCGCTGTGTCAATCACGTACAACCGTAACTACATCCTCATTATTGTCGCGTTTGTCGGCACGCTCCCGGCTATCGCGCTCTTCGTGCAGGGGCACACGCAGGACGTGCACCTTCACCCTCTGATCAATTCCTTCTTCTACGGCGTCGGTATCCTATCTGCCGCGTTCCTGCTGTCGTGGGCGGCGGAGGCGTTCGAGCACGACATCTCACACGGCCTGGCCCTCGCGCTCGTGGCCATCATCACCATCCTTCCGGAATATGCAGTCGATTTCAGCCTTGTGTGGAAGGCCGGCACTGATCCCGAGTATGCCGGCTATGCCGTCGCGAATATGACTGGAGCGAATCGACTCCTCATTGGCGTTGCGTGGCCTGTGGTAGTTGCAATTGTCTGGTTCAAGGGGTTGCGACGCATTAGTGGAGCACGAGCAATTGGCCAAACCCAGGGGATCATCATGCGCATCGCAAGCAGGATCCCCGGCGTGGGACACCTTGAAGATCGCCATGCCCGCGTACAGTTGAACCGCAGTCAATCGATTGAACTCTTGTTCTTGGCCGCGGCGACACTCTATGCGTTCACGATTCCATTCAAGGGGCAGATCGATCTGTTTGATGCCGTCGTCCTCATCGGGCTGTTTGGCACGTACATGTGGTTCAGCTCCCGCTCAGAGGTGATCGCGCCGGAGATGGTGGGACCGGCGGCGCTGATTGGCAACTTGAGGCCTGCACGACGGCGCGCCACCGTGCTCATGTTCTTCGCATTCTCCGCCGTGGTCATCTTCCTATCCGCGGAGCCATTCGCGGAGGGCATGATCGAAACGGGCAAGAGCATCGGCATCGACGAGTTCCTGCTGATCCAGTGGGTTGCGCCGCTGGCATCAGAGGCCCCTGAGATTGTAGTCGCCTGCA
The DNA here is from genome assembly GCA_965224255.1 of Dehalococcoidia bacterium. Lineage (GTDB taxonomy): Bacteria > Chloroflexota > Dehalococcoidia > UBA6926 > UBA6926 > VXMO01. Next base: position 654,673 of record CBDCYO010000005.1, read on the forward strand.
TCTTCGCGGTGCGAGGCGATGCTGCGTCCGCGTTGGGACTGCTCGTCTCCGCAAAGGTCAATCAATGGTCGCTGCTCGTCGGAAGCCTACCCATTGTCTACTCCGTGTCCGTTGGTAGTCCGGTCGCCTTGCCGCTCGATGATCGTCAGGCACAGGAGGTATTTCTTACTGCGGCGCAGTCCCTGTTTGCCGTTGTGCTGCTAGCACCGCTGTATATGGGGCCGCGGGGCGCGGTTTGGTTGCTCATGCTGTTTACGGCGCAACTTGTCCTTCCTTTCGCAGCCGTCCGCGTGGTGTTCTCTTTCATATACCTGGGTGTAACCGTGTTGGTTATTGCGCTGAATGGGGAGCGCCGACGGGCGCTTATTGCCCTGCCCCGTCACGCCTATCGAGAGGCGTACACGGCCACGCACCACGAGCCGACGACGCCTCCACATGACTGAGCAACTCTTCCTTTTGGTGGGCTATAGAGTCGATAGTTGTCGAGCATCTCTTTAGAGACAAGGACGGATCTCTACCCTCTCCGCCCATGGCCTACGCGTGACGAAGAGGGTGCAGCGCCGGAAATGCAGTCCTTTCACGACTCCATGTGACGCCGTGGCCGCGCATCATGTCGCGCGTATTGGCACGGGCAATGGCACGTAAAGCGGCGGCGTACATGTGTGTAGGACGACTACCCCCGGTGCGTGGCGCTTGAACGACGATTCGTGACGTCGGCGTGAGCAACCCCCATAGAGGAGGGAGCTGGGAGCGGCGGATGGCATTGCTCGGAGCCATGAGGTAATTGTAGTCAGCGATTCGGATAAAGCGTGGGTCGTGAAACTTGGTGCTTAGTCGTCCGGCCCTGGCCTTGAGATTACGCATGCGGTGATGTATCAACTCGGCATCCATGGTTGCCTGCGAGGCAACTTCCCCATCCTGAGCGCTCTTGGCTATGCCTTCCGTGAGGGTCAACATGCGGTCGAGAGCCTCTTCGCCCTCTCGGAGTCGCTCGCGGTCACGGAAATCGTTGTCATCACGGCGGAAATCTGCCAGAGACGATTTCACTTCAACGACGTAGAGCGCCTTGTCTTTGCCGACACCCGCGACATCGACAACGTGGCCGCCGGGTCCCTCAAACGTGACCTCGAAGCCGATGACACGACAGTGGACAAACGTATAGAGCCATTCCCATGCGGCCCATTTGAGGGCGTAGGTCAACTCTGATTCGTTCTTTCGATGATAGGACATACGTTCGTTCATACGCGGGCATCCTACAGGAAGGTGAAACTTGCTGCAACGACTGCGAACACGCGCATTGACAGGGAAGGAGAGGACGCGCACTATACGCTTCGGCGGATACGTCAAGCAGTAGCAGCCCCTAGGCGTAAGGGGCGCGGCTAGGAGTAGCACGATGAGTATTCGGGGCAAGGCGGCAGTCGTGGGATTCCACGAGTTGCAGCATCGTCGCTCATATGCGGGACGTCACTTCATGGGCATGTACGCGGAGGCGACGGCAGGGGCGATCGTTGATGCAGGTATCCGCAAAGAGGACATCAACGGCATCATCGCAGAGCCACCTTTCGGGCTGCCGAGCCTCGGGTTTGCCTACGATTTTGCTGAGTACATCGGCCTGCAGCCTAACTTTGCGACGGCATTGAACGAGAACGCCGCGAGTTTCGTGGCAGTCGCCGCGGCAGCGATCCATGCGGGTTACGCGGATACGGTGCTGTGCATCAACGGTGCTGGACCTGTTTCAGCAACTCCAGGGATGTACGCGCCCGCGCCGGACCACGTGGATCCACAATTTGTATCGCCGTACGGCCCGGTCATCGCAGCGAATGGCTGGTACGCACAGATAGCGCGGCGACATGCCTGGGAGTACGGGACAACGGACTTTCAGCGGGCGCGTGTGGCAGCGGATCAGCGTTTCAACGCACAAGGAAATGAAAACGCCTTCTTCAACGGACAGCCTGCGAATGAGGAGGATATCCTCAATTCCCGGCTTGTCGCGGATCCCCTTCACCTGCTTGAATGCGTCATGCCAGCGCAGGGCGCCGCGGCCACTATCGTCACGACGCCGGAGCGGGCGCGGGCGCTGCGCAATCCTCCCGTTTATCTGCTTGGCGCGGCACAGCATAACTTCCGCGCAGAGCATGGAGTCGACTGGGTTGGACGCATCACGACTTCGCCGTGTGTTGTGTCCGCAAAGAACGCGTTTGAGATGGCCGGCCTTGGGCCGGATGACATGAATATGGCCCAAATGTATGACTGCTATACCATCACGGTCATGGTCACGCTCGAGGACTCCGGATTCTTCCCCAAGGGCACGTCAGGACAGTTCTATCAGGATCGTGACACGACATGGAAAGGCGATTTCCCAGTCAATACCGGCGGTGGGCAGCTCTCCAATGGGCAGTCAACTGCCGGCACCACACAGGTCGTCGAGGCAGTACGTCAGCTGATGGGACGTGCAGAGAATCACCAGGTTCCGGTGCATAACACAGCCTTCGTGAATACTTGACGGGGATACATAAGCGACATGTCGTCGCTCGTTCTTGCGACCGAGATTCCGTCGTAGGTCGATAATCCGGTTGCTCAAAACCCGCCGGTCACATGACCGGCGGGTTTTCCGTTTCTCTGGCTGCCGTCCCTTAGGCTGTGCCGCGTGCCCAATTCGTATGGTCTATACCCGGTCGGTCTGGAGATTCCAATTGACAGCGTGAAAGTGCAGATGCTACGTTCCGATGGTAAGCAGATGATGCTAGGGGGGTAGCATGGCACGACCGATTGTTCCTGTTCCAGACCCGGCGAGCCAGCCGTTTTGGGACGCCTGTAACGAAGGCAAACTCATCGTCCAACACTGCACGATGTGCGATCGCAGGCAGTTCCCGCCGGAGGCCACGTGCCGTGACTGCGGTTTCAACTTCCATCTGACCTGGCAGGAGACCAGCGGTCGCGCCAAGATCGTTGGCTACTCCATCACCTACGATTCCCGCCTGGTCCAGTGGCACCCGGTGCAGCCCTTCCTCAACGTCATCGTGGCGCTTGAGGAGGATCCCGTCATCAACTTCCACACGAACCTCATCGAAGACTTCGGGACGAACCTCTCTGAGGAGCCGGACATTCCTGTTGGCGCCACGTGCGAGGTCATGTTTGTCGAGGCCACGCCGGGTCGCATGGTTCCGGAGTGGAAGCTGGTCAAGTAGGCTAGGCGCACGGCTCACTTTGAGAGCCGGGTAACAACGCCAATCGGAAAGAAAGGAAAACACACAGATGGCACGTGAAGTTAATTGGGAACGCAATCACGATCCCGTCGGCATTTGGTCCGGTCGGGGCAAGGTGGCCCTCGTCGCGCGGGGACACTCTCCCACGGAGCGCCGCTGGGACGGTGAGACACTTGAGCAGTCCCTCGGCGCGTTCATGATGATTGCCGTGCAGAAGGCCCTGGATGATGCCGGCATCACAATTGATGATGTCGACGGCATCGTCGGCTCCGCCGGTGGTCAGCCGGGAGGCGCACCACTCAGCGATGTGTGGGGACCCCGCCCCTACTTCGATCCGCCCTACGACTCTGAGGACGGCTTGACGCACGTCACCGGCCAATGGCTCCGCAACCAGATGGGCATGAAGAACATTCGCTACGTCAACAACCACGGCGACCCCATCTGGAACCTCATCGGTCAGGCCGCGCAGGCTATTGCCGATGGTCGTGCAGAGACCGTCGTCGTGACCTATCCGAACGGCAACCTACCTGGACGGTATCACCAGGACCCCTCCAATGAGGCGCGCGGGATGGCCGTGTGGCCCAGCACGTGGGGCTGGGGACTGTCCGGCCAGGGCTTCACATTCAATCAGTACTGCCAGAAGTACGGTTCCAATCACGACCGTATGGCCCCCTTCGTCGTGCAGGAGCGCAAGAACGGCCTCCTCTGGGAACACAGCTACTACGCACAGCACGAGCCCGGCGAGTTCACCGAGGAGGACTACCTCAACGGACGCATGATCGCCCGTGATCTCAGCATCTTCGATTGCGATCGGCCGGTATTGGCAGCAGCTGCGTACGTCATGACCACGGCAGAGCGGGCCAAGAACATGCAGCAGAAGCCCGTGTACATCCTCGACCACACAGAGAGCCTGTTCTCCCCGCGGAGCCTGGTACAAACCTTGGATGACACAGAAGAGTGGACAGACATTCAGGCGCAGCGATCCTACAACGGCTCTGGCCTGAAGCCTGAAGACATTGACATCTTCGCGCCGTACGACGGGTTCGCGGTCTTCACGCAGTACTACATCGAGGCGTTCGGCTGGCGTGGCGTGAAGCGTGGCGAGGCGCACGATTTCTATGCGGGTGACATCAGCCTGAAGGGCCCGAATCCACTGAACTCCGGCGGAGGCAACATGGGCACAGGCCGCATGAGAACCGTGTTCATCACGGATCCGCTTGAACAGTTGCAGGGCCGCGCAGGCGAGCGGCAGGTGACGACACGGGCGGACATCGCCGTGAGCCACGGCGTCCTCCCCGTCACCGCCGGCACTGTCGTCATGTCCACTACGCCTGGCTAGCTAAAGATTCCCGTTTGAATGGCCTACGAGAGCCCCCGCCGTACGGCGGGGGCTCTCGGCTTTTCGCCCCCGGTTCTGGGCGCCAGTTTTATGGCTCGCAATACCACCCTCAGAGCGCGGTGCGAGCACTTAAAACATACGCTCATACTTATATGTCTTGTGCATGATTTTTCGCTCAAGCGCCACGTTGACACGCCCTTGGACTGAGTGATATTGTCCGAACGACATAGGGCTGTTAGACACTTTGGGGAGGGGTAGCATGGCACGACCGATTGTTCCTGTTCCAGACCCGGCGAGCCAGCCGTTTTGGGACGCCTGTAACGAAGGCAAACTCATCGTCCAGCACTGCACGATGTGCGATCGCAGGCAGTTCCCGCCGGAGGCCACGTGCCGTGACTGTGGTTTCAACTTCCATCTGACCTGGCAGGAGACCAGCGGTCGCGCCAAGATCGTTGGCTACTCCATCACCTACGATTCCCGCTTGGTCCAATGGCACCCGGTGCAGCCCTTCCTCAACGTCATCGTGGCGCTTGAGGAGGATCCCGTCATCAACTTCCACACGAACCTCATCGAAGACTTCGGTACGAACCTCTCTGAGGAGCCGGACATTCCTGTTGGCGCCACGTGCGAGGTCATGTTTGTCGAGGCCACGCCGGGTCGCATGGTTCCGGAGTGGAAGCTGGTCAAGTAGGCTAGGCGCACGGCTCACTTTGAGAGCCGGGTAACAACGCCAATCGGAAAGAAAGGAAAACACACAGATGGCACGTGAAGTTAATTGGGAACGCAATCACGATCCCGTCGGCATTTGGTCCGGTCGGGGCAAGGTGGCCCTCGTCGCGCGGGGACACTCTCCCACGGAGCGCCGCTGGGACGGTGAGACACTCGATCAGTCCCTCGGCGCGTTCATGATGATTGCCGTGCAGAAGGCCCTGGATGATGCCGGCATCACAATTGATGATGTCGACGGCATCATCGGCTCCGCCGGTGGTCAGGGCAACGGCGCACCACTCAGCGATGTGTGGGGACCCCGCCCCTACTTCGATCCGCCCTACGACTCTGAGGACGGCTTGACGCACGTCACCGGCCAATGGCTCCGCAACCAGATGGGCATGAAGAACATTCGCTACGTCAACAACCATGGTGACCCCATCTGGAATGTCATCGGTCAGGCCGCGCAGGCCGTTGCCGATGGTCGTGCAGAGACCGTCGTCGTGACCTATCCGAACGGCAACCTACCTGGGCGGTATCACCAGGACCCCTCCAATGAGGCGCGCGGCATGGCCGTGTGGCCCAGCACGTGGGGCTGGGGACTGTCCGGCCAGGGCTTCACATTCAACCAGTACTGCCAGAAGTACGGTTCCAATCACGACCGCATGGCCCCCTTCGTCGTGCAGGAGCGCAAGAACGGCCTCCTCTGGGAACACAGCTACTACGCACAGCACGAGCCCGGCGAGTTCACCGAGGAGGACTACCTCAACGGACGCATGATCGCCCGTGATCTCAGCATCTTCGATTGCGATCGGCCGGTATTGGCTGCAGCTGCGTACGTCATGACCACGGCAGAGCGGGCGGCAAACATGAAGCAGAAGCCCGTGTACATCCTCGATCACACGCAGAGCCAATTCTCGCCGCGGAGTCTGGTACAAACTCTGGATGACACAGAAGAATGGACGGACGTTCAGGCGCAGCGATCCTACAACGGCTCTGGCCTGAAGCCTGAAGACATTGACATCTTCGCGCCGTACGACGGGTTCGCGGTCTTCACGCAGTACTACATCGAGGCGTTCGGCTGGCGTGGCGTGAAGCGTGGCGAGGCGCACGATTTCTATGCGGGTGACATCAGCCTGAAGGGCCCGAATCCACTGAACTCCGGCGGAGGCAACATGGGCACAGGCCGCATGAGAACCGTGTTCATCACGGATCCGCTTGAACAGTTGCAGGGCCGCGCAGGCGAGCGGCAGGTGACGACACGGGCGGACATCGCCGTGAGCCACGGCGTCCTCCCCGTCACCGCCGGCACTGTCGTCATGTCCACTACGCCTGGCTAGAGAGTTCTGTCATAATATTGGAGTCGTGATGCAACTCCCTGCCGGTACCGGCAGGGAGTTGCATTCCTAACACCAACCTGAGGGGTATGGAGAATGGGGATTGTTCTGAGCTTTGACATTGATGGAACCCTGGAACTTGGTGATCCACCGGGTGGCGTCACAACAGAGATGGTGCGTACGGCACACGAGATGGGTTTCATCGTTGGCAGTTGTTCAGATAAGCCGCTGAGTGTCCAGCGGACAATCTGGGAGCAGATGGAGTTATCACCGGCCTTCGTTGCCGCAAAACACCAGCTCGGAAAGGTCAAACGCGAGAACCCCGCTGATGCCTACTACCACATGGGGGATCGCGATACCGACTATCAGGCTGCAAAGGATAATGACTTCGGCTTCTGGTGGGCGCACGAGGCGGCGGAACAACCGTGGCGGGAATTCGATATGGCCAACCACGTGCAGCAGCCCATTTCGTCTTAAACGATGGAGCGGCGTCTCGGGTTTAGGACATCATGCGGACGGCGACTTTCGTGGCTCCCCGCCTTGACCGTGTCGGCCGGCTAGTCACGACTGGGCGGAGAAGCGACCTTTATCGGAATCAGGGTGGCTTCATGCCCATCGATGAGCCAGGAGACCTCGTAGTCTCCGTAAGCCGGAAAGGTGACGCCGTGCAACCCCAGGGCGATTCGCTGGGTCCTGTAGCGATAGCCCTGTCCGGGGCGACCAATCTCCACCTGGGTCCGAAGGGGCGGCATGAGTTCACCACCATCCGCGTCGATGAGGTGTACCTCGACGCTCTTTGTACCTGACTCCACTGCCCTGAAGCGAAAGGCCGCGACAACATAGAAGGCCGGATGTGTCATCGGCACTTCCTTTGCATAAATTGTATCGAAGCCGATGCCAACGGCTGTCAACTTGGATGAGCTATCGGCGTAATCACAGACGAACGCGAAGGCGACTTCCATGCCTGTTCCCCTATGTGGTTCACTGACGATGGTGCGGATAAATGGTCGGGGTGCCCGGATTTGAACCGGGGGCCCCCTGCACCCCATGCAGGTGCGCTTCCGGGCTGCGCTACACCCCGACCGGTGTCTGCGCATGATACTCAGGCACACGCGCCGACGCAAGCAGAGGGGCGGTGTCGACGCATCTGGCACATCACGCCGCCACCGGATATCCACTCCTGTAGACTTAATCGCACGAGAGACGGTAGAGATGATGGAGTTATTGAAGAGATGCTTGAACTGAGGAACGTCGCGCAAGAGGTGCTTGATCGGATCTCTGTATACCGGGAGCGTCTTTGATTTGCCCGGCAAGGAATCACGCGTTTCCCAGCTGGATGCAGAGTCGGCCAAGCCTGGCTTTTGGGATGACCCACAGCGCGCTCAGGGTACCCTCAGAGAGGCATCGGTACTACGTAACGAAATCAACACGTGGCAGTCCATCGACCGTCGTGCGCGAGGCCTTGTAGAGCTTACAGAGTTGGCACTTGCTGAGGACGGGGCCGGGCTCGAACAGGAGCTGCAGGCAGAGCTAGAAGGGGTCGAGAAGGCCCTCGAAGAACTTGAGGCACAGTCTATGCTGGGCGGGCCGCATGACAGGTGCTCCGCAATTGTGTCGTTACAGGCGGGAGCGGGAGGCATCGATTCGCAGGACTGGGCGCAGATGTTGGTCACAATGTTCCGTAGATGGGGAGAATCGCACGGGCACAGGACGCGGATCCTCGATTGGATGGATGGCGAGGAGGCGGGCATCAAACGGGCCGACCTGGAAATCGATGGGACGAACGTGTATGGGTATCTGAAGGGTGAAGCGGGCGTGCATCGGTTGATTCGTCTTTCACCGTTCGACAACCAGCATCAGAGGCACACATCATTCGCGCTTGTCGAGATTCTGCCCATCGTCGATGACGCCGTTGACGTGTCCATTAGCCCGGAAGACTTGCGGGTAGATACGTTTCGCAGCAGCGGCGCGGGCGGCCAGAACGTGCAAAAGAACGAGACGGCGGTCAGGTTGACACACATCCCGACGGGTGTCGTCGTTTCCGTTCAAAATGAACGCTCACAGGTTCGAAACCGCGAGATTGCCATGCGCATCCTGACGGCACGTCTGACTGAACGGGAGACGGCGAAGCGGCGCGAAGAGGAGATGCGGCTGCGCGGGGAGTTCATCGCGCCCGAGTGGGGCAATCAGATACGGACCTACGTGCTGCACCCGTACAAGATGGTCAAAGATCACCGCACAGGGCATGAGGAGCCTGATCCGGACGCCGTATTGGGCGGGCAGCTAGACGCATTCTTAACGACATGGTTGCGAGGCGCCGTGGGAGCGCCCCGCTAAATTCGCGGATGGCGCCCGCCGCACAACGTAACGGCTGGTGGCGTCTGAGCCCGGCCTGGGTATCCGGGCTCACTCTTGCGGCTCTGCTTTTCTCAGGCTGCTTCGCAGGCGATGGCGCAACATCGACTCCCAGCCCCTTCCTCATCCCGGGCACCCATGAGGTGGAGTATCAAGACGATGAGCTGAAGTTTAGCTTCCGTCATGCCAACGATTGGCTCATTAGCGATCACCCCGATACGCTGGGGGTCGTCGCTTCCCTCGCCTCGCCCGAGGGGTCCATCACGATCGATATTGAGCGGGACATCCCGCCGCCTCAAATAGATGTGATGTCGTACGGAAGCGCACGGATGGACTTCTTTACGAGTCTGCAGCCGGGACTGATGATTCTGGAGGAGAAGGAAGTGGTGCGGACAGACGAAACTCCGTCCTATTACGCCAGGTGGGTGTCCCGAAACGAGGATGCCGAATCGTCCGGCGAGACGCTGGTCGTCTTTCGCGGGGAGGGTGATGACCGGGAGGCGTTTTTTGTTGTGTCTGCCGGCCCAACTGCTCTCTATAACGCGTGGACGGGGCCGATTCTCTTATTCTACGAGTCTTTGACGATAGGGCCGGCCGTGAGCTAGCGCGAACCATCAGGATTTCTTACTCATATATTCGCTACCGCGGCTGGCCATACTCGAATACATTCGCTGGAGAACACTCAACGCCGAGAGCACGCCGACGAGAATGACGGCTATGCGCGGTTGGGAAATCATCAGGCCGGCAGCCAGAATGAGAACACGCACGGGGCGGGGCGCGACAATGGTGCCGCTGTAATTCAGACCAAGACCCTCGGCCCTCGCACGCGTGTAGCTCACAAGCATGGACAGGGCCATCGCAGCAGCGGTTGCAACGACTGCGACATCGTCGCCCTCGTCGATGAAGTACGCCACCAGACCTATTTGAAGAGTTGCCTCTCCGATCCTGTCCAAAACCGAATCGAGGAAGGCGCCAGTACGGGATTCAGAGCCGGTGTGGCGGGCAAGTGCACCATCCAGCCCATCCAGTAGGGAGCCTGCCAGGAAAATCAGTCCCGCAGGCAGAAGCATGCCTTGACTCGCCATGTACCCGGACCCAGCCGCGACAAGCGCTCCCAGAACAGTCAGGTGATTCGGACGGATCCGAAGGAAAGCCAGTGCACGGACAATGGGGCTTCGTACGTTTTCTACGGCCTCGGAAAGGAACGACGGACGGCTCACAGATCAGCGGTTAATTGTCTCATATGGATCGATTTGCGACGCCTGGAACGTCGCCGATCCTACGCTGGAGATCTGCCACCGAGATACACATCGAAAGCGGCAAGCATCTGGCCCTCAGGCGTTGCCTCGTCGGGACGACGCCGCTGTCGCCCTCGCCGCCGCCTGCGCCCCTCAATGTTGCGGAGCACACCGTAGACGCGGCTCATGGTGGTGGCGCCCCACTCAACGGAGGCCAGTGTCATATCCCGCTCTCGCTCAGGTCCGTAGATGGCAATGGTGGAGTAATCCGCGCCCCTATTCTCGAGATCCACGGGTTGACCAATGAACGCGGAGACGGACTGGCAGATTCCATCCAGATTTGGTGACCCCGCTGCCTTATTATTCAGAATGAGCTGCACTGCGAAGAGTCCCCCGCGGCGGAACGCCCAACTGAGTCCGATATTTCCACGTCCTAGCCGGATGCCGCGCGAGCGCACACCTTCTGTGCGGGACAATCGCGCATCCGGCATTTTCTCTATGAAGTACTCAAGCAACTGGCTCCAGAAATCGGCACGGGATGAAAAGGCTGCCGGAATAGTCTCCGATGAGCGTTGAGCCCCAGGCACCGGCCGAGTCGTAAGCTCATGTGGGCGACGCCGGACATTCCTGCTTCCCGGGGGACGACCACGGCGGCGGGAAGGCGCGGCACGGGCAGCAGTCTCTGAAACAGGCCCAGATGAGGGCACGCCCTGCATGCTCTGAATAATCGTATTGAGTCTGATGCTCTGCTGTATGCGGGCGGCAATGGTCATCACGTCCAAGATTTCGTTGTTGCTCACGCCAGCGGCAATAGCATCCGCGACTGAACGCTTAATCTTTACTTCATCCTGCAAGGTCGTCGCCGTAGCCAGGGCAACCAATGCGTACGCCCGACTATCCAGAGATACCCCGACGGCCTCTTCAGTAAGAAACTGCGTCACTTCCCCACTCCCCTGTCTGGAACACATCGCAAAATGCGAATTGCTGCCCTAGCATTTCCCCCCACTACAGCCAAACAGGATTTCAGCGATTATCTTTACACGCGGGGCGCACCGACGGAAGAACTGGGGGATGCGCCGTGAGAGGGAATCGAAGTAGTGACTTTCTCAGATTTCGCATTGCTTGCGACCAGAATTACATGAGTCCAGAGAGTAGTTCCTTGGCCTCTGGACGGAGCATTTCCGGCGTCCAGGGTGGATCCCAAACGATATCAACCTGAGAATCGTTGACACCTTCAATTTCCAGTATGCGGTTCTCCACCTCAGGGCCGACGGTTCCCGCCATCGGGCATCCGGGGGCAGTCAACGTCATAGTGACGCTGACACAATCTTCGCGGATATCAATGTCATAGATGAGACCAAGATCATAGATATTTAAAGGGATTTCGGGGTCATAGCACGTACGCAAAATGTCTACGACCTGCTCTTCCGTAACTATGTTTAGCACATGCCCCTCCTGGTATCCCACAGCGACTATCGTTACACCGCCCTAACAACAGATAATACACCTTTTGAACATGGTGTCACTTCACCTTTTTGAACGGCCCTCATATGCTTGGTGCACCATAATGAACGGCAAGCCCAGATTCCCGGATTTGTAGAAACGAGAGGCAACGGATGGCAGGATATGACGTGGTCGTTCTTGGCGCGGGCCCCGGCGGGTACGTGTGCGCTATCAGGGCGGCACAGTTAGGGCTGCGCGCAGCAATTGTCGAACCCAACGAGCTTGGCGGTCTTTGCCTCAATTGGGGGTGTATCCCATCGAAGGCGCTTCTCCGTAATGCCGACGTTCTCCATACGGTCAACAACGCCGCGGATTTTGGCATTACGGTTGGGACTGTTGAAGCTAGCCTCCCTGCTGCAATCGACCGTTCACGTCGCGTTGTCAACCGTCTTGTTCGAGGAATTGGAGGCCTATTGCGCTCAAATGGCGTGGACGTCATCAACGGGCGGGGAACGCTGCTGGATGCCCATACGGTTGCGGTGGATACGCGGCCGGAGCCTCTTGAGACGACACGGGCAATTGTCATCGCAACGGGGGCGCAGGAGCGGGTGATCCCCGGCCTAGACGTCAATGGTGAAACGGTTGTCACGAGCAGGCACGCCCTCGAACGCACGATGCTACCGGCACGTGTGCTGATTATCGGAGGTGGCGCCACAGGTTGCGAGTTCGCGTATTTCTATCGTGCCTACGGCAGTGAGGTCACACTCGTTGAGCTGATGCCTCATGTGCTCCCCGAAGAAGATGAAGAGATCACGACGACGTTGCAAGAGGCGCTGACACGTCAGGGTATCGAGATTCTCACGGAAAGCCGGGTCACTAGACTCACCACCGGCGGCGCGGAAGTAGACGTTGCCGGTTCAGCTCGCATCATCCCTTATGACATGGCGCTGGTGGCCGTGGGGATGCAGGGGCGAACGGAGGGACTCGGACTTGAGACTGTGGGCGTGGAGACCAATCATGGGGGCTACATCGTGCGTGATGAGACGATGCAGACGTCCTCAAGCGGCGTTTATGCGATTGGCGACGTGACTGGCCCTCCTCTGCTGGCGCACGCGGCAATGGCACAGGGTGTGATCGCCGCGGAGGCCATCGCAGGACGCGCGACTCAGCCACTGGTCGCGGAGGATATCCCTCACGCGGTCTATTGCCATCCGCAAGTGGCGAGTGTGGGAATCACGGAAGCGCAGGCGGCGGAACGCGGGATCAGCGTTCGTGTGGGGCGCTTTCCCTATCGCGCAAACGGAAAGGCGCTTAGCCTGGGCGACTACACAGGGCTGATCAAGGTTGTCAGCGATGCGGATACGGGGGCGTTGCTTGGGGCGCAGATGGTGGGTCCGGAATGCTCTGAACTGCTTGGAGAGTTGTCGGTAGCCAGGATGTTGGAGGCGACTCCGCTGGAGATTGGGCGCGCTATTCATCCGCACCCCACCTTGTCAGAGACATTGATGGAGGCATCCCTGGCGGCCTTTGGCGAGGCCATACACATGTAGACTCTCTGTATGGAGGACTGCGTGTGAGCGCAAGAACAGACTTGGCGGTTCCCCGTTCTGAGTTCCTAACAATGCTCAGGACGATGAAGTTGATCCGGCGCTTTGAGGAGCGCAGCGCGGAGCACTACGCACGGGGCAACATCGGCGGCTTTCTTCACCTGTATATCGGAGAAGAGGCCGTCGCCGTCGGCGTCATCTCTCCCCTGCGCGATGACGACAAGATCGTTACACACTACCGCGATCATGGCCATGCACTCGCACGGGGACTGGACACAGCGGCATGCATGGCAGAACTGTTCGGCAAAGCGACCGGAGTCAGCAGTGGCAAGGGTGGCTCGATGCACTTCTTCGATGTCGCAAAGGGATTCATGGGCGGGCACGCCATTGTCGGCGGCCAGATGCCGCTGGCCGTCGGTCTGGCATTTGCCAATCGATACCGGGGACAAGACGCAATCGTCGTGTGTTTCCTGGGTGACGGCGCCGTCAATGAGGGCGAATTTCATGAGTCGATGAACTTGGCGTCATTGTGGAACCTGCCGGTACTGTTTCTCTTGGAAAACAACGGTTTTGGGATGGGGACACGTGTTGAGCGCGCCTCCGCGCAGCCAGTTATCCATCGGCTGGCAGACCGGCACAACGTGCGGAGTCAGCGCGTGGAGAACGGGCAGGATGTCTTCGCCGTACACGAGGCTACGCTTGATGCCATCAAGCACGTCAGGGACGGAAACGGTCCGTATTTCCTTGAGGTGATGACGTATCGCTTCCGAGGCCATTCCATGGCAGACCCGGTGGAATATCGGCAGCAACAGGAAGTCGAGCCCTGGCTGGATATGGATCCCATTCGGCTGCTTTCAAGCCGGTTGCTCGAGGATGATCTCGTAACGCCAGATGAGATTGACTCCATCGACGAGGGCGTGGAGAGTGAGGTCAACGCGGCAATTCAATTCGCGCTGGACTCACCTTTTCCCTCGCCCGATGCATTGTTTGCGAACGTGTACGCGTGATGGCGCGGTCATGGCCGAACTGACGTACCGGGAGGCCATTCGCACCGGGTTGGAGGAGGCGCTCGATTCCGATCCTGACACCTTCATCATGGGGGAGGACGTAGGCGCATATGGCGGGTCATACGCCGTAACGAAGGGCTTCATGGAACGCTACGGCGAGAAGCGCATAATTGACACGCCCATTTCAGAATCTGGGTTCGTAGGCGCGGGCATCGGGGCAGCCATCGCGGGCTTGAAGCCGATCGTCGAGATCATGACTATCAACTTCTCGCTCCTCGCAATGGATCAGATCATCAACATCGGTGCCAAGGCGCGATATATGTCTGGTGGGCAGATCAACGTGCCCATTGTCATTCGCACAGTCAGTGGCGGCGGTAATATGTTGGCCGCAACTCACTCACAGAGTCTGGAGGCGTGGTACGCGCGTGTGCCCGGGCTGAAGGTTGTCACACCATCCAACGCGGCAGACGCGCTTGGGCTTCTGCGCTCCGCCATCGCCGATCCCAATCCTGTGATGTACATCGAGCATTCCCTCCTGTACGGAAGCCGTGGAGAAGTGCCTGATGAGCACTACACGGTTTCCATCGGTGAGGCGTGCGTGTCGAAGTCAGGGTCTGACGTGAGTATCATCGCCTATCTGCGAATGACACCAGTAGCGCTGCAAGCAGCAGCGCTACTGGAAGAGGAGGGCATCAATGCGGAAGTCATTGATCTGCGCTCCCTCCTGCCGCTGGATTCACAGACAATAATCGACTCTGTTCATAAGACGAATAGAGCAGTCGTCGTGGAAGAGACATGGGAGTTTGGCGGATTCGCAGGCGAGGTAATCGCACAGATCAATGAGAATGCCTTTGATTCGTTGGATGGACCTGTGTTGCGAGTAGGGGGGGCGAACGTGCCAACACCCTATTCGCGGCCGCTTGAGTTGTTGACGATTCCGACGGCGGAGATGGTGGCCGAAAAGGTCCGCAGCCTGTTCTGAGGTCCCAGGAACAAGCAGGGGGAGACAGCCGTGGCTAGCAACGTAATCATGCCGCAGATGGGCTTCGATATGACTGAAGGCATGATTGTGCGCTGGTTGAAGCGGCAGGGCGACCCGGTCACTCGTGGGGAAGCGATTGCCGAGATCGAGACGGACAAGGCCACCATAGAGCTTGAGGCGTATGAGTCCGGCATTATGGCGCGCATCCTGACACCGGAAGGTGTCGTTGTACCTGTTGGGCAGACAATTGGCGTGATTACGGACCCGGGAGAAGAAGTTCCGGATGAACTACTCCCCTCCCAGACGAGCACGCCTGCCCCCGGCACCACGCCTACGCAGCCCGCGCCCCTCATGCCTCCAGTTATTCCAGTTGTCACGACTCCTTCGACTACCAGAGCCGTAGACACGGGTGAGCGCGTGCCCGTAACGCCCGTGGCGCGACGCATTGCTAGTCAGGCCGGCATTGTGTCGCAGGAGATTCAGAACAACGTGCGCGGGACCGGGCCCGGTGGGAGAATTACACGGGGTGACGTCGAGGCATATGTGGCAACACGGACGACTAAGTCACCTGCGATGGAGATGACATCGCAAGCACAACCCTCTCTTGCGGATAGGATCGGTATCGTCGTTCCCGCCGGCCTGCCGCCGATACGGCAGGCAATCGCACGACGCATGTCGCTCAGCAAACTGACCGCGCCTCACTACTACATCACAGTGGACATTGACATGACACGCGCCGTTGACATTCGCGCCGATATCAATGAGGAGATTGACGCGGAAAATCGCGTGACCATCAATGACCTAATCATCAAGGCAGTGGCTACCGCGTTGCGCTCACACCCGAACTTCAATGTAACTGTCCAGGCAGAGGGGATTATTCCGAACGAAACCACTGATATTTCGATTGCGGTGGCGATGGATGGCGGCGGATTGATCGCACCGGCGATGTCGGACGTTGGCGACGATGGTTTGCTTCGCATCGCGGAACGATCCAGGGATCTGGCAGGGCGTGCGCGGGACGGACGGCTGCGCCCCAACGAGATCAGTGGGATTGGATTCGCAGTGTCCAATCTCGGGATGTACGGGGTGAAGGACTTTGTGGCGATCATCACGCCTCCTAACGCAGGCGCCATAGCAATTGGCTCGATAGTGGCAACGCCCGTTGTCCGGGATGGAAAGATCGTCATCGCGCAAATGATGTCAGCGACCCTGTCAGCGGATCATCGGGCGACGGACGGCGCAGAGGGGGCGCAATTCATGAACGAGACACGGAGGCTGTTGGAGCGGCCTGCGCTGCTGCTGTTGTAAGACCTCAGGCACCCGGGCCGTCGAGATCGATGTTCTGGGCAGAGGGCGGAGTGTGGGAGTGGCCGGCGGCCATTTCTCCAGCTTGAATGAAGGCGTTGAGCGCCTCTACGACAAAGTTCTGGGGTGAAAGGCCGACCTCGCGGGAAAGATCCTTGATCTGCCTGGCAAGCACACCACTAAACGACACGGTCAAGCCATCTTGGTGCGCCCACGCATCGAGTCGCTCTACTTGGTCGGGGCGCAATTGAAGAAGTGCTTCGCCGTCGTCGGGACTTGTGGCGCGTCCGCGCAAGATGTGCACGCCGCCGGGACCAATTTCGGCCCACACGTCGCCTGCGTCTGAACGCGAAATTACAAACCGCCCAGGATAGAGATTCATGCCACGTACTCCTATCGTCTGATCTGTCATGCGAATCGAACATACTGGCGGCCTGAGCACATAGACAGCGCCGCGGCCCTGCCTTATACTGCCCTAAATTGATGCGCGTCCATCATATGTGTGTCATTGGAGGGTGAAACATGATCACGCTTACTGAATCAGCTGCAGAGAAGATTCTTGATCTCTTCAAGGAGCAGGACTCGGAAGGCGCCGCGCTGCGCGTCTTTATCAAGGGCGCTGACGAGGGGCAACCTGCATACGGCATGGCCATTGAGCCTGACCCGTCCGAGGCCGATGAGACCATTGAGGCCTGCGGCGTGAAGGTTGTCGTCGATGAAGACAGCTTGCCGTGGGTGATCGGTTCAGAAATTGACTTTATTGACAGCCTTGAGCGGACAGGCTTCACCATTCGCAACCCGAATATGGCTGGCGCCTGCGGCGCGGGCGGAGCCTGTGCGTGCGGCGGCGCGGGCGGCGGTGCCTGCGCATGTGGCGGCGCCGGAGCCGGCGCGTGCTCCTGTGGCGCCACGGAGGCGCACTAGCCCCCCAGCGCTCAAACCCAGTGAATCAAACAGGGGGGAGTCGTTGAGGCTCCCCCCTGTTCTTTTGCATGAAACCACGTATTGGCTCGCAGTATGGTGGTGCAGATAGGCGGCAAAGAACGGTAGGTGCTCTATGCCAATCGCCGAGACATCCATCCTCATCGTTGATGATGAGCCCGCTCTGCGAGAGGCCCTAACATACTCGCTCAGCCGCGAGGGGTATGCCGTGCGGTCTGCTGCAACATCTGCCGAGGCCTTCGGCAAGATAGAGCGGCAGATGCCGAACTTCATCGTCCTTGACCTTGGGCTTCCGGACGCGGACGGACTTGAGCTGTGTCGTAAGGTGCGCAGCCGAAGCTCAGTGCCAATTCTGATGCTGACGGCGCGCCAGTCCGAAGTGGACAAAGTCGTCGGTCTGGAAATGGGTGGCGACGATTACATGACCAAGCCGTTCTCCATGCGTGAACTGCTTGCCCGCGTCAAGGCCATTCTACGTCGCTCACCTCGCCAGGCCGAGGAGCGGCAGACGGACATAATCGAGTGCGCCGACATCATCATCGACAGACTGGCGCACCGCGTCACCCGTAATGGCAAAGAGATAACACTTACTCCGATGGAATTTGAGATGTTGTCGTTCCTCGCAGAGAATCGGGGCATTGTGTTTGGCCGTGAAACACTCCTAGATCGCGTATGGAAGTATTCATATCCGGACGGACAGCGCACGGTGGATGTGCACATGCGGTGGCTACGGCAGAAGCTTGAGGATGATCCTGCGCACCCGCGGATACTTCTCACCGTCAGGGGCGTCGGTTACAAACTGGAGGCGTGAATGCCTCAAATAATGCAGGGCCGCATCGGGCTGGCCCTCTGCGGTCTCCTGACGCTTGCTCTGATCTCCATCGGAGGCTTTGCCTGGATCCAACTTGAACGAATCGGCCAAGACGCCAGTAGGGACTACTACCTTGGCAACGCCCGCGCCCTTGCGTCCATTGTGGGCTCACTTGATGGGCAGACTGGAGTGGGTGCAGCCGGGTCCGGGATTGATGCCCTTCAGAGATATGCCGACGCGACGAACAGGTACGTCTCTCTGCACGACGCCGACGGTATGGTCATTTTCGCGTCCGGCGGGGATTCCGCCGATCCGGCGCGGGAGGCGGGCGCACAAGAGATCCTGTTGGCACTTGGTCCTTCCGGGAGCGGGACGGCGCAACGTCTAAACCCCGTATACGGAACTGAAAGCGCCTGGTTTGCCCACGTCTTGCCTGATGGAAGCGGGGTTGTACGCATCGCCGTGCCGCTGGATGGCCTCAACGGCGTGGCCAGGCCATATCAGCGGCTCCTCTTCTACACGTCCGTTGCTGCAGGCATACTCACCATCTTGCTCCTCCTGCTCGTCAGACAGCGGACGATATTGCCGCTCAGGACTCTGAATCAGGCTCTTCGCAAGAGGCGATCCCCGTTAGCCGAGGAAATTGCAACGATGAGCAGAGAGGTGCGGGAGACTTCACAGCTGATAGGCAGAATGGCGCAAGAAGAGCGGGGAATCACAACCGCCGCAGAGACGGAACATAGCCGCCTCGTTTCAATTCTGGATAACCTTAGCGTGGGCATCATCGTGCTGTCTGAGGATGAACGCGTGCTGCTCACGAACGCAGCGGCATCGCAGCTGCTCTCGTTCGCGCAACAACCAGACACGCATACGACGTTCATTGGGCTTGTACGTGATTACGAAGCCGCGGAGATTGCCCGACGTGCCGTGGCGGAGTCGGCAACGGCAGATGGAGAGATCACGCACACGGGTGAGCGAGGGCGAACGACACGCTTGGTTGCAACTCCATACAGGGAGGGTACGGAGCAGCGCGTTTTGCTTGCGGCCTATGACGTTTCTGAGGAGCGACGGGCCCAACGGCTACGGCACGAGTTTCTCGCGAACGCCTCTCATGAGATTCGGACGCCGCTCGCCGGCATTCAAGCCACCCTGGAGACGCTCGACCTCGGAGCAATCGAAGACCCACACGCCGCCCGCTCGTTCATTTCAAACGCGCTGGTTGAGGTCCACAGACTGACGACATTCGTCGAGAGCCTTTTGGACATCTCGAGGCTGGAAATGGGCTGGACACGGCTGTCATTACAGACGCTTGCCGTTGCAGATGTGATAGACCGTTGTCGTGACATGATGTCGTCCATGTCCTTACGCGCGGAAATCGAACTCGCCGTGGACGTGCGGCAGGACCTGCCAGAATTCAGCGCCGACCCGGACCGGCTGCACCAGGCACTGGTGAACTTAGTGCATAACGCCATCAAATTTACGCCGGCGGGCGGGCGAGTCACCATTTCTGCCGAAAGCGTGCAGGGCTCTGTCTGGCTGCGCATTACGGATACGGGTATCGGCATCCCCCCTGAAGATATATCGCTGCTGATGGACCGCATGGGGCAAGGTGACGAAAGCGGAACGCGCGGCGGGGGGCTGGGGCTCGCCATCGTACGTCAGATCATTGAAGCTCACCGTGGCACTGTTCAAGTCGAGAGCGAAGTCGGCAAAGGTTCCACATTCTCCGTACGCATTCCCCTACCCTCCCCACCCACGTAGGAAGTGAACCCACGGCGCGCCAAACACCTCCGGGAACGTCGGGCGAGGGAGCACCAAAAATTGCCGTGCGGGGGTTCGAATGGTACACTTTGCCAGAGGGGACGAAAGAGTTCCGCGCGGAATGAGAGTGGGGCGGCAATCCCACTTTTTTTATTAGCGCCGCTCACGTCCCAGAGTGCTCTGCAGAGGAAATGAGGGACATATGAAAAGCGACTTTCTGCTCGCGGTGACGCAGTTGGCGACCGAACGCCGGCTCCCGCGCGATGTCATCCTCAATGCGATTGAAGCGGCGCTCATTTCTGCCTTCAAGAAGGACACCGTCGCAGATGACAATATTACCGTCCAGATTCTGCCGACAACCGGGGATATCGTCGTCACGATCCATAAGCGAGTCGTTGAGATTGTCACTGATCCGGCTGATGAGATTACGCTCGATGACGCACGCAAGCTCAGCCCCACG
The DNA here is from genome assembly GCA_965224255.1 of Dehalococcoidia bacterium. GTDB lineage: Bacteria > Chloroflexota > Dehalococcoidia > UBA6926 > UBA6926 > VXMO01. Next base: position 675,114 of record CBDCYO010000005.1, read on the forward strand.
GTGCAACTCGGTGACAGAGTGGACGTGGACGAGACTCCACAGGATGCCGGCCGGATAGCCGCGCAGACCGCAAAGCAGGTTGTTATGCAGCGCCTACGAGAGGCGGAACGTGATCAGGTCTATGACGAGTACGTCGACCGTGTGAATGAGTTGATGACCGGCGTCGTCCAAAAGGTTGAGCAGGGGCAGGTCATTGTAAGTCTGGGACGCACGGAGGCGGTTCTGCCGTCCGTGGAGGCTATACCCAGTGAGCAATACTACCCTCGCCAGCGCATCCGCGTCCTCATCCAGGAAGTGGAGAAGGGCCTTCGGGGTCCCAGAATCCTTGTTTCACGCGCGCATCGGGACGTGATCCGCCGCCTCTTTGAGTTGGAGGTGCCGGAAATCATGAGTGGGACAGTCGTCATTCGCAATGTAGCGCGTGAACCAGGCTATCGCTCAAAGGTTGCCGTAGAGGCCCGACAGGAGGGCGTTGACCCGGTCGGCTCATGTGTCGGTTTGCGCGGCGTGCGTATCCAGAACATTGTGAATGAGTTGCACGGGGAGAAGATAGACGTCATTCCGTGGAATGATGACCCGTCCGTTTACATCGGTCACGCGCTCAGCCCAGCGCAGACGATGCGTGTCGAGATAACGGGCGACCGTTCGGCCCTTGTCATTGTGCCTGAGCAACAGCTGAGTCTCGCTATCGGTCGAGAAGGCCTGAATGCGAGACTTGCCGCCCGCCTCACAGGTTGGCGAATCGACATTCGCAGCACCTCGGAAGTCCTGGCGGAGGAGGCCGAGCGCACGGCGCGTGGGCCTGAACAGCCGGCCGCGGTGCACCTGGTGGTTGAGGAAGAATTCCCCGCGGATGCCATCGTCGCAGAGGCCGTCAGCGCAGTTGAGGAGGCCCAGGCGGTAACCGAGGATGCTCCGGCCGTAGAGGCCGCCCCACTAACTGCTGAGGATGAGACCCCCGGCGTAGGCGAACCGGAAAGCGGCGTGCCCGAAGAGCAGGAGGGCATTGCAGTCGCGAAATCGGCGGCGGCTGAGCCATCTGTCCAGACGGACAAGGACATCGAAGAGGATCTCCGCAAGCTGCAGGAAGAGGAAGAGGCTCTGCTGCGGGCGCTTGAGGAGACCAAGGGGGAGACGGAAGAAGACGAAGCGGACGAAGATGAGGGTGAGGGTGAAACCCAGAGCTTCGATTTCGACGCATTCCTACAGGAGTATCAGGCGGAGCGGCCGGGAGAGACCGGCGGCGGCATTCGGTTTGCCGAAGATATTTTCCCGGAACGCGGCGGGCGTTTCCGTGGCGGCCGAGACGACCGGCGTGGCGGGAAGAGAGGCGGCAATCGCTAGACGTGACGCCAACGAAACAGCGTGAACACCACCAGGGCACTGAAGCAAGGCGCAGACCCCAACGCACATGCATCGCCTGCCGCGAGACGCGGGCCAAGCATGAACTCGTAAGGATCGTTCGCGATGTTTCGGGTGCCGTGGTCGTTGACGGCACCGGCAAGCTCTCCGGACGCGGCGCGTATCTCTGTGCCGATGAAAAATGCTGGGAACGGGGCATCCGCGGCAACTATCTTGAACACCGTCTGCTGATCGGCGCGCCTCTTTCAGAAAAGGATCGCCACCGCATCCGCGATGAGGTGCAGACCGTGATCCGCAGTCGACTGGAAAGGTAGACGTCCCCAGTATGACCACTCAACGACGCGCAGTACATTCCGGCGACCGGGTCCTTGAGTTATCGCGCGCAATCACCGTGGCTGAACTTGCGGAACAGGTGGGAGCGAATCCCGTCGAGGTCATCAAGAACCTGATGCGTATGGGCGTCATGGCTGGCCTGAATGACGCAATCGACGCCGAAGCCGCAATGCCCATCGCGCAGTTTTACGGATTTGATGTGCGCCAGACAGAAAGGGATGATGCTGCCCTCGGAGAGCGCATGGCGGACGCAGAAAAGACAGCGAATGCCCAACCACGTCCTCCGGTCGTTACTGTTCTGGGACACGTGGATCATGGCAAGACCAGCATCTTGGATGCCGTGCGGCAAACGAATGTGGCAGGCGGTGAGGCGGGAGGCATTACTCAACACATCGGCGCACACCAGGTAGACGTCAAGGGTGCTCCCATCACATTCTTGGACACGCCGGGGCACGAGGCGTTTACGACCTTGCGCGCCCGGGGGGCGAATGTGACAGACATTGCCGTCCTGGTCGTTGCTGCGGATGACGGCGTCATGCCACAAACAATTGAGGCGATCAATCACGTGAAGGCAGCGGGTGTGCCAATGATCGTCGCCATCAACAAGATGGATCTGCCTGCAGCGGATCCGGAGCGCGTTAAGCGGCAGCTTTCTGAACAGGAAGTGCTCGTCGAGGACTGGGGCGGGGATGTGCTGAGTGTTTCAGTCTCAGCACGAACGGGTGACGGACTCGACGATCTCCTTGAATCCGTACACCTTGTCGCAGAAATAGCGGAGCTGACGGCTGATCCGGACGTGCCGCCACGAGGAACCGTTATTGAAGCTCGCCTCGAACAAAACCGCGGCCCAGTTGCGACTGTCCTGGTACAATCCGGCACACTCAGGCCCGGTATGACAGTGCTGGTGGGGTCTTCGTGGGGCCGCATACGGGCGATGGCCGACTTTCGAGGCAATCGCCTACCTGAGGCGGGACCGTCGACGCCAGTGGAGATACTTGGGCTCGGGAATGTACCGCGTGCCGGTGATGTGCTGGAAGTTCCGGAGTCTGATGAGGATGTCCGCGCCATAGCGGCGCAACGGACGGCGACGGCAGAGACTGCGGACAAGCGGCAACGCTCAGGCCTTGAGCAATACGCAACACAGATCGGCAGCGGCAATGTTCGTGATCTCAATCTAATCATCAAGGCCGATACACAGGGCAGCCTGGAGGCAATCCGCAGTTCAATTTCACGGCTCGGCAATGAGACGACCCGCAGCGCGATTCTCCATGCGGACGTGGGCTCAATTACGGAGGGTGACGTACTGCTTGCAACTGCCTCAGCTGCGACGATTGTTGGATTCAACTCCCGCATTGAGACGGCCGCGCGCCGTCTAGCGGACATGCGGGGCGTTGAAATCCGCAACTACGCCATCATCTACCAGTTGCTGGATGACCTGGATAACGCACTTCGCGGACTGGCCGCGCCGCTGCTACACGAAGTGGAGGAGGCACGCGCGGAGGTTCGGCAGGTCTTCGATGTTCGTGGTGGTGGACGCGTGGCCGGCTGCCTGGTCACAGAAGGCCGCGTGCGACGCGCCTCTCTTGCTCGCGTGCTGCGAGGTGGAGAGGCCATTATCGATGGCCCCATCTCCAGCCTCAGGCGGTATCGCGACGAGGCGCGGGAGGTGAATGCTGGACAGGAGTGCGGTATTGGCATCCAGGACTTTGCAGCGTTCGAAGAGGGCGACATTATCGTAACGTACGTACAACAGGAACGACCGTCCTACTGACCTCCCCCCACCTCTTCCCGCAAGGCGAACCCGCCAGCACAACAGGAGGGCTCTCTATGTCACGGCGCACGGAGCGCGTCAATGAGCTCCTTCGAGACCATCTCAGCGCGCTTGTGGCGCGTGACATCAATGACCCGCGGATCGATGGCATCGTCACCATCACGGCGGTGGAAATATCACGGGATTTTGCCCACGCCCGCGTATGGGTCAGCGTGGTCGGCGGCGCGGAGAGCGCCAAGAGGACACTTGATGGGCTTCACTCCGCCTCCGGTTTCCTGCAGCGGGGACTGGTGCCGCTCGGTCTGAGGCGGACACCAGAGCTCACCTTTTTCATTGACGACACGATGGAGCGGGCGGACCGTATTACGCAGTTGCTGAACACCATGAGTCCTGAACAGGATCAACGCGAAAACCTGGACGGGTAGGACATGGCGGACCCTAACCTCAGCGGCTTTCTTTCTGTCTGGAAACCACGTGGCAATACGTCATTCGACATCGTTAGGCGCCTGCGGAAGGCCAGCCGGGTCAAGCGCGTGGGACATGGTGGAACGCTGGATCCGGCTGCGGAGGGCGTCCTTCCCATCCTTTTCGGTCAGGCGACACGGCTCAGCAACCGCATCGAGGAGCTTGCCAAAGGCTACGAGGCCGACGTGTTACTCGGCACGATAACAAACACCTTGGACATGGACGGAAACGTACTGGAAACGAGGCCGACAGACCAGGTGACGGAGGATGCGGTCCGGAGCATCATACCGGAGTTTATTGGGGAAATTCAGCAGGTGCCGCCCATGTACAGCGCCCTCAAGCACCAAGGAGAGCGCCTGTATGAAATTGCACGGCGGGGTGAGGAGGTCCAGCGCGGCCCGCGCTCCGTCATGGTATATGGCATAGACGTTCAGTCGGTCACTTTGCCGCGTGTTCATATCCGCGTCACGTGTGGACGTGGAATGTACGTGCGCTCTCTTGCCGCGGACATCGGAGAAAGGCTTGGGTGCGGCGGTGTGCTTGAGAGTTTACAGCGCGTTCGGGTCGGGCCGTTCAACAAGGGTAGTTCACTAACACTGGAGGACGCAGAAGAGGCGGTGGCGAGTGACCAAGCATCGAAGGCGCTGGCACCGCTTGAGTCCGTGTTTCCAGGTTGGCCAGCAGTTCAAGTTCGTGCTGGGTTCACGGGACGGGTTCGTTCAGGAATGGATCTGGCGGCGGCCTCCGGAGACTGGGTAAACGTGCCGGGTGAATTCGATGATGTCTTCTGCCCAGGTCCGGAGGCGGGCAATGCGGTCGCGCTGAGGCCTGATGGTTCCCTACTGGCCATACTTCGCCGCACAGTCGCAGGCAGGTGGCATCCGCACACAGTTTTTGGCACGGGATAGCGTAGCAGCTGCAACAATAGGCGGCGCTATCCCGGACGTTTTCTGTGCCCAACTGGCATGGGGAGGGTGTTGCATCTTGACATGGACGTGCCTACGCCACTAGAGTCAATGGGAAAGACCTAGTCGCGAGGGAAGAAAATGGCAGACACCGAAGCCTATTGCCTGAAATGCCGGACTAAGCGCACAATCAGCAACGCAACGGAAGTGACGCTCAAGAACGGGCGCCCGGCGACTCAGGGTACGTGCCCGGTTTGCAATACGAAGGTATTTAGGATCGGCAAGGGCTAGAGGCTCTGGCGATCCATTTCGATAGCTGTCCTGCGTTTGTTCGCAGGACGGTTTCTACACCCGGCTCAGTAGTTTTTCCGTGAGCGCACGAGGGTTGTCCGTCAGCGTTTTGCGCGTCATGTGCTCGTCTAGGCCAGCTCCTCTGGCCGCGGTGAGTGCGCGCTCTTCAGTCAGCAGATCATCCGGCGCGTGCGCATCTGAGTTAACCAGAAGCAACGCCGATGTTCGTTGGGCCACCAGCGCAACGTGTCCATTGGCAAGTGAATGGCCCCTCCGTGTCGATAATTCCAGGTAGACGCCGTTCTCAGCGGCCAGTGCCGCATCATCATCAGTAATCATGCCCGGATGGCCAAGCACATCGATGTCCAAACACGAGACAGCGGCGTGATTCGTGCCCGGCAGCACCGGCTCCACAGGCGTCTCCCCATGAACGAGAACCAGCGCCGCGCCGGCCTCACGCGCTCGTGCAGCCACCTCTGGAATGCGGTTGGGCGGCAGATGTGTGAGTTCAACTCCGGGAATCGCCTGAATGCCCCACTCTTCGCGCGCGAGGCGGCAATCCGCGACAAGCCGCTCAAGTATGGCACCCATGCCACCCATGCCGACATGATCCGTAATCCCAATCGCCACGTACCCGTTGTGGTGGGCGCGGCGAATTAGTTCCACAGGTGAAAGCACGCCATCACTCAGAAATGACTGTGTCTGGAAATCATAGACCATGGCTGAGGCAAGCGTAGCACCTGCTTTTGAAATGCTACAAGCCACACGAAATGAATGCCCCGTACTGACCCAGCGTGTCAGATTTGACGTGAGGTCAGTAAATGTGATTAGTTACTTTTTTGCGTCCGGGGTGAGGGCGGACGCACAGTTATCCATTTCGCTTGATCGCGAGCTGACAGATTGGATGGGAGGTACCTATGGGAGACAAGATTAATGTTGCCATTGTGGGCGTCGGCAACTGCGCATCGTCGCTGGTTCAGGGCATTCACTACTATCAGAATGCGCACGAAGGCGAGGACATACCTGGCCTGATGCACCCGCGCCTCGGCCCGTATCATATTTCGGACATCAATTTCGTGGCCGCGTTTGACGTCGGCGAGACGAAGGTCGGCAAGGACCTTTCAGAGGCGATCTTTGCCGAGCCGAACAACACCTATAAATTCACAGACGTGCCCCCCACGGGCGTTACCGTTGAGCGTGGTATGACGCATGACGGACTCGGCGAGTTCCTTTCCAAGAAAATCGTCAAGGCGGGTGGACAGACGGCGGACATCGTCGGCATCTTGCGAGATCGCAAAGTGGACGTCCTGATCAGCTACTTGCCTGTCGGCAGTGAGATGGCGACGAAGTGGTACGTTGAGCAGGCTCTTGCAGCCGGCACTGCCGTCGTTAACTGCGTGCCCGTCTTCATTTCACGAGAGCCGTATTGGCAGCGGCGATTCCATGACGCGGGCTTACCCGTGATCGGCGACGATATCAAGTCGCAGGTTGGATCCACCATCGTTCACCGGGTACTTTCGCGACTGTTCGGGGACCGCGCGGTCAAGCTGGAGCACACGTACCAGCTTAACTTTGGCGGTAACACGGACTTCTACAACATGCTGGAATGGGAACGCCTAGCATCCAAGAAGGAGTCGAAGACCAACTCAGTCCTCTCACAGCTTGACTTTGATCTGGATCCGGACAACATCCACGTTGGCCCAAGCGATTACGTGCCCTGGTTGCTGGATCGCAAGTGGGCATATATCCGCATGGAGGGTCGCACGTTTGGAGACGTGCCGCTGAACCTGGAGCTCAAGCTTGAGGTATGGGACAGCCCCAATTCGGCCGGAGTTGTTATTGATGCAATCCGCTGCGCGAAGATAGCGCTGGACCGCGGCATAAGCGGTGCCCTGGTTCCCCCCTCGGCATACTTTATGAAGTCACCTCCGCAACAGATGCGGGACGAGGACGCGCGGCGGCGCCTTGAGGCGTTCATCGCCAATGAGGGAGGCCCTGACGACACCCTTCCACCCATCGATGAGGTCACACGCAGTCGAGAGGCAGTCCTCTAGCTAGAGAGAAACTGTGCAATAGGACGGGAGTTGGCCGTCGTGGTAGGATGAACCGACGGTCACTCCGATGAACGCCATTGCAGATCACACGGCTGACGAAGTGGCCGCGACCGAAGGGTCGCGGCCACTTCGTGTTGCTCTCGTTTCTCCCTACGATTTCGCCTACCCCGGCGGCGTCACGAACCACATCACCGGCCTCAGCAATGAACTACGGCGCCGCGGTCACGATGTCACGATCGTTGCCTCTTCATCAAAACCGCTCGAGGATGTTGGCGCCGACAATCTCGTCGCGATTGGACGCCCCATTCCAGTACCAACGGCCGGGTCCATCGCCCGAGTCACCCTATCCCTGACGCTGGGCAAGCGCGTGCGTCCCTTGCTGGAACGCGGCAATTTCGACGTCATCCACCTGCACGAGCCCATGACGCCGACCCTCCCGTTGACATTCTTGCGGCTCGCATCCAGTCCCGTCATGGTCGGCACGTTTCATGCATATGCCGAGCGACGTCGCGCTCTGGGGGTATCCCGCTTCCTGCTGCAGAGATGGGTACGGCGATTAGATGCACGCATCGCGGTCACGGAACCAGCCCGGCAGTTTGCGAATCGGTATTTCCCTGGCGACTACACGATCATCCCAAACGGCGTCGACATTGACGACTATGCGAAGGCCACGCCGATACCCACATATCAGGACGGGCAACTCAACATCCTATTTCAGGGTCGCATGGAAAAGCGCAAGGGGTTCCCTCACATGTTGCGTGCCTATGCGCAAGTACGGTGGCAATTCCCGAACTGCCGCCTACTCGTCGTGGGGCCAGGGAATATGGACCGGGAGAGTGCGCGCGTCATTGGCGAGCGAGGACTTGAGAACGTCCACTTCATCGGCTATGCCTCAGATGAAGACCTCCCACGCTACTATCGAACTGCCGACATCTTCTGCAGCCCTGCCCTCGGCAATGAGAGCATGGGCATCGTCCTGATACAGGCGATGGCCGCCGGACGGGCCGTTGTCGCGTCAGATATCGCAGGACACCGCTCCGTGATTACGAACGAGCACGACGGCCTCCTTGCTGATCCACATGACGAGAAGGCATTTGCAGCGACGCTGATCCGGTTGCTACGCGACGCGGGCCTCCGTAGCACGATTGCAAACGCCGGCGCGGAGACCGTTACACGCTATCGTTGGCGCCTGGTTGCAGACGAGGTCTTGCAAGTTTATCACCGGGCGCTCCAGCGCCGGGCGCAGCAGACCTCGGGCAACTTGTCCATCGCCTCAAGCAACCCTGCCAACGACATCTGACCCCACTTGCGCAATAGACCACACCCGCCACGCGCCTCGTGGGGGGGCTATACTGTAAGCAGCCAGTATTCATTGTGGACACGTGGACTGGCGATCAGAAGAGGAAGTGAGACATGTCTAATCCACTGCAGGAACTCCGCAATATGGGACAGTCTTTCTGGCTCGATTACATTGATCGATCCTTTCTGGACACCGGCGAGTTGAAGCGGCTGGTAGACGAGGACGGACTTCGGGGCATTACAAGCAACCCCAGCATCTTTGAAAAGGCCGTGGCGGGCAGTGATCTCTATGATGAGGCTCTGTCCACGTACTTGTCCGCACACCAGGGCGCAACTGCGAAGGAGCTGTTTGAGCATGTGGGAATCCGCGACATTCGCGACGCTGCGGACATCCTCCGGCCCGTCTACGAAAAATCCGATGGCGCGGATGGCTTTGTTTCTCTTGAGGTCTCACCGCACCTTGCGAACGACACAGAGGGGACGATCAACGAAGGCCTACGACTGTGGGGTGAGGTCAATCGGCCAAATCTGATGATCAAGGTGCCCGCAGCGCCACAGGGCTTTCCGGCAGTAGAAGAGTTGATTGCGCAGGGCGTGAACGTCAACGTCACGCTGATGTTCTCGTTGGAGCAGTATGAGGCTGCGGCGCGCGCCTACACACGCGGTGTGGCTCGGCTCACGAATCCCACACGGGCGGCATCCGTTTCGTCATTCTTCGTAAGCCGTGTGGACAGCAAAGTTGATGCGCGCCTGGATGAGATTGGAACAGATGCGGCGCTTGCCCTGCGTGGGCGGGCCGCAGTCGCAAATGCACGGCAGGCCTATCAACTTTTCCTGCGCCTAGCCGACGAGCCGGAATTCAAGACCCAGGCGGCGCGCGGCGCACGGCCTCAGCGGCTGCTATGGGCCAGCACCAGCACAAAGAACCCCTCCTACTCTGAGACGATGTACGTGGACGATCTGGTTGGACCGAACACCGTCAACACCATGCCGCCAGCAACGGTTGACGCGTTCCGCGCCGTGACTGAGGTTCGATCCTCAATCGCAGACGACCCAGAGCAGTCGGCAAAGGCGCTGGCGGACATCGCCACGCTGGGCGTGGATTTCAAGAAGGTGCACGCGGAACTGCTCGATGAGGGTGTTGATGCGTTCATCGCTGCGTACGATAAACTGCTGGAGGCCGCGGAGAGTAAGGCCAAGGCGGCGGCACGACTCACGACTGCGCGGGGCTAGCCTACCCGGTACGGAGTGCCCCTGTAGCTCAGAGGATAGAGCATCGGTTTCCTAAACCGAGTGCCGGCGGTTCGAGTCCGCCCAGGGGTACCAGACCCTAAGATTTTCTGTGAGCAAGGCCGCCCACCGCACATGGTCGGCCAGAGTTACTGGGTTCCGAGCGTCCCCCTGCCATTCATGAGTGCCTCTCTTTGTCATCCGTGAGTGCCCCATTCGTCATCCGTGAGCACCCCCGCCCTGTCATTCTGAGCGTAGCGAAGAATCTATGTCCCCACTGCCGCAGCGGCGGAACATGCACACGCACGGTCAGACGCACGCGTTTAGATTCTTCACTCCACTTCGTTCCGTTCAGAATGACATAGTGGGGTTGCGTTCCGTTCAGAATGACATAGTGGGGTTGACGCTCTTTCCTTTCGGAATGACATGGTTGGGGAACGCGTCATTCGGAATTGTATGTGTCAGCTAATTCGTTGACAGAGTGTCTAGGCTATGCTGAATTTCCCGGAATCAGCCGACTTCTGGGTGTGCGCTCCATGAGGTGAAGGGTTGACTGCTGGCCGGGAGAGTGACCTCCACGACCTGACCGGGAGCCAGGTCGACCGGGGTCGTTGGTCCTAGCTCGATCCCGTTCGAGAGGTGGACTTCGACCCTAACCCTGCTCAGCGTAGTCTCGGTAGTGTTTCCCACCGTGCCCGTGAAGGCGTTGGGGGTCGAATCGTACGACAGAACCAGCCGTGCCCCGGCTCTGACCTCGTCGAATGTATCGCCGCGGGCGTACTGGGTACCGGATTCTTCATCGCCCTCGCCAGACTCTGAGTCTTCACTATGCTCCCCCGACTCCGCCCCATTGCCCGATTCCGAGCCGCTGTTGCAGGCGATGAGGGCGAATACGAGGACTAGGCCAAACACCGTAAGAATCATTGAGAGATGGCGCATTTTGTTTGCTCCTTTATGACCGGATGAGCCGGATGAGAATGAACGAGGCGTTATAAGTTTACCTGAGTGGACGAGGCGCCGAAAGGTCCACAACCTCTTCTCCCGCGCCTGCTCTAGGCTGAGCGTCCACTCGAACAGGGACGTAGTTGCGGCCTCGGCCCCTTCGGCTTGATCGGTTCTTCGGCCATAACCTCCACTCCACAGGGAACAGTGCCTCATCGAATTAGATGCGCTCGCTGAAGAGCTAGCCGATTTAATGCGTCCGCCGCCAACGCAGCCGAACGGCCAGAAGCATCGCTAAGTCGAGAACGACGAACCCGGTGGCACCCGCGCCAACGGCGATAACCCATGCAGAGATGCCGAAAGAGGACGCGCGTTCCTCAGGTTCAATCTTCTCAAACAAGACATGGTGTTGTACGTCCGGCCCTTGAGATGACTTAACTATGAGTGGATCGGCATAAAACGACTAATGGATTTGTCGCTCTGTCCGACCACTCCCGCCGCATCCACCGGGATCCCCAGCTGGGGCAGCAGCACGGGCAGAGCGTCTGCCACGCGCTGAGCATCAATTGCCCCCACGCTGATAGTTTCGCGATGGTCAGCGTAATTGTCCTCTGCATCCTTCCTTTGGACCGGCCACTGGCGGGAACACTGCTTTCGCATATATATCCTTATTCAGGCTGACCTCTGCGGCCGTGATGCCGATAGTGTTTCCGGTAGTTGTGTATGCAATACGCCCCGCGCAGTCCACATCGGGGAAGTTGATCACGTCGACGTCCGAGACGTCGAACCCGCCTGCCGCAGCAGGCCCATTTGCTCCTGCAGTGGCGGGGGCCACACCTGACGCCACGAACTGCCACTCGCCAGGAGGTCTCTTTTGGAATGTACTACCGACGCACAGACACATACACGATTGCGCCACCTATCGCCAAGATTGCCCCGGCGACGACGATGATCCACAGCCAGGGAAGACCGCCCTCCTCTTCCCGCTCGACCGCTGGCGGCGCAACTGTGGGAGCGGGTACCGCCGTGGCAGCTGGCGCCGGCGTGGGCTCTGGCGTAGAGGTCGGCGCCGGCGTGGGTACTGGCGTAGAGGTCGGCGCCGGCGTGGGTACTGGCGTAAGGGTCGGCGTCGGAGTAGGAATGGGCGTCGAGGTGGGTATGGGAGTAGGTGTCGCCGGAGGAGTGACGCTGACAACTATCTGGGAAGAACCTCCCACCGGTTGTTCGGCCTTGTGTACGTCTTTCAAGACTCCGGCAAAAACATAGGCCCCCGCCTCGGCAGATGCCGTAATACTGTAGGTGAATGTCGCATCTCCCAACAGGGTGAATGTGACGGTCCGGCCTTCGACCGTGGTCGCATCCGGCAGGCTGGACAACGCGTAGCTGAAGCCGACGGGCAATGTCTCCACGACCTGCCCCAAACCTCCGTATCCAGTGGCGGTGATCGTTACCGTAAGCTCACCACCCAGCAGCACCCGGGGCTGGGAGAGGCGCCTGCTGGCGTTAGGTTCCAGAGACGTAGCAGGAGTGAAGGTGGGAGTTGGCGGTGGAGTGTCCCTGACGATTATCGCAGAGTAGCCTCTCACTGGTTGTTGGACATTGTTCGAGTCATGCAGGACCCCGGCAAAGGAAGGAGTGCCCTCCTCGGCGGGCGCGATAACGGTGTAGGTGAAGGTTTCCTCGCCCACCAGGGAGAAGGTGACGGTCTGGCCTTCGACCGTGGTCGCAGCGGGCAGGCTGGACGATGCGTAGGTGAAGCCGGCGGGGAGTGTTTCCACGATCTTCCCCCAAACTCCGTACCTTTTTGCTGTGATCGTTATCGCCAATTCTCCACCCGATAGCATCCAGGGTTCGGGGAAATACCTGGTGGCACTGGGTCCCGTGGAGGGGAGGGTCGTGGACGGCGCAGTGACGCTCACGGTTATCTCAGAGTGGCCTCCCACCTTCTGTTCGGCTTTCCCCGAGTCTTTCATCGCCCCAGAAAAAGTGTAAACGCCCTCTTCCAGCGGTGCCCTGACGGTGTAGGTGAAACTCTCATCCCCCAGCAGGGTGAAGATGACGGCCCCGCCCTCCGGTCTGGCGGCTTCCATGCTGGACCTCACATAGGTGAACCCCATGGGCAGCGTCTCCACGACCTGACCCAGACCGCCGTATCCGGTGGCGGTAATCGTTACCGTAAGCTCACCGCCCGGCAGCACCCACGCCTGGGAGAATTGCCGGGTGGCGCTGTGCTCCGTGGCGGCTACGGGACTTGTGTGAAGTATGCTTGCCAGCCCTATCACTATGCTCACACCAAGCGCTACCGCGGCAGCTCTTTGCGCCAAGCTCATCATTCTGCTCATCTGAAACTCTCTGCCCCCTGGCGTCCGGGCGGATCAACTGGCGAGGTAGAAGCTTACCAACTCAAGCACCTGCTGCTTGGTAATGAGGCCCTTGAAGTAATCCGCGACGGCGGACACGGCCTCGCCCCTCTCGATCAGCCCGTTGTTGTTGGAATCGTACTTGGTCCATATACCATCGTTCTCCATGTCGGTGACGGTAACAACCACATGGAGCGTACCCATGATACCTTTCAGGTCAGCAGCCCGCAGCGTCACATGGTACACATTGTCCGTATCCGCGTCCTCTGGGGCTTCGTAGTCGGGTGGCGCATTGAATGACAGCGCTCCGGTGTTGCTGACGGCGAACGCTCCGGCGTCATCGCCTGCCAGCGACCACGAGACCTCGGACTCTTCGGGGTCCACGGCAGTGTAGGTGGCGACGGCATCGTCACCGTTCTCCTCGTACTCCGTCGCGACTGGCCCCGCTATGACCGGTGGCTCATTCACGTTGGTGACCCTGACGGTCAGGTCGATGGTGTCGCTGCCGCCCTCGCCATCGGATACGTTCACCTCAAGGCTGTAGCTGGATCTGGTTTCGTAGTCGAGGGCGGCATTGGTCAGTAGCTGGCCTGTGTTCTTGTCGATGTCAAAGAAGCGAGCATCGTCGCCCATCAGCGTGTAGGTCAGAGCATCGTCGTCACGATCGGTGGCGGCCACCGGATCGCCGAGGTCGACCCCTCTACCCGTGTCCTCCGGTACCGAGCGGCTCGCCCTGGAGGGGTCGATAAACACCGGCTCCTGATTTGCCGGGGCGGTCCCACCTCCGCCGCCGCCGCCACCACCTCCGCCGCCGCCAGCACCTCCTCCGCCACCACCCGGTGGCGTGACGGGGGGCAGTGGCGCCACGCTCTCGGTGGTGGCGCTGACCACGTTGGACCAGCCCCCGTTGCCCACGGCGTTTACGGCGCGTATCCGGTAGGTGTAGGCCGTTGCGGCAGTCAGGCCGCTGTCCAGATAGCTCGTGGCGTTGGCTGCGATGCTCGCAGAGACGACGCTGTAGGTCCCGGACGCCGTCTTGCGTTCCAGGCGGTAGCCGATGATGGCTGCTCCGCCGTCGCTCGTGGGCGCCGTCCAGGTGAGGTTGATCTGCGTCTGCCCATTCGCCGTCGCTCCCAGACCAGTCGGCGCTCCCGGTGCGACAGGCGCGGCAGTGGTGGGCGTGGCCACGTTGGAGGCCGCGCCCACGCCCACCGAGTTGATGGCCGAAACGCGGTAGTGCCGCGTCGCGCTGGCAGTCAGGCCGGTGTGAGTGTACGCCGTCGAGGTGGAACCGCTGTCCTCGACCAGCACAGACCAGTTCGTGCCGCCGTCGCTGGACACCTCGATCCTGTAGCCCGTGATGGCGCTGCCGCCGTTGCCCGGCGCCGTCCAGGTGAGGTTGATGGCGCTGGCGCTCGCCGACGTTGCCGCAAGATCGTCGACGACTTCGGGCGCGGCGTTCGTGGTGGCAGCGCTGGTGGCGGCGGACCAGTCGCCAGTGCCCTCGGGATTGGTCGCTCGCACCTGCACGTCATACGATGTACCACTCTCGAGCAACGTGATGACAGCCGTCAGGGCAGTGCTCGCTGAGCCGCCGGTGACCTCGGTCCAACTGTCCTCCGAAGTCTTCTTGTAACGGTAGTCGTAGTCCGTGATCGCCGGGCCCTTGTTGGCCGGGACACTCCAACTCACGTTCAGGCTGCTGGTCGAAGCCGGCGAAACCGTCGGCGCCGATGGCCTGTCCGGCGGCTCGTCCACGTCGGTGACGGTGATGGTCACGGCGATGCTGTCCCCCCCGTCGTTCCCGTCGGCCACCGTGACGGTGACCGAGTAGGAATTCTTGCTCTCATAGTCCAGGGCGCTCTTGGTCTTCAGTTGGCCTGTGGAACTGTCGATGGCGAAGTGGGCGTGGTCGCCACTGGCCGCCAGTGCGTAATTCAAGGTGTCGCTGTCCATATCCGCGGCCGTCAGGGGGCTGCCAATGCTCGTCCCCGCCGCCGCGTTCTCGGTCACACTGCGCGAGGTGTTGGCATCATCGTCGAAGGTCGGGGCTGCATTGCTGGAGGGCGGCTCGTTGGGCACGCCGGTGACGTACGACGTCCAGACGCTGGGACCCTCGCCGTTCTTGGCCCGCACCCGCACCCGGTAGGTTTCAGTCGGGGTGAGGCCAGTTATATCGTAGCCTGTCCCGGCCGTGACAGCACTTGTGGTCGGCAGGTCCCAGGTTGCCGGGTTCAAGCCAGAGGCGACGGCGGTGCGTAGGCTGTGCTCCACGTCGTAGCCGCCAAGGACCGGCTTGCCCGCCATGTCCGGCGCCGTCCAGGTGACCCGCAACCCGTTGGCTATCCCAACGATCTTGACGTCCGTGGGGGCGTCCGGCGCCTCGTCCACGTCCGTGACGCTGACGGTGAGATCGAAGGTGGTGTCCCAGGCCGTATCGGCATCGCCGTTAGCGTTTTTGCTGTCTCGCACACGCACCGTGACGCTGTAGCGGACTGTGTCCTCGTGGTCTGCCGCGCTATTGAGGGTCAGTATTCCCGCGCTCGTGATGCCGAAGGCGGCTGCGTCCGTGCCGGTCAGCCCGTAGGTCAGCGTGTCGCTCTCCGGGTCGGTGGCGGCGTAGGTCCCCACCGCCGTCGCGCCCTCCACCACGTCGCGTGTCGTCTTGGCGTCGGTGGCGAAGGTCGGCTTCTCATTCACGTTGATTACGGTGATGGTCACCTCGATGTCCGCGCTCAGGGCGCCGTCGCTCACCTGCACCGTGACGGTGTAGGAGTTCGTGCCCTCGTAGTCCAGCGCTTCCTTGGTCTTCAGCTGCCCGGTGCTTGTGTCGATGTCGAAGTGCGCGTGGTCGCCCGACGCCTCAAGGCCATATGTTAGCGATGTGCCCGCGTCGGGGTCCATGGCGGCGATGGGATTGCCGATGGTAACGTCGGCGTCGGTGTTCTCCGCCACCTTCATGGTGGTAACGGTATCGGCGGGGAATTCCGGCTTCTCGTTGACGTCGGTTACCGTCACCTGGATCGACTGGACGCCCGTGCGGCCCGCCGTGTCCGTCACCCGGACCGTCACCTCATACACGTTGTCGGCGTCCGCGTCCGCCGGGGCTTCGAAGTCCTGCGCCGCCATGCTCAGCGCACCCGTGCCGCTGTCGATCGTGAAGTCGTCCGCGTCGTCGCCTTCCAGCGACCAAGTCGCCGACCCGATCGGCGCGGGCGCCACCGCCGGTGTGACCGTACCGTAGGCTGTGTTCTCGCCCAGTGACGCATCCGCCAGACCGGAAACTGCCAATGCCCGCGGGACGGTCCGCTTCGTCCGCACATTTGACAGCGTCGAGCCATCCTTCGTGCAGATGCCGCCGCCAGCGCAGGCTTGGCCGGCGACTAGGACGAACTCGACCGCCCCGTCGCCGGTGGGAGTGAGCTCGAACAGGTAGGCGTGCGCCGCCTCGTCGGCCACGATGTGGGGCGCGACGCTCTTGACCGTTGCGCCGGTGACGCTGACCGATGGCGTGTTCGCGGCGAAGTCCACCACCGGGCGGCTGAAGGCCACCACCACGTTCACCGTTTCCGCCGCGCCCAGGTGACCGCTCGAGTTGTAAGCACTGTCGGCTGTCGTCTCCGTCAGCGCACCGGGCACCTCGGCCAGAGTCCCCGGACTCAACGGGTAGGCACGGGTCTGAATGCTTGTGTCGCCGTAGCTGAGTTTGACCGAAAGCAGCTGTTGGCCCTGCGTCTCACTCCCCCTCGGGCCGGGGACTACCTCGGTGACGGCAGGGCTCAGCTTCGTCCCCCAACTGAGCAGCCAATTGCCGTTGTCCATCAACTCGACGATGCCCCGGGATTCTGCGTAGTTATCCGGGGTGCCGCCGAGGAAGTGATGGCGGACGAAGGTCGCCGTCCCCCGCTCCAGGTCCAGGGCATACTCCACGGCTCGGCTGAATTGCTTGGGTTTGCGGGCACCGTTGCAGTAGCGCCCGCCGTTGTCGAAGAGTATGAGATTGCCGTTGGCGATCATGCGCGGCGAGTGCTGTCCACAGAACTCTCCGTAGGGGTCGCCCACGATCTTCAGCGGCGCCCGTCCGTCCCTCTCAATCCAGTACGCATCACTTTTCCTGCTCAGGCCCAGCCGCCAGACCACCTTGCCGGTTTGCGCGTTGATCCGCAGCACCTGATTGCAGTGTCGATAGCTGGTGATATAGTCCCCGCCGACCGCTTGCAGCGAGTTGATATGGGCATAATCGTCGCGGATAGGGCCGTTGCGGCCCAGCTTGCAGTCATCCAGATCCACGACGTCCCAGGAGTTGACGATATGGACCTCCTGTCCTGCCGGCGTCACTTCCTGAATGATCGAATCGATTACGTTCTCCGTGCTTCCCCACGGATCGCCATTTTCCTTGAAATATCCGGTCAGGTCGCGCACCTTGGGCTCGTAGGCTAGGAGTATGTAGTTGCCGTTTTCGCGGATAACGAAGTCGTGGCTGTCGGTCTGCTGCAAGCCGGCAGTGCGGATACGCGCCACTTCCGTCAGGTCGTGGTCCAGCACCACTTGTTCATAATTGCGGTCGTAGTCCGATACTCCGTGTTGCACGGCATAGGAGTAGGGATATTTGCCTTTTTTGTGGGTCCTGAATTGTATCACCCGGTTATTATTGGTCGCGACCTCGCGGTGGAATCGCGGGACCCCGTTGTTGTCGATGATGGCGATATAGGCCGCCGCGTTCTCCGGGGCTCTATTCCATGCACTGATCGTGATGAGCCCCTCCCACGCCCCCGCCTGCTTGGCCGTCTCGATGTACGGAAAGTGCCTCGGCAGACAATGTAAGGTATAGGTGGTACTCGCACCGGCGCTGTTGCTGAGGACGATATCGATGTCGCTGTAGCCATTGAGGCCCGACACTTTGAACAGTGCTTCTAGATTCGCGACCTGCGTGCCGAGGACCGCAATCCGCGTGTCCTTCTCCGGTGCATTCAGCGCTACTGTCAGCCTTCCGTTGGTCCAGGGGTAGTCGGTTTCGCAGCCCACGGCGTAATGGAACGTATCGGCGTCGAAGTACGGGTAAAGCCCGATGGTGCCAGGGGGGGCGGGCCCCTCAGTCGTTGCCAGCAGGTTACTGAGCCTCAGCGGCGGATCGTCGTCGTCCGTCAGGGTCAGCGGGCCGGCCGTGCTGATAGCGACCCCGTCGGCGTCGACCGCGATGCTGAACGTCTCGGCGTCATCGTCATGGGCGTCGTTGATGACGCTGATGATGGCCGTGGTCTCCGTCGCGCCCGCCCCAAAGCGCAGGATGAAGGGCTTCGACAATGTCCAGCCGTCGCCGTCGGTCAGGGTGAAGTCCTCGCCCACCCGCGCACTGCCTGAGAGGGTCAGGCCGATGTCCCGATTTGTCGCCCAACTGACACTGTTGGTGATCGCCACCGTCAGCGTGGCCACGCCCGCAGCATCGCCCGCGTCCGCCTCGGCGAGCGTGTTGTTGTCCAGGCTGAGGCTAAAGATGGCGGTGTCATCGTCGGTGACACTGCCCGTGACCTGCGCCGTTTCGCTGTCGTGGCCGCCGCCGGACGCGCTCAGGGCGATGCTGAAGCTCTCCGACGCGGCTTCGTCGATGCTGTCGTCGACCGCCGTCACCGTCACCGTCTGCGCGGTGTTCCAGTTCACGGCGGTGAACGTCAGCGTGGTCTGGTCGAGGCTGACGTCGTCGCCGTGCGACAGGGTCAGCGTGACATCCCCGCTCGGCTGAGTGTCGAGCGTCACGGTAAAGCTCGCCGAGTGGGCGGCGCCAGCCACCTCGGTTAACGCACCCAACGCCATCGGGTTAACGGTGATGCCGGCGATGGTCGGCGTGCCGCTGACGGAAGCCGTCCAGGCGCTGAGGCCCTCGGGGTTCACGGCCTGTACTTGCACCTCGTAGGCCGAGCCGCCGGTCAGGCCGTCAATCGTTGCGCTGGTGGCTGTGGAGGAGGGCGTAAGCAGCGTCCAGGCGGAGGCACTGCTCAGGTGGTACTGCACGTTGTAGGCGGTGGTGGGGGGCGGCGTGGTACCCGCCGGTGCGGCACCCGCACTCCAAGCGGCGGTCAGAGAGCCAATGGCCGCGCTGAGCGTCAGCCCAGTGGGGACGCTTGGCGGCTCGTCCGCGTTGGTCACGGTGATGGTCACCTCGATGCTGGCATCCCAAGCGGTGTCAGCGTCGCCGTCGTCGTTCAGGCTGTCACGCACCTGCACCATGACGGTGTAGTTGGACTTTGTCTCGTGGTCGAGGGCGTCCTTTACCTTCAGCTGGCCGTTGCCCGAGTCGATGGCGAAGTGCGTGTGGTCGCCCGATGCTTCAAGGCCATATGTTAGCGATGCACCTGTGTCGGGGTCGGTGGCGGAGACGGCGTTGCCGATGGCGACGTCAGCGTCGGTGTTTTCCGCCACGCTGCGGCCGACCGGGGGGCTCTCGTCAAAGGTTGGAGGTTCGTTGACGTCGGTCACGGTGATGGTCACTTCAATGAACGCGCTCAGGGCACCGTCGCTGGCCGTTACCGTTACGGTGTAGCTGGCGTCTGATTCGTAGTTGAGCGCCTCCTTGGTCTTCAGCTGCCCGGTGCTGGTGTCGATGTTGAAGTGCGTGTGGTCGCCCGATGCCTCAAGGCCATATGTTAGCGATGAGCCCGCGTCGGGGTCCGTGGCGGCGATGGGGTCTCCAATTGCGACGTCGGCTGCGGTGTTTTCCGCCACGCTGCGGCCGACCGGGGGGCTCTCGTTGAAGGTTGGTGCCCGCCTCTGCCGACCGAATTCGGAGACTGTGGGCGTGCCGTCGCCATCGAAGTCCACCACCACTGCGGGATACTGCGCGTCGGTGCCAAAGTCCCAGACTGCACCGCGAAACACGTTGTTCCAAGTTTTGTAGGGACCTGTGGGGCCAGTGGGGGACTGCAATTCATCGGTGGTCATTCCCGTGCCAGATCCGATCCCGTTGCCCCTTCTGGTAGCGTCCTGACCGGTGGTCTCCGTGTTCCAGTAACTGTTGTGGACCGATGCGCTGTCATTGTTACCGGTGAGGCCTCCGCCGGAATCCGATACGGTACCCTGGGCTGTGCGGCCTACCGAGTAGCTGTCTCGTATGGCCGCGGTAACTAAGTTCTTTCCCACCAAGCCGCCCAGGAAGTTGTTCGCGCTACCTTGAGTGTTTTCTACGTCGCCGGCGAAGTAACAGTCGTTGATGATGCCGCTGCTGATGCCAGTCAAGCCTCCGACTGCGCTGTTTGCGCCAGACCCACGCACGATGCCGGTGTAGTAGCACTTCTCCATTACGCTGCCCCGGCCGAGGTCTCCGATCATACCGCCAACACGGGCTGAGAAACCCGGGCCGCCGGTGACGTCTACTGAGGAATAAGACTCATAGATGCCGCCGTTGTTTGGGTGGATCGGTCGATATGCGCGTTGACTCGACCCGGCAAAACTTCCAACGAAGGTTAGCCCAGTAACGCTGCCGCCCACTAAGCCCAATCTGCGGATTGGGCTGTTTTCTGTAAGGTGCCGGAATAGTCCGACACGCGCTTGTGTGGGGCGGTTGATAAACAGGTTGGATATAGTCTTGCCGTTGCCCTCGAAAATGGCGGTGAACGACCTGCGCGTTGTCCCAATCGGCTGCCAGCCTGCGCCCGATGTCCAAGCCTCCCTGTGGGCTGATGGGTCGGCGTAGCTGGCGTCGTCATTGAAGTCCAAGTCTCTGGTCAACTCGAAGCCACGGCACACCGAAGCCGTTCCGTCGCTGCGTGCGCAACCGATGTGCGCCGGCCCTATTGATGGGACGGGGTTGGGGAAAGCGGGGATGAAACCTGCCTTCCCCGCGGCACCGTCGCCGATTCCCGATCCGTTGAGGTCATAGCGGATGGCGTCGAGCTGTTCGAGATTTGTTATTTCGATGAGGCCGTCGTTGTCGCGGTCGTAATCGCCGTCAATTTCAGCCGGCAGTTGTTCCTCCATGGTTACGTCGTTCACGTAGACCCATATCCGGATGGTGTCGGTGGCGCCGTTGCCATCGGTGGCCGTCACAAACATCAGGTACGAGTTCCTGCTCTCGTAGTCCAGCGGGGCATTCGTGCTCAACTGCCCGGTGTCGAACGCGATGCTGAAATATTCGGCGTGCTCATCGGCTTGCAGCCAGCTGAGCGTGTAGGTGAGCGTGTCGCCATCCGGGTCGACGGCAACGACCGGCGCCCCGACGGGGGTGTCCTGCGGAACGTTCTCGGCGATGTTCCGGCTGTCACCGCTCCTGCTGAATGCCGGCGGCCTGTTCCGCGGGTTTGGCGCCACGAGCGGGGCCGTCACGGTGATGGAAACCGGGATGCTGTGCGAATTGCCATTACCATCATCGGCGGTGACGGTCACTTCGTAGGAGATTTTGATCGCCCGGTCGAGCGAACCCGACGTCTGTAGCTGGCCGCTGCCTTCGACGATGGTGAAATGGCCCTGGTCCGCACCGCTCAAGACGTAGGTCAGCCCATCTCCGTCTGCGTCTATTGCGTCGACGAGCGGGCCGATGTCTTGCCCTGAAGAGGCTCCCTCCGGAACGGTGCGCAAGGCGGCTGTGCCGTCGAGAAACTCGATGGGAGGGGCAGGATGGCGCTGGTCTCCGAACTCCTGCCACGTGGCCGCGCCATCACCATCGTAGTCTGCCATGAGGGCCGGATACTCGATGTTTGTTCCCAAGTCCCAGGTCCGGGGCGACCATGACCGGAAAATGCCCCTAGTGCTGTAGGATGTGCCGGACGGCGTTCGCATTTCCCAGGTGGTCTTGGCTTCCGGGCCGCCGCTCTGACCGGTAGTGATCTTGTCGTAGAAGCTTGGGGCATAGGATTGGATGACGCCGGTGTTGCGGCCGGTGAGTCCGCCAACAGCAAAGTTGCCCGTCACCACGCCGGTGGCGTAGCTAGTCCGTATCCTCCCTACGTTGTTGCCGACCAACCCGCCAGCCATACTCGTTCCAACGGTCTCGTTGTTGGAAACCCTGCCCGTGGAATACGAATCACGGACCAGTCCGCCGAGGTTGCCGCCGGCCAGCCCCCCGACGGCGCTGCCGCTTCCTGCGACGGCGGCCTCGCCAGCGAAGTAGCTCTTTTCTATGATGGCGTGGTGCAGACCCGGGTTGCTGTTCTTGAGCGCCCCCACTAAGCCGCCTACAAAGCCATTTTCTGCCGTGCCGCTCACGGAGGCGGTGGAGTAAACAGAGCTCAGCTTGCCCTCGTGGGTTCCCACGAAGCTCCCCACGTTGGTTTGGCCCGTCACGTTGCCGCCTTCGAGCCCCACGTTGTGGATTTCAGCCGTCGTGTCGGTCGCACCAAACAGCCCGATGTCGTCGGCGCTGCTGCGGTTGATGTGCAGATTGGATATGATGTTACCGCCACCGTCGAAGATACCGCCGAACTTGTCGTTCCCGCCGCCGATGGGTTCCCAGCCGCTTCCATCATTCCACCAAGCGCTGTCTGCGTCGGTTATCACGTTGTCATTGTTCTGATCGAAGTCCAAATCGACGGTCAGCTCATAGCCTACGCAGTCATTCGGGTCCGCATCGTCGGTACGGTCGACGTTATTTCCATCCCCATTGGCGTCAGTGTTGTCGTCCGTAGGGCAGCCCATGTAGATGACGGGGTTGGGGAACAAGGCAAGATATACGTCGGCATGGGCAGGCGCTGGCAGCCCGTTGCCGCTCAGGTTCCAGCGGATGGCGTTGATCTGTTCGAGACTTGATATTTCAATGAGGCCATCGTCATCTGCGTCATAGTCGATGGCGTCATCTATGACGTGAATGGTTACGGGGATGTCTTTGGTGGTGCCGTTGCCATCGTCGGCCGTGACGGTGAGGGAGTAGGTGCTCGTGGTGTCGTAGTTCAGGGGGGACTTGGTCTGGAGCTGGCCAGTGTTGGCGTCGATGGCGAAGTGGCCCGCGTTCGCGCCGCTCATGGTATACGTCAACGCGTCGCCATCGGCGTCGACCGCGTCCACCGGGAGGCCGATGTCTTGGGCGGCGGGGGTACGTTCAAGGACGCTGCGGGGTGCGGCTGTGCCGTCCAGAAATTCGACGGGCGGCTGGGGGATGCGGGGATTAAAATCGGCCACGGTGGCGTTTCCGTTGCCGTCAAAGTCCACAAGCAGCGCGGGATACTGGATGTTGGTCCCAAAGTTCCAGTTGTCGGCGTTCCAGTTGGCGAAGATGCCGGTGTGAGTGGTGGGCGTTCTCAGTTCGCGGGTGGTTTTTCCATCGCCCATTCGGCTGGTAGTCCGACCGCTGGTGATGGTGTCCCAGTAGCTGTTGGTCGCGGCGCCGTCGCCAAATCCCACCAACCCGCCCACCTTAGACCCGGCTCCCACGACTGCGCCCGTAGCGTAGCTATTGACGATGGCCCGGTGGTTGATTCCTATCAGTCCTCCCGCGATCACCGATTCGCTGGCTTCTACCGTCACTGTTCCGGTGGCGTAAGAGTCGGTAACCGTTCCGTTGCTGCTACCCACCAGCCCGCCGGCTGTGCCCCGTGCAATGGACTCGGCGATAACATCGCCTTGGGCGTAGCTGCTTTCGATGGCGCCGGAGTTGCCGCCCACCAGCCCACCCACGTAACTGGTCTTCCCCGCTGGAGTACTAACCCTGATGCCGCTCCCCCATTTAACCACGTAGGTAGTCTGCCCCAACCCGACCACATTGGCGGTGGAGTATGCGGTGCTCAAGACACCCTGGTTGCGCGCCACGAGAGCCCCAACGTAGTATCCGCCGCCGACTCGCCCACCGACCAGCCCGACGTTCCGAATCTCCGTGTCCCTGTGAGTATTCCCGAAGAGCCCGACGTACTCAACTTCGGGACGGTCGATGAACAGGTTGGAAATGGTGTTCCCACCACCGTGGAAGGTGCCGGCGAAATTGCTGGTGCTGCTGTCACCGATGGGGGGCCAGCCGAGGCCGGTTGTCCACTTGCTCTTGTTCGACGTATCCACATAGCTGGCGTCGTCATCGAAGTCCAGGCTCTGCGTTAGCTCGTACCCAGTGCAGCCCGCAGTGGGGCAACCCATATCGTTGATGCCGGAGGGGAAGATCTCGACGTAACCCGCTGCCGTCGTCGTGCCGTCACCATCGAGATCCCAGCGGATGGCATTCAACTGGTCAAGCGTGGCGACTTCGATGAGCCCATCATCGTCCACGTCGTAATCCGCGAAGGTGCGCACCTGGGGGCCAAGCTCCGCCACGCTGGCCAGCCCGTCACCGTTGGAGTCGACCTTCAACGCCGGATATTGGGCGGTTGTCCCAAAGTCCCACACATTGGCGTCCCAGTTCAGATAGATGCCGCTGGCGGTGGTGGGGGTCTGCAACTCCATGGTGGTCTTCCCGTCACCGGCTGCGCTGCTCACCTGGGCCGTCGTTGTCGTGTCCCAGTAGCTGTCGACAGCAGTGCCCGCCGCAACGCTTCCAATCAAGCCGCCCAGGCTTGCGGTCCCAGTGGTCGCAGTGGCCGTCACCAGGCCGGTGGCATAGCTCCTGCTGACCGTGGCCGCTGAGCCGCCTTCTTCTCCAAGGTGTCCGATCAGGCCGCCTATGGCCACATCCCCAGCGCTTTCCGTGCTGGTGACGCTGCCGGCGGCGTGGGAATCATTGACTGTGCCGCCCATGAGGGCGCCGACCAGCCCGCCCACGTTCACCCCATCGCCAGAGCCACTCACCCTACCCAGATAAGCGCTCTTGTCGATAACGGCGCCGCTCCCACTACTCTGCCCCACCACACCACCGACGTACCCACCGTCCGCCCCTCCAGTTACGCCGGTCGTGGAGTGAGACTCGCTGACTTTGCCCTCGTTCGATCCAACCAGGCTGCCGGTGTAGTTCTGCCCCAGCACCACGCCGCCGCTCAAGCGCACGCCGGTAACCTCTGCAGAGGCATCGATAGCGCCAAACACGCCGATATAATCTGTGTCGGGGCGGTTGATGTACAGGTTCGAAATGATACGGCCATTGCCCTTGAAGGTAGCGCTGAACTTCCCGGTATCGGTGCCGATGGGATCCCAGCCGTCTTTGCGACTGAAGATTGAGATGCCAGGATTCCAATCGGCCTTGTTGTCCGTGTTTGTGTAGCTGAAGTCGTCCTGGAAGTCGAGGTGGGCTGTCAGCTCGTAGCCGATGCAGTGAGCCTGATCAGCGGAGGCGGCGTCCCCATCATGGTCTCCCACGAAACCGCAGCCCATGCCCGTCGCGGCATTCGGGAAGGCGGTGTCATAGTTACCCTGGTCGTCTGAGGCTACTGTGCCGTCGCCGTCTAGGTCCCATCGGATTGCGCTGAGCTGCTCCAGCTTGCCCACGTCGATGAGCCCGTCGTCGTCGGCATCGTAGTCAGTATCGGCCGACTGTGCTGCCGCCGAGGATTGAGAGAGCAGCATCGTTGCGACGGCCAGAGCCGCCAGAAGGAGACCGAAGCCCGCTAATTCTCGGCTTCTTGCACCATTGAACCGGTTAAACCAGCGAAAGCAGGGGCTCATCTTGTTGGGCCACTCACATTGTCACGTTACAGTGTCCGTTGCATTGTCTGTTCGCCTCTTTTTACACCATGATTCATGATGCAGTCTTTGATGGTCTCTAGCCACTGGCGCTGCTCGTCGGTGTAGGCGTTGCCGGCTGAACGGAACGACACTTCACCATGTCATTCTGAACGGGACGTAGTGGAGTGAAGAATCTATCGTGTATTTGCCGCAATGGGGACATAGATTCTTCGCTGCGCTCAGAATGACAGAGGGGGCCCGCTCAGAATGACAGGGAAGAGCGCTCAGGAATGGCATGCGGGTCGCGGACGTGCCGTTCAGAATGACAGACGGACAGCGCGTCATTCAGAATGACAGACGCCAGCGGCCGCCCGTTACGAGGGCGTGCCGCTCGCCGACACCAAGTCGCCCTCCCAGCGGAGTTGACGGCCCGCACCCGCACGTCGTAGGAGAGGCCTCCGCCGAGGAAGTCAATCGTGTCCCTCCTGATCGGTCTGTCGTGGGGGTGATCGAGCCCGTATTTGTCGCTCTAGGCAGTGACCCGGATGGTGACGCCGATGGCGTCCGTCTTCCCCTGCTGGTCTCGGACCTGGAGCACGAGGATGTAGAAGTTCTTGGTCAGTTCTCCCGTGGTCTCCAACTGGCCGGTGTTCCGGTCGATACGGAAGGGTGCGCGCGCCGGGGTGTTGAAGTAGATGTTGAGGTAGATCCGGTAGGTGAGCCCCGTCCTGGTGCCATCGGGTTTGGTGGCGGCGACCGGGGCGCCCACGTTGGTCCCTATCGCTGCGCCCGCGCGAACCGTACGACGCGTGTTGCCCCCTTCATCGAAGGAGAGTACCTCGGGCGCAGCGACCGGCGCCTCGTTTACGTTGGTCACGGTGATGGTCACGTCGATGCTGTCCGTCCCGGCGTTTCCATCGGAGACGGTGACGGTGACCGAGTAGGATCTCGTGCCTCCCTCGTAGTCCAGCGCTCCGCTCGTGCGCAGTTGGTTGCCGGAGAGGGCGAAGTGGCCGGAGTCTGTTCCGCCCAGCGCGTAGGTCAGCGTGTCGCCGTCGAGGTCGGTGGCCGCCAGAGGCAGGCCGATGTTCCTGCCGGCTGGCGTGTTCTCCGCCACGCTACGGCTGGCGCTAGCGCCCTCGGTGAAGGACGGTGCGCGGTTGGCAGTCGGCGCGGGCGTCGGCACTGGCGACGCGGTGGGCGCAACCACCGGCGGCTCGTTTATTACGTTGGTGACGGTGATGGTCACGGCGATGCTGTCCGAGGCACCGTCCCCGTCGGTGACGGTGACGGTGACCGAGTAGGAATTCTTGACTCCCTCGTAGTCCAGCGCCCCGCTCGTGAGCAGTTGGTTGCCGGAGAGGGCGAAGTGGCCGGAGTCCGCTCCGCCCAGCTCGTAGGTCAGCGAGTCGCCGGCGTCCGGGTCGGTTGCCGTCAGAGGCAGGCCGATGTTCCTGCCGGCTGGCGTGTTCTCCGCCACGCTACGGCTGGCGCTGGTGCCTTCGTCGAAGGCTGGCGCGCGGTTGGCAGTCGGCGCGGGCGTCGGCACCGGCGACGCCGTGGAGACAACCACCGGCGCCTCGTTTACGTTGGTCACGAGGATGACGACATTAATGACGTCCGTGCCGCCCCTCCCGTCGCTCGCAGTTATCTTCACCAAGTGACGGCGGGTCCGCTCGTAGTCCAGGGCGCCCTTGGTCTTCAGCTGTCCCGTGCGCGAACTCAGCGAGAAGAGCCCCGCATCTGCGCCGCTCAGGCTGTACGCCAGTGTGTCTCCGTCCGCGTCCCACGCCCGCACCGGCGAGCCCAGGCTGACGCCGGGCGGCGTGTTCTCCGCGATGGAGCGACCGATGGTCACCGTCACCGCCTCGAATTTCGGCGGGAAGTTCAGCGGCCGCGGTGGTGGCAGAGTTACCCGTACGCTGACCCCAATGGAGTGCGACCCCTCACGCCGGTCTCGAACCCGAAGGATGACGATGTAGAACTCATCGCTCCGCCCCGCAGTCAACTCCGCCGTGGTCCACAACTGACCTGTGTTCCGGTCCACACGGAAAGGCGCGTTCAACGGGGAACTGGTGGAGATCACGTAGCGGAGTCCCACTCTGCCGCTTGGGCCGGTCGCGGTGACCGGGGCGCCCACTTTCGTTCCGGCTGGGGTGCCCGAGGGAATACGACGATCTGCGATGGTCCCCTCGTCGAATGCCAGGGTCTCGGTGGGCACCACAGGCGTGGCCGCGGGTGTCGGTGCGGGTGTCGGCACCGGCGACGCCGTGGGCGCAACGACCGGCGCCTCGTTCACGACGTCGTCGACGTCGATGGTCACGGTGATGCTGGCCGTCCCGCCGTTGCCGTCAGAGACGGTCACAACGATGGTGTAGCGGTTATTGCTCTCGTAGTCCAGGGCGTCCTTGACCTTCAGCTGGCCGTTGGCCGAGTCGATGGCGAAGTGGCTGCCGGGGCTCGCGGTGGGGTCATCGATGACGTAGACCAGCGTGTCGCCGGCGTCCGTGTCGGTGGCGCTCACGGGCAACCCGATGGCGGTCCCGATGGCGGAGTTTTCCGGCACGCTGCGCGTCGTGTCCGCGCCGTCGTCGAAGACTGGGGCCGCGTTGAGGACGGAAGGCGCGATGGGCACGCCAGTGGTGGACGTTGTTGTCCCATCGCTGTCACCTTCTGCGTTCATAGCCCTCACCTGTACCTCGTAGGTCGTACCGGGAGTGAGGGAGGTTATTTCGTGGCTTGTCACGTTTCCGACACCGATCCCGACCCAGAGGTCCCACGCAACAGGGCTGACGCCGTCGGCACTGGTCTGCATGCGGTACCGCACGGTGTAACGAGTGACGGGCGGCTTGCCCGTCACGTCCGGCGCCGTCCAGGTGACTCGCAGCCCGTTGGTTATTCCAACAACTGCGACCTCAATGGGGTCGCCCGGCGGCTCGTCCACGTCGCCAACTTCGATGTCGACCACGATCGTATCCGTCAGGCCAGCTTTGTCGGTGGCGGTAACGGTAATCGTGAAGGAGGGCGTGGCCTCGTAGTTCAGCGAGTTGTTTGCCGTGATCTGCCCGTTGGAGTCGATGCTGAAGAGGTTCGATCCCGTGCCGCTCAGCGAGTAGGTGACCGCGTCCCCGGCGTCCGTGTCCGTGGCCGTGACGGGAGATCCCACGTTGGCATTCGCGCCCGCGTTCTCATTCACGTTGCGGTCTATCGAAGCGTCCCCGTCATCGAAGGTTGGGGCAGTGTTGACACGGCCCTGAACCCCGAACTCGTAGGCGGTGGGCGTGTTGTCGTTGTTGAAGTCGACCTTGAGAACCGGGTATTCGCTGGTCGTCCCGAAGTCCCACGGATCGTCGGTGCCGGTGGTGCTCGTGCTGTCACCGTCGGCATTGTCTACGTCAATGTTCCAATTGGCGAAAATTCCACTGTAGGCCTGCGGCGTCTGGAGGTCGCTGGTGGTCTTGCCCTCGCCGGTGGCGGCGTCGCTGTCGTCGACGATGCCGCTGGTATTCGTGTCCCAGTAGCTGTTAGCGATTGTCCCCGCTCCCGCCCGGCTTCCCACCAGGCCGCCCACGTTGGTTCCGACGGGGCTGGAGCTGGAGGAGGGGACGCCGCGGGAGTAGCTGTAGGAGATGTTGCCGTTAGCCTGGCCGACCAGGCCGCCCACGTGGTCGGCGCCGCTGGCCGCGCCCGTGGCGTAGCTGACGATGATAGAGCCGCTGTTTCCGGTCGAGCCCGCCAGGCCGCCGGCGTAGTTGCCGGTGGCGGTTACCGCGCCGGTGGCGTAGGAGGCTCGGATTTTGCCGTTGTTCTGCCCGATCAGCCCCCCGGCGTAGTCGTTCGAGGCCGTTACCGCAGCGGTCGAGTAGCTATACTCGATGACTCCCTGGGCACTGAAACTGGCCCCCACCAGCCCGCCGACCTTATCGACTCCGGTCACCGTGCCGCTCGAGGAGCTGTGGCTCACGGTGCCCAGCGTGATGTGCCCCACCAGCGCGCCCACGTCGTTGTTGCCCGTCACGCTCGCGTCAACCAAGCGGACGTGCTTCACCGTGCCGCCGCCCAACTGGCCGAACAGCCCGATGTAGTTGTCGCTGTTGCTCGTGACGTTGATGAACAGGTTGCTGATCGTGTGGTTGTTGCCGTCGAAGTTGGTCATGAACGGCTTCGGCCCGCTGTCGCCCAGCGGCGTCCAGCCGGAGCCACCGTTCCAGTAGGTATCGGCGGAGTTGGCGTCCCCGCTGGCGTCGGTGTCGAAGTCCAGGTCCGCCATCAGCTCATAGCCCAAGCAGTCGTTGTCGTCGGCATCGGTGGCGGTGATGGGACAGCCCATGCCTGTTTCCGGGTTGGGGAAGGCCAGCGCATAGTCGTTGGCGTTGGCCACATCCGGGGCGCCGTTGCCGTCCAGGTCCCAGCGGATGGCGTTCAGTTTAGCGAGGCTATCGACCTCGATCAGGCCGTTGCCGTCGCTGTCGTAGTCTGTTATCCGGAAGGGCACGCCGGTGACGTACGCCGTCCACTCGCCGTCGCCCTCGCTGTTCCGGGCCTGCACCCGCACCCGGTAGGTCCGGCCGGGGATGAGGCCGGCAATCGAATAGGCTTCCCCGACGGGGACCCCGATAGACCTTGCAGTAGCGGTCCCCCACGCCTCAGGGGCGCCGTCGGCGCTGGTCCGAATATAGAAGTCGACCTTGTAGTTGTTGATGGGGGGCTTGCCCGTCATGTCCGGCGCCGTCCAGGTGACCTGCAGTCCTCTGTTCGCTGGGATGGCCTGGAGGTTGGTTGGGGCGTCCGGTGGCTCGGCCACGTTCGTGACATTGACGGTCACGTCGATGGTGTTATCCACCGTGGTGTCGGCGCCGCCGCCAACAGGGATCACACCGCCATGGGCGCGCCCCGTCGCGCTGTGCGCCGCCGCGCGTGTGCTAAAGGGGCTCTTGCCGTCATGCACGGTCACGCTGACGCTGTAGAGCGACTTGTCCTCGAAGTCCGCCGCAGCCTTCAGAGTCAATTCCCCTGTGCCGGTGTTGAGGTTGAACAGGGCGTGGTCGGTGGAGGTCCTGTCCAGCGCGTAGGTCAGCGTGTCGCTTTCCGGGTCGGTGGCGCCCACGGTTCCCACCGCCGTGCCACTGTTCTCCGTCACCGTGAAGCTCGTGCTGCCCCCGTCATCGAAGGTTGGCGGGGAGTTCAAAGTCGCGGTATTGAAAATTCCCGCAAAAGGGCCATTGCCATCGACGTTTCTGGCTCTAAATCGTACCCGGTAGAGCCAATCGGCCTTCATACCTGTCGTATAGCTAAGTGAATGCCTGACAGGCGGTGATTCTAATCTGTTTATCACCCATGCCCAGCGACGGCCTGGGCCGACGGGGGTCGCGGGGGCGCTTTCATACCCGAGTTTCTCTTTGCCCACTTGAAACTCATAGCGGGTGATGGGCGGCTTGCCCGTCATGTCCGGCGGCGTCCAGGTGATAAGAAACGATTTGATACCTGGGGTGACCTTGATGTTGGTGATAGGGCCCGGCTTCTCGCCGACCACGTTGGTGACCGATATATCCACCACGATGGTGGCGTCGATGGCGGGGGAAGCTTCCACGTTGCCGTTGGAGTCCCGGCCGTCAGTCACCCTCACTTCGACCCGGTAGCTGGTCGTTGCTCCCTCGAAGTCCAACCCGCCCTTGGCCTGGAGCTGTCCGGTCGTTGGGATGATGTCGAAGTGGTCCGCGTCCGCCCCGCCCAGGCTGTAGATCATGGTGTCCTGGTTGTTGGCGTCCTTTGCCCCCACGGGAAGGCCGAAACTCTTGTCCGCCAGCTCCTGCGTGTTCTCCTGCACGCTACGGGATACCGGACCGGGCGCTTCCGTGAATACCGGAGCGACGGAGGCCGCGGCGTCGCCAAACTCATAGGAAGTGACCACGCCGTCGTTGTTGAAGTCCGCCTTCAGCACCGGGTACATGCTGCTCGAGCCGAAGTCCCACGGGTCGTCAGGGTTCCCGTCACCGTCCAGGTCTACGTTCCAGTCTGCGTAGATGCCGGTGTAGCCGGTGGGTGTCTTCAACTCCGAGGTGGTCTTGCCCACGCCACTCTTGGCCTTGGGGTTAGCCGCTCGGCCAGTGGTCTCCACATCAAAGTAGCTGTTGACAAACCCACCGTACGCCAATTGCCCCACCAGCCCGTAGGCCCCTGTAAGATAATTTAATTTTTGCCCGGGGGGGTCGGGGAAGCGGATGACCTTGCCTGTGGCGTAGCTCGCGGTGATGTTTCCAGAAACACTCAGGCCGATCAATCCGCCGATTAAGCTTTTGCTGGTTACGTCTCCTCGGGAGTAGCTGGCCGTGATGTTGCCATAGTTTCTGCTAACCAGGCCGCCGGATGGTGTAGTAGCCTTTACCGGAGTTTCGCCCGGAGTCGGAGAGTCTACGTTGCCGGTGGCGTAGCTCCGGGTGATCTTGGCCCACGTACGGGACAACCCCACCAAGCCGCCCGCGCCTCGGTTGGCAGTCACGCTGCCAGTGGCATAGCTCGCCGTTATGCTTGCACTTTCATCCAGGACGCCCACCAGACCTCCAACGTGGGTTTGATTAGCGTCCCCGACCTGGCCGGGCGCGGTGCCGGCCACGGAGGCCCCGGAGCTGCTGCGGCTGACACTGCTACTTTTGGCCACACGCCCCACCAGACCGCCGATCACATTTGCGCCGGACACCTGTCCGCTGGTGACGCGAGCCCCTTCCACTGACCCGCCGGCTTGCCCCACCAGTGCCCCGATCTCTCTTCCGCCCGTGACGTTCACGCCGTCCAGAAGCACATTGCTGATGCTGGCAGTCGTGCTCGTCGCTCCGAACAGACCTATGTACTTGCGCCCTGGCCGGTTGATGAACAGGTTGGAGATGGTGTGTCCACCGCCGTCGAAGGTGGCGGTGAATTCGGGGGGGTTAGACGCGCCTGTAGCGACGTTGCCCCCGATGGGGTCCCAGCCCGCGCCGCCGTCCCAGTAGCCGTCGTCTGCGTCTATCACCGCGCCGCCGGAGTCGCTGCCCGTGTCCGTGTTGAAGTCCAGGTCCGCGTCCAGCTCATAGCCGGTGCAGTTGGACGTCGCGGCATCGCTGTCGGTGTCGGGGCAGCCCATGCCCGGTGGGGCGTCGGGGAAGGCCAGCGCATAGTCGGCGTTGGCCACATCCGGGGCGCCGTTGCCGTCCAGGTCCCAGCGGATGGCGTTCAGTTTAGCGAGGCTATCGACCTCGATGAGGCCGTTGTTGTTTTTGTCATAGTCCACGTAGACCACGGCGCGCATCCCAGACCTTCCGGTGGCGGGGGCATGGTAAGGGCCGGGGCCATTGGCGTTGATGGCCCGCACTTGCACTCGGTAGGGCCACTCCGGGGTGAGGCGACCTATGGTGATGCTGTTTCCGGTCCCGGCGTGGTCGGGAATCACCCACGCCGTCGGCCACGTCGGGGGAGGGCTGGCGTTCTGCTTGTTGTATCGCACCTTGTAGCCGGTGATGGGCGGCTTGCCCGCCATGTCCGGGGCATCCCAGGTGACCAGCAGCCCACCGGGCGTCGTGACGACCTGGAGGTTGGTGGGGGCGTCCGGTGGCTCGGCCACGTCGGTGACCGATATATTCACCGTGATGGTGGCGTCGATGGCGGGGGGGTCCTCCACGCTGCCGTCGGCGGCTCGGCCGTCGCGCACGTCCACGGTGACCTCATAGCTGCTCTTGCCCTCGAAGTCCAACGCGTCCTTGACCTGGAGCTGTCCGCTCGTTGAGATGATGTCGAAGTGGGCCGCGTCCGGCCCGCCCAGGATGTAGGTCAGGGTGTCCTGGGCGTTGCCATCCTCTGCTCCCACGGGATCGCCGAGACTCTTGTCCGCCAGCTCCTGCGTGTTCTCCGGCACGCTGCGGGACACTGGACCGACGCCCTCCGTGAATTCCGGAGCGACGGAGTCCGTGACGTCACCGAACTCATATAGGGTGACCACGCCGTCCCCGTCGAAGTCCGCCTTCAGCACCGGGTACATGACGTTCGAGCCGAAGTCCCACGGGTCGTCAGGATCGCCCCAGTTGAGGTAGATGCCTGAATAGCCGTTGGCCTGCGTGGGTGTCTGCAACTCGGAGGTGGTCTTGCTGCCCGTTGTGCCGCTGCCAGCACTGGTCGCCTGGCCGGTGGTTTCCGCGTCCCAGTAGCTATCGGTGACCATGGCGCCCACGCTCCGCTGTCCCGCCAGCCCGCCCTGCCTGCCTCTGCCGCCGGAGACTTCGCCTCTGGCATAGCTCGCGGTGATGCGCCCTTGCGCCTGGTTGTTGCCGACCAATCCGCCGTTGGAGCCTCGGCCGGATACCGCCCCGGTGGCGTAGCTGGCCTCGATGTGGCCGCTGTTGGCGGCCACCAGTCCGCCGGTGAGGCCGTGAGAGGTGACCGCCCCGGTGGCGTAGCTGCGGCTGACCACAGACTTTTTGGATCCGGCGTACCCCACCAGCCCGCCCGCATGCTGGGTGCCGGTCACGCTGCCGGTGGCATAGCTTGCCGTCACGCTTCCACTTAGCTCGCCCACCAGACCGCCGATACTGTTGCTGGCACCGGAGGCGGTGCCGATCACAGTGGCCCCGGAACTGCTGCGGCTGACACTGCCGGCGGGGCTTACATTCCCCACCAGACCGCCGATACTAGACTTGCCTCTGACGTGCCCACTGATGACGCGGACCCTTTCCACTGCCGCAGCGGTGTACCCCGCCAACGCCCCCACGTTCGTTTCGCTTCTGACGGACACATTGGCCAGAATCACGTTGCGGACGCCGCGGCTGCTGCTTGATATTATGCCAAACAACCCTATGTACTTGCCCCTTGGGTAGTGCATGTAGAGATTGGAGATGGTGTTGCCGTTGCCTTCGAAAACGGCATCGAAGGTGTTCGCACGCACGCCGGTCGCCGAGATGGCGCCCCCGATGGGACGGAATCCTCTGCCGTTGTCCCAGTACGCGGCATCGGCGGAGGTAATCTGACCGTCGTTGTTCTCGTCGAAGTCCAGGTCCACCATCAACTCGTAGCCCCTACAGGTGAAGATGCAGCCCATGTTCGTCCCCTGGTTGGGGAAGGCGGTGTCATAGTCGGACTGGAACCGGGAGGCCACCACGCCGTCGCCGTTCCGGTCCCAGCGGATGGCGTTCAGCTGGGCAAGGGTGGTGATCTCGATGAGGGCGTCGTCGTCACTGTCGTAGTGGGAGCCTCTCTGCTTGCCGAACTCGGCGGACGTGGCGACGCTGTCGGCGTCGTTCCAGTCCACCTTCAGCACCGGGTACTGATCGGCCGTGCCGAAGTCCCATGGCGAAACCGCGCCTGAGTCGTCCACTTCGATGGTCTGCCAGTTACTGTAGATGCCCGTGGCGTCTGTGGGCGCCTGCAACTCCGTGGTGGTCTTGCCAAATCTTTTGACGGAGGAGCCGAAGAGGGTGGTGTCGCCGTAGCTGTCGGGCACCGTCGCTTTTTTCAGTTGTCTGATGTCGCCCACGAGGGGGTTGTGCATCTCACCGCTGCTCATCGTGGTTGCGGCGTAGCTCTGCAGGACGGTGCTCTTGTAGACAGTGCCGACCAGCCCGCCGACCTCTTCGTCGCCGCTGACCGCGCCCCGGGCGTAGGAGGCGGTGATGACGCTATCCCTGTTGTTGTGGCCGGTCAGGCCGCCAACGTGCCTATCGCCAGTCACGGTGGCGATGGAGTAGCTGCCTCCGATGTAGCCCGCCGTGAGCTCGCTTTCAGTTTGGACATTTACCCATCCGTTCTCTCCCACCAACCCGCCGACCTTGTTCCTGCCCGCCACCTGTCCCTTGACGTAGCTCCAGTAGACTTCACCCTCGTTAAGCCCCACCAACGCACCGACCATGTCATGGCCGCGCACGTTGACGCCCTCCAGAGCCAGATTGCGGATAGTGCCCTTGAGATTCGCGAACAACCCTACGCCGTCTGCAACGTCCCGGTCGATGAAGAGGTGGGAGATGCTGTAGCCGTTGCCGTCGAAGATTGTAGAGGGCTCGAAGGGTCTCCCGACACGACCGATGGGAGCCCAACCCGAGCCCCCGTCCCAGTAGGTGGGGTCGCCGACCTCGGTCATTTGCCCGTCGCCGTTCTCGTCGAAGTCCAGGTTCGCTATCAACTCGTAGCCGGTGCAGGTGGCGGCACAACCCATGCCGGCCATCGCGTCGGGGAAGGCGAGGGCATAGTTGGCCTGGTTGCCGGAGGCCACGTTACCGTCGCCGTTCAGATCCCAGCGGATGGCGTTCAACTGCGCCAAGTTTGAAACCTCGATCAGGTTGTCGCCGTCCATGTCGTAGTTCGGCGACGAGCGCACCTGGGCGCCGAACTCCTGCCAGGTCGCGCCGCCGACGCCGTCGGTGTCGTACTTCAACGCCGGGTACTGCCTGCCCGTCCCGAAGTCCCAGGTAGCGGCGTCCCAGGCCGAGTAGATGCCCGTCGCGTCGGTGGGCAATTGCAGTCCCGCCGTGGTCTGGCTGACGGCGCCGGCGCCCCCGGCGCTGGCCGCCTGCCCGCTGGTCGTGGCGTCCCAGTAGCTGGCCGTGACCGTGGCGACGCTGCTATTGTGGCCCACCAGACCGCCAAAGTTCGCGGCGACATTTGTCGTTAGGAGGCCGGCGCGCGTTCCAACTTCTCCGTGGGTAGCCACCACGCCCATGGCGTAGCTGTTGGTGATGGTCCCCGATGAGGTCTGGTTCCGTCCCACCAGACCGCCAACCCACCGGTTGCCGGTGACCGCCATGCGGGAGTAGCTGTCGCTGATCACCCCCCGGTTGTCGCCCACCACACCGCCGACCCTGTCGTAGGCCCAGATGCTGCCGCCGCTGACGAAGACCCGCTGAATCGTGCCCCGGTTGCTCCCGGCCACCGCCGCGGCGGAGTCGAGCGCCAACGCCCCGGTGCGGTCGATGTTCGTGTTCACCATGCCCAGGTTGTGGATGATCGAGGAGGTGCCGGTGCTGCCGAATAGGCCCGCGTCTCCCCTGCCGGTTCTGATGAACAGGTTGGAGATGGTGTGGCCGACGCCGTCGAAGGTGGCGCCGAAGGGGTTGTCCCAATCACCGATGGACCTCCAGCCGTCGCCGGCGTTCCAGTAGGTATCAGCGGAGTTGGCGTCCCCGCTGGCGTCGGTGTCGAAGTCCAGGTCCGCCATCAGCTCGTAGCCCAGGCAGTTGGTCGTCGCGGCGTCGCCGTCGGTATCCGGGCAGCCCAGGCCCGGATACGGATCGGGGAAGGCGAGGGCATAGCCCGCATTCGTAGATGTCCCGTCGCCGTCCAGATCCCAGCGGATAGCGTTCAGCTTCGCCAGGCTGTCCACGTCAATCAGGCCGTCGTCGTCCTTGTCGTAGTCCACGAAGCGGCCCTGCACGCCGAACTCGTAGGCGGTGGCCCTGCCGTCGCCGTCGGTGTCGTACTTCAGCGCCGGGTACTGACTGGCCGTGCCGAAGTCCCAGGTGGCGGGGGCCCATGTCGAGTAGATGCCCGTGGCACCGGTGGGCGATTGCAGTCCCGCCGTGGTCTGGCTGACGGCGCCGGCGCCCCCAGCGCTGGCGGCCTGCCCGCTGGTCGTGGCGTCCCAGTAGCTGGCCGTGACCATGGCGTTGGTGATATTCTGGCCCACCAGACCGCCAAAGTTCACGGCGTTATGTATCTGGTGATTGCCGCTGCGCGTTCCGCCATCTTCGTGGGTATCCACCACGCCGATGGCGTAGCTGTTGGTGATGGTCCCCGATGAGCTCTGGTTCCGTCCCACCAGACCGCCAACCTGCCGGTTGCCGGTGACCGCCATGCTGGAGTAGCTGTCGCTGATCGCCCCCCGGTTGTCGCCCACCACACCGCCGACCTTGTCGTAGGCCCGGATGCTGCCGCCGTTGACGAAGACGCGCTGAATCGTGCCCCGGTTGCTCCCGGCCACCGCCGCGGCGGAGTCGAGCACCAATGCCCCGGAGTTGCGGATGTCCGGGTTCACCATGCCCAGGTTGCGGATGATCGAGGAGGTGCCGGTGCTGCCGAATAGGCCCGCGTCTCCCGTGCCGGTTCTGATGTACAGATTGGAGATGGTGTGGCCGCCGCCGTCGAAGGTGGCGTCGAAGGGGTTGGCCCAATCACCGATGGACGCCCAGCCCGAACCGCCGTTCCAGTAGGCGGTGTCGGCGGAGGTAACGGCGCCGTCGTTGCCGTGGGTGTCGAAGTCCAGGTCCGCCGTCAGCTCGTAGCCCAGGCAGTCGGTCGTCGCGGCGTCGCCGTCGGTATCCGGGCAGCCCATGCCCGACAACGGAACGGGGAAGGCGGGGGCATAGCCCGCATTCGTAGATGTCCCGTCGCCGTCCAGATCCCAGCGGATAGCGTTCAGCTTCGCCAGGCTGTCCACGTCAATCAGGCCGTCGTCGTCCAAGTCGTAGTCCATGACTACCTGCGCCCCGGCAGGATTAGTCGAAGAGAGGAGCAGTGCGCCCAGCATCAAGGCTAGGAGCGCGATGAGTCCGAGCCGGGCAATGCCACCCGTTGCCGTGCTCATCAGCCCGGCAACCCGCAAAAATTGGGGGGGGGGGGGGGGGGGGGGGTAGAATAACGCCGCCGCAACGGCGCGGGAACGGTGGGTTTGGATAGGACCGGGGCGGGCTTCATCCGTTCATGGCTCCTTCTAGAGTCAGGGACACACATCGCAGCGAGAGCGGTATTCTACAGGTAACGTTAGCGGTGCGCAAGTGGAAAGCCCCCCGTGCGCTCGGCGGTCATGGCGTTGGACATTATGCTATCGTCTCCGTGCATCTGTGATAATGGCGGACTTCACTCTACGCCCAAGCGGTGGTGGCCGGGATCAGCCTGCCGTGGGCCGGGTCCACCGCCAAGCGAAGCCCTTCCAGCGTGTAGGCTCCAAGCAGGGCGCGGGCGTCGTCATTTCCGAAGACCACCAGGGTGGCCTCAGTGCGTCCGTCGATGGTGGCCATAGCGCGCCCGATGTCGTACTCCACGGGCCGCCCATCGGCCAGCACGAGGCTGATCTTGTCGATGGGAGACACTCCAAGGTCCTTCAGCAGGTTGGCGGGCACCATGGTGTAGCTGGCCCCGGTGTCCACCATCGCCTCTATCTCCAGCGACTGTTGACCGTCCATGCTGTCCAGGCGGATGGGCCAGTTGAAAACGCCCAAATCCCTCACTCCCTTTGCGCTGTATTTCAAGGCACCACCCTACGAGTGGCTTCTACTTCGATGAGGCCGTCGTCGTCCGCGTCGTAGTTCCCGGTGCCACTCGACTGCTCCTCGACAGGGTCAGTCGAGGAGAGGAGCAACGTGCCCGGCGTCAAGGCCAAGAGCGCGATGAGTCCGAGCCGGGCGAGGCCATCCGCCGCCGTACTCATCAGCCCGTCAGCCTGCAAAAATGGGGGGGGGGGGGGGGGGGGGGGTAAAATAGCACCGGCGCAACGGCGCGGGAACGGTGGATTTGGACAGGACCGGGGCGAACTTCATATGTTCACGGCTCCTTCTAGAGTCAGGAACGTACACCGCAGCGCAGATTGCATTCTACAGGTAACGTTAGCGGTGCGCAAGTGGTGAGCAACAGAACCTTCTGATGATTGCATCGCAATCGTGATACAATTCCGCGACACTACGCTAGGAGGCGCGATCTTGGCTAGCATCACAGTGCGTAATCTCGATGATGGGCTGAAACGGCGGCTGCGCGTCCGAGCAGCGGAGAATGGCCGTTCGAATGAGTACTGTATCGATGTTCGTTCTCGATACCAACGTCGTTTCCGAACTGATGAAGGAAAGGGAATGATATACAATTCTAGACACGGCGTTGGCTCACGGGTATGAGATTCCCTAACCAAAGTAGGCATTCGGTAACCGAAGTCAGCCGTTACTCCGACGATAGCTATTCCTGTGTCGGAGCGCCGGTGAGCGCCGCTCTTCCTACATACGTGGCGGCGAAGACCATCTCGGAGAGCCACCGGCGGAACGAATCGTTGTCGCTGAACTGCTTGAACAACTCGGTGTGGTCCGCCAGAAGCTCGGTCATGGCGCGTCCCAACGCTTTGTCGTGCTCAATCCGTGCATTCTGCTGGTCGGAGTTGGCCATCGCGTTCTGATACGCCCTGTCCCTGGCGACCTTCGTGGGCAGCTCGGCGATCACCTTCTCGATCTTGTCCCGGTCATTCCACTCGATGTTGCCGAAGCGGTCGTTGAACTCCATGAGTATGTTGGAGAGTCGCTCCATCTCCGGCTCCGGCTTCTGCCCGCCGCCACTGGTGGACACCGGCTCAATTTCGGCGTCCTCGTCGGGCAACTGGATGGCCTGCACCGCCTGCTTCTCCACCCGGTAGCTGTCCATGTCGATGGCTTCGAGAATTCCCTTCGACAGGTCGTCCTCAATGGGGGCGGGCAGCTTGGGGACGAGGAAGGTCAGGAAGATAGAGAGCTTCTCCCACTCGGAGTAGGTGTAGGGCAGGATGGCTGCCAGGAACCCGTAGGCGCGGAGGAACGCCTTGGCTTTGCCCTTGAAGTCCACCTGGCCGTCCTCGCCCAGCTGCTCACGGTAGAGCGAGACGCAGGCGTCCAGGATGGGGTCGAGTTGGTCGCGGTCGGCGCCCGAAAGGTACCGCTCAACCAGCTCGTCCACGTGCGCCGGTTCGTAGACCTGATAGCCGTCGAGCGCCGCCTTGAGATCGTGCAGTCTATCGGGGTCGGTCTCCTCTGCGAGGACCGTGGTGCGGTAATAGTCGGCGAATGCGTCCTGAATCGTGTCGGCGTCGTTGGCGAAGTCCAGCACGAAGGCGTCGTGCTTCTTGGGGTGCGCCCGGTTGAGACGCGACAGCGTTTGTACTGCCTTGACGCCGGATAGCATCTTGTCCACGTACATCGTGTGCAGCAATGGCTCGTCGTAGCCAGTCTGAAACTTGTCGGCACAGACCAGGAAGCGGTAGGGCTCTTCCTGAATCCTGTCGGCGATCAGGTTGGAGGAGAAGCCGTTGAGGGACGTCTCGGTGACCTTGGCGTCGCCGTCGCTGTGCTCGCCGGAGAAGGCGGCGATGGCCCGGTAGGGGCTCTTGCGCTCTGACAAGTAGTCCTGGATGGCGTGGAAGTAGCTGATGGCCCGCTGGATGCTGCTCGTGACCACCATAGCCCGCGCCTGCCCGCCAATCTTCTGCAAGCCGGCCACCTGCTCATGGAAGTGGTCCACCATGATTTCCGCCTTGAGGCGGATGGCGTGGTCGTTGTCCTCGACGTAACGGCGCAGCTTCTTCCCGGCCCGCTTGGTATCGAACTCCGGGTCGCCCTCCACCGTCTTGACCAGCCGGTAGTAGCTGTCCACCGGCGTGTAGCGTTCCAGCACGTCGATGATGAAGCCTTCCTGGATGGCCTGCTTCATGGTGTAGACGTGAAACGGGAGATGCCTGGTATTCCCGCCCTCTGGTGACGGGTCGCCGAAGGTTTCCAGGGTCTTGTTCTTGGGGGTGGCGGTGAAGGCGAAGTAGCTGGCGTTGAGCAGGAGCCTCTTGGATTCCATGAGCCGGTTGATCTTGTCCTCCGTGGTCTCGTCCTCGTCTTCTGCGACGGCTTCTCCCAGCGCCATGGACACGGACGCGGACGTTCGACCGCCCTGGCTCGAATGGGCCTCGTCGATGATGATGGCGAACCTACGCCCCCGGTGCTCGTTGCCGATGGCGTCCAAGATGAACGGGAATTTCTGGACCGTCGTGATGACGATGCGCTTGCCCTCTTGGAGTAGGGCGCGGAGGTGGCCGGAGCTTTCGGCGTGGCCCACGGTGGAGCCCACCTGGGCGAACTGCTTGATGGTGTCCCGTATCTGCTTGTCCAGCAGCCTCCGGTCCGTGACGACAACCACCGAATCGAAGAACGTTCCACTGTCCTGCTCCAGCCCAATGAGCTGATGGGCCAGCCACGCGATGGATTTGGACTTGCCGCTGCCTGCCGAGTGCTGAATCAGATACTTGGAGCCGACTCCCCTACTAGCCGCGTCCGCCAACAGCCTGCGCACCACGTCCAACTGGTGGTAGCGGGGCCATATCTGCTCCTGCTTCTTGCGGCCCGTCTTCTCGTCTCTCGTCTCCACGATCTGGGCGTAGTTCTCGATGATATCGGTGAGCCCGTCTCGGGTGAGGACCTGCTTCCACAGGTAGTCAGTCTTGAGGCCGTTGGGGTTCGGCGGATTGCCCGCGCCGTCGTCCCACCCCCGGTTGAAGGGCAGGAACCACGACTCCTTGCCCTTGAGGTGGGTGCAGAACCGCACCTCATGGTCGTCCACAGCGAAGTGGGCCAGGCAGCGGCCAAGCTCAAAGAGCTTCTCACGGGGGTTGCGGTCCCGCTTGTACTGCTCTACTGCATCATCCACCGTCTGCTTGGTCAGGCTGTTCTTGAGCTCGAAGGTGGCGACGGGCAGGCCGTTGATGAACAGGCACAGGTCCAGGGCAAGCTGCGTCTGGTCTCGACTGTAGCGGAGCTGCCTCGTCACGCTGAAGCGGTTCTGCCCGTACTGGACCTTGGCTTTCTCGTTCCCCGGCGACGGCGTGGCGTAGAGCAGGTCGATCTGGTACCGGCCATGCGTGACGCCATTGCGCAGCACGTCGATGGTCCCGCGCTTGGCAATCCCTCCTTGCAGCCGGGCCAGGAACTTGCGCCGCGTTGGGCTGTCCTGGCCAAGGTCAAACGATTCAGCGGCGTCGGGCTGTGTGGCGTGGAGGAAGACGGAGAGTTGGACCAGGTCCACACAGTACTCCCGATCGTAGTCCTGCGGGTCTCCGCATATCCAGCCGGCGCCGTAGCTGGACGGCCGCTCGTGCACCGCGCTCTCCTGGGCCGCATCGCAGGGCGCGCCCGTCAGCGCCGTGCAGATGAGACTCTCCAACCCTTTCTCGCTGGTGTCGGTGGTCATACTATGTCTCGTCTCTCATCGGGATGTGGATTTCCTTGAGCTCACCGGGTTGTATTCCCTCAAGGGCGTTGCGGATTTCTTCTATCCTTATTTGCACCTCAGGCCACCTGTTTGAGAGCAGGACGACAACAGCTACTTGTCTACGGGCGATGTTCTGCTGGTAACGAATGCTCTGGTCCGCGGTTATCATAATCTCGTAGCCTGCTCTTTCCGCGTTGTCCAGCAGAGTTCCGTTTCTGAGTTCAGCCCAGCCCTTCTCATTGGCGGTATCGACAGTGTGTCCTGTCAGGTAACGGCGCAAGGACCTTGGGATGTCGTGGTCAAACAGGATTCTCATGCCTTACCTTGGCGTTGAGGTCCTCAACCACGTGCTCCAGCACCGCCTTGACCTGCCATTCCTCCACTCCATGAAACCAGTCCAAGAACTCTTCTATGGTGGCTCCGGCGGCCAGGTTCCCGAACAGGGCCGAGACCGGTACCCGGGTCTTGGTGAACAGCCATTCTCCGCCGTGCTTGCCGGGCACGCTTTCCACTGCCGGGCACGTGCTCCAGTCCGTCATGCCGTCACCTCGCTTTCCATTGCATTATGGAGGCCCAGACTCAAGCCAACCCTTCTCCTTGAGTACCTGAAGCGCCAAGCGTATCTGGCGCTCCGAAAACTGGCGCTTGCGCTGGTTCCACTCATACGTGTGGGCGATGACTTCTTCCTCTGTCGAGGACGGATGCTCTGCGGCAACCCAATGCACCGTAGCCAGCAGTTCAAGTCCGAAGGACGATTCGAACCCTTCGACCAGTTCGACCACCCTTGATATGCATTTCCTCGTCTTGGGGTGCCCGTCGAGATATGTTGCCGCGTCCTCAACGGCGCCGGGAACGAGTTCGAGTTGCTTGTTGGGCGGGTCTCCACCATCACGGTAGCCTGATATCAGATGGCCTTCCACTTCCCTCAGCGTGTGACGCAGGTTCTCGGCATACGGCCCGTACCTGTCTTTGACGAATCTCAGTTTCAGCGGCTCACCCGCTTCTTGCATGAAGTACATCAACTTATGCATTTCCAAGAGCGTCACGAACGGATCAAGCAGGCCTCCGAGGTAGCGGTACATCAAGCTGACCAGTGCCGCCCGCCCTGCAGTCATCTTTGGCACACTAGTCGATCGGTTGGGCCGTCCATCAGCAGGGGCGCTGCCCGGTTCGAAGACGACGGCCTGCAAGTCCTCAAACTCCTTCAGTACGGCTTCGATGCGTGGGCGTACCTCAGACCAGCTCAACCCACCTAGATCGCTGCCCAGTGGAGGGATGGCGACCGACGTGATGTTGCGGGTTCGTATCTCTCGGGCGAGGGACTGGAGACCAGCCTCGATATCCTCCATGCGACTCTTGCCGCGCCAGTGGCGCTTGGTTGGGAAGTTGATGATGTAGCGCGGGTTGGTCAGATGACCGGTTTCGAAGACGAACATCCGGCCAGGTTGGATCTCGTCACGTTTGCAGGCCCCTGTGTAGCGCTCGAAGTTCTCAGGGAAGAGGTTCTTGAACTGGAGCGCAATTCCACGCCCCATGACGCCCACACAGTTGACGCTGTTGACGAGCGCCTCGACGTCTTCTGCGAAGATATCGCCGACTTTTCGTTCGATCATCGCGCACCCCCTGCCTGCTAATAATACCAATCGGGCTTGATTTCGATTGGAGGGTGATGAGCGAACGCCTGCATCGCTCTCAGCGCTCGGTCATGAATTGTGCGCGACCGGACGCCAATGCGCGAAATCAACTCCCACGGGAACGAGCGTTCCATCAAGAATTCTGCCTGCTTGGCATCTCGCTGATTGCTCCAGTCGCGCGCCTGCACCGCATCCCAGTCAATCATGTCCAGGTGTTCGAGGCTTGCGAAATCTTCGAAGTAGCGGGCTCCGGCATTCGATTTGCTAAAGGTCCAGCGATGGCTATTGTCATCTGCCCACGCCACAGATCGGCGCAAGTCTGCCTCCAAGTGGACGATGGGCTCTTGGCCACCGCGATACGCGAGTTCGGGATCGTTCGCCCTGTAAATTACATACAGCATGACGGACCGTGGACAGAAGTAGAATGGTACGCACTCGCCGACATACAAGTCAGGATGACTGGTCAGCGTCAATTCTTTAAGCCGACGCTGCTTGATGTCATTCATTCCGATAGTCGTGCCGGGTGAGCCACGTCGCATCATCTTTGCGTCGCACAAGAGGCCACCATTTGCAGCAATCGACGTCAGCCTGTCCACATGTACG
The DNA here is from genome assembly GCA_965224255.1 of Dehalococcoidia bacterium. Taxonomy (GTDB): domain Bacteria; phylum Chloroflexota; class Dehalococcoidia; order UBA6926; family UBA6926; genus VXMO01. The sequence continues at coordinate 719,802 of CBDCYO010000005.1, forward strand.
ATGTGGTATATCTTCGGTTCATCAGGCGTTGGCATGGTCCCCCAACGTCTCGTTGGCGTAATCTTCGTCCATATCCACATCTTCCGCCAGTGGGGCGCCCTCGTCTATCTGGTCTTGGTCGTCGGCCTCGTCGGGCAGCTGTGCCGCCGCCTCCCGCACGTCCAGCTTGCCCGTCACCACGTCCGCGATGAGCAGATGAGGCTCTCCAACCCCTTCTCGGTGGTGTCGGTGGTCACGCTATGTCTCGTCTCTCATCGGGATGGAGACTTCCCGCACTTCTCCGGCCTGAATCCCCTCGACAGCGGCGCGAATGGCTTCCGTTCCCTCCAAGGAATAAGGCCAGGTGGTGGAAAGCAGTACGATCACGGACAGAGGCCTATGAGCAAGGTTCTGCTGATATCTCATGCTGGTCAGTGGTGATGAGAACTTCGTAACCCTCACTTTCAGCAACGTCCAGCAGGTCACCGTTGCCAAGTCTGTCCCAACCTCTCTCTTTCGCGGTATCGACCGCGTGGCCGTGGAGGTCCCTTCGGAGCGGCGCAGGCGTCCCGTGGTCAAACAGTATCTTCAAGGCTGCTCACAGGTACGGGCGCTTTCAGGGAGTCGGCCACGTGCTGGAGGACCGACCTTATCTTCCATTCCTCCTCCATCTGGAACCACTCCATAAAGTCCTCGACGGTGGCGCCGGCCTCCAGGTTCTCGAACAGGGCGTAAACGGGCAATCTGGTGTCTGTGAACAACCACGCTCCGCTTACCTTTCCCGGGATTTGCTCCACCCCAGGGCATTTGCTCCAGTCCGTCATGCCGTCACCTCGCTTTCCATTGCCAGTTCCTCTGCCGACTCGTCGGCATCGTCAGGGCCTCCGTCCACATCTTCTGTCAGTGGGGCGCCCTCGTCTATCGGGTCTTGGTCATCGGCCTCGTCGGGCAGCTGTGCCGCCGCCTCCCGCACGTCCAGCTTGCCCGTCACCACGTCCGCGATGAGCCTGGTGCGGTACTCCTCCACCAGCTCGATCTGCCGGCGGGCGCGGGCGATGGCGGCGTCTATGCCATCGGTGGCCTTGTCCAGGTACTCGACGATGGCGGCCTGCTCAGGGAGGGGCGGGAGGGGTAGGCGCATGTACTTGAGCTGAGAACTGTAGATATGCATTATGGTTATCCCACGACCCATGCACGATTTTTGATACGCGCTCTGGACGCAATCAGTCACATAGCCCGTGAAGCGTGGATTCACCTCGATTCCTGGACGGAACAGAATCACGTCACCACCACAGTAGGCTTCTCCATCAAGAAGATTAACTGCCGACTTACCAATTTCATCAATGGTCTCACCGGACCCGGCAAAGAGAATGTCGCCGTACTGCATAGGCGTGTAGTTCGAAGACCGTTCTAGGCTAATGTAGGAACGGCTGCGCTCTATGTGATACTTGTGGTTCATGTAGATGTCGCCATATCGAATACACGGGAGCCCTACATCCACTTCGTCTTCCTTTGTGCCTCCGCCCCCCTTGGAGAAATTACCTATTCGACCCAGTTGCACCACCTCCCAGTGCGCCGGCACGTCCCCCAGCCACTCGACGCCGGAGGGCTTGAGGGCGACGCTGGAGTCAAGGCCGCGGGTGACGGCCTGGCTGACGACGGCCTGCCGCTCCTCCACCAGCAGCGCGATGAGCCTCCGCTTGGCGCTGACGTAGCGTCGGATGCGCCGGTCCACATAGTCCAAGTAGCGGACAATGGCGGCCTGTTCGGGGAGGGGCGGGAGTGGGAATGTTTGCCTAGCAAACTCCACATATCTGAAGTCAGTGGACCGCTCACGGATTCCTTTAGCAAGAGCAAGTATCCATTGATTTCGTGCCATTTCTCGGACTATGTGGGCATAATAGAATGAGTTGGCCTGCTGGACTGGATCGCATACTGAGTAGACTGGCGTCCCCTTGCCGTCGGAGTCTGATACCCCTACAGCGCCGGCAAAGGCGTCCATCTGATGGATAACCAAATCTCCCTTTCGGACGCCTTGATATCCAATTTCTTTCAACGATTCAGTGAAACCTTCCGTTCGCCGGTTCTTGCGAAGGGTAACCGTGCCATCCCGGAAACAAGTGATCACCTCGTCGGTGTCCCGTACTGGCCTATCCATCTTATGGAATAGCCAGCCGCCGCGCCGCACCCCCCAATGCGCGGGCACGTCGCCGAGCCACTCGACGCCGGAGGGCTTGTAGGCGGGGTATGGGGTCAGCTTTACAAGCATCTCTTAAGCCCATTAGCCAGCCATACAAACCTTCCACTATCTCGGAACCTCTCAATCACTTCAACATCTATCTCGCATTCCTTGAGTAGGTGTATCACAACCAAATAATAAAGTGACTCAGCTAGGAACTGCAGGGTGGATCCGTCAGCGAAATCAAGCTGAGGGTTAGTATGAACCTCCCTGTTGATCCTGGTGTCTACAACTACCTTTTGTGCCCATGTGTCGATATCCGACACCAAGAACTTGAACGCATCTCCAGCACCCTTGGCGAGACATATGATGTCCTTCTTCATCGACGGTTCCCTGCCCAAGCGAATCCTCAATAGCGTCTCAACAGCTATGTATGCATCGTTAAAGCGATAATTTACAAAAGAAGATGGCATAACCCACTTGGACGTGAGGCGTTCAATGACATGCCTGTACTTCTCTGAGACACGGAGCCATTTTGCGACTCCATCCAGACCTCCAATATCATCGTATGAAAACAGCATCTTAGGGGCGGAGTAGGGAATATCGGCTCCCAACCAATGCTTATATAGTCTGACGGGTGTACTCTCGTGGGTAACGTGAGCACGAGATATCATCGCCAATGCCTCCACTCCAATAGTCACCAAGTTTTGCAGGTCGCGGCACCACTGTCCTATGTTTTCAATGCTCTGCAATTCGCTAAAGTGCAAAAAGAAAGTACAACAGTCCCTTACGGTATAACTCTTGGCGGGTCCGGGTTGCTCAAGTGAGCATTCAGGCAAGATTTTGAGAGTCAACTCCCCAAATGCGGCTGGAGTCTTTATCGTTTCCCCAGCTCTCATACGCAAGATTGTGTCGCCATTAGAATCTCTCTCTTGCTCTATCTTGGATTTATCCACCCAGTAGGCCAAGTGCCGCAATGTTAGAGAGGCCGCCTTGAATCCTGCTGAGAGGTGACTCTCCTCAAATTGCCTCCCCTGAAGAACGATAGGAGACTTATAAACAGCGCCAGATCGAAGACACTGTAATAGAACGAACTTTTGACACGTTGCCATTTCGCCAAGTATCGTAACGCCCTTTTCCTCTTGGTCTTCGCCAAACATCCAGCTCATTTGTTCAGCAGCTTCCCGAGCTATCAGTTCGAGAGTAGCGCCGTCCTCCGGGTTGAACCTGAGATGCCCAGGCATCTTATAATCGGGCTGTGAGGCCAACCAGAACCAGCCAAGTACATCAAGCTCTTCCTTCAACAACTGCGTTGTATCTTCTTGCACCATTTATGCGGTCTACCTCACTTCACAATCTCCGTCAACGGCTCCTCCGTCTTTCGCTCCCGTCATATCACGTGGCAGTTTCACGGCGCCAGGACCTCATCACGAACGAAATGGAGGCGAATCAACGCCGGCCGCTTCATTGAATCGTCAAAGTAGCACTCGACCGCTTCCTTGACGTTCCGCCGAAGCTCCTCGACCGTCTCGCCATCGGTGTGTATGCCGTACCCCAGCGCGCTGGCCGAGTATCCGCCGTCGGTCTCGTCCTCACTGACTTCGAATATGATCTCGGATATGGCAATGGACATTGCGCTCTTCTCCCCTCTCTTGACTGGCGACTACCCCCACAATCTCCGCCAACAACCCATCCGTCTCCCGCTCCATCGCCATTATATCCGCCCGTATCTCCATCCAGCGGGCGCATGGGCTGAGGTTTGTAGAAGTGGCGGGTGAAGCTGAACTCGTAGCCGACTTTCACGCTTGTCCGGCACCCCCCAGTGCGCCGGCACGTCGCCGAGCCACTCGACGCCGGAGGGCTTGTAGGCGGGGTATGGACGAGGGGTGGGAATTGAGGTTGTCACCCGGAGGGCTCCTCATCCAGACTTCGAGGCTGCGGCCGCAAGGGCTTGGTCGAAGGTCATGATTTCACTCACACCTCGCCGACGGCAGCTGGCCAGGTGGCAGAGGTCTCTTGCTGAGAGTGCGGGAAACTGGCCGAGGAGCTGCCGCCCAAGCACAATGTCTTCGGCTTCCAGCGGCCACACGACAATTCCATATCCGGCGATCATCGCCAGAGACGCGTCCAGAGCCTGAAGTCGTCCCGCTGGAATGTAGGCATGGAACAACTCCTGAAGGACTTCTGCAGAGGTGCAGAGGGGAACGGTATCCCTGGTGCACTCGATGAAGAACGCTCTGGCCGCATCCTGAAGTGGATGTGGACGGCCTACACCGTACATGAATACGTTTGAATCTACGAATATCACGTGGATGGAGCGCCCCGCCCCCTTGAGGCATTGATGACCGCAAGATGCTCGTTCCAATCAGGCTCAACGTCTGGGCCATCGAGTGAATCGCAATATCGGAAGAACTCTTTGAGATCCTCAGTGGACTCAAAGCGAGCGGTTCGGCCCCGCTCGTCAAACCGTTCATGAGCTGCCGCCCTCAACCACGCGCTGAACGTCAGTCCCTCCCTGCGCGCTTGGTGGAGGAACCGGTCACGGTCTTCGTCAGGGATTATCAACTGGACTCTGGCCATTGTCGCGCCCTTTTCACGTTCGAGTGTGTGTATGCATGTTACACATTGCGGTGCAATGGGTCAAACCGTACTGGATGTCACGGCCGGCGGTGGGCCGGCCACTCAACGCCGGAGGGTTTGTAGGTGGGGAGGGGGGTTGAGGGCGGGGGGCATTGGTCGCAATTTCTTCCACATCGCAACTTTATATCGGCTCTATTGAAGCACGCCAGCGAGCCGCCGAATGTCCTGAGCCCCCTTCTCCATGAAGTCACCCAAGACTGGATATTGCGCATCCCCGTTTTTTGTTAGGTAGAGTCTTTCCCTATTCCCTAAATCCTCCATATTCTCATGGATCACAAGGCTAATGAAGGGCTGTATATTAGCTTTCTGGAACTCCAATAAGGATATCGTTACATTCTTCGCCTTGTCATTGCCCATCACACCGAACACATAGAAATTCCGTCTGTTGTGCGTGAGAGACCAATCCACGCTATTAGGGAAGTCTGGGAGCGGGAATCGGTCCGCAACCGGGTCAAAGTGAGTCAGTTCGGCAGTAATGTAGTTTTTCAAGTCGTCGTAGAATGCGCTGCGAATGATTTCCCTATTCCAATAGCTCATATTGCAGACTTTCTGGACGCATCCAGCGAACTGCAGCACGCTCTCATACAGTTTGTCAAGCGAAGTCTCTATGTAGAGATTGCCCCCGTCATTGCTCACGCCGTTGTTAAATATGATGCTATCCAGGATTCGCCGCCGGGCTTCTGTACTTACCTCGAAGTTGTAGGATAGGCGCATCAAGGTATGGCCAAAATCGCAGATGCGCACTTTTTCGCTGCTGTTAGAACTCTCTTGCAGATAGATTTCCAGCATATCGCCGTCCTCATGGAGGATCGGCAAAATGAGCTGATAGTCTCCATGGCGGCGTTCATACAAGTCATAACGCCACCCAGCTGCTTGACCCAGAGTCGACTTAATGCGCTCAACGTCCATCGAACAACCTCAGTTGCGCCAGTTCGGGGAAGTATGCACTTACATTAGATACCCCAATGTCTTGAAGGAAAACGCCAATGGCGTCCTCAAGAGTAGCGTAGCGATCAGTTAGCTCACGCCTATTTCCCGTGGTTGTAGGTAGCCCTCCACTAGTTCTTGCGCCGTCAAATAGTGAATGTGAGGTCGGGCAAAATGACCGTCCGGTGACATTGCTTCTTCACCGTGTGAGCCATTATACCGCACCAGGGTGATTGTGCCGGGGATCCTGTAGCTAGTCGGGTACTGCAAGCCGATGGAGAAGTTTTCGATGAACCTAGTGTTTTGACGGATGAACACCTGGAACTGGAGTCTTGGGGCAGAAATCGACAGCAAGTCAAGTTGCCCGCGCCTATGGCCGTCTTCTTCCCGAAAGTCATGCCGTGGCACCCTTCCCTGAATAACCTTGGGAAGTTCCCGCAGTTCTTGTAGGTCAAGTTCAGCCAATTCGCCAGGAATCATCATCCGGTGTCTCCGCTACGCCTCAGTATCCCACAATCTCCGCCAACAGCCCGTCCGTCTCCCGATCCAGCGCCAGGATGTCCGCCCGTATCTCCTCCAGCGGGCGCAGGGGCTGGGGCTTGTAGAAGTGGCGGGTGAAGCTGATCTCGTAGCCGACTTTCACGCTGTCCGGCACGTACCAGGCGTCGGGGGCATAGGGCAACACCTCGCGGCGCAGGAAGGCATCAACGCCGCCCTCTTCCAACAGGGGAACCTGCTCCGTGTCCCGCAGGTCGGGGTTCGGCTCGTACTCCACGACGCCGGGCTTGCCGTCGATGGTGGCCGCGAACAGGCCGCGCAACGGGTCGGGCTGTGCGCCGGACCCGTGGAGCCGCTTGATGACCGGCGGCGCGGTCTCAGAGCGTTCGGCCTGTTCTTTGAGCGCCCTGATCTCCTTGGCGGCGTAGGCCCGCTCGGGGTCAATGCCGTCGAGTCGCAAGGGCCGCTCCACGGTCACCTTCCAGTAGCCGAAGGCCTCGTTGGGAAAGATCTTCGATTGCTCCGTCTCCTCGAAGGCGAGGAAGACATCGCAGATGTGCCGAATGTCCTCGTCGGAGAGCTCGCAGTTCTTGCTGCCGAGATTCTTGCGCAGCGGCTTGTACCACTGGGTGGCGTCGATGAGCTGCACCTTGCCTCGGCGATGCTCCGGCTTGCGGTTGCTCAGGACCCAGATGTAGGTGGCGATGCCGGTGTTGTAGAACATATTGAGGGGCAGCGCGACGATGGCCTCCAGCCAGTCGTTCTCGATGATCCAGCGGCGGATGTTGCTCTCGCCCTGCCCGGCGTCGCCGGTGAAGAGGGAACTGCCGTTGTGCACCTCAGCGATGCGGCTGCCCAGCGCGGTGCCTCGCTTCATCTTGCTGAGCATGTTGGCCAGGAACATCATCTGGCCGTCGCTGGAGCGGGTGATGAGAGAGTAGTCCGGGTCGCTGGCGTGCCCCACGACGAAGCGCGGATCCGTGATGTCAGCCTTACCGCCCATGCGCTCCAGGTCGGTCTTCCAAGACTTGCCATAGGGCGGGTTGGAGAGCATGAAGTCGAACTCGTGGGCGGGGAAGGCGTCGGCGGAGAGGGTGGAGCCGTATTGTATGTTGTCGGCCTCGGCGCCCTCGCCCTTGAGGATGAGATCGGCCTTGCTGATGGCGTAGGTCTCCGGGTTGACCTCCTGGCCGTACAGGTGGACCGATACCTCCTTGCCATGTTCCTTGGCCAACTGCGTCAGTGTTTCTTCCGCGACTGTCAGCATCCCGCCGGTGCCGCACGCGCCGTCATAGACCAGGTAGGTGCCGGACCGCACCGCATCGGCGACCGGCAGGAAGACGAGCCGGGCCATGAGTTGCACCACGTCACGCGGGGTGAAGTGCTCCCCGGCCTCCTCGTTGTTCTCCTCGTTGAAGCGGCGGATGAGCTCTTCGAAGACCGTGCCCATGCCGTGGTTGTCGAGCCCCTCCAGCCGCACAGAGCCGTCTCCGTTCAGGACTGGTCTGGGGCTGAGGTTGACCGAGCTGTCCAGGAACTTCTCGATCAGGAAGCCAAGGGCGTCCGCTTCCACCAGCGTGGGAATCTGGTTGCGGAACCTGAACTTCTCCAGGACCTCTTGGACGTTGGGCGAGAAGCCGTCGAGGTACGCCTCGAAATCGGCCCGGAGCTTCTGCTGCTGCCCGCGGGAGGTCAGGCCCCGGAGCTGGAAAGGTGACGTGTTGTAGAACGCCTCGCCGGAGGCTTGGCGCAAAGCACCATCCTGGTTCGTTATGCCGGCGTCGTCCAACTGCGCTTTCATGCGGAGTACCGCGTCCTTCGTCGGTTCCAGAACTGCGTCGAGGCGGCGGATGACCGTCATGGGGAGGATGACGTCGCGGTACTTGCCCCGGACGTACACGTCACGGAGGACGTCGTCAGCGATGCCCCATATGAAGCTGCTGATGTTCAGGGCGCTCATTGGTTCGTCATGCTCCTGTAGGCTGCCTTGACCATCTGCTCAAGAGCAACGGCGGCTTCCTCGTTCAGGCGGGGGTCGGAGCGGAGACAGGACGAGATTACCGCGAGGGGCTCCGGCCCTTCCTTCGCGGCGGCGCTCCTGACAAATCGGTCTACGTCCAACCCTGACCACGCCGTCAAGGCCGCGAGACCGTTCACGTCAGGGTGCTTGCCCTGGGACATACGGCTCAGGGTGGAGGCACTGATGCCGCACTCCTCCGCCACCTGCTTCCAGGTGCATTGGCGAGCTTGTCTCTCCCCGTCCAGGGCGGCGTAGAAGGCATCGCCGTCGAACGTCGCTCTCTTGATCACGGGCCTCTCCTTGCGTCCGCTAACTTGAAGCCAGTTGGCAGCGTACAGCGGGAATAATCCGTGGTTCGACTATAGCAACGGCCGGCTAAGTTCGCAATGCCGAGATAGAGCGCCGGTGCAACAAGGAGACAGACAGGGGAACGGCTAGGGACTTGCCAAGCTGACAGGTAAGGAACGGGGCGTTGGTCTTCCTAAACCGCCAGACTGAACCTCAGCGCGAAGGTTCTTGATTGTGTCCAGATTGGTGGGGCTAAGTTGACGGTAGGCAGAACCATCTTTGAGATGAGAATCGGCCTGTGAACCGGGTGAATGGCCTCAATCATTCCTTATGATGCGGCAGGGCTGAGGAGCGCCAGTAGCCCTTGTCGTCCAAATTGCGGAGCCAGGCAATGAAGTCCTCAACCACTTCGCTGGGGAAGTTGCATCTGTGTCCTTGTGTGCTGTGGCAAACGGTTACGCCACGAAAAGTAGGCGCCATGGGACCGCTGCCGCCCCAATAGATGAAATCGTCGCTTACGAGCACGCGGTTGACCTGGGTGTCGTTACGGACGTTCCTGTCATTCTGCGTTCTGTCGTCATGGCTGTGGTGCGAATCCAACTGGCGCCATGGGCCTGTGCCGTCGTAGCGGTGGTAGAGTTGTCGCCGAAGGCTTTCTTCATACTGGCGTGCATGTCAGGACGTTTGCGGTGGAAGCGGCTTGGCAGGCATGGCATCTTATCGGCATGCATAGCGTTTGATGGCACGGTAGTCTCAGGCAGACCCATCTGGCTGCCGCCACCATCGGAAGCACCATCGATCGCATCCGCGACGCTCTCTCCATTCCATCCAGCGACGGCGTCACCATGGCGCTTGAGGGCTTCCGGCACCTCGCACTCCTTCGCTCCCCATTCCCATACGCCAACAACCCACTTGCCCTGGCTGTGGGCGTATTCGATTTCCCAATCCACCCACCAACTATGCTTGGTGTCTGGCGAAATGGACACGACGAGCACGCTCGACCATCTGATTCGTGGTGCCAGTATCTGATACTTGATGTAGTCCTCGTTAGTTGCGGAATTTGGCCTGTCCGAAGTGACCGCACCGTTTCGGACCGTGATTCCTTGCTTTTCAGCAATTCCCTTGATCTTCGCTATGCCTTCATCATCCTCGTGTATGTGGCTGATGAAGACGTTGCGTATGTCGTCGCTCATGATTCTTACCCCTTCTTGCTTCCAATTGTCGGAACGTAGTGTAAAGAGTGGCCTACCCCTGCCAACCCGCCATACAGTTGCCGTTCCAGTTTCTCCCGAAAGGTAGACGGCTATTGTCAGGGTCGGGTTGTCGCTTACGTCTTAGGAATGCGTCGTGAATCCAACTGCGGACCAGGTCTGGATCACCTGACCAGTCGTGAATCGAAGCGAACGGGTCGTCGCCGTCGCAGTTGTCCGTCAATCTCGGTGGAATCAGTTGTCCGCGATAGCAGGTTCTCCCGAAGTCCGGATGATCGGGCAGCAGGATGCCCAACAGTCCGCAGCGAGGATTTGTCTCAGTGTCCCTAAGAGAGGCTCCAATCTCCCAGTCAACGAATTTACGCTGCCAGGTGCAGCGTCCTATCAACACAACCGTGACTGACACCTGAGCAATGAACTCTTTCCGAATCTGCTGAAGTGTGGCTTCGGTTGGTGGATTCGGACCAGGTATATCTCCGATGTTCACAGACCGGTCTATGATGTTGTCGCCCAGCATGCGAATAAATCTTTCTTTGTCCTGCTGGCCCTGATCGTGGTAGTAGCTCACGAATACGTTGTGTCGGCGCCTTCTCGCCATCATTCCGCTCCCGGGTCTTTCTCCAGGTCGGTAAGGTCTTCCACGCCGGCTATGCCTGCCAGCATGCGATTGTAGTTGCGCAGGTCATCCTGCAAGGTCGCCAGCTCATGTCGGAACTGGTTATCATCAGCGGCTTCGATATCTGCCCCAGCGTGCTGTTGGGTACGGACTCCCTTACGACCTGCTCGAGCGGCAGCCTTGAGTACTTGCTTCGAAATAAGAATGCGCCGATGCGCTTCTTTCCGAAGGCCCTAGGGGCCTTCTCCTTGGAGAGCCTGACTATCTTGGCCATCGGGATGCCGACAGCCGCGGCTCCCCCTATGATCGACCCCGTGCTGGTGCCGACGATGAGGCCGAAGCACTCTCCGACCGGAGTCTGAAGCTCCTTTTCGATGTTGGCGAGCACCTGGGCGGGATAGATTCCCCTAGCCCCGCCCCCGTCCAGGGCTAGGATGCGAAAAGCGGCTCCCTGATCCTTAGGGCTCTCCGTTTGTCCTTCGCTGCTAAACGGCATATCGGTCTCCCGCGAGCTGCGCACCACCGTCGTGCGCGGCCACTTCCTGTTGAGTGTTGTCCTGTTCCTTGTCTTCCCTCCGCAAGAGCAGCCCGCGGATCCTTACTCACGCCATCCGCCCAGCGGCAGACGACGCCATAATCGTCCGAGCCATGAACGAAGAGTCTGACGGCTCGATGTTGAGCCAAGCATGCGGGCCCGCTCGACACCGGCATACTCCGAATGAAGACCAGGGTCGATCCTCTCCAACCAAATCACGGCGTTGTTTCGGATGAAATAGTGGCTGCCGCAACCAGAATTAGCCCACACGGACCCCCCTGCAGGACCATTGAGGGAGACTGATCTGCCGTCGAAGAAAACGTGCCATCGGCTGGGGTGGATGGATAGCACCGTCAGATCTCCACAACCACACGGACAACGTAAATTAACAGTCCGATGCTTGTGGCTGATCCACAATTCGCCATTCTTGATTGAGTCGAACGGGGGCATCACCTCTACGAAGATGTGACGGAGCTTCACCGGGGCAACTCACCCAATTCATTGCGCATAACAGATGCGCCCTTTCTCGAGCCGGAACTTCTGGTAGAACGAAGGGGACTCTGAAACATACTGCCCAGTGCGGCGACGCCACTCCATGACGGCAAACGTCGCCGCAGCCGCGTTCACCTCTGGCAGTTGGACATTGCGATAGCCGGGCACACCGCCATCTAATCTGGCGTTCGGTATAGCATCCTTCCACGCGTCGGAACCTGCATCATAGGCACTTGTCGTCACAGCCCCCCTAACAGCGCAATCCTCAAGCGTTATGCTCACACCCGAATCTATGAACGGAACGCCAGCCTCAGTGACAGCGCGGTAAACGGCATCCTGGCGCGCCGAATCGCCGTCAGTGAGCTGGTCAATACATACGAACGCGTAGTCGACAGGATGATCCGACAGAAACTCGGCGAACATTGACGGGCTGTCCACTCGGATAGGATGCGGATGGATGCCGTCCCGGAAGGCCGCATACTTGGAATGATAGTAATCGACCTTGAGCAGCGACCCCGCGCGAACGAGCTCAATCTCCTCGGCAGTAGGCGCGCCAGGGGCCCGCTTGAAGGTGTGCCAGTCGACGCAATCAGAATCCAATAGATGGACTTCGGATACGGGCGTTTTGGCAATGAGATCAAGAAGATAGGCACCAGTTCCGCCCAAGCCGATAATCGCAATGCACTGACCGCGGATGCGGTCCTGAACCGGAGCGATGGCGGCCCGTGCCTCAAACGTGTTGGGTATGTGGAAGGGGTCGGGACTCGCGAGAGCAGCAGGCTCAGTGTAGCCGGCGGCCGACACGGCGCTCACGATGTGCTTTGCGTAACGGTGGAGCAGATCGTGGGCCGTCTCGTCCAGTTCCGGACGGCCTTGAGCACCTTTCTTGATGGAGATGTTTGACCAAGTTTTTCCGTCACCGCCAACATGGTTCCCAATAGGGGTCCCGTCCGCATGGTACACGCGCCCGTCATACTGTCCGTCAATGGTAATCTGGACTGCATGGACGTCGCCGCCTATCCGATTGTCCGGTTTCCCGGTAGCGAGGTCGCAGGACGTCTCAATGGTGCAGGTGCCAAGAACCCCGCCCACAAAGAGACAGGGAACCCGGACTGCCCGGACTACGCCGGACTCGACCTCGAACCCAATCTGTTCAGCGAACCCAGCAAGAAGGTCTTTACGAGACATGTTCAGGGTCTACTGAGAAGCTCGTGCCGTCCTTGAACTCAGCGACCTAGGCCGCTTGGTTCTTGCCGAGCGAAGCCGTAGAGAGATGAGCCTCCGGGAGGCGGCTCTTGCCATAGGAATCCCCGTCAACACCCTGGCGCGCGTGGAGAAGGGGCACGTCCCCGACCTCCCGAAGTTCAAGAGACTCGTCGAATGGTGCGGCGCCAACATCACGCAATTCTTTGAAGCTCAGGAGAAGGCGGCGGCGACTACGGACATCATTGCCGAGCACCTTCGCTCGGACAGCAATCTACCCTCTGGCGCAGCCGATCAGATTGCAGGAATCGTCAGCGAGCTCTACCAGGCGCTGGCGCGGCCCCAAGAAATCGTCGCAGCGCATCTGCGGGCCACAAAGACGTTCCGCCCGGACGCTGCTCGCGTCATAGGCGTGTTACTCAACGATATGAATGAAGCGCTCATAGAGGAGCTTGCCGATGGCGCTGCGGAGAGGATTTAAGTCCGAAGCCGAGAGAATAGCTAGGAGTGTGCAGGTGGACTTGGGAATCAGCGCGGCTCAGTCCGTCACTCCCGAAATGCTCGCCGATCTGCTGGGCATCGAGGTCCGAGCGGGAGACGAGTTGATACCACGCAAGAGGTTCGCCAAACTCGAAAAGGTGCAACCCGGCGCCTTCTCAGCGTGTACGTTTCGACCTTCGGCCGATCGCGTGGTCGTCGTATACAATCCTCTCTCGGCAGAATCGCGCCGGAGGAGCGATCTGGCACATGAACTTGCGCATACCCTTCTTGAACACGAGCTGAGCCGAGTCGAGAAGCTCGGCGACGTCACCTTCCTGTCTTGTGATTCGACTCAGGAGGAAGAGGCTGCCTGGTTGTCCGGTTGTCTCCTTCTACCCCGTGCACTGCTACTGGTGAAAGTCCGTAAGGGATCTGGTGCGAGGGAGATTGCAAAAAGGTGCGGCGTCAGCGAAAAGATGGCTCAGTACAGATTGAATGTCACTGGTGTAACTAGGCAGAACCGAGCAGGTTAACGAAGGAGCGGCGCGCGCGGCGGTGAGGTGGAGCCGGAGAGCCTCACGACGCTGTGATGCTCATGAGATGCGGCAGTCGGCCTCCGCTCTTCAACCCTAGCGGCTAGGCGTTGCCGAGGCAGCGGAGGACGGTAGGCAGTACCATCTTTGAGATGTGGCTGGGGCTATGAGTCTACTGCCCTGTGCCCCCTCCCTCAAGTCATACTATGCGCCGCCTGGATGAACCAGTTGCGCCACCTGTGGCCGCAGCTCGTTGATCACAGTCTCGAATGTAGGCAAGTCCGGCACCAGCGGGCCGAGCGACTGCTCCCAAGTCTCTTCGACGAACGCAAGCATACGGTCGTGGAAAAATTCGTCAGGTCCTGTGAAGGAGACACCTCGAACGGCGCACTTCTCACGCAGCAGCGAGTCGAAACCTGCCAGGTCCATCTGGTCTCCGTAAGTCCCGATCACTCGCCAGAGGTCGTAGTAATCGCGGGCGCGTGAGCGGCTCCAACCTCTCCTCTCGAACATTTCCGCCTGTTGCAGGAGCGCTCGCAGCTTTTCGGCAACGATCTCTTCAAGGGAATACACCTTCACTTCCGTGTCGAGCGGCTCGCCGTACTCGTGGATGACCTGCCGCTGCTCAGCGGGCAGCAGGACTCTCTCATCCATCGTGACCTCGACCATGACGCGGGTCTGTAGACGGCTATGCCACGGAAACCTCGCTCGGATGGCGAACGCTTCCTGACCGCCTGGATGGAGTTCCCTCTCCGTGTAACGCTCACAAGTGATCTCCACAGGAGCGTATTCGTCCAGTAGTCGCACGGCGGTTCCGCACACTTCCTTTATCAACTCCTCTATCTCGTTGCCAGTCGGAATCCCCTTCAGCGTCGAGAAGTCCAGGTCCTCGGAGAAGCGGTAGTCACCGAAGTAGCACTTTCGGAGAGCTGTGCCTCCTTTGAAGACCAGTGTGTCGCGGAGCACGGGTGTGCGGCTGATGCCGGCCAATATCCAGGACAGCAGGTAGTCGCGTTCAAGTGCCTCCCAGGGAATGCCAAGGCATCGGCGTGATTCCTGTAGACGCGTGCGGAGTGGTCTCATGCCTCAACCATCCTTGGCAGGTTTTCCTGCACCATCCAACGGCCGTTGCAAGGCCCCTTGCGGGGCCCAGTAGGGTCCAGCTTGCGGTAGCCCTTGATCGGCAGCGCGGCTAGCTTCTTGAGCTTGGACGGAGCGACTCCCTGGGCCTCGAGCGCCCACCCCAAGCGCTTGGCTGTGGTCACGCCCAGCCTGATGGCGTAGTCTGTGATGCGTTTCATGTTCAGTCGAGGCATTGCGACTTGGAAGGCGTAGAGCGCCTCCCCGAACCCCCCACAGTGCCGCGGCATGGAGAGCCCGTCCAGCAACGTGCGCTCCAAGTCAGTGATGGACACGCGGGCTTCACCAACCCACGTCTTTTCTCCGCCGAAGAAGCGGTCGGGCTTGACCTGGACGAACCGGTACGTTGTATCCCCGACGACGAAGCCGCCCCCGGCCCTCTCTCTCCCGTCATTCCTCGGACGAGGAACCCAGGCATCCGTCGTCGTGAGAACAAACACGTCCCTGGGTATCTGCTCCGTCAACCCGTAATAGTGCAGGGCTGACCAATGGGAGATCATGGCGGGTTCTACGAGGGCTGTAGCGACCTCGAATTCATGGGCGGCCGCAACCCCCGGCACGGTGGGAGAGAGAGCGTAGAGTCCTCGCCGTAGCGACACGATCCAGTTATTCTTACGGAGGTGGTACAGCGCCTCGGAGAGGTAGGTGTCCTTCAAACCGACGCGGGGCGCCAGCTCCCTGGCCCGCTCCGTCGTGAAGATGCGGTCTCCCTCATAGGCGAGCAGCCGGACTAACTCGATGCCGACCAGAGATTGCTTGGGCTTTGTGCCAGTCATTGCATATATTCCAGGATGACATCGGGCGAGAAAGCAACTACTTGCAAATCTACAGCGAAACTTGGATAATGTCAAAGACGCTGTGCTCCTGAGCTAACAATCAAGAGAGAGTCGATGACATCACCTACAGCCAGTCAGACATTCGCACGCCTCGAAGCCACATTCGGCCTTGGGCGCGACTGGACGCCGCAGGCTGGGCAGTCTGCAACAGTCTGGGAGACGCCTGCCTACCACCTTCTGTGGTTCGAGGATGCAGCCAGCGATGTGGAACTGCGCAGGCTGTGGGAGGCACGGAAAGGCCGTCAAGCCTATCCCGTTGTCTTGCTGGCCCCGTTGGGCGACACAAACAAACTGCGGGTCGCCGGGCCGCAGGACGCCCGGCCCGTTCGGGAGTTGCCTGCTGGCAGAGTCCTCGATCTTTTGGAGACGAGCCGCAGTCTGGCGGCCCGTGAAGCGGCGTCGTTCTTGGCCAGGGAGTTCGGCCGTCTTGAGGAGGCCGTGGTTCCCGGGCTGCGGGTCAAAGACCTCCTCACCCCCCACTTCTTACGGGAACGTCTGCGCTGGCCCACCAACGAGCAGCGATTGTCCGATGCCGTTGAAGGTATCGCACCTACCGGCAACATGGCATGGCGCTCACTGTTTCAAGACATGGGCTACCAAGTGGAGCAGCTTCCCCAGCGCGGTTACCTGTTGCGGCACGGCGACGCGCCAGTTGCTGTGGTGCATCCTCACCGGGACGCCTCCCAGTTCAGCCGTCTCACGGACAAAGGAGAGCTCCCTGAAGGGATGGTGCTGGCCGACTGCGCCCAGCATGGGGCGCATTGGGGCGTACTGACAGCAGAGGGCCGCTATCGGCTGTTTCAGCGGCGGCCTCCAGTGGGAGCGGCCACGGGGCAGTACATGGAGATAGACCTGAACGAGTTGGATCGGAAGGACCGCCTCTACCTCGGCCTTCTAGTGCCGGAGTCGCTGAAGGAGAACGGCTGGCTGACCGAGTGGGTTGGTGAGGCCAAGGACTTCGGCGAGCAGCTACGAAAGGGGCTTGAGGAGCGGCTCAGCAAGGATGCGCTGCCCAATATCGCGCGGGGGCTTGGCGAATATCTTGAATCGCAGGGCGCTGACCTGAGCGACCGGGAGCAACTCAGGCAGATCGAGGAGGCCGCGCTAACCCTGGTGTTCCGGTTCATGTTCCTGCTGCACACCGAGGCCCGCGGCTATCTGCCCATCGGTTCGGCGGCCTACCACCCTCACAGCGCCATCCAGCTTGCCGATGACTCACGGTTGGCGCTGTCGTCGCTCAGCCGGAGGGCCACCCAACGGTGGGACCGACTTCGGACGCTGGTGCGAATGGTCCGCACCGGGGACCGCTCCGCGGGCGTACCGGCCTACAACGGCAGCCTCTTTGCCGCCGGCGGTTTCCCTGGCAGTGACCTGTTGGAACGAGCCGAAGTCACCGACGTTTATCTGGCTCCCGCGCTGGCGGCCATCGCCTACGAAACCGACAAGCCCGACGCTCCGGGACTGGACTACGCAGGGTTGCAGATCGGCCACCTGGGGGCAATCTATGAGGCTCTGCTCACCCTGCGCCTGACCCGCGCCCCCGAAGACCTGGCCTACGATTCCAAGCAGGACGTGTTCCGGCCATCCCGCGCCGGTGAGCGCCCGGCGGTGACCAGGGCGCAGCTCTACTACCAAGCCGAGGCGGGTGGACGCAAGGCCGGAGGCGTATTCTACACTCGCCACGAGTTTGTGGCCCACCTGCTCAACCATTCGCTGCTGCCCGCCCTTGACGACCACTTGACCGAGGTCAAACAGGTAGCCGGCCGTGACCCCAACGAAGCAGCCCGGCGGCTGTTCGATTTCTCGGTAGTGGATCCGGCGATGGGAAGCGCCCACTTCCTCACGGCAGCCCTGGATATGATCGCCGACCGCATCGAGATCTTCCTCGCCGAGATCGGCACTGAGATTGGTGGCCTGCCCGGCATTGCCCAACTACTCAAAGAGCTGAGCCAGGACAATGGGGCTGTTTCGCCGCAGCCGGAGGACGGCGACCTGCTGCGTCGGCTCATACTCAAACGCTGCATCTACGGCGTGGACCTCTCCCCAATGGCGGTGGAGGTCGCCAACGTCACATTATGGTTGGCGTCCTTCGTCCCAGGCCTGGCCCTCTCCTACCTCGGCAGCAACCTCAAGTGCGGCGACGCCCTCATCGGCGTGGCCGACCCCTACGTCGTGGGCGCAAGCGATAGTCCCCTTTTCACAGGCCAGACGGTGCGTAACGCCATGGAACAGGCCGCCGCCCTCCAGCGGGAGCAGGCCGCCATCCCTGACCGCACGCCAGAGGAGGTCAAGCAGTCTGAGGAACTGGGGGCCCAGCTGGAAGAGGCCACCGCCGGACTGCGCCACGCCTTCAATCTGTGGGCAGCAGAACCTCTGGGACTGACCGGCGCCCGCCACACGCTGGAAGTCAACGCCGACGCGATCATTGCGCGCGATGAAGCCAATACCGCCGCTATTGCCGACACTGTGAGCGGCGCCGCTCACATCGCCCACCGCTACCGCTTCTTCCACTGGCCCCTGGAGTTCCCCAACGTCTTCCACCGCGACCGCCCCGGCTTCGACGTGGTGGTCGGCAACCCGCCGTGGAACAAGGTCAAGTTTGAGATGCCCAACTTTCTAGCGTTGCACGACCCTGGGTTGAGGGGACTGCGCTCCGGCCTTGAGAGGGACGAGCGAGCGGAGCGCCTGTTCCACCAGAGACCCGAACTGCGCCAAGAGATAGACGACTCCAAACGGCTCATCGAAGAGCACCGCAAGTTCTTTCGTCCTGAGAACGGGTACACAATTCAGGGAAACGGCGATACGGACCTGTACAAACTGTTCTGTGAACGCTATGCCTCCATTGCCGCCAAGGGTGGCTTCATGGGCGTGGTCCTGCCACGAGTCGCCTTTCTCAACGATGGTAGCCGGGGCTTTCGTCGCTGGTTCTTCAAGGAGTGCCGGCCAAGACGCATAGATGTGCTGCTAAACAGCGGCAGATGGGCGTTTGACATGGAAGGGCGATACACCATTGCCTTGACTGCGGCCCAGGTGATTGTTTCCGCCGAAAACGCCCTTACTATAACCGGCCCAGCGCGCAGCGAGAGTGAGTTTTCGGAGTGCATCTCCGGTCCGGGCGTGCAGGTGGACCTGGCGGCTCTCGCTGCGTGGACTCCTGCCCCCGCCGATGACTCCACTAAGGAACCGACCTGGGAGTTGCCGCTGCTACCAACTCCCACGCATGTCTCTGTACTCAGCAAGTTGCGCGCGGGCGTACGCTTCGACCGACTCCAAAATCCCAAAAATTCAAAAGGCCCCGCTGCTGCGCCTCATCTAGCTCCCTATACGGAATTGCATGAGGCGCAGCAGCGGGGCCTTTTCACTCACCCTCAAGGTGAGGGCCGTATCCCCGTATGGAAGGGTCGCTCCTTCGACCAGTATGAACCGCATGGCAGTGAGCCTGCCGGATACGCTGTGTGGAATGACGTTCTTACATTCGCTCAGAACAAGCGGGTGCGCTCTCCCGTCTTCAAGCGAATGTTCCCTACAGACTTCCTTGCTGATCCAGACACGCATCCGATGAACCACTGTCGCATAGCGTTTCGGGATGTGACTAACCGGACCAACTCTCGAACCGTGCTTGCTTGCCTAGTCCCACCGAGGACGCCACTTACACACAAGGCCCCGTATCTGATATTTGCAGAGTGGAGCGCCCTAGCTCAAGGCTACGTCTTGGGGATTATGGACAGCCTGCCCTTTGACTGGATTGCTCGCAGGTATGTTGAGACGAATCTGACCTACTTCATACTCAACATGCTCACCTTCCCACCCCCGGACAATGCCTCCTGGCAGCGCATCGGCGAGTTAGCGGCGCGGCTATCCTGTGTGGACGATCGATTTGCTGAATTTGCCGCAGAGGCCGGTGTGGAGTACGGGCCGCTGCTCGACGGCCAGCGCAACGACATGCGAGCGGAGATAGACGCGCTGGTGGCACGCGCCTACGGCCTAACCGAGGATGAGCTCCGATTCATCTTCACCGACTTCACCCAGAACGCCGTCAGCCCCGCCTACCGGCAGCTCGTGTTGGAGAAGTTCGAGAGCCTGTAGGTGAGGGAGAAGGATAACAGAAATGTTTACATACATTTTCTATGGGGTCGTTATACCAGAGCGTTATGGATATGCCGATAGTTGCCAACCGTTGGGGCAGCAGTACCCCATTCTCAAGTCGGACTAGGCGGTTGGTGACATGACGAGCCTAAGCCATCCATCCCAACACGGCCCCTTCGAACTGGTGGACAACGTTGACTACGGCAGCCACCAGGAGGCGTTGGCGTGGCTGGCGGAGCACTACGCCGGGCCTCTGAGCGTTGCCACGGGCTACGTTGGCCTGGAGGGGTTGGACGCGCTGGCCAGGATAGCGGCGGAGCCGGAACCGCCTACACGCTTATTGATAGGTGCAGTACCGGAGGCCTTGACCGGCCCGGCGGGGGAAACCGTCGCCGACCGTTTCGAGCAATCTGTCTCGGCGCTACGCCGCCAACGCGATTTCTCGGCCTTTCCCGCCGCCCGGCGAGCCGTCCTGGAGCGGGTGACCCGCTTCTTCGAGTCCGACGGCGTTGCGGCGCGGCGCTACGTCCGCCGCTTCCTCCACGGCAAAGCCTACGTCATCGGCGAGCTGAGCAACGCCGGGTCTCCGGCAGGGCCGGGGGCGGCGTTAGTGTCGTCGGCCAACCTGACACAGGGCGGCTTGGTCGCCAATCTCGAGCTGGGCATGGTGCATTACCAACCCCACGTCGTCGGCATGGCATTGCACTGGTATCAGCGCCTCTGGGACGACGCCCAGGACTTTCGCGAGGAGCTGCTAGATCTGCTGCGGCCCCCTGCCTTGGAGAGCGACCCTCAGACCGTGTTTCTACGCGCCCTGCTGGAGCTTTACGGGGGCGAGCTAGAAGACGATGAATCTCTACCTGATCTGCATACGCTCACCGCTTTCCAGCGGGACGGGCTGGCGCGGGCAAAGCGTATCCTTGACCGCTACGGTGGCGTGCTCTACGCCGATGGCGTTGGTATGGGCAAGACGGAGATAGGCGTCCAGTTTATCCGCGAGCATACCCAGGATCTCGGTCAGCACGTGCTGGTCATCTCTCCCGCCCAGCTTCGAGACCGCCTCTGGCAGCAGCGCCTGGCCAAGGAGAACCTGCCGGGGACCGTGGTGTCCTACCAGCAGTTGGCCCAGGATCGGCAACTGTCTCCCAACGGTGAACGGCGGGTCTTGCCCGTGAACAAGGACGTCTACCGGTTTGTCATCATCGACGAGGCCCACGCGTACCGCAACGTGGACAACACCTGGTACGCGGCGCTGGACCGGCTCATGGGCGGCACGTCGAAGAAGCTGCTGCTCCTGACCGCGACCCCGGTCAACAACTCCCTGTGGGACCTGCACAACCTCTTCTTGCTGTTCGGTCGGCACGATGGAGCCTTTAACGCCGAACCACTGCGGATTCCCAGCCTGCGGAAGTTCTTCGCCGAGTCCGGCGCATCCAAGTCCGAGAACCTGTCGGAGGCAAAGCTGTTCCCGTTGATAGACGCCCTGACTGTCCGACGGGACCGGGCCTTCATCAAGGAGAGGTACGGCAACGAGCGATTCGCCGACGGAACGCCGGTCAAGTTCCCGGAACCGGAGCTGCATGAGCGCCGCTATGACTTGGACAGCGCGCACCCTGGACTCGTGCAGGCCATCTACGACGGGATTGACGGGCTGACGATGGCACGGTACCGCCTTTCGGCCTATAGGTTGGACAAGGAAGGGGAGTCGGCATCGGAGGAAGCGTTGGCCGGACTGATGCAATCACAGCTGCTGAAGCGTTTCGAGTCGTCCTGGTACGCGGCACTGCAAACCGTGAACAGGATGCGGGACGGCAACGAGGTGATGCTTCGGGTCATCGCAGAGCGGGGAGCGGTGCCCCCGCCGGCAGTCATCAGGGACCTGATTGGCGATACAGGAGAGGACGATACGTTCCTTAGCGCCGACCTGATCGACGAGGCATTGGCAGGCTCGGAAGGTGGGATTGCCGCCGACATGTTCAACGACCAGTTCTTGACCGACTTGCAGAAAGACTGGGATGCACTGTCAACCATGTCAGCACGGTTGGAGAGCTTGAAGGACAGACCTGACTCCAAGCTGGACACGCTCAAGGAGGTCATGGCAGCAACACCGTCACAGAAGGTGGCCATCTTCACGGCATTCCAGGACACGGCGGACTACCTGCGGGAACGAATCAAGAACCGCCCAGACCTGTTGGGAAACCGCAGATGGACGGTCGTCATCGGTTCGGAGACCAGCGCCGACGCCCGCACCAGGGAGCTTGAGCGGTTCTGCCCGGAGTCGGTGACGGGAAAGCAGGGCTGCGTCCCGGAGGAGGACGAGGTCGATGTCATCCTCAGTACCGACATCCTCTCCGAGGGGCAGAACTTGCAGCAGGCCCAAGCCGTGCTGTCTTTCGATATGCCCTGGAACCCTCAGCGTGTGGTGCAGCGCAACGGTCGCATCATCCGCCTGCGCAGCCCCCACGACACGGCCTACCTCTATACCTTGCTTCCCAAGCAGGGCGACCTGGACCGGCTGCTAAAGCTGGAGGCCAAGCTCCAGGCAAAAATCATGGCGGCGAACGCCTCCGTAGGCATGGAGACCCCGGTACTGGCCGACGTGGAGACTGAATCCCAGGTGTACGCTGATCTGACCACCTTCGCCGAGCGTCTTGCCAGTGGGGACGCCACCCTGCTGGACGAGCAGGAGAGTGGCGGGGAGACCGGCTCGGCATTCGCAGGTGAGCTCTTCCGCTCATATCTCCGCCGCGCTGCGGAGGAGGGCGAGATTGCCAGGCTAAGGGGCCTGCCTTGGGGCATCGGCGCCGCTTTCGTGCAGCGTTCGCCGACTCTGGCAGAACCGGCGGTGTTCTTCGCCTATCGAACGCGTAAAGATGAGCGCTACTGGCGCATCGTGGGGCAATCGGGAGAGGTCCTGCACAGGGAAGACCTGCCGATGCTGCGGTTGATAGACCCGCAGGGGCAGCCTGGATGCCCCGTCCCCGACAGCCTCGACTTGGAGCGCCTGTTTACGATAGCCGCTGCCGACATTTGTGCAGCCCACAATGCCCTCCTCGACCCCGAAGCCAGATTCACAGCATTGCCTGCCAGCCAGCGTTGGGCGCTAGACGTGCTGCGCTCTCCGGATGCGCCTGTAGGAGAAGAGTACGACGAGGCTGACAAGGCTCTTTCGGTTGGTAGGAACAACCTGGTGCGGCGTGAACTATCGGAGCTGCGCCGGGAATACGAAGGAGGGGGCATGAGCGTGACAGATGGCGCCCGGCGCATCGTGGAAGTCGTAGCGCGGTTCGGCCTGCGCCCGGTCGAGGCCCCTCAAGTGCCGGAGCCGATTGGAGAGGACGACTTGGGCGTGGTGTGCTATCAGGTGGTGATGCCTGAATGACTACTAGCCAGATTGACAACCTCAAGAGAGAGATCGCCACACTAAGGGAGCGCGAGGCGCGAGAGCGAGAGAAACAAGCCGGGCTGCTTGCGAGGGTCAACCGAGCGAACGATGCTGCTTCGAAAACGAAGAGCACTGCGACCCTCAAGTCTAAGGCCAGAGAGATAGAGAACGCCTATAGAGACCTTGCCACAGTAGAGAAAAGGATGGCGAATCTGGCAAGTCAGATAGCCAACAAATCCAAGAGCTTGCACTCCTATGAAGAACGTCACGCGAGAGAGAATGAGGGAAAGCGGAAGAAGCTTGCTACTGAGCGAGAACGTCAAGCCCGGAAGAGCGCGGAGGAGAGAAGAGTAGCCGCTGAAGAACAGAAACGCCTGATTCGAGAACGAGAGGCACATGAGCGCCGTATTACAGGAGAAATCTTGCAACGTGCTCAAGTACATCGGGAGCCTGTGATTGATCCTCCCAGCCCAAAATGCCATGACTTCTTCATCTCTCACGCCAGCGAAGACAAGGAAGGTTTTGTTCGCCGGCTAGCGGAGGTCCTCCAAAGTAAGGGAGCCAGTGTCTGGTACGACGAATTCACGCTCAAAGTCGGGGATAGCCTGCGCAGGGAGATTGACCGTGGATTGGTGAACTCACGATTTGGAGTGGTGGTTCTCTCAGAAGCCTTCTTCAAGAAGGAGTGGCCACAAAAGGAACTTGATGGGCTTGTTGCCCTCGAAGCTCAGGGGTTAAGTCGGATCCTTCCGATTTGGCACAAAGTTTCGGTAGATGAAGTCGCCCATTACAGCCCAACACTGGCAGACAAGGTAGCTTTGAACACATCGCTAACGAACGCTGACGATATTGCCAATGATCTACTCGGCCGTCTCAAATAGGTACTTGGGGGTTTCGCCATCACCGGTGAGATGCCCCAATCACCTAGCTCCGCTACAGTCCGGAAGTTGAGACGCGACTTAGCTACTGCCGCAGTCGCGCCCCATCCGCACCCCCCGCTTTCCCAGCTGCCCCAACCCCAGTCGCGCTCCTCACACAGGGCTTCTATTTTGTAGGTGCGCAGCCAGCGCTTCGTTTTCGTTCCGGTTGCGGTGGGGCCGACCCAGAAATCCGCTTCGCCCCTACCACAATACTGCCTCGTACACAATGGCTTGCAGGGCCGCACCCTGGACGAATTTGCCCGCCACAATGGGATGTTGAGCCTTGCCGACGGGAGCATCCGATTGGAATCTACGAAGCCACGAACGCGGACGTTGAACGGCACTGCACAGGCCGGACCGGACCTCAGGAGGGCGATCGAGTCCTACGTGCGCGCCTACGCGTCGCTGCACGGCCGCCAGCGAGCGGCCGAGACCTTCGGCGTCTCTTACCACACCCTGTGGCGCTTCTTGGAACGGGGGCGCGCCGTGCCGTCAGCCGTCCTGAACTCCGTCGGCGGGAGCGTCGAGGCACTGGAAGCGGCCACGTTGGAGATCATCATCGACCTGGAGGGCCTGCGCCGTGACCTGGCCCTGCGTCCGTTGCGTGAGGGTCTTGAGAAAATACTCCTGTTGCTGTGCGCTGCGCCGGCTCTCGATGATCTGCTGGGTTGGTTGACCCTGATCATCGAACTCCCAATGCCTCGCCGGGTAGTGGTAGGGCGGGTTGAGTATGGGGTGTTCGTAGAAGTTATTCTCCATGAGTAGTCCCCTAGACTGGCTTCGCGCCCTCGGTTGGCAGGTAGCGCACGGCCCGGACATTGCGCCTGACACGCCCAACGCCGAGCACGATGAGTACGGGAATGTGGTCTTGGAGCGGCGGATTCGGGATGGCCTGGCTGAACGCAACCCCGGCCTGCCTAATGCCTTGCTCAAGCGTATCAGCCGCCTGTTCCACGGCTTTCTGCGGGACGGACACCAAGCGGGCTATGTCAACCAGATCGCTCACTGAGCCGCCCAGCCATCCCGATTCGGGAAATCGGCTGCCGTCCTGATGAAGGACGCAGTAGGTCAGGCGTGTCTCGACTAGAGCCGAGCGCAAGTCGTAGGCGTCTTCCACAGTCTTGGGATACCGCAGGGCTATGGCAGCCTCGACGGTGCGCGAAGCACCCCTCATGCGGAGCCCCAATCGATCGGAGGCATCCATCTCCACTTCGACAGCCGGCTCATACTCAGCCTCAATGACCTTCATTCGCGTGTGGCCAGTGCCGTCCCCACGCACGTAGGGGTGAACCGAACACGAACGGCATGGAGGCACAGGAAATGAAGCCGTCCCCACGCACGTGGGGGTGAACCGGTTCCCAGAAGATAGCGCAGGCGCTGGCACTGGCCGTCCCCACGCACGTGGGGGTGAACCGTATCCACTCAATCAACTGCACAGCCGGTGAAAGCCGTCCCCACGCACGTGGGGGTGAACCGGAAACCCTCGAACAGAAGGGGACGAGGGGCCAGCCGTGCGGTTCCCAGAGAACTGAAGGTTCTCGACTTGTCCGTTTGGTGGCGCCAACCGTCACAATACAGGAATCGCTAGTCCGGTGTGCTTTGACAGCTTGCCCATCCACATTTCGAAGATAGCGGAATCTACCGTAAACCGTGGTGGGGCATCCTGGACTCGAACCAGGGACCTCAGTCTTATCAGGACTGCGCTCTAACCACCTGAGCTAATGCCCCTTGCTGCGACACCATGCGAAATCGCCGGTAAAATGTGCCACGCCATCAGTGGAGGCCGGCGCACGCATCCTAGTGTACCCCGCCTTGACACGGCCGTCATGCCAGCCGCGCCACTCACGGTACGCGGCAGAGCGCTTTTCAAAACAGAGGAGTCCGGGAATACCCACCAACTCCCCTCTTTAGTTCCCCGCCCTCCGGTTCTCCACTCTCTTGGCGTCCTCCCACAGGGAGTCCATTTCGTCCGAGGACATCGTGGCAAGGTCGGTGCCGCGTTCACTCGCCATGTCCTCCATCTGCCGGAATCGCGCGACAAACCTCCGATTTGCGTTGCGTAGCGCGCCCTCTGCGTCGATGTCCAATCGACGCGCTAAATTGACTAGGCTAAATAACAGATCACCCAGCTCCCATTCCTGCGCCGCGCGGGACAGCTGAGTACTCGCATCGGCTCCCTCGCCTACAGCCTCAGCCAGCTCCGCCGCTTCTTCCACAACCTTCGCCAGAACACCATCAATGCTGGGCCAATCAAAACCGACGTTTGCCGCGCGACCTTGCGCACGTTGCGCGTACGTCAGGGTCGGCAGATTTGCCGGCATCCCTTCCATAAGTGACGCGCCGTGCCGCTCCTCGCTCTTCAGCACTTCCCACCGCGCTGCAACCTCATCCGCAGTCCGTGCCTGCGCATGGCCAAAGACGTGCGGGTGCCGTCTCACAAGTTTGGTCACAAGACCCTCGATAACGGCAGCGACGGTGAAGTGTCCCCCTTCTGAGGCGATTTCGCTGTGCAGCATGACCTGCAGGAGAATATCGCCCAGCTCCTCTCGCAATCCGGGCATGGAGTCACCATCAATCTGCTCTATGGCCTCATAGGTTTCCTCAATCAGAAACGGCTTGAGAGATTGATGTGTCTGCTCCCTGTCCCACGGACAGCCGTTCGGTGAACGGAGCTGAGTGACGATGGCCACCAGAGCTTGAAAATCACGGTTGACATTCCCGGTCATCACGTTGCCGTCCCCCATCTGTCACCCCCTTGAGCCCGACGCCCACGGCCCTCTCCATACTTCAGCATAGGCTGCCACAGAGTTTGCCGCTACGCCTCTATTCCTTGCCGCGCCTCACGTCCGTTGCTAGACTGGGACGTCTGCAAGTATGCGCGTTCGCGCATCCGCGCCCTGTCGCCCTCACGCTGATGGTGAGCGCGGGCACGGAAGGTCGCCGCGTGGTGGGTGTGGCCTAGCAGGTTTAAGGCACCAGGTTGTGGCCCTGGAGATCGTGGGTTCGAATCCCATCACCCACCCCATTTTTTTATTTTCGCCATGACGTTGATCATTACTCAGCCGGATGCCGCGGTCCGGGCGAAGCACTCCATCAGCACGGCGTGACGCGATGACGCTGCTCATATCAGTTGGCCACTGCATTCCTGCACGACTAACGCCGTCTCTAGAGGGCGCTGGTGTATCGGGGCGGGCGTGGAGGCCGCAGAAAGAGGATAAGGATCGCAGAGACGACAAAGAACGTCAGGAAGATCAGAAAGGCCGGTCTGTATGAGTCCAGGTAGTCGTAGATGAAGTTCATGACGATGGGGCCTGTCGCGCCGAACCCGAACGTAACGACGAAGCCGATTGAGCGTACTGTACCGAGGCTAAGACGACCGAACGCGTTTGCCCACAGCACTTCCTGTGTCACGCCCAGACTCGTAATGCCCACACCGTAGACAATCAGTGCCGGAAACAGAAAGTAGACGCGATCTGCAAACAGGAAGAGGACGCAGCCAGCAATTTGGAGAGCAAATGGCAACGCGCGCACGGCCCCAATGCTAGCCCGTTCCGCCAAGAGACCAACCGCGGGCAGTGTCGCTGCCATCACGACTGCTCGCGTCGTCAGCGCGGCCGCAACGACGGCCTCCGTATAGCCCAAGTCTTGCAGATAGGGCGCCAGCGAGATGTTGATGCCCTGAAATGCGAGACTCGCGATGGCAAAGCATCCCGTAATAATCCAGAATGTCGCTGTTCGTAGCGCCTCGGCACGCGTCCATACGGGCTCCACAACCGTCTGCCGGATCGGCACCGGGGCGCCACGGCCTCGCTCGGCCGCCTCGGCCCTCTGCGCGGGCTGCGTCGGCCCGGCATTCTCGTCACCATCGGGCCGCAATCCCATGTCCTCCGGCCTGCGACGGATGAGAATTGTCGACGGCGCCAGAACGACAATCCACGTGACGACAGCGAAAATCCAGAACATCTCGCGCCATCCGTGTTCAGCGATGACATACACGGCGATGGGAATCATCACAACGTTGCTGACACTCGCGCCTGTACTGGAAATAGCCAGCGCCCGGCCCCGCATCCGTACGAACCAGTTGTTGATCGCCACACTCGTCACAAGACTGCCCATAAGCGTGAATCCGATGGCGGCCACGAATCCGCGAACCAGGTAAAACTGCCAGAGGGAATCAACAAAGGTCACACCTATCAGTGCAGTACCTGCGATGAGCGCCCCGATGGGTAACAGTGTGCGCGCGCCAAACCGGTCTACCAGCGGGCCGATGAGAGGAGCAGTCGCGGCCTCAACAACACGTGAGATCGTCTGGACCGTGGCTATCTGCGTTCGATTCCAGCCAAATTCGCTTTGAAAGGGTCGGAAAAACAACCCCAATGTCGAAGAGAACTGCTCCGCGTAGGCCAGGTGCGCCATGAAGGAGGCGGCGACAATATTCCAGCCATAGAAATAACGACCACGTCTCCGCTGACGTGGTCGTTCCACATCTCCATCACCTCCGTGAACAGTATCCAACTCGTTCCTCACTCCTCCACCCAAGGCGTCGATTGACTAATGGAAATACGGCCACCCCGCGCAGTGCCGGCAAAAGTGTCACGACTATGCATTAACGCATGTCATCAGGCGAGTCAGATTCCATGGCAGGATCGGGATCCGATGCCGGAAATACGGAGGCCCGGTCGTCATCATCTACCTCCTCCGTTGCGTGTGTAGGCGGGGGCTGTGCCGCGAGGATTCCGCGGCCCGAGATGAAGCGGCGCGCCACACCAAGCGCAAACGTGATGAGAATCACAAGGACTGCTATACGCAGCGGCCCCTGCGCAACCCCGATGAAAGTGGCAAGCTCTTCCGGCACGTCCTCCCGTGAGCCGGGCACGATAATGCCCGCAGACACGCCGGAGAGCACCACGACAGCGACCAGCGCCCCAACGGCATGGAGACCACGGTCACGATTCCACAAGAGAACCGCGGCGGCCATAAGCGCCGCTTGCCCGAGGGCTACCAGCGTTCGCGCCCCTTCGATATCCATGTGCGCCCCACTCTCCGGTGGGAGGAGGATAACCGGTAGCGCAAGATATGCTCCCGCCAGGTACAGGCATATGAAGAATGCGCTGTCCCCCCAACTGCGGTTAGCGATTATGCCACTGAAGATCGCGGCGAGAACTAGCGGGCCGAGTGTTGGCACACCCAGCACCAGTAGTGTCGGGTTATCCGAAGTGCCACCGGACAGAAATAGTACCAACAGCAGAGCCCGCATACCCACGATTCCCATCGCCATCCACGGGTATCCCCAGCGCGGCGCGCCGCGTGTCACAAGCAGCAGTGCACCGGCCATCGCCACACCGGTCATGAACAGATACGGTGGCGAAGAATACAAAGGCCCGCCAAAAGATAGCGTCCACAGGATGCCGCCCCACGCGCCAAAGAGGACGAGTGCGACGGGAGCGATTTCTCGCAGGATGGACTGCAGCAGAGTGCGCGTGGGCGGAGGAACACGAGGCATGCTCATCGTCAGTTACAATAACAGGTGCCACCACTCGGGCATTGGCAGGAGTTTCCCTCTTCGTGCAGTTATCTCGTCTCATTGCGCTCGCGCGTGATCACCGGACGGTCGTCTACGTCGGCCTTGCAACTTTTCTCCTGACACTGGGGCAAGGGACGGCCATCCCCATCGTGCCGCTCTACGGCAATGAGTTGGGCATGTCCACAACACAGGTGGGGTTTGCCGTGGCAGCCTTTGCGGCCGCGCGCGTCCTGACAAATGTCCCATCCGCTGTCATCTCGGACCGCATTGGACGGCGGTGGATACTGATTGCCGGTGGTTGCTTTGCGGCAACGGGCAACATCCTGTCCGCGTTCGCAGATACCCTGGAGCCACTCATGGCGTATCGATTCATCGCCGGGATTGGCTCAGGCGCATTCATCACCGTGGGTGTGGCGACGATGGCAGACCTCAGCACACCTGCAAACAGGGCGCGGTTGATGAGCGTCTTCCAATGGAGCTTCATCGCCGGCATTACCCTCGGGCCGACTCTAGGCGGCGTCGTTGCGGACGTTTGGAGCATCCGGACTCCTTTCTACGTCGTGGGAATCGTCTCAGCCATAAGCGCCCTCTGGACACTCCTGATGGTGCCGGAAACGCGCAGACACCTGAAGCGGACGTCGCAGGATGTGCTCGTGCGGCAATCGCCGTCACCGGCAGAACACAGACCAATGGCACGAGAATCAGTGCTCCGACAATTTAGCTTCATGTACAGCCGTGGCTACATCCTTATCATGCTGATCTTCATCGGTGTGTTCTTTGCGCGCGGTGGGGCACTGTTCAACCTCCTGCCCCTCATCGCGCGGAACGACCTCGGCCTGTCGGAGACCGGTGTCGGACTCATGCTGACCCTCCCGGCCGTCGCCTCACTGCTGGTCATTCCCTTCGTTGGGACGCTGTCTGATCGCTACGGCCGCAAGAGCATCATTGTGCCCGGCATGGCGCTTTATATTGTGTGTCTGGGAACCCTCGGCTACAGTGCCCCCGTCTGGGTTCTCACCGCGGCGATGGTCTTCGGCGTCGGAATGTTCATCTATGGCCTCGCGCAGGGCATGGAAGGGCCTGCCCCGCTGGCCTACGTGTCCGATGTGAGCCCGAATGACCGACAAGCCATGGCGCAGGGCATGGCGCGCACGTTGGGAGACGTTGCGCTGATGAGCGCCGCGCCCATCCTTGGCCTGATAAGCGACACCTTTGGGAACGCAGAGGCGCTCTATGGGACGGCAGTTGCCATGGGCGTCATTATGCTCATCTTCACGGTCTTCGCGAGAGAAACGGCCCAACGGCAAACCACTGTGCGCGCATGAAGGATGCATTATTGGCTGCACCGCGTGTCTTGTACCACTGAACGCAGGTTTGCTATCATTTCCTCCGGCTGGGCATAACGCTGCGCTCGGTGGGAGCGAGTGGTGGCCAGATCATACTCCCGCGGTTGGGTGACTGATCGCCATGCGTCATCGTGAAGGAGACCCGCAGATGCACCTTGTCATGGACGGTTACGGCGCTGACGCCCACAAGCTGCAGGACGAATCGCTCGTCCGTGAGTTGCTGGACACATATCCCGAGGCCATCAGCATGACGAAAATATCTGAGCCACTCGTACATCGCTACACCGAGGGACGTGTGCCGAATGACTGGGGCATCTCCGGTTTTGTCCTCATTGCGGAAAGCCACATCAGTGTCCACACATTTCCTGAACGGGGCTATTTGAACGTCGACATCTTCTCCTGCAAACCATTTGATGCTGACCTCGCCGTCGAGGAACTACGGGGACGCTTCGGCATCACAGAAGTCAGGACGCAGGTGCTTGATCGGGGACTTGAGGAGTTCCCCGATAAGAGCCCGACCTACGAGTTGAGCAGCACGGGCTCCACTCCGCTCTGAAAACAGCCCGTCGCCACAAGACGTCCACCGCGCGAGATTCCTCACCGGCGCGCCATCAAGTGCTCCAATGACCGCTGACGAACACGGTGGCACCATGCCCTGGAGCTTCGCAGCCCTGGATGGCGCTAACGCAGACTTTGCCACAGCCGCCGTCGCCATTCTTCCCGTGCCCTACGATGGAACGGTTTCCTATCGACCCGGCGCGCGTGACGGTCCTCGTGCCATCATCGAGGCATCGCGCTTTCTGGAACTCTATGAGCCAGACCTCGATGTAGAGCCATCGCAATGGGGAATCGCGACCTTGCCGGAGCTGGAGCCTAACGTATCTGGACCGGAGGAGAATATCGCGCGCGTGGAGCACGCAGTGGGTACCCTCGCCAACGCCGGCAAGCTGCCCGTCATGTTGGGCGGCGAACACTCGCTCACTCTCGGCGCAGTTCGGGCACTCGCCAAACGCCACCCTGGGCTCTCCGTCCTACACCTCGATGCCCACGCCGATATGCGGGAAACCTATCAGGGCAGCTCGTACAGTCACGCCTGCGTCATGAGACGAGTCAGGGAGGTCATTGCAGAGGGCGGCGGCGCGGTAACGCAGGGGGGGATTCGCAGCATCAGCCAAGAAGAGACGCAGCATATCCGTGACGCAAACATCAGAGGCGTCCACCTGTACACGCCCGGTCTGTACCGCGACCCAACCGCGATCGACGCACTTCTGGCCGCTCTTGGGGACACGGTCTACGTGACGGTGGATCTGGACGCGCTTGACCCCGCCATCATGCCGGCCGTGGGCACGCCTGAGCCGGGTGGCCTATCCTGGCAGGAAATCCTTGACATCGCCCGGGCTGTGCAACGGCGCTCCCACATCGTGGGATTCGACGTCATGGAATTTGCGCCGAACGAGGGTCCTGCACACGCAGCCTTCACCGCCGCACGGCTGACATACAAACTGATCGGCTATGCGCTAGCGGGACACACCCCCCCCTAACAGGGGGACGCGCCACCTCTATTGGTGGCGCGTCCCCAAGGGTGCTTTTTCCGATCTTGACGTGGACGAGCGGGGGTTTGCTAGGAGCGCACACCACTGGCCAGCGTAACGAGATCCTCTTCGTTCAGAGAATTCCCACCGTCAGAACCATTGGTGTGGTTACCTTCGGCCTTCGCCGCGCCGTTTGTCGTGGTCTTCGCGTGGGCCTTCTTGGCTCCATTGCCATTGGCAGCTGATCTGCGTGCGCCCAGGTAGTGCAGGCCATTCTCGATTGCGCCGTTGACCTCCACAGCCTGGCGATGAAGCTCATTGATGGTCTCAGTCACCTGCGCCAACTGAACGGAAAGGCGCTCGAGCGACTGCGCCGCATAGACATCGGAGTCCTTGATAAGGCGTGCCGCGTTGCCCTCCATCCGCTGCTTCATGCGCTCCGCCTCACGCTCCGCATCCTTGCGGGTCTGCTCGGCCATCTCCTCGGCCTCAGTAACGACGGCGCTCTGCTGGACGGCTAGGCGATGATCCTCTTCCGTCTTGGCCTTCATCCTCTTCGCGAAGACGTAGGCCTCATTGACAATCGACTCTCCGCGTTCACGAATCTCCTCCGCCTCTCGAAGCTCGGCCGGAGCGGTCGCACGCATGCGATCGATGAGCCGTGCAAGCTCATCACGGTCGATCATGATCCGTCCGGTACCCGGAACACGGCGCGCATCTTCCGCCATATCCTCCAGGGCATCAATCATCTCGAGGAACTGCATCAGGTCACCTCCCTGCTTTCGGCGTTCCCTCGCCTCTATCCCGCGCTTTCCCTATCTGTAAGCCGCCTGATTCTCGGACCAGGCAGAGTCTTTATACGTCACGTGTGATACTTTTTGCGAAGAGCCTCCGCGACCGCCGGTGAAACCAGGCCACTGATGTCACCGCCAAGTGAGGCCGCCTCCTTCAACAGACTTGAGCTGACAAAGTGATGCTCCGCGGCCGTCATGATGAACACGCTCTCGATCTCCGGATCAAGTTCCCTATTCATCATGGCCAGCTCTCGCTCGGCGTCGAAATCCGCGCCGCTTCTCAGCCCTCGGATCATCGCCGCGGCACTCAGCTGCCGTGCGAGGTTGATAGTTAGACTTCCTGAATACGTCGTTACATGGACATTGCTAATATGGCGCGTCGCGGCCTCGGCCAGCTCCACGCGTTCCGCCGTGGTGAACAGAAGATTCTTGGATGGCGTGTCGTACACGCAGACAACCACCTCATCGAAGAGACGCGCGCTCCTCTCGGCGATGCCCGTGTGGCCGGTCGTAATCGGATCAAAACTGCCGGGGTAAATTGCCTTCGTCATGCCGGGATCTCCTCGGACTCCCCATCGATGACTGACCGCAACGAAAGCAGGGTGACCATTGTGTCACCATAGCGGCGCGCCACCATCTCTTCCAGCCTCCCGGACTCGAAGACGGCCGGTGACCGGTGCGGGTGCTCGACCACGAGCGTTGCCCCTTCGGTCAACAGTCCGTCGTCCGCCAGCAACATAGCAGTTGTTGTCGGCACTGCATCGGCGTCCGAGTAAGGCGGATCCATGAAGACGAGGTCAAACGGCCCTTCGAGCGTCGGAACTGCACGTGCAACCGGCATGGAGAGAACAGTCAGACGGTCCGAGACACCGGCACGCTCCCCGTTTTCCTGGATGACGGCACCCAGCCGCGCACTGCGTTCCACACACACTGCGGACGCCGCCCCGCGGCTCAACGCCTCGATTCCCAGGGCACCAGTCCCCGCGAATAGATCCAACACTCGCCGATTCCTCACCATTTCCCGCGCTTCCAGCATGGAGAACACCGCTCCACGCACCCTGTCCGTCGTTGGCCTGCCCTGCCAATCCGGCGGCACACGCAGCAAGACTCCCCGCGCTGTGCCTGCAATGATTCGCATAGCCTCACATGACCTCGCATTTTAGTCCTGGTCTAAAACTTGGTCAATGGAATATTTGGGCTAATTCAGATAGAACACATCAGCCCTCTCCACCAAATACTCCTCAACTCACCGCTTCCCCTGCCGGTGAGGACGTGCGAGGCGAGAACACCAGCTAGTACAATCGCCTAATATGGGCACAGACAAGTTTTTACGGAGAATCAACCACGTGTCACGACGACGAAACGTACGAACATCCAGTGGCGGCAACCGCAGCGGGATCATCATCATCGCGGTGACGCTCTTCGCCATCCTGCTCATCGGGGCGGTTCTTATCCTGCAGGAGATCACCACTGAGGAGCCCGGCATTGCGCGTGCGGACCAGGGAAACCATCATCTAACGACGGTGGAAGAGGCTCATGAGCCGTACAATTCATCGCCCCCAACATCCGGCCCGCACATGCCATACCTGTTCCCCGCCGACATCTACCCGGATCAGGTGCGTGATGAGGTGCAGGTCCACAATCTCGAGGATGGCTACGTCAATATCCAGTACGATTGCCCGGATGGTTGCGATGAACTTGTTGCCCAGCTCACCACGCTTACGAATGAATACCTGGCAGTACCGGGGACGCTGGTCCTCATGGGGCCGTATAGAGGCATTACGGATCCTGTGACAGGCCAGAGACATCGCATCGCCCTCACCGCGTGGACACGCCTCGATACGTTCGATGACTTCGAGGAGGAGAGAATCCGCGCATTTATTGATGCCTACGAAGGCCTCGATCACCACGTATAACGGTGACGAAGCCCCACGCTCACGTGGGACGGTACCCCCGGTACCTGCGCGCGTCCACTTCTCGGAGCGCACCGCCCAGTTCGGCAACCACAAGAATCACGAGTGCCGTGATGTAGATCCACGTCAACAGGACAACAACCGAGGCCAGTGAGCCGTAGACGGCGTCAAAGTCGCTGAACGTCGTCAGATAGAACAGAAAGAGGTTCTTGACGATTTCCAACGAGATCCCCGCGATGATCGCCGCCGGAATGCAATATCGCCACGGCGTGCGATCCGAAGGCAGCCATCGATACAACATCAGCATGGCCAGCAATACGCTGAGGAGGGACGTCGCGCCCAGGATGACCCTTTCACCAGCTTCAACGAGCCCCGCAACGGAGCCCAGCCAACCGCTGGACGACATTTCTTCCGCAACGTGCACGAGAATAGACGCGCTCAGAGAGATCAGCATGAACCCACTGACGCCGGCGACCATCGTCAGCGACTTTAGCCGCACGAACTGAAAGCCCAGCGGATCCGCCACTCCCCACGCCTTATCCATGAAGCGGGTCATCGCGCCAAACACATTGCTTCCTGACCACGCAAGTGCCAGAAGCGAAATGAGGCCAATTGCCCCGCGGGCCCGAAGAATCGAATCGACATTGTCATCGATCAATTCCATCTCCGCCGGCACGTACTGCGAAACGATCGAATGAACTCCCCGCACAACCGTTTCCGGGTCCAGCGCGAAGCTGAGAACTGTAATGGTGAAGAGCAGCATCGGCAGAATGGCGAGGACTCCGTAGTAGCCGACGGCCGCGGCCATATCACCCACTCCGTGCGCGGCCGCATTCCGAACCATCACGAGGACAACTGCTGTCAGCCGAAAACTCTCCAGAACCAAGACGATGGCCTGCACGATGCGGCGACCCCGCTCCAAGACGGAACTAAACACGATTCACGCTTATCGACATTTCCGCATAGACGCAACCCTGCGGGTTCAACCTGCTTCCACCCGTTTCTCCTATTTACCCTACCCTGTTCCAGCTTGCCCCCACTCCGACAAACACAGATGTTCACACACACGTTTAGATTCTTCACTCCACTTCGTTCCGTTCAGAATGACCGGGTTCTGCTACACGCCAGAATGACACGCAAGTGGCTACGCGCCGTTCAGAATGACTGAGTGTGGGCTATGCGGCGTTCAGAGTGACATGGCGAAGAGGCGCACTGTTCGGGTGACATACACGCTCTCAACCTCTCTGGGCGATGGCATACGCGCAGGCCATGTATCATTGACGGGAACCCACCGCGTTCCGGTGGCCACATCAGCCGGAAAGAGGAGTGAAGAGACATGTTTGCAACGATTGGCAGGAGCATTGAACTACTGAAGCTCTGCCTCGGCGTGTTGAAGGCTGACAAGGAACTCATCTTCTTCCCGATCTTCTCCACAATCGGACTGGTCGTCGTGGCCCTGACGTTCTTCGGCGTCACGTTTGGAATCGGCTCTCTTGAGAGGCTGGATGCGGGAGCGTATAACGCCCTCGATCTGCTGGTGGTCTTCCTCTTCTACGTCTTTTCTTATTTCGTTGTCATCTTCTTCAACTCGGCGCTCGTCTTCGCAGCACATGAGCGACTAGAGGGGGGCGACCCCAACATCCGATCCGGCCTGGCTGGCGCCTCCGGCCGTATACTCACCATCTTCATGTGGTCCGTCGTTGCGGCGACCGTCGGACTCATCCTGCAGATCCTGTCCAGTCAGGCACGGGAGCGTGGCGGTGTTATCGGCATCATCGCGCAGATCATCATTTCATTGATGGGCGCTGCGTGGTCGCTCATCACATTCTTCATCGTTCCGCTTATCGTCATCGAGCACCGCGGCCTTGTGGATTCATTCAAGACATCATTCAGTCTTCTCAAGAAGACGTGGGGGGAGCAAGTCATCGGCAACCTGGGCTTGGGCATCCTGCAGTTCCTTGCCACACTCGTGGCCATCGGCATAGGCGCACTGCTCTTCTTTGCCCTCTCTCCTCTGGGCACCGCTGGCGCGGTCACAGCCATCGCTATCGGCGTCGTTCTTGTCGCAGCCGTTTCGCTTGTCTTTGCGACGCTAAACGGCATCTACAAGGCGGCCTTATACAACTACGCCGCGGATGGGCACGTCCCCACGCTCTTCACGGAAGAAACGCTCCGCGGCGCGTTCAGACCTCGCTAGAGACCCATACAGGAGAGAACACGATGGACTTTCGATTCAGCGCGGAGGAGGAGTCCCTCCGCACAGAGGCGACGGAATTCGTCCAGCAGGAATGGGATCCCGGCGACAAGGACGCTTACTCGATGATCGTCGCTTCTTACGATGTCGACGATGTGGACGAGGAAGCGCGAATGCATGAGTTCGCCAGGAAGCTGGCCCGAAAAGGCTGGTTCACCATGCATTGGCCAAAGGAGTTTGGGGGCTGGGGCGCGCCACTGAGCACTCAGTTGGCCTATCGGGAAGCCATGGCTTACGCCGGGGCGCCAGAAATCCTTGGGGGCGGCATGTTCGCCCCGATGCTCATGATGCACGGCGCGGACTGGCAGAGGGACTACTTTCTCCCGAGGATCGCCAGCGGAGAAATCCACCACCTTTCACAGGGCTTTTCGGAACCCAATGCCGGCTCAGACCTTGCCAACGTCCAGACGCGCGCCGTTGAAGACGGCGACGATTTCGTTATCAGCGGCCAGAAAATCTGGAACTCAGAAGGCCGCTGGGCGGATTGGGGACATTACCTCGTTCGCACAGATCCGTCAGCCCCCAAACATCGCGGCATCTCCTACTTCCTCATTGACATGAATGACCCCGGCGTAACGCTCCGTCCCCTGCATGATGGCCTGGGGCGGTGGCGCTGGAGCGAAGTCTTTTTGGAGGATGTGCGAGTTCCCAAGCGCAACCTCATCGGTGAGCTCAATCGCGGCTTCTACACCGCAATGACCACTCTCAGCTTTGAGCGCTCCCAAGTAGAAATTCCCGCGCGCCTCCTGCGGTACATGGAGCAATTCGTGCAGGCCCATCGCGAGCGACCAACGCCCAATGGCGCCTCGCTTCTTAATAACCCCGTCGCCCGGCACAAGCTGGCCGATCTGCGCGTGCAGGTGGAGACAACACGGATGCTCTGCTACCGCGTCGCGTGGCTACAGACTCAAGGGCATGTGCCGGACAGGGAGGCCTCGATGGTCAAGGTCACCGGTGATGAAGTTGGCTGGAACGTCTACAACGTCCTTGCGCAGCTCACAGGTGACGATGCCCTTATTTCTCCACGCGGCAGTCCTCATGCGCCGATGCACGGCTTCCTTGGCGCAAACGCATGGCTCACCCGCGGACTGGCTATCGGCGGAGGCACGGATGAAGTGCAACGCAACATCATCGCCCAACGCGGCCTCGGCCTACCGCGCTAGCACCACCATCGCGCCCAGCATTCAGATTCGGCAGGACGAGACGCAAGAAAGGGCTACAGCTGCCCCTCTGACTCGCCTCTTCCCTTTCGCTGCCGGCGCGACACTGCCACCAGCCCAAACAGCAGCGCGCCGATGAAGAGCATGTCTGCTGATGGAGCGCTAAACCCACAGCCTCCTGACTCGCCCTCGGAGTCAGTATCAGTATCGGACGATGAAGCGTCGTCGGAAGCTGACATCGTTCCGGCTACCGAAGCCTCTACGGTCAGCACGCGTTCTGAGACTGTGGAAAGCGCATCACTGTAGGCCGTAATGGACAGCCTGTACAGACCCGGGGCAAGAGCTGCGGTCTCACTCATTGAGAACGGAACGATAAACCGTGACAGGTCGCCATCTACGAATGTGGCTTCGCCTGTCTTGACGATGTTGCCCGTCGCGGGATCTGACCAGACGTAGCGAATACCCAGCTGGCCCGGTCCCGTGACGCCGACACTGAGATTGAGATCCTCCCCGATGACGATACCGCCAACGCTATCCGGCTCAACGTTAATGGGCTCAGCCGCGCCGAAATACCAGTCACCAGGTCTGAATGGATAATTCTCGTTTCGGAACGCGCGCAACTCGGCGAATTGCGCGGGAGGATCAAACCGCTCCAGATAGAACGGCCCGTTGCTGATCACCATCAGACTACGCTGATCGAACCACTCCTGTGCGGCCTGGTATCGATCGCTTGCATCCTGCCGCGTCACCAGTGTTTGTCCACCGATTGACAGCGCCGCGGTCGGCACGAAACGGTCTCGCTCGAACTGCGCAAGAGTGCGATTGACGGTGCGTGCGTCACGGTCTTGCACCAAGCTGAGCCATGGCACGCCAAAGCGCTGTGCTGACGTATCACTGTAGGCGGCGCGACGCTGGTTGAAGACCACGTCATCCATGGCCGCCAGCACTTCCCATGGCATCGTCATGCTACCGGGGACGGCGTATTCGGCGATGTAGTCATCCACGAAGTGCCAGTAATCAACATAGACTTCGATGCGATTTTCATCTAGGACGCGGAATCCGCGAACGGTATCGAGCAGGGGTCTGGACACGGTGGCCAGCGCAAATTCCACCTGCGATTTCTCGGGGCCGTAAACCATGTCAAATTTCTGATAGATGTCATAAACCAAGTCTGCCATTGTGATCTGTTGTCCGTGGTGCCACGGCGCCTGGAAGTACTTGCTGTAGTCGAAGGTGACCTTGGAAGTTGCTTCCAAGCCGGAGCCCACGTCGGTCCATTGCCCTACATTGGCATTCCACATCTGCGCGTCCATTGGGACGGACAGTTTGCCATTGGGCCCCGCCGTCTCCACGGTATAGGCGGCCCTCATCGGGATTGGCAGGCCGGTGAAGGGGTGTCGGGCTATGGGCGAATCGACCAGGTTGCGCCACACGTCGCTGCTATACACGTCCCCGAAGCCAGACACCGGGTTCCACGTGCTGCGCTCTGTCCAAACCCACAGATGGCCGACGGTCATTGTGTCCTGGCCGGGTATGTATGCCTCACGGAACGTCCACTGGAGTTTGGGGCCGGCGGCTACATCCTCGGTTACGCCGACGATACCGGCTTGGCTGGGGAAAGTTGTCAGGATGGTCGCAAGCCAGATGCGAACCGATTCATCTAGCGCGGTTCGTGTGGCTTCTTGGTAGAGAACGTTACGTTCCGCCGAATTCTGGAAATCGCCGCGGAAAATGCGCTGCCCCAGGTCATCAAGCCGTGCGTTTTCGTATTGCCAGAGGCCGGACTCCTGCCAGCCCGGCATATTGCCGAGCCAGGGGGCGGCCATCTGGTTGATCGTCGCAGAGTCATACCGCTCCGCCGCGCCGCGACCCCATCCTTCTGTGTAGAGGTGCCATTCAAACAGCTGGGGGTCGGTGCTGTAGACGGTCAGGATGGCTGGAGCGAACTGATGGTAGATCGGCGTGATGAGGAAGCCGGCCGTCTCCAGTTCCGCACGGATCAGGTCACCAACGTCTCGCCTTTCGTCTTCCACGCGGACAATGAAGCGAAGCCGAATCGGTTCT
This sequence comes from Dehalococcoidia bacterium, assembly GCA_965224255.1. Lineage (GTDB taxonomy): Bacteria > Chloroflexota > Dehalococcoidia > UBA6926 > UBA6926 > VXMO01. Next base: position 760,357 of record CBDCYO010000005.1, read on the forward strand.
CCGTTGTAGTTCCAGAACCCGTCCACCATACGTGCGCCGGCAGCCGTCATCGCCGTGGATATAGCGCCACGCGCGCGCTCAGGGTCATAAGACACATCCTGCCGCGCCAGCATCTCCGCCACCACGGTGTAATCAAAATCGAATGGGTTAACGTGCGTGTACATGGGTCGTGCGAGCCCTTTATAGATCTCCTGGGTGATGAACTCGCGATTGACCAGGTTTTGAATGGCGCGCCTCACCTCGCGAATGGAGAATGGGTTCAACTGCCCTTCCGGTGCCGGCGCCGGATTCAGAATCAGCGAAATCGTCGAGGCCGGTGCCTCATACAGTTCGATGGAGTCATCACCGCGGAGCGCCTGCGCAGCATCCGTCTTGAGGTTGTAGATGTACATGTCCATCTCATCGCGCTGGAGCTCCTGAGCCGCCAGGTCAACGTTAAACGATCGGTAGTGAATCGTATCGACGGCAGGCCCCGGGCGGTTGTGCGGAGGGTCATATTCATCCGTACCCTGCGCCAGCGCTGACCCGCCGCCCGCTATCATGCCAAGTACCAGCGCGATGGCCAGCAAGAGCGCCAACCCGCGCGCTCGTCGAAAGCTACCCATCGCGAACGCTCCCGTTGGCAGCACGCCGGCGCCGGCGTGTATTTAGCTGTGCGGCCCCGATGATGCCCAATGCGAGTAGGCCAACGATTGCCATATCCGCCGTCGCATTACCAGTACTGCATCCCCCGGATTCGCGCCGTCCGTCTGTATCACTCTCTTGAATCCTCTCAAGCGCATCCTGAATGTTGGCAAGGGCTTCGGGATCCAGCGCATTCTTGATGGCCTCGATGTCCTGGGCGGTTTGCTGAATATTGTCAAAGCCAAATTCATTGAAGAACGATGCCGTCGCCGAGTTGCCAGACGCGTCAAACACCGCCACGCTCTGTGCTCCTTCGCCTGCAATTGGAAAAAACAGCTGCGTCATGAAGCGCCCTTCATCATTCGACTCGATAGTCGAGACCAGCACACCGCCAACGAGAATGAAGATGTCCTGATCGGCCTGGAAATTGAAGCCCTGAATAGTCACGGGAGTTGCCGATGCCCCGCGCGACGGCGAAAGGAAAATCGAGGGACTCGGCATCTGTCGCTTCCGCGCAAAGCCGATCTTCTGATTCGTTCCCTGGAATTCCCCCAGACGGGTGTCCGCCCAAACCATGTAGACCTCCTCGTCTGTGGCGGCGAGGCCAAAGTAATCACCGATGAATTGACCACCGGGAAATCCGAAGTTTGGGTTGGACGCGGAGTCCGTAACGCGGGAGTTTATTCCAAAGGTCTGTCCCTCATCTTCGGAGACCGCATAGTAGATGTGGTAGCGGAGATCAATGCCCGGATCATCACGTGTATCACCCCACATGACGTGAATTTTGCCATCTGGCGAAACATCGACGGCGGGAAAGAACTGAATGGCGGATGTACGATCGTCATTCACTCTGAGCGGCCTGCTCCACGTTCTGCCCTCATCCACAGAGCGCACCATCATCACGTCAGCGTCATCGGACGGATCACCGGCCGGCGCGGCGCTGAAAACGATATATAGCTCGCCATTCGGCCCGATGGCGGTACGCGAGAACGTCGAGCCCCAAAACCGGTAGAAGCTACTCCGTGGCGAGAATCCAAGCTCTAGGTAATTCGCCGCACGACGACCATCCCCGAACGTCTCTCCACCATCTCCAGACCGCGCTACGTACATCTGCGCCAAGCCTTCAAAGGGCCCGTCGTCCGTCGAGTCCATCCATGAAATGTAGACGTTTCCATCTGTATGCGTGGCCACATACGAGCCTTGAACGATTCGCTTCAGACTCTCAATAACCTGCCCGCCCGGAATTGCATCAGGCGATTGCACCGACATCGGATTGTCGTTCAAGTTTGTTTGGCCGGAACTATCAACCTCAAAGACCTGCCGAATCGTCGGACTAATGACCAATGGGTCTGACCAGGTAATGCCACCGTCCTCCGATTTCACCAACTCGATAGTCGTCTCGAGAACCGGCGTGCTGAGGAAGGCCAACTCATCCGTGTAGGCGATGCGGTACTTCGTATTGAAGTTGGTGTACGAAATGTAAATGTTGTCTCGATCAGGTTGATCCGGATTCGGACCAACGGCTAGCCACGGCTTGTCCAGAAACCCGATGGACACCGTGCCGCGCGTGCGCCCGTTACTGTCGATGCTGAAGTCTGACACGACCTGGCTCCGCACGGCGGGCGAGCCCGCCACCCAGGTGAAGCCTCCATCGCTCGATGCGCTCAGTGCCATGCTGGACACCGTTGCGGCTCCCAGAAGGTTCCCGACCGTGAATTCTTCGATATCCAGCGAGATAAACGTTGCGAACGCCGAACCATCACGGGCGAAGGCCAGAACGGGATCGCCGCCGCTATCCACCTCCTCTCGCGGCCGCTTGATGACCGCTGGTCCGTCCCACGTCACACCGCCGTCATACGTCACATATGTTGTAATACCGGGGAAATTGTAGTCAATCATACCTGCGATGATGTGGTCACCGTCGAACGGATCGACCGCCAAGTGCGGCTCCGTCTGTAGCGGCGCAGTACTGAAGTCCGTCGGAATCAGGATATTACGGCTGAATCGCGCGGAGGGATCGCGGTATGGGACAAGCACTCCACCCTGAGAGGCAGGGGCTGCCTGTCCGGATGCCATCGGCCCACTTTGTGATTGACCTCCAGCAATCTTCCCCGTTCCCACGTCCAAGCCTTGCGCCATCAGAGAAAGACGGCCTGAAAGCAATCGCGCCGTCTGGTCACCGAACGCCAGCACCTCGGGCGTCAAGTACGGATAGTCGGGTGTCAGGATGCCGGGCGAGCCCCTCAATCTCCTCTCGCCATCCTCCGCTGCTGCAAAACCTGCCGGAACCACTGCTAACAGGGCGGCAACGATGGCCGTTAGGAGAATTAATCGCGTGGGCTTCCGGAACATGTGATCAGAACCTCCGTGGGGCTGAATCCTTGGGCACCAAGTATCTCTGCAAGGTTGGCCCCGGAATAATCAGGTGGCCTCCGAAGCCGACACGTATCATAATAGTTGCATCGCACATCTTTCATCATTCACCTACTCTCAGATTGCGATTCCACGGGGGAAGTTGTCAGTGGCAAAACTCTTTCGCGTAGGCCCAAAACCCGGCGCCCTGCTCCCAACTCTTGCCGGTGCTCTCAGCCTGATTCTCCTGATGGCTGCCTGTAACGGGGACGATGAGCCGACGACAGCGCCTCCACAGTCAGTCACACCGGCTACAGCAACGCCAACCTGGACACCTGAACCCATCGCCACTCCCACACCAACGACAACACCCACTCCGGTGGTCGTTCCCGACACCACTGCACTTCCTCAAACGGATGACGGCGACGGAACGCAAGCAGTCATCTCTACAAAATCGCAGACGTATACGGATGACCTCTACGGGTACGCCCTACGCGTGCCAGAGATGTGGACGGCAGAGCGACCTCAGAGCGGCCTCCCCAGTATCGCCACCGTCTTTGAAACTAGCAACGATGACATCAGCGCCCAGACGCTGGTCCTCTTTAGCGAAGAGCCGGTCAGTGCCGCAGAGATCGCTCAACAGCAACTCACTCCCCTTGCCGGCCTCAGCGGATTCCGGACGATTACGGAGTCTGATCACGCGGTGGAGGATAGCACGGAGGCTCACCAGGTTCTCTATGGCTATGGAACTGGGCTAAACGAACAACGCGGCTCGATCACTTTTGTCACTCGCGGAACACTGTCCGTGGGCATCCAAACCCAAGCCCCTCGCAACATCTATGAACGCAATTTTGACGTTCTTGATGGCGTGTCCACCAGCATCCATCCGGTTGACCCCCAGCCCTTCGGCACCCCCCGTGATGACACGCTGATTCTCTATCTGGATACCGGTCCCCTAACACTCGATCCCGGGGTGGCAACGGACGCCCAGTCCGCACAATACATTCGCCAGATATTCAGCGGCCTTGTTCGCCTGGATGAGAACCTGCTGGCACAGGCCGATCTGGCCACGTGGGACGTCTCCGATGACGGGACCGTATACACATTCACCATCAGGGAGAATGCCCAATTCCACAACGGCGAGCCCGTGACTGCACAGCATGTCATCTTCTCCTGGGAACGTGCGTTGAACCGCAACCTTCCGCCGGTTGGCGGCAGCGCCGACGGCTACCTGGATGACATCATCGGCGCGGAGCAATACGCAGCCGGGCAAGCAGACTCCATAACCGGGCTAGAGGCCGTCGATGATGACACGCTCATCGTTACCATCGATGAGCCCAAAAGTTACTTCATTGCCAAGCTCACACATCCCTCCACGTACGTCGTTCTGGAATCGAACGTCCCAGCGGTTCCCCAACCCCGCCTTCGTGAGGATGACAAACCGGCGGATGACGCGGAAGAGAAAGGCGCCGCGAATGGGGAGAACGCCCAGGACGGGGAGCCGCCAGCCCTTTGGTACCACACTGCCATCGGAACCGGTCCCTATCGGCTGGCGCACTATGAACGCTCACGGGCAGCCCATCTTTCGGCCTTCGAGGGCTACGTTGGCCCCACCCCTACTGTCGGCAACCTGGTTTTTCGTTTCCACGCCGGACGCCCAACGGCAATGGTCGAGGAAGGATTTGTCGACGCCACAACGCTCATTAGCTCACAGACATACACCACTCTTCAGGAAGAAGAGAGCCTGCTCATCCGGAACATCACGGTGTCAAACGCCCTCAGCATCCAATACTTGGCCTTCAACACAACCGTTGCCCCATTCAATGACCCGGATGTGAGGCGCGCATTCCTCTGGGCGGTAGACCGAAAATCCCTCCTCGCCGAACACTTCGGTCAGGGAGGGCGACTAGCCAGTGGCTTCATGCCGCCAGGCCTTCCCGGCTACGACGAGGGCATTGCGGACATTCCCTACGACCCCGTTGCCGCCAAAGAACTTTTGAACAGTACGGATTACGGCAAGATGCGGGAGCGCCCCGCCATCATCTTGGCAACGGCCGGCGAGGCCGTCCCGTTTCTCCGGGCCGTCAAGAAGGCGTGGCAAGAGAACCTTGGTGTGCGCATCATCATCCGCCCCTATGGCCCCACCTACTTCTACATGCTCCCTCAAATCATTGAAGACGGCGCTACTATTTATTCCTACGGATGGCTTGCCGATTACCCGGACCCTCACAACTTCCTCGATACTCTCTTCCACACGCAGTCGCCACATAACGACGGCAAGGCCGGTTCAGAAGCCATCGATGAGCTGCTTGAGCAAGCCCGCACCGCTGGCGATGACCGCCTTGACCAATACCGGGAAATTGAACGGCGCATGGTGAAAGAGGCCGTTGCGATCCCACTCTACTTCGACCAAAACCGTCTCCTCGTCTCAGACCGCGTCAGCAACCTCACGCTGGATTCACAAGGCTTCCTCAAACTGGAAACCGTTACACTGGACCCCAAAAACCCATAACACGCAGATAGCAGGAGAACTCCATGCCACGCCCAATCGCCCACTTTGAAATCGCCGCCCGTGACGCCAAAACACTCCAGGCCTTCTACGGTGCGCTCTTTGACTGGGATATTAACGCGGATAACCCCATGTCCTACGGCCTTGTCAGCGCAAAAGACGGCGAAACGGGCATCGATGGAGCAATCTACAACCACAACGCGGATGACCCAAACGATCGCCCAGGCATCCGCTTGTATATGCAGGTGAATGATGCAGACGCCTACACGGCGCGCGCAGAGGAGCTTGGCGGCAAATCCATGGGCCCCGCGCAGGAAGTCCCAGGCTACGGAATCAAGGTCGGCGGACTGACCGACCCTGAAGGCAACACCATCGGCGTCATACAAGCTCTGGAGGTGTAAAGCCACCTCAACAAGGGGTGGAGGCGACGGCGGGATTCGAACCCACGAATAGGGGATTTGCAGTCCCCCGCCTTAAACCACTTGGCTACGTCGCCTCGCCTACGGCGCTCTCTCCCGCCATGACGGAGTACCCATCATAGCCTCGATGTCTAGAGGGTGGTGCCGAGGAGGAGATTTGAACTCCTACGAGCTTTCGCCCACTGCCCCCTCAAGACAGCGTGTCTACCAATTCCACCACCTCGGCATGTCTCCGCCCGCGATAGCGTGATGACTTTGCGCCCGCTGGCACGCTTGGAGCGCTGGCAGGAGCGGAGGGATTCGAACCCCCGACCAACGGTTTTGGAGACCGCCGCTCTTCCGGGCTGAGCTACGCTCCTATCACTCGCGCCACGCAATTATGCCCAGCGTGTCCCGAAGCGTCAAACAATTGACGCCTCCTCAGCACCCGTTTCGCCGTCCTCATGTGCTCTCTCTTCCCCATACAGATGGCACTCAACTGTCCGCGCCGGTTGGATCTCGACGAGCGGCGGCGGAACAACATCACACAGCCCCGCCATGAACTCCGGGCACCGCGGGTGGAACCGACAGCCCTCTGGCACATTTGCCGGACTCGGCGGCTCGCCCAGCAACACTGCGCGCTCTCTCAGACGATTCGCCGGGTCCGGTTCCGGCACTGCGTTCAAAAGACTCTTCGTATACGGATGCAGGGGATTGCTGATCAGCTGAGCCGTCGGCCCCTGCTCAACGATCCGCCCCAGATACATCACCGCCGCCGTCTGAGCAAAGTGCCGGGCCGTCGCAACGTCATGAGTGATGTACAGATACCCAATCCGATGCCGCTCCTGCAACTCACGCAACAGCGCTAGAATCTCCGCACGACTCGATGCATCAATCATCGAAACCGGCTCATCCGCCGCCATATAGTCCGGCATCAGCGTCAACGCCCGTGCGATACCGACTCTCTGCCGTTGTCCACCCGATAGCACATGCGGGAACCGATCCAAGAAATCCCCGGCCGGCCGCATACGCACTTCATCAAGTACTGCCTCTACTCGTGCAAGCCGCTCCGCCCCCGAACCCACACCGTGAATCACCAGCGGTTCCTCCACGATCTGCCGAATTGTCATGTACGGATCGAGGCTTGTGAATGGATCCTGGAAGATCCCCTGTGCACGCCGACGAAATGCCTTGAGTTGCGCCTCCGGCAACTGGGTCACGTCCGTGCCGTCGAAGAAAACGCGCCCTGCCGTCGGCTGCAATAGCCGCAGCGAGACGCGCCCGAGCGTCGTCTTGCCACACCCGGACTCCCCAACGATGGCAATCGTCTCACCGCGATCCAGCGACAGCGAAACGCCGTCTAACGCACGGATCCGTGTCGTACGGAATCCTCGCCCACGTGAACGGAAATGCATCGCCACGTCCCTCAACTCCAGCATCGGAGCCGAGCCTACCTCAGCGGCTCGGCTGCCATCCTGATCTGCCATCATGGCGCCGCCTTGTCCAGAAGTAAGCAAGCCGCGAGAGAAGCCCCGCCCGGCGTGACATAGTCGCGCGGATCCTCCACCGAACAGCGCTCCATCGCGAACTCACACCGCGGATGGAAGCGGCAGCCAGGTGGTGGATTGGATAGATCCGGCGGTGCGCCAGGGATGTACTCCAGAGGCTCATCCGAGTGCAGGCGCGGAATCGCAGCAAGCAGCTTTTGTGTATACGGATGCGAGGGTGAAACGAGAACATCTTCCGCCGGCCCAATCTCCACCAGGCGTCCTGCGTACATCACGCCAACCGTGTCCGCCAGATCGCTCGCCAGCGCAATGTCATGGCTGATAAAGATCGACGCAATCCCCAGATTCGCCTTGAGCCTCTTGAAGAGATTCATGATTTGCGCCTGCACACCGACGTCCAGCGCTGATGTTGGCTCATCCAGCAAGACGAGCGCAGGATCGAGCGCGAGAGCTGATGCGACGGCGATCCGTTGTTTCATTCCGCCACTCAACTCATGCGGATAACGATTGAACGTCTCCGGTGACAGCTGAACCATCTCCAGTAGTTCCCGCGCCTGCTCATCAGCATCCGCGCGTGACCGCCCGCCTCGCGACGTGAACACCTCCCGAATCTGATGCCCGACCTTATAGACCGGATTCAACGACTCCGCTGCCCCCTGGAACACCATCGATATCTGCCGCCACCTCACCGCATTCCGAAATTGCCCATCGGACAGCGCCATGCAATCCATCCCGTTCAGCGCAACCTGCCCTGTAAACCGGGACACGTTGCGCGGCAGCAATCGCAGAAGGGCAAGCGCAAGGCTCGTCTTTCCGGAGCCTGACTCGCCGACGATCGCAAGCGTCTGGCCTGCATCAAGATCGAATGACACGCCGTCAACCGCTCGAACGTCCCCTCGCTCCGCCGCGTATGAAAGACGGACATCCCGAACGGCCAACAAGGGCTCGCCATTCCTTGCATGCCCACTCATGCCGTCATCTCCCTGAGCCGCGGATTCAGTACCGGTTCCATTGCGAGCGCGAGCAGGACGAACGTCATCGCCGTGATCACGATCAGGATGCCGGGAGGCAATATCCACCACCAATACCCGATGAAAATTGCTCCCGTGCGGAACCCTTGCTCAAGAATCTGGCCCCACGTCGGCAACGATGGATCTCCCAGCCCCAGAAAACTCAGCCCCGCCTCCGCAAGAATCGCCGCCGGCGTGAAAAAAATCATTTGCGCCACAATGAACGGCGCCATCTGGAACAGCACATGGCGAAACATGATCCGCCACCGTGACGCGCCAAGTGACTGCGTCGCCTCCACAAGCTGCCCGGATCGCACCTGTAACACCATGGACCGCAGAATGATTGTCAATCCCGGCCATCCAAATAGCACGAGAATCGTCATAACCAGCCACAACTTCTGCCCCAGCACAAATATGAGGAAGATCAAAATAGGCAGCAGCGGGATATTCGTCATCACGTCTGACAGTCGCTGAATTGCCATGTCCGTCTTGCCACCCGAAAACCCACTCAGAATGCCAAAGAATGTGCCCAGTATTGTGGCCGCCACGCTGGTAAGCACCCCAATCAAGAGCGCGACCGGAAACCCGAACAATAGCCCTGTCGCCAAGTTGCGTCCGTGCGTGTCGGTACCCATCAGCCCAAAAACGCCACCCGCCGCCACGAACCGTACATTTTCCACAGTGTCGCGTGAGTCATACGTGTTGACCCGAATCGTAGCCGTATACTCCCCTGCCAGAGGCACAAACTCGGTACCCTCACCCTTCATTGGCGTCCCGAACAATGCCGCCTCTAGATTCCCTCGCATTTCCTCGCCGCTCACCTGCAACCCAAACTCACGCTGGATGAATTCAAACGTGGCGGAGAGGGCATTCGTATCCCCACTCAGGTAGATGCGGCGCGGTGCGTCTGTATAACGCCTCACCGGTGATGTCTCGTCTGGCCGACGTCCCCTGACGGCCTCTCGCAGAATAATCACTGAGAGTCCGTCTGGCCGCGTCAGCGTCAGTGAGACCATTGGAGGGCGCTCATAGAACCGCAGCGGGCCGATGGACATTGACAGGAACGTTGGTGGTGTGGCGGACTCGTTATTGAACCTGAAGGAATACTCGCGCGTCCACGCCAGGCCTGTTTCGATAGTCTGGGTCGGCGTATCCGTGTCGAACACGCGATGGCGCGGTGCCCTGTCGCCAACCAGATTCGTCCACGCCGGCGGCACAGCCTTGGGATTGTCGGCCCATGCAATGGGGTTGTTCCAGAACCTCAGTCCAAAATCGAGCGGGAAGAAGAATGGCACAAGTAGTGATACGAAGACCAGAACAGCCAATAGCCCCATCCCCAGACGGCCAGATCCTGATCCCAATACGACGCGCAGCGCCTCCCCCGGCCTCATTGCGCCGTATACCTCACACGTGGATCGAGCACCACGTATAACACCTCAAGCACAAACCGCGCCGTCACGTACATCAATGTGAACAGGAACGTCAGCGCCACGATGACCGCCTCATCCGCCGTTGTAATCGCATCGAAGTACAGCCTCCCCATCCCCGGCCAGTTGAATACGGTCTCCGTCAAGATTGCCCCGCCAATGGAGCCCGTCAGCGCAAGGATGATATTCGTCGCGATCGGCGGCGCTGCAACGCGCAGGATATGCCGCCGCATCACCTGCCCTTCCGACAATCCCCGCGCACGCGCCGCGGTCACGTGAAACTCCTGCGCCGTGTTAAGCAGCATGGTCCGCACCACGTACGTCCACGCCCCCACCGAAACCAGTACGAGCGTCAGGATTGGGAGTGCGGCGTGCCAGAGGAGATCAATGAAGCGCAATAGCCCACCATCCGGCGGCGGCGAGCTATACAGCCCGCCTGAGGGGAAGATGCGCAACTGAAACGAGAGCACGAGAATCAGTAGGATGCCGGCCCACCACGCCGGAAGCGCATTGGACGCCGCCGCTAGGTAGGACGCCAGCCTGTCTCCGCGTGTCCCCACACGCGTCGCCAGCTTCGTCCCCAGCCACAACCCGATGACTGCAGTGATGATGAGCGAAGTCGTTACTAACATAATTGAGTAGGGCACGCGCTCCAGCACGATATCCGTCACCCGGGACGACCCGTTGAAACTCCGTAAATTGCGCGCCGAGCCGAGGTCCAGCGTCACAACCCGCCCGACCATGCCCGGAAGGCGTGTGTACCATGGCCGGTCGAGTCCGTAAAACTCCTCCAGCTCTGACCGACGCTCCCGCAGCGTCTCCTCCAGTCTCTCCGGATCCTTAATCGTCTCCGCCAGCGACTGTCGCGTCCCCCGCATCTCCTCCAACACAATGGCTGTCAACATCCGTTCCGAAAACCCCGTCGCGCCAAGGGTTACGACGACTAGCGTGAGAACGATAAGTACGACGCCCGCAAGGCTGAGGGCACGCAGTCCAAGTGTGTACGTGAGGGCCATGATGATAATCGACTGCAATCGTCCATTCAGCATACGCCAGCGTGAGTCCACAGCACCCCGCGCTACGGTTATGCCATCCAGGGCCCCTTGCCGATACCGTCGGTCCGTGAATCCGCGCACAATGTTGACACGTTATGGGTGGAGACGTAACGTGTTCCCTAACGGGGTGACCGCCCCGAACATGGCCCCCCGGGAGCCAGCGTACAGGAGGAAAGACGACATGACGCGTATCTACGCTGAATACGTCACACGGAAGTTCCCTTACGCAAGCCTCGCTATGGCGGGGACCGGCTGAGTCGCTAAGCGGCATCTGATCAGCCACATCGCCATGGCGGGGCGTACAGGGCGGCAGTGGCACCTATCACATACGCCGCGCGGCATGACACCAGTACGACGGCCGTCAGGGTGGTGTACCGGGTGGTTCATTGAGGTGCCCGTAGAGGTCGCCCGGAATGGCAGTGCGATCGCAAATAACAGTCCCGAAATGCTGTGCAGCGTTTCGGGACTGTTATTTCCTTCTGTGCCCCTTCAAGGCTGGGCAGGAGTACGTCACCACCGGGCGTCCATCGTGGCCGTCGCTGGGCCGAATTTCCGGGAGAATCACCCCATGCGGTGTCCGTCACCCTTCTCGAACGCCGCGATGAGCAATAGCACCACAATCAGCACAAGACCAACCCACATCAGGGTCTGACTCATCTCCGGACGACCGCGATAGATCATTGCATACCGCCCGCAATGGCCGGCACGATAACGATCTCATCACCATCGTTCACCTGCGTCTCAAGGCCACGTAAATATTGGATATCGTTATCGTTCAGAAAAATCGAAATGAACGGATGAATATCACCAGTCACATCATCGAGAACGCGTGCCTTGATTCCGGGGAAACGCGCCTCCAGAACATCGAGCGCGTCCGTAAGCGATCCCGATGGCACATCAATACGATCAACGCCATCCGTAATGCGTCGCATCGCCGTCGGAACCTTCAGACTTGCCGCCATCTTCCCTCTAACGCCTCTCGCCTCAATGAATCCCGTTCAGTGTACCGCCAACGCCGGGTCTACGATTCCGCAAGCCGCAGCGACGCCGAGTTTAGACAATAGCGCAGTCCCGTTGGCGCCGGTCCATCAGGAAAGAGATGCCCAAGGTGTGCGTTGCAGTTCCCGCACGTCACCTCGGTCCGAACCATTCCGAAGGAACTATCTTCCTCTTCCAGAATAGAGGCGCCCTCCAGTGGCTGGAAGAAGCTCGGCCACCCCGTGCCGGAATCGTACTTGGCCTCGGAGCGGAATAACGCTGCATCGCAGCAGATGCACCGATATGTCCCCGGCTCATGCTCGTTCCAATAGATGCCCGTGAACGGCGGTTCCGTGCCCTTCTCACGCGCCACGTGATACTGCATGTCCGTCAGCTTCTCTCGATATTCTGCATCCTCGCTCATGACCCTTCCCTGTCTCTGTTTTCGCGTCGCGACCCTCTTACGACATCTACACCCTCAAGTCAGCAAGATATTTCTCACGGAACTTGGCGACCTTCGGCGCGATGATCACCTGGCAATACGACGAGCCTGGGTTATTGCGGTAATACTTCTGGTGGTAGTCTTCCGCCGGATAGAAACCCTGCAGCTGCTCCACCTGCGTCACAACAGGTTCGCCATACAGCCCCTGTTGCATCACTCTGCCGATGGCCGCCTCCGCCTCCGTTTTCTGGGCATCGTCATGATACAGGATGATTGAACGATACTGTGGACCGATGTCATAGCCTTGCCTATTCAACGTTGTCGGGTCATGAATCGTAAAGAAGATATCCAGAATGTGGCTATACGAAACGACATCCGCGTCAAAGGTGATTTGTGCCACCTCGGCATGTCCCGTCGATCCCGCGCAGACGTGCTCATAGCTTGGATTCGCCACGTGCCCGCCGGCATACCCTGAAACGACACTCTCCACGCCACTCACCAACTCATACACGGCTTCAAGACACCAGAAGCAACCGCCGCCCAGAGTCGCCGTCTGCAGCTGCCGTCCCTCGTCCCGAGTGTCATTCGCCATCACATCCGCCTCTGCCCGTTCAACGGGCCCATCTCTCTCATTCTAAGCGCCCTCCTGTCATCTCGAGCGCCCTTCCGCTGCTCCAGCTAGCCAGCCGTCACACCTGAGGCCCTCCTGTCATTCTGAGCACGGCGAAGAATCTATGCCCCACTGCCGCAACGGCGCATTAGATTCTTCACTCCGCTGGCGCTCCGTTCAGAATGACATAGTGAGAGACTCCGCATGGCTACTGGCAAGCAATTCACCGTGCTCCTTGGCGCCCTCCTCCAGCGCAGCGAGAATCGCGTTCACCAGTCCTCGGGCCGACTCTGCGCTAATCTCCACGGCCACCCGCGCATCTGGACCGGCTCCCTCATTCACGAAGTCGATGTTCAGGCTGTGCTCCATGAAGGCGTGGGCTGGATGGTCATAGCAGACGTTCGCTTTCGTCAATGGAATCCAGCCGCTCGCCGCCTTGCCGCTCCCGCTCAACTCAGCCGTCTGAACAATCCACGTGCACATATCGCTGCCCCCTGCCCAATTACAACGTCTTATCTTGCGCCAACACCTTACGCCGTCAGGTGCGTACCCAGAAATATGAACAACTTCTCCCATCCATCCAGTGCCTGCTCGATGCGATAGTTGGGTCGATCATAGTAGAAGAAACCGTGTCCTGCGCCGTCATAGCGGTAGAACTCGTACTCCTTCCCGTTCTGCTTGAGAACCTCCTCCAGCGTGTTGACGTGCGCCGGGGTGGGATTCATATCATCGTTGCCAAATAGGCCGAGAATTGGCGCACCAAGATTCGGCGTGTAATCAATGGGCGCCACGGGCATTTTCTCCGATTTCTCGTCATCGCTCATCACAACACGGCCGCCCCAGCAGTTCACCACGGCATCGAAACCGCCTGCGCACCCTGCCAAATACGCATGCCGGCCGCCAGAGCACGTGCCGAAGACGCCCACCTTGCCATTCGTCTGCGCCAGTGAACGGAGGAACCGCATTGAGCCGACGATATCTCCCACAGCCTGATCATCTGCCACACCGCCGGCAGCCCTCACCGTGGCCGCCACATCGTCCGGGCTGCCGGTACCCTCGCGTTCGTAGAGATTCGGGGAAATCGCCAGGTAGCCGTGATGCGCAAACTTGCGTGTCGCCTCTCGATACCACTCATCCCAGCCGGGCGCGTGATGGATCAGCACCACACTCGGAAAGGGACCCGTGCCGAGCGGTCGTGCGAAATACGCGGAAATATCGTCGCCGTTGTGACCTGTGACCGTCGTGATCTCTGCAATCATTCCTTCGTAAACAGCCATCACATACCCCCACATTCATCAATTATCCTCATTGTCACGCCGTCGCCTGTCATTCTGAACGCCGAAGACTCCGTGGCCATCGTGAGCCTCATTCTGCTGCCTGACAATGTTGCCCCTTTTCTCCATTCTCCCGCAAGCCACTCCCCAATTTGATGTTCCCGTTCTCGCCGGAATCCAGGCTGTCTTGTATCAAGACTATCCCTACACTACGCAGCGACACGCCGTGCGTTAAACTCCAAATGCCACACAAAAATATACGCGGCGCCCTCGCGCCGACGTCCCGGGGAGCATGACATGACAACCGAATACAAAGTGATCGGCAAATCTGTTCCCGCTGTCGACGGTCCTGACAAAGTCACAGGCCGTGCCCGCTACGCACTCGATGTTGCTCCCGCCAACGCACTGTCGCTCAAGTATCTGCGCTCCCCCATCCCACATGGCCGCGTCATCAGCATTGACGCCTCCCGTGCACTCGCCCTTCCCGGAGTCCATGGTGTCCTTACCGGCGAAGACGTCCCTGACCAACGCGCGGGCAACCTCTATGTCGATGAGCCCATCCTGGCGTCGGCTGACCGCGTCCGCTTTATTGGCGATAAAGTCGCCGCAGTCGTTGCAGAGGACGCGGACATCGCAGGCGCCGCACTTGCCCTCATCGACGTCACGTACGAGGAATTGCCCGCCCTTCTGGACGCGAAGGAGGCGGCAGAACCCGACGCCATTCTTCTCCATCCTGACTACAACTCCTATCGCGGCGTCGAGCTGCTTGACGAACTCAGTAACAACTACGGCCGCATGGTCCATGAATGGGGGGACATCCATGCGGCGTTTCAGGAGGCGGACGTTATTGTGGAGCGAGAATTCCGCACACCTCGCGTCCATCAGGCCTATCTGGAACCACACACATGCGTCGTCGACGTTGATGAGCAGGGACGAGCGCACATCTGGATGTCCTGCCAGATGCCCACAGGCCGCAGGCCCCACCTGGCTCGCGTCATGGGTCTCCCGCGCGACGATGTCATCATCCACCCCGCGCCGCTCGGTGGTTCGTTCGGCGGCAAGATGGATACGACCGGCGTCGTTGTTAGCTACCTCCTTGCCAAGCGCACGGGTCGCCCCGTCAAATGGGTGATGGATTACGCCGAGGAGTTCTCCGCCATGAACCCGCGTCATCCGTCCGTTGTGCGCGTTCGCATAGGCGCACGCCGCGACGGCACGATAACCGCGTGGGATGCCGAGGGCTGGTTCGCGACGGGCGCCTATGCCGCCTACGCGCCCGTACCCGCGTATGGTGGCCTGCTCCGCACATCGATGGTAGAGCCATACCGCATCGACAGCGTCCGCATCATCTCCAATCAGGTCTATACAAACACCGTCCCCTGCGGCTACTTTCGCGGCCCAGGGCTAATGCAATCTGTCTTTGCATCCGAGTCCATCATCGATGACCTTGCCCGCACGCTCGACATTGATCCGTTGGAACTACGCTTGCGCAACATTGTTCATACGGCCACAGACGCCCACCCCGATCGTGGCTGGAGCCCGGTCACCACGCCCGGTGCAGAAGGCTATCAGATACTCCGTGCGGAAGAAACCCTCCGCGCCGCCGCAGATGCTGCCGATTACTCGGCGCCAGCGCCACCGAATGTGGGGCGTGGCATTGCACTCCATGCCCAGAGCGATACTGGGTTCGATTCTCCCGCCGCGGTCAACATCCATCCGGATGGACGCGTCATCGTCAATACGATGACCTACGACCCAGGCGTCGGCACAAGCACGATCCTCGCGCAGATCGTCGCGGAAGAACTCAGTCTACCTCTCGACCGTGTAACCGTCGAGGCATGGTCAACGGAAGCTGGCGTGCGTGACTGGGGCATCGGGGGGCAGCGGGGAGCGCGGGTCTCAAGCCGCGCCGCATACGAGGCCAGCCAGGAGGCGAAGCGCAACCTACGCCGTCTTGCCGCGGAGTTCTATGGCTGGACGGAGGAATCGATTCAGTTCAAGGATGGCCGGGCCGCCGGTGAAGGTTCCGCCGCCGCCGTTCCCCTTGAGGACATCGCGGCACGGGCGGGGGAACCCGTCGGCGGCCACGTCAGTGTCGATGAGGGAGACAGTAGCCCATACATCTCCTTTGGTGCGCACATCGCGGAAGTTGAAGTGGATCCGGAAACTGGCCGTGTGCGGCTACTGCGATACACGGCAGCGCATGAAACAGGACGCGTCCTGAACCCAATGGGGTTCATTGGCCAGATTGAGGGCGGTTCCGTGCAGGGTATCGGCCACGCCTTATCCGAGGAGCTAGTCGAGCAGGACGGACGCATCGCCAACCCCTCATTCGCAGAATACAAGCTCCAAACCCAACGCGACGGCCCTCGCATGGATGTCGTCGTGCTCGAGTCTGAGACGGGTCATGGCCCCTACCAGGTGCGTGGCATCGGAGATACCCCCATTGTCCTCTCCGCGCCCGCCATCGCCAACGCCATCGCCGCCGCAGCCGGCGCGCGTATTACCCACCTGCCAATCACATCCGAAAAGGTCTATCGCGCACTCAAGGGAGCAGACGGCTAAGCGACCGGCTTCATAGATTCGTCCCCAAAAGAAAACATCACACATAAAACGTCCGCCAATACTGTTCAACCCAGAACGTCAAAAGGAGAAGCATCACATGAAGGCGGTTCAACTTACGCAATATGGCGGCCCCGAGGTGTTGGAATACGCGGACGTTGACGATCCCACTGCCGGACCCGGCGAGGCCGTCGTGCAGCTCGCCGCCACCGGCGTCAACTACATGGACATCTATGGCCGCACTGGTCTCTATGGAACGGGACAGCTCCCCGCCATCCTTGGCGGCGAGGGAGCAGGAACCGTTATTCAGGTCGGCCCGAACGTCACGTCTCCTTCTGTTGGCGATGTCGTCGCCTACACAGGTGCGTCAAGGTCATATGCGGAGCGTGTCATTGTGCCCGCCGCTCGCCTCATCACCCTTCCGGACAGCATCACTACCGAACAGGGCGCGGCCGCCATGCTACAGGGGATGACTGCCCACTTCCTTTCCCATTCCACATACCCACTCGCTCCAGGCGACACAGCGCTTGTGCACGCCGGCGCGGGTGGTGTCGGCCTGCTCCTGATCCAGATGGCGAAAATGCGGGGTGCGACTGTTATCACGACGGTCTCAACACAAGAAAAGGCACAGCGTGCGCGCGACGCCGGCGCCGACCACATCGTCCTTTACACGCAAGACAACTTCCATGAGGCTGTCATGCGTATCACGGACGGCGAAGGATGCCAGGTGGCGTACGATTCCGTTGGTGCGACGACCTATGAAGGCTCGATGGCCAGCCTCACGGTGCGGGGCTATCTAGTCCTATATGGTCAGTCCAGTGGCGTCGTTCCGCCAATCGCCCCACTTGCTCTAAATCCTAAATCCCTCTTCGTGACTCGCCCATCCCTGCCCAACTACACTTCCACGCGTGAGGAACTTGAATGGCGCGCCGGCGACGTCCTGAGCTGGATCGCGGACGGCAAACTCTCCCTCCGCATTTCGGAGCGCTTCCCGCTACGGGACGCGGCCGAAGCGCACCGCCTCCTCGAATCCCGTCAAACCACAGGCAAACTTCTCCTCATCCCGTAAGACGACACGCCCACCACCTCATTCCGAACGACGCGTCCGCTCCACCGTGTCATTCTGAACAACCTGCGGCGGCACGGCATCCCATTCCGGACGGCGCGTCCGCCACGCACACGTCATTCCGGAAGGGAACACCCCATCACCATGCCATTCCGAACGGAACGTAGCGGAGTGAAGAATCTAACGCGCCCCTGCCGCAATGGGGACATAGATTCTTCGCTGCGCTCAGAATGACAGGAAGGGCGCTCAGAATGACAGAGAGGATGCTCGGTAATGGCGCGGCGTACCCTTATGGTGCCGGAACGACGGACGTACCTTTGCATTGTGGTGTCCATGATGACAGGAAGGGCGCTCGGTAATGGCGCGGCGTACCCTTATGGTGCCGGAATGACGGGCGTGCCCTGCGTCGTGCGGCCCGGGATGACCGGAAGGGCGCTCAGAACGGGGGAAGACACGATATCCATTTGAGGGGCGCAAACGCCCAAAAACTACCCCGCGGAGGCCGACTGCTTCCTGGTAGACGACCTTCGCGAATCGAAAGAGCTACAACTGCGCAGTGTCCGTCCCCAAGCTGACTTGCCAGCCGATGCCGAATCGATCTGTGCACGCGCCGAAGTAGTCGCCCCAGAACATGTCCTGCAGCTCCATGGTGACCTGGCCACCCTCGGACAGGGCCGCAAAGACGCGGTCGGCCTCCTCCCGAGACGATGGCGTGTAGTTGATGGAGTAGTTGGTACCAAGGGTCAGCGGCGGGCCGAAGCCGGGCGGAGCATCGCTCCCCATCAGGACCCCTTCACCGATGGGCAAGGAGACGTGCATCACTTTGTCCATCCACTCATCAGACAGGGGGGCGTCATCGGACGGCGGCATCTCTCTAAACGTCTGAATGTTGGAAAACTCCCCGCCAAAGACTGATCGATAGAACTCAAACGCCTCGCGACACGTCCCTGCAAAGTTGAGGTAGATGGACAGCGTGGGAACAGTCGCGCCAGTATCAGGTTGTTGCTGGGTTATCATGGCCGCGCCCTTTCATCAATGACGATACCGGACGACGATTCGTTTGCGTGCAACGCATCATACCCCTTTTGTGCTGTCGTCACGCATGAAGGCCTCCACTGCTACAGCGACGTTGAACGTCGCGTCACCACCTTGGCCCTCATCTTCCCTCTTGGGCCTGTTATAGGGAGCAGCGACAGTGATTGAAGATGGCTCTCGCTAAAGGAGGGGGGACCTGTCAGACGAGTATGTAGAGCCCAGCGGGGCAGCAAGCTGCTCGCTTATCGTCCATGCTACACCGTTGTCAGCCCATACGAGAGTCTGTTGGAACCACCACCGTTCGATGTCTTGCGTGTTCTCCAGCATGAATTCACGACTCCGCGCCTGCGGCGGCGAGAATGGCCTGGCCCGCCACCTTCGGCCGTTTGGAAATGCCACGCCACATGAGTTCCCCGGATATTCGAGCGGGATCATCGACATACCGGCGAAAGGTCATGTAATTCTGAAGCCACTCCGATGTCCCCGCATGACGGCGAAGGTGATCGTACAGCCCATCTAGGCTGCAGGATTGCGCCGATAGCTCCTCTCTCAACGTATGTACGATCTCGCCTAATGCCCACGCCCGCCGCGCAGTAATGGGGATTCCACGGGTGCGCAAAACAGCTGTCTGACTCTTCCACGCCTTGATGTCATGGATCGCACGTGCGTACGAGTTCGATGCGGCACTTAGTGCCTCAGAGGGGTCACCGGGCAGCAGATACAGGTGGGAAAGGCGTACGGTTGCCCGGTAGGAGCTTCCCCGCTTCGTGAAGGTGACTGCGGCGGTCCTTCTTGGAGTCTTCGACACTAACTCCCCCATGCCGTTACGAACTTGTCTACGTAGGACTCGCCGTCGAGCTCAGCTCCAAGTCCTGCCTTCTGCAGGGCATTGCCAATCGTAAAGATGCAATATGTGAACCGCGCTTGATCTTGTGTTAATTGTTTTGCATACGCGGGATGGCCGCTATTGATGACGACGACTTCCCCGTCAACCCAACCCGTCTCCGCCCGATTCGGGTGATCCTCGAAAGTGATCAGCGGGCCCTGATTTCTGCGCGAGCGCTGTTTGCGCGCCCTCTGCTGCCCCTCCTCACTCTCTCGCATTGAGGCTCCGGAATCTCTCGTATCTCCGGGAGTCTCGGGATCCTGTGTTGCTTTATCGTTTTGAAGGGCTGCCTGGCTGTCAGCACGGCCTTCCTCCGCAAGGAGAGTCCCGTGATTGGTTCTCTGCAGATTCCCTCGTCTGCGCAGCAAGCCGCTGAAGTTCTGAAGTTCCGGGAGTCTGTTGACGATCTTGTTTAGCTCGCGTTCTAGCTTCGCGGTCAATTGATTGCGCTGCCTTTCAGGCATAGTAACGCCGTGCTTTCGTAGGTACTCACGCACCACCTCACGAACCGGGTTTAGCAACTTGTCACGCTTGGGCGCAATGCCCGCTCCTCCCTTGAGGTCGCTCTTGGATGTCGTAAGGAACTCAATGAGGCCCGGGATCTCCACTAACCCCTTTAGCCGTGCCTCTGGCACGTGTATATCCAGCTTCAGGGAATCAGTCTTAATCACTTTGCTAAACGTGCATAGCATCACGCCTTGATCCGCATTGGACATCGAGGGACCCGCGGGGGCGAGGCCAATGACCCCCATGCCAATTTCTTGCTTGCCCATGCGAATGGGAAACTTCTCAGCGTCACGAATACCCAGCAGTTCCTCTGCGCTCTGAGGCTCAAGCGTGACTCCGTTTACCTCAAACCGAAGCTCCTCTGAATATGTGCCAGCCGCCGCGTAACCACTCAAAAACTCCGTCGAAAAGAGCGGTAGGTAGTGGCGGTGCAGAATCTCCTTGATGTATGAGTCGTCTATTCTCGGCAGGTCGCGGCTAACTCGGAAGTTGACTTGCACCCGTGTCCCATCCCCGGTCAACTCTTTGCTCTCAGTTCGCGCATACCACAGTGCATCATCTTGCCATCGCCACTCAGACGCGAACGATTTGGCGCCCCTTCGGGTCTCAGTGTCGACTTGATGGGCGATATTGAAGCTGATCTTGGCTCCGACACCCGCAAAACCGATGCCACCGCCTCGCATCTTTGTCTCGGCTGCGAGGTCGTGATACTGCTCGAACTCCTTCTCGGTCATGCCATCACCGTTGTCCGTAACGACGAGCACTTTCTTGGCATCGTTCCAGTCCAACCGAATGCGGGTAGCGCCTGCATCCAGGGCGTTTGCCGTCAACTCAGACACAACCACATCAAATGGATGGTCGGGGTACGTATCTGCCAGATCGCGAATCAGTTTCCGAGCGTTGACTCGGCTGGGCCTTCCTTGCATACAACCCCCACAGCTGCTCCAATAGGTTTCCGCACTACAGGCTACTCGTCGTTGGCCTGTCAACTCTAGGCGACCCGAAACTCCCGCTAGATGCCCTGTGCGCCGGCGAGGGCACAGTCCTCGTCTTGCTGGCCGGTACCACCGCCGACGCCCACCGCACCGATGACCTCCCCGTCCTTTTCAATTGCCACCGCGCCCTGACTCAAGATCATGTGGTCGCCTTCCCCCGCCTTGATGCCCTGAAAGATTGGGCGATCCGCCATATCTTGAAAGAAGCCGCTTGGCCGTTGGAAGGCCGCGGAAGCAATCGCCTTACCGTGTGATCCATATACACCCGCCCAGATCGCCCCGTCCATCCGCGCAAAAGCCACCAATCTGCCTCCCGCATCGACAACGGCGATGCTCATTTTCGTCCCCTGCTCCTCCGCCTTCTTTTGTGCCCCAGCAATAACCTGATTAGCCTCTCTCAGCGTGATTGACCGTGCCATTTCGTCTCTCCTCTCTTCGTGCGTTCTCAACGTAGCGTGCCGGGCGACGCACCACGGCAATTATCGTATCGCAAGCGAAGGGAAGGATGGTGGAGGCAGATTCTTCGCTGCGCTCAGAATGACAGAGGGGGCCGCTCAGAATGACAGCAGGGCGCCAGAATGGCAGCGGGGCGTGCGACATGTCGCACGCCCCGAAAGTGTTGCGCGTGCTAGACTCGCGGCGTGCGGCTCTTGCTAACGAACGACGATGGGATTCACGCACCCGGCATCCTTGCCCTGGTCAAGGCATTGCGGGGACTGGGCGAGATCACCGTCGTTGCGCCGGATCGCGAGCAAAGCGGAATGGGGGCCAGCTTCACCCTCCATCGTCCCGTGCGGGTGCGCCGGCTGCGAACGCGAGGCGTAAGGCACTATTCCGTAGACGGCACTCCGGGCGACGCGGTGATCGTCGCGCTTGGCCACATCCTCGCTGACGAAAAGCCGGACCTCGTTATCTCCGGCATCAACCACGGCACGAATCTGGGCGCAGATGTGTTTCTGTCCGGCACCGTCGGCGCTGCCCTTCACGCCCACTTTCGCAACATCCCGGCCATTGCCATCTCCATGCCGCTGCGCAGGCGGCTCCGTTACGCCACGGCCGCGGCCGTGGCGCGAGAGTTGACCGAGCGCATCTGCGCCGATACAGAACGCTACGCCGGACTCCTCTTCAATGTCACCGTTCCCAATGTGGGGCTCGACAATCTGCGCGGCGCTGAAATCACCAACCTCATCCCGCGTGCCGTATCCTTCAACGTCACGCAAGGCAACGATGGGCGGCGCGACTTCTATTGGATTGGCATCGAACGCCAGACGCGTAAAATCGACATACAAGAGGGAACGGATGCGTGGGCGCTGCGCGAGAAAAAGGTATCCATTACGCCCGTGCAAATGGATGCGACATCATACGGAGCAATCGATCGCCTAGAAGGTCTGCGGGAGGCGGTCGTGTCCCTCGCGAGAGCCGCGGGCAGTCCACTGGGCAATGTTTAGGTATGGAACATTCCACTTATGTGAGCGTCGTCGCGGGCGTCATGTCATTCTGAACGGAACCTAGTGGAGTGAAGAACCTAACGTGCCGTTGCAGCAATGGGGACATAGATTCTTCGCTACCCTCAGAATGACAGACGGGCGCTCAGGAATGACGGAGGTTGCTCAGAATGACAGCAGGGCGCTCACGACCGGCAGGGAGGGTGCTCGGAATGACGGGGGGCGTCGAATGACGCAGGGATGTGCTAGTAACGCCAAATAGGCGGCGTGCGTTACACTAGACGTTCACAACTACTCGACTTATGAGCTTATAGAGACGCGGGGCAATGATCGAGGCGCGAAGCCTAACTAAGTACTACGGCGACTTTCCTGCAATTGAGGATGTATCTTTTGCCGCCGAACCCGGCGAGGTGATTGGCTTCCTCGGCCCGAACGGCGCGGGGAAGACGACCACGATGCGTATCATCACCGGCTTCACGCCCCCAACTGCAGGCACGGCCGTGGTCGCTGGCCATGACGTGCAAGAGGAGCCACTCGCGGCACGCGCAGCCATTGGCTACCTGCCGGAGACCGTCCCGCTCTATACCGACATGACCGTTCGCGAATATCTGCGGTACATGGGTGAACTGCGCGGTATGAGCAGGGCTCGCATTCGCAGCCGCATCGACGATGTCTTCGGGCTATGCCGCCTTGAGGAATACACTGATTCCCTGATCAGCAAGCTATCCAAGGGTTATCGCCAGCGTGTCGGAATCGCACAGGCGATCCTCCATGAACCGCCCGTCCTGGTCCTGGATGAGCCGACCATTGGCATCGATCCACGCCAGGTTGTGGAGACGCGGCAGATCATCCGAGGCCTTGGGGGTGACCATACCGTTATCCTCTCCACGCACATCCTGCCGGAAGTCAGCATGGTCTGTGACCGCGTGCTCATCATCCATGAGGGCCGCATCGTCGTCATGGACACCGCAGAGCATCTCTCTGCGCGGCTCGGAGGTGTCTCACGGGTCATCATGGACGTTCGCGGCCCGCGTGATGAGATCCGCAAGACACTGGCGCAGGTCGAGGGTGTCGCCGATGTCTCTCTGTCCGATGCGGGCGGACACCAGCAATTCGTTGTGGAATGTGCCCCGGACCAGGACCTTCGTGTTGAGCTTGCACGCCGCGTGGCGGAGCACGGTTGGGGGCTCGTCGAGTTCCGGGCGATGGGTCTGTCCCTTGAAGAAATCTTCCTGCGACTAACCACGGAAGACGAAGAGAGCATCACATGAACGTTCGGACAATCCGGACCATCTGGCTAAGAGAGTTGCGCACCTACGCCAACTCACCCAACGCATGGGTGGTCGCCGCCATATTCCTCGGCCTCGCTGGACTCTCCTTCGCCCTGAGTGTAACGGGCCGTTATCCGGAGGCAACCATCCGCGGATTCCTTTTCGGCCCCATCGGGCCTATCGGCGCATTCTTCCTGACGATTCTACTCGCCCCCGCCCTCACCATGAGGCTGCTTGCCGAAGAGCAAAAGCTCGGCACGCTCGAGCTACTATTGACGGCCCCCGTGCGCGACATCGAAATCGTTTTCGGCAAGTACCTGTCCGCCCTGACCATCTTTACGGGCATGTACGCGCTCACCCTGTACTTCCCCCTCCTGCTCTTCGTCTTTGGCAGCCCGGACCTTATCCCCCTCATCACGGGCTATGTTGTCCTCTTTCTCGTAGGCGCGGTCGCGGTATCTGTCGGGCTATTGGGTTCCGCGCTCACGGCCAATCAGATTGTCGCCGCAGTCTTTTCTCTTGCGACCTTGCTGGTCCTATGGTTATTCGGCGCAACGGCCGCGCTGGGCGATCCCGATCACACCTGGACGGAAGTGGTCACCTTCCTGTCCATGAGCGATCACATCCGCGACATGTCCTTTGGCGTACTTGACACTCGGGACATCATTTATTTCCTTTCACTGGTTGGATTCTTCCTCTTCTTGACAGTGCGGGCCGTCGAGACCCGTCGCTGGCGGTAAACCGGCAATGCGCGAACGTCTGGCCCTCCGCGGCGAGCGTATCTCTGAGGACATCGGCATCGCCCTTCTCATCGTGGGGGGCATCGCGATTATCGGCGGCGCGCTCTTGTACGCAATCGTCGCCGAACTCCGCATCTGGGCGCTCATCCTTATTGCCTGCGGCGCCGTCTTCATACTCGCTGGCGCATTCCTGGGCCGCCAGCAAGTCATCCGCGTCATCTCAACGCGCCAAGGACGCTACAGTTTCAACACCATCATCATGATCGTTGCGTTCACCGTGATTCTTGCGCTTGTCAACATCGTCAGCGTTGCGATAAGTGCCCGCGTCGATCTGACAGCAAACCGTTCATTCACACTCGCCACGCAGACCCAGGAGGTCTTGCGGAATCTGGATCAGCCCGTCGAAGCCTTTGGCTTCTTCACTCCCGGGGATTCTGCAGCGGCAGCAGCGGAAGGACTCCTCCGCGAATACGCCGTGCGGAGCGACAACTTCAGTTATCAGATTGTCGATCCGGAGACCGATCCCGCAAAGGCAAGCAGGTTCAACTTAGACCAAAACAACGTCGTCGTTTTTGCCAGCCGCGATCGTGTTACGCAGACGCGCCAAATTTCCGAGCAGGATTTCACATCGAATCTCCTTCTAGCCACCGGCACGCAGCTGCGTACCATCTGTTTCCTGATCGGACACGGCGAGCACAGCATTCTTAGCACAACTGATGTCGGTATGAGCCGTGCGAAAGAAGCCATGGAGCGCGAGTTGTATGTGGTGCGTGACTTCGGATTCGCATCCGCCGGCAAAGTGCCGGAAGAATGCTCAGTTGTTGTCGTGGCCGGCCCTGAACGAGACCTCGTCATTGAGGAGGAGGGCCGGAATGACAGAGACCTTCTGGGCAACTATCTCGGTCAGGGGGGGAACGCCCTTATCCTGCTGACCAACAAGACGCCCGATTCCTGGATCGAGATGCTTTTCATTGCAGGAATTTCGGCGGGCGGCGGAACGATTGTCGACCCCGCCAGCTATGCACAGCCCGACGTTACGACGCCGACAATTCGTGCCGATGGCTACCTGCCCGATCACCCAATAACAGCGCCGCTCATCGACCACTCAGAGGCGACTTTCTTCCCGCTTGTCACGCGCGTTGCCCCGCTGCCGGCAGACCTGCTCGCGGACTCCGGACTCACGGTGTTCCCCCTTGCATTTACGACCGATCGCAGCTGGTTGGAAAGAAACAGTGACAGCCTTTTCAACCCCCGCTTTGACGCCAAAGAGGACCTACGTGGCCCCCTTGCAATAGCCTCCGCCGTGGAATTTCCCGCAGACCCACGCTTTCCGGAGGATACCGCGGGCCGTATCGTCGCCATCGGAAATTCCGCCTTCGCAACAAACCGGTTCATCAATTCCGTCGGCAACCTGGACCTTCTGATGAACTCCGTCAACTGGCTATCAGAGCAGGAAGGCCTCATCGGCATTCGCGCGCGACTGAACGTCCCGCGCATCCTCACCCTCACGCAGCGGCAGGCAAACTGGATACTCTACTCAGGCGTAGGTGTCTTCCCTGCACTCATGATCGTGGTTGCGGGCTGGACATGGTGGCGGCGCCGCTGAATTGCACCCACCGCCGTCCCACTGATCGTGGATGGCACATACCATGAATTTTCGAATCACTCTCGCCCTCGTTGTAATTGCAATACTGCTTGGAGGCTACTTATGGCTCGGGCCGCCACTGACAGAAACTGAGCAATCAGACAGTCCCACAACGCAGGAGTGGTTCTATCTTGTAGAAGACTCACTGATCAACCGTCTCGATGCAACCTATTTCGGCACCGGAGCAACCTACATTCGCGACAGCGATCGTAAATGGCATTACGGAGACGTGACCGGCCCACTGGTGAGTGAGGAATTTACCGGCACGCCATTCCTCGCGGGCGGCGCGCGGTCGCCACGCCTCATCGTGGAGGACCCTGACGATGAGGCGCTGGCGCTCTATGGCCTCGATGAGCCAGAGATCACACTCCGATTTCACATGGAAGACGGCGCCAATTACACTGTCTACGTCGGTGATCTGACGCCGGATCGCATTACCAACTATGCGCGAATTGACGGAATTGAAAAAGTCTATCTCCTGGATCGTACGTGGGGCGAACACATGGCGCGCCTCATCACTGAGACCTCAACCTTCGTCACTACGCCCATACCCCAGCCTGGCGCCTAACCCCTTCACCGCACCTTCCGCCGTTTGATTTCTGCCAGTACAGGTAGCGCCCCATGAAATGGATGGAATTCAGCATCATCGTCGCCGGGGAGACCGCAGAAGCCGTGACGGATCTCTTCTCTCAGTACGGACACGCCGGAGGCGTCGCCATTCAAGAACTAACCGAGCCAGAGCAGATTCGGATAGGCCCGCAGCCCTTCACGCAATCTCGCCGTGTCCGCGTGGCCACCTACGCTCCCATGCCGGAAAATGGCGAAGACGGGGCAATCCTAGCCGCACGGCAGGGGCTGAGTGATGGCCTTGCCTATCTCGATATGATCACGCCCGTCGGTACGCTCCATGAGCGCGCCATCGCAGATGAGGACTGGGAATCCGCCTGGCGTGAGCACTTTCACCCACACCGCGTCGCCCCCCGCTCCGTGGTTGTCCCCACCTGGCGGGACTATGAGCCTGAGCCAGACGATATTGTGATCCGCCTTGATCCCGGCATGGCATTCGGGACAGGTCTTCATCCAACTACCCAGCTCTGCGCACGCGAACTGGAACGCCGCATCAAGTCTGCTGCCACCGTGCTGGACGTCGGCTGTGGCTCCGGAATCCTTTCCATCATCGCCGCCCGCCTCGGCGCGTCACGCGCGCTGGGAATTGACATTGATCCGGTCGCGGTTACCGTCGCCCGCGACAACGTCGACCACAACGGCCTCTCTCACATCATCGAGGTACAAGAGGGCACGCTCCCCCGCACGGGTCAAGACCCCTTCTCCGCCATGCACATGAACTGGCCGGACTTCGTCGTGGCCAACGGAGGCTGGGACATCGTTGTCGCCAACCTGACTGCCGAAGTCCTTGAAGAACTGGCGGAGCCGCTTGAAGGAGCACTACGCCCCGGTGGAATCCTTATCGGCTCCGGCATCATCGCCGAAAAATTTGACATGGCAGCCTACGCCCTCATGCGGACCGGCCTTCACATCATCGATGCCGTGTCCGACGGAAGTGGCGACTGGCGCGCAATCATCCTGATGCGGCCTGAATCCCAGTAGGCCGGCTAGATGGCACGCATTCGGGCAGTCCTACTGGACATGGATGACACCCTCTGCGATTCAGAGGGACTAACACCCATCCGACTCCAGGCGGTCCACGAAGCCCTGGCAGGCTCCATTGAGCCAACTTTCTTGAATCGCGTAATGCACGACGCCCTCAGCTGGGACTCTGTGGGCGTCCCGGGCCGATTCACCAATCGCCTGGAACGCATAGCGAAACAACTCAATCTGGATGACGATAGTGCTCAATTCATGCGAGGCGTGTATAACGGAGTCCTGATGCAAAATCTGCGACTTTACGATGGCGTCGAGGACACGCTGCGCTGGCTCCGTGCCCGATTCAGACTTGGCCTTGTCACGAACGGGCCCTCCGAGTTGCAACGCGGCAAGATTGGTCTTCTACAAATCGGGCCGTACTTTGACTGCATCGCCATCGGCGGCGAAGTTGGCGCGTACAAGCCAGAGCGCGAGATATTTGAGCATTGCCTGTCTGGGCTGGGTGTTGGCGCTGATGAGTCTGTGTACGTTGGTGATCGCACCGAGGCGGACGTCATCGGCGCGCGTAACATGGGTATTGTCGCCATCCGCATCAGAAAGTCTTATCCTTTCCCGGTGGATGATGAGCCAGCGCCGGATCACTACTTGGATAGCATCAATGAGCTTCCGGCACTCATGCTCGAACAGGGTTGGATATCGGCGGAGGATAACAGTAGCGTCAGTATCGACCAGGGAGTTAGGCGCCTCGACGGCGGCCACAATTAGGTTTGCGTGACGTGCAGAGTCGTCACCCAGACGAGAGAGTGAGTAAAATGAGCAGGCCACCCGAAAACCACGACAGTGACGCAGAGTCTACACCCGATGGTCTTCGCGATGAGATTGAGGAGATTCTCCGGGAACGCGGCGAAAAGCCCGTCTTGCCCCGTCCTCCCCGCGCTGGTGGCAGGGGCACGCCCATCAACCTCGCCGGCGTGGTTCGCAACATGGCCGGCGGCACCGACGGCAACGGATCGCCTGTAGGAGCACTCATGAGAACTGCGGTTTTGCTGATGGCATTGAGAATCGCTCTCGGGCTGGCCTTTACATTCATCGCCTTCCGCGCTCTGGGTCCCCGCGCAATACCGCTGATGATCGTTATCATGATGGCTATCTTGGCGCTCATAATCATCAGAGTTATCATCGCCCGCAGACGCTACAGTCGATAATTTCCCAGCCTTACCCCGTGCACGCACATTCCCGACGTCAGCATGTGCTGCCTTCTCATTGATGGCACAATGAGGGTAATGCCAGATTTAAGCGCAATAGATCGTCGAGTGGAGGAAACCCATGCCGCGTGGAATTGAACCGGGCACGCTTCTCTGGGCAATTGGATGGGACGTCCTGCTCGGAGATATTCCGGAGGAGGCTGATCCAGCTGGCCTCACCATCCGCGCCGCGGACGCTCTAGAAGCTCGCGCCCCTCAGAATTCCTACGTCGCCCGCACCATCTACGCCATGGGGGCCGCCCTGGCCCTCCCGTACGCTGCCTGGCTTGGCTCAAAGTGGGTACTCGGCGCGGCCGGCCTGATTCACGGGGCGATCTACAGAGAATCTGCCACCGCACTCCTCAAGGGTGCCCTCTCTATTCGGGGCAGCCTGAACGCCCTACGCGACCTTAAAGCAGTGGACTCCGACGATCAGGTCGTTTCAGACGACGTCGAACGCCTCATGCGGGAGGCCGGGATGGCCGAATCCGTCACCGGCACGGTGCAGGAGGCACCACCGGACTTACAGCAACAGGAACGCTCCCATGCCCTGCGCAAGCTGGGAAACGATTTCCGTGACGGCGTTGTTGGCCCACTACTCTACTTCTCCATCCTTGGCATTCCCGGCGCCATTGCCTACCGCGTTATCAAGACCCTTGGCGCGCGATGGCGTCGCCACGGGGACGATCCATTGGCCATCGCTGCAAAGCGCATCGACACTGCCGCGACGATCGCCCCTGCCATCGTGACTGGCCTCCTACTCTCCGCCAGCGTGCAGCTGACATCCCAACGGGGGCGTGCGGCGTGGGATACGAGCCGCTCAGAAGCCCAGGCTCGCGGCAATGTGCTTGCAGGTGGATGGACGGAATCCGCGATGGCCGGCGCACTTGGTGTGCGCCTTGACTCAGAGCCTGAGCTCACAGACTGGCACGTGGACACCAACCCGACTGGCCGTGACATCACGGCCGATGACGTTGAACACGCCCGCCAGCTCTTCTGGATCGCCACCGCATGGGCAGTTGCCGCCACGCTCGCCGCCGTCGTCCTCCGCAACGCGGTCACTACCAGGCGGGGGCGCTAAAGGCTCAACCGTCGCGCTAGTTTAGGGCCGTGAAGCGGGCACCTGACGGAGGCGTCAGCCGTCTGCGGGAAGAGAACGTACCCCAGCTACGTCGTCTTTACTTTGACGGCTGCTCACTTTAGGCACCTCTACCGCAAGACGCCTTTCCCTTCCATCTCGCTGCGGCGTTCGGCTGCCACGTCAAGCACCTCGGAGAAAACGTAGTCGTTCTGTTGGCCTTTTGTCGGGCACGGCTGGCCTGCGTTGCCGGGCGTAGCGGACAAATTCACATTGATCCCCTGATGTTCCATGAGCCCCGCATCTGCGTGGTCGGCTGAGACGATCGCCGCGGGCCGACTCCGCAAATGCGGATCCACATAGAGCTGTTCACCGTTAGCCACATACGATGCCGGAACGCCCGCTTTCTGGAGAACCCGCATCACGACGCGAGGTGTGAAGTGGCGCGTCCATTCGCTGATGTACGCATCAATGTCCTTCTTATTGGCGATGCGAGCGGTCATCGACGCGAACCGCTCATCACGTGCCCATCCGGGGCTGTCCATCGCAGCAACAAGGGCCTGCCACTGTTCTTCAGTGTGCACTTCGATGGCGCACCATTCATCGAAGCCGATACATGGATACACATCATGCGGCGCATAGAAATTGCTGCGATTGCCCGCCGGCGGCGGATTATGACCGTTGATCATGTAGTCCATGTACGCGACAGTCAGCAGGTGCGCGCTGCCCTCCACCTGAGCAAGCTCAATGTACTGGCCCTCTCCTGTACGGTCACGGTGTTCAAGCGCGGCGGCGACGCCGAGGGCGCCAAATATACCCGCAATGTAGTCCGGGAACGGCATCTTGATACGCGTATCCATTGGCGCGTCCGCGTGACCCCATAAGTTCGTGATGCCGGACACACCCATGATCTGCTGTCCGTAGCAGAAATACGTGCTCAACGGACCTGAATTTCCCATGCCCGGCATTGCCAGCATGATGATATCCGGCTTGACTTCTCGGAGCGCATCGTAGCCGACGCCGAGTCGGTCCATCACCGTCGGCCTAAAGTTCTCGATCACGGCGTCACTGACACGGGTCAGGTCTTTGATCAGCTCCACTCCCTCAGGGAACCGAGCATCGATGGTGGCGCTGATCTTCGCCCGGTTCAAGTCCTGGAACGTCGTCTGGCCCGGCGTTCGATTGTCATCCAGGTCCTCCGATTCCACCTTAATGACCTCCGCGCCGAAGAAGCCGAGGAACATCGTCGCAAGCGGCCCGGCAAATGCCCGCGTAAAGTCGACAACACGAATACCATCAAGCGGCTTCACGCCGTTCGCAGCACCCGCCGCCGTCGGTATTGTTTCTCTCGAGGCGGCCTCTCCGCCATGGTTTCGCAGTTCTGTGAGAACCTCTTGCGTATGTTGGCCTAACAGCGGCGCCGTGCGACTGGGCCGCCATGGCGTCTTGCTGAACTGAAGGGGCGGGCCAGCGGTCCTGTACGGCCCGATGACGGGATGTTCCATTTCAATAAAGAACTCACGCTCGTTGGCGTGGGCGCTGTCCGCAAACTCAGCAGGCGTAAGCACTCCGACGATCGGCATGCCGATGGCCTGCCCGCGCTCCACCACATCGTCCCGGTCGACCGTGTCCATGTACTCTTGGACAAGTTGGTCAATGACCTCGCGGTTCTCCTGCCGCACTTCCCGTTCCCACCACATCTCGTCAGACAGAACGGGGTGGTTTCCCATGAGCTCTGTTGCCATCCGCGCGAAGTGGTGGCGCATGTAGATGGACAGATTCACGTAGCCGTCGTCACGCGTGTGGTACGTGTTCACCGCGCCGAATGCGGAATGATGCCCTTCGCGCCGCGTAATCAGATTCTGATACGAATAGCGTGAGATGTAGCTGTGTTGCGCCCAGAGACTCGCTTCTTGTCGAGACACGTCCACATGCTGACCATGACCGATTACACGACGGGCGCGCACGGCCAGTACAGCCCCGTATGCCGCGTGCATGCAGGCCAACTGAGACACCATCTCAAACGGCGCCATCACGGGCGGGCGCGTATCATCCCCGTTCCCAAACATCATCCCGGCGCCAGCCTGCGCAATCAGATCTCCTCCCAGATATGATGCATGCGGCCCGCTCTGCCCAAATGGGGTAATCGACACGTAGACCAGATCTGGATTAGCGGCACGCAAGTCCTCATACGCCAGGCCCATTGAACGCATGTAACCCGGAGCAAAATCTTCGACGAGGATGTCTGACTGAGCAGCAAGTTCAGCGATCGTTGCGCGGTCCGAATCATCCGCGATGTTGAGGATGACGCCCCGTTTTGAGCGATTGGCATGAATAAATCGCAAGCTCCGCTCCGGATGCTGGATATTGCCCGCGAATGGAGGCAACATCCGTGCGGGGTCGCCCTCCGGTGATTCCACTTTGATAACGCCCGCGCCCATATCACCCAGCGCGCGGGCGCAGTGTTGAGCCAAGTATGACGTCAGGTCCAATACGCGTAGTCCGGCAAGAGGCCCATCGCGTCCGCTATCCGTGCTTGAACTGATCATCTTCTTCTATCCCATCCACATGCGAGAGCGACACGCAATGCGCGATTCACCCCTCCTGTGCACTCTCCATTCGAGTGAGCGTTTTCGACAGGCGTACCAGCGGCGGCCGAAACACGGCACAGAAACACTGGGCAGGCGGTTCAGCCGCCTGCCCAGTGTTTCTGTGCCGGTATCTCAGACGCGCATCTGTACGGCCTTAAGGAGCCCGGCTGGGGCGAGCCATCTGCTCTTGGGCGACCTTATCTTCCTCGATGAAACGATCGTTCATGTACTGGAATCCGGCCCGCATCCCATGCTCCGCCGTCACGCGATTCACATCTTGCAGTCCATGGGGCAGTTCTTCCGGGGATGCCGAGTACGTCACCGCGGTCAGGTTGGATGCGAACTCCATCGCCTCAAAGAGGCCCTGGCGGTCATAGTAGAAGTTGATCGCCTTCTTGTTAAGATGCGTCGATGCAGGTGGCAGCTTGGCAATGGTGTTGGCCAACTGCCACACGCGGTCATCAAGCTCATCAGTCGGGACGACGTCACTCACCAGCCCATGCCGCAACGCGTCGTCCGCCGTGATCATGGAGCCGGTGAACGCCATCAGTTTGGCCTTCTTCATTCCCACCAGTTCCGGCCACACCATCGGCATCATCATGCTGGCATAGCGCACCGGTGGATAGCCGAAGAGCGCATTGTCCGCCGCGATGGTGATATCACAATGGCAGGCAAGCTGTCCACCGCCCGCCAACGTGAACGAATGGACCTGAGCAATAACCGGCTTCGGATTGTCCCAGATCGCGCTGCGATACATGTTGGCCGGGCCATCCTCCAAGACGGCTGAAATCGCCGGTCGCCCCCCGCCGCGTCCCGTCGTCTGCACATTCATGTCATAGCCGGCAGAGAACCCGCGTCCGGCGCCCTTGATGACGATGCAGCGGACATTCTCATCATCCCGCGCCGCATTCAGCGCCTGCTCCAATTCCGCCAGCAGTGCGCGGCTTAGCGCATTCAGACGCTCGGGCCGGTTGAGGGTGATGTATGCGACTGCGCCCTCACTTGCGTCACGCGTCTCATAGATGATGTTCTCATAATCGGCCATTCCTACCTCCCATACCCATCGGCTCTCACCGAATGGGCCCCCTATCTACCGAACCGCCTACACCTCGCCGCCGCAGGGCCCTAGCCCGTACAACCACGATGGACATGGCGAGTGTGGACGTGCCGTCGCTACGTGTCAAGCGCTACAAGGCCTCGCCCCCTTCCGTATACTTGAGTGCAGACCGCCATGCTCTTCCTTCTCATTGATCTCTTTCGCCAGGACGCCGTCGCCGCCCTGCGTGTCGCTCCGTTCATCATGACAGCGCTCGGCGTTGGACTTCTCCTCGCCCTCAGCGTCCACGAATTCGGCCACGCCTGGATCGCAAGCCGCCTCGGTGATGACACAGCTCGTGCGATGGGTCGCGTCACGCTCAACCCTCTCAAGCACCTTGAGCCGGCCGGCACATTCATGTTTCTCATTGTTGGATTCGGCTGGGGCAGGCCAGTTCCCATCAACTCCGCGATGTTACGGGGCGGCCGGCGAGACGTCTCCATGGTCAGCCTTGCCGGGCCTGCGTCCAACTTCCTCACCGCCGCCACTTTCGGCCTGCTCATGCGCCTCTACGATGTTGAGCCGATAACCATCAATTCCCCTGATCTGTCAGCCACCGCATGGCTCGGTACGGCGCTCAGCTACATCTTCGTCTACAACATGCTTCTGGGCATCTTCAACCTCATTCCGCTTGCGCCGCTGGACGGCTTTCAGATCGCATTTGGCCTCGCCCCGCGCAATATTGCGGAAAGGATGTTGAGATTGGGACCCTACACACCAACGGTTCTGTTTGGCATTATTGGCATTGACCTTATCTTGAATGTAGGAATCCTCAGCAGCATCCTCATACCGCCCGTCCGGTTAGCCGGAAGGCTATTGGTCGGGCACGATTTCTTCTAGGACACCGGAGGGACAAGAGGCCATGGCATCAGAACGACACCGGATTGCCATCATCGGGCTTGGACAGATCGGCGCGTCCATTGGCATGGACATGCGGGGTTCATTCAAGGGCGTGGACATCATCGGCCACGACAAGGACCCGGAGACAGCCGGACTAGCACGAAGGCGTGGCGCAGTCGATGAGGTGGCCTACACGCTCCCCGGCGCCGTCGAAGACGCCGCCATTATTATCATCGCCGTCCCCGTCACGGCCGTGCGTGAAGTCCTCACCGTCATCACGCCCCACCTCTCTGAGGGCGCCATTGTGACGGATACCGCCTCCACCAAGGTGACAGTCCTGCAGTGGGCGGAGGAAATGCTTCCGCAGAGCGTGGATTTCATCGGGGGCCACCCCATGGCCGGCGTCGAAACGCCTGGAATTGAGGGCGCCCAGTCCGGCATATTTCAGGGCGCAACGTGGGCCGTTATCCCTCTACCACGCTCCACGCCAAAGTCGATTGACACTATCGTCAACCTCATCAAAACGCTTGAGGCAGAGCCGTATTTCACGGACCCCGTCGAGCACGATAGCCTGGTTGCTGCCATCAGTCACCTGCCCATCTCACTCTCCATCAACCTCATGCGCACCGTCGCGGCCTCTCCCAGCTGGCGTGAGATGGCCCGCATGGCCTCGGGTAGCTTCCGCGATGTCTCTCGGCTTGCCTCCGGCGCCGTCGATATGCACCACGCCATCTTCGCCACTAACAAAGAATTCATTCTCCATTGGATCGATACATACGTCGAACAGTTGCAGGCGCTGCGCGGGCTTGTCGATCAGGGAGGCGATGAACTCCGAACGGCGTTACAGGAGGCATATGACGCCCGTGACCAGTGGCTGAAAGGCCGCGTGAGTGAAACAGACCAGGATCGGCTCTACGACGAGGTGCCGACTGCTAGTGAGAGCGCCCTCGGCGTATTTGGCGGTGACCGCCTCTCGCGCATCGCCGGCCGATTCCGTCGAGGCCGCCGCTAGCAACTCATCCACCCGCCAGCCACAATGAACACTGTACGGATAACCGCCCCGCCGACGCTGCGTCTAGAAATTGAGCCGCCCGGCGATAAATCCATCGGACACCGTTCGCTCATCCTCAACGCGGCGGCAATGGGTGAAGCGACCATTACGCGCTTTCCGCGCGGCGCGGACACCCTCGCCACTCTCGCCATCGTGCGAGCACTTGGCGTCCGTATCACAGAGCGTGAACGCTCAGCAGACGGCTATTCATCGACGCTCCACGTCCGCTCAGGCGGCGTGACTGCCCTCAAAGAACCTGCGCGCGTCCTCAACGCGCGCAACAGTGGAACGACGATGCGTCTCATGCTTGGCCTTCTTGCCGCTGCTCCCCTCACAGCCGTTCTCACGGGTGATCGTTCCCTGCGCAGCAGGCCGATGGGCCGCATCGTCGAGCCTTTGCGCATGATGGATGCGCAGATTTGGGGCCGCCGCGATGGCGCGCTCGCCCCCTTGACCGTACGTGGATCAACCCTGTGCGGCTTCACGTATCAAATGCCCGTGGCAAGCGCTCAACTCAAATCATCCCTCCTCATTGCGGGGCTTTCTGCCACCAGTACAACCACGATCATTGAACCCGCGCCGTCACGTGACCATACCGAGCGCATGCTGGCCGCAATGGGCGGGCGAATTCGAAGCGAAGGCGGCAGTATCGAGATCGAACCGTCAAAGATCACCGCAACGGATGTCATCGTCCCCGGTGACATCAGCTCCGCCGCCCCCTGGCTCGTCTCGGGCCTCATCCATCCGGACGCACGGATTACCGTCCGCGCCGTCGGCATCAACCCCTCTCGCACTGGCATCCTCGACGTCCTGTGGGAAATGGGCGCATCCCTCACCCTCTCAAACGAGACGGAAGTAGGCGGAGAGCCTATTGCCGATATAACCGTCGAATCCAGCACCCTCCGCCCGGTCGACATTGGTGGCGCGATCATTCCTCGCCTCATTGATGAGCTCCCCATCCTCACCGTGGCGGCCATGCACGCCAACGGCGTTAGTCGTTTCCGAGATGCCGCAGAGCTCCGCGTCAAAGAAACGGACCGTATCGCCACCACGTCTGCGGAGCTTGGGCGCATGGGCGTGAGGGTTGAGGAAATGCCAGACGGAATGGTAGTCTACGGCGGTAAACGGCCGCAGGGCGCGGCCGTTCGCAGCCACGGGGATCACCGCATCGCGATGACACTTGCAGCCGCCGCCCTAGCCGCCCAAGGCGAAACAACAATTACTGGGGCAGACGCGGTTCATGTCTCGCATCCAGGGTTCTGGCAGCGACTGGGGATAGCCGAAGTGTGATATTGTGCTTTCCCGTACCGTAGGAAATGGGGGGCATGTGTTAGGTCCTGAAGTACTCCACATCGGCTTCGGCAACCACGTCATCATGAACCGTATCATCGCCATTGTTTCGCCGGGATCGGCGCCCACGCGCCGTCTCATTCAAGAGTCCCGCAGCCGCAACGCCGTAATCGACATGACGAATGGCCGACGCACAAAGGCTGTACTCATCACTGACAGTGGCCACGTGGTCCTTGCACCCATCAATCCCGAAACCGTCGCCGGTCGCGTGGCCAACAATCGTGGTGGCCGCGTAGAAAACGAGATTGACGGCTAAACGCACCCGCACCCACGATGCTCATCGTCCTCTCCGGCCCATCGGCATCTGGGAAGGATGCTATTGCTGAACGCATCATCAGTGAGCACCCTGAAGCAATTACACTCGCAATAACTGCAACCACCCGCCAACCTCGCCCAAGCGAGATTGATGGCGTACACTATCGCTTTCATACGCCTGAGACCTTCGCCGAAATGGAGGCCACCGGGCAACTCTTGGAATCCGCAACCGTCTATGGCCTCAGATACGGCGTGCCGCGCGTCTCTGTCCACGAAGCCCTTGAAAGCGCCCCCATCGCCCTCATCAAGACTGACGTTCAGGGTGCACGTTCGATAAAGTCGCTCATCCCCCAGGCCCTGCTTCTCTTCGTCACCGTGCCGACGCATGAAACCCTTGAGCGCCGTATGAGGGCACGTGGTGGAATGGATGATGAAACCATCGCGCAGCGGCTGCGCCAGGCCGAAGCCGAAATAGAACAGCAGGATGGCTTCAACTACATCATCACGAACGAAGATGGCAGGCTCGATGATGCCGTCTCAACAGCCTGGGCCATCATCACGCAAGAGGCCGCTCGCCCTGAGCGAAGAATTTCTGCGTCATTCTGACCGCCCTTCCCGTCATTCCGAGTAGTGCCCTGTCATTCCGAACGCCCGTTGTCTGCCATTCTGAGCGCAGCGAAGAATCTATGCCCCCATTGCCGCAGGGGTGGAACACGCACACACATGGTCTGAAGCACGCGTTAAATTCTTCACTCCACTGCGTTCCGTTCAGAATGACATGGTGAGGTAACGTGCCGTTCAGGATGGCGTGGGGCGCGTCACTCGTCGTCGAAATCATCATCGTCGTCACTGTCCGGCACCGCCGACGCAGAACCAAGCTGTGGAACGCGTGCAACCGCGCGATCGCGCCGTCGGCGGAACGGCGCGGGAACAGCGCGGATGGCATCACGCACGTTGGCAATCTTCAGTGCCTCCCGTGCATCTCCAATGGCACAGACAACACCGCCAAAGCCCATATCCCGCAGCTGCGCCATCTCTTCCGCGCCCCAAGACAATGAGGACCAGGCCAACAGGTGACCAGAAAGGCGGCTAGCTGCGGCGGCATAGTCCACAGCCTGGCTGACTGTGAGCGTATCGCCAATGTCGGCCTCGATGACACTCCCCTCAAACGGCAACCGTTCAATCGCCCGCAATCGTCGATCATCCAGATCCGCCGGCACAACACTGAAGGAGCCAAGCGACTCATCGCTCAGCAGCCGAACCGGCGTCCCGCCCAGGGACACGAAAAGAAAATCACATCCGGCCTCGCGTAGAGTGCTGATCTCAGTATCGGCCAGACCATCCACCCTCGCGCCCCATGGCGTGTCGCCCAGGGAGGGAGGAGATTTCACTGCTGACGGCCCGTCGATGAGAACAAACTCCGCACCGGCCTTAATGGCAGCGTTCGCCGCCTTCGCCGTTGAGTTCTTAAGATGCGCGACAAGCGCAAGCGGAGCCAGGGTCTCGCGATTTCCAAGGCTAAAGCCCAGCGGCCGAGAGGGAGCCGATGCTGCCCGTTCGAGTCGATCCCACAGTTTACTCACGTGTGCAGTATAGAGGGAACAATCGCCAATTTCGACCTACGCCCAGCCGCGCGCCCGCCACTCAGACGGCAGCAATGCAGCATAAATGGCATCATGTGCGGGCGTCTGAACGCCATGAAGTTCGCCAAGGCGGGGAATAATGCCAACTTGCGCCTCAAGTTCAGACGCCCGCCCCGCGGCAATATCCCGTTGCATAGAGGCCGTGCCATCGGATGGCGCGTGATCAGCAAGCCGCATCGAACTCTCCACGGATTTGGGTGGCAGATGTACATCCTCTGCCTCCGCCACCGCGGCGACTTCCTGCATGCACGCCTCCAACAGTTGGCGGGAACGCGGCACTGACCTGAAGACACCGATAGGCACTCGTGTGACCGCGCCAACGCCTGCCAACGGCCCAACGAAGAGCAGTTTTTCCCATAGGGCCACACGAATATCTGCGCGAACGGTCGCGAGCACTCCAGCGTCCGAAAGGACAGCCCGGATAGTCTCCACCATGGTGGAGCTGCTGCCATCAAGCTCCCCAATCGTCATCGTTGGGGGCACACCCGTATGGCGAACGACACCCGGAGCAACGACGTCCGTGAAGATGCGGCACGTCCCGCCAATGACGTGGCCGGAAGAGGCATTAGCGGCCAATTGATCCGCCGCCTCGACGCCGTTCTGCAGGGGGATGACTGTCGTGCGAGCACTGAGCATCGGGCTGATGGCGACCGCCGCCTCAGACACCATCCACGTCTTGACGGCCACAAAAATGACATCGACGTGTCCGACCTCTGCCGGATTATCCGTAGCCGTAAACGTATTCGGTGCCAGTTCCGCGTCCCCTTCCGGGCTCTCAATGCGTAGTCCGTGTGATTGCAGCGCCCGAAGATGGGGACCGCGCGCAATGAGGGTGACATCATGGTGACGCGTTTCGATAAGTCGACCGCCGAAGTAAGCCCCGACGGCACCCGCGCCGAAGACCGCGATCCTCACTGCATTTCCTATGCCGTGCCAAATTGACGGTCGCCGGCATCGCCAAGCCCGGGGACGATAAATCCGCGCTCGTTCAGACGCTCATCGATCCCGGCGATGTGGATGCGTACGTCCGGGTGGTCATGCTGTAGCCGTTGGATGCCCTCAGGGGCGGCAATCAGGCCCACATAGCGGATGTGTTTCACGCCCCACTCCTTGAGGAGATCACACGCGGCTGACGCGGAACCACCCGTGGCAAGCATTGGGTCCATCAGCAGGCACGCCTGTACGTCTGGTTCGATAGGCTTATTGGCGTAATACTGCATCGGTTCCAGCGTGCGTTCATTCCGCCGAAGGCCAATATGCCAAACGACGGCACCCGGCATCATCTCCCAAAGCCCCTCCACCATTCCAAGCCCGGCGCGGAGCACTGGCACGAGGCCGACGGAGCCGCGGAGTCGTTGCCCCTGCGCCTCCGCAAGGGGTGTCGACACGGTGACGGGCTCTGTGTCGAGATCTGTTGTCGCCTCATACGCAAGCATCAACGTCAGTTCGCGGATGAGCTCACGAAACGTTCGGGGTGGCGTCATCGCGTCACGCAACTGAGCCAGTTTGTCCTGAACAATGGGATGAGTTGATACATATACGCCCGCGCGCTCAACAGCATGGCTCATGTGTACAGTTTAGCGCGTGCGTACGCGCGCCAAAACGGACACTGTTCCGCCCTGCTACACTCCAAATAGGAACACAGCATAGGAGTCCAACGCCTGAGATGACGTCGAGTCTGTCAGTTGACCTGCCCAGCGGCAAAAGAGGCCGCGTGCTGTCCGGCGCGCGGCCAACGGGTCGATTACACTTGGGAAATTACTTTGGCGCACTCAAAAACTGGGTGTCGCTGCAGGATGATTACGATTGCTTCTACTTCGTGGCGGACGTGCACGCGCTGACGACAGTCGAGGACACCGTCAGCCTTAAGCAGAACACGCGCGAGATGGTGTTAGACTGGCTGGCTGCCGGCCTCGATCCAGATCGCAGCACGCTCTTTATCCAGTCACGCATCCCGGAAGTCCTTGAGCTCCACGCCTATCTGAGCATGGTGACGCCGATGGGAGCGCTCCAGCGCGTTCCCTCGTTCAAAGAGCAGATGCGATTACGGCCCGAAGGGATGAACTACGGCCTGGTCGGGTACCCGGTGCTGCAGACGGCAGACATTATCATCTATCTGGCAGATACGGTACCCGTTGGCGTGGATCAAGCCCCGCACGTGGAGCTTTCACGTGAGATTGTTCGCCGATTCAATGGGCAATTTGGCGATGTTTTCCCTGAGCCGGAGGTCCTGCTCTCCGATACCCCCAGCGTCAAGGGAACGGACGGTGAACAAAAGATGTCCAAGAGTCTGGATAATCACATTGAGCTGGCAGGTGGGCCGGATGAGACGGTGCAGCGTGTGATGTCGATGGTGACGGATCCTCAGCGTGCCCGCCGGACAGACCCCGGGAGGCCGTGGGTTTGTAACGTGTATTCCCTGCACCAACTCTTTTCGAGCGAAGAGTACCTGACCACCGTCTACAATCAGTGCACCAACGCGACGATTGGCTGCGTGGACGACAAGAAAGCACTCGCCGATGCAATCAACGACTCTCTGAGCCCCTTCAGAGAGCGTCGTGCGGAGCTTGAATCCAAACCCAACCTGGTGGAAGACGTCCTGGCCGCCGGCACACAGCGTGCCCGGGCGGTCGCCATTCGCACAATGGATGAAGTCCGGAATCGCATCGGGTTCTTCTAAAGGTCCGACGATGAGCGTGCGATGAGGCCCCCGGCGAGGTGAACAGCACGGCGGCACACCTTTGCGGCTGCGCCAACGGAACGAACAGGAGCGCCAGCCAGTGTTGACATCTCCGGACGGGCTTCCTATTGCCGCATCGGGCCGGACCGCAGAAGCCGTCGCGCGGGAGGCTGCACACCGCGCGGGCGCAATCCACCTCCAGTACTTCCGCGGGGATCATGTGGACCCCAGGGAAAAGAGTCATGCTGATGTTGTAACAGACATCGACATCGCCATCGAGCACGAGTTGCGAGCACTGTTGCTACAAGAATTCCCGTTCGCGGGGTTTCTGGGTGAAGAGACCGGCACATCTTCCGAAGACTCGGAATATGTATGGACAGTCGACCCAATAGACGGAACGGCCAATTTCGTTCGTGGTATTCCACACTTCGCAACGACAATTGCGCTTCTCAAACATGACAAGCCACTACTTGGCATTACATATGACCCTATAGGCAGAGATACATTTTATGCGGCGGTAGGCCGTGGATTCACGCTGAACGGCGTGCACATGAACCCCAAGTATGCGGCGAGTACTACAGAGGCAAATCTTGGATTCGATATTGGGCCGGACGATGGCCTGAATGTTCGATCTTTTGACATTATCCATTCACTGTTGCCGATGTATCGAGTCCGGCTTCTGGGTTCAGGGGCGCTGGGATTTGCTTATGCCGCGGCCGGAATCATTGATGTGTATTTTCATCTGGCGCTAAAGCCATGGGACGTAGCGGCGGGATTGCTTTTCATTCAGGAGACCGGGGCGGACGCCGTCTCCATGGACTTTAGTGGTGCGCCCGCAACGCCGTGGAGTGGGAGTTACCTGGTGGGTGCCCGCAATCTTGCCGAATCTGTATTGAGAGCGCAAACAGACGCACGGTGAGCAGCTCGCCGAGCTCGGTCCATCGCTACTTGAATGTATCGAGACTCAAAATATGAGTATGGCATGGCCCAAAAGGAGCGAAGAGGGCGACCCACGAGGGTCGCCCTCTTCGCTCTTGTCCGATGTGTAGAACGGTGGCGATTACCGTCGTTCAGGCTAGATATTCATTGCGATGGCGACGCGTTCGCGATGGTAATCACCGTCACCGAAGGAGACCTCCCACGCCTTGAGACGGCGCGTGAACAGCTGAAGGTCGTGCTCCTGCGTGAAGCCAATGGCGCCGTGGCACTGGTGCGCAGTTGCCGCCACACGTTGCGCAGAGTCGCTGACCCACGCCTTCGCGGAAGACACCTCCAGATCAGATGAGAGGCCTTCTCCGAGCCGCCAAATCGCCTGGTACGTAATGAAGCGGGATCCGTCGACGTCCGTCGCCATGTTCGCGCAGTAGTGCTGAATGGCCTGGAAAGAGCCGATGGGTCGACCGAACTGCACGCGATTCTTCACGTACTCGACGGTCATATCCAGAACCTCCTGGAGCGCGCCAACCATCTGGCAGCAACGCAACGAGGCACCTTTCTGCAAGAGCAGTCGGAGATGAGCCCAGCCGTTGCCGGCTTCACCAAGCACGTTGGCCGCCGGTACTGAGACGTTGGCGAACGTCACCTCACACTGGTTGTCAGTGGCGATCGTCTTTAGTTTGTCGACGGAAACACCATTGCTCTTGGCATCCACCAAGAACAGTGTGATGCCGTCCTCACCTGAGCCGCCCGTGCGGGCCGCGACCAATAGGTAGTCGGCTGCATGGGCATTCTCGACAAACATTTTCGTGCCGTTTAGCGTGTAGCTATCGCCGGATGCCGTTGCCGCAAGGTTAATCCCATTCGCATCGAGGCGCGAATACGGCTCAAGAATCGCAGCAGTAGCGATCAAATCACCCGCAGCAATCCTGGGCAGGTACTCGGCCTTCTGCGCATCGGAGCCGGCATCAAGGATGGCCACCGTTGCAAGCGCAGTATTGAAGAACGGGCCGGGCATAACACCATGGCCAATCTCCTCCATGAGAATGCCGAGGTCAACCAGGCTCTGGCCGGTGCCACCGTGCTCCTCAGGAACGATCAGGCCAAGCCATCCGACCTGTGCGATCTTTTGCCACATGTCTGCGGTGAATCCACGCTCGTCTTCTTCCATGTCACGGACGAAGGTGCGCGGTGTCTCCTGCTCGATGAATTCGCGAGCCATCGAGCGCAGCATTTCCTGGTCTTCAGTCAATCCCAGATCCATTTCCCCCTCCAATCGTTCCCTTCGTTCTCTCAATCATCCTACGTCAGCAATCTACTGGTCCGCCGTCCCGTTTATCGAGGCAAGCCCAGACCGCGCTGCGCGATGATGTTCTTCTGTACCTCACGCGTACCGCCGCCAATGCTCGTCCCAATGCTCTGCCACCCACGCGCCGGGAGGAATCCTTCATCCGGCAACGGGAACCGCTCTCCATTGGTGGGTAGCAGGTTACCGTATCCATCCATCACCTGCGCAAGGCCGCGGTAGATGTGCTGGAAGAGCTCATCACCGAAGAACTTAACCATGGAGGATTCCTTC
Organism: Dehalococcoidia bacterium; assembly: GCA_965224255.1. Classification (GTDB taxonomy): domain Bacteria; phylum Chloroflexota; class Dehalococcoidia; order UBA6926; family UBA6926; genus VXMO01. The sequence continues at coordinate 804,644 of CBDCYO010000005.1, forward strand.
TGTGGAATCATGCCCTCGCTCTGCATCCATCCCACGCGATAACACAGAGAGCGCAGGGTCTCAATTCGAACACGCCACTCTGCCAAGCGGTGGCGAATCTCTGCGCGATCAATCGGCGCATCACCGCCCTGGTCACGCACCATCGCACACCAGTCAGTAAACTGCTCCAGTGTGCGGAGAAGCTGCGCCGGACGGCCGATGTTCGAGCGTTCAAAGGACAGTGTCGTCATGGCCGCGTACCAGCCGCGGTTTTCCTCACCGATAATGTTGTTGGCTGGCACGCGCCAGTTTTCCATGAACAACTCATCCCACCGATGGTTGTTCGTGCCATCTTTGATGCCACGAACCTGTACACCCGGCATGTAGTTGCCGTCCTCATCCTTGAGCCGCGCCAGCAGGTATGTAATCCCACGGTGCTTCGGCGCATCAGGGTCCGTCCGCACCAGGATATGAATCCAATCGTTGCGGTACGTGCCCCAGATCTTCTGTCCGCTCACAACGTAGTCATCACCATCGCGAACTGCACGTGTCTTGAGTCCAGCGAGGTCAGAACCAGCGTCGGGCTCCGAGAACCCTTGTGCGAACTCGATGTCCGCGTTGGCGATCTGTGGCAGGAAGAGCTGCTTTTGCCATTCCTGGCCGTGCACCATGAGAACCGGAGCGACCAACCCGCCCCCGAGTGACGCTGGCGCATCGTGATAAGACATGACTTCCCGATAAGCGAGTTGCTTCTCAATGGAGGCGTCTTGGCCACCGTATTCGCCGGGCCAGTGCATCGTGTACCAGCCCCTCTGGACAAGCTTCTTGGCAAATTGACGGGCAACCTCATGGCCTGCCTCACGCTCCTCTTCGTTGCCGTGCCAGCCAGCAAGTCCCCCGGTCAAATCGTATCCAGGGTTCTTCCATTCGCTTTGGACGAACTCTCCCGCCTCGTCGCGAACGGCTTGTGCCTCTGGTGAGAATCGAAAGTCCACAGATCTCTCCTTGTGCTTTCCCTCTCCGACAGCTGCTTAGAATATTCCGTTTATCGGGGCAATCCAAGCCCGCGCTGTGCAATGATCTGGCGCTGCACCTCAGTCGTACCCCCAGCAACGCTCAGGGTGCCGGACATGAACGCCCGATTGTTCAGGAAACCTTCGCCTGGGATATCGATCCCTTCCTGTGTCGGCAGAAGGTTTCCATACTCCTGCAGTCCGCGCGCCAGCGTCTTCAGCGTCTTCTGAAACTGGACATCCGCCCAGAGCTTGCTCATGGACGATTCCTTCTGTGGAATCTCACCACGGCTCTGCATCCATCCAACGCGATAGGCAATCATCCGAAGGGTCTCAATCTCAATACGAAGGTTGGCAACCTGATGGCGGAACGGGGCGTCATCCAGAGGACTTGAGCCGCGTGTCTGCTCCATGGTCCTGCAAAACGCGATGAAGTCCTCAATCTGCCGCTGCATTGTCGCCGGCGCCTGGATATTGGAGCGCTCGAAGGAGAGTGTCGTCATCGCCGTATACCAACCGCGGTTTTCCTCACCAAGGATGTACCGTGCCGGCACACGCCAGTTCTCCATGAATAGCTCGTCCCAGCGATGTCGACCAAGCGCGTCAGGAATCTTCCGCACTTGCACACCCGGCATATAGTCACCCCCGGCATCCTTAAGGGGCGCCAACAGGTAGGTGATGCCACGGTGCTTGGGAGCGTCCGGATCCGTTCGAACGAGGATGTGAATCCAGGGGTTGCGATACGTTCCCCAGATCTTTTGTCCGCTGATTATATAGTCGTCACCATCTCGGACGGCGCGGGTCTTGAGTGATCCAAGGTCCGAGCCAGCATCCGGCTCGGAGAAGCCTTGAGAGAACTCGAGGTCTGCGTTCGCGATGCCCGGCAGAAACTCATCCTGCATCCACTTGGGGGCGGCAAGCATGAGGACGGGGGCGACAAGTCCGCCGCCGAGAGATGCCGGCGCGCCGGCGTAGGACATGGCCTCGCGGTAGGCTAGCTGAACCTCGATGGGCGCATCTTGCCCGCCGAACTCCGTGGGCCAGTGCATCGTCCACCAGCCCTTCTTGACAAGCTTTTTCTCAAAATCGTTAACCGCCTCTTCTGCTTCATCAACTTGATGGTGCCAGTTGACCAGGATTTGCATGTCCCAATTGCCGGGCTCCCATTCTTTCTTGGTGAACTCAATGGCTTCTTGCTGTATCTGCTGCGCCTCCGGCGTAAAACGGAAGTCCATATGGGCGATTCCCCCCTATCTGATAACCCGCACTGCGCCGCATCCCGGCCAGCGAGTTTTATCCCCTAACCCCACGCGTGAACGATAGCACGCGCACATCCTCACGTAAAGCCTTGCACACACCGCGCTGCGGCTCACATACTTGCGTATGGATGGGCCGGTTGTCTTTTTCAATACGATTGCTGCGGTTCTCGCCTTTGCGGCCATCGCAAGCTACATAAACCACCGTTTCCTCCATCTTCCCATGACAGTAGCGCTGATGGCGATGGCGCTGCTTGGATCTCTTACCCTTGTGGCCGCTGGTGGCCTGGGCATCATCCAGACAGATCGGGCAGAGGACATCGTCGCGTCAATTGCCTTTGACCAAGTGGTCCTACACGGACTGTTGGGCTACTTGCTGTTCGCCGGCGCGCTCCACATCAATCTCGCCCAGTTGCGTGCGGCCATTGCGCCCGTTGCAACACTTGCCACTGTTGGCGTCCTCATCTCCGGAGCCACTGCCGGAACCCTCTTTTGGTTCATTGCCCGTCTCCTTGGATTCGACCTTCCATTCATCTACGCACTGGTCTTTGGCGCCCTGATCGCCCCCACTGATCCAGTAGCCGTTCTCGGCATTCTGAAGGACGTGCGGGCACCCAAGAGTACCGAGACGACGATCGCCAGCGAATCACTGTTCAATGACGGCATCGGTGTTGTGATCTTCCTGACTGTTCTGAGTGTCGCCGTGAGCGGCCATGAACCGAACGTGGGCGAAGTTCTGACATTCCTGACTGAGGAGGCAGTGGGTGGCGTTCTCCTGGGACTCGCGCTAGGGGTGCTCCTGTTATTTTTGATGCGAGGCATCGACGCCTATCAGGTGGAGGTGCTCCTGACCCTCGGCTTCGTCTCCGGTGGCTATGCCCTCGCTACGGCCCTGCACTTCTCAGGACCCATCACGGTTGTCGTCATGGGCATCATCATCGGTAACTATGGGCGCGTGATGGCCATGTCCACGGTCACGGCCGAATATGTCGATCGATTCTGGGAGTTGCTGGACGAGATCCTGAACGCGATCCTGTTCATTCTGGTCGGCATTGAGGTGATCATCATCAGCGTAACGGGAGAACTGCTTATCGCTGGCGTCCTGGCCATTGGCGCAGTTCTGCTGGCGCGGTTCGCAAGCATTGCCGTTCCCGCCGCCCTTTTCCGCCTGGCCGGTAGTCGCCGATTCGGCCTCGGCACGGTAGCAATCCTGACGTGGGGTGGTCTTCGAGGCGGTATCTCCATCGCCCTAGCACTATCCATCCCCGCTTCAGATGAGCGCGACCTCCTACTGACGGCGGCGTACATCGTCGTGACGTTCTCTATCCTCGTACAGGGACTGACGTTTGGCCCGGTCGTTCGGCGTTTGGTTTCCAGCGGAATTCTGGAAGACGCTGAGGAGGCGGGGCAGTAGCCGCTCAAGTGGGTGGGGAACTCCTATTGCGTAAGCGAGTAGAATGGTAACCGAGCCAGGAGGTGTGCGAGCGATGACTAGTAGTGCTCGGGAGGGTGACCTTTCCGGTCCGCGCCGGACTTTGCGGCGACGTGATGGGGTGCATCCCTTCCTATTTGGCGTGGCAAGCATATTTGACTTTACTGGCTCGTTGCGAGTACGGCTGGAATCAGAGCCTCCTGAAGTGAGGACGGCGCGAGCGATTGGTGAGGCATGGGCTAGCGTTGGCGACGCCATGCGAAGCGTTATGCATGAGAATCCGACGGAAAAGCTGCGTGAAGAAAGCCGGACAGGGCTGGCAGATTAAGTGACGAGCAGGGAAAGGCCACAGGATCTCGGAGAAAGCAGTCCGGACTCTGGGGCGCCACAAACGGGGGACGGTTCTTCACCAACAATTCCGCGCGGCAGTGACTCACCAAGTGTTTTGGCCGTCAGCGCATCGTGGTCCGGCCCGCTGCCCCATCCATCCGATTTAGCCGCCTTCAACGATGTCGTGCAAAACGGGGCGGAACGAATTGTCTCCATGGCCGAAGAGCGCGCTGCGCATGATCGGGAAATGGAAAGGGCCGAGCAGGCCGCCGATGCAAGAATTGCGATGCGGGGCCAGTGGGTAGGGTTCGCGGTTGTCCTGGGGGTTCTAGCGCTTGCCGGCTGGATGGTCTACTCGGGAGCCACAACTGCCGCCGCCATTGTAGCCGGCATTGACCTGGTCGGTCTGGCAGGCGTGTTCGTCCTCGGGAGCACTCGGCGTCAGCGGTGACGACTCGCCCCATTTTCCAACTATATGGAGTTGAAAATCGTACGCGTTTCTGCCTCTCTAGCGTGGTAGGCCGAGGCCACGTTGGGCGATGATGTTGGGGCCCAGCAGAATGCCTCCGCCACCGCCGAATCCCAGTGAAAGGGAGATGGCGTTATAGGCGCCGTAGTAGCCGTTATGGGGCGCCCTCTCCTCGCCGCGATTCAGGATGCCGTAATCCCCGATGATTTTGGCTAGCGTGGGCCAGAAGTGCAGCTTGGCCGTCACCTGGTTGCGATAGCCGGAGATCGCGCCCTCATGTTGCGGCACATCACCTCTCGCCTGCATCCACGCCACGCGGTTGGCAAGCTGGCGGTCCGCCTCAATGGTCACGCGCAGATCTGCGAGCTTGTGGCGAACGATCGGGTCGGCCAGGATGGGTTGCCCGTTGGACCGCATGCCTCGCAAGAGCTCGATGAATCGCTCCAATATGCCGATGTGGCGCACGGGATCCTCTGTGCCGGTTCGTTCGAAGTTGAGGGTTGTCATCGCCGCGTACCACCCACGGTTGACCTCGCCTAGCACGTATTTCTTCGGAACCCGCACTCCGTCCATAAAGACTTCACACCACCGCCAGCGACCCATCATATCGTACAGCGGACGTAAGGTCAGGCCATCCGGGCGTGTGCCTTCTTCATCCTTGAGGTTGACGAGGAGATAGGTGATACCTCGGTGCTTAGGCGCCTCTGGATCCGTGCGCACAAGCACGTGATACCAATCAGCGAGGTGGGCACCGGATGACCAGATTTTCTGGCCGGTGATGACAAAATCATCGCCATCCTCGACTGCACGCGTCTGTAGTGAGGCAAGGTCTGTTCCGGCGTTCGGCTCGGAGAATCCCTGCGCCCATTCAATCTCACCGTTCGCCATGCGCGGCAGAAACTCGTCCTTGACCTCATCGGAGGCGTGGTACATCAACGCGCCGGTGATGTTGGATTGCGGGGAGCCGGTCGGCGCATTGGCGTACGCGAGCTCTTCTTTATAGATGAACTGCTTATTGATCGGATAATCTGTGCCGCCGAATTCCTTCGGCCACGTCATCGTGTACCAGCCCTTGTCGACGAGCTTCTTCACGAACCCCTTGTCATTGTCCCGCGACTCCTGCATATCGAAGTCCCAGGAGCGGACGGACATGCTGTGGCCATCGAACCCCTTGGGGTCCCAATTTTTGTCGATGAAATCACGCACTTCCTGTCGAAACTTCTGATCGTCTGGATTCTCTCGAAAGTCCATCAGCGTGCCTCCTGCCCCATCCCTCGTGCTCCTAAGCTTGCCATCGGCAATGCTTACCTCAAACCCATCTCATGGGCCGGTTATCGGAACTCTAGCACTGCAAACCCACTGCGTAAAGCAAGCCAATTTGAAATGGGGCCGGCAAGCGCCACAATATAAAGCTCGCTAAGGTAAGGGGGGGAACGACCGTCGTCCCGCAGTGTGCCTGTCGTCCGGTGGTGCGCGCGCTTGATCTCTGGGCTTTGGCAGTTATGCCTGGTCATGGAGGGGCATGATCTGTGCCTGTCCATTTATCGAGCATTCGAATTGCAAATGCCAGCGCGCACGAGCCTCCCAGTATGCAGCCCGCGTCAGGGCGTCACGGCGCTGATCATGCGTCCAGCCCGCGTAATCGAAGGATGTGACATCCTCAGGCCCGTCCCGGTACCACTCCTGCCGCGCCCACCACTCAAGTGGTGTGAGGGTCCCCCGCTCATTCTGCCCAGTGAGGGCGCGATTGCAGTCCAGGCATGCCTCCACAAGATTGGCAAGATGATCACACCCTCCACGATCCAATGGAACCACATGCTCCCAGATCGGCTTTCGATCCTCATCATTGAATGAGTCCGAACAGTACGCACACTGCGTCCACACTCGTTCCATCATCGCTGTGGTCCTCCGTATTGGTCCGCGCGACCAACGGCGCCCGCAATTAGCCGAACGGAACTCCTCAGATTCCACCCGTCCCGGCGGAAGATTGGCATTCTGTTAGTGGACCCCAAGCACGGCAATCCCTGCGGATTGATGCTCGACGCGAATGATGACGGTTAGCGTGGCAGGCCCAGGCCGCGTTGGGCAATGATGTTCCTTTGGATCTCCTTCGCACCGCCGCCGAACGTCCGTCCCGTCGAGAGGTAATGGTTGGCGCCCACATAGCCACCCAGTGGCGTCCACCGTTCCGGGCCGCCAGGGATGATTGTGCCCAGGTCCTGCATCAGTCGGGAAGCCGTGCGGAAGACGCGCTGTGTCGCCTCTCCGGCCCACACGCGAGCAAGGGAGCCCTCCGCCTGCGGCATCAGTCCCTGCGTTTGCATCCACGCGACACGGTAGGCCAACATGCGGCCTAATTCAATGTAGATGCGCAAATCGGCCATCTCATGCCGCACGATGGGATCATGCGTGAACGGCTTCCCATCCATGTTCGTTGTCTGCAAGAAATCGAGAATCTTTTCCCACTCACGGAGGAGGGAAGCGGGAATGTCCACGGAGGCGCGTTCGAAGGAGAGCGTCGTCATTGCAGCGTACCAGCCGCGGTTCAGCTCGCCGATGAGATTCTGTGCGGGAATGCGGACATCCTCGAGGAACCACTCTGACCAGCGTCGGCGGCCAAGCATGTCATAGAGGGGCCGTAGGGAGATGCCAGGGGATTCCATATCGATCAGGAAGTAGGAGATGCCACGGTGCTTGGCGGCGTCCGGGTCTGTCCGTACCAGAATGTGCCCCCATTTAGCACGCGGATGGTGCGCAGTGGATGTCCATATCTTCTGGCCGTTAATAACAAAATCATCGCCATCCGCAACGGCCCGTGTCTGAAGAGAGCCGAGATCGGAGCCGGCATTGGGCTCGGAGAACCCTTGCGCAAACTCGAACTCGCCGTTGGCGAGGCGGGGAATGAAGTAGTCTTTCTGCCAGTCCTGTCCGTGCATCATGAGAAGTGGCGCGACGAGTCCACCGCCAAGCGCAGCCGGCGCGCCCTGATAGGCCATCTCCTCGCGGTAGACGAGTTGCCTCTCAATGCCGGCATCCTGCCCCCCAAACTCTTTGGGCCAGTGCATCGTCCACCAGCCCTTTTGGACGAGCTTCTGCTCAAACTCATGCTGGAGTGCCAGGGCGGCATTATCGTCGAGATGCCACGATGTGTTCATCGTGGAGACAAGGTCATAGCCGCGATCGTCCCACTCACTTCGGACAAATTCCCGAACCTCTTGACGAAACGCCTCGTCCTCCTGGGAAAAGCGAAAATCCATCTCATACACCCCCTCGCCGCTCATTCACTCCGACGGGCAGCACCCCTGACGCGCACATCATGATACCGCTTTCGGAATGAAGAATGTGGTCACGCCGCACCTATGCGTCAATCAGCCCGTCCTGTGGCAGTGTCCAGGCGGGCTGCCGAAGGGCGGCGAACATCTTCGCGCGCGGCAAGTCGATATCCCTGAGGGGAACATCAATGATCACCGGCGCCGTGCACGCGAGCGCCTCCTGCAACAAGACGGCCAGGTCCTTTGGCTGCGCCGCCCGCATCCCGACTGCGCCAAAGGACTCCGCAAAGCGCACGAGGTCCGGATTGTAGAGATCAGTACCGTATGTGCCGCCGAAGGACTCGTCAAGGTCTCTGGCCACGTTCCCATACGCATCGTCTCGGAAGACGACCGTCACGATATTGATGCCGTAGTGGACGGCAGTTGCGAGCTCAGTTGCGTTGAACATGAAGCCGCCATCGCCACTGACGCACACGACAGGATCGTTGGGGCGCGCAACCTTGACGCCCATGGCAGCAGGGAATGCGTAGCCCAGGTTAAACGAATACCCGGAGTCGATGTGCGTCTTCGGATGATTGACCTGGTAGTGTGTGCGCGCATAGTAGCCGAACTGGGTTACGTCCCAAGCAATGATCGTGTTGCCCGGAAGCGTATTCCACATCATCTCCAGAACCGGATACTGCGGTTCTTTCTGGCGAATATCGTAGTACGAGACGAGCTTCCGAGTGGCCGCAACGGCCTCGTCAGGTGAGGGTCTGTCTGCCGCCCCCGCTTCCTCCAAGAGTGAAAGCAGTGCCTCGATCGTTGCGCCCGCATCGCCATGCAGGGGAACGGTGTTGGACTGTATGTTCGTGAGCTCCGCGTCATCGATGTTGATATTGATCAGCGTTGATGATTCTCCCGCTGGGTTACCAATGGAGAAGCGGGCGCCAATGCCGATGACGACATCCGCCGAGGCCATAACCTCATACAGCTGATTCATCTCATCCATTTCGGCGCGTGGGCCAAAGCAGGAGCCATACGAAAGCGGATGGCTATCAGGAATTGTCCCCTTACCGCCGCTGGAGGTAACGACGGGTATGTTGGTGGCCTCTGCGAGGCGAATGAGCGCGCCCTCCGCGTTCGATTGCGCAACACCACCGCCGGCGTAGATGATCGGCAGCCGTGAGTCCATGATGATGCGCACCGCCCTCCGCAAGTCATCGGCGCTCGGCACAATTCGCGATACGGGAGCAGGTTCACGCAGCACGACGTCTTCCTGTTCGACTCCCGTCTCGGGGGGGATTTCAATCGCAACGGGCCGAGGGCGGCCGGTGCGCATTTGCCGAAACGCCTCTGTTACGGCGTCAGGAATATCACGCGGACGTAGGACCCGCTTCCGCCACTTCGTGACCGTCCTCAGAATCTCAGATTGATCGACAACTTCATGAACTGCTCCAAGCCCTCTGTCGATCTGCGCGCGCGGAATCTGCCCCAAGATGGCGAGGACGGGCGATGAACGGGCATATGCCGTCGCTATTCCTGAGGCCGCGTTGAAGACGCCCGCTCCGGGCACAACTAGCACGACGCCCGGCCTTCCCGACACACGCGCGTAGCCGTCCGCCATATGCGCCGCGCCCTGCTCGTGGCGAGAAGCAATGAATCGCAGTGCTGGTTCATCACGCATTGCGGTGATGATGCCGGACATGTGGATACCGGGAATGCCGAATACGACTTCGACACCCTCCCGCACGAGAGAAGAGACCAGTGCCTGCCCGCCACTCATTCTGACCATCGGCGCTACCCTCCGGCCAAGCCCGCCCGGCGCCCTGGCTGCTCGGACCGAACCTGCGGCACGACGCCGGGAACGCTAGTTGCGACTTCGATCATCCTGAGTCTACTCACGCACGTACGGCGGGGGTACCTCCCCCAAGTGTGCTGTACGTGCGAAGAAGACCTCGATCACTACCGAGGTAGACCAAGCCCCCGCTGCGCAATCAGACCCGGTGCGAGCAGGATGCCACCACCTCCGGCGTAGCCCGTCACCATAGAGAGTGCGTAGTTCGTGCCATACATGCCATTGTCAGGAGAACGCTTTTCGCCCTGCAGAAGGGCGCGGTAGGGCCCCATGATGTGCGCCAATGTCGGCCAGAAGTTGAACTTCGCCATCATCGATGAGTACAGGTTGGCAATCAGGCTCTCGGACTGGGGAACCTCTCCTTGCGACTGCAGCCAGATGAGTCGGAGCGAGAGCATACGACCTGTCTCAACGCGGATGCGCAGATCAGCAAGCTGATGCCTGACGAGGGGATCATTCAGAACTGGCTCACCATTGAATTTCAGATTGCGCGCCATAGTGATGAATTTCTCCAACACAGCGACATTCCTGGCTCCGGTACCACCTGCGCGCTCGAAGTTGAGCGTTGTCATCGCCGCGTACCATCCGCGGTTAACTTCGCCGATGACCTGTCGCTTGGGCACACGCACCTCATCCATGAAAACTTCATTCCAGCGGCGGCGCCCAAACATGTCGTACAGCGGACGAAGAGTGATGCCCGGCATCTGATTCCCCTCGTCATCTTTCAACTGCATGATCAGATACGTAATCCCCCGGTGCTTCGGTGCAGAGGGATCAGTCCGCGTCAGGACGTGGTACCAATTGGCGTAATGGGAGCCGGACGACCAAATCTTCTGGCCCGTCACAACGAAGTCATCCCCGTCTTCAACGGCGCGTGTTGAGAGGCTGGCAAGATCAGTGCCTGCATTCGGCTCCGAGAAGCCCTGCGCCCAATCGATCTCATTCTGCGCCATCTTGCCAAGGAACTCGCGCTTGATGGACTCATCGGCGTGGTACATGATCGCGCCGGTGATGTTTGCACCAGGGCCGCCCTGTGGCGCACCGGCATAGGCGAGCTCATCGGCGTAGATGACCTGCCGTGCGAGAGGCGCTCCCTGGCCGCCCCACTCCTCGGGCCAGGCCATCGTCCAATAGCCGCGGTCGGCGAGTTTCTTTTGGAAGACCTTGGAATCGGCGCGATACTCTACACTATCAAAATCGTACCCAAAGACATTCAGATCCGTGTTGTACTCTTTGGGATCCCACTCTCGTTGAACGAATTCCCGAATTTCCTGTCGAAAGGCCTCATCCTCGGGCGCAAACGTGAAATCCATCTCTTCCTGCCTCCTCCATGCCTGTCCATGGCTTCACCCAACACCGCGCACGAACAGCCCGCCCCATACTCTCATCGGTTTCGCTCAGGATACCACGCAGACGATTTGTCGTACGCCTAGGCCGTACCCACGAATGGCCGATCTGTAATGAAACCTCGCCGAGAGGCGTGCCGAAAACTAGCGCGGCAGTCCGAGGGCACGTTGGGCAATGATGTTCTTCTGTACCTCACGCGTGCCGCCGCCGATACTCAAGCCCGTTGAGAGAATTGAATTCACGCCCATGAAGCGCCCAGCCGGTGCCCATTTGTCTTCGGGGCGCAACTGGCCGTAGTCATCGAGAATCGAGGAGATCCCACGGTAGATGCTCTGATGCAGAACATCACCCCACAGCTTCGTCTGCGAGGATTCCTTGACGGGAATCTCGCCGCGCGTCTGCATCCACGCCACGCGGTATGAGATCATCCGCGCCACCTCGATCTGTAGCCGAAAGTCGGCGATACGGTGTCGTATGCGAACGTCATCCAACAGCGACTGCCCATTGGCCTTCACCTCACGGGCGTAGTCGACAAATTCCTCCAGAGTGCGCAGCATCCGCGCCGGGCCGCCGATGTTTGATCGCTCAAATGAGAGATGCGTCATCGTTGCGTACCAGCCACGGTTGAGTTCTCCGACCATATTTCGCTTGGGTACGCGCACCTCATCCATGAAGACCTCGCTCCACCGACGTCGGCCGAGCATGTCATGAAGGGGGCGTAGCACCACACCCGGCGATTTCATGTCGATGATGAGATACGTCAGGCCGCGGTGTTTGGCGGCGCCGGGGTCCGTTCGGACAAGCGCCTGGCCGTAGTCGGCCATTTCCGCCATTGACGTCCAAATCTTCTGGCCACTAACGATGAAATCGTCGCCATCTTCCACAGCCCGAGTTTGGACGCTGGCCAGATCTGACCCGGCGCCGGGCTCGGAAAGCAAGCGGCAGAACTCAATCTCCGCCGTGGCGTAGTGCGGCAGCAACTCATCACGGTGCCACTCATTACCGTGATACATGAGGACGGGGCCAACAAGGTCACTTGCGCCAGAGGCTGGAGCACCCCAGTAAGACATCTCCTCGCGATAGACCAACTGGCGTGAAATGGGAGCTCCCTGCCCGCCGAACTCCTGTGGCCAGTGCAGCGTCCACCATCCCTTGCCGGCGAGCTTGAGCTGCCACTCCTTAACGAGATCTATCGCCGCGTGCGTGTGCAGGTCATACGAGGCGATGGAGGCACCGACGGAATCGTAGCCCTTCGCATCCCATTCCGTGGTAACGAACTCGCGCACTTCCTGGCGGAACGCCTCATCCTCATCAGAAAATCGAAAATCCACAGCTATTCACCCTTCGCCCGGACTCGCTCCCGGTTTCCTATCCGCAGTGCACAGCCAACCCAATCGCCTGAATCACATCACACCGTGTGCAGATCTATGCTCTGCCTATCTCCAGATTTGGCGTCAGAGTGAAACAGCCAAGCACGTCACTGTGCGAAGAATGCCGCCGATTGTGTGAATCCTGCTGGCGACGAGGCCGCCGACCGTATTCAGATCCTCTGCCTCAATGGTCGCGATGACATCGTATGGACCAGTGACTGCGTCGACAGATGTCATTTCAGGGACGCCTTTCAGTTCGTTGACAACGTCCTGTGTCTTCCCCACCGATGTCTCAACCAAGATGAACGCACGTGTCGACACATTTACCCCCAAGTGAATCACCCACCGCCTGCCTGAATGGCGGCTTATTCTAGGCGCGCGTGACAAACGGTGTCAATGATGAGTCAGCACCTCCGCTCCAACGGCACCATCGCTCAGACATCCGTACTGACGGCGTCGCCGAAGACTCCGATTTCTCCTAGTAATTCGACTCGTGTCTCATCACCGGGCTCCAGGCGCGTTACGTCTTCCGGACAGATGACCAGTCCATTAGCGCGCGCCATTGCCGTTAAGATGTTCGATCCTTGCGGCCCTGAGAGCCGGGCGTGCATTCGGCCGTCCTCCCCAGGGTACACGTGGGCGCGAGCGTACACTCGGCGTCCGTCTTCGTTTTGGATAGGATCATCCAGCACAGCGCTGATCGATGGTGAATCCCATGAGCTGTGGCCCATCATCTTCCGCAGCGCCGGACGGGCCAGCATATGGAAGACAACCATCGCGCTGACGGGATTGCCGGGCAAACCGAGGTGCGGCACCTGGTGCCTCCACGGGTCCGCGTCGGTTCCACGCAGGATGCCAAACACGACAGGCTTGCCCGGCCGCATGCGGACAGCCCAAACGCGCACGTCACCCAGGGACTGGAGCACGCTCTTGACGAGATCATAGTAGCCGACCGAGACGCCGGCGGACGTGATGAGGAAGTCAGCTTCCCGCGCCTGCGCCACATGCTCCCGAACAGAGCCCTCCGTGTCCCGCGCGATACCCAGGGGGCGCGCACTTCCGCCCATCTGCTGCACTAACCCTTGAATTGTGTATGTGTTGATGTCATAGATGTGGCCGATGTTGAGCTCTTCCCCCGGCGTTGCAATTTCATTGCCGGACGCGAGTATCGCCACGCGAGGCCGCGGAAAGACTGGAACGGTTGCCATGCCCACAGAGGCCAGCACGCCAAGCCGCGCGGGGGTCAGAGCAGTGCCGCGCGTCAGAACTATTTCACCGGCGTGCACATCCTCACCGGCTGCTCGTACTGATGTCCCTGCACGCGGCGAGGCGTAGATGGTGATGGCATTGAGCAGTGCCCCGTCTCGACGCCGTACTTCTTCGTCCGTATCTTCAAACCGGACGACAGCATCTGCGCCAGGGGGTAGTGGTGCGCCAGTCATAATGCGCACTGCGACGCCAGGCACGACAGCAGGCGTCGGGGGAGCACCGGCAGCGATCTCGCCGATGACGGGTAGCACGCAAGGCGCATCACGCCGAGCGCCCACCACGTCCTCCGCGCGGACGGCGTACCCATCCATGGCAGAGTTTGGAAGCGGTGGTATCGATATCGCCGAGTGAACGTCTTCCGAAAGTACAAGCCCGTTCGCATCGGTGAGCGATACCCGTGCAGGTTTCAGGGGATGGATATCAGCCATGACACGCTCAAGCGCCTCTTCAACGCGTATCATGTCGGATGGTATCGTCATTGCCGTAATGCACCTCCCTCTACGTAGGGCGCGCGCATATCATGCCTGAGAACGAAGCGTCGCGCCTGTTTCGCGCAGGAGCTTATCCAACAACTGCGCCTCCGCGACATCCACTTCCGTGTCTGTCAGGGTGCGCAGCGGGGACTGCCACACAAGCGAATAGGCAAGGGATTTCTTGCCTTCAGCCACTTGGGGGCCCTGATACAGATCGACAAGCGTGGACTGCGCGATGGAGGGGAAGTCACGGATAATGTCACTAACGGCACCAGCCGGCGCGTCTTCGTCAAGCAGTAACGCTAATTCTCTCAACACTCCGGGGTAGCGTGACACAGCCTGCCAGGCATGCGCCGTCTTCTGGCGACGCTGGAGCGCGGCATGCAGATCAATCTCATAGAGAACCACGCGTGTGGCGCGGATGCCCAGGGTGGCCAGCGTATCGGGATGAACCTCACCGATGACACCCATAGGACGGTCTCCACTTTCCGGCAGGATGTGGGCCGTGCGGCCGTGAGCCAAGATGCGATCCTCCGCGGTTTCGTACTGCGCGCGAACGCCAATGGTCTTCAGGAGACCTTCCACCAAGCCCTTGCCGTCGAAGAAATCCAACTCATCCGGCGTGGCGGCATTCCCCCCAATCCATGAGCGCATTGTACGTGAACCTGCCAATACGCCGCACACGTACGTCCGCTCCTCCGGCTGATGGCGTGGTCCACGCGGCAGATATGCTTGACCGACCTCAAAGAATCGGTACGAATCCCTACCGATGCCGCGTTCATTCATCGCGAGGGTTCGTAACAGGCTGCCACGCAGGGATGTTCGCAGGTATTCCTGGTCAGGCGATAGCCGATTCCAGACGCGAAGGGGATCCTGAGGCGCATCGCCGGGGATTGTGGCACGCAAGAGGTCCATCGGTACGAGTGGGTAGGAGATGATCTCCTGGTTTCCAAGCCGGACCAGGGCGTCGCGTACCTCATCCTTGATGATCGCCAGTGGTTCAGGGGTGTCAGGCTCTCCAGTTGCGGGGAGGAGAGTGACCGGAATCGCGTCGTATCCAGTAACTCGGGCAATCTCTTCAATCAGGTCATCGGCGATGCCGATGTCCGTTCGCCAGTACGGGACAACTGCGTCAATCGTGTAGTGACCGTCTCGCCGATCGGTGGCCGTGACCTCAAAGCCCAGCGAACGAAGCGTTTGTTCGGATGTCTCCCGTCCAGGATCCATCCCCATCACCTGCCGCATGCGTTCCGATGTCATCGTGATGACTGTCGGGGCACGTTGCCCTGGCCAATTGTCCGCAATCCCCTTTGTCGCCGTACCGCCACAGAGTTCTACGAGCAGTTTGGCCGCGCGGCGCAGCCCAATGGGGGGGAGCATAATCGGCAAGTTGCGCTCGAATCGCTGAGACGCCTCCGTACCACGCTTGCCGCCCACCTCAATCCTGTGCCGCTGTACGGTTCGGCGCGTTCCGGCGAAATCGAACGACGCAGACTCCAGGATGATGTCTGTGGTGGAATCCGATACTTCAGAGTTTTCACCGCCCATAATGCCGCCTAATCCGACGGGGCCGTTTTCGTCGGCGATGACCAAGTCTTCCGCAGACAACGTGTGGACGCGGCCATCCAACGTCTTTAGCCGCTCATCCGGCATGGCATGGCGAACGATGAGCTTGCCTCCCGCAATTGCGGCGCGGTCGAACGCATGGAGAGGTTGGCCGACCTCCAACATGACGTAGTTCGTGATATCGACGACATTGGAGATTGGCCGAACACCCGCGGCCTGCAGACGCCTCTGCATCCACCCGGGCGCCGCCGACACGCTGACGCCGGTGACGAGTGCTGACGTATAGCGTGGCGCGAGGTCAGGCGCGCGCGCATCGACTAGATCAGCGGTCACGATTGGCTCTCCATCCTCCGGGTAGTCCAGAGAGGGTACGCGCACGGAGTTGCCAGTCAGCGCAGCCACTTCCCACGCCACTCCCAGCATGGACAGGCAGTCTGGGCGGTTGGCTGTGACCTCAACATCAAGGATGACGTCGCCAAGGTAATCCTCCAACGGCGTGCCCACCTCGGCATCGTCAGGCAACACGAGGATGCCCTCGTGATCATCGCCAAGGCCGAGTTCCCGCTCTGAGCAGATCATCCCCTCTGAAACAACGCCGCGGATGCGCGCCGGTTTCAAGGTCTCCTGCTTGCCCGTCTCGGGATTCGTTAGGACTGCTCCAACACGTGCAAGAACAATCTTCTGGCCGTCCGCAACATTTGGCGCGCCACAAATGACCTCAAGCCTTTCAGAGCCGGTAGTGACAGTGGCCAGCTTAAGACGGTCCGCGTTGGGGTGCGGGCCGAGGCGCTCGACGTGGCCGACGATGATGTTGTCCCACTCACCGCCGATGCGCTCAATCGCCCCTACCTCAAGACCCGCCATCGTGAGCCGGTGAGCCAACTCCTCCGGGGGCAGGTCAAAGTCGACGTATTCTCGCAGCCACCTGAGAGATACGCGCATTGTGCAGTCTTACTCCGCCCGTTCCGCGCCGCTATCCGATTCCTGGGTCTCTACACCGGCGTCCTGAGTTGAGTCGCCATCCATGATGTCATTGCCATCACCATCCACGATGGTGGGCTGCTCATCTCCGTGCTCGTGGCTCTGGTGAGCAATCGCCTCCGCGGTTGCAAGATCGCTCGCTCCAGCTGCGGCATGTCGCATGCTAATGCGGAAGCGCGGCGGCTTGTGCGAGGTTGAGCGTACGAGGTACACGCCGCCGCACGCGTGGCAATGAAAGCGATGCGGCACAAGGCTCGACCGTAACTCGCTATGGCCCTCATAGTAGACAAGGGCGTTACAGCTTGGGCAGTTCTGCTGCGTGGGGACGGATCCGCTGTGCGTCGTCATGCGTCCCGAGCACCCTTGGCTGGCAGGCTACTGCTCACGCAGGAACGCAACAGTGTCCCTCTCAGTGTCCCGAATCGCCGTCACAACACCCATACCTTCAGCAACTGACATGGGGCCGAGCATGTCTCGTTGCGCCTCTCGTAGCTTGTCAGCGAGATCAATAAACGTCGAGCGTCGATCGGGATCCGTCGATCGTTCCTCCGCTGAGCTAACGCAGCCCAGAAGCACACCGAATTCGTCTGTCGATAGGCTGAGTGTAACCGTTCCCTGTTCTACTTGGTCACTCATCGCATCCTCTACCCGAAAATCGGGTGTCCTCTTTTGCTTCCCGCGCTATTCCCACCGTACTAGAACTGCTCCAGAAATCCCAAATCGTTCGCATAGAAGTGTCGTATATCGTCGATGCCGTACCGAAGCATCGCGATCCGCTCCGGCCCCATGCCAAATGCGAACCCTGTGTAGTCGTCCGGGTCATAGCCGACGCGCCGAAGCACGTCCGGGTGAACCATGCCCGCGCCCATGATCTCAAGCCAGCCGCTTTGACCGCATATGCGGCAACCCTCTCCACGGCAGCTAAAACAGTCAATTGCCATATCAACGCCCGGCTCCACGAAGGGAAAGAAATCACATCGAAAGCGCACACGACGGTCTGGGCCAAACATGCGGCGCGCGAACGCGTACAACGTGCCTTTCAGGTCCGCGAACGTGATGCCGCGGTCGACCGCCAGTCCCTCAACCTGGAAGAAGACTGATTCATGAGAGGCGTCCGTCGCCTCATGTCGGTAGACGCGGCCGGGGACGAGCACGCGAACAGGAGGCTTTTGCGCTTCCATGATGCGCACCTGCATAGGGGACGTATGTGTTCGCAACAGCAACGGCCTCTTCCCGTCATCATCCTCGATATCGAGCCACAGTGTGTCCCACTGATCACGGGCGGGGTGGTCGGCAGGAATGTTCAGCGCCTCAAAGTTGTAGTAATCCCATTCAACCTCAGGACCTTCAATAACCTGAAAGCCCATCGGCCTAAACGCGCTAATGATCTCCCGCAGTGTCTGCGTTGTCGGGTGAAGTCCACCGGACACGCTGCGCCGCCCAGGCAGTGTTACATCGATTGCCTCCGCGGAGAGCTTCTGTGTCACGTTCACCCGTTCGAGTGCGGCGTGGCGTTCCTCATAGGCGCCCTCTAATGCAGCACGAACGCGATTGGCCAGTTGCCCGGCCTCACGCCGTTCCTCCACGGGTAGCGTGGGTAGCTGTTCCAACAGTTTGGGGAATCGACCCTGTCGCCGCCCCTGATACGTCACGCGCCATCGTTCGAGCGCTTCCACGTCAGAGACGTGCCCAAGTTCCGCAAGAGCACTTTTTTCGACGTCAGCGAACTGGTCAATGAGTGTGGACATGATTCCCGCGCTGATCTGATAGTCCGAACTCAAACGGCACTACAGAAGTCACCGTCCCCAATTCGGGGTAGCGACAAGCGTACAGCTATTCCGATAACTCAGTCAATCAGAGCGCAGCCGCGGCCAATCCCAGCCGGCTACGCGGTGCTGTCCTGACGCCCGCCTAGACGGAACCCCGTGGCCGCGTACGCCTGGGTCATTCTCGCCTCGGTCTGAACGTAGATCTCAAACTCCTCCTCAGTCATCCCGGAGTGACGGATCAGGGCCTTCAGAGCACCACGCTTAATCGCGCCTGTTCCGGGCACGTCCGGCGCGATAAGGACGGGAGGCCGTTCCTCCTCATACGCGCTCTGTTCGCGACTCCCAATATCAGTCTGAATCTCGATGGTTTCACACGAGAGCGGAAGGTCGTCATCGGCACGGGCAGCGAGGATTTCATACAACTCATCACCAAGATAGTCCACGGAATCTGCGGGGGGAGGAATATCGTCCTCCGCCCACGCCGTCAATGATTGCTGAATAGCGCCTTCGATAGCCTCCAGCGCCTCACTCCGTGATTCACCCTGCGCAACGCACCCAGGGAGAGCCGGGCAATGGACGGAGTATCCACCCTCTGCCTCAGGCTCCACAATGACGGTATAGGTTGCCGTAGCCATGGCACGTCTATTGTATCGCCGCATTCCTTGCTGCGCCGCTTT
Source organism: Dehalococcoidia bacterium (assembly GCA_965224255.1). Classification (GTDB taxonomy): domain Bacteria; phylum Chloroflexota; class Dehalococcoidia; order UBA6926; family UBA6926; genus VXMO01. The sequence continues at coordinate 823,684 of CBDCYO010000005.1, forward strand.
TCGCCTGTGAGGCAGGTGGTAGCGCGGACGATCAAGCCGTTAGGCTATAACATATGGCACTCGACCCAAAACCACCCGTGGCGCACAGTTCGCGCCCGCGATTCTATTACGGGTGGGTCATTGTCGCGACGATGTTTATCGTCTCCCTTGCGCAGACAGCGCAATACAATCCCGCGCTTAGCATCTTTCTCAAGCCCATCACAGAGGAGTTTGGTTGGAGTCGCACAACATTCTCCTCTGCGCTCGCCGTTGGCGGTTTTGCGGGCGCGGGGTTAGCCGTCATCATCGGACCAGTCCTGGATCGGCATGGGCCGCGCACAGCGACGTTTCTCGCCTTTCTGTTAATGGGAATCGTCACGATGGCGCTGAGTTCTATTTCCGAGATTTGGCACCTCTACGCGATCATCGTGACGAATCGCGCGCTCATCACTGGACTGCTCTCAATCGTGGCGGGCGTTGCCGTGTCAAAGTGGTTCATCCGGCGACGTGGGCGGGCAATGTCGTTCGCGGTAACAGGGTTACGTTTTGGACAGGCCGTTGTCCCGCCGTACACAACATTCTTCGTCCTGCGCACCGGGTGGCAGAGTGCCGCGATCGCTCTGGGAGCTTTCATCTGGATATTGACCCTCATTCCGGTCATCCTGCTCCTGCGTAGGCAACCGGAGGACATGGGTCTGCGGCCTGATGGTGATGGAAACCGCAGTGGCGACGCAGCCACGGCGTCGGAGTCCGGAGACTCAGTCCGGGATGCGGATGAGGCCTCGTACACACTCGGCCAAGCACTCCACACACCGGCCTTTTATCTCATTCTCCTCGCGACCAGCGGCCTGGCCTTCACCATTGGCGGCCTGAACTTCAACCTCTTTCCCTACCTCACGGATCAGGGACTATCCCCGGCGATGGCGGCCGGAATTCTCACGACGTGGTCACTCATTAGCTCGGTCGGTTCGCTGGGGGCGGGATTCATTGCGGAGCGCGTGCACGTCAGGTTCGTCATGGCATTTGCATTCACCGGCGCAACCACGGGAGTGATCGCTCTCATTCTGGCAGACGACCCATCGAAGGCCCTCGTGTTTGCACTTGTACATGGGTTGTCGTTCGGTTCGCTACCCATGCTGATGCAGTTGGTATGGGCTGACTATTATGGCCGGCGCCACCAGGGAGCAATACGTGGATTTGTTACACCGTTCCAGGTCATCGTGCAGGCTGGCGGCCCCATTGCCGGGACCCTGGTCTTCGACCTGATGGATACATATGTCCCGGCCTTCGTCCTTTTCGGTGTGGTGTACATCATGAGCGCTATCGCGATGCTTTTGGCCAAGCCGGTTCCACTACCGACGCCGGCGTCGGCACATCATGCCTGATGTACTGCCTCGCCGCGACGCTTGCTAGGCGCGCGGGACACTCCTACTCTTGATATGAAGCCAAGAATGCCGGGGCAACGTCATGTGTGCCGGCCAATCCCATGAAGAGTCGGAGCAATGACAACAAACAACAATGAGCGATTCACACTACTCCCGCGCGATGTCAGGCCATCCCATTACACCCTTGAGCTAACTCCGGATCTAGAGGAGGCATCATTTAGTGGCGAAGTTTCAATTGACATCCTCGTGGCAGAACGCACTCATGAGGTCGTTCTGAATGCCATTGAGTTGGAACTCAACTCGGCCACGTACACGCCACGCGGCGGCCAGGCCATTGACCACACAGGAATCACGTACAACGAAGAGGCAGAGACGGCAACCGTCCAATTCGGGCAACCGTTGCCGGTAGGCGCTGCCACGCTGCACATCGCATTCACCGGAACGCTCAATGACCAGCTGCACGGTTTCTACCTAAGCACTTTCCAGGATCAGGCCGGCACTGAACGGCGCATGGCGACGACGCAGTTCGAGGCATCAGACGCCCGGCGCTGCTTTCCGTGTTGGGATGAGCCGGCCATCAAGGCAACCTTTCAGGTGGACCTGATCGTTCCTGCGGGCTTTTCCGCTATTTCAAACACGCTGGAATCCGCGCCGGAACCATTGGATGACGGCTGGCAGCGTATCCGCTTTCCCACCACTCCAATCATGTCCACGTATCTCCTGGCCTTCATCGTCGGCGAAATGGAGTCGATCGAAGCGCGCTCCGCCAACGGCACTCTGGCGCGTGTGTGGACGACCGTCGGACAGTCCGAGTTGGGCCGCTTTGCGCTTGAGACGTCCGTGCGCCTGTTGGATTACTACAACAACTACTTTGGCGTCGATTACCCACTCGAGAAACTGGACCATATCGCACTGCCGGACTTTGCGGCGGGGGCGATGGAAAACTGGGGCGCGGTGACGTATCGCGAGGTTGCGCTGCTCTTTGATCCGGCAAACTCCTCACCTGGGACACGGCAGCGCATCGTTGAGATCATCGCGCATGAGATGGCACACATGTGGTTCGGTGACCTTGTCACAATGGCCTGGTGGAACGACCTCTGGCTCAATGAGAGCTTCGCGTCATGGATGGCGGCGAAGGCGACGGACACGTTGTACCCGGAGTGGGCCATCTGGACACAATTCATTGCAACGGACGTCGCACCCGGCATGAGCCTTGACGGCCTTGAAAACTCCCACCCCATTGAGTCGGAAGTACGCAATCCGTCCGAGGTCAGTCAGCTATTCGACGCCATCAGCTACGAGAAGGGCGCATCCATCCTGAGAATGTTGGAGCAACACATTGGCCCTGACGCGTTCCGTCAAGGCCTGAACACCTATGTGACCACGTATGCGTACTCCAATGCAGAGGGCGCTGATCTGTGGCGCGCAATGGCAGACGCCTCGGCGCAAGACATCCCCGGCATGATGAGTTCCTGGATCACACAGGTTGGCTACCCCGTCGTGACCGTGGAGACCACCCGCAGCAATACCGGCGCCTCTGTGCTTCTCACCCAGCGCCGCTTCCTATACGCAGGCCCAACTGACGATGAGACGCTGTGGCACGTCCCAGTACGTATCGCTACGCAGGGGAGCACGGATGAAGTGACCGCCTTTTTCACCGGACGCACAGAGGCAGTCCCCGTTTCAGCATCGGCTGGCGGATGGATCAAGGTTAACGCCGGTGGCACGGGGTTTTACCGCGTTGGGTACCAGGAGGATGAGCTTGAGAGGCTCACCGCCGCCGTGCGCGCGGGTGAACTTGTGGCGTCGGATCGTCTGACCCTTCTGGAAGACACCTACGCTCTGGCGCGTGCTCGCCATATCCCCGCACGCAATTATCTGGAGCTTGCGCAGGCATATACAGGTGATGAGGACTACAGCATCTGGGCCGCAATGGTATCCCAGCTTGCCGCCATCGAGTCTCTGTCGCGGGGCGAATCGTACCTCGAACGCTACCAGGAATTCGCGCGGGGGCTGACACAGACTGTCGCGAACTCCGTAGGGTGGAACCAGCCCGCGAATGAGCAGCACCTGCGAACATTACTGCGCACGGTCGTCCTGAGCGCGGCGGGCGGCTTTGGTGATGAGGACGTGCTTGCAGAAGCAAACGAGAGGTTCACGCGATTCCTCGAAGAGGAGTCCTCACTGCGCCCGGACCTGCGGGCCGTCGTGTATAACCTGGCCGCCGAGCAGGGCGACGACGAGATGTTTGAGACGATGAGGCGCCTGGAACAAGAGTTTGACCTACAAGAAGAAAGGGTCCGCATGCAGATGGCATTGACGCAGTTCCGTCAGCCAGAGTTACTGAGGCGGGCCCTTGAGATGGCGCTGAATCAAGAGCAGATACGCGTACAGGACGCGCCGCGCATCCTGATGGGCGTCGGCGGCAACATCCGGGGACTTGATCTGACCTGGGAATTCATGAAGAACAACTGGCCGGAGATCGAACGGCGCTACGCAGGCGGCGGATTCGCCATCATGCGCCTCGTCTCCATTACCGGCGGCTTTACAATGCAGGACGCGGCCACGGATGTACGCACTTTCTTCGATGCCCACCCGACGCCATCCGCGACGCGTGCCATCCAACAATCGCTGGAGCGCATTGAACTCAACCGTTTGTGGCTGGAGCGCAATCGCGATGATCTGGCGGCGTGGTTGGAGTGATTGGAACCCACGATATTGTGAGCAGGAACGTGGCGCGATACACTGGGACATACGTTCTTTCCTTTAGAACGCGGTGAGAAGTTGGCTGGCAGGGGGCGGAGACAATGCCGGGTGACGTTAACTTTGACAACCGCACGCTCTATCACGGCGATAACCTGGATTTCTTACACGGTATGAACAGCGAAACCGTGCATCTCATCGCTACTGACCCGCCCTTCAACAAGAATCGAGACGTCCACGCAACGCCAAACTCTGTTGCAAGCGGAGCGCGGTTTGAGGACAGATGGGACTGGGACCGTGACGTCCATGAATCATGGGTTGACTCGATTCGGGACGACTGGCCTGGCGTACACGACGTTATTGAGGCGGCACGCTCTGCCTCAGGCGACGATATGGCCGCCTACCTTTGCTGGATGGGTGTCCGTTTGATCGAAATGCGCCGCATTCTCCGCCCTGACGGCTCAATCTACATCCATTTAGACTCGACCGCCCACGCGTGGGTTAAGGCGCTAATGGACGGCATCTTCGGCAAACACAGGCTGCGAAACGAAATCATCTGGGCCTACACAGGCCCAGGTTCGCCCCAAATGCGGCAGTTTAGTCGGAAGCACGACACGATACTGTGGTATGCCATAGGTGATGAATGGACGTTCAACGGCGATGCCGTGCGTATGCCGCACAGACGCTTAAACACAAATAGAAAAGGGGCGGCGATTGCCGCGCCGCTCAGTAAGGAACTGCGGGACGAGTACTTGGGAAAAGGCAAGATTCCCGAATCATGGTGGCCCAACTTTTCGCCTGTCGGCAGAATCGCCCGTGAACGCACCGGTTATCCGACCCAAAAGCCACTCGCGCTCTATGAGCGCATCATCGGAGCATCCTCCAATCCGGGCGATATTGTGCTCGATCCGTTCTGTGGCTGCGCAACCACTCCCATTGCTGCTGAGAGGCTTGGGCGCCAGTGGGTGGGCATGGACATCTGGGAGGGAGCTTATCAGCTAGTACAGCAGCGCATCGAGGACAACCGCCAGTTGCTTGCGGATCCTGACCCCACGATTCATTACTTAACTATCCCGCCAGTTCGGTCTGACGAAAACGATGACTCCATGCCACGGCTGCGGCTACGGCCGCAACGACCCCGGGAAGACTGGCAAAGACTGACGCACAGGCAGATCCGGCGTGCGCTTGAGCAGGCCCAGCGTCAGGAGGGCGGGATGATTATTTGTGCTGGGTGTGGGCGTGAGCTGGAGTCTGAGTTCATGCAACTCGACCACATTCAGCCGCGTGTGGAGGGAGGCGCCAACGACATCTCAAATCGCATTCTCCTGTGCGGCCCCTGTAATCGTGCCAAGGGGGCAGAACTCACACTCGAGGGCCTGATTCGGCGGAACAGACGTGACGGGTGGACGCGTGACGCAGACGTCGCCAGCATCGCCGTATCAAAGGCACGCTCGATTGCGGATCGTGTCCGGGACTTTTGGGGGACGCCAGAAATCGAGGGGCTCATCGGTGAAGCACCAAATACCGTGGGTAGCAGTGGCTACTGAAGCGGCGCGAAGGAATGCGCCGCGCTAGCGCCTGAACGGTTGGAGTCGGCGGTACGTTCCCACACGCCATAGCCATTCCATGGGGCCGAAACGGAACCTGTTGAGCCACATGGGCGACCACCAGAGTTGGAGTGCCCAGACTGCCAGCACGAACACAAAAACGCCGGCCCGATTGACCTCCACGCTCACCAGCAGCGTGCCCAATACAAGGATGCCCAACGCGGTCTGAGACAAATAGTTGGTCAACGCCATGCGGCCGGTCGCGATGAGTCTCCGCTTGAGAGCGGCGTGTTTAGACGTCTGCTGCCAGAGGATAATCAGGCTTATGTAACCGAGGGAGGCCGGAATCGTGCCGAGCGTGTTCGGAATCTCGCCCACAAACGCAACATCTCGCCCGTAGTCGCCAAGATGTGTGATCACGACGCCAAGCGTGGCAAGGAACAGTCCTGTGCCCAGCCCACCTAGTGCCATGCGTTTGTAGAACCGCGGGGAAAGAGTCCCTTGCATGAATCCCGTCTTATACAGCCCGGCGCCGGCCAGAATCATCCCTAGCCCACGCAGCATGTAGCCGAGTGCCACCAGGGATTCCAAGATTTCTTCCTGAACGCCCTCGCCCGGCGCACCCCCTTCCGGCAGCGTCCAGTTCCCCGCCAGCGATACGTCCATCGTATTAGCCATGCATTGCGTAATAAGAGCGGGGATCACCGATGAGACGAAGATGATGACGCCCAGGACGACCATGATGCGTGACGGCAGCCGGTGGAGGATGAGCAGGACAAAGGCAGAGATCGCATAGAGCGTCAGGACGTCACCTTCCCACATGGTCATGTGGATGAGGCCCATGACCAGCAGCAAGACGTTGCGCCACGCATTCAGCAGTGTTGGCCGCCGCTCTCGCATGGAGGCACGTTCAATGAAAAGAAATATCCCCGCACCGAACAGGAGAGAGAAAATCCCCATGAACTTCTGATCGATCAGGATCTCGCCCAGGATACCGACGACCCAATCGATCCAGATCTCGGATCCCTCGGCGCTCACGTTCCGATATGCCACCAGGCCGAAGCGGAACGAAACAGCATTCATCAGCAGAATGCCCAGCACGGCGACGCCGCGAATCAGATCCAGACTGAGGATGCGCTCAGTTTCCGTAACCGGGCCGCGGGGGAGCGCGCCAGTAGGCCCCTGTTCGCTGTTCATGTGATCGCCAATGGGAGAACTGTTAGAACACCTGTGGCTGCGATGGATTGCTCATGGCTCATCACCATTGCATCCAGCATACTGGCGAAACATCACGCGAACGTGAACTGCTACGCGTAGATGGCCAGCCGGCCCTTAGAGAGGTTGTCGTCGCCAACGTGCCCCTTGATCGTCTGGAGCATGGAGAAATCATCTTCAGCGACGAATGTAACGGCCTTGCCAGAGTTGCCGATGCGGCCTGTGCGGCCAATCCGGTGGATGTATTCCTCCAAATTGCCGGGCATATCGTAGTTGATAACGTGTGAGATTTCGGGAATATCCAGACCACGTGAGGCGACATTCGTCGCCACCAGCACCTTGAGTTCACCCGAACGAAAAGCACGGAGCACGGCTTCCCGCTGGTTTTGCCGCATGCCGCCGTGGATGGGCTGCACAGGGAGACGATCACGCTGCAGACGGCCCGCAAGCCTATCAGCGCCAATCTGGGTGCGGCAGAAGATGAGTGTTTTCTCGCCCTTGAGATCAGTACGCAGCACCTCCTCGAGTGCGACGAGCTTGTCCTGCTGCGCCACCTCATAGTAGACCTGCTCAATCGTGTCTGCCGCCTCTGATTCCTCCCCAATACCGATGTGGATTGGGTCACGGAGAAATCGCTCGATCATGCGACGGATGAAGAACGGCACGGTGGCGGAGAACAGCGCGGTCTGGCGGGAGCGCGGCGTGGCGCGCAGGATACGGATCATATCCTCTGCAAAGCCGATATCCAGCATCTGATCAGCTTCATCAAGCACGGCAATCTTCACCGCGTTGAGCTTGAGCGTGCCACGCTGCATGTGATCCTGAACACGGCCAGGCGTGCCGACGATGATCTGTGGCGTCTCCCGGAGCGCCGTGAGCTGCACATCAATGCGCTGACCGCCGTAGAGGGTCACGATTTTTATGCCCCGGTAAGCGGCAACGTGACGCAGCTCTCCTGTAACTTGGACAGCGAGTTCTCGCGTTGGAGCAAGGATGATTCCCTGCACTTCTCGACGGGTCGGATCGAGAAGCTCAATCATCGGAATGCCAAACGCCGTCGTCTTGCCCGTACCCGTCTGCGCGCGGCCCACAACATCCCTACCCTCGAGCATCAGAGGTATTGCATGTTCCTGAATAGGCGTGGGTGCCTCGTAGCCCATGTCGTTGAGCGCTAATCGGATCGGTTCAGAGACAGCGACTTCTCCAAATGATTGGTCGCGCTCAAGCGGGCCGGCCTGAAGCTCAACCGATGCACGGGGCCGCTGTTCGCGGCGGCGGGGAACTGGTGCCCCATCACTCACAGTCTGTTGCTGGGAATCCGCGTCCGAAACAGATTTTCCTCCGCGGCGGCGACGGCGCGGCTTTCTCCGCGCCGGTGAAGCATCGCCGGACGGGTCGAGCGTTCGAGTTCCGGTTTGCTCGGGTTGAATGCTGGGGGCTGTGCGTGGCGACAGCCGGGGTAGGGTGACGGCAGATGCCGCCGAGGGCGGTGCGGCCGTCAGGCGGCCAAAGATACGTCGTAGCACAAATTCCCCTGACAAAAGCGCGAGGGCGACCACCCACGGCGGCTCACCCCGAACTGATCTTGGTAACGAAAAACGTGCCCCTGAGTGGGGCGGGTTACGTGTCTAAAAGCGATCGGCACTATGGTTCCTGAAGCAGTCCGAGCAGTAAACGGGCCGATCTCCGCGAGGCTGGAAGGGCACTTCCGTCCCTTTACCACAATCCGCGCAGGTAACGGGGTACATCCGCCGCTCACGCCGCTCATAGACACCGGCCGGCGCCTGATTCGCCGTGGAACTACCTGACGTATACGTTCCGCCAACGTAGCCACCTTCGCGCTCACGCTTACGGGCCGTGCGGCATTCAGGACATCGGGCGGGCTCGCGCGTGAACCCTTTGCTTGCGTAAAACTCCTGCTCTCCTGCAGTGAAAACGAACTCCGCTGAACAATCCCGACACGTTAGTGTCTTATCGGCCATCGCCATATTCTGCCTCTCCTCCGAGCACTGTCTTCTCTGACGACCCCGATTCGCACATGATCACAAGTCGGGGACATTCGCCCATAGGAAGCCCATGCATAGTCAGCGCCCAAGGATGCCGCGGCGGACAACGTCCGACTCAGTGTTCTGTTTAGGAAAGTGTGCGGTCGATAGCGTCCTATTGAAATATACCTTCGCATAACGAGTATAGCAGATTGACGGCGCCTGCAAGTACTGCCTAACTCCGTGCGCTTCCTTGCTCACGCACGCGACATTCACTAAGCTTGGCGGCAAAGGTCCAGGGACGTCGCCTGCCAGATCATTGTGTGTAAGGGCGTCGTCCCACATAACGCGCTAGCGTCGAGCGGGAAGGAACATTCAATGGACTTTCGATTTTCACCAGAAGACGAGCAGTTGCGTCGGGAGGCGATTGAGTTCACTCGACGGGAATGGGACGCCAAAGGCAAGGGCGATGGCCACGGAATCTACTACGCCCTCTCCTGGGATCATGAAGACCATGAGCTGGAATCCACGATCAACGGCTTTGAGAAGAAGTTGGTGGACAAGGGCTGGTGGACGATGCACTGGCCGACGGAATTCGGCGGCAAGGCAGCGGGCATCGAGACCCAGATGGCCTATCGGGAGGCGATGGTATATGCCGGCGCGCCCTCCACGCTTGGTGGTGGGCTGGTCGCGCCCGTTCTAATGATGCACGGGACGGACGAACAGAAGGAGCACTTCCTCCCCCGCATCGCCAACGCCGACATCTCATACATATCGCAGGGTTTCTCTGAGCCGGACTCCGGCTCAGACCTCGCAAGCCTGCAGACGCGCGCCGTGCGCGATGGGGACGATTACGTCATCAATGGCCAGAAGATTTGGAGCACGTATCGAGCTGAATACATCCACGTCCTGGTGCGAACAGACCCTGAACAGCCAAAGCATCGCGGCATCTCGTATTTGCTCGCACGGCTGCAGGATGAAAACGGTCACTACTTGCCCGGCGTAACCGTCAACGCAATACCGGACGCGCTCGGTCGGCATCGGTGGGATGAAGTCTTTTTCGAAGATTGGCACGTGCCATCGAACAGCCTCATCGGCGAGGAGAATCGCGGCTGGTACGCGGCGATGACAACACTCAGCTTCGAGCGATCCAACATCGAAGGACCTGCGATGCTCATTCGCGTCATGGAGGACTTCATCGACTACGCCACAAGACTGCGTGCGTTTGGTGAAAGCCCGCTGGACAGCCCTATCGTTCGGCACCAGATCGCCAACCTGCGACTGGAGATCGAGACGATGCGCATGTTGTCCTATCGCGTCGGGTGGATGCAGAGCAAGGGAGAGATCCCTGTGCGCGAGGCATCGATGACCAAGTTCTGGGGCGATGAGTTGACGCAGAAAGTGTACCGTTTCTGCGCGCAAGTGTTGGGAGAGTATGGACAGGTGCTGCCGACGTCCGATCTACCGCTGAAGCTGCCGGTGGATGGCTTCCTGAACTCCAACGCCTTCAACGCTATGACGATCAGCATCGCCGGGGGAACGACGGAGGTTCAGAAGAACATCATCGCCCAGCGCGGATTGGGTTTGCCGCGCTAGGACGATTCACTGAGCGGGCTATTGCGTCCCTCCAGCAGCCGCTCGGCCCGGTCAAGATCGCTCTGCGTGTTGACACTCATTAGGGAGTCCAGGTTGGGGTCGAAGGCCACCAGACGGGATTCTTCCACGAACCAGACGCGAAGACGTCGCAGCAGCGATTGTAGTCCGGGCCGCTCCTCCTCATGGAGAAGTCGCTCAGCCTCCGTACGGGACGACCGCCGATAGACGGCGTGCAGGCTCTGGGAGACGTTCCCAATACGCGGTACGACGGCCGAATAGAGGTGAACGGCGTCCTGCTGCATGATCCCCAACAAGCCCGTGATGAGCCAGGCATTAAGTAGAGGCATATCACAGCTGGCAGCAAACACGAGTTCGTGCGATGCAGCAGCAAGTCCAGTATACAAACCGCCTAACGGTCCTCGTCCGGGAATGACATCACTAACCCAACGCGCGCTGCACGATAACTCCAGATCCTCGCGCCCTTCCCTCTCTCCGACGATGATGACCTCTGTGCAGACGGCCGCAATGGCGTCAACGGCACGTCTCAGCATCGGGAGTCCGTTGACAGGAATCAGTGCCTTGTCACGGCCCATGCGGGAACTCGCGCCGCCCGCGAGGATAACACCCGTTGCGGGAGGTGGGTTCAGTAGGAGAGACATTCGCAGAGCACAGCGGGCTAGAAGGCGGGCCCCTCCATCAGAGGGAAGGGCATTGCCACGTCCGGATACTTTTCGCGCAATTGGCGCCATGCCCGATGCGCGATTTCCTCTGCCCGCGCCAGGATATCGTCCTCATCAACGTGCAGCAGCTTGCGCTCCCGCATCACCCACGTACCAGCGACCATTACGGCTTCGACATCTGAGGCCTGCCCGTTGTTGACAAAATCAGATACAAGCCTCAGCACAGGCACCATGTGGGCGCGCCGCAAGTCGGCCACAAAGAGATCCGCTTGCTTACCCACCTCCAGCGATCCCAGTGTCTCGTCCATGCCCATGATGCGAGCCCCGCCGATGGTGCCCCATTGCAGCAACTTTTCGGCGGTCGGCTTGAACTCATCATTGCGCCGGACCCGCTCAACGAAATAGCCAGTGCGTATGGCCTCCACCATGTCTTCAGCCATATTGTCCGTGCCGATGCCGATTCGGCAGCCGGCTTCTTCCAGATCCAGCGCGGGGGCTGCCGCGCCACGCCGTGCCGCAATAGCCGGGTTGTTCGATACCCCAGTGCCGCGTCGCCCGAGGGCCTGCACTTCAGACTCATCAAGGTAGCGACAGTGGGCGACGACAAGGCGTGGGCCCAGAAACTCATTGGTCTCAAGGTAGTGCGCCGGGCGCACGCCCCAAGCTGCCATGACGCCGGCTACCTCCTGCTTGCTCTGGGCAAGGTGGATCGTATAGCCGACGCCCCGCTCTTCTGCCAACTCACGAGAGCGCCGCAACATGATGGGTGACACGGAATCCGCGGTTGATGGCGCGAAGTACACCGTCAACCGCCCGTCCGCCTTGCCGTGCCACGCCTCATACGCGTCTACGCCACGTTGCCAGGCGGCCTCTGCAAGCTCCATGGAGAAATCGGCAGAGGAACGCAGGGGATTGCCTGCGCTGATGACGTTATACGAAACGTCCATCATGGATTCGCCGAGCACAAATCGCGCACCGGTGTCGGCCAGCTGCTGCGCGTATGTGGACACGCCTCGGCCCTGCTCGAAAAACGTCGTCGTCCCGCTTCGGATGCCCTCAATCGCGCCAAGAACCGCCATGACCTGCAGTTCCTCCGGGGATAGCATCGCGGCGACCTGCTCCGGAAATCGGAGCGGAGACGGAAACCCAAGATCCTCGAGGATGCCGCGGCTAAGCGTTGCGGTCAGGTGTGTATGACAGTTGAAAAATCCGGGGAAGACCGCCTTCCCACGACCGGAGACCATGTCAGCTGTTGGATACGCGCGTACGACCTCATCGCGTGGGCCGACTGCGGCGATGACACCATCGTCACCGATGGCAATCGCCCCGTTAGGGATAATTCTTTCATCAGGATCACATGTGACGATGATTGTGTCACGAATAACGGTCGTCATTTCGTCTTCTCCCCACATCACGCTCCGCAGGATGCTCGCGGCGAGACTTGTCCCTCTTAGTTTTGTGCAAGTAGGCGGACTGCAGCCGCAATGTGCGTGGCATCAATGCCGGCTGCGATCAGCAGATCCCTTGGCTTTCCGGAACTCGGCATGTCTTGCACTGCTAACTTGACCACGCGAGGCGGCCTTCGCAGCCCGCTGAGAGCGGCAATAACTGCGTCGCCAATTCCTCCCTCCGCCCAATGATCCTCAACAGTCACGATTGTTCCCGTCTCTCGTGCCGCCCTCTCAAGCGTGTCTGTATCAATCGGCTTGACAGAGTAGAGGTCGATCAGGCGGACGCTGATACCCTCCGCGGCCAGCGCATCAATCGCCGTCAGCGACTCATGCACCGTAATGCCGGCGGCGACGATGGTTAGAACGTCATTGTCAGACGACCGCACAACGCGTGAGCCGCCGATCGGAAACGACTCGTCTGCCGCATACAGAACTGTGGTGGCCTCGCGTGTCGTACGGATGTAGGAAATGCCCGACGTGTCCGCCATCTGCGCGACAAGTTGCGCGGCTTGGTTGGCGTCAGAGGGATATAGAACGGTGCTGCCATGAACGGCGCGCATCATCGCAATATCTTCGAGCGCCATCTGGGATGGGCCATCCTCTCCGATGGACACGCCGGCGTGCGAGCCGGAAAGGCGAATACTGGCCCGACTCACGGCCGCCATACGAATAAAATCGTACGCGCGTGTCAGAAATGCCGCGAACGTGGAGACATACGGCGTCCATCCCCGTACCTGCATCCCGACCGCCGCCGCGACGGCCTGCTGTTCAGCAATGTAGCATTCAAAGAACCTGTCCGGGTGAGCCTTGGCGAAGACGTCCGCGTAGGTGGAATTGCTGACCTCACCGTCAAGGGCGACCACGTCCCCACGTTTCGCGCCAAGTGCAGCCAGGGCGTCACCGTACGCGCGTCGCGTTGCCATACGGGTGCCGACCTCATATGAGGGCATGCCCCCGGACGGCGTAACGCTAAATACGTTGGCCGCCCCTGACTGGCCGGGCGGCTGCACTGCGACAGTCGCGCCGGTGCTCCCGCCAAGCTCGACGATGGCGGCCTCCGCATCGTCGATTGGGCGCCCGTGGAAGCCATCCTTGTCCTCGACAGCCGCGACGCCGCGACCCTTCACTGTACGGGCGATAATGGCCGTGGGGCAGCCCTGCGTATGAACTGCTTTCGTATATGCAGCATCGATGGCGCTGACATCGTGGCCATCAATCTCTATTGTGTTCCAGCCGAATGCCTGGAGACGGGCGGCGAATGCGCCCGTCTCCCAGCCATACATGGTCTCACCACGCTGGCCGAGGCGGTTCACGTCGATGATGGCAGTCAGGTTATCCAGCCCCCATAGTGCAGCGTGTTCCACGGCCTCCCACATGGAGCCTTCCGCCATCTCGCTATCGCCGCAGAGTACCCACACACGATAGGGCAGCCTGTCCAGACGCTTGCCTGCGAGAGCGATGCCGACGGCGATTGGCAGGCCCTGCCCTAAAGACCCTGTCGCAACATCCACGGTCGGCAGGTTCGGAATGGGATGCCCCTCGAGTCGGCTACCGGCGGTGCGATAGGTGAGAAACTCTTCGTCTGAGATGACACCTGCGGCCTTGAGCATGCTATAGACCAGTGGTGAAGCATGCCCCTTTGAGAAGACAAGGTGATCATTGTTGGGGGCGTCCGGACGTTCAAGATCATAGCGCAGGTAATCGCTGAGCAGGACTGCCGTCAGGTCCGTCGCGGACATGCTTGAGGTGGGGTGACCTGATTTTGCCTGCGCGGCCACATGCACGGAATCAACCCTGAGTTGTTGGGCAAGACTCTGCCACGTCGCGACATCACCCATCAGAATGCCCTCCCATCAGACTCAGCTACCATGTATCAGTGTCAGCGATTTCCTTGACAGAGACGGGAGCCCACCACGTCAATTCGCCCCCTGCCGTCATCATCACCGAGTCACGCTGCCATGTCTAGACAATGTGGCGGCTTGGGGGAACTGCGGGACAGAGCGCCCTTCGGACAGTGGGAACGTAAGACTGCTGTGTGTTGACGGAATTGACCCTTCGATGCCCCGTCATCAATAATGCCCTCACATCTCATGGCCATACGCACCGTGCAGGGCAGAACGCCCGTCATTCATCCAAGCGCCTGGATTGCAGACAACGCCTATCTCATGGGTGACATTACCGTCCACGAGGGCGCAAGCGTCTGGCCCGGCGCCGTTCTTCGCGCAGAGATGGGGCGCATCATCGTCCGCCGTAATGCCGTCATCCTTGAACGGGCAGTCGTGCACGGCGGTGGTGTCGGCGCGATCTCCCATTCAACGGAGATTGGAGAGGGGGCGCATGTTGGCGTCGGCGCGATGGTGCATTCAATGGGTGTTGGGCGCTACACACGCGTCGGGGACAACGCGACCGTTCTGGAGGCGGCAACGGTTGGTGAATGGTGCTGGATAGAGCCGCGCGCCGTCGTCCTGCCGCGCGCCGTCGTTCCACATTTTTCGCGCGTTGCAGGCATTCCCGGGATCGCTATACGACCTATCACCGAGGCCGAGCAACGACTCCTTTCAGTGCAAGGTCATAACGCGAACGCCCGCGCGGCACAGCACCGCGACGCTGAGGCAGTAGGAGGATCACCTATGATCCGGTCATTCAACGGAAAGTCGCCACAAATTCATCCACGGGCATGGGTGAGTGAGGTCGCGTACGTGGTGGGCGATGTGGAGATTGGCGAACACTGCACTGTTTTCCCCGGCGCTGTTGTTCGCGGTGACATGGGTAAGATCGTCATCGGGGCGCGCACGAACGTGCAGGACAACGCGGTTATTCACGCCAACGACGACATCACCATTGGAACAGACAACACACTTGGTCATGCTGTAACGTTTCATGGCCGTCGGCTCGGCAACCACTGTCTGATCGGCAACAATTCCACAGTTTCGGAGGGAGCCACGATCGGCGATTT
This sequence comes from Dehalococcoidia bacterium, assembly GCA_965224255.1. GTDB lineage: Bacteria > Chloroflexota > Dehalococcoidia > UBA6926 > UBA6926 > VXMO01. Next base: position 839,181 of record CBDCYO010000005.1, read on the forward strand.
CTGCGTGATTGCAGCTGGCGGGGCAGTGGCCCCAAACACAGTCATACCCGATGACTCCTTTGCCGCAGGTGTGCCCACGGAGATCCTATGGCAGACGGAGCCCGCGCGACGCGCCCAGATGGAGGAGACCGGCGGAGCCTACTATGCCCGCCTCAGCGAAATCTATCAGGCGGAGGGATTGGGCTCCTGGCCCCCCGGAGAAAATCCCCCGTCATAGATGCCACTACCCTGGCGCATCCTCAGCAAGTCGACGGAGAGTGGCGATGCGCTCCGCCACCGATTCGGCTCGTCCATAGACAGCAGTTCCGGCGACAAGCAGGCGAGCGCCCGCCCGGACCGCCTGAACGACGGTGTCGTCGTTGATTCCGCCATCCACTTCCAGATCAACATCAAGACCACGAGTATCGATTAGCTGGCGCATCCGAGCGATCTTCACATCAACGCTCGGCAGATAGAGTTGACCTCCGTATCCAGGGCTGACAGTCATCAGCAACGCGACAGAGATGTCATTCAAGAGAGGCTCAATGACCTGTTCCGGGGTTTCCGGCCGAACCGCCACACCTGCCTGTGCACCAGCGTGCCGGATTGCGGCCACTGTGCCCGCAAGATCCGCACAGGCCTCCGCATGGACAACAATGATGTCGCCTCCGGCCTTAGCGATGTGTTCGACGTGTCTGGCGGGCTCCGTAACCATCATGTGGATGACGAGGGGCACGTCGCCGGCATGTGCTTTGATCGCGCTGATCATCTGCGCGCCAAACGTTATTGGCGGTACAAAGTTGCCGTCCATAACGTCCACGTGGATGAAATCGGCGCCACCTTGCGCCGCGGCCGTAGTCTCCTCCCCAAGCCGCGCGAAGTCCGCCGCGAGAATGGACGGCGCGATCTTGATGCGAGAGCGATTCGCCATACGGCCGCTCAGACGTCGTCCGCTTGTAAACGCAGGCGAGCAGCCGCAATTGCATTACGAACGCGGTTCGGCGCAGTACCACCCAGAACATCTCTCTGTGCGATGGCCGATTCAACGGTGATGTCCATGACGTCCTCATCAAAGTGGGGGGAGGCGTGGCGGTAGTCATCCAGAGTCAAGTCGCGTAGCTCCCTTCCGTCCGCCAGGGACCTTTCCACCAGATCATGCACAACGCCGTGAGCCTCACGGAATGGGACACTCCGCGCCGCCAGGTAATCCGCCAACTCCGTTGCTAAAATGAAGCCACCCTGCGCCGCTGCCAGCATCACATCTGCTCTGAACTCCAGCGTGGAAACCATACCACCCATCATGTCAACGCTCGTGAGCAGCGTGTCAGCCGCGTCAAACAGCGGCTCCTTGTCCTCCTGGAGATCACGGTTGTAGGCCAGCGGCAATGCCTTAACAGTCGTGAAAAGAGCGACGAGGTCACCGATGACGCGCCCGGTCTTGCCGCGCACAAGTTCCGCGATATCCGGATTCCGTTTCTGGGGCATGATGCTGGAGCCAGAGGCATACGCACCCCCGACGCGCACGAAACCAAACTCCTCGGACGACCACAGAATGACTTCCTCCGCCAGTCGTGACAGGTGGACCATAGTCAGTGCAGCGGCGGACAAAAACTCCATGATGTAGTCGCGATCCGCGACGGCGTCCATGCTGTTGCGGCTGACGGAGGCGAACCCAAGATCCGCCGCGAGCGCCTCACGGTTGATGGGATATGCCGTCCCCGTCAACGCGGCGCTGCCAAGCGGCATGACGTCCGCGCGGGTGAGAGCGTCGCCCAAGCGCCCAGCGTCGCGTTCTGCCATCTCCACATATGCCAGCAGGTGGTGGGCGAGGAGAACGGGCTGCGCGCGTTGCAGATGCGTATAGGCAGGGACGATGATGGCAGCTGTCGCCCCTGCCTGCTCCAGTAGCGCACGCCGATACGATGCGAGTCCACGTAGGACATCACGGATAACGTCCTTGATGTAGAGACGTGTATCCGTGGCGATCTGATCGTTGCGCGAGCGACCTGTGTGCAGCTTGCCGCCCAGAGGCCCAATGATCTCAATCAGTCGCCGCTCGATGGCGAAGTGGATGTCCTCAAGTTCGGGCCGAAACAGGAACTCGCCGGACTGCAACTCCGCACGAATGCTCTCCAGCCCGCCGATGATAATCCGCGTTTCTTCCTCGTCCAGCACGCCCGAGCTCCCAAGCGCCCGCGCCCACGCAAGCGACCCCGTTACATCCTGAAGTGCCAGCCGCCGATCAAACGGCAGGGAGGCAAGGTACACGGCGGGGGATATCTGGTCATTTGCCATAGATACAGGATAGCGACAATGAACAACCCGCAGTAGCAAGCACGTTATGCGACAATCAACGAGGAATGCGGCACATGGGGGCTTTCGCATAGCCGATTCGCGTTTCGCGCCTTGATGGGGAACATGAACGTGACCTTGATGCCGCCGTCGACACCGGCGCCGTGATGACAACGATTCCTGCGTCGACGCTGCGTGCCAGTGGCGGGGAGTCAGTCGCAAGGCAACAGTTCCTGCTGGCTGACGAGCGCCGCCAGTGGACGGAAATTCCGGCCGCAATTGCGGCCTTACGTGGCCAGAACCTTGACATGCGTCGCTTGTGGAGCAGAGAATACGCCAGTGCGCCCGATTTGTTGACCCTTGAGGACTTCGACCCGGGGATTGATGCGTAGGCGCACAGCCGGTGTTGTTTGTAGTACTCGTCTAAATTCAGGAGTCGAGAAGACATTGTCTGACATCGCAGATCGCCTTCGCACGATTATCCAACGAATCGAAGACCAAGCTGGGAATATCGTCACGGAAGAGGGCACAAAGCAGGTGCTCATCGTTCCGTTCATCAACAGCGTCCTAGGATTTGACACATCAGATGTGCGTGAAGTGCGCCCAGAATTCACCGCCGACGTCGGCACGAAAAAGGGTGAGCGAGTGGACTACGCCATCATGGTGGGTGCCGAACCGGTGATACTCGTTGAAGCAAAGAAAGTCGGCACTGCGTTGGATGCCGAACAGCCCAATCAACTGCTTCGATACTTTAATGCCGTAAAGTCGGCAAAATTTGGCATCTACACGAACGGTGTTAGATATCTCTTCTATTCTGATCTGGCATCACCCAACGTCATGGATCAGCTTCCGTTCCTTGAGCTGGATCTCTCTGAGGCACTCGACCCTGTCAAGATCAACGAAATCAAGAGGTTCACCAAGCCTGAGTTCAATGCAGAGCACATTTTGGCGTCTGCGAATCGACTTAAATACACGAATGCACTGAAATCAGAACTCGCCCGCGAATTTTCCGCACCGTCGGAGGAATTGGCCAGACTTCTGATGGGGCGCGTGTTCGACGGGCAGAGAACCTCACGGCGGGTAAAAGAATTTCAGGAGTACGCTGCGGTGGCAGCGAGTCAATACACTGCGGACCTTGTTCGTAACAAGCTCACCGCTGCTCTTGCCCGTAATGAGGGCGTCGCTCAAGAAGAAGCCCCTAATGACCCTCCCGAAGAATCAGAGGACGACGGTATCGTCACGACAGAGGACGAGCTGGCAGCCTTCTACATAACGAAGGCTATCGTTCATGGGGTTATTGAACCGGAGCGAGTGACGTTGCGCGACCAGAAGACCGTGTGCCTGATTCTGCTGGGGGATAGTCGGCGCCAGTGGATCGTGCGCTTGTACTTCAATAACAGTCGCTACCGCTTGGGTTTACGGGACGATGAAGGACAGGAGAGACGCGTGGAACTAGAATCTCTAAACGAGATGTACAACTACGCCGATGACATCCGTCAAGGCGTACGGCAGTTGCTATAGCCCCTACTCCTCCGGCCGTACCCGCGCCTGAGTGCGAATTGGCAGCCCCCAGAGGTGGATGAAGCCCGGCGAGGCTGACTGGTCGAAGGTATCGCCCTCATCGTACGTGGCGAGTTCATGTTGGTAGAGGGCGTATTCACTCCTGCGTCCAACGATTGTCGCGTGTCCTTTGTGCAGCTTGACTCTCACCGCGCCGGTGACCGCCCGCTGACTACTATCGACGTACGCCTGCAGGTCCTCCCGTAGCTGGCTGAACCACAGCCCGTCATACACAAGCTGCGCGTACTCGCGGGAGACGGTCTCGTTGAATCGTATTTGGTCCTTGGTTTGAACCATTCCCTCGAGGGCCTTGTGGGCGTGGATTAGGATCACCGCTGCCGGGGCTTCATAGATTTCGCGCGATTTGATCCCGATGAGGCGGTCTTCAATATGGTCGATGCGTCCAACGCCGTGCTCTCCACCAATCCGGGACAGGGCCTCCACTAACAGCACGGGGTCCATTTCGACGTCGTCCAATGCAATGGGGATGCCCTGTTGGAATTGCACCTGTACGTATCGCGGCTCATCCGGTGCCTCGTGCGGAGCAACTGTCCATTCATAGACATTGTCTGGGGGTTCTTGCCAGGCATCCTCCAGCACGCCGGCCTCGATACTGCGCCCCCACAGATTGTCGTCGGTGGAATACGGCTTTTCGAGGGTCGAGGGGACGGGAATCTCATGCTCGCGTGCGTAGGCAATCTCTTCGATGCGCGTCATACCCCACTCGCGGGCGGGCGCGATGACCTTGAGATCCGGGGCGAGCGCGCCAACAGAAACATCGAGCCGCACTTGATCGTTGCCCTTGCCGGTGCAGCCATGCGCGACGGCCGAGGCGCCTTCTGCCCTCGCCACCTCCACCATCAAACGAGCGATGAGCGGTCTCCCGAGAGCTGTCGCAACGGGGTAGACACCCTGATAAAGAGCGTTTGCCTTGAGGGCGGGGAAGACAAACTCACGGATGAATTCGTCGCGCACGTCAGCGACATGGGCACCGACGGCGCCAGCGGCCAGCGCGCGTTGTCGGATTTCTTCCAGGTTACCGACGTTGCCGAGGTTGGCCGTTAGCGTAACGACATCGTACCCGTAGTTCTCTTGGATCCACTGCACGGCGACGGACGTATCAAGCCCACCACTGTATGCCAGAACAAGTTTGTCCGCCATTCAACCCCCAAAGATGTGTGCTTCGGCTCTGCCCCCGATTCTAGCAGGGGCACCGGCGAACTGGCAGACGCGTGCTTCCAACAATAGCACATAAATTCGCAATTTGGTATGATGCATCGGTTGGACAAGGAGAGCCGCGAGTGACTCACGCACAATTTTCACAACTCACTAATGCACTTGATGCTGCAATGGCGCGCGTGGCGCGCGCGAGCTTTCGTGAGTTGCGCTCAAGAAATAGGCCGAGAGACGTGGCAATACGAACGCTGGATGCCTTTATACAGCTAAAGCAATTGAGCAGCAAGACCGCTCCGAAAATCGACGAGTATTTTGCCCTCTTCGACATGTTGTGGTATCAGCCCATGAACACCTTGCATGCTTGGTCAGCAGCACGCGATATTCCGAAAGGAATCAATCCTCTTGCAAGGGAAGGCGGCAAGCTTTATGTGTACGACTTCGCTTGTGGAACACTCGCCACACTTTTTGGAACTCTCCTCGCTCGGGGTTCTTCCCAAGTACCTGAAGATGTCGCTTTGACGATCTATTCCCAAGATGAGAACGAGCACATGGAGCTAATCGGCTGGCAGCTCTTCGATGCCTTCTGCGTTGAAAGTCTTAAGTACTCACAGTTGAATGCCGTAAGGGAGGCGTGTGATTCCGTCCAGTTTAACCCTCCACCCACACCATCTGATGCGATGGTGTGGGTCACTGCCCACCATGCCGCTTATGAAAATAAGACACCCCACATCCGGAGGAAACTCAGCGAACTCATTAGCCACATCAAGCCTAGCGGAATTGTCGTTTCCGCAAGAGAATATAAGGCTGACGTAATGTTTCAGCCGCCATCTTCAGAACCGTACGATCGAATCGACATATCTCTGTCCTTACCACAAGTACCGCAGGGGAAATTCACGCGTGTCGACCAGTTTCGAAGCGAAGTAGCGACCTTTCTTCACAGGCATGGCGAGGACATTTTAGGCCAAGAAGAGTACGGTTTCGTACCCCACTGGTTGGCGTCAACACGTGTATCTTGGACAGGACAACAGACTCGGGAGAACAGTAAGACACTAGCTCGCTGTTATGTCAGACGACGGCAAGGACAGGAGGACGATCTGCCATTCTGAATTCAGCGCGCACTAACCAGCCAGCCCTCCCCGGCATACCAACGCCTAATCGTGAACCCGTTTCCGGGCCGGGCGAGATCGGCGGCGTTGAGGTCAGATACGTGGCCGTGAAGGAAATCCTGACCCGCGCGACCGGGTTCATGGAGGAATACGACTATACGCTCAACCCGTACAGCGGGTGCTTCTTCGGATGCACATACTGCTATGCCGCGTTCTTCAGCCCGATCGCAGAGTTGCGAGACACATGGGGCAAGTGGGTGTCCGTCAAGGAGAACGGGCCGGAATTGCTCGCCAGCCGCAAGGTCGGCAACCTCGACGGCAAGAGTATCTATATGAGCAGTGTTACGGATCCTTATCAGCCAATAGAGCGGCGTATCGGATTAACGCGCCGCCTGCTAGAGGTTCTAGCTGAGCGCCACAAGCCGAAGCTCGTCGTGCAGACACGTAGTCCGGACGTCGTTCGCGATTGTGACCTTTTTGCTGCCATCCAGAACAAGGGCGGGCAGGTTCAGGTCAATATGACAGTAACAACCGACGATGAGGAAATTCGGAAGACCTTTGAGCCCTCGTGCCCCTCAAACGCAGCCAGGATTCACGCTATCGCGGAGGTCGCGGCGCAAGGCATCGACACATGCATAACGCTGACACCTCTGTTGCTTGTTAAAGACCCTGACCAATTTACAGACGACTTGCTTGAGACCGGGGTCTCCAGGTTCATCGTGCAGCCATTCCACTTCAGTGGCGGCACGTTTGTTGCGTCCACCAGAGACGGCGCAGTTAAACTCATGGCTGAGAAGCTGAATTGCGCCCTCAAGTCATTCAGGAAGCGGTACCTGGAGCATTACGATGCCATGGAGCAAGTTCTTGAATCGCGGCTGCCTTCGCTTGGCAAGGGGAAGTCCGGGTTTACTCCGCCATTCTAACGTTCCTCTTGTACGGCGCGATGCACAACCGCACTGCACCCCCGCGTCACCGCACGGGGCCGATGGGCTGGGCTACCGTCTGGCCCGGCTAGGCCTTCGTCTTCGCCTGGGTTCGAAGGCAGCGCGTGCACATGCGAACCTGCGTGCGGGCACCATTCGCATCGTACTGAGAAACACGTTGAACGTTGACGTTCCACCGTCGACGCGTCTTGCGATTCGAGTGGCTCACGTTGTTTCCAAATTGCGGGCCGCGCCCACACAATTGACACTTTGCCATGTTTCTTTATCTATTGGTCCTAGTTTCAGGTGTCAGGCCAACTCGTTTGAAGATTGGCCATCGGGGTCGACTGTCTCTTCACGGTACAGCGTCGTATGCTACCAGAGTCCGATACCAGAGGCAACATCATTTGCCTTGCCACGTCGTGAGAATGATGTGTATCAACAAGCGGGAGGAACGATGGTAACCGTAGGAGGGGACTCCGGCCGGCTTGATGGACGTGGGCTGCTTGCTGCGCTGATCGGCGGCTGTGACTGGCTGAAGACGAACGTCGATGCAATCAACGCGCTCAATGTCTATCCTGTGCCTGATGGCGACACGGGCACGAACATGATGCTCACGCTTCAAACGGCTCTCCGTGACGCGCAGGAGAATCCCGGGAATGGCACCGTTGGGGCGGTGGCCGCAATCATTGGGCAAGGGGCGCTGCGAGGCGCCCGCGGCAACAGTGGCGTTATCCTCTCCCAGTACCTCCGAGGCTTTGCCCAAGGACTCGAAGGCGTTAACACAATGGATGGCCCCTCGCTCGCGAAGGGACTGCGATCCGCATCCGAGGCCGCGTATCAGGCTATGAGCAAGCCCGTCGAGGGCACGATGCTGACCGTCGGACGCGAGGCGGGTGAGGCCGCATTTGCGGCAAGCTCGGCGGACGTGATCGAAGTCCTTCGCGGCGCCGCCGACGAGGCGGATAGCTCTGTCGCTCGGACGCCAGACCTACTGCCTCAACTCGCGAGTGCCGGGGTCGTCGACTCCGGCGGGCAGGGCATTGCGATCATCCTGCGCGGCGCACTAGCCGCGCTGACCGGTGAATCCCCCGGCCCGGCCCTGGAGACACGCCAGCTTTCATCCATCGATCCGAGCTGGTTTGCAAACCAGTCAGGAGAGGCGTGGGGCTATTGCACGGAGTTCGTCCTGATGGAGCCGACGTCACCGATGGACGCTATCCGCGCGACGATGGCACTGTTCGGCGAGTCGGAGTCCATTGTGGCGGGTGACAACCTGGTGCGCGTGCACCTCCACACCGACGCGCCGGAGAACGTGCTGACGGAGGCCGAGGGCATGGGGCGCCTGGAGCAGGTCTCCATCCGCGATATGGATCAGCAGCACCAGCAGTTTTTGGCAGGACACGGCGAAGATACGGAGGACATCGTCTGCGGCGTCGTGTCCGTCGCGTCCGGCCCGGGATTTGTACGCATCATGCGGGGCCTCGGAGCGGGCTCCATCATATGGGGCGGACAGTCAATGAACCCCTCTGCGGAAGAAATCGCGGAAGCAGTGGAGTCTATCCCTACGGCGGATGTGATCATCCTACCCAACAATAAGAACATCGCAGCAACAGCTGAAATCTCACGCGATCTCGCGCAGACGAAGAGGGTGACCGTGCTATCAACCGCCTCTGTGCAGCAGGGTATCGCCGCACTACTCGCTTACTCAGTCACAGAGTCGGTGGATGACAATCTCAGCGCAATGACGGAAGCAGTCGCTGAGTCGCGCTGGGCGGAGGTGACGTTCGCCGTGCGTGACGGCCAGGCGGGGGAAGTATCGTACGCTGCCGATCAGCCTATCGGGCTGCTGGAAGGGGAGTTGATCCTAGCAGGGGAGACGCCGGAGGCGGTGGCGCAGGCGCTTGTTCAACGGATTGGCCCGGAGGCTGAGGGCCTTGTGACACTGTATTACGGCGCAGGTGTGACCGAGGAACAGTCGGCGGCGGCGGTAGAGGCCGTACAGGCTATCTGCTCCGAGGAAGTAGCTGTGGAGGCCGTGAGCGGCGGACAGCCGCTGTACCCATACCTGATCTCGGTTGAGTAGTCAGCCAGGCCGGCCAGACGGGTTTTGCAAGACTCAACAGCCGTAGCCTCGGCGTTGCTCTCGAAAAGGTAGCGAGCGCGGTCCTCCGCGCTTGACATCCGGTGCCATTGCGCATCACTCTCACGCAAGCATTCCCGAGGGGTGCGCCTCGCTTCGCGCGGCGCGTTCGCGTAGAGCAACGGACGGTACATGGCAATCCAGACCCGGTCGGCGCTAGGGGCACTGAGTCCGCGTCGTGTTTTCTACGGGTGGTGGATCGTCGTATCCGGGTTCCTGTTGATGCTCTTTTCGACAGGTGTCGGGTTCTACGGTTTTGCAGTCTTTGTCGGCCCCATAGCTGACTCCGTTGCCAGGGGGAGCCGTGAGGCCATCGGGCTGGCTGTCTCCATCCAACGAGCGGAGTCGGGTGTTCTTGGGCCGCTCGTTGGATTCATGGTGGACCGAATCGGCCCTCGCCTTGTCCTCATTGTCGGTTTCGTCATTGGCGGCAGCGGTTTCATCCTGGTTTCCAGAGCCGAGACGCTCATCCAATTTTATGCGGCCTATTTCTTTTTGGCGCTCGGGCTTGGAGCCGGATCGTTCCTCGTCGTCAGCACAGGTGTCACCAACTGGTTTGACCGCATGCGTGGGCGGGCTCTCGGCATGCTGTTTCTGGGCCCGGGCTTCGCTGGCCTCATTGTCCTTCTGATCGTTGAACTCGTCCAAACGCATGGATGGCGTCCAACGCTAGCGGGTATCGGCGTCGCCATGTGGCTGATCTGCATCCCGTTGGCGATGGTGATGCGTCGTGCGCCGGAGGCATACGGCCTGCGCCCCGACGGTGATCCACCGACGCCCGCCAGCGAGAACGGCTCCCAACAGTTGACCGGCGGTGGTGTTCCAATAGCAGAGGCATCCCGTGTGAGCGTTGGCAGAGTTCTACGCAGCTTGGCCTACTACAAATACGTCATCGCACTTGCACTGCAGCAGATGGGCTTCTCCGCGCTGGTCATCTACCAGATTGATGCATTTCAGTCGTTCGGCCTCACAGCCAGAGAGGCCGGTCTGGCTGTTCTCATCTGGACCGTCGGCGGCATTCCTGGTCGTCTGACCTCCGGTTTCCTCTCAGACATGTTCGATAAGCGATTCGTCCTAGCCGCAGCCATGGCCATGCAACTCATCGGCGTCTTTTTCTTCCTGACGACGTCCAACCTGTGGGGCGCTGGCCTGTATGGCATGACACACGGAATCGGTTGGGGAATGACCACACCGTCCCGTCTCTCACTGCAAGGAGAATTGTGGGGCCGGGCCATCTTTGGGCGACTGATGGGCATCCAGACCGGCACGACTGCCATACCCTCGATCCTCGCCCCGTACTTCGTCGGCTGGATGTACGACTCTACCGGTGATTATCGCTTGCCCATCGTCTTGGTTTTCCTCCCACTCCTGATCAGCATCGTCCTCGTCCTGACCATCAAGCGCCGCCCTCCTTGATTTTTTAACTTCGCGTTCCCACTTGGCGAAGCATAGAGTTGGCATTCCGCGTTCCGGCTTCCGGCGAAAGACGCCTGGCCTGATTCCAGTCGCGTTCCCACTTGGCGAGGCATAGAGTTGGCATTCCGCGTTCCGGCTTCCGGCGAAAGACGCCTGGCCTGATTCCAGTCGCGTTCCCACTTGGCGAGGCATAGAGTTGGCATTCCGCGTTCCAGCGGTACGCTGGAACGCGGACGTGGGCACGGCGTGAGCGTAGAATTCGGGCATGAGCGAATGGCCACGACCCTGGCGATACATCTTCCATGCGGACATGGATGCGTTTTACGCCTCCGTGGAACAGCACGATGATCCGTCGGTGCGAGGCCAGCCGATTGTCGTGGGTGGCGCGCCGGAGTCCCGGGGTGTAGTAGCAGCGGCTTCGTATGAGGCACGGGCGTTAGGCGCACGTTCTGCAATGCCGATGGCGACAGCGCTGCGCCTCAGCGCGGACATCATCCGTGTTTCGCCACGATTCGAGCGGTACGGCACCGTTTCGCGGCAAATAATGGGCATCTTCCGCCGTGTCACTCCCCACGTGGAGCCACTATCGCTCGATGAGGCATATCTGGACGTTTCTGACGTGGCATCGCCGGACATGCTCAAGCCGCTGGGCAGAGAAATTCGGAGGCGTGTGCGGCGAGACACCGGCCTCGCGGTGACCATCGGCGGGGGCGTTACCAAGACCGTTGCCAAGGTGGCCTCACAGGTTGGCAAGCCCGACGGCCTTCTGCTCGTTCCGCCCAGCACCGAGGATGAATTCCTTGCGCCCCTCGATGTTTCGCTGTTGAGCGGAGTCGGCCCGGCCACACTCGCGGCCCTGCATTCACGCGGCATTCGCACAATGGGACAACTCACAACGGCCGATGACGACTGGCTGGCCCAGCAATTCGGCCGACGTGGCGCCTGGCTCAAGGAACATGCCCTGGGAGGTGGCTCATCAGAGCTGCAACATGAGGACGATCGTCAGGTTAAGTCCATCAGTGCCGAAACCACAATGCGCGCCGACACGGGAGACAGTCAGACCCTGCTCAGCCTCGTGAAAGGGCAGACGGCGGACATCGTGAGCCAGTTGCGGCGAAAGGGCCTGCGCGCCCGCACCGTTCGCCTCAAGCTGCGCCTTTCAGATTTCACAACGTTTACGCGTCAGCAGTCATTGCCTCGCCCCACCGACGACGAGGCAGCCGTGCTTGGCATCGCCAACGAACTTTTACGCCGGGAGCTTGGAACGGAGCGCAAGTTCCGCCTGATAGGCCTGGGCGTATCCGCCCTTGAACCGGCTCTTGAGATGCCAGATACAACGGAGGAGAGAACGGGGACACGCGGACAGTTGACGTTGGGCATCTAGCAGGCCCCGGACTCCCACTGATCGCCCACCCGTCCGTACATGTCATTCGCCTGCTTATCACGGTTAGCGTTCGCAGTCCTGCGGTATGATTTGCGTGCGGCCAGGCGCGTCGTCCTGCATATTCTGGCCTGCCCTGGTAGACATTCGATTCCGGGAGAGGGGTAAAAGTGACCGAGCGTACGTCCTATAACATCGTGGGCCATGCGACGCCGCGCGCGGAGGGTCCGGACAAGGTAACGGGCAGCGGAAAATACGGTATGGATCGTGCGCTTGAGGGAATGCTCTGGTGCAAGATCCTTCGAAGCCCGTTCGCGCACGCGCGCATCACGCGCATTGACACCACAGAGGCTGCGCGCCTACCCGGCGTACACCTCGTGCTCACCGGCAAGGACATGGAGGGCGTGCGCACAAATCGTTCCACCTACAAGGATGAGCCGGCGCTGTGTTGGGACACGGTTCTCTACGTTGGAGACAAGGTCGCGGCTGTTGTCGCGGAGGATGAAGACATTGCCCAGCGGGCGCTTGACCTCATCCAGGTGGAGTACGAGGAACTGACCCCCGTACTCACAGCGCGTGAGGCCGCGCAGCCGGACGCTCCCATACTTCATCCGGACTTTGCCAACTACGTCGGAGTCAAGGAGGGGCCGGAGACGCCGACAAACATCCTGGTAACGCTGAATCGGGCGCGCGGCGATGTTGCGGCAGGATTCGCCGAGGCGGACGTTATCGTTGAAGAAAGCTACACGACGCCCCATCAGCATCAGGCCTACTTGGAACCGCATTCTGTTCTTGTCGAGGTTGATGACGACAACACAGTCCAGATCTGGATGTCCTGCCAACTACCAGCTGCGAATTTGGGCGAGCTGCTCCGCGTCCTTGATCTCCCGCCGGAAAAAGTAGTCGTTCATTCCTCATACATTGGCGGGTCGTTTGGCGGTAAGACAGACGCGGTTGGCGTCTACATCATGCACGAGTTCGCCAAGAGAACGCGCCGGCCCATCAAACTTGTTTTCGACTACTCAGAGGAGTTAATGGCGTCCAACCCCCGCCATCCGTCCGAGATTCGCATCAGGGCTGGAGTGAAGAGAGACGGCACAATCACGGCGTGGCAAGCAGACGCGTACCTTGCCGTCGGGGCCTACAGCTCCTATGCGCCGATTCCCAACGGCCTGCGCGGCGTCTTTGAGATGGGAGGGGCGTATCGATGCGACAACATCACAATGTCGATCGTACACACGTATGCCAACCTGGTCCCCTGCGGGTTCGCACGGGCGCCCGGAATGCCGCAGGGACTTTGGGCGGGGGAGTCACATATCGATCTGTGTGCGCGTGCCATCGGCATGGATCCGGCGGAGTTCCGCACTCGAAACATCATCCATGAAGGCGAGCCGCTGATGACCGGTGACGAGTTTCAGGCCCTGCGTGCAGACACGACGCTGGAAGAGGCGCTGCGGGCGGCCGACTATTCGTCTCCCAAACCAGCCAACGTTGGGCGTGGAATCGGCACCGGCCACCACTCACAGGGTGGCGGGGCCGCGGCGTGCCAGGTGACCATCACTGCCGATGGCTCCATCACCGCCCACTTCTCCACATTTGATACGGGCGGTGGCACGTACACGATCATTGCGCAGGTCGTCGCTGAACAACTTGGCGTCTATCCGCAAGATGTGCAGGCCCTGTCATTCCCCACGAATCAGCTTGGCCCGTTGCAAGGCATCGGTGGGAGCCGCGGGGCGCGTGTGACCAGCACAGTCGGCCATATGGCCGCATCTGAGACGGCAGACAAACTGAAGCGACTCGCCGCGGAATTTCAGGGTTGGGATGAGGAGCGACTGACACTTCAGGGCGGAGATGTCGTCAACGGAGGCACAGGCGAAAGGATTCCTTTCGGACAAGTCACCGCGCGGACAGGTGAGCCGCTCATCACGCGTGTCGACATCCAGGAGGGAACGAGCCCATACACGGCATTTGGCACCCAGATCGCGGAGGTGGCGGTTGATCCGGAAACCGGCGCGGTGCGCGTTCTCAAGATTACGGCTGTTCATGAGACAGGGCGCGTCCTGAACCCTGTCGCGTTTTACGGCCAACTGGAGGGCGGCGTCATCTACGGCTTCGGCGAGACGGTGATGACGGAGACTGTCTACGATGAGTCCGGCCGCGTCACGAACCCCTCATTCGCGGACATGAAGCTGCCAACCGTACGGGACCTGCCGGAACTCAATGAGATCGTACTGGAATCGGACATTGGTGATGGGCCATACGCGGTGCGCGGAATCGGCGAGCACACCAACATCATGACCGCCCCGGCCATTGCCAACGCCATCGAAGACGCGATCGGCGTGCGCATTACCACGCTGCCCATCACATCAGAGAAGGTCTACCGCGCCCTCCAGCAAAAGAACGGAGCATAGCGTCCCCAGTCATTCTGAGGAGAGCGTCAGCCTGCCTCCTGTCATTCTGAATGGAACGTAGTCCCCCCTCTGTCATTCTGAACGGAACGTAGTCCCCCCTCTGTCATTCTGAACGGAGCGTAGCGGAGTGAAGAATCTAAACGTGTGCGTCAGACCGTGCGTGTGCTGTTTCACCCCTGCCGCAGTGGAAACATAGATTCTTCGCTGCGCTCAGAATGACAGGAAGGGCGGCTCAGAGTGACAGCGGAGGTGCTCAGAATGACCGAAGGACGCTCAGGAATGCGCACGGGCAACGTCGCAATGACAGCAGGGCACTCAGGAATGATAGAAGTAAGCACCTCGGCACGAAAGACGCGGGCGGCAGCGAACAGTAGGTGGGCGCAGCGTCCGGCGTGGCGCGACTGGTTTACGAACCAGCCGTGTAGCCCAGCTTGCGGTTCTGTTCACGTAGCCCTGACAGCGTGTATCGGTGAGCCTTGAGCAAATTGCAGGGCCCGCAGAGCAGCACGCGATTCGTGATGTGATTGATTCCCCCGTCCGCACGGGGCGTGTTGTGGTCAAGCTGAAGATAGCGGGGGTCGTCAAACGCGCGGTCGCATCCCTGGCAGCGCTGCCCGTGCTGGGTGATGAGGTGCTCAAACATCTGCTGCCGCGTCATGCGTGGCCCGGCCGGCTCCGTGTAGCGCTCCTTCACCCGCAGGAACGGCACGGCCTGCTCCTCATCGTCTGTCCGCGCCGGTGGCTCCGTGACGTAATGAATCTGCGGGTCGGAACTCGTCAAAAGCTGGCGGTTGTCCTCCATGCGCTGCTTGACAATGTTCAAGGCTCCGTCCCATATGTCCATGCCGACCCATTGCCTACCCAGCCGCTCGGCGGCTATTGGCGCCGTGGCGCAGCCCGCGAAGGGATCCAGCACGATGTCGCCCTCATTACTACTCGCTGAGATGATGCGTTCGTAGAGGGCCAGCGGCTTCTGCGTGGGGTAGCCGGTGCGCTCATTTCGAGGCGCGTGCATCATGTCTGGAATGTCCGTCCACGAACTCCCAACCGTCTTGGGTTCGAGGACAAAGCCCTTCTCCATTCCAAGCGGATATTTCACCCTGATGTTCCCATGAGAAGTGCGGTGTATTCTGCCCTCTGCCTCCAGTCGGCGGACACTCTCATCCGTGTAGTCCCCGCGCGGAGATGTCTTGAATGCGCCACTCTCGTCAATTCGTATGTGGCTTGGCAACTGCCCTACAGGATGCCTTTCGACGGTGTTCACCCGGTTAAATGAGTGCAGCCGCGCCTTGCTATAGAAAAGAATGGCGTCGTGATTGCGGGCGAATTGGCTCGCAATCGCTTTTGCACCTCGTGCGCTCTGGCCATACGTCCAGATAATCTCATTCCTGAAGTTGCGCGCCCCGAACACCGCGTCCATCAGCTGCTTGAGATAGTGGCTCGCTGTGGGGTCGCAGTGCAGGTAGATGCTCCCGTCTGAGCGGAGAACACGACGCATCTCGATGAGTCGCACGGCCATGAAGCACAGGAACGCGCCCATATCGTCGCCGTAACTCTCACGGGCGCCGTTGATGACGTTCATCACACGGGGCCAGTCGTCCGTAATCTGATCCACCCACTCGCCCTCCACGTCATCGTCCCAACTCCAGCGATCTTGAAACTTGGCCCCGGAGGCGAGGCTGTCCGGCGTGGCGTGAAAGTCCTTACCCTTGTTGAAGGGCGGATCGGTGGCGACGAGGTGGACGGATTCGCTGTTCAACGCTCGCAGAAACGGCAAATTATCGCCGTGGAAGAGGGTGCGGTTTGCGAAGTTAGGCTCTGCCATGCGTGATTCTCCGGCTGTTGGTGCGAGTCGTCGGCAGTGTACCCCATCGTGGCTTTATATGCGAACGTATGGGCTTTCCGAGAGTGTTGCGCCAACCCCATGTCATTCTGAACGGCGTGCCACTTCATGATGTCATTCTGAACGGAGCGTAGCGGAGTGAAGAATCTAAACGTGTGCGCCAGACCGTGCGTGCGGTGCTTCACCCCTGCCGCAATGGGAACATAGATTCTTCGCTGCGCTCAGAATGACAGGAAGGGCGGCTCAGAATGACAGACGGTGCGCGGCACGAATAACGGGGGGAACCCGGAATGGTAGAGCACACCGGAATGGCCGGGGCCGCGGCAACAGCGCGGGGCGCAGAAGGATGACTACGGCCAGTGGGTCCTGCCTCATTCCATGACGCGAAGGGTGTCGGGGACGTTCTCGCGGCGGAGTTTGCGAGCCGCAAGAAGCGGCGCTGCGCCAACAGCCAGCACGCCGAAGGCCACAACCATCACGACGGACATCGGAGTTAGCGTGAGGGACGCGCCGATATCCGGAGATGTTTCCGGCAGTAGCACCAGCAACATGTACAACAAGAGGCCGATGCCGATAACGATGCCCACAATGGTCGCAAGGACGCCCAAGATGAGACTCTCAACAACGGCCATGCGCAAGATCGTGCGATAGGGCACGCCGTAGGCGATCATCGTTGCGTGCTCTCGTCTCCGCTCATCCATAGCGATGCTGGCCGTAATGTAGGCAATGAGGATGGCAAGCAGTAGCGGTATCGCCTCCATGATTCGCAGGATGTTGATGAACTGGTCAAACAGGTCCTCTATGAGTTCTCCTTCAGCGGTAACGGTCGCGACAGATACAACACCCTGAATGTCAAACAGTTCCTGTTTGAGCTGCGTAAATGACCCCCCCGCGGCGGGCAGCGCGGTAATGCGATTTGTCAGGCCGGACACATTGAGCATGTCCGTATGGCTCATATCCATGTACACGAAGGCCCGCAAGTAAAACGGGTGAATAGCGACAACCGGCAACCGCGTATCTTGCAGAGAGAAGGTGGCGAATCCTTCGCGAACAGGGTGGGTCAGGATAATCTCATCGCCAACATCCACACCCAAGTCGGACGCCGCCTTCTCGGCAAGCACGACACCTCGCTGATTCGTGTCAAGAGTCCCGGAAAGGGCTGTTGGCCGCCAGATATCGCTGCGGAAGTCTAGGAAACGGATCAGGACATCAAATTCGGTATCCCGATGGTCACTGGCAATTGAGCCGCCGACGCGTAGCCCGGGCTCAATTCTTGTGATCGCGGGCGAACCATTGATGTCTCTCACAACTTGAGACTCGATGGGGACCGGAATCATGAGGTCGATCTCCACCCGCTCCGCCGATGTTTTCAGTGTTTCGTCCCTGCCATCGCGTATCGCCGATAGGTAGGAATCGAGGATGCCAACAAGGGAGACGGTAATGGCGACGGCAGCTGCGATGCCGAGGATTGTGAGGAGTGCGCGGCGGGGGGCACGGGCGACGTTGCGGAACGGCAGCTGCGCAAACGTTGCGCCAGGAATTCGCAGACGCGTCATCAGAGGTGCAAGCCCGCCTCCCCGGGAGGCGAGGTGACCGGTTCGTATGGCGTCAATTGGCTGGACATTGACCGCCCGCCACACGGGGTAGCCAATCGCAATGAGAAGCGTGAGCATACCGACGACTGTGACGGCGGCAAAGATGCGGAACTGGAACGGGGCCTCCCAGACCGGCAGGGGAAGAAACTCCGTCATGACTCCTTCCATCAACCAGCCGATGATCCAGCCGACACCAAGTCCGAAAAGAATGCCCAAAAGAGAGATCTGCACGCCAACCGTTACAGGACGGAGCGCAAGTTGGCGGCGTGGCACGCCCAGCGCCATCCCAATGCCGATCTCTCTCCTCTGCGTCTCTACCATACGCGTCGTCAGGTTGAACGCCGCAAACACCGCGCCGATGAAGATGAAGATGGCGATGACATTAGAGGATTGCTGATCGCCCTCAACGTCCTGCGTAATGGCACGGTACACCGGATCATCACTGTCTTCATCTATGGTGACGCCGACGCTCGGCAAAGCCGCCGCCAGTGCCTGTTCCAGTTCTCCGATGACGGCTTCACGTGAGACGGCGTCATCCAGCAGCACCACAAGTTCATTGACCATGCCGGGGCGATCCGCCAGTTTCTGTGCTGTTTCGTTCGACGTGAACATCACGCCGTACACTGCATGAGCAAATGTGGCGCCACTTTCCGTGAGAACGATCAAATACTCCGGCGCAAGCGCATGCCCGACATACGTGATATCAGTCCCACCCGCCACTCGAGCCTGCCCCTCACCAGGCAGCCCGTGATACTGCGCGAACTTGCTCTCGAGGACGACAATTGGCTCGCCTGCATCTGTGGGCGCGAGGTTCCGGCCCTCGACAATGTGCAGCCGCGCAACATCGGGTCCGTCTGACTGGGACACATCCATCCCGACTATTCGGCCAGGAACGAGAATGATGCCGTCCGCTCCCTGATCGCCCTGCTCAATTGCCGCTTCTCTTTCTGCCGCGCTGACAACCTCAAGCAGCGTTGGGACAATCAGCCGCTCCTGCATGCCGGCTACGCCGTCGGCGGAGGGGATTGAATTGACGACATCAGTCAGACGGCCCTGTTGGATATAGCTGCCGTCGCTGAGGTTCAGCTTGAGGTCATACATACGAGTCGCGTCAAAGCTCGCCTCGTTGGAGGCAATTCGCCACGCCGTCAGGCTATTGAACGATGCGAAGCTGCCGATGCCCAGCGCGATGATCAGGGCAATAATGACGACCTGTATCCAGCGAGACCGGAGGTCCCGGAGCGACCATAGGAGCAGAAAGTTGAGCGGCATCGGACGGTGGCGGCTACCAGTGAAGCTCTGAAATTGGCGCACGTCCGCCATCCGGAGGGCCATCGTGAACGATGCTGCCGCTGCTGAGCTCGATAACACGATCTGTCAGCCGCGCGACTTCCCTGTTATGCGTCACGACAAGCACGGTCTTCCCTTCCTGTGCTTGCTGTTGCAGTAATTCGAGGATCTGGGCGCCAGTGCGAAAATCCAACTCCCCAGTCGGTTCATCAGCAAGGAGGACCGGATTTCCCGTCGCGAGGGCGCGTGCGATGGCGACGCGCTGCTGCTCACCCCCGGAGAGCTCATGTGGAAAGTGCCCCATGCGCTCCCCCAGGCCGACATCGCTCAGCACATCACCTGCGCTGGGTTGGCCTCCGGCTCTGTTTGCCACATCAATGCCGAACTGTACGTTCTCACGTGCGGTGAGGCCCGGAAAGAGGTTGAAACTCTGGAAGATGAAACTCACCGTCGTGCGCCGGAAGTCGAACAGCTCCGAATGCGATGCGCCAGTCACGTCTCGGCCCGCCACCGTTATCGCCCCCTCGGTTGGCGTGTCCAACGCGCCGATCACGTTCAGCATCGTCGTCTTGCCGCTGCCGGATGGGCCGAGTACAACCACGAATTCACCGTCATCGATGTGCAAATCCAGGTGTTCAAGCGCCGTAACGGTAATCGTGCCAATCTGATATCTCTTGGCAACGCCCTTGAGGTCGATCACATCTACGTCCCCGGCCTAGCTGGCACTTCCAATCAAGCGGTAATCAGCACGACTCTTCCCCGCATTGTAATGAATAAGCGCGTCTCGATGCAGGGTCGCCGGGGTTCTCGGCGGCTGCGACATTTTGCACGAAGGAACGTATGTGCTATTATCACTAAATAATAGAACACTAGAGCTTGTTCTGATCAAGCCGCTCGTGACACGGGGCCATGAACGGAACAGGCCGGCCAACGGAGGGAACGATGAGCACATCAGCAATCCGGACACGCGGCGGGGCGCCTACCGGCAACTTCGTACCGAAAAACGTCGTCGTCTACGGCCCGGCACGCATACGGCGGGAGATCCAGTGGGGACTCAGAACATCCCCTTCACCGGCGGAGCGGCGACGCACGGCGCGGCGCACTCCTTGGCGCTGAACTGGCTCCCGTCTCTTCATCAAACCCACTCCTGCTTCTTCACGTGTCAGCGCGTTGACACGATGGCCGCTACTTGCCATTCTGCCAACAGCGTCGCCCAGAACAGTCGCAGGAGGCTTAGCACGATCATGAGAGCTGTCGACGTTCACGTTCACCCCCCAACGAACCCTGCCCTCCGCCCTGCAGAGGTCAGCCGCGGGGAGAATCAAACACGGCAGATGCGCCAGTATTTCCGGCGGACGGAGCCGGATCTTGAGACGCCTGAGCAGTACGTTGAACTCTATGAGAAGCACGACATCGTCGGCGTCCTGCTACCGTCGGACAACCGACAACCCGGTGATACGACGTCGCCTGACCCGAATGAGTGGGTTGATGAGATCGTTCGACGTGCGCCCAAGAGATGGATTCCGTTCTGTTCCGTGAACCCCAATCGCGGAAAGCAGGCGATCACGGATCTTGAGCGCGCAGCAGGCAACTTCGATGCCAAGGGAATCAAGCTATTGCCGACGGGTATGAACTTCTTCGCACATGAAGAGCAGTACTACCCACTTTGGGAAAAGGCGCAGGACCTGGGGCTGGTGATTCTCACACACAGCGGCCACAACGGCGTCGGCTCCGGCCTGCCGGGCGGTGGCGGCCGCAAGCAATGGTACTCCAACCCGATTTGGTGGGACGCCGTGGCAGCGGATTTTCCTGAGCTAAAGATCATCCTCGCGCATCCGGCGTGGCCCTGGTTTGAAGAGCAAGTATCCATGTTGGTACATAAGGCCAACGTCTTTATGGATATCTCCGGCTGGTCCCCCTGGTATTTCCCGCAGGAGTTGATTCGAGAGATGCAAACACGCTTGCAAAACAAGGTGTTGTTCGGCTCTGACTTTCAGGCACTGCACCTTGAGCGCTGGCTGCGGGATTTTCAGGATCTGGACATCTCTGATGAGGTTCGCCAGAAGATCTTCATTGGCAATGCCAAGCAGGTTCTATCCAGCATTGACTGGAGTAGATACGAATAGGTGAGTACCCTTTCTGGGACGTTTCATTTGGAATCATAGGGGCGGGACGTTCGGAGGTTGAAGTGACGATTGCATCCCGGGGCACTGTACAGATCATAACTGACAGCACGTCAGACATTCGGCCGGAGGACGCTGAGCGAGCCAGCATCACAATCATCCCCGCCTATGTCTTCTTTGGTGAAGAGCAATATCGAGACGGAGTATCAATAAGCGGGTCAGAGTTCTATCGACGTCTGGAGCAGCGCATAGTGGTGCCAAAGACGGCCCAACCCTCGCCGCAGGACTTCGCGGACGCATTCATCAGGCTGGCGCCCACCGGCCCCGTACTTGCGGTGACCCTCTCATCGAAGATGAGTGGAACGTACAACTCCGCGCTCATCGGCCGTGATATTGCGCTCAAGGAGCATCCGGACGCCGTGATCGAGATTGTGGATTCCTTGCTGGTTGCGATGGGGCTTGGCGTTCTGGTGAAGGCGGCGGCGGCAAAGGCACGCGATGGCGCAGACATCCAGGAGCTTGCTGAGTGGACACGCGACATGGCGAGCAGAACGCACATCTATTTTGCAGTGGATACGTTGGAATATCTGGCACGTGGAGGCCGCATCGGCAAGGCGCAGCGGTTCCTCGGGGGCTTACTAAGCCTCAAGCCGGTTCTGGAGTTCCGTGATGGTGAGGTCCATCCGCTGGATCGGGTACGATCCCGCGCGAAGGCGCACGCCCTGCTGGAATCGTATCTCCACAGTAGAGGGACGCCAGAGCAGATCGCCTATGCGACGACGACGGATCATCAGCGCGCAAGGGAGATGGCCGAGCGCACAAAGTCAAAACTGCACCTTGATGATGTTCCTGTCTATACGATCGGCGCAGCGGTTGGGACATACGCGGGGCCGGGCTGCGTTGGGGTTTCGTTCGTCGAGCAGCATGGACGGTGACAGGGCCTCAGCGATGACGCAGGGCCGCTTGCCAGTCGGCCCCCCGCAAGCACCTCAAGCCGAGTCGCCATCCGCGCCTGCGGCACAGGATGATCGTCTTGCGCGAAAAATAGAAACCATCCGCCACGTGCTACGGCTTGAACGAGATCAAAACCAACAGAACCGCGCCGTCATAGGCGGCTTGGACGCGTTCTTCGAGCGCTGGATCGAAGACCCCGACGTTCAGAGGATGCTGAACGCTGCGCAGGTGACGTTGCCGGACTATCAAGGAATGACCGCGGAACAACGCACGGCGTGGATTCGAGAGACGCTTGAGCGCCTGCGCGACGTCGAAGGGAGATCCGCGCCCCGGCCAGCTGAGCCGAGAAGATCTGCAGCCCCACCACCACCGCCGATGGACGTGCCGCCTGATCCGGCGTGGCACCGCGCGGCTGAAGATGAACAGGGACGGGCGGGTAGACCATCCCGTTCTCATGCCGAGGCAATCACGCCATCTCAGAAGACGGTCAGTAAGCCACGGCGGACTGCTCCGGTCACCTCACCCATCAAATCGCTGGATGAGCCATTGGACGCTCCCGCTCGCATAAGGTCCGGCCTCAAGAAGTTGGGAATCGAAACGCATCGGGACGCGTTGTGGGGCTTTCCGCGACGGTATGTGCCGGTCGTGCCCATCACGCGCCTCACGCTGGGTGAGCAGGCTGCAATCTCCGTCCGCGTCGAAAGGGTCGCGGGCGGACGACACACGATCGGGCGGCAGGTCATGCGCGCAGAGGCGACGGTGAGTGATGCCACCGGGCAGGTCACCGCCATCTGGTTTGGGAACCCGTGGATTACACGATCTCTCAAGCGTGGTGGACGCCTGCTACTTATCGGCCGTCTCGGTGTGTTTCGCAGCAGGACGCAATTCACCGTCGAAACGTACGAGCAACTGCGATCTGGGGATCGGACTGCTGAGGGCGAGCTTGTGCCAATCTATCCGCTGACAAAGGGCGTCACGCAGGGAGAGCTGCGACGCCTCATCGGCCCAGCAGCTGAGCGAGCGTTGCCCTTTGTGCGGGAGTTCTTGCCTGAAGATGTGATTCGCGGTGCGCGGCTCACGGGCTTGCGTGAGGCGCTTCGACTCATTCACCACCCGGCGAATCTGTCCGATGATGACCGCGCGCGCCGCCGACTCGCGTTTGATGAACTCTTCCTCTTGCAGCTGGGCCTGCTGGAGCGCCGCCGACAGCAGCAGCATGAATTGGGTGCGCCTATTCCGCGTAACGACGGAGCAGTCAGTCGTGTGCTTGATACCCTGCCTTTCAGACTGACCACGGATCAGGAGCACGTCGTCGAGGAAATCCTGACGGACATGGGCGGGAGCGCGCCAATGATGCGTCTGCTACAGGGCGACGTTGGTAGCGGCAAGACGGTGGTAGCGGCGCTGGCGCTGGTCACAGCGGCGGCAAACCGCTTCCAGGCCGCGTTGATGGCCCCGACAGAGGTGTTGGCAGAGCAACACTTCCGCACACTGACAAGCGTTTTCAGTCACAGAAACCGTGAAGCCAACGATGGGGGGCCATACCGCGGATTCAGCAGCATACTCCCGGACAGACCGCTTCGCATCGCCCTTCTGACCGGGAGTATGGCTGCCGGTACAAAGGCGCAATTGCATGACCTCATCGCACGGGGTGACGTGGACATCGTCATCGGCACACACGCGTTGATTCAGGAGGGCGTTGCATTCAACAACCTGGGACTCGCAGTCGTGGATGAACAACACCGGTTTGGCGTTGAACAACGCGCCTCCCTCCGCGACAAGGGGTTCTCCCCCCACCTCCTTGTGATGACGGCAACCCCAATCCCGCGCACTCTTGCGCTGGCCATCTATGGGGATCTCGAAGTGTCAACCATCCATACGATGCCGCCCGGCCGGCCGCCCATTCGCACGGCGATTGTGCCGCCCGGTGAGCGCGAACGCGCCTACGGTTTCATTCGGCGGGAGGCGGCCGAGAGACGCCAGTCATTTATCATTTGCCCGCTCGTTGAGGAATCCGAGGCCGTAGCTGCCAAGGCCGCCGTCGTAGAGCATGAGCACCTCTCCAAGGAGGTGTTTACGGACCTCACCGTCGGGCTGTTGCACGGCCGTATGCGTCCCACACAAAAGGAGCGCGTCATGGAGGACTTCCGTGCCGGCGCCATTGACGTGCTCGTCTCCACGGCCGTGGTTGAAGTGGGAATCGATATCCCCAATGCGACGGTGATGATGATTGATGGCGCAGATCGGTTTGGCCTATCGCAGCTGCACCAGTATCGGGGGCGCGTTGGGCGTGGCACGGAGACGAGCTACTGCATCCTCGTTTCCGAATCTGATACAGAGGAGGTGCAGAGGCGCCTTGCCGTCATGGAATCCACAAGTGACGGTTTCAAGGTCGCCGAGGCTGACCTGAGGCAGCGCGGGCCGGGTGAGTTGCTGGGCACACGCCAGAGCGGCCTTCCGGACCTGCAGGTCGCCACTTTTGCGGACCTGACGCTCATTGAGGAAGCTCGCCATCACGCCCTTGCTATAACGAGCATCGACCCAGAACTGACGCAAGCGGCGCACGTTCCCATCCGCGATGCGCTGCGACGATTCTGGAATCGCGCCGGGAACGCCCCAGAAGTCGGTTAGCGCTGCTCCAACGTGGCCGTTCCCTCATGGCATACTGACGACACGCGCCCATGATCAATGACATCATCGCCACAATGCTCTCGGAGGCGTTGCGCCGCGCCCAGCAGGATGGCGCCCTGCCAGCCCTCGAACATCAGGATCCGGCAATTGAGCGTCCCCAAAACCAGGAGCACGGCGACTACGCCTCCAGCCTGCCGCTGAAAATGGCCCGTTCCGCACGCATGTCGCCACTGGCGATTGCCGAGATTCTGCGCGAACGCCTGCCCCATCAGCAAGAAATCGACTCTATCACCATTGCCTCGCCCGGTTTCATCAACTTCAGCCTAGACACGCGATGGGTGCTGCAGCAGGTGGACGCGATCATCGCGGAGGCAGACACGTATGGCCACGGCACGGGCGGAGCGGGCGTCAACGTGCAAGTCGAATTCGTCAGCGTGAACCCCACTGGGCCTGTGCACGTCGGGCATGGGCGTGGCGCGGTGCAGGGGAGCGTCGTCGCAAATGTGCTGGAGGCGTCCGGTTATACCGTGCAGCGCGAGTACTACATCAACGATGCCGGTAGCCAGATGGACACCTTCTTCCAGTCTCTCCACGCCCGCTACCGAGAGGCGCTGGGACGTGATTCGGAGTTCCCCACTGAGGGCTACCACGGGACATACCTCATTGAGCTGGGCCAAGAGCTTGCCAATGAGCATGGAGACCGTTTTATTGAGGGTGCCGATGTCCTGCGTGACATCGGCGAAATCGGCATGGCGAGGATGATCGCCTCCATCCGCGAAGACCTTGAGCAAATCGACGTTCAATTCGATCGCTGGTTCAGTGAACGCTCTCTCTTCTCCGACGGAACCTATGAGAAGGCGCTATCCGCCGTGGAGAAGAACGGCTACACGGCAGAGCGCGAAGGCGCCGTATGGTTCACAGGCACCGAGTTGGGTGATGATCGGGACAGCGTGTTGGTGCGACAGACGGGCGCGCCGACGTACTTTGCCTCAGACATCGCCTACCACTACGACAAGTTCTTGGGAAGACGCTTCGATCAGGTCATCAACGTCTGGGGAGCGGACCACCAGGGCCATGTGCCGCGCATGAAGGCCGTCGTGCGCGCCCTGGACATTGATCCGGAAAGGTTGCAATTCATCCTCGTCCAACTCGTCACGCTCCGCAGGGGTGATGAGATCGTTCGAGTCTCCAAACGCACAGGCGACGTCATAACGCTGTCAGAACTCATCAGCGAAGTGGGCCCTGACGCATGCCGCTACTTCTTCCTTGCCCGTTCCGCTGATGCGCAGATGGACTTTGATTTGGATCTGGCCAAGAAGGAGGCGCCGGACAACCCGGTCTATTACATTCAGTACGCCTTTGCCCGCGTCTCGTCTATCCTGCGCAACGCGCGTGAGAATGGCATCGACCCGGATGACATGTCACAGATTGCCGATTACAGCGCGTTGACGGAGGAGGCGGAGCATCAACTCATACGCACGATGTTGCGATTTCCGGAGATCGTCGAAACGGCAGCCCGGAACCGTGAGCCACATCACCTGCCACATTACGCCTATGAACTCGCCACAACGTTTCATGACTTCTATACGAAGCACCGCGTGCTCGGCGAGGCGCCGCGTGTGACACTGGCACGATTGCGCTTGACGCAGGCAGCGGGGACAGTGCTTCGTAACGTCCTCGCCATAATGGGCATGAAAGCCCCTGAGCAGATGTAGTTCACCGAAGGCTGGCGGCGTCCCCTTCGTCGGCTACCTTGTATAGCGTGGTATTGACCAGAGAAGACGCGGCCTTCATTATTGTCGAGTGCTACCCGTAGGCACAGGGGAGGAAACTGGGGTATGACTAGCCGCATCGCGCCATTTTTACTTGTGTTGATTATGTCCACGCTGCTCGCCGTTTCTGCTGCGTGCGGAACGGCCTCGGATGATGAGGACACACCGGAACCGTCACAGAATAACAGTGGTTCGTCGTCGTCAACGACTGACGGTGGTGGGAACGGGGCTGCACACACACATTCCGTAAGCGGTGTGCCCATCGATCCTGGCGCCACGTATGGCGGCGTCTTAACCATCGCCACAACGTCCGAAGGGCCAACGTTCAGCAACTGGGAGGAGGCTGCCGGCAGCGCTCCCCAATACAATCACCCAATTGCCAACATGCTTGTCTCCAAGCAGGACTGGGGAACGAACCAGGACTTCGTCAATGGCGCCTACTGGAACATCGTTCCTGACCTTGCGAGCGGATGGGAGCAGGCGGAAGACGGCAGATCCTGGACATTCCGTCTGCGCGATGGGATCGAGTTCTCGGATGGCGTTGCGTTCACCTGCGCTGACGTGAAGTGGAGCTATGACACGATTCGCACGGGCGAGGGGCTCAATCGCAGTCCACGTGCCGTCCATTTCGGTGCCGTTAGTGACATCACGTGCAGCGACGACTTGACCGTTGTCTTCCACCTGTCGAAGGCGAAGCCCTCACTTCTTGAGGTCATTTCGCTGCCCTACCACGTGATCAAGCCGAAACATCTCTATGAGAACGATACAGATAAGATGCGGACAGATCCAAATATCGGAACCGGCCCATTCCTCATGAAGGATTGGCTCCCCGGCGAGAAGATGGTCTTCGAGCGTAAGACCGATTACTGGGATCAACCATTCCCCTACCTTGACGGCATCGAAGTTGCCATTCTGGGCAACTCTGGGCAGGTCACAGCGCTGCGCGGAGGCCGACTCCATATCGGCGGCAGTGCCGGCGGCTGGAGCGGCGCACGGGCGGACGTTCTGCTGCGTGAGTGCGATGTGTGTCAGAAGTGGGCGTCTGTAGCTCATCCCGGCATGATGTTCTCCGCCATCCCAAACTTCCAGCGCGATCCGTGGAACACCCAGGACCTCCGTGACGTTGTCAGCCTGGCCATCGACCGACAGAAACTCATCGCGCTTGGATATAACGGATGGATTGAACTCGGAACGGGTGGGCCATTCCTGCCGAGTAGCTACTATGCGATGCCGGTGGAGCGCCTGCAGCAGATTCCGGGACATGATTACCGGGACCCGGCGGCCAACAAGGAGCAGGCCCGCAAGGTCCTCGCTGACGCAGGCTACGAGCCCAACGAGCTCTCTGTCTCCGTCGTCCATGCGCCGTTCTACGCCGAATATGTCGTGACGGTCATCGAGGACCTCAACGAAGTGGGCATCGTGGCATCTGCGGAGCAACAGGAGACGGCACTGTACTACACATCGATGAGCAACGGCGATTTCGATCTGGCCGGCCACGCAGGTTGGATCGGCGGGTTCGATCCGGACTTCATCCTGTATGAGTACTTCTATTCCGGCTCAGACAGGAACTACGGTCGCTACTCAAACCCGGAACTGGATAAGCTCATTGACCTACAGTCCATCACGCTCGACCGTGAGGAGCGGCGTGATCTAGCCTGGCAGGCAGGTGAGATTGTCCTTAAGGATCAGGTTCGCACAATGGGCGGCTTCCAGTTAGCGATTCCGGTGTTCTCGGATAGAGTCGCGGGCGTGATGCCCACGGTGCCTTCGCAATCGTACGGCAACTTCTACCGCCACGCGCACACATACCTCCTGCCCGAGAATCAGTAGGCAATCGCGCTTCAAACACAACGGAACCAGCTCTTGACAGAGGCCCGCAAAGGAGCATAGCCCCACTGCGGCAAGAGTGAAGGATGGCAGGGGGCGATTCTAAGAATCGTCCCCTGCCCAGTTTTAGCGGCGGCAAGCCGTAAGTCCGGCTTTCACGGTAGGATAGTGTGGCCAGTAAGCGCGCGCCCGTAGCTCAGTGGATTAGAGCATCGGTCTTCGGAACCGAGGGTCGCGGGTTCGAATCCTGCCGGGCGCGCCAAAAGATTAGGCAACTTTAGAACCGTTCCCCACTTGACCTCAGGCAGCCTCCTGTGTTCCGGTCACCGGACTGTGAATGAGACACGCAGTCAGGAGGTGAGGAATGCAATCATGCGGATGCCATCGGAATGGCATTAGCGCACCAACGCCGTTTTTGGTAGGTGCGGAAGAGCTGGCGATTTCGATTTTTGAAATCGGCGAGTACCTCAACTCCTCTGGGGATGATTACTTGCTTGAACGCTTAGATCAGATTGCACAGCTGGCCAAATGGGCGATTTCTCAGTGCCGCGTCTGCCATAAGCCAGCGATCTGGTTCGGTTACGGCAACGAGGAGTCCATCATTCATGTGTGCACCAGCCACCGCGCCACCGCAGGACTGGGCTACACATGGGTGCGAATTGGGCACCGTCTGGGGTTTGACGACTAGATTGTCGTGGGCTGAGAATTCGGTGGTGACGTCAATGAGAATCGAGCTTCAAAGAATTGACGGCGTTCGCGTGAGAAGCTATGGTCATCTTCGGATATTGATATGCAACAAAGGCCTCCACACTGGCGCATTCCCAAAATGCAGCCATCAGAACCCAATCAGAATCCTTTTCAGGGTGAGTTCTTTAGTTCGGAGTCCGATCTAGCGGATCGCCTCGTCCGGGAATCCATTCAGAATTCGATGGATGCCAGGGCAGGATCGGATCCCGTTCGAGTTCGTTTCGTTTTCAGCGGACAAGAAGGGGCGTTGGAGGTCTCCACTGCCGAAAAATATCTGATAGGGCTCGAACCACACCTCAAAGCTGCTATACGCGACCTGCCTGTCGACGCTGGAGACTACTTTCGTAAAAAGATGTCATTCCTCGTAATTGAGGATCTCGGTACACGTGGCCTTACTGGGGACATAAGGGCTAACTCAGAGCGAGAGGGCGACAATAATTTTTGGGGATTCTTTCGTAGTATAGGAATATCGCCCAAGAGAGAGAACGCCGCGGGTTCATGGGGGCTCGGCAAGTGGGTGTTCCCAGACGCATCGAATATCAACGTATTCCTCGGAGTTACTCAGCGGGTCAACGAGAAAAATCGGCTGCTGATGGGGGGAGCTGTACTTCGCACCCACTCGCTGAATGGCAAAAAGTATCGTCCGAACGGTTGGTTTGCCAGCCATTCCGAGGAGCAGGATGACAGCTGGCTCCCGATGCCTGAAGACGCACAGAATCTCATTCGCGATGCTTGTATCGATTTTCACTTAGAGAGGCTGGAGGGAGATGATGTATCGCCTGGTCTCTCCGTGATTGTCCTTTTTCCAAACAAAGACCTAAAGCAAGACGCAATAATTAGAGCAACCGTAGTGCAGTACTTCGTTCCAATAGTGAATGGGGAGCTGGTCGTACAGGTATCTCAACCTGGATCAAGCCCAACTCTCATCAATGCTGACACTATTTGGGACGTTGCCAGTAGTATCCCGCCGTCGGAGCGCGATGACGAATCCGCAGAATCCATGCAGCGGGCCATCCGACTTGCACAATGGGCGCAAACAGTAACAGACGACCAGTGTATCTCTATGGACGTGCCCACGAAACGAGCCGCTCTCGACCCTACAGTGATGGAACGTTACGATACCGGCGACAGGCTGGCCTTTCGACTTACTACTACGACGACTCGCCGAAACAGCGAGCGCTTGCAGAACACGTTCAAGGTCTTTCTGGAAAAAGATGACTGGTTGGAGAAAGGCCATGACTACTTTGTGAGAGGCATGCTGCGAATCCCAGTGATGGATTACATTGTCCCTTTCAAAGCACGTGCGCTCGTAGTTATCGACGGAAACTCTGAACTGGGCATTTTGTTGCGGGACTCGGAAGGGCCGGCACACATGCGCTGGGATCGGCGTTCCGATAGCTTGAAGGCGAGGTGGAGTGGCGGTCAGACAATCGTGACCAACGTGCAGAGAGCCGCATATCTTATTCTCCAGGCTCTCGCCGAACGACCCCAAACACTGGACCGTCATGCCCTCGCGGATCTATTCCCATCCCAACGCGCATCGGAGAGATCGCACCGTAGGCCCGGTCAGGATCCGGGCGTGGGCGGCAGTGCGCAGACCCTCCCCACACTGTCCACGTCTAACCTCTTGGATGTTCGGCGTTTGCCGGACGGCTTCCAGCTTTCGCGAGGTTCCGCAAACAGCAGTGCTCGTGGCAAGTGGCGGCTGAACATCGCCTATGACGTCTCTCGAGGAAATGCCTTCGCCGCGTTTCGCACCGGAGCCCGCGAGGGAATACCAGATTTCTCGCTCTTCCCCACAGGAGCACTGAGAATTAACGCCATCGGCTGCTCCTGCGATGTTAAGGACGACAACATCCTCGAATTCGACGTGCTCCATGAGGAATTCAAACTCGCCATCAACGGTTTCGATGGGAGGGACGTGGTGGTCGGTATCCAACAACTCAAGGATGGCGTGGAGGGCGCAGAAGCAGAATGAAGCGGCACCTCAACTACACTGGGCGCGTTCGAATCACTCGAGAGGAAGTGAGAATCCACATCCTTGACGAGCAAACTGACGGCCGCCCTATCTTCGACTTGGATCTGACCGTATCGCCGAGGAGTGGATTCCCGCCAGACGCCCGCGTTCGCGTGGAGGCTGCGCGTGGCAATGTCTCACAACGCTGGGAGTACGGGACCGTCGCGAACCTGACACCGCCAAGTGCGGAGCAGCGGCGCCTCACCCATCTCGACTCCACCGCCCAGTTCAAAGTCTTTGTTATCGCGCCAGACGGGTCCGGAAAGCTTCTGGGACTCGCCGATCGCATCAAACCAATTCAGTCTATTGATTCCCTCATCCCTCTCGAAACAGCGGATGAAGACAAACTCGGTGACGAAGTGTGGCGTGTGGAGTTCAGTGCGGAAGAAGATCTTCCTGTTCTCCTGGTAAACAACGCCATACCAGAAATCAACGACATTGTTGGGCATGACGGTGTTTTTAGGTCGCTTGTCATGCCACAGGTTCTGCGGATCGTCCTGAACGAGATCATCTTTGCCGGAAAGCATCAGCCTGATGACGATGAGGAGGGGTGGTGGACACCTTGGTTCCATTTCGTGGACTCACTGGGCGTCAAGACGCCGGCTGCTCCGGCGTGGGCGCAGGACGCAGAGGATTACGACAGGAGTCAGCTGCAGGGTTGGATCGATGATACCGTCAAGGCGTTCGCAGGACAGAAGGCCAAGGCTGTCCCGACGTACAAAACCTCGCGGGAGCAGCGGCAAAGAGCATGAAAGTTCGCCAGTTGACACCTGCGGGAATCACACGCGCGCGAGATCTGCTTGCGGAATGGAGATCCGCTGCGCCCGTGGACCACAACCAACTCCATGATTTGCTAGAAAGCAGCCGGTATAGCGAGCCTTTTCGGGACAGCCTGGAAGTGACCCGCCAGCCCGTCGCAACGAGACGCGACGCCGCCATTCTGTTGGTCGAACTCCTCGGAGACATAACAGTCCCGATCGCCGACGACTACGGCCTGTGGTCGTGGCTTGGGATGTTCTTCCTCCCGGAAATGCCACCGGGGCCGCGCACCTCAGACGATGCATACGTGTTCCTTGGCGATGAATCCACAACGGAATTACGCCGGGCCTATCAAAGGCGGTATCGCCACATGTTACGGGGCGCGTATCTTCTTTTCAGGCAACATGACGAATCAGCCGCGTTTCTCCTCGACCGGCCCATTTCCTCGTTCGGCACCTTAGAGGATCGCCTGTTCTCAGACTTCAGGGCGTTCAATTCTAAAGGGGTTGTCCATCTTGCAATACGCCTTTACACAAGAGAGAAAGACACGCTAAAACGTGGATACTCGGATGACCGCACACCCGGCAGCGTGCGCCATCTGCTACGGATCCTCAATCAGATGGAGCGCGTATACGATGTCTACGGAATGAGCTCAGAGGCGCTTATGCGCATCCTGCCCGAAGACTTCAGTGTATGGCAGGCCGCGTCGTAGCGGTCTCATAGCCCACCCTACTCTCCCCAATCACCCATGCTGTTCCTACGTGATGACGAATCACGAGGGAAACGAAGGATGGCCACGACGACAGGGAAAGGTACCGCGCAGAATAGCGGTGGCGCCAGTTCTCGATGCTTGTCTCCGCCTTACGTTGTGACGGCTTCAACCCTTGGTGGATGTAGCGGGCTCTGCGCACTGGCGCTGAAGATAAGAAGGGTCGGATTAAGGAAGAGCATTCGTTCCAACCGCGGAATGATGACTGCCAGAATGCGGAGTTGCTCAGAAATGGCAAGTTGTCCACCAGGCCTCACTACCCGCACTGCCCTTGCCCCATCGGACCCCTCGCCCACAAGCCGCCTATGCCTCCTGTCATCGGCATGAAACCAGATCGCGTGCTCTTCTCTGCACCACTGTAGGATCCGTTCATCCGGTACCGCCGCTCTGCCGAAAATGTCGAGAACAGATTGGATCGATACACCTACTTTTCCGAGTGCCTGCGCCACCGGCCGGGCAAGTGATTCATCCAAAGCGTAACGGACGCTAACCAAATTGGATGCGGGATTCCCACTCAATAGCCGACTCCAGTGCGTCCGTCGATATGCCGTAGGCGTCGCGAACAAACTCAGGTCGATCTCCAGCCTCAATCGC
The DNA here is from genome assembly GCA_965224255.1 of Dehalococcoidia bacterium. Classification (GTDB taxonomy): domain Bacteria; phylum Chloroflexota; class Dehalococcoidia; order UBA6926; family UBA6926; genus VXMO01. The sequence goes on from CBDCYO010000005.1 coordinate 872,492, forward strand.
CCCGACAATCGATCTCGTCGGCACTCGCGTTCCAGCAATGCACGGAGCACCAGAGTGTATTTTCGGGTTGAGCATGACGTGTTGGTTAACTCGCCACAAAGCCGCTCTATTCGTCGTCTCGTCAAACGCCAATCCACTGATGGGAGTGATGTATCCACGTAAAAGATCGAAGGCAGCCTGGCCATGCCGACTCGCGGCGATTAGCCGCTCGGCCCACTCAGAATAGACGTCCCCCGCGCCATGCCACAGCGTTGCCGTAGCAAACGGCTTTGACGCTCCCGTGTGGTCCCGCAGCCACCGTTCCGCCTCTCGTATGGCGGACCATGCTACGCCAACGGCTCGCAGGGCGGCGACGACGCGCATCGACACAAGGTCCTCAAAATCGATGACAACATCACTTGCCGGCCTGCCTTTGTATGACGGATCAGCGACACCTTTGCGCACCCAGCGCTGAATCTTAGCGCTGTCCATGGACAATCTGGAGTCGCTCGGCATCGTTGCCTTGATATACCGAGCAGCGTCCGGTGCCGTGTACAAACCTCGGAATGGCTCCAACTTCGGCCGCTCGCTTATCCCGGTGGCCATGCGTGTCCGCTCCTCTATTATCTTGCCGCCAATACGACAGTACTATGGTATCCCCAATCACCTATACTGTTCGTATGTGACGTGCACATGGGGGAAACGAAGGATGGCCACGACGACCACGACGACAGGGAAAGGTACCGCGCAGAATGCGGCAGTGCCTGCGCGGACGCTCACGCCGCAACAAGTGCAGCGGTACAGTCGACACATCATCATGCCGCAGGTCGGCAGCATGGGGCAGCGCAAACTCATGGGCGCGAGTGTTCTACTCGTCGGCGCGGGTGGGCTTGGCTCGCCGCTCGCCATGTACCTCGCCGCGGCTGGCATCGGCAAGATCGGAATCGTTGATTTTGACGACGTTGACATCACAAACCTGCATCGCCAACTGCTGCACGGGCATGAAGACCTCGGCAGGCTGAAGGTCGATTCCGCAGAGGACACGATTCGTTCCATCAACCCGGACGCGGAGATTGTCAAGATCGCCAAACACATCAACTCTGAAAACGCCATGGAGATCGCGGAGGACTTTGACATCCTCGTCGATGGCACGGACAACTTCCCGACACGGTATTTGATCAACGATTTGGGCGTGCTGATGGGGAAGCCTGTCGTGCATGGCTCCATCTTCATGTTTGATGGCCAGGTTACGACGTTCCTGCCGGGACAGGGCTGCTATCGCTGCCTGTACCCCGCACCGCCACCGCCCGGCATGGTTCCCTCCTGCGCGGAGGCGGGCGTGCTTGGCGTACTGCCAGGCATCATCGGCTCCCTCATGGCGACGGAGGCCATCAAGCTGATCCTGGGAATTGGCAAGCCGCTGGTGAATCGCCTGCTGATGGTGGACGCGCTGGATATGGACATGCGCACGGTCAAGATCCGCAAGGATCCCGGCTGCCCGGCATGCGGCGAGAATCCGTCAGTCACGGAACTCATTGACTACGAGGCGTTCTGCGGGATGCCCGCGTTTGAGTGAACCGGGTCAAGCCCGGAATCGCGCGTTCCATAGCGCGAGGCGATAGACTGACGGTGAGGCGGGCGCGACCGGCGTCCGCCTAAGAGCGCCCCCATCGAAGAGGCTCATGCGCCCATGCTCGGCAGCATACTGGACACAATTGGCAACACGCCTCTTGTCGAACTGAAACGGCTTCAGCCCAAGCCGGGCGTTCGCCTGTTTGCCAAGCTTGAGGGCCAAAACCCGACCGGCAGCGTCAAGGACCGCATCGCGCGGCTCATGGTCGAAAAGGCCGAAGAAGATGGCGTGCTTGGCGATGGCCGTATCATCCTTGAGCCGTCAAGCGGAAATACGGGCGTCTCTCTCGCAATGGTGGCGAACTACAAGGGGTATGACGTTACCATCGTGCTTCCGGACAACGTCACGGAGGAGCGGCGAGCTCTCATCGAATCCTTTGGGGCAAGAGTCGTCTTTAGTGAAGGGCAGCACGGCACGAACGGAGCGATCGACCTCGCGATGCAGATGGTGGAGCGCGAGCCGGGCAAATACATCATGCTCTACCAGTACGGCAACGAGGCGAACCCCCGCGCACATTACGACGGAACCGGTGAGGAGATACTCCGGCAATTACCGGAGGTGGACACGTTCGTCGCCGGGCTTGGCACGGGCGGCACACTGACCGGAGTCGGCCGCCGCCTGAAGGACCACAACCCAGATGCGCGAATCATCGCCGTTGTGCCGCATCCAGAGGAACGCATTCAGGGGCTGCGCTCGCTCGAAGACGGGTTCATTCCGCCAATACTGGATCCGACGGTGCTGGACGGCCAATTCATCATCACATCGCGTGAATCGTTCGAAAAGGCGCGTGATCTGCTGCGCGTTGAGAGCATCTTTGCGGGCATCTCATCCGGTGCTGTCCTGGCTTGTGCCCTGCGGCTCGCGGAACGAATGGAGAGCGGCAACATTGTCTGCCTGTTCGCAGACGGCGGCTGGAAATATCTCTCCACGGGCTTGTGGACGCGGCCGTTGGATGAGATTGACGCGGAGATGGGACGCAAGATCTGGTGGTAGGCGCGGGCCGTCCCTTCACACGTGAGCCGGGCAGTTTCCGTAGCATGGCCCTGCCCTTCGCGGTCATTACGACGGCCGTCTATGCTGCCGATCAGGCCGCGAAATTCCTGATCGTCACCAACCTGCGGCACTATGAGTCCATCCCTGAATCGGGAATAGTACGGCTCACGCATGTTACCAACACCGGCAGCGCCTTCGGACTCCTGCAGGGCCAGACCACGTTTCTCATCCTGGTCAGCGTGATTGGCGTGCTGGGTGTGCTCTTCTACTACCGCGCCAATGGGCGAGAGAGCGCCCTGCTCAGATGTTCCCTTGCCCTGCTGCTTGGCGGGGCGCTCGGAAACCTGACGGACAGGCTGATCCGAGGCGCGGTGGTTGATTTCATCAGCGTACAGCTCTGGAGCGATTTCTATTTTCCGACCTTCAACATCTCCGACTCGTCCCTGACCGTTGGGCTATTCGTGCTTTCGCTGTACGTCATACGACATCGCGCGCAAGAGAAGAGGCAGTGGAAGGACCCCACCGAACAAGTGCCACCCGAGGCATCACCAGACGCGATCAGCGGCATCGTACAGAGTGAATCCGCAAGCACGCCGACCCCAGAGACACAGGCCAGGCATCAGGACCCGGAATCTGAACGAAGAGGAAATCCAGCCAGCGAGAGCACTGAGGATAATCGTGAGTCAGATGATCCACACGAGCCCCAGTGACGGGGGACAGCCAGCGCACGTCCGCCTGACTGTCCCTTCTGCCCCGTCAGAGCGGCGGCTTGATCGCTTTCTAGCCGTAACGCTTGGCGACGATGTGTCACGATCGATCATTGGCCGGCTCATCCAGGATGGCCGCGTAGAAATAAACGGTGAAGTGCCGCGCAAACGGGGGCACGCCGTGGAGCCGGGCGATGTGATCGACATCACGGGGGCCATTCTGCCCGCCGTTGGCGACGCCGTGAAACCGGAGCACACACCCTTGCACGCGCTCTATGAGGATGACGATTTGCTCGCCATCGATAAGCCGAGCGGCGTCGCGGTCCACCCCGGCCCTGGCCACCCCACCGGAACAATTGTGAATGCACTCTTGGGCCGTGACGGGCCGCTGTCCACAGTCGGGGGTGAGGAACGCCCCGGAATCGTCCATCGGCTGGATAAAGACACGTCCGGGGTCATGCTTGTTGCCAAGACCGACGCGGCACACCGCGCACTTGCGCACCAATTCCAGGATCGCAGTGTCGAAAAAGCGTACATCGCACTGCTACGAGGCCTGCTTGAACCGCGGACAGGCACCATACAGGCACCGCTTGGTCGTGATCGAGTGCACCGACAACGGATGGCAGTCATTGCATCCGGTCGTCCGGCCAGCACGCGGTACCGCGTGCTGGCCCATCTGCATGGGGGATACACGCTGACAGAGGCTCGGCCGCAGACGGGGCGGCCACATCAGATTCGTGTCCATTTTGCCTCCGTGCGGCATCCTATAGCCGGCGACGTCATTTACTCCCGAGGCGCGCGTGATCCCGTTCCCCGCCTTTTCTTGCATGCCCTATCATTGCGATTCATCCATCCACGGCATGGGAAGACGGTGGAAATACGCTCTCCGTTGGCAGAGGATCTGAAGGAGTGCCTCGCCGAACTGACGCTGAATACGGCTGATGACGCCCTCATGGATTTACTGCGATAGAATAGAAGCAGCGTGCCGCTCCCTTGGTGGCACTGAGTACGTGCTGCAAGCAACACGAGGGATACCCAAACACAATGTCCACTCACGCCGCCCGGACGCGCACACGTTATGCGCCAAGCCCGACCGGTGATCCGCATGTCGGCAACGTTCGCAGCGCACTCTTCGCCTGGCTATTCGCTCGGAGTACGGGTGGAGCATTCACTATACGCATCGAGGACACGGACCAAGAACGGCGCATCGAGGGCAGTGAGGAGCGCATCCTGGATTCCCTGCGCTGGCTGGGCATCGAATGGGATGAGGGACCGGATATCGGCGGTCCGTACGGCCCGTACATACAATCGCAGCGACTGAAGGACTACGGCCTGGCGGCGGAGCGGCTTGTTGAGCTGGGCACCGCCTATTACTGCTACTGCTCATCGGAGAGGCTGGACGCCCTGAGGACGGCGCAACAGAAGCGACATGTACCTACCGGCTATGATCGCCGTTGTCGCAATTTGAGCCCCCAGGAGCAGGAGGAAGCTGAGAAGAGTGCCGGCCGTGTTGTACGTTTCAAGACCCCGCTGAGCGGCCGCACAACATTCACGGACGTTATCCGTGGCGACGTTTCGTGGGAGAACCGGCTCATTGATGACTTTATCATACTTAAGTCAGATGGCTTTCCGACCTACCACCTCGCAAATGTTGTCGACGACAAGGGTATGGCCATCACGCATGTGATCCGTGGTGATGAGTGGATGTCATCCACCCCGCGGCACGTCATGATCTACGATTCGCTCGGCTGGACGCCGCCTGCATTCGCCCACCTGCCACTCATCCTCGGCGCGGACCGCACGAAACTGTCCAAGCGCCACGGGTCCGTATCTCTGCTCGACTATCGCGACGAGGGCTTTTTGCCAGAGGCCATGCTGAACTTCCTAGCGTTACTTGGATGGTCGCTGGACGATAAGACGACGCAGATGACACGCGATGAATTGATCGCCGGTTTCTCCCTGGACCGCGTGTCTGCTTCACCGGCCATGTTTGACCGTGACAAGCTGGAGTGGCTGAACGGGACGTATATTCGTGAAATGCCGCCGGAGGCGTTTGTGCAGGCTGTACGGCCGCATTTGGAGAACGGTTTGCCATCAACTGTCCCACGGCCCCTCGATGATGAGCTGGTCAGGCAAGCGGCTATTCTCACGCAAGATCGCGCTCGCATCCTGTCCGAAATGCCGGACCTCTGCGAATTCTTCTTCGTCGAGAATGTCACATTCCCGCCGATACTCATCTGGGCCGGCATGGGAAACAAGGAAATCAAAGGCATGGCGGACGCTGGCGCGGATCTGTGGAGTGTGCCACTGCCGGAGGACGCGCCAATAGTTCGCGAGTGGCTGAACGCCGCTGCTGAAGCGATTAAAACGATGACGCCCTGGACACACGAGTCGATCGAAATGCGTTTTCGAGGTCTCGTTGAAGAGCTTGGCACGTCTGGCCGCAAGCTATTTGGCGCAGTGCGTGTAGCCACAACGGGCCGGACGGCCGCGCCCCCTCTCTTTGTAACGCTGGAGGCAATCGGGCATGCACGGTCGGCCTCTCGCGTACGTGCCGCGGCAGCCACCCTCCTTGACACGGAATTGGCGCCTTCGTAGCATGAGCGCACGCGGCCCGGTGGTGTAGCCTGGCTCAACATACTGCCCTGTCACGGCAGAGATCACGGGTTCGAATCCCGTCCGGGTCGCCACGTTCGTTCTTGATGTGACGCGAAGTAAGGCACGTCAGCGCAGGATCACCGCCCGTCGTCAACAGAAAACAAGCGAGAACGCGCACATATGGCCACCCCCTATCTGCTTGGTGCTGACGTCGGCGGGACTCAGACCAGGGTGGCAATCGCCCGCACACCTCGCGGCGCACTACGACGGACATCCTTCTCCTCTCCGGCCCGCTCGGATCCTGGATTGCTCATCGATGGCATCGTCAACGCCGCACAGTCACTTGCTGCTGAGGCAGACGGCGAAATCGTCTCCGGTGTCGTGGCGTGCGCGGGAACGGTGGACACCGATACGGGCATCATTGTCGAGTCGCCGAACTTGCCGCTGATGCGCGATTTTGCGATGGCTGACGTGCTGCAAAAGCGACTCGGCATCCCCGTTGAAATCGAGAACGATGCGACGGCAGCCGCGCATGCGGTGCACCGGATGGGCGTGGGACGCGGTACCAGTGAGATGATTTATCTGACCATCAGTACCGGGATCGGGGGGGGTATTGTCTCGCATGGGCGGCTGGTGCGTGGCGTCGCAGGCGCGGCGGGGGAATTTGGCCACATGACCATCGGGCTTTCTCGTGGTATTCAGTGCCCGTGCGGGCTGTCCGGCTGCTGGGAAACGATGGCCTCCGGCACGGCGATTGCACGCATGGCCAGGATGCGGATCGAGGCCGGCGAGGATTCCAGCCTCGTCGAACGTGTGCGCGAAAAGGGCGGGGAGAGCATCACGGCTCGCGATGTCTTTGCGGCGGCGGAACAGGACGACCCGCTTGCCCACGCCGTTGTTGATGAGGCCGGCTACGCGCTTGGCGTGGGTCTCGCAAATATCGTGAATATCTTCAATCCAGAGCTGATCGTCCTTGGTGGCGGCCTGGCACGTGGCCAAGATGAATTCGTCAGATACGGGATCAGCATCGCACGGCAACGCGCGTTCAAATTGCAGAACCGCACAGTGCGCTTCGAGGTTACAGAACTTGGCGATGACAACGGCCTGCGTGGCGCGCTGCTTCTAGCACACGAGGCAACGTCGCGCATTCCACGCCAGGCACGGCGGCGCGGTTAGGTGGCGGATAGCCGAACATGGAAGGGACGCCAAATACGGGCAACGCGCTGAATTACGTTAGCGTGACGCCGACGGGTTACGACCCTTCTCGCGCCTATCCCGTCATCATCCTCGTCCACGGATTCGGCGCGAGTATGTACGATCTTGCGGGGCTCGCGCCCGGCATTAGCCAGACGGACTATGTCTATTTGTGCCCAAACGGGCCCATCCCCATCGATATCGGTGGCGGACAGACTGGGTTCGGTTGGACGACGCCGGGCGGCTTCAATGACCCAGCAGAAGGGCAACGCACAGAGGAGGCGTTTAGCGCCTTTCTCGAAGAGGTCAGGGAACCGTACACGCTGGAGCCGGGCAAAATGCTCATCATCGGATTCTCACAAGGCGGCGGCTTGGCCTATCGCTACGGCTTGCCGCGCCCGGATGTTTTCGCCGGTATCGCTGCCCTGAGCGCGTCACTCTCTGACGCTGACAGAATCACGCTCCGCCTGCCGGATCTCAGGGCACAGCCCATTTTTATTGGACACGGGAATCAGGATCCCGTCGTCCCGGTTGAGCGGGCACACGCGGCGAACACGCAATTGGAAGCATGGGGCTATCTGGACCGCACCTACAACGAATATGACCGCGCAGGGCATGAGATAACCCCGACGGAGCTGCATGACCTTGCAGGATGGACCACTCGAGTCCTCCCTCCAACGTCCACCACCAACGGTAGCCTACTGTGAATGGGTGGCGACGTATCGGGGCTGCAGCGGATCACCTGGCTCCTGATACTGCGATTGACCCGCATCACAGAAACATGGCGCGTTTCTAATGCGCATCGGGCTGATTTCTGACACGCACGTTCCGGAGGCGGGTGAGCGCCTGCCTGGCGAGGTTTTTCATCTTCTCAACGATGTAGACATGATCATGCATGCGGGCGACATGCATATCATCGATGTGCTGGATTGGCTTGAGGCTGTCGCGCCGGTCGTTGGGGCACGAGGCAATGGCGATGGCGACGGTTTTCGGCCACCTTTCCCAGACGATGATCCCCGGGTCAAGCACGCTCAGGTCATTGAAGCGGATGGCGTCCGAGTGGGCCTCATCCACGGTTTTCCCCTGCCGACGGACACTCCCTGGATAACCACGGAGGCGCTGATGGAGCGCTACTTTGGTGAGGCTGTGGATGTCATTGTGTGTGGAGACACGCACGTCGCTCACGTGGAGCAAACGGAAACCGGAGTATTGATCGTCAATCCGGGGAGTCCGGCGTTACCGCGCAACATCCGGAGGCCGGGGACTGTGGGAGTGCTCACTATCGAGGGCGGCGAGGCGTCGGCGAATATCCTGCCGCTGACAAGTTTGGAGTACTAGGAAGGATCCGCCGCGCCGAGGGGCTTCCACTGCGGAAGCATCTGGTCACCGCGCGCCTCGAAATACACCTCAACGGCCATGTCTATCTCGACGTCCTCGATAGGAATGCCCTTGACGTTGCCATTCATACGAACGTCTTCATCCAGGGTGATGACCGCGTAGATGTAGGGAACATCCTCGTTGAAGGCAGGGTGGCCCGGCTGCCGCACGACGATGAAACTGTAGATACGTCCCTTGCCGCTGACGGTCACCCATTCGAGGTCGTCGGAGAGACAGTTGGGATCGCGCTCACGAGGGTAGAAGAAACGGTTGCCACAGGTGCGGCATCGCTGGATCATCAGCCGACCCTCTTTGGTCGCCTCCCAGAACGGCTCTGTGATCTGATCTGGCGTCGGAACCGGCTTTGGTAGCGTCTGCCCCTCTGTCATTTCCCCACTCCTTCGGTTCGGTCCTCTCTCAGTCCGGAAAGGACCTATACGCTTGTCCAGATACCGCCGCTACACCATACCACCATCACGGCGGTGCGCGCACGCGCCCCCACACCCCAAAATCGCAACGATGATACCGTCACAGTATGGACGCAGCCGAGTTTGAAGGGCTGGTTGATCAGGCACTGGCCTCACTGCCGCCGGAGATCGAATCCGGACTGGACAACGTTGCAATCATCATTCAGGACTGGCCCTCACGTGAGCAGATGGAGGACAACGACATCGGAGATCGTCGTAACCTGCTCGGACTGTACGAAGGCATCCCGCTCGTGGACCGCGTTGACTACGGTATGGTCGCACCAGACAAGATCACGATCTTTCAGAAGGCGATCGAGGCGTTGCGGCTCAATCCTCAGGAGACAGTGGAGGAGATTCGCAAGACCGTTCTCCACGAGCTTGCACACCACCTCGGTTTTTCAGACGCTCACCTGAATGAGTTGGGATACGATTAGTGTTCCCGGTTCGCGATTGGCAGTGGTGGGCTGATGAATTGGGTCGCAGGAATGACGGACGCGCCGAGCAGAGTTGATTCAGTGGGCACACGGGTGACTCACGTGACGTTGGCCGGGCTGCGACGACGCCTGCTCACATGGTATCGCGGACACGGGCGCGATTTGCCGTGGCGCACATCAGATGACCCATATCATGCCATGGTGGCGGAATTCATGTTGCAGCAGACAGGCGTGCGGCGCGTCCTGCCGTCATACACGGCATTCCTCGAACAATTCCCGACCCTCAAAGATCTGGCCGCCGCACCCGTTTCTGAGGTGATCAGGGCGTGGAGCGGGCTTGGGTACAACCATCGCGCGATTAATATGCAGCGCGCCGCACGTGCCATCGTCGAGAAACACGGTGGCACCATTCCGAGAGATCCTCACGCGCTTGAGAGGCTTCCCGGCTTCGGACGCTACACGGCCGCAGCACTGGCCTGCTTTGCCTTTCGCAAGCCCGTACCGGTGGTGGACACAAACATCCGACGCGTGCTGGGTAGGCTGTTAGCAGGCCACAGTAATGTCGATACAGCAACAGGGTGGACGCTGGCTGCTGCGACGGCACCGCGTGATGGGAAACGAGCATCCATGTGGCACCAGGCGCTGATGGACCTGGGCGCAATGGTGTGCACGGCGCGGCGTCCCCGGTGTGATGAATGCCCCGTCAATGCCATGTGCGCAGCGCGGCCGCTGTTTAGCGACGAGGACCCTCAGGCTATTCGCTATACAGAACTCGCGGAGACCATGCCGTCACTTCGGATTGCGGAGCATCCCCGTACGACCCAGCAGGGTTGGGTAGGCACGACGCGCTACTATCGGGGGCACATCGTCGAGTCACTGCGGTCGACCGCTGGCACAAGCGGGATATCCCTGGATGCGCTGGGGACACAGGTGCGTGATGACTACTCCCCTTCAGAGCACGAGGCTTGGCTTCGCGAGCTTCTAGCGGGACTGGAGCAGGACGGACTTGTCAGCGTCCGTGAGGACACAGCCGCCCTGCCGGAGTAGGGGCGATGGCCACCACTCCGCCACGCCATCCCGAACGGAGCGTGCCTTCCTCATGTCGTTGCAAACGGCACGCCTGCCACTCGCATATCGTTCTGAGCCACACATAGTCCACCTCATGCCATTCTGAACGGCGTGCCACTTCATGATGTCATTCTGCACGGAGCGTAGCGGAGTGAAGAATCCAAACGTGTGCGTCAGACCGTGCGTGCGGTGTTTCACCCCTGCCGCAGTGGAAACATAGATTCTTCGCTGCGCTCGGAATGACAGCAAGGGCGGCTCAGAATGACAGCAAGGCGCTTAGAATGACGGGGAGGGACGCCAGGGATGCGCGCGGGCACGTGCCGCAAATGATAGCAGGGCGCTCACGCACTGACAGAGGGCGTGCTTAGCGTCTCTTGCCCCCACCCCTGCGGGCTCTAGTCACCGTCTCTACGGTTGGGGGTCGCTATTAGTTTTCTAACTGCCTATCGCGCAGGATTTCATAGCCCGTATCGGAGAGCCAGGCCTGGATATCGGCTGCGAGTGTTGTCCAGGGAGAGCCGATCTCGCGACGTTCGTCAGCGGTGAGTTCGCTGTAGGCTTTATCGAATTGGGGAATCTGCACGAGGCAGGCGAGCCAGAATCCCTCGATGCGCGTCTGAGCGGGCTCTCGGCGAATGATGCCGTTCATGTCCTCTGCTTCCCATGAGCGGATGACTCCGGGGGGAGCGGCGATGACGATTGCCTCGCGCCATATCGCCGCCCTGTCCGCGTCGTCTGTCAGGTGAGCCATGAGAGAGCGCAGGTGGGCGATGCGGTCGTCATCCGTGGCCATCTGGCCTGCGGCGCGGCGCGTCAGAAGGCTGCTCCAGTCTGAGCCGAGCGCGGGAATGTCAATGCCGCCATCGGATGCAATCGCCACACACCCGGCCTGGCGTGCCCAGGCGAGGGCTTTGGATTCTGCAATTACCCGGTGTGTCTTGCCGGCCTCCTCCGGTGGTGCACTGTCCGACAAATCACTCACGCGGAGGAATTGAAAAGGCCAGCCGGCGAGACAATCCCGTAGCCGATCGATTTTGGCAGGGTTGGTGGACCCCAGAAGAATGCGCGGCGTGACGTGGCGAATCACTACTAGGAGTAGCCGTGTCGAGCGTCGGGGCCTGGCAACTCACGTTCACGGCGGAGGTTCATCCAGAGGCCGGCGGCCAGGGCAGCGCCAGCGATCAGCGGTGTCCATTCCCTGACGCCGAGTGGCAAACCGCTGTATCGGAGGCCGAAGAGCATGAGCCCCGCACCGATGATGACTGCGCTAAGTGTCATCAGCCGTCGCTCCCAATTGAGCATGATGAGGCCAATGGCTATGGCAGGCGCCAGCGATCCGCAGAAGATCTGTACACGGTTCCACCCACTGAGTGTCAGCCCCTCGCCAGCCGGCTCTACATGGCCGGACACCAAGAACCAGAAAAGAACACCGACGGAAAGTCCGACGCCTGCCCCCACGATAAACACGGACGCGCGGTAGAAGAATGAGCCAAGCACCAGAAGGATAATGGCCGAGCCACCGGCCGTCGTGAGGAGAGCAGTTCCCTCCAGTGCGAGCAGATCCGGCCCGGTGATGATCACGACCGCCCCACCGGACACGCCCGCCGCGAGGGCGATGATGAACCGGTAGCCATAGTAGCCAAGCAAGCACAGCGCAAGGCCAAGCAGTGTAAAAGGCCATGCAATCCACCATGCCAGGCTTTCCGGCATGTAGGTGAAGATCAACTCATCAAGAAGAGACGCGCCCGATGCGACTTCCGGCCCTGCGGTTTCCGGCATGAAGCTTACGGTGCGCCGGCGGGCGCGCGGGGTTGTTCGCGCCGAGTCGTTCCCGGGCCCTTCCCGGATGCAGGCTTGGCCGTTCCATTTTCAGTAGCGCCGTTTGCGCGGCCATTGCGCCGGGAGGAATGTGGCGCCTTGCGGCCATTACGCCTCGTCGGCTGCTGTGGGATCCCAAGAGCCTTGCGAAGATAGTCGCCGGTGTAGCTGCCATCGACAAGAGCTACCTGCTCAGGAGGACCTTCAGCGACGAGTTCCCCGCCACGCTCGCCAGGCCCGGGGCCCAGGTCGATGACCCAGTCTGCATTCTTGATCATATCAAGGTGATGTTCAATCAGCAGGACTGAATTGCCGGCGTCAACGAGTCGATGAAGAACAACCAGCAGCATTTCCGCGTCGGAGAAGGCGAGGCCGGTGGTGGGCTCATCGAGGATATAGAGGGTCTTGCCGGTGGCGCGTTTGGAGAGTTCCGCAGCAAGCTTCACGCGCTGCGCCTCGCCGCCGGAGAGAGTCGTCGCGGGTTGGCCAAGCCGCATATAACCAAGCCCGACGTCCTGCATGGTCTTGAATTTGTTGGCGATGCGGGGGTGCGCCTCGAAGACATCGACAGCCTGATCCAGCGTCAGATTGAGCACATCACCAATGCTGAAGCCCTTGTACCTGATCTCTAGCGCCTCACGGTTGTAGCGTGCGCCCGTGCATGTATCACACGGGACAGTGACATCCGGCAGAAATTGCATCTCAATGAGCTGATACCCCTCACCCTTACAGACCTCACAGCGCCCCCCTTTGACGTTGAATGAGAAACGCCCCGGGGTGTAGCCGCGCATTCGGGACTCCGGCATGCTTGCGAAAAGCTCACGGATAGGTGTAAACGCGCCGGTGTAGGTGGCGGGGTTGGAGCGGGGCGTGCGGCCGATGGGCGATTGATCGATATTGACAACCTTGTCGATGAGATCCAGTCCGTCCACGCCGTCGGACGCGCCAGGGATGTCCTTTGCGTTGTAGAGAGTCTGCGCAAGCCTCTTATAGAGGACTTCATAGACCAGGGTGGACTTGCCAGATCCTGAAACACCCGTTACGCAGGTGAGCAGGCCGAGGGGGATGCGGATGTCCAGGGCGCGAAGGTTGTTGGCGCGTGCGCCGCGTATGACAAGCTCTCGGCCCTCCTCCGGGCTGCGGCGCACATCCCTCATGCCGATGGTGCGGCGTCCACTGAGGTAGGCGCCGGTGACAGAGCCTTCGGCGGCGTAGACGTCGGCCAGAGTGCCGCTGACGACCACGTCCCCACCGTGCTCGCCCGCTCCGGGACCCATGTCGATAACGTGGTCCGCCGCGCGCATCACGGCTTCATCGTGTTCGACGACGATGACCGTGTTGCCGAGGTCCCGCAGGCCTTTGAGCGTTTCGATGAGGCGGGCGTTGTCCACGGGGTGAAGACCGATGGAAGGTTCATCGCAGATGTAGACGACGCCCATGAGGCCGCTGCCGATCTGAGTAGCAAGACGGATGCGCTGGCCCTCACCGCCGGACAGCGTGGCGGCTGTCCTGTCCAGTGTGAGGTATTCCAGGCCAACGTTGACGAGGAATTCAAGACGAGCGGCAATTTCCTTGAGTATCTGTCGAGCGATGGTGGATTCGCGGCTGCTAAGGAGCCCGTCGGCTGCGTCTGCCAGCCGCTGTACCCATTCGAGCGCACGGTCAATGCTTTGCCCCGTCGCATCGACAATGGTCTTGTCATCAACGCGCACGGCCAGCGCCTCTGGCCGTAGACGCCTCCCTCCGCAGGCGGCGCAGGGCCTTCGCGCCATGAATCGCTCGATTTCCAGACGCTGATTGTCGGATTCAGTATCGCGATGCCGTCGCTCAAGGTTGGGGATGATTCCTTCAAAGGTTGCGCCAAACCGGACCACGCGGCCACTTCGCGTGCGGTGCCTCACTTGGATCTTTTCGGGTGCCGTACCGCCTCTAGGGCCATAGAGCAGAAACTGCAACTGGTCGGCACTAAGCTCACGGACTGGCGTGTCCATGGAGGCGTCGATCATGGACGTAGCAGTGCGGAGGATGGACGTGTACCAGCCTGCCATCATGCCGGACCGCGCCCAGGGTTGAACCGCGCCCTCATCCAGTGAGAGTTCCCTGTTGGGGATGACGAGATCGGGATCGACCTCCAACCGATAGCCGATACCGGTGCAATCGGGGCACGCGCCATGGGGGCTGTTGAAAGAGAAGGTGCGTGGAGCAATCTCTCCGAGGGAGATTCCACAGTGAACACAGGCGAACTGCTCACTGTAGAGCTCTTCATGGCCGCTATCAGCATCCAGGGTCTGGACGACACCACCGCCAAGCCGGAGGGAGGTCTCCACAGAATCTGTCACCCGGCTGCGAATCTGACCACGATCCTCAGGGATGACAAGACGGTCAACGACTATCTCAATTGTGTGCCACTGCTGTTTGTTAAGGCGAATCTCTTCCCCGAGGTCCCGTATCTCTCCGTTGATGCGGGCCCGCACGAATCCACCACGGCGTGCCTCATCCAGGAGGCCGTAGTGCTCACCTTTCTTGCGGCGAACGAGCGGGGCGAGGAGCATGACACGCGTGCCAGGGTCTACCCGGAGGATGGCATCGACAATCTGTTGAACCGTTTGGCTTTCGATGGGGCGACCGCAACTGTAGCAGAAGGGGTGGCCGATACGAGCGTAGAGGAGGCGGAGGTAATCATAGATCTCAGTGACGGTACCGACGGTGGAACGGGGGTTGTGTGACACGCCCTTTTGGTCGATGGAGATGGCCGGAGACAGCCCCTCGATGTAGTCGACATCAGGTTTCTCCATGAGCCCGAGGAATTGGCGGGCGTAAGCTGACAGAGATTCGACGTAACGTCGCTGCCCCTCAGCGTAAATGGTGTCAAAGGCGAGGGAGCTTTTCCCAGAGCCGGAGACGCCGGTGATGACAACCAGCTTGTCCCTCGGAATTGTTACATCAATATTCCTGAGGCTGTGCTCGCGCGCACCTTTGATGCGGATGACTGACGTGGACATCGGCTGTGTGCGCTCCTTTCGGAACCCTTCGGAATCAGTGTAGGCGTGCCGCATGTCACCTACAAGCGCGGCCCGGCCAGTCTCTTACTCCGCACGCATTGCCCAGCGCCAGGCGTCGACCACGACGTCTACGGCTCGATAATTGTCCAGCCACTGTGCGCCATGAAGAGCGTATTCCTGAGCTTCCTTTACGGTAGTTAGCGGGATCAGCCAGAGTAGCGAGCGACGCCATGTCAGCTCATAGTTTGGAGCAAATCTTTGGGATGCCGCCACAAAGACGAACCAAAACTCGAAAACGTTGGGAAAGAGAAGCAGGACCCACCTGCTGTCAACGACTTCAAATGTCAGCACACCGACGATGCGCAACGCGAAGAGGGCTATGGCAATGGAGTGTGACGGGCCGCCCCATTGCCGGGCGACGAACAGAAACGCGACCATATAGGTGAGGTCCAGCCACTTATCGAGCGCTTGGTAGTTTCGGACGCCGCCCATATCGAGCAGGTTCATCATGAACAGGTCGGACAAATCGATCAGGATGACGGCGAGGGAGCCGGCGAGTGCCCAGCGTAGGACGAGGAACACGCTGGCGATGCGCACCCCCGAGATGATGAGTTCTTCTGCCGTCATTCCCGATCGCCCCGATCCTTCTGATCCCTATGCATGGCCTGTCAACCCAAACGCAGCCGTCTGTCAACCCGAGTGCCTGCCATCTGCCACGCTGAGCCCCCCCCCTGTCATTCTTCGCTGCGCTCAGAATCTACGTCCCCACTGCGGCAGAGGCGCGTCAGATTCTTCACTCCACTTCGTTCCGTTCAGAATGACATGTGAGTGACTGCGCTCCGGCGGTAACGGACATGGGGTGCTACGTTCCGTTCAGGATGGCAGGGCTTCTGGCTCAGCGCTCAGACAGACGTGCGGGCTGCAAAGGCATGGGAGGCGCTACGCGTCGTCTGGGATAACATAGGGCTATGACCGTCTAAGGTCGCGGGCGCGCACGAGAATCTCGATCGCGCACTCAGGAAACAGCGATAAATCCGTATAGGTACTTGCCAATTGGGCCAGGGGGAGTGTAGTGTTTCGTCAGGTGACCGGCTGGGAGAGTGCCCTCCGTGAGGTGGACGTATGAGTCTTCGTGGTGAAGCAGCGATAATCGGAATCGGTGAATTGCCGACCACGCGTTCAACGCCCGGCCGCTCAATGATCGGCCTAATGGGAGACGTCGCCCGCATCGCCATTCACGATGCCCATCTGCGCGTCCAGGACATTGACGGCCTTGTGACGGAAGGTGGCCTCGTGTATCCGGGGTTCGCCTCCGAGTACCTTGGCATACGACCCCGCTTCGCAACGGGATCCAGCATGATGGGCGCAAGCGGGCCGACGGGCGTCACGCTCGCCTCGATGGCCGTGCAGAATGGCTTGGCAAACTATGTGCTGGTCGTCATCGGCACAGCGCGCAACCCAAGCATTCCGGCGGCCGGTAGCGGGCCGCCCAGCATGCGGTCTGAAATTGAGGAGCCGTACGCCATGTCCGCCGGCGCAAACACTGGCTACGGCATGATCTACCGCCGCCATATGGAGGAGTACGGGACGACTGAAGAGCAGATGGCCCACATGGCTGTCAATGAGCGATTCAACACGCTCGAGAATCCCAATTCCGTCTTTAAAGGGGAGCCGATCACGCATGAAGACGTGATGAACTCCCGTTATGTTAACTACCCCATCAAATTACTTGAGACGGTGATGCCGTGCGCCGGCGCCGCGGCTGTTGTTGTCACCAGCGCTGAGCGCGCCAAGCACAGCCTCAATCGGCCGGTCTACGTCCTTGGCGCCGGTGTCGCCACGGATCCGCTCATGGGCTGGCAGCGCGACAAGCTGACGGAAACGCCCGTCGCGCGGTCTGCCCCCATAGCATTCGCCATGTCCGGCTACACACCGCGAGATATGCAGTTCGCACAATTCTACGATTGATACACGATTCTCCATGCCGTGTGCCTGGAAGACGCGGGACTGATGCCAAAGGGTGAGGTCGGGCCCTTCTTTGAATCAACCGACACGCGCTACACCGGCGAGTTCCCGCTAAATACGGACGGGGGACAGCTCTCCAGCGGGCAGCCGGGCCTTGCAGGCGGGTTCCGCCACGTGGTGGAGGGCGCGCGCCAGATCATGGGCAAGGCGGGGGTCAGGCAGATCCCTCGCAATGACATCGGCCTAGTGAACGGTTGAGGCGGCACCGCGAGCACCATGTGCACGCTTGTTCTCGGGTCCGAGAACACACTCTAGAGAATCGAGAGGGCTTGGCCGCGATGGAGATGTACAGCGATGACGACTGAATACAGAAAACCGCTACCCCGCCCCGCGATGAACCCGGAGTTGACGGCCCCGTTCTGGGCTGGCGTCAAAAGGCACGAACTCTGGCTGCAATACTGCAAGCGCCACGGTGGTTTCATCTTCTACCCGCGTGAGACCTGCCCAACCTGCTGGGGACATGGTGATGACTTGGTCTGGACGCAGGTGAGCGGCAAGGGCCGGATCCACTCATACACCACCGTCTACCAGCCGGCGGTGCAATCCTTCAATGACGATGCGCCGATAGCCCACGTTCTCATTGAGCTTGATGAGGGTGTACGCATGGTCGGGAATATGGCTGACGTCACCGCCGATGAGTACCGCGAAAACCCCGCCCTCCTCAATGTGAATCAACGTGTCGAGGCGGTTTTTGAGGACGTGACTCCGGAGTGGACGCTGGTCAAGTGGCGACGACTCGACGAGGAGCCGGCTCCGGCCCCGCCCCCCTCGGACCGGGACTCCGCATCGTGAACACGGAACGACCCTCACAGTATCTGACGCAAACCAGAGGCATCAGGAGGTAGGCGAACGTGAGTTTCAGAGGGCAGGCCGCCATCATCGGCATCGGCGAGCTCCCAACGCGGCGGTCGACGCCGGGCTCAAGCGTGCCGGGGCTGATGGCTCAGGCAGCGCGTCTCGCAATCGAGGATGCGCATATTCGCAAGGAAGACATTGACGGGCTGATCACGGAGGGCGGGGACACGTTCCCCGGATTCGCCGCCGAGTATATGGGCATTCGCCCAAGCTTTGGTACCGGATCCTCCATGATGGGCGCAAGCGGCGCGACGGGCGTCACGCTCGCCTCCATGGCCGTGCAGAACGGCTTGGCCAACTACGTGCTCGTTGTCATCGCGCAAGCGCGCAACCCCGCCCTCGGTGGCGGCGCGGAGGGCTTCCCCGGCCCCGCTGCCGAGTTCGATCTCCCGTATGGCCCCGCCGCCGGCGCAAACACTGGCTACGCCCAGATCTACAAGCGCCACATGGAGCTGTACGGAACCACACAAGACCAGTTGGCACACGTCGCGGCCAATGAGCGCGCCAACGCGCAAGGCAACGACAACGCCGTCTTCAACGGCCAGCCCATCTCTTACGATGATGTCCTTGCCTCTCGTTACGTCAACTACCCGCTCCGCCTACTGGAATGTGTCATGCCGTGCGGTGGAGCGGCGGCCGTTATCGTTACCTCTGCAGAGCGCGCCAAGGCAAGCCTGACCAAGCCCGTCTATGTGCTTGGTGGCGCCACTGCCCTCGACGATTTCGGCGGGATGCAACGCCCGGACATTACGATTACGCCGGTTGCCCGATCTGCACCGACGGCACTAGCAATGTCCGGCTACACACCACGGGATATCCAGTTTGCCGAATTCTATGATTGATACACGATTCTCCATGCCGTGTGCCTGGAAGACGCAGGAATCGTGCCGAAGGGTGAGATCGGCCCCTTCTTTGCATCGACCGATACAACCTACAACGGAACCTTCCCCATCAACACTGACGGCGGGCAACTGTCCGGCGGACAACCGGGACTGGCAGGCGGTTTCCGCCACGTCGTTGAGGCCGCCCGTCAGATCATGGGCAAGGCAGGTGTCCGACAGATTGAACGCAACGACCTCGGCCTAGTGAACGGTTGAGGCGGCACGGCGAGCAGCATGTGCACGCTGGTTCTCGGGTCCGAGAACACACTCTAGCGACTGTCAAGGGAATATCGAGGCAAAGATTCGCTGAGGGAACGAACAGCCATGACGAGCGAATACAACAAGCCGCTCCCGCGAGCAACGCTCAACCCGGACGTCTCACGACCGTTCTGGGAGGGGACTAAGAAGCATGAACTCTGGGTGCAATATTGCACGAACTGCAACAAGTTCCTCTTCTTCCCCCGTGAGGTGTGCCCGTACGATCTTGCCCCAATAGACAAACTTGTGTGGACTCGCGTCAGCGGGATGGGCCGGGTCTACTCATACACCACTGTCTACCAATCCGCCATCCCGTCGTTCACGGAGGAGGCGCCGTATATCCACGCCACCATCCAACTCGATGAGGGCGTGCGCATGACGGGTAACGTCCTCGTCCCCAAGGAGCAGTTGGCAGAGGATCCGGGCTCCTTGGCTGTGGGGCAGCGTGTGCAGGTCGTCTTTGAGGACGTCACGCCTGACGTGACGCTCGTGAAATGGGAGCCCATCCCGGACGAAGAGCCGCCCGGCGCGGAGTCCGTGCAATCCGATGGGGATGGTCGCGCCGCGCCACGCCCCGGCGGTGGCTACTCCGGTTAGTTTCCTGGTTCGCGTTCTCGCTTTGGCGGCCTAGAACTTTTTCACCGCGTTCCTGCACGCTTCAGGAGCCACGTCCCGCTTTTGGGCCCACCCCTAGGGCTTGTTCACCGCATTCCTGCACGCTCTAGGAGTCACGCTCCCGCTTTTGGGCCCCACCCTTAGGGCTTCGCCTCTACTGGCATAGCGCCCCCTGTACGTATCATGTTCGCGTTCTGCCTTTAACCTAAAACGAGGCGCCGCCAACCGACCATGCCTCCCGGACGCCGCGTAGCGTCTCCCATGTCATTCTGAACAGCACGTCAGCACTTCCTGTCATTCTGAACGGAACGCAGTGGAGTGAAGAATCTAACGAACCTGTGCCGCATGTGAACAAAGGCCCTTCACTGCCCCAGAATGACAGCCTGCGCCTGCCCTCCGGCCCATGCGGCAGTGGGAAAGAGACCCTTCGCTCCGCTCAGACTAACGGAGGGCACGGCGATTGAAAGGCCAAAGGCGGCCGCTCCGGCGGGGCAGCGTACATCCCCCACCAATCGGCGTGCGGTACAATGAAGCCTGCTGGCTTTGGGGCTGTAGCTCAGTTGGGAGAGCGCCGCGTTCGCAATGCGGAGGTCAGGGGTTCGACTCCCCTCAGCTCCACCAATCTGGACGGTAGACAGAACCGAGCCGTTCAGCGCCATCTCCTCGGCGTCTCTTCCCGGTATGGGGCTGTCGTCTGGCATCGGAATCGTGTAGCGCACCACGGCGTTGTCGGGCATCACCACGATCTCCTTCACGAAGCTCTCGATGAAGGACCTGCGCTCCGTCAACTCGCTCTCGTTCAGGAACATGCTCATGTCTAGGGCGTAGGCCGTGATGGTTTCCACTTTGTCCAGGGTCACCCGCCTCGCTGAGAGCATCGCCCTCGCCTCCTCAGCGGCGGCCTCCAGCCTCTCCTTGCGCTCCCGGTGCTCCCTGATGCGGTCCGAAGCGTCGGCCATCTCGATGTCGGTGGTCTCGATGGCGTGCCATATCCGACCCAAGCGCCGCTTGACCTCCTCAAGCTCCTCCTCGATGGTCTGAAGCCTATGGCGCTGCTCGCGGGCGATGCCGTCCATCTCCTCGTCCACCAGCTTCACCAGGTCGCAGATGTTGCTCTCCGTGAGGATGTTCTCCCGGATGTTGCTGACGCTCAGGTCCTCGAAGCGCTTAGAGTTGAGCCTGGGCGTCTTGCACATCCCCTGGCCCTTCTTGAGCAGGGAGTGGCAGACGTAGTAGGTGTACTTTTCGCTCTTGGCCTCGGCAGCGGTGAGGGCCTTGCCGCAGGTCTCGCACTTGACCAGACCGCTGAGGAGGTAGGGGCTGCCCACCCTGCGGGGGTGGCTCTTCCTGGGTGCGCGGGAGCGCAGCTTCCGGTTCACCCTGCGGAACCGGGCCTTGGATATGATGGCGGGAAAGGCCTTCTCCACCCGTACCGGGTCTGCCTTGTCCTTGGCGTCGGTTCCCCAGACCAATGTTCCGGTGTACGCCTCGTTCCTCAGGATGATGTGGACGCCGTTCTTGGACCAGAGCCTGCCGGTGGGGTTGGCGATGCCCTCGCCGTTGAGGGTGCGGGTGATGTCCAGGATTCCCCTGCCAGCCTCGGCCATGCCGAAGATGCGCTCCACCACGGGCGCGGTCGTGGGATCGGGTTCCAGGGTGGGCCGCTTCTTGGCCCCGTCCTGCGCCATGAGCTTCCGGTAGCCGTAGGGCACGCGACTGGCTACCCAGAAGCCCCGAGAAGCAGACTCACGCATCCCCCTGACAACCTCCTGCGCCAGATTCTCGCTGTAGAACTCGTCCACGCTCTCGATGATGGCCTCCATGAGCTTGCCGGTGGGGGAATCGTCGGCGTGCTCGGTGATGGAGACCGCACGGATGCCCCGCCTGCGGAGCATGGACTTGAAGGCGACGGCGTGTTCCCGCTTCCTGGTGAAGCGGCTGAACTTCCAGACGAGGATTTCCTTGAAAGGGGCCTCGGGCTTGCTGGCCTCGTCCAGCATCTTTTGGAACTGGGGCCGGTCGGCGATGCGCCCGCTCTCGGCCTCGTCGATATACTCGCGGGCGACATGGTAGCCGTTCTTCTCCGCGTAGTCCCTGAGCGCACGCAGTTGGGCTGCCACGGACAAGTCCACGTCCTGTCGGTCGCTGGAGACCCTGGCATAGAGCGCCGCCGGTATCAGATCGAGTCGGTCATTCATCAGTCTCTCCTCGTCGTGTCTTCCTGTTCGTCTTGGCGGGAGCGCAGCCGTTCCAGCCGCTCCCGTTTGCGCCACTCCCGCTCCTCCATGTACAGGCGGATCGCCTCCCGCAAGAGCTCGCTCACGGTGCGCTCCTCTTCCCTAACCACCCGCCGCAGATGCTCTGCCATCTCCGGGGGCAGGGAGAAGGTGATGGTCTCGGTGTTCCTCGATAGCTTGGGGGACATGATTGCTCTTTCCACTGACTATTATAGCACTGAGTCTTACTCTACGCCACCGGCGACCGATCTTCAACCGCCGCCGGGCACTGCAACAATTGTCCCGTTTCGACCTGTTGGGGGCTGACACCGTAGGTGACGGAATGCCCTTTTGTCCCCCTACAGGAAGTAGTCGAAACGGGCTGCGGCCGGTAGTGGAACATGCTCCAGTGGCCATCAGGGGGTTGGTCTGCGAGATGCTGAGTGAGGGGGATGTACCTATGAGCCAAGGCTGAAGTGCAACGGAGAGGTGCGGTGGACAGAGACTCCCCTGACGTATCAACTCTGCACCAATTTGCAGTCGGGAGGGCGTAAGAGGCAGTAGCGGTGGCAAGTGGGCGGACAATGGTCCCAGCAGCCATGCTGGGACACCCCCTACAGGAAGTGGTCGGAACGGCGTGGTGGTCATTTGGGCACCTGGCCCAGGGCGGACAGCGGCCTCCTGTCGAGGGAGTGCGGGGGCGGAAGAATCCATGTGTCACCCAGGATGCCCCGCTCGGCAATGGTCTCCGCGTTGGAGGTGATGATGGGCGCCCCTTTCACCGTGTCGGCGACGTCGAGGAAGGCGTTCTCGTTGCCGGGGGACTCGAAGACAAGAGCAACCGGGGCAGGCGCCCCTCGTGGTCCCGCTCAGCCCATCCGCTGTCGAAGTAGCGGCGGTAGGACTTCAGGCGGGAGCGGGCACGCTTCGGCGTCGTGGCCCTCCGCTCGAACTCCAGCAGGTAAGGACGCCACCGGCCTTTATACTCCAGGGTGAAGGAGGCGTCGGGATGAATGACGTAGGTGGTCCAGTCGTAGCGGTAGCCGATGCTGGAGCGGGACGTGGGCAACAGGTCGAACAGGTCGTGGTCCGGGGAGCGGGCGACCTCGGCGGACAAGGCGGCGGCGAAGTCGATGACGCCGGCGTGGTGACGCATCTGTGGTGCAAGGGCACGTACGGCGGTCCCGGCGTAGATGTCGGCGTTCAGGTACAGAGGCTCGGCGCTCCAGCGGTCGAGGGTCAGTCCCACGGCGGCCCGGTCCCTGCGGGCCAGGTACGTCAATCCCTCGTCGGTGAGCATGTGTAGGGGCTCGTCCGTCCGCACTAGACTGTGCTGGCTCAGGGAACGGAGCACCTGGTTGACCCGGCGCAGGGTGACGCCGCCCATCAGTCCTGCCAGGTGCTCCCGGGTGCACAGGGGCCATGCGGCCAGCAGGTCCAGGGCGTCTTTCTCGGCGCGGGTCAGCTGCACCGAGAGGGCCGGTGTGAGCTGCTCAGTAGGCTCCGGCATGGCGGCCTGCACTCCGGAAGGGTACAGAGTCCTGGGCCTCGGCTTGGGTCTTTCCCGAAGGAAGGAGTAGGACGTGTCCAGCAGGCGCTCCGCCAGGGCCAGGATGCCCGTCAGGGATGCGTCGGCTTCGATGCGCACGGCCTCGCCCAGGCCGCTCCCGCACTGCTGCCAGACGACTCCCGTCTGGTCTCCGGCTAGGAGCTCCCCTTCCGTCGCCACGAAGGTCCTGCGGTGATCCGACGGGTCGCCCAGGGAGCGGATGGCCCTGCGGGTGGCCTGGTCTGCATGGGTCAGCACCAGGGTCGCGAAGGGCTTGTCGCTGCTGTCCAGTCTCTCGATGCTCCTCAGGCGGTAGCGGAGCCTGGACGTGGGCAGGGCGCCGTACCCTGGCGGATCAGGCCGATGGAACGACCCCCGGACAGGGTGAGAAGCGCGTCATAGGGTCCGTTGCGGTAGTGGTCCACCCGCACCGGGTCGTCGTGCGGGTCGGCGTCGGCGACCAGGGCGGCGACGTGGTAGAGCACGGCCACTGCGTCCAAACGCTCGGCCAGCAGGCGGAACCACTGCTTGGATACCGGGTAGGCCCGCAGCATGTGGTTCCGGCCCTTGGTAGCTGCGCCCGCTGCCGTGACGCCCTTCTCCGTGGGGAAGTACCGTCGCTGTGGACGAGTCCCCAATGCGCTCAGGTGGTGAGGCAGAGAGTCCGCGAGGCCCCGCTCGGTCAGATTCTTCAGCCGGTCGCGGAACGTGGAGGCGGGGATGCGCCCGAAGCGGGACAGATCCTCCACGGTGGCCAGGGGCGTGGCGCAGAGCAGCAGGAGCGCCTCCTCAAGCCCCTGGCGCAGGACACGCAGCGCAGGGTCCGGCCGCAGGCCCTCCAGGTCGATGATGATCTCGAACGTGGCCGCCTCAATCGCCCGCACGCTCCCGCCGACGGAGCTCAGGACGGCAGACGGCACGGCGCGCCCCGTGTGGCCTTGTTCGAGGAATCGCCACAGGGTGTGGCGGGACACGCCGAGGTCCTCGGCCGCCTTGCGCCGTCCATGCAGCGACGCGTAGGCGCGCACGTAGCCCCGCACCGCCCTCTGGAGGTCCGGTCCGGCCTGTGTCGTGCCGTTCAACGTTTGCGTTCGTAGCTCCGCGACGATCAATCAACTGCTCCATTCGGCAATGGCCCATCATCTCATTGTGAACGGGAAATTCGCCCAAGGTAAGGCCCTGCAAGGCATTGTTTAGGGCGAGGTTTTGTGGTACGGGCCGAGGCGTTTAGGGGGAGTTGGATAGACTACAGCTTGACAACGGTAGGCCCATCAGCGAGATACGCCGCAGGTCTATTCGGCAGACAGACGTGGCGCTCTGCCAGAATGCAAGAGAAGCAGCCAGTGGCAGGACCGCAGCATGAGCGCCGCTACTCTCCGAGGTGTATGCAGGTCGCTACTACCGACGCTGGCGCGCGCGGGCGTTCTTCAATATCACCACATCGTCAAGATGGCATCTCTTGAACTTACGACCGCTGCCACAAGGACAGAGTTCATTTCTGCCTGGACCTCTACTAGCCATGTCGAGCATTTCGCTGATGAATTGCCGGACCCCGTCATCGCCGTGAGGGTACTCTCCCC
The DNA here is from genome assembly GCA_965224255.1 of Dehalococcoidia bacterium. Classification (GTDB taxonomy): domain Bacteria; phylum Chloroflexota; class Dehalococcoidia; order UBA6926; family UBA6926; genus VXMO01. Next base: position 897,741 of record CBDCYO010000005.1, read on the forward strand.
AAAGGTCTCCTCTGGCAGCAATCAGTCCATTTCTGTCCACGTAGGACAAACGATACAAAAACGGAATTACAAGTTCGTCAATGAACCGCTCAACTGTTAGGAACCGTTCGGGAGAGAATCTGATTCCCAGACAACATGACCCGTCTGGATAGAAATGCAGGTCAATAACATCGACGTTGTGCTTTGTCGAGATGGCCTGGTGACGGCCGCCAACTTCATAAGCCCTTGGCCAACCGTTCCCGTCAATGGAGTTCAGATCGATACGCAGGGAGTATGAGTCGCAAAGGAACGACGCCAATCGTCGATGTGCCTCATCGTTCCCGATCCGCACCTGGTCTGTCCCACCGTCGTATGCTGCACAGAACGCGATCTCGCCAGCTATCTCGTTGGCATTCGCATCGTACAGCAGGCCGGGAAAGCATCGAGAGAGCCACTCCAAGTCGGCAGTAGTCGGCTTCATCTGGCGTAAGGTTTCCTTGGAGTGACTACCCTGGGAATGCCTACAACTAGGGCGGCAATGCCACCAGGGTTGTTCCTTGGTCCACTTGGCGGATTGCTGCTTCCGGCCCCACCATTGCCTCCCTCAGTACTACTGCCATCAGAGCCCTTGCCGAAGTCCTCCCCGAACAGCTCTTGCCAGATCTTGGCTGCATCTTCGCTTGAGGATTCCTCTTTGGCCTTCTTAGCGGTACGCGCATGGGAATTGACTCTGTTCCTGAAATTCGCATACTTGGTCTGGTCCCAGTGTCGATTGAAGGTTTCCGTTGGCAGCACCGGATTCCTGATCTCGGGCATGTAGGAGTGTTGCTGGAGGTAATCGTCCATTCTCGTTAGGACGGTAACCAATGTGTCGGCCACAGTGCTTACCCCCTCGGTATCCTCATCCGAGGGCTCAATGGTGTTGCCAGCCAACGTGGTCAGCAAGATCGACTTGGCGGTGTAGTTGTTCTTGTGGTCTCGCAGGTACTTGAGCAACCTGACGACTCGCTTCAGATTGCCGCCGGTTATCCGATTCTGCTCGTTGAACCAGTCCCGGTAGCCGGTGCCGTCAGTCTCCTCGAACTTGTTGTCAATCCGGTTGCAGATGTAGTGCCTACCACCAGTAGTCACACGGGGAACTACGTCGAGATGGAAGTTTCCAGCATAGTCGATGGTGACGCATCGAGTCTTGAGATTGAGTTTGTCGGCATAGTTGTCATTCTCCTTCAGAGTCTTCTGGACCTCGTTGATGTAGTCTTTCGCCTGCCAATCGGGATTGGGGTTCATCACTATCTGAATGTCCGCATCGTACTCGTCGTTGCCATCGACGGGTTTGATGAGGGTGCCCAGGGCATATGAACCCTGCCGCTCCATCTTCTGATAGCCAGTCAGGTGGTCATTGAGGTAGGCGTCCACAGCTCCCACGCTCGTATTGAGCCGGTCAAGCCGACTTTGGTTCAGGTTGACTTCATCTCGGAGAAAGTCATGGAAGTCCTTATTGTTCTTGGCCATCTCAATCTTCTCCTTCTGTTCTGTTTTCTTGGAAGCTGCTAGATCGGTCGGCGTCTCGTCACTGTGGTATCTTGAGGTTCTTCATAATCGCCTCACTCTGTTGAGTGAAGTCCCTGATCGCCAGAGCCTTCAGGCTGTCCAGATGCTTGATGTCATCCAAACCCCAAGGCTCGATTTCAGGGTCAAGTCGGAGATACCTGTCCGCGAGCAAGAGCTTGGCCATGTTCGCGGAGGCGTCGGATTGTAGCCGGAGGACGTAAGAGACCAACTTTTGACGCCCCCAGCCCGTGAGCAGCCCCCAAAGCCTGTGCTCGGTATAAAGATTCACGGAATGGCCGGTGCCAATGGACAGGATGCGCACTTGGCTAACCGACCGCCCGAACTTAGAAACCGCCTCCGTCAGAGCTATGATGGATGGGTTGTTCGCCCACAACCCGCCGTCCGCCAGAAGGAAGTCGCCGACCGGCATGGGATCGAAGTAGGTGGGAGCAACACATGATGCAAGGATTGCATCGCTCAGAGCGACATTCGCATCTCTGACGTATGGCTCTCCGAGCTCCTTGAGGTACCTGGACTTAAACACGTGGACACCGCCGGTGGAGATGTCGGAGCTTGTTATCATAAGAGGCGTCGAGATTTCTCCCAGAGTCATGTCAGGCAGGTAAGCCCTAACGGTTTGTCCGAGAGGGTGCCTTGGATACTTGCTTCGGACATGAAGCCAACTAAACCACCTTCTCCGAAAGATGCGTGCTGACTCCGTTCTGAAGAGTTCGACAATCTTGGCCATCGGAATGCCCGCCGCGACGGCTCCGGCCACTATGGAGCCTGTGCTGGTACCGGCGATGAGGTCGAACTGCTCTTTTATCGGCACACCGTTCACCTGTTCGATGCTGGCGAGGACCTGGGCCGAATAGATTCCCCTTGTCCCACCACCATCCAGAGCCAGTATGTGGAATGCGCTATCTTGTGCCATAGGAATCTGCCTTCTGTCCTCCGTGCTACCCATCTTAATGTAGACTGCGTTGAATGTCAACTCAAGTCCATGGCAAAGGCAGACCGGTACTATCCTAAGCGCATCTGGCCTTCATATTCCTGTCGCGATGGGTAGAGATTCCCTTCCTCCGTCACGTACACGAGGCCCAGTCTTTCGAGCCTGACCGTCAGGGCCGATATGGTCACCTGGAAGAGGTCACGGAGTCTGTAGAGGGCAGGCCAACTCAGCAGGTCAACGTCTCTGGCGGCCTCCAGCAGTATGGGTGAAGGCATCAATAGAAACCCCATGAACCGGTGAGATTGGAGTTCACGCGGGTCCTGGCCAGGTCCGGAGCCCCGGTAGAGGCACTTCACGTAGTGCTCGAAGCCGGGTAAGGGCGACTGTGCCAAGAGGGCATGATCAACGTGGGCCTCCCAATGCCCTGCCTCGTGAGCAAGGATGGTGTAGTAGAGGCCCGGTGTCTCAGTTGTGAGTGTACGCCTTGATTCATTGAAGACCACCGTCTTCAAGCTGGAATCCAACTCGGCGAGAATAGACTGGCCAGGCGGTTCGGAAACCTTGTCCCACAGGATGTTGAGGTCTAGCACATCCTCCAGTATGCGCTCCATCGGAACCGGAGGACGGGACACCGCTCCATACAGAGACTCGTATCGGCCCAACAGGCGGCTCGCCATGCCCTCAAGCTGGGCATCTGACAGAAACTTAGTGGTCATCGCTGGCCCGACCGCCGTTCCCGTATTAGCCTCCGCCACTCGGCGGGTGACCGCACGTCATCGCCGAGAGACCTCAGAAACTGGACGGCGCCTGGATTTCGGGAGAGCGTATTCGCCAAGTCTGAGGGAATCTTCCCAGCCAGGGTTATCAGTTCGTCGGCCAATTCAGTCTCGTTTCGGCTCAGTTCACCAGCCAACTCTCGAGCGATCCCCTTCAGAACCACTTCGCTAGGAGGCTCGACACGTCCATTCTCTATCTTGCTCAGGTAGGTGAAGTCGACTCCAATCTTCTCCGCCAAGTCGCGTTGGCTCAGTTGGGCTTGCTTTCGCAATGAACGTAAACGCTCTGGGAAATCCATGCTGTACCCCTCCTATAGGGTAGCTGATATTGAGTTGATTATCAACAGCAATCGAGAGTATGATGGGAAGAGTCTTAGAATCCGGGGACAATGGGGGATAGCGAACGCATGCCTATAAGGAATCGAGACGACGCAGTTGAGGTAGAGGGCCGCATCGCACGCATCTTTGAATCGGCTACGGGCAAGCGGGGAGCGGCTGTTCGGGCGCTGTTCGTCGAAGTGCTGGACTTCGATCCAGCCTCCGGCCACGTAGACCTCGGCGTGGCGCCGGTCAACCTGGCCCTGCCCGCCTCGGCAGAACGCATCGCCTCCCTAGACGGCGTGCACGTGGTGTATGTGGCTCTGGACACCCCGGAGACGGATCGTGTGCGCAAAGGCGAGGTTTCCGCTGCGGCCAAGCAGGTCACGAACCAGCTCGACGGCGACCTGCTCCTGGTCTTCACCAACACGTCCGCGAGCCAGCTGCACCTGGTCTATCCCAGTTTCGAGAGAGCGCAGCCGATCCTGCGCCGCCTCGTCGTGGAGCGGGACCTGTCCCGCCGCACCGCGATTCAGCAGGTCTCAAACATCTACTGGAACCTCCGGGAGAGCGGCAGCGTCCGTCTGGCCCTGGACCAAACCTTCGATGTTGAGCCCGTTACCAGGGAATTCTTCGCGGGATACAAGCGGGTCTTCCAGGTAGCAGAAAACAATGTCTCCGGCTTTGGCGAGGACGTTGAGACCAAGCGGCGATTCGTCCAGACCCTCTTCAACCGGCTCATGTTCGTCTACTTCCTGTCGCGCAAGGGGTGGCTCACTTTCAAGGGCGACAAGGACTATCTCAACGCGCTCTGGAGCGACCACCGGGCCACTGAGGGCGAGAACTTCTATGTCAACAGGCTGAGGCCCCTCTTCTTTGCTGGACTGAACAATCCTCAGTCCCGCGACCTGATGCGCAATAACCCGGTGATGTACGCTCTCATCGGCGGGCCTCCCTTCCTCAACGGCGGCTTGTTCGAGGAGACGGGTCTGGACAAGCGCTCAGGCGTGGTCGTGCCTGATGACGTCATTGAGAGTATCCTCGGAGACCTCTTCGACCGCTTCAACTTCACCGTGATGGAGTCCACGCCGTTCGACGTCGAAGTGGCGGTGGACCCGGAGATGCTGGGCAAGGTGTTTGAGGAGCTGGTCACCGGCCGCCACGACTCCGGCGCGTACTACACTCCGCGCCCCGTGGTTTCCTTCATGTGCCGCGAGGCGCTCAAGGGATACCTGGAGGGCCAGGACACCGGCGTCACAGCGGAAGCCATCGCACGATTCGTGGACGAGCGCGACACGTCCGGCATCTCGGTGGCGTCTGCCCGCAAGGTGGCGCAGACGCTGGATGAGGTGACCGTGGTTGATCCCGCCTGCGGCTCTGGGGCCTACCTCCTAGGCATGATGCAGGAACTGGTGGAGTTGCAGACCACCCTGTTCAACGTGGGCGTGACCCCGAAAGGGCTGTACGATCTGAAGATGCACGTCATCCAGCGCAACCTCTACGGCGTGGACATCGACGACTTCGCGGTCAACATCGCCATGCTGCGGATGTGGCTCTCCCTGGCCATCGACTACGGGGGCGAGGTGCCGCCGCCTCTGCCCAACCTGGACTTCAAGGTGCTCTGCGGCGACAGTTTGCTGGGGCCCAACCCCGGCGCGGATAGCTACGGCGACCTCTTCCGACACAGGGCGCACGAGGTCGCGGCCCAGCTCGTCGGCCTCAAGGCTCAATACATGGAGGCCACGACAGGCAAGGACGCGCTCAAGCAGGAAATAGAGCGCGTGCAGGCTGACCTAAGCGAGGCGCTCGCCGACACACCGGCGCCCGCCGGGGCCGTCGACTGGCGGGTTGAGTTCGCGGAGGTGTTCGCGCTGCGGCGGGGATTCGACATTGCGATAGCCAACCCACCGTATGTCAATGTGTTTCGGATAGACAGCGATAGGCCAGGATATCGTCAAGCACTAAAGGACATCTATACGACTGCTCAAGGCCGGTTTGATTTGTTTGTACCGTTCATGGAGCGGGGGATAAGACTTTTGGCACCGCGCGGGATGTTTGCCTTCATCACACCCAATAAGTATCTAGGTTCCCAATATGCGATACAGCTCCGTCGCTTCTTTGTAGAAAACGCTACATTGAAATCGATCTCTGACTTGTCAAGCATACCCGTGTTTAGTGCCTCAGTGTATCCAGTTATCACCATTGCTTCGCGATTTCGAATGATCGATGAAGACCCGCAAGTCGACATCTTCAGGACGGATTTCGCTAGCTATGGTAAGGCTAATCTAGTTCCCGCAGACTCAGTCCCTTTGTCTTTGGCGGATTTCTTGGACAATAATTGGTCACTATTCTTGGAACCACATGCTGTTCCGCTAATGAACCTACTGGCGACAAAGCATAGACTAGCGGACCTATCTAACATCGTGCCGGCGGCATGGGTCAACGAGGCATATGACCTAAAGGATGCCTTAGTTGACGATGCATGTGATCTTACGCAATCTCACTCCTCAAGGTTTGTTCCATTCATAGTTAGCGGCAATATTAGACAACATCGACATACTTGGGCCAGTCATCCTGTCAAATATCTGAAGAGCATATACTCGAATCCAGCACTTGACCTCGATCACATTGCGGTCTCAGATGCGCGCAGATTGCAGATCAGGGCTCCGAAGATAATTGTCTCAGGGTTGGCAAAACATCCTACGTGCGTCTGGGATCCCGTTGGGATTGCCGCAGGCATATCTACGTCTTACATTATTCCCAGACCGGAGGTACCAGGAGCCTATATTGCTGGGCTTCTTAATTCGCGATTGATCGGCTATATGTATCGAGTACTGTTCGGTTCGCTATCGCTTGCTGGAGGATACTTACGAATCGGAGCCCCCCAATTGAAGGTTCTACCAGTACCAGATTCATTACCATCGATTCAAGGTGAAATTGTCAATCTGATTGACAGTATCCTCGCAACGAAGGCCGCGGACCCGGCCGCGGACACGAGTAAGCAGGAATGGGAGATTGACAGGCTCGTTTACGACCTGTATGGCCTGACAGAAGAGGAAGTCGGGGTGGTAGAAGAGGTGCTAGCATTGAGAGGCTAAGGTGAGGCACCAAATGCAACCTAGGCGCCAGCTACGTCTTGAGGGCGAAAGTCTGGTCGCAGACCGAATACTCGCCAGGAGGACGAAACGATGATAGCAAGCGTGAAGGCCAAATACGCGAATGGAGTCCTTACGCCGCTGGAGCCTCTGGACTTGGAGGAGGGCGCGGAGGTGACGGTATCGGTGGAGGGTGCCTCCGGGGGAGCGTCGGAGGAGACGCCGGCGCCGAAGCAAGGGCTGGCGGGGATTGTGGAGCGGGTCCTGGAGATGCAGAAGGATATTCCGCCGGAGGCGTGGGACGATCTCCCCACTGACTTGGCCAAGAACAAGAAACACTACCTCTACGGTCATCCCAAGGAAGAGGACTAATGAGTGGCGTCTTCGCTGATGCAGGCTACTGGAAGCGCTATGGAATCCCAGAGATACTCTGCACCCAAGGGCAGTCAGCGTTGCCGATGGTCTAGGGACAACTACCGTCGTGACAACCCAAATGGTCTTGACTGAGACACTTGACGCTTTGGCAAGCATGGGGGAATTCCGTCGAAGATTAGCAATACGGATGATTCACGACCTGGAGACCGACCCATACGTTGAGGTCGTCGAGCAGACGGGGGCGCAGTTCAGGGCTGCGGTGGACCGGTACGCTGCGCGAAGTGACCAGAGGTGGAGCCTGACGGATTGCGCCAGCTTTCTGGTCATGGAGGAGCGCGGCACTACCGAGGCGCTGGCCTACGACCGGGACTTCGAGCAGGCAGGCTTCGTCGCCCTGCTGAGAAGGAGGCAGGCATGATGCCAAGCCACTGCTCCCCTACAGGTGCAACCCGTTGAATATCCTGCACTCCACGACGGACCCCACGCTGCTGGCTCGCTTGAAGGAGATGCTGGGCAGTTCCGCCAAGGCCGACATCGCCGTCGGCTACTTCTTCATCGGCGGCTTCGGGGCCGTCGCCGACGACCTGGCGCGACTGGACAAGGTGCGCATTTTGGTGGGGCGCACGGACCGGCAGGTGCTGGAGGAGGTCGCCCTCGGCCTCCAGCAACACCAGGCCCTGCGTGCCCGGCTGGACGCTGACGCCTTGGTGCGCCGCAGCCAGCGTGGCGAGATAGCCCAAGAGACTGTCGCCCGCGTCGCAGAGGGCGTGGCCGTCCTCCCCCAGGAGCGGAGCACGGAGGACGCCGTATCCAAGCTGAGGGACATGGTGGCTCTCGGCAAGGTGGAGGTGCGAGCCTACCTGCGTAGCCCCCTCCACGCCAAGGCGTACCTCTGCTGGTACGACAACCACGCCGAGCCCGGCGCGGCCGTGGTCGGCTCGTCTAACCTCACGCTGGCCGGGTTCACCGGCAACACTGAGCTCAACGTGCGCGTCACCGGCGACGCGGAGATGGCGGCCCTGCGCGACTGGTTCGACGCGCTGTGGGGAGACTCGGAGGACATCAGCGGGGACCTTGTGACTGAACTGGAGCGGTCCTGGGCCTTGGCCAAGACCCCGCCGTACCACGTCTATCTGAAGGCACTCTATGAGCTCTACTACACCGATGTCGGAGGCGGTAAGCTGACAGTTCCGCCACGCGACCAGGAGCTGGCCAACTTCCAGTTGGACGCCGTGCGCCGCGGGCTGTCCATGATCGAGTCCTATGGTGGCTGCTACATTGGCGACGTGGTGGGGCTGGGCAAGACCTTCATCGGCGCGGAGTTGCTGCGCCAGCTCCGGGTGAGCTACCCGAACGAGGGGCCGCCGCTCATTCTCTGCCCGGCCAGACTGAAACCCATGTGGGAGGTGTTCAACGAGCGGTTCGCCTTGGGGGCGGAAGTCGTCTCCCACAGCATGATCGCCGCCCCCGCCGAAGCCGAGTTCGACGAGGAACTGGGGCGGTACGTGGACGTGGCTCAGCCCGGGCAGCGCATCCTCCTCGATCAAACGTATCGCAATCGCGGGCCGGTACTGGTCGACGAGGCTCACAACTTCCGCAACATCAACCGGCGTTCCAGGGGCCTCGCCAGCTATCTGGAATCGAGCGACCACAAGGTAATCCTCCTCAGCGCCACGCCGCAGAACCTGGGTCCCATGGACATCTACCGCCAGCTCCGGCTGTTCCTCCACGACACGGAGCACGGCCTGAACATCGAGCCGGTCAGCCTGGAGGCCTACTTTCACAATGCCCAGCTGTGGCTGGCCTATCGCGCGGAGTACGAGAACTACGAGGCGGAGTTCAGGGTGTGGCAGGCTTCTGGGTCGGTCGGAGCGCCTCCGTTGCCTCCTGACAAGCCGAAGGTGCCCAAGGCGGAGATAGACCAGGTGTTGCTGCCGGTATTCATCCGTCGTCGTCGGAAGGACATACGGGACCTGTACGGAGATACGGCGCTCGTGGGCGGCAAGCCGGTGCGCTTTCCCGACCCGGTCTTGGACAACGTGGAGTACCGGCTGGACAAGGTGTACGCAAAGGCGGGACCACTGTCAGAGATGGAGGCGTTGCTGCGCACGCACAAGGCCGCCCGGTATCGGGCGACGGAGTATATCAGAGAAGAAGCCAAGACCAAGCCGGAGTACCGCGACCTGTTCCGGGCGGGAGATAGGATCGCCCGGCTGATGGGCGTGCTGCTGCTGAAGCGGCTGGAGTCCAGCATCGAGGCCTTCCGCTCCACGCTGCGGTCCCTGATGACCAGCAATCGGAACTTCCGGGAGGCGCTGGCCTCCGGGTTCGTTCCCATCGGCAGCACTGCGACGCGCCTGCTGGCTGGGCAGTCCTTTGATGTGGACGACCTGCTGGAGGTGCTGAGACAGGAAGAGCAGCGTCGCCAGCAGGCGGGCAGCGAGCGCGACACGCTGGTCCACAGTGCCGTCGACTTCGATACCGACAGGTGGATACGAGACCTCGATGCGGATCACGACGTGCTGGAGGACATCCTCGGGCGTGTGAAGGACATCGGGCCAGAGGACGACGACAAGCTGCGTGCGCTGCGGGATTTCCTGGCCCGGCCTGAAGTGCAGGCGGGGAAAGTACTGGTCTTCTCCGAGGCCGAGACGACGGTGGATTATCTCTATAGGGAGTTGAACCCCAACGGCCGACAGGCGGACATCGCGCGGCTGACTGGCAACACGAGCCATGACGCCGAAAGGATAGTAAAACGATTCTCTCCAACTTGGAACTTGGGGGCACGCGAGCCTTTGCCTGGTCCAGAAATACGGGTGTTGCTAGCGACGGACATCGTATCCGAGGGTCAGAACTTGCAGGACTGCGCCTGCGTGCTGAACTATGACCTGCACTGGAATCCGGTACGGCTCATCCAGCGGTTCGGGCGGATCGACCGCATCGGCACGGAGCACGAGGTCATCAACCTGCACAACATGTGGCCCGACGTAGCGGTGGACGCTGAGTTGTCCCTAACCGAACGTCTCCACCGGCGCATCCAGTCGTTCCACGACCTCATAGGATTGGACAGCAAACTACTTTCGGATGCCGAACGGCTGAACGCAAGTGCGATGTACCGCATCTACGAGGGCAAGACTCTGCCTGAGATGGAAGACGGACTGGACGAAGTGGCCGCGAATCAGCGAGCCATCACGCTGCTCCAGCGCATTCAAGAAGATGACCCTGACTTGTGGCAAACAATCACCCAGCTGCCTGATGGGATACGATCCGCTCTTCAAGCGCGGATGGTGCAGGTAGAGGCGTCCAACGAGAGCTACACTCAGAACGTGTTGGGGGTAGAGGGGTCACAGGCACCGCTCATGTCTCCGGCGACGATGGCGTCTGTATCCTCGCCATTCGACGATCCGCGACAGGGAGAAACGCTGGCCCTGCTGAGCGCCGGAGGCGTTAGAAGCTGCTATGTGGTCGGCAGTGACTTGGAAGCCCGCGCCATTAGCCCGGCCCAACTCATCGCGGCGGCTGAGTGCGGCCCGGAGACGCCCGCCCAGCCGTTGCCCGAAGGCACAAATGAGCGCGTTATGGTTGCGTTCGAGGCATTCAGCACCGACTTCCAGCGACGACTGGGCAGGGCTAGAAGGCCACGCGACACTAGGGCGCGCCGCCACGTCTCGCGCCACCTGAGTATCGCCATGCGCGAAGCCCGTGAGGACGCAGGACTGCTGAGCCGTATCGACGTGCTGCGTCAGATATTCCTGGGGGAGGTATCGCCACAGGTTGAGAGCGCCGTGGGCGAAATCAGGAATCTAAGGCTTGAAGGCTCCGTGCTCCTGACCCACCTCGAAGCTCTCCGGGAACGGTACCGCCTCAACCCGCCCGATGACACCGACCGGTCCCAGCCTGCGGAGCCACAAGTCATTCGCATCGTCTGTTCGGACGGGATTGTGTAAGAGGATGGGGGCAATGCGCCTCACAGTGCCATCCTCATCTCAAAGATGGTTCTGCCTACCGTCAACTTAGGCCCACCAATCTAGACAAAATCAAGAACCTTCATGCTGAGGTTCAGGTTGGAATCATAAACGGGAAGTGTGGGATGGCGGAGTGCATATCCAACAACTGTCCCACTAGGCTAAGGGTGACGACATTCAGCCCCCTGACCTTATAATGATCTAGCATACGGTGACCGCTCCCGCCTTGTGGTTTCCGGTTGCCCGGGTGCGGCGGTGACACAATAAGCGGTGCCCTCCTGGGAACTGCAAGTGACGGACTGCTGAAGTATGATAGCCCTGGTGCCCTTCCCACATGAGGGATCTGACAACCCTTCCGGAGGTTGGCTGTGACTCTCGAGTCCCTGTTTCGGCTGCATACCGTGAGTGTTGTGGTAACTGCGCAATCTCATAACCCCTCAATTCTTACTAGAGATTTCCTAGCGGATTCCGGATAGTGCCTGATGGCTGGACCATAAGCGAAGCTATCAATACTCCGCCGTTGTCGTTAGTTCGCTTCGGGGTTAAGGGTGAGTGGCTTATGGATGGTTCGAGAATGTCCGTTATCGAGAATTGCGAGTCTTCATTCCAAAACTCATACCAAGTTCATCGCTCAGTAATTGAGTATCGACGTAAAATAGAGTACGTCCCCTACCGTAGCTTAGGGTTGAACTGTGTCGTGTCTATGGAATCCGAAGACCCCCGTGGGTGGCTGTGCGGGCGATTCTTGAAAGATGTCCCGTGGGAGGATCACGATCCCCGGATGATGAGCATGGTCCCCAGATTTGCCTTCGATGTTCATGGTGCGGTCTTAAACCTCGCCTTCAGCGATCAATTTGTAGTAGAGGGACAAGTTCGGAACGCAGTCGGAGTTGACTGCAATCTTCACTACGAGGGACCTCTCAACGCGGCAGAGTTCAGGGAGGCCATTGCCCGATGGGAGGATCATCAGTCCCTTATCATCGAGACGCTGAACATGCTATCGGGGGGCCAGATATGACCATAGCAACGAACGCGAGAGACACAGCAACTCGAACAGAGACTCTAACCCTTTCCGATTTTGTTATGGAGTTTCGAACTGGCATTCCCCGGGGATCGGCAGACAGAGGCACAGGCGGGGAATTGCCCCCAGCGCCAGCGGTTCAATTCATAGCTCAGCGGTACTGCTCTCCGGCGAGGGTTGAGAATGGATTGCCTTCGGTGGCCGCGTTTGAGCTAAGGCCTCAAGATCAATTCCTCTCAGTCAACTGGCTAGAGTACTGGGGCAACCTGATTTGGTTGGCGCACTTGATCGTGTCCGCAGAGAGTTCGCCCTGCAAGTCAAGGAAGATGGGCGGTTTGCCGTACTGAACGTCTCAGATGCCAAGCTTGCTATTGAGCGGGTAACTCAACGCCAATCCTCCGTCACACATCAACCCACGGTCGCTATGGAGTCCCATGCGGGAGTTTTTGGTTTTTCCTCGAGTGATTTCGAAGTGGCTGTCGAGCTGGTGAGGATAGCACGTCCCGAAAACATCCTCCCTGCCGTTTGTGATGGCGGCTCGCCTTAGATGCGCGGACTTTCAGGCGGTGATGAGGAGGTACATAGGGGGCTACTACACGACCAGCAGCATGCCTTCACCCTCATGGCTCGTCCCAGGAAATCTCCTCGCCCCCTCTCCTGCCAGCTGAGCCGTGCGGCCCCCAGTCAATCCCACGCTCCTCTCTTTCATCCTGAGTGCCCCTCCTGTTTCATTCTGAGCGCCCCTCCCGTCATTCTGAGCGCAGCGAAGAACCTAAACGCCTTCTCCTTGGCGCCTTGAATTGTGCCCCTCACGACACCCACACGCGGTCGACCGCTGATATAATCAAAATGCAGCGCCGGTTTGCTGCCCGCGTCCTATCCGGTTGGTCGCCTTGATGTGTTATCTGAGCGCACGGGGTGTCTTGTTGGACGAGTGGGGGGGAATGCGGTGTCGGTTTGTTGCGCCTGAAAAGTCAGCAAGGGATAGGGGTAGGGACGTATGACACAGAATGCGGCGACAGCGCGCGTGCCCGTGGCAGTCACCATCAACGGCACGGGGTACACTGCGGAGGTTCCTCCACGACGAACTCTCGTGGATTTTATTCGGTATGACCTTGGCCTTACGGGGACCAAGGAGGCCTGCAGCGTCGGAGTCTGCGGCATCTGCACGGTGGAACTCGACGGCGCCATCGTCTCCTCCTGCATCCTCCTTGCCGTGCAGGCCAGCGGCTCCCAGATCACGACCATTGAGGGCGTCGCAGACGGCGACACACTGCATCCGCTGCAAGAGGCCTTCATGAATTATGGTGGGTTCCAGTGCGGCATTTGCACGCCCGGCCAGATCATGGCCTCCCGTGCCCTGCTCCAGCAGAATCCCGATCCGACGGAGGACGAGATTAAGGACTGGATGATGGGCAACCTGTGCCGCTGCACGGGCTACTACAAGATCATCGAGTCGATTCAAAAGGCCGGCGAAGTCATTCGCCTGGGCAAGTAGGGGGCGCGCAATGAGAGACTTCCAGTTCCACACTCCCGCCACCCTGGCCGATGCTCATAGCATCCTGAATGACTACGCTGAAGATGCACGCGTCATGTCCGGAGGCACAGGCCTCATCAACATGATGAAGCAGGATCTCATCTATGTTGACCACCTCGTCAGCCTCCAGAACATTAACGGGCTCGACTACATTCGCATGACAGGCGAGGGACTGCAGGTCGGTGGCCGCACCACGCAACAGGAGATGGCCACGTCTGACGTCGTGCACGACAACCTGCCGCTCCTGACCAAGACCTACAGCGAGGTGGCCACAGTTCGCGTGCGCAACGTGGCGACAGTCGGCGGCGGTGTCGCGCATGGCGACCCGGCGCAGGATCCGCCCCCGTCACTCCTTGTACTCGATGCACGTGTCCACGTCGCCTCTAAGGACGGGGAGCGAACGGTCAACGTGCGCGACGGCTGGTTTGTCGACTATTACACCACGGGCGTCGAGGAGGGTGAGATCGTTACGGGAATCACCATTCCACCGGCGCCAGCCAACGCCAAGACGACGTACATCAAGTTCCTGCCCCGCACAGCGGACGATTACCCCACCGTTGCCGTGTCCGCTCTCGGCCTCGTTGAGGGTGGTCTCGTCACAGACGTGCGCGTCGGCCTGGGCGCGGTCAATTCAACAGCCGTGTACGCGGAGAGTGTCGCAGGCCTGCTGCTGGGCAAGGCGCCGACAACGGACCTGGTGAGTCAGGCGGCTGAGACCGTTCGCGATCTCTGTGCGCCGACACCTGATTTCCGTGGCTCCGCGGAATACAAGACGGACATGGCAGTGGTGTTCACACGCCGAGCGCTGACCCGCGTGCTGGGACTGGATCAGTAGAAATCTCTAGCGTCAGTCAGAGGGATATCGAAGGGAAGCGACAGGATACATGAAGATCGAACAAGAATCACAGGTGGGCGCCTCACGTGAGGATGTGTGGGCTCTTTTGCAGGATGTGCCGCGTGCGGCGGGGTTGATTCCCGGCGTTAAAGACGTGGCTGCGACGGGCGATGGCACGTATTCAGGCACCATGCAGGTTGGCGTCGGCCCGATGAAGTTGACCCTTCAGGGCGAGTTGAAGGCGACACAGAACGCAGAAAAGTACACGTGGCGCATCGAAGGTCAGGCGAATGACAGACGCCTCGGCGGCGGACTACGCGTCATCGTTGATGCCGCCATTGCCGAGGCGGGAGCAGATAGCGCCTCCCTCACCGTCGCGACGGATATCCAGTTTATGGGCCGCGTCGGCACACTCGGCCAGCCGCTGATCCGCTCAAAAGCCAACTCCCAGATGAAGGACTTCATCAAAAACCTGGAAAAGGAGCTCAGGAAGTAGCTCCGACTCTGTTCGCCCACTCCACTGCCGAGGCGACTAAGCCAGTTCGCGCAGTTCTGGATTGAAAGACCGGACAAATGACGTCCAACAGTGAAGGCCAGCCCCTGATTACGCCCGCCATGCGGGCGTGGGTCGGTTCGAAGACGCCGCCTCTTTCATCGCCGCCAATCTCGGAAAGCGATGTCCGCCGAGCCGCAATCTCCATCTATTGGCCAGAGGTTCCCCCGCGCATCTATTGGGACGCGGAGCATGCCGCAGCATCCCGCTGGGGGGGCATCATCGCGCCAGAAGAATTCAACCCGTTTGCGTGGATGATTGGACGCGCACACATCGGTCCGCAGCCAGACCGGATCAGCGAGGAACAGGACTCTCTGGAGGACGCGCGCAACCTGCGGCCACCTGGCGCGCCTCCCCGCTTCCTCTTCGGTGGAGTCGATAGTACCTACCACGCACGGATGCGTCCTGGAGATGTCATCACTAGCGTCATCGAGGCAACGGACATCTATGAGCGCTCAGGTAGCATCGGACCGATGCTCTTCTATATCACCATTGAGACGTGGACAAATCAGGGCGACCAGACCGTGAAAACGACCCGCACGACGAACATCGCATGGTAGGGGAACGGAGTAGGCCATGACGACGAACACCGCGATGCTCTACTGGGATGACGTGACCATCGGCCAGGAACTCCCGCCGTTCGAGCGCGCGACCGATCTGATGAACTGGAATCGCTGGGCTGCCACGTACGATGAGTTTGTTCCCTACCACATGGACGATGAGGGCGCAAAGGAGAACGGCCAGCCCGCCGTTATTGGACAGGGGCGCATTCGCATATCGTATCTACACACCCTGGTGCGGAAATGGATCGGTGAGAATGGCGTCATCCTCACACTCAACGCCCAGTTGCGTGGCATCAATTTCAAGAATGATGTGCTGACGTGCACAGGACGGGTGGTGGACAAGAGGATCGATGATGACGGTCAACACATCGTCAACCTGGAACTCCTGATCAGGAACCAGAAAGGCGAACACGTCACGCCCGGCACAGCCAGCGTGACCTTACCAGCCAGGGGCTAGGCTCGCTCAACGTCCGAGTTCCGCTGCCAGGATCCTGGCATTCGCGCCCGCGATGAGTCGGCCATCAATGACGGCGACCGGCCTTTTCCAGTAGCGCGGCTCCTCCACGAGCAGGGCGAGCATCTGCCCCTCAGTTAGCGAGTCGGGCGAGACACCGCTCTTCTTGAGAGTCGCCGATCGCGGATTGAAGATGAAACTGGGTGGCTCTCCATTCAGGAGGGTGAGAATATCATCCCTTGTCAGCCGATCCTTGAAGAAATCCCTCTCAGCGAACGACAGACCCGCCTGCGAAAGCGCCGCCTTCGCCCTCTTGCACGTCCCTCAAGTCGCCCAATGATAGAACGCAATCTCCGGCACGATGTGGCCTTCTCTAACTGATCTGGTTTACCTTCTCCGTCAATAGTATATGGTGCAGAAGTATAGGCCGAGAGAAGTCAGGGGGGCGTGTCGGCCGTGAAACCACATGCGCCGCTACCCCCGCCCCGCCTACGTTGCGATATTGACTCACCGGAACGAAGTGCTACCCTATCCATACTCACATCCTACGGGGGTTCCAGTATGGATCATGAAGAACGAAAGCACCGCGCCGACGCCATTGCTCAACCAGAGTTCTACTATAGCTATATCCTCCAGTTTGACGATGACGGCTCTTTCTACGTGGGATCGACAAATGATCCCGCAGCCCGATACGCAGAGCACGCCATCGGGGTTGGGGCTGTTGAGACCTCCGGCCGACGATTCAAGGTCCGCCTAGTTAATCAGTTTGGCACTCGCAGGGAGGCCGAATATAACGAAAACCGCATAAACGACGCCCTAAAGAAGGGCCCGAGCAATATTGAGGCAATGATCGACAACTTTGATCGGATCAACCAGATGATTCGGCCTCAGAAGACTTTCTCCGAGCTGCGCAAAGAAGAGGAGCTGTACGTTCGAGATATGGAAACGGTATTCCATCATTCCACGGCTCTTCTAGGAATGGGGTCGTACTCCCGCCCAACTGCATGTGGATGGAAAGGGAAGCACTATGGGACGCCCGATTGGAGCGTTCTCATCCACCAAGCCCGGATAGAAGACATAATTGATGCCGACGAGAAAGTGCAGATCTCCGTAGGCAGGCGCATTTGTAGGCGTTGTCTCACCGTGGCCCCGCCCGACCCTGCTACTTCCGGTGAAGAAACAGTGTCGACATAGGCGAGGAACGCCTACTGCAACACACCCTCTGCGGTCAGGGACTCAATCTCCGCATCCTGTAAGCCAATGAGTTGTTTCAGGACGCGGTCATTGTCCTGACCCATGCCGGGTGTGGAGTCCGTCGCCCAGCCCGGCGTCGCGCTCAAATGTGCCGACACACCCGGGTGCTCCAGCGTCCCCCACCATTCCGGGTCGTGGTGCGCAGTCACAATGGTTCCGCGATGCCGCAGCTGTGGATCGCTCAGTAGCTCCAGAGGGTTCTGAACTGCGCCGCACGAAACGCCCACGGCTTGTAGCATTACCTGCAGCTGCCCTCCCCACTTAGTCGAGGTCCACTCGCTGAGCCGTGCGTCTAATGCGGCACGGTTAGCGAGGCGTCCCCTGTGGGTGGCGAACGTGGCGTCGGTTGCCCATGTCGGACTATCCATCACAGTGACCAGCCGCGCCCATTGCTCATCATTCCCCACTGTGATCGCCACCCACGCGTCGTGGCCAAGGCAGGGGTAGATTCCGTGCGGCGCATACACATCGCTCGCATTGCCGCGCGGCTGCGGATTCACGCCGTTGATCAAATAGCTCAGCATTTCCGGCCCCAGCAGCGCAGCCAGTCCCTCAACGTGAGAGCTTTCGATGTGCTGTCCCTCACCCGTTCGGTCTCGGTGTTCCAATGCCATCATCACGGCCATCGCCGCCTGTGCCCCCAGCACGAAGTCTGAATAGGCGTTCTTGGGGCGCGTATCGATATCGCTCTCCGGATGTCCCCACATATAGGACAGTCCGCCGAACGCCATGAGAAGTTGCCCAAAAGCCGGCCGGTCCCGCATAGGGCCGGACATACCGTATCCTGACATAGATGCCATAATCAGATTTGGACGCACGGCCCGAAGCTCCTCATACGAAAGCCCCATGCGGTCCATAACCGTCGGCCGAAAATTCTCAATGGCGACGTCGGATTGCGCGACAATGCGCTTAATGAGTTCCTGTCCCTTCTTGGAGCGCATATCGATAGTGACGGCCAGCTTGTTGCGGTTCAGTTCAGGGTAGTTCGGCTGCTGCGGCTGCCTGAACGCCGGCAGATCCTGGGACTCGATGCGGATGACTTCCGCGCCGTGGAATGCCAGCAGCATCGTGGCAAACGGGCCTGCGAACACGCGGCTCAGATCGGCAATCCGTATCCCCTCCAGCGGCTGTTTGCGCCTATCGTGATGCCGCGGGACGAACGTCGGAAGGTCGGCACGCGCGGAGGACAGCCTCTCGATGAGCATGCGGAGCTCCGCACCGTGCTCATCAACACGCGGCGCCGGCCTGTGCGCGGCCCATGGCGTCCTGCTGAATCGATACGGCGGACCCGGCGCACGATAATCGCCAATGACGGGGTGCCTGGTATCAATGACGAACTTGCGAGCCACCGTGTGCGGATGCTCCACAAATTCCGCCATTGTGGACAACCGCGCCATCGGCACGTCGTGCTGTGCCGCGCCGTCCTCAATCTCCGCCGTCGTCCGCATGGCAAAAAAATCCTTGAGGCGGCCGTCGATCAGATCCCAGTTGTCGCGCCGGAAGTTCGTGTCATCCCACACATCGTCGTCGAATGTGGAGTCCTGCATCCATCCTGTAACGAGTCCGCGGAACTGGGCATTCGTGGAAGGGAAGAATTGCACGACTCCGTCGGCGCACAGATAGATGCTGCCGATGCCGCTGGACGCCTTGCCCGGCCGCCGAAACACCTCGCCCCGCAAGCCGACGCGTGCCAGGGCGCCGCTCACCAGCTGCCACACTCCGATGTCTTGCCGCGAAACGTCCACGTGTTGCCCACGGGCTGACCACCGTCGCTCACGCAGCGCCAGCAAGACGCCATACACCAGGTGCATGGCGCCTACACGTGCCGTCGTATCACCGGGAACCATCGCCGGTGCGCGTTCATCGTCGCCGTACACCCACGGATCACCTGCCAATGCCTGAATCACAAGCTCCGTCGCCGCGTAATCCCTGTACGGTCCTGATTGTCCGAATGGCGTCAGCGAGCCATAGACGAGGCCTGGATTTATCGCCGCCATATCCTCATACCCGAGCCGTCGCACAGCAAGATGACCGGGCGGGTACGACTCCAGCAGAACGTCCGCCCAAGCGCCCAGACGACGCGCAGCTTCCTGCCCCTCCGAAGTTTCTAGGTCCACCATGACCGAGCGCTTGTTGTGATTGTGATCAAGGAAAAGCAGGCTGCGATCCGGGTCATCGATCGCATTGGCGAACGGGCCGATGCGCCGAGCGGCGACACCACCGGGCGGCTCAACGAGAATCACGTCTGCGCCCATATCGCCCAACAGGCGTCCGGCGAGAGCCGTAGCCCCGCTCCCACCACCAAACTCAACGATACGCAGATGCCCAAGTGCTGTTTGTCCGACGTTCGTCGTCATGGCGCTCACTGTGCCACACGAATGCCATCATGGGCAACGTGGACCCCGCCTGAGCAGGGAGGGCGCCCTTCGCCTATAGAGCGTATCCTTTCGCAAGAGGTGAATCGAGGGTGAACCTTCGGCGGGAGGTTGGATGGAAAGCGAGATGACGCAGGCTGCACGGCATCTCATCGGACGCGTGTCTGAGCCGGAGTCGCGCCCACCCGTAACAGTCGACGAAATCGCCCGCTACGCCTACGCCGTCGATGATGTGCGTCCTGCCTACATCGATGAGAAAGCCGCCAGTGATGGCCCGTACGGTGGCATCGTCGCCCCGCCCCTCTTCACCGGCTTCACAAGCTTTCCACCAACCGCCATCGCGCACCTCAGGGCAGACGGCCTGCCCACCGCCCGTGATGACCCCCTCCAACTACGCATACCTGGCGCACAGTCGCGATACACCGGCACAGACGTCACACTCATCGAACCCATCAGGCCCGGGGACGTGCTTACCCGTCAGGCAGCAGTCATCGGCGTGGAGGAAAAACGGGGCCGCTCCGGCGAGATGATCTTCACGACGAAAGAGACGACGCTAACGAATCAGCGCGGCCGCGCAGTGATGATCGACCGCACGACGACGGCCACCGTGCCTCAGCCCGCGCCGGCGCAGATCGAGGACCGTGCGTGGAACCTCATAGTGGAGGATGGTGCGCAGACGCGGCCCGCCGATCCACCCCAGTGGACGGACACACCTGTATGGGAAGACATCACAGAGGGTGACGCGCTGACGCCACTGCCCCGATTCATCTCGACTGTGCAGGTGTTCCTGTACGGCCTCGTCAAGACAAACAGTCACCTGATCCACTATGACCGTGTCTACGCGGAGCGTGAGGGTTTGCCGGAGCGCGTCGCGCAGGGCGACCTGCTGGCGGACATGCTGTGCCAGACCGCAACGCGGTGGATGGGACGGCGGGGAATTCTCCGGCGCTTCAGAGCCGAAAACCGCTCCCCTGGTTTCATCGGTGAGACAATCACTCACTACGGTCGTATCACACAGATACGGCGCGATGATGACGGTGCCGGCCTAGTCGAGCTTGACCTGTGGAGCGAAGGAAGCGCCAGTCGCCCCTGCGTCCGGGGCAGCGCAACTGTAGAGTTGCCGCTACGGTAATAGCCCCCTGTGCGTCACGCGGGTGGCAGACCATCCGCCGGGTGGCCGTTCACGTACTCATCGAGCCGCATAATGCTGTACTCACCGGCCTTCGCGCCGCTGGTGACGGAATCGACGGCAACGCGGAACGTATCGAGGCTCGTATAGCACGGTATGCCCTGCTCTGTGGCGGCACGTCGAATCTCAAAGCCATCACGCAGCGGCACGCGGTTGCCGGACATGGTATTGACAACGGCGTGGACGAGGCCATCGCGGATCAGATCCGTGGTCGTCACACCTCCCTGCTCGCCCTCGCTGACCTTGGCGGGAACGCCGGTGATCTCGATACCGACGGCGCGCAATATCGTGGCCGTGCCCTCCGTGGCGTACACCTGATAGCCATGCGCCGCCAGCCGACGTGTGATTGGCACAACCTCCGTCTTATCGCGGTCAGACACGCTGACCAGGATGCCGCCCGATTGCGGCAGCATGAGTCGCGCGGCCTGTAGTGCCTTCGTGAGTGCCGGCGCAAGGGACGTATCAATGCCCATCACTTCACCGGTTGACTTCATTTCCGGGCCCAAGTACGTATCCACGCCGATGAGTTTTGACATGGACGAGACGGGCGCCTTGACGGCGACGAGTGGCTTGCGCGGCGATAACCCGCTCCCATAACCCATCCCCTTCAGCGTCTGCCCCATGATGACGCGTGTGGCGAGATTGACCAGTGGGACGTCCGTCACCTTGGAGATGAAGGGCACTGTGCGGCTTGAACGAACGTTAACCTCAAGGACATACACCGTCGAGGGCGCCACTGTGCCATCTTGGTTTTCGTTCTGCGCGACGACGAACTGAATGTTCATCAGCCCGATGATGCCAAATGCACGGCCAAGCTGAATTGTGTAATCGACGATCTGGCGTTGATCGTCCTCTGACAACGAAGCGGCGGGATACACGGCCATTGAGTCGCCGCTATGAACACCCGCGCGCTCGATATGTTCCATGATGCCCGGAATCAACACATCTTGGCCGTCACTGACAGCATCAACTTCCACTTCCATCCCCTCCAGGAACTTGTCCACCTGGATGGGGCGCTCGTGGCCCACCTCAGACATGGCGGCCATGACGTAGCGCGTGAATTCAGCGGGCGTGTGGATGATCTCCATCGCCCGCCCGCCAAGAACATAGCTAGGCCTGACCAACACTGGATAGCCGATAGCGTTCGCGACGACCAGCCCTTCCTCAATGGAGGTGACACCGGCGCCGGGTGGGCGCGGAATTCCAAGCGTCGTCACGAATTCGTCAAATCTCTGCCGATCCTCTGCCTGGTCCACGGTTGCCGGCAGTGTTCCAAGGATCCGAAAGCCTCGCCTATGCAGCGGAGCGATGAGGTTGATGGCCGTCTGTCCCCCAAATTGCGCAGCAGTCCCCGGGAAGAACTCCTCCCCACCCCGGACGATCCGCTCATTCTGCAAGACAGACGCAACGCCTTCCTCGTCCAGAGGCTCGAAGTAGAGGCGGCTTGAGGTATCAAAGTCCGTCGACACTGTCTCCGGATTGGAGTTGATGATGATGCTCGCTGCGCCTTCGTCTTGCAGGGCCCACGCTGCGTGGACGGAGCAGTAATCGAACTCGATGCCCTGCCCGATCCGTATCGGACCGCTGCCGATAACGACCGCCGAGGGGCCCTCCAGAGGCGGCGCCTCGTTCTCCTCCTCATACGTCGAATAGAAATACGGCGTGGCCGCATCAAACTCCGCTGCGCATGTATCGACCATCTTGTAGACGGGCCGGATGTCCCATTCCTCCCGCAGTTCATGCACTTGCTCCGGCAGGCGATCCGCCAGTGTACTGATCTGCGTATCAGAGAAACCCGCGCGCTTGGCTTCACGCAGCAGACGCGGAGTTAGCTGCTCTGCAAGCAACCTACCCTCCATGCCAACGATGGCGTTCAGCTTGTGCAGGAACCACGGATCAGTGCCTGTCCGGATTGATATGTCCTCCAGAGCCACGCCGCGCCGCAGCGCCGCCATAACCGCCCACAGCCTCTGATCATTGGGGTGAAGCGGCAGTTCTTCGAGTGGGTCAGAAATCGCCTTCCATGACCCGTGCTCCCACAACAGGCTATCGCCCACAACCTCCAGAGACCGGACCGCCTTCTGCAAGGCGGACTCAAATGAGCGGTCGATTGCCATCACCTCACCCGTGGCCTTCATCTGCGTCCCCAGAGAACGGTCACCGGACGGGAACTTGTCGAACGGCCAGCGCGGTATCTTTACCACGCAATAATCGAGTGCCGGCTCAAATGCGGCCGACGTGACCCGTGTGACAGCATTGGGAATTTCATCCAATCGCCTACCCACGGCTATCTTGGCAGCCACCCGGGCGATGGGATAACCGGTCGCCTTGGACGCCAATGCCGAGGAGCGGCTGACGCGTGGATTGACCTCGATGACGTAGTAGGGAGAAGCCGCATATCCCGCGTTGTCACCCCTGCCGGCAATGATCGGATGCGGCTCCAGCGCGAGCTGCACGTTGCAGCCACCCTCGATGCCGAGCGCCGAAATGATCTTAAGGCTGGCGGACCGGAGCATCTGGTACTCCTTGTCTGTCAGCGTCTGACTGGGCGCAACGACGATGCTATCACCCGTGTGCACACCCATCGGGTCCATGTTTTCCATGTTGCAGACGGTGATGCACGTGTTCGCGCCGTCACGCATCACCTCATACTCAATCTCCTTCCAGCCAATGAGGCTGCGTTCAACAAGCACCTGTCCAATGGGACTATGTGAGAGCCCCGTCCGCACCTGCCCCTCGAACTGTTCCAGCGTGTAGGCGATGCCACCGCCCGTGCCGCCCAGCGTGTACGCTGGGCGGATAACAACGGGAAGACCAAGACGCTCCACGACTGCGCGTGCGCCTTCGACAGTTGTGACCACCTCATTCTCCGGTACAGGCTCACCGATTTCCTCCAGCATGTTCCGAAAGAGGCTGCGATCCTCCGCCATACGAATTGCACGCAGTGGTGTGCCCAGAAGTCCCACGCCGTAGCGATCCAGCACGCCGGCCTCCGCCAAGTCAACAGCGAGATTCAGGCCGGTCTGCCCGCCCAGAGTGGGTAGAAGTCCGTCCGGCTGTTCGCGCTCGATTACGCGCGTGACGGCTTCGACGGTTAGGGGTTCGATATAAACGATGTCCGCAATTTCATGATCCGTCATGATGGTCGCGGGATTCGAGTTCACCAGGATCGAGGTGACGCCTTCCTCACGGAGGGCCCGGCACGCTTGTGTGCCCGCGTAATCAAACTCGGCAGCCTGGCCGATGACTATTGGCCCGCTACCGAGGACAAGAACCCGTGATGGGCGGCCCGCCGCAGTCGTCACGCGGGCTTCCCGTCACGTGTGACCACGTGTGGGGCAGACACGCAATCACACGCCCCGGCAGTGCGCGCCGGGGCGTGTGATTCATGAAGAATCCAGAACGTTAGCTGAAGAGGCCGAACACCGCGGGGCCCGCGACAATCGCCCAGAATGTGACCCACGCGCCCACGAAAAGGAGCGGAATGACGTTCCAAACGACCTCCTCCGCAGGGAGGAAGTTCTGCCGCACCGTGATGGAGCGAAGGAAATCGGCCAAATCTGCGCGCAACTCCGGATCGTCGCCCGCCTCCTGCTGTGCGAACTCGCGGATGCGGTCTCTCTTTCGCGGCGCACGGGAGGCCGCAAGGTAGAACTCCATACGCATACCCAGATTGCGCTCGATCTCGCGCTTGCGATGCTGAACAACGCCCAGCCCATTCAGCATGTGACGCAGTAGCCCCCACCAGATCAGCGTGAGCGCAACCGAAATAACTGAAACGAAGCTGACAATCTCTGTACGCAGTTCGTGGCCGGCCAGCCCCATCGGCAGCACGGCCATGCCAAACATCGAGAGCGTGATAAGCACCAAGCCGGACAGCCAAATCCATTGATGGTAGTGTACCCAAAACGAGTCGAGAATCTCGTACTCCACCAGTTGTGATTGCCGACGCTGTGGCTCTGATGATGCAGGCATGACGCCTCGTTCCATTGGCGCCTCCATTTCGAGCACCATAGAAGCCTCCTTCCTGGCCCGACGCCATGACATCCGACATCGGACGACAAACTATATCCGCCGTACCCGCGCTGCGTGACACTATACCCTACCCGTATTCTCGAATCAAGTCTAGGAACCGGTCAAAAAGATATTCGTTGTCCAACGGCCCCGGTGATGCCTCAGAATGGTACTGAATCGTCAGCAGCGGCATCTCACGATGCGTAAGCCCCTCAACCGTGTTGTCGTTCAGATTGAGGTGACTCACATCGAGGCCCGCTGGCAGCCCATCAGCACCGACGGCGTAGCCATGGTTTTGCGCCGTAATTGCTACTCGGCCGGTCGCAAGGTCCTTGACCGGATGGTTCCCCCCCCGGTGCCCAAATTTAAGCTTGTACGTCTGCCCCCCGAGGGCGCGGGCGACAACCTGATGCCCCAAGCAAATCCCCATCACCGGCACCTTTCCCAGCAGTTCGCGTGCCGTCTGCACGGCGGCGCCCACGCGTGCCGGATCACCAGGCCCAGGGGAGAGCAGCACCCCAGAGGGGCGGAGGGTCATCAGATCTTCAAATGACGTGGAACTGGGAACGACTGTCACTGCACAGCCGCGCTGACGCAGCAAACGTAGAATATTGTACTTCAGCCCCTCATCCACAACGACGATATGCGGCGCATCTGCAGGCAACTCCTCTGGGCCGTCAGTCCATTCATAGGGTGCCGACGTTGCAACCTCGTTGACGAGATCCAAGCTGCCGTAGTCCGGCGCATGTCGAAGTCGTTCCAAAGCATCCTGCGGCGTCACATCTGTCGTGAGAATACCCATCATCACGCCCGCCATGCGCAGACGCCGCGTCAGCGCCCGCGTGTCCACGCCGTAGATCCCTGGCGTCCCTTCATCCCGCAAATACTCGTCAAGCGTTCGGGTTGAGAGTCGATTACTCGGCACATCACACACCTCGCGCACGACGAAACCCCGCACTTGAATGCGCGATGACTCTATGTCTCGATCATTGATTCCATAGTTGCCCTGCAAGGGATAGGTCGGCACCAGGATTTGGCCGCCGTAGGAGGGATCGGTCAACATTTCTTGGTAGCCAACCATCGATGTATTGAAGACGACCTCGCCGGTTGCCTCGGTTCCGATAGCCCCAAAAGCGTACCCGCGGTGGACGCTACCATCTTCGAGGACGAGGAACGCCTCCTGTTCCGCGCCCTGCCCACGCAGTGTCATTGCCGCGTCGTCCCTCCCATTGAGGCTTCAGGCATCGCAGACCAGACGACGCGTCCACCGACAAACGTGTGGAGAGGCATACCACGCAGTTGGCATCCCTCCAGCGGCGTGTTCTTGCCAAGAGACGCGAAATCCTCAGCGCGCACCGTCCACGTACGATCGGGGTCAAGCACAACGACGTCCGCCACAGCCCCCGGTGTCAGTCCCCGAAGTCCCTCTGCGTCTGCAACCGCGCCAAGGACCATCGCGGGGCCACGTGTCAGCCGCATAATGAGTGTGGCGATATCCAGGCGGCCAGTGTGCACGAGCGCTGTCATCAGCAGGCCAAACGCCGTCTCGATTCCGGAGATGCCCGGCGCTGCCTCGGCAAACCCCCCGGACTTGTCCTCTACCGCGTGCGGGGCGTGATCTGTTGCGATGGCATCAATCACGCCATCACGTAGGGCATCCACAAGCGCGTTCACATCCTCATCCGATCGGAGCGGCGGGTTGACGCGCAAGGATGTGTCGGCCACGGGACCGTTCGGCCAACCATGCTGCGGTCCCCGAGCGCCCAGTAGCGCCTGATCTGTCAGTGTGAGGTGGTGTGGCGTTACTTCCGCTGTCACGGCCAAACCGCGCTCCCGGACCTCACGGAGCAGCGCGACGGCTCCGGCCGTCGATACATGCGCAACATGCAGCCGGCCACCAGTTTGAGCCACCAGTGCCACGTCTCTCTCGATGAGCTTCGTCTCCGCCGTACCGGGCGCTGTCGGCAGACCTAATTGTCTGGCTGCCTCACCCTCGTGAGCCACAGCGATGCCAATGATCCCTGGATCCTCCGAATGCTGGCTGAGAGACATCCCAAGTCGCTCGGACGCACGCAGCGCAGCCCGCATGAGTTCCGGATCAAAGACAGCATTCCCATCGTCGCTAAAAAGTACCGCGCCCGCCCTCGCGAGACTCGCCAAGTCCGAGAGTGCTTTGCCCGCACGTCCCTTCGTAATTGCACCGATCGGGAGGACGCGCGCGTGGGCACCATCCCGCGCACGCCGGACAACGCCTGTGACCCGTTCCTCCGTATCAATGGCCGGTTCGGTATTTGGCATTGCGCAGACGGTCGTGAATCCGCCACGCGCAGCAGCCAGAGTACCTGTCTGAATGGTCTCCTTGCGCTCCTGACCAGGTTCCCTGAGGTGGCAGTGGAGATCAATAAACCCTGGCGCAACGACCATTCCGGTCGCATCGATAACGGAGGTTCCGGGTGGAACGCTCTGGCCACCTTCAGCACCAACGCGCGTCCACGCAACGCGCCCGTTCTGCAGCATCACGTCCGCGATGGTATCAAGTCCCTGCCATGGATCAATGACGCGCCCGCCGCTGATCAGCACAGGCTCCGGTGATGTGGACGTCACGCCGCTACCCTCAAGGAAAGGGCATTCAGGTCAAGCTGTTCAATGAATGCATGTCGCGATACTGAGACCTTCCATGGTGCGGAGCCGTGATAACCAGACGCCACATCACAGGAAAGCATCCGGGCGCGCCCCAACGTGAATCAAGTCTAGCGTTCGGCCACGTATTACCGCAAGCGAGCCCGCGACGTCGCCGGCACGTCGGTAGCCCTTCTTTTCTCACAATCCTGCCTCACGTGACATACTGGATACGGTGCTCTGTGCCCTCTACAGTGGCGCTCGTGTCTAGTGATATGACGAAACGCATTCCCAAACACACGCCTTTAGGCGCCGCAGCAGAGATCCATCCTGGCCGCACGGCCACGGCAATCGTCGCAGCGCTGCTTCTCATCGTCCTATCAGCGGCATGCGGCAATAGCGCCGATGATGGCGATCGCGGCCTTATACCAAGCACGAACCCGGCGCTCCGGCCACCGGTGCCGTCGGCCGGAGCGCCACTGACTCTCGGCGGCGATCCATTCACCATCGTCGACGGAGTCACTGTTTACGATGAAATCCCGCCCCTACTGGTCAACATCAGCCAATGGCGCGAAACGGACTTCCACCGTTTCACAGTAGACCCGGATGAGATCATCTCCGTCGGCGTGGGACGTAATGGCATCCTACCCATCTACCAGCCTATATTCATTAGCCTGCTGGAAGCCGCCACCCTGAACTGGATGACGGGTGATCATCCGGTCGCCGTGGTGGAAGTGAACGGCGATGCCCGCGCCTACCCGCTCGGCATTCTGACGTTTCATGAGGTGGTCAACGACACGATCGGCGGCGTTCCAGTGCTCATCACCTACTGCCCCCGGTGTTACACGACTCTAGCTTTCAACCGCACTGTTGATGGCATTGAGCTGAACTTTGGGACCGCCGGTAACCTCCGCCTGTCCAATTTGATCATGTGGGATGACCACACGGAATCATGGTGGCAGCAGGCGGACGGGCAGGCAATTGTGGGCGCGGCGGCTGGTCAGCGTCTAGAGTACATCCCCGCCTACACAACCTCCTTCCGTGAATTTGCACGCTCCTACCCGAATGGCACGGTACTATCGCCCGTGAGCAGCAGAGATGCCAATTACTGGTCCATGTACGGGAACTCCCTATACCCCGCATACGATGCGCCGAACAATCTGCCGAACCTCTTTGTTGGCCAGCCCGATGACCGACTGGGGCCAAAGGAGCGTATTCTGGGCGTCAAGGTTGGTGACACGGCCATCGCGTTTCCTTTCGGAAGATTGCGGCAGCAGCGCGTGATCAATACAGAGATAGGCGGCGAGCCCATCATCGTGTTCTGGAAACCCGGCACACGCTCAGCCCTAGATGAGGAAGCCATCGCGGACTCATACGACGTCGGTTCCGCCGCCGCATTCAGCCGACGCGTCGGTGACACCATCCTTACGTTTGAGCCTAACGGAGAGTTTTTCCGCGATACAGAAACTGGCACAACGTGGACACTGCTGGGCGTCGGCGATGAAGGCCCGCTCGCGGAGCAGCAACTCCAACCCGTCAGGGCGGAAAACGCCCTGTGGTTTGCCTGGGCCGCCTTCAAACCCACGACCGACGTCTACACGAGTGCCTCGTAGGCACCCCCCCACGGATGCGACCCGCCCCAAAACCCTGCGACATCTCATACAGCACGCGCACTGTACGCTCAGATACCCCGCTCAAACTGGCTGAACTTCCTCTGCACGCACACCATTTGCAAGCATTTTTCACGCCAAAATGCTAGACTGAACGTACCGATAGATAGAAGAATTTCTACTTCCAGCATGTACAATGCCTGACGATCCGGCAGCCTGAGATGGAAGCGATCACACATGGTTGAGCGCCCCGTAGCACTCGAACACCAGATGCGCGAGGCGTATCTGGACTATGCCATGAGCGTCATCGTCTCGCGGGCGCTCCCTGACGTGCGCGACGGCCTCAAACCCGTTCAGCGGCGCGTGCTCTATGCCATGTACGACCAGGGCATGCGCAACAACTCCCCCTACCGCAAAAGTGCCCGCGTCGTTGGAGACGTCATCGCGAAGTACCACCCACACGGTGACTCTCCCGTGTATGAAGCACTGGTTCGCCTAGCGCAGCCGTTCTCGCTACGCTACCCACTCGTTGATGGGCAGGGTAACTTCGGCTCCGTCGATAACGATCCCCCCGCCGCCATGCGTTACACGGAGGCCCGGCTCGCCTCCATCGCGGAGGAAATGCTCCTCGATATTGACCGCCAAACCGTCGCGTTCGCCGAAAACTTCGATGGATCGGAGCGCGAGCCCGTTGTCCTCCCCGCGCGCCTGCCAAACCTGCTCGTCAACGGAACTTCCGGAATCGCCGTCGGCATGGCGACCAATATCCCCCCCCACAACCTCAATGAGGTGTGTGACGCGATTCTCTTTACCCTTGGCCGGTGGCGGGAAACGCCGGAGGGTGGCGACTTTGACGCGACGCTGGATGAACTTCACCAGTTCATAAAGGCCCCAGACTTCCCAACGGCCGGGATCATTCGCGGAACAGAAGGCGTGCGCAGCGCCTACGCCACGGGACGCGGTCGCGTCATCATCGAGGCCCGCGCAGAGATTCAAGACAGTGAAAGCCGGGGACAGCGTCCGCAGATCGTCGTTACGGAGTTGCCCTATCAGGTCAACAAGGCGGCCCTTGTGGAGAAAATGGCTAATCTTGTCCGCAGCAAGCGCCTGGACGGCATCAGCGAGATCCGCGACGAATCGGACCGTGATGGCATGCGCGTGGTCATCGAATTGCGACGTGATGCCGCCCCCGACATCGTGCTCAACAACCTCTACGAGCACACGGCCATGCGCACCTCATTCTCTATCAATACCCTCGCACTGGTTGACGGGCAGCCGCAAATGCTGCCTCTTCGCCAAATCATTCACCATTTCATCCGCTTTCGGCGTGACATCGTTATCAACCGCACGCGCTATGAGTTGCGGCGCGCGCAGGATCGCGCCCACGTCCTTGAGGGATTGCGCATCGCCCTAGATAACCTCGACGCCGTCATCACTGTCATCCGCAACGCTGAATCCGCAGATGCAGCCCGCATCACACTCATCGAACGCTACACGCTCTCACAGCGACAGGCCCAAGCAATCCTCGATATGCAACTGCGCCGTTTGGCCGCACTGGAACGTCAGGCCATCCTGGACGAATTGGAGCAACTGCGGGAACGGATAGCGGAGCTTGAGGGAATCCTGGGCGACCCCTCACGCATAACCTCCGTGGTGCGTGAGGAAATTGAAGAACTCAAAGGGAAGCACGGGGACGAGCGCCGCACAGAGATCGATGAGAACGAGCTCGGCGCAGTTCGCCGTGAAGATCTGATCCCGCATCAGGAAGTCGTTGTTACCATCAGCCAGCGTGGCTACATCAAGCGCGTGTCCTCCAACGCCTACCGCGTGCAGAAGCGCGGCGGTCGCGGCATCACGGGTGTCACAACACGAGAAGAGGACGCCGTCCACCACCTTCTGGTCTGTGATACACACGACACGCTGCTCTTTTTCACGAATCGAGGGCGTGTGACGACGCTACGGTGCTTTGACCTTCCGGCGGAGGCCTCCCGCACAGCACGCGGCATCCCCGTCGCCAACCTCTTCCAAGGCAGCGCCCTCGCGCCGAACGAACGTGTCACCACGGTGATGGCCACGTCTGACCTCTCCGAACACGATTACCTCGTCTTCATCACACGACGTGGCGAGGTGAAGCGAACTCCCCTCGAACGATTCGTCGCCATCCGCAGTACAGGCAAAAAGGCGATGGACCTCGAGCCAAACGACGACCTTGTATCTGTCATCCTCGCGCACGACGAAGATGAGGTATTCCTCGTCACAGAGATGGGACTCGCCCTCAAATTCTCTACAGCGGAACTCAGACCCCGCTCCGCCACGGCCGGCGGTGTGCGCGGCATCCGCTTGCAGCCCAATGACAACGTCGTTGGCGCGGCAGTCAATGATCCGGAGGGCTACCTGCTCGTCATCGCCGCCAAGGGTTCAGGAAAGATCACCCGCACCAGCAACTACATGCCGCACGGCCGCGGAACGCGCGGACAGATCACCTTCAAGGTCAATCCGAACCGAACCGGCCCCCTCGTGGGCATCGCCGTCGTGCGGAATGATGAGCAGATGATGTTCATTTCAACCGGTGGCATCGTCATCCGAACGACGCTGGAGGAGATCCGGCCGCGTGGCCGCAACACCGGC
Organism: Dehalococcoidia bacterium; assembly: GCA_965224255.1. Lineage (GTDB taxonomy): Bacteria > Chloroflexota > Dehalococcoidia > UBA6926 > UBA6926 > VXMO01. The sequence continues at coordinate 929,404 of CBDCYO010000005.1, forward strand.
GGCGTTCGCGTCATGAATCTGGACTCCGACGATACGGTAGCCGCCATCGCCCAGATTCCTGAGGCGGAGAATCAGATCCTCGAGCCACCAGAGACAAACGGCTCCACCGGGAAGAAACCCCCAAGGGCCTCGACGCAGGCCTCCACGACGGGCCGCAAGAACGGCAAACCCTCGACCATAGAGGCCACGCAGGTCATTGAGGATTCCTCCGCAACTGCCGCCACCGAAACAGACGCCGACGACGACGCATCCGGTGCGGACGATGACGTCAGCGACGACGCCGAGGGAATGGCCGAGGACACGGATGTCCGTGAGGATGAGGGCGAGGAGTAGGGACGCGGAACCGGCTATCAGCCGAACAGCCCCCGATAGTAGTCCAGCGTCTCATCATCGTACAGGAACGCATTCGAATCCCACGTCATATCAGGCCGGGCAGGCTCATCAAGCGGGACAATCTGACCGCGCACACGGATGGCTGTCTCAGAGTCAGGATTTGTAATAAACACGTCTGCCCCGCTGCTCAGGTTGCACGTTTGCGTGAGGCGTTGCCATGATCGACGCTTGCAATTCCGGTAGAAGGAGTAATCTTCATCCCAAAAAGCATCCCAACTCACATCTCCACGAACAACGACAAAATCAAACGCATGGTTCCCGTTCTCCGTTTCCAGGGCAAACTGGTAATCCCCGCTCCCACACACGGGAATCCGCCACGCCCATCCAGGCGAGATGACCTCATCAATATGATTTTCGATAGCGGGACGCGTTTCCATCGATGGCCACATGATGTTGCCGGGATCATCGCTGTGACCGTACCCGAACGTGTGGCCGAATTCATGCCACAAGATGAGCTTAATTGTGCTGGCGTCAAACGCCTGCCACTCATCAGTGCACGTGTTCGCGCCCAGACCAACATGGATGACTGTTTGGTTGATCGCACGCCCCAGAATATGGTCGCCATAATCGCGAACCCAGCGCACGTAAATGTCCGCCCCGTCTTCGTCTTTCGTTTCACGAATACGTGTCCCGTACGGCCTCCCGTCCTCTAACGTATTGATACTGTTATCGACCGCATCCTGCACACCGTCCGCGGCGTACTCCGGCAGTGGCTCGATATAGAGCCATAGTTCACCGGTTGCGATAGCCTTCACGGTAGGGCTTGTTTTGGCCACCTGTAGTGCCAGTTTCCTCTGAGCAGCTACTCGCTTCTTTTCTGCTTCAGCCTCCGCAGCAGCCCGTAAACGCGATTCGATTTGCGCCCGCTGTACCGCGGACTGCCGATCGGATTCGGCTTTATCCCTGACTGATTCCGCCTTCACCTGCGCCGCTTCAGCCTGCTGGCGGGAAGCGGCCTCTTGTATCGCGATCGCCTCCGCAGTAGCCCGTAAACGCAATTCAGCTTGCGCCTGCTGTACGGCGGCTTGCCGCTCGGCGCGTTCACTCTCTGCGACACCCTGCGCCGTTCGTCTCGCCTGCCGCTCAGTCTGGAGATTCGTGTCGAGCACAAGAGCCCAATACAGCAGCCCAACGGCAAGCAGCCCGAAGAAGACAGCAAGAACTGTGCCCCATCCCACTCCGACGCCGCTCTTCACACGTGCTCCAATCTCATAATCTGACCGTACGCCTTCAGAACTTGCGTTATCAACCTAACTCGTTGGGATATCTACGGCGCACCGGGGACAGCGAAGGCCCACATTCGTCTGCTTCATACACTCTGTGCAGATGGGGTTACGGCAAAATCCGCACGTGAGCACGGTCTCCCGATCCGGGTGGAGCAGGCAGAAAAGGACGCGCCCTGGGAAATCAGTCATCGATGAAAAGCATGGTCAGCGATGTTCGACACTGACAGTATTCATACATGTGCATCGCTAGTGGAGTCGCCGGAGCACGACAAGAATCGAGGGGGACATCGTGGCGCATACGAGTACAGGTTTTCCTCGGCTACCCTCAGTTCCCCTCCATCTCGCGCAAGCCAAAGAACACGCGCTCCGGGGTGAAGGGGGTTTGGTGCAGGCGGACGCCCGTCGCGTGGTAGATGGCATTCCCGATGGCCCCGACGGGCGTGACCAGAGGAATCTCGCCCACGCCGCGCGCCCCATGCGGACCGGAAGGATTCGGCGTCGCCACGATGACTGGCTCAATCATCGGCACGTCCAGCGTCGTCGGCATTCGATAGTCCAGGAAATTGGGATTGCGGATCATGCCCGTCGCAACATCGACGTCGTAGACCTCCCACAGCGCCCAGCCAATGCCTTGCGCAGCACCACCCTGCATCTGCCCTTCGACGGCCATCGGATTGATTGCGTTGCCAGGATCCTGGAAGATCGTGAACCGCTTGATCTCCGTGCGGCCTGTGCTCATATCCACGGCCACCTCCGCGATGGACGCCGCAGACGTTGGCGCTGCCGGCAGCCCTGTCGCCATCCCAATGGCCTTCAGCACTCCATCCGGCGCGGCCTCCACGGCGGCCGCACACACATCACGCAGGCTCACATGACGATCCGCATCCCGGGCTGTGAACGCCTGGCTGTCGTAGTCCACAAAATCAGGCTCCACGTGCAGCATGTCCGCAGCGATAGTCCGCAACCGCTCTAGTGCGTCGCGTGACGCCAACAGCACCGCCGTCCCCGTCGTCAGCGTGGTGCGGCTTCCAAAGGAGCCGTCCGTGTGGCCGACGGAGTCCGTATCGCCGCTGCGCACACGAATCTGCTCCATCTCCACACCGAGCTCCTCAGCAGCGAACTGCGCCATCGTCGTGCGCGTGCCGGTCAGATCGACAGAGCCTGTCGTCACCTCAAACGTCGCGTCGGCATTGATCAGGATCTCAGCACTTGAGGTCAGTGTCGCGCCGCCCCAATACGCCGCCGCGAAGCCGCGACCGTGCCCCTCCGGCAACGGGTCTGTCCAGGCCGGATGTCCCTTCGCGGCGAGGAGGATCTTCTTCAGTCCCCACACCGGCATGTTGAGGCCGTTCGGGAGCGGATCACCCTCCTCCGCAACGTTCTTGAGTCGCAGATCAATGGGATCCATCCCCAATTCCTCTGCCAGCTCATCCATCACGACCTCCGTTGGGTAGTTCCCAATGGGGCCACTCGGCGCACGATACGCCATCGCGACGGGCTTGTTGGTCACGACGTCATAGGCATCGACGTACAGGTGCGGAAAGCGATAGTGAGAGGCCCCTGTCAGTGCGGCAGTCGCGGAGTGTGTAAAACCCGTCATCGCGCCCGTGTCCAGCAGATAGCGTCCCTCGAACACCTTGAGTGTGCCATCCCGTGTGGCGCCGATGCGCAGGCTGATGACGTGTGCGCACGTCGGGCCGGATGCCCGGAAGACCTCTTCGCGTGCCAGCACCAACTTGACCGCCCGTCCTGCCTTCATCGCCAACAGCGCCGTCACAAACTCAATACCCAGTCCCGCCTTGCCGCCAAAGCCGCCCCCAATCTCCAGCGGCGTCACCGTGATCGTGTCTTGTGGCAGCCCGAGGATGATCGACAGCGTATCGCGCAGATTGAAGCTGATCTGGCTGGATGAATAGACCGTCAGGTGGCCGTCCTCGCCTATGTCCACCGTGCACGCCTGCGGCTCAAGGTACCCTTGATGAACCGTGCCCCCGCGAAACAACCGCTCCAGAACGATGTCAGACTCGACGAATCCCTGCTCGACGTCGCCCCGGCTCAACTCGACACGACGGGCGATGTTGCTCGGCGTGTCCGAGGGCCCACCGGCGAACTCCCATGTGTAGAGGTCATCGTGCACAAGTGACGATTCCGGCCTAACGGCACGCTCCACGTCAACAACCGGCTCCATCGGTTCATAGTCGACCTCAACCAGCGCGGCGGCCTCTTCCGCAACGGTCACGTCATCCGCCGCGATAGCCGCCACTGCCTGCCAATGGTAGAAGATGCGGTCTTCCGCCATCTGCATACGGCGCTGATCCCGGGGCGTCATGGTGATCTCACCGCCGACGGCCTGATTACTCATGGGAATGAACGGAAAATCAGCAGATGTCACGACAGCCCGCACACCGGGCACCGCGACGGCCTTCGACACATCAATACTGCGGATGCGGGCGTTGGCGTACGGACTACGGACGATCTTTGCGTGGAGTGTATCTGGCACCGTGTAGTCGGCGCCGAACACGGCGCTACCGGTCAGGCGTTCAGCACTATCGACGCGCTGAACGCCCTGCCCAACAATCCGTGTTCTCGCTCTCGTCTCCGTCATGTCAACCACCTTGCGATGAAATATGCTGATAGGTCAGCACACCAGGTTTGTGGAGGAAGTCGATACGTAGCTCTCTGTGTTGCCCCCACTGACAGCAGTGGCACCCTGCACATTCTCCCTGGCCCCGCCTCCCGATACTCCCGCGTCTGCATTGTACCTGCGTCGCCACTGCCTGAGTGAGGCGCGTCCACGGAGGGACATCGGGCATGCCGTGTAGCATGGAACACGAAGTGTAGCTAATGGAGGGGTTTGCAAATGATGTCTGACAATGTCGGAACACAGGTCCACCCGGTCTCCCGTTTGCATCAAAGAGCCGTCGCGCTACTCTACGACGAGATGACTCGGCCGAGGTATGACCGCCTAGAGGGTACGGGGCTAACGGTTCGGCTGGAGCCCGGCGGCGAAATGTCCCACGACCTTCGTGAGGGAGTGGAGAACGTCAAGATACCGGGAGAGTGGGATTCAGTCGGAGGTGTTGTTCCTGACCTTATTTGCTACGGCGCGAATGGTGCCCCGGTACGTATTATCGAGATCGTCGTTACCAGCCCTCCAAAAGACGACAAGGAAGCCAAGTTGGAGAACTTGCGCAACCGTGGAGTTGATAGTGTTCCCCATCAGACCGGACAATCCCCTCAGGGAGCAACTCCAACCTGGTACAACGGGTGAGGAATAGGGACACCAGGCATAGCACGATGGTAGTTGTCGCTAGCCCGGATGGCTCCGTCACGTCCCCACGCGGTTTTCGCGCAGGGGCTGTCCACACCGGCATCCGCGACGATACGCCGCAGAGCGTCCTTGATGTCACCATCCTTGCCACGGACGGTACCACCACCGGCGCAGCCGTCTTTACGAAGAACCGCATCACCGCCGCACCCGTCATCCTTAGTCGTGAACATATCGGACGCGCCGCTCCACGCGCCATCGTCGTCAACAGCGGCAACGCAAACGCTGCCGTCGGCGAGCAGGGCATCCAGGATGCTCGCGAAACTGCGGAGAGAGTCGCACACAAGCTCAATCTCCGCTCTGAGGAGGTCCTGGTATGCAGCACCGGCGTGATCGGTGTGCCCATGCCGATGGACATCATGCGGCAGGGTATCGATGCCATCGTGCTGGACACTGCAAGCGGCCATGATTTCGCGCGCGCCATCATGACGACGGACCTGCGGCCAAAGGAGATCGCCGTAACGGTCGAGATCGGGGGCCACACAGTGACCGTGGCGGGAGCGGCCAAGGGCTCCGGGATGATCCACCCGGACATGGCAACGATGCTTGCGTTCATCACGATGGACGCCGCGGTTGAGAAGGACTGTCTGACGGGAATCGTCACGCGCGCCGTTGACTGTTCCTTCAACATGATCAGCGTAGACGGAGACACATCCACGAATGACACCGTCATCGCTATCGCCAACGGCGCGGCGGGAAACACGCCCGTATTCGGTGGTGAGGAGGAGCAGCGCATTGAGGAAGCCATTACCTACGTTTGCCTGGAATTGGCGAAGGCAATTGTGCGTGACGGCGAAGGCGCGACAAAAGTGATTGAAATTAACGTCACAAACGCACTGACTGACGCCGATGCCCGGCAGGCCGCCCGCGTCATCTCTACGTCACCGCTCGTCAAGACGGCCGTCTTCGGCAGCGACCCGAACTGGGGCCGCGTCATGATGGCCCTGGGGCGCAGCGGCATTGAGGTTCAGGAGTCTCGCGTCACTCTCCATTTCAATGACATCTGCGTTCTGGAGAATGGCCGCGCCATGCCATTCGACCGCACTGAGGCCATCACGCGCATGAACCAGCCGGACGTTCGCATTGATGTGGCCCTTGGCCTCGGTGATGCCTCGGCCACGGCCTGGACATGCGACTTCTCCTATGAATACGTCCGAATCAATGGCGAATACACGACGTAACACGACGCCACTTTAGATACTCTGGTAGTCTGAGTGCTGTTTCACTTCGCAGCCAGATGGAGAGATGATGGCCGAAAACACGCGGGTTGTGGTCAAGGTCGGCGGTAGTGCCCTTAGTCCTCAAGACACCGTGTTCAAAGATCTGGTCGCCGTGCAGCGACAGGGTGTGTGGCCAGTCGTCGTCCACGGAGGCGGCCCACTGATCTCCACATGGCTTGATCAGCTTGGTGTGGAATCCAGCTTCGTCCGCGGTCTCCGCGTCACCAGCGATGATGCGCTTGATGTTGTTACGGCAGTTCTTTGCGGCCTGGTCAACACGCGGATTGTGGCCGCAATTGGGGAGGCGGGCGGGCGTGGAGTCGGCCTGACCGGCGCGGACGGCGCGGTCATCCACGCCATCGTTCGTGAGCCTGAGCTCGGCCGGGTCGGCGAGGTCTCCGCCGTCCAGACCGATCTCATTATTGGCCTGCTTCATCACGATTTCATTCCAGTCTTTTCTCCCATCTGCGTTGATGCGACCGAACCGGGCAGACTGCTGAACGTCAATGCTGACTCCGTGGCAGGCGCGCTGGCAGGCGCTCTTGCGGCGGATCGCGTCATCTTCATGACAGATGTCCCGGGAGTTCTGGATACGGACGGTGAACTGGTACCCACGCTGACCGGGGCGCAGGCCAGAGAATTGATTGATGAAGGCGTCATCACCGGCGGCATGATTCCCAAGGTCACGGCATGCCTGAACGCGTTGGCACACACGCAGACGGCCCAGATCATCGATGGCCGTGTGCCGAACGCCCTCTGTGATGCCCTGGAACAGAACAGTGGCACTCGCATCGTCCAGGGTGCCCAACCAGTGGCAGCAGGAACGACAGCGTGAGCTTCCTCGACGAATTCGAACGACGAGATCCACCGCGCCTCTCCACCATCCTCAACTGGGCAATACCCCTTGGCGCCCTGCTGCTTCTCTGGATCGGCGGCTCGATTATCGCCAACATTTATGTCGATTGGCTCTGGTTCGATAACCTCGGCTACCTCTCCGTCTTCACAACCATCCTCACAACGCGTGTCCTACTCTTTGCGCTTGGCGCACTCGTCTTTGCGGCCATCTACGCCACGAACATCATCCTAGCTGAACGGTATTCGCCAAAGGGCATCTCCCCAGAAGCCGCGCTCAACATTCCACTGGAGGCGCTGACGTGGGCGCGGCGACTCGTCATCATCGGACTCATCGCCGCCGGCGTCCTGCTGTCGATCGTCTTCGGCGCCGCGGCCTCCGGCTCCTGGGAAACGGCGCTGCGGTTCACCAACGCGGAGATGTTCAACCTCACTGATCCCCTGTATAACCGCGATGTCTCCGCCTACGTCTTTGATTTACCGTTCTACCGATTCCTGCAGGGCTGGGGACTCGGCGTCGTCATCGTGAACGCACTGTTTGCCGTCGGCATCTACGCCATCAATTTTGCGCTTGGTGGATTCCAGTTCACGTTGACATCAACGCTTCGCGCCCACCTCTCTGCGCTCGGCATCCTCTTCTTCCTTCTGCTCGCGATTGGCTACTGGCTCAGCCTGCAGGAACTTCTGTACTCGGCGCGAGGTGCGGCATATGGCGCGTCCTACGCGGACGTGATGATCCGTCAACCCGCCCTCAACGTCCTCATTGTCGTCAGTATGGGCGTCGCCATCGTTCTTGCCGCCAATACCTTTCTCCGATGGCAGGGCTTGCCATTGGTCGCCATCGGAGTCTGGTTCCTTGCGCTTGCGATCGGAACGGGGCTGTTGCCCGCTGCTGTCCAGCGCTTCCAGGTACAGCCGAATGAATTCGAACTCGAAGAGAACTACATCGAGCGCAGCATCGAAATGACCCGTGAGGGCTTTGCGCTCAACCGCATTGAGGAGCAACGGTACGATTCCAACGCTGATAGCATCACCCGTGAAATCGTCGCCGATAACCCAGGAACCTTTGAGAACATTCGCCTGTGGGATCATCGCCCCCTCCGCGATATCTACAACCAAATACAGTTCTTCCGACTTCAATATTCATTCCTTGATATCGACATCGACCGCTATACGATCGACGGGGACTATCGCCAGGTAATGATCGGCACGCGAGAGCTGGTCCAAACACAACTGGACCCGCAGGCCCAAACGTGGGTCAATGAACGGCTGCAGTACACCCACGGCTACGGCGCGGCCATGAGCCCGGTAACGGAGTTCACACAAGACGGGTTGCCGGAATTCTTCCTGCAAGACATCCCACCCGCGCCGGTGCCCGGCGCGCCGCACGTGGATGTACCACAGGTCTACTTCGGCGAGGCCACGGATGAATGGGCCATCGTGCGGAGCACGACACCGGAGTTTGACCACCCAACGGACGCCGGCCCCGTGTACCGCTCCTATGAGGGGGCTGGTGTTTCCATCAGCGGCCTGCTATCCCGCATCCTCTTCGCCTGGCGCTTTACCGACCTCAACATCCTGATTACGGGAGCAGTCACACAGGACAGCCAGATTCTCTATTTCCGGGGCATTCAGGATCGCGTCGAGCATCTCGCGCCGTTCCTTGCCCTGGATTCCGATCCCTATATCGTCGTCGCGGACGGCAAACTCTACTGGATCCAGGATGCCTACACAATCAGCGACCGCTTCCCGTACTCAGAGCCGGCCCCGGCCGGCTTCAACTACATCCGCAATAGCGTCAAGGCTGTCATCGACGCCTATGACGGCTCCGTAGACCTCTACATCGCGGATGAATCGGACGGCATTATCCGCACCTACTCCAGCGTCTTCCCGGACCTGTTCAAGCCGATGAGTGAGCTGCCGGAGTCGCTACAATCCCATCTCCGTTACCCTGAGGATTTCTTCACCATCCAGGCGGCGAAGTATCTTAAATTTCACATGACGGACCCCCAGGTCTTCTACAACCAAGAGGATCTCTGGAACTTCCCATTGGAACTCTTCTTTAGCTCGGCCGCCCAACCCATGGAACCGTATTACCTGATCATGGCCTTGCCCGATGCCGATAAGGAAGAGTTCGTCCTGATCATGCCCTTCACACCTGACGGGAAGCCCAACCTCGTTGGGTGGCTCGCCGCGCGTAACGACGGCGAACATTACGGCACGCTTGTCTCCTACACCTTCCCCAAGGAACGGCAGATTGATGGCCCCCAGCAGGTAGAGGCCCGCATCACCACGAACCCCGACATCTCGCAGCAATTCACCCTGTGGGACCAGGCGGGGTCAAACGTCCTGCGCGGCAACCTGCTCGTTATTCCCGTTGGCGAAAACATCATCTACGCGGAGCCGATCTACCTCAAGGCAGAAGACATCGATTATCCTCAACTGACACGCGTCGTTCTCGTCCAACAGGGCGAAGAGCCGGTCATGATGCCCTCCCTCAGCCAGTCATTGACGAATTTCTTGGCGCGACGCGGCGGCACGACTGCTGTCCGCGAGAGGCCCAGCACCACGACAGGCGCCGACGGAATCACGCCGGCGACTGTGATTGAACGAGTGCGCGCCGAGCTTAACAGCTTACGTGATTCAGCCGAGGAGCTGACCAAGCAAATCGAGGACATCTCCCAGACCATCGACGAAATCCTCGAAGAAGAGAACGCCAAAACCGCAACGACGTGAGCCGTCCTCGGTGCGGACCCTTGACGATACAGTACGTGCGTTCTATCCTGTGGGAAACGCATCCATGTCTGATGACCCCATGATGGTCCACCTGTAACAGGGAGATGTGGCGAATGGCCAACGTCTGCAACGTGCCAAGTCGAACGATATTCACGGGCGACAACCTCGACATCCTGCGCGGCATTAACTCCGAATGTATTGACCTGATCTACCTCGATCCACCGTTCAACTCCAATAGGACCTACTCAGCCCCGCTGGACAGCGAGGCGCGCGGCGCTGAGTTCGACGATGTCTGGACTCTGAGTGACATGAAGCAGGAATGGATTGACGAGATTGAGATTCGTCGTCCATCGCTCTTTCACCTCATCAACGGGGCAAAGCTCGCGCACAGCGAAAGCATGGCTGGCTACCTCACGTTCATAAGCGTGCGGCTCCTAGAGTTGCATCGTGTCCTGAAGCCTGACGGCAGCATCTATCTGCACTGCGATGACACTGCGGCCCACTATCTCCACGCAGTCATGGACGCCATATTCGGTGTAAGGAATTACCGTGCAGAAATAAGTTGGCAGAGGACGTCGGCTCACAATGACGCACGAACCTTTGGTAGAGTTCGAGATGTCATCCTGTTTTACAGCCGCCGTGACACGATCAATACGGACGATATCCGGACGCCACTCGGCGCTGATTATGTCAGACGGTACTACAGGCATGAAGACGAACGTGGGAAATATCGACTTGGAGACCTAACGGGGGCCGCGCCAAGTGATGGAGAGGCCGGTCAGCCGTGGGGGCGGTATGATCCCACTGAACGTAAAAGGCATTGGAGTGTGCCACCCACAGGCTCGTACGCCAAGTGGATTGAGGATACCATTATCCCAGAATACAGGAGTATCGAAAGCCCTCTCGCCCGATTAGATGCTTTGAACAACGCCGGTCTACTATCCATTCACCCGGACAGTGGCACCCCCAGCCTTAAGCGTTATCTGGTGAGCAGTGAGGGACAAGTCCCAACCAATGCGTGGACGGATATTAACCCCATTAGCGCTTTCTCCAATGAGCGCACAGGCTGGCGCACACAAAAGCCGCTCGCCTTACTAGAGCGGATTATTCGGGCGTCATCAAATCCGGACGATCTTGTTCTCGACCCGTTTTGCGGGTGCGCGACCGCCTGCATCGCCGCCGAAAAGCTTGGACGCCAGTGGATTGGAATTGACAGATTGCCCCAAGCCGCAGATGTGTTGCGAGATCGCGCAAGGCGGGAACTCCAGATACCCTTGAGCGGTGAGGGCGAACAGGGATGGGAAGACTGGTCTCCTCGTATACAGACACAGCCTCCCCGACGCACCGGCGATCTCGGCCTGGAAAGGAGGAGCAATCCCCAGTCCGACAAGCAGTTCTTGTACCGCAGTCAGCAGCACAAATGCAACGGCTGCGAGCACGAACTTCCACTACATGTTCTGACGATTGACCACATCCGGCCATGTTCCCTTGGCGGCCCGGATGCCATCAACAACCTGCAACTGCTCTGCCACACCTGCAATGCCATCAAGGGCAACCGGGACATGGACTATCTCAGGACACAGCTACAGGCCCGCGGCATATTGAAAACCTCAGTGACCGGTACGTGAAAGACCCCGCCTATAGGGCGCTGCACACCCACGACCCACCCGTAGGTGGAGCTAGCAGTGGATTCGAGCGCGGAAATCTCCCCGCCATCCATCAGTAGGGTGCTCGTACTAAACAAGCTGAATGACTCACTGTGTCGTGTGTCCGTCATGTCATGTCCCTCACATATGCACGCACTGTCATGTCGTATCCCTACGCGGTACCATAAACCTATAGGCAGCAAGAAAGCCCCGTGCGTGGGGACTCTACCTCGTATCCACCGATGGTAATGGAGCGCATCACATGACAACGTCCAAAGACTGGCAGCAGATAGAGTCCGCGTACTACATGCAGACCGTGAGGCGCGTTCCCGTCACCCTGGTGCGCGGCAAGGACAGCACCGTCTGGGATGACCAGGGCCGTGAATTCCTGGACTTCGTCGGCGGATGGGCCACCGCCACGCTCGGGCACTCCCACCCCGCCATGGTCAATGCAATTGCTGAACAGGCAGCAACGCTGATTCAGACCTCAAACGCCTTCTATACAATTCCGCAGATCGAGCTCGCGCAGTTGCTCATCGACAACTCCTGCATGGACCGCGTCTTCTTCTGCAACAGCGGCGCGGAAGCCGTTGAGGGCGCAATCAAGGTCGCCCGCCGCTACGGCGCCCTCAACCGCAATGGCGCGTATGAGATTATCACCGCCTTGGAATCCTTCCATGGCCGGACGATGACGACGGTTGCCGCGACCGGCCAACCCCACTATCAGGAAGGCTTTCGGCCCCTCACGCCCGGCTTCGTCCACGTCCCGTTCAACGACATGCCCGCCATCCGCGATGCCACCACGGAGCGCACCGTCGCCATCATGCTGGAACCGGTGCAAGGTGAGGGAGGTGTCAACGTACCGGATCCTGGCTATCTCGCCTCCGTCCGTGCGTGGTGCGATGAGAACAATCTACTCCTCATCCTCGACGAAGTGCAGACAGGCGTTGGCCGGCTCGGCCACCTCTTCGGCTATCAAGCCTTTGGCGTGGAGCCGGACGTGATGACGCTGGCCAAGGGGTTGGGTGGTGGCGTGCCGATCGGCGCATTTCTCACAAAGGACCACGCCGACGCCCTCACGTATGGCGACCACGGCTCCACGTATGGTGGCAACGCGCTCACCACGGCAGCTGCCCTCGCCGTCGTGCGCACAGTTCTCGCAGACGATATCCCCGGCCGGGTCCACGTCGCCGGCGATCGGCTGCTCCGCGCTCTGTGGGCGGTCGCCGACCGGCACACATCGATTTCTGAAGTGCGCGGTATGGGACTCCTTGTCGCCGTTGAATTTAGAGAGGAAATCGCGGGGGATATCCTCACCGCCTGCCTTGAGAGAGGCATGTTGATCAATCGCGTGCGCCCGAACGCTGTGCGCCTCATGCCACCCCTGACCCTGACAGACGAGGACATGGACAAAGGTGTCGCCATTCTCGAAAGCGCCATGTCCGCCGTAGCGGGGTAGAGAATCGCCCAGCCTCGCCTGCGGGCGGGTGCGCGCTCTCCTGCGATTTGGTATCCTTGTTCGTGTGCCCCTACGCCAGTGCCGAAGAATCGGCCCTGATGCCCACCGGAAGGTGAGAGTGGACGACGAAGAGTTACACGACGCTTGCGGCGTAGTGGGCATCTACTTACCAAACGGGGATGCTGCCCGATCTGCGTTCTTCGGCATCTTCTCCCTCCAGCACCGTGGCCAAGAGAGTGCTGGCATTGCCACATCCGACGATAAACAAGATCTCCATCTGTATCGCGGGCTTGGCTTGGTCAACCGCGTCTTTGATGAGAACGTGCTCAACACCCTCCCCGGCGACCTTGCCATTGGGCACACGCGCTACTCTACAACCGGGAGCTCGACCCTCGTCAACGCACAGCCGATACCTGCCAACGGTCCCCTTGGCGAAATCCTCGTCTCCCACAATGGAAATATCGTCAACGCCGAAATCGTGCGGAACGAAGCGCTCGAGTTGGGCGCCCAATTCGTAACGTCGACCGACTCAGAGGTCATTGCCCAACTCATCGCCGTACTGCCGGGCGCTACCTGGGAAGAGAAGATCGCGGCGGCAATGCTTCGCCTAGAGGGCGCATACAGTCTGACGCTTCTCACAAAGGACGCCATCTACGCCGTCCGTGACCCGCATGGCTTCCGCCCCCTCAGCCTGGGCAAACTTGGCGAGGACGGCTGGATGGCCGCTTCCGAGACGTGCGCTCTGGAGAACGTGGGCGCAGACTTTGTGCGCACCATTGAGCCGGGGGAAATTGTTCGCATTGACGCATCTGGCCTCTCATCCACCTTTGGGCGTCGTGAGACCCGTTCCCTCTGCATCTTCGAACACATCTACTTCTCACGCCCTGATTCCGTTTTGGAAGGTCGGCGAGTCTACCTGAGCCGTGAGGCAATGGGCAAGGAGCTTGCCCGCATCCATCCCGTTGAGGCAGACATTGTCAGCGCCGTTCCGGACTCGGCAACTGCCGCTGGCATCGGCTACGCGCACGGATCCGGAATCCCCTTCTACGAGACGATGGTCAAGAATCGCTACGTTGGCCGGACGTTCATTCAGCCTGACCAGCGCCTTCGTGATGAGGGCGTTCGTCTCAAGCTCACCCCCCTGCGTGAGGTCATCGCCGGCAAGCGCCTCGTCATGGTCGACGACAGCATTGTTCGCGGCACCACTACTCGTCGGCTCGTCGAGCTTCTGCACAGTGCGGGCGCAAAAGAAATTCACCTCCGTGTCTGCGCACCGCCCATTCGCTATCCGTGCCATTACGGGATCGACATTCCCAACCGTGACGAGCTTCTCGCGTCAGAGCGGAGTGTTGAGGATATCCGCGATGAGCTTGGCGTGGACAGCCTCGGATTCCTCGATGTTCCAGGGCTGTACCGGTCTGTCGAGCAGGAAGGGCCGGGGTTCTGCACCGCCTGCTTCACCGGCGACTACACAGTGCCTGTCCAAGTTCAGCTCGATAAATTCTCGCTGGAGCGTCTCCCCCTGCGTGTCTGATACTGGTTCACACTACGCGGACGCCGGAGTAAACATCGGTGCAGGGCAGGAAGTGGTGCGCCGTATACGCCCCTTCGTGCAATCAACGTACACCAGCGGTGTGTTGGGCGATATTGGTGGCTTCGGCGGTCTCTTCAAGCTCGATTCCTACCGCGAGCCTATCCTCGTCGCAAGCACGGACGGCGTGGGCACCAAGATCAACATCGCCATGCAGAGGGGATCCTTCGCCAGCGTTGGAGCGGACCTTGTCAACCATTGCATCAATGATATTTGGGTGCAGGGCGCGGACCCGCTCTTCTTCATGGACTACATCGCAGCCGACACGCTGAACCCCTCAGATGCGGCGGACATCGTGCGCGGCATGGCTGAGGCGTGCGCTGCCGCCGGATGCGCCTTGATTGGCGGCGAGACTGCAGAAATGCCCGGCGTCTACCGAGAGGGTCACTATGACATCGCCGGATTCATTGTCGGAGCCGTGGAGCGCTGGGACCTGATTGACGGCTCCGGCATCCGTGAGGGTGATGTGCTCGTCGGCTTGCCCTCATCCGGTCTCCACACCAATGGATACTCGCTTGCTCGCCGTGTCCTTGACCTTGATGACCATCCTGAGCGGCTAGAGGAAAAGCCGCCGAGCCTCGGAGGTGTGACGCTCGGTGACGCCCTTCTTGCCGTGCATCGGCCATACTACGACGAGCTCAAGCCAGTGCGACGCCGCCTTCGCGGACTCGTCCACATCACCGGTGGTGGGTATCTGGAAAACGTGCCGCGTATCCTGCCGGACCACCTCCAGGCAGTCCTTGACTGCGGCGCGTGGGAAGTGCCGCCCATCTTTCACCTCATCCGGGAGCGCGGGGAAATCCCGATGCAGGAAATGTACAACGTATTCAATATGGGCATGGGCATCATCGCAGTTGTCCGACCGCAAGATGCCGCGTTGATCATGTCCGTCATGGACGGCAGCGCCGTAATCGGCCACATTCAGATACGCCCGCCGGCCGGTGAGCGCGTCATCCTTCGCATGGAACAATGATGATGCCGAGAGCGATTATCAGCCCTTCCAACAAAGACGGTGCGGCGGATCTCGCCCGCGGCCTGACCGATCTGGGCTGGGAGATCTTCGCCACCGGCGGCACACACCGCGTCCTCACTGAATCGGACGTCGCCGTTCAGCACATTGAGGCGCTGACCGGCTTTCCTGAGATTCTCGACGGACGTGTCAAAACGCTGCATCCCCGCGTCCATGGCGGCATCCTTGCACGCCGTGAGGAGCCAGAACACATCGCCCAGATGGAGGAGCACGGCATCAGCAGCATCGACCTCGTCGCCGTGAATCTCTATCCATTTGCTGAGACCATCGCCCAGCCCGACGTCGGCTTGATGGATGCTCTGGAACAGATAGACATCGGTGGCCCGACAATGGTGCGCGCCGCCGCCAAGAACTTTCCGGCCGTTATCGCGCTCATTGACCCCGCTGACTATGCCCCGACTCTTGAGATGCTGCGCGCCGGCATTGTCCCCCTTGCAGAGCGGCGGCGCCTCGCCCGCAAGGCCTTCGACCACGTCTCCACCTACGACGCAGTCATTGCCACCTACCTTGCGCGCGATATGGGCGCCGCTGGCATGGACGACGAATCCGCCGCTCTCCCCGCAGAGCGCATCATCACCCTTCAATCAATGCACACTCTCCGCTACGGCGAAAACCCGCACCAATCCGGTGCGCTCTACCGTGTCGATTCCCCCGGCCGTGGCATGCATGGCATTCCGGCTGCCCGCCAGATCCACGGTCGAGAACTCTCCTTCAACAATATTCTTGACGCAGATGCCGCGTGGAACATCGTCTGCGATTTTCTGGACGGTCCCACGGTTGCCATCATCAAGCACGGGAATCCCTGCGGCCTGGCCACCGCCTCACATCTTGCCACTGCGTTTCGCCGTGCCCTTGCCGGTGATCCCGTCTCTGCATTCGGTGGCATCGTCGCCGTCAACCGCCCCCTTGATCGCGAGACTGCGGAGGCTATTAACGAGGCGTTCTACGAAATCGTCATCGCACCCTCATTTGAGGACGATGCCCGCGCCGTCCTCACCCAGAAGCGCAACCTGCGCCTCCTGGAGATTGATGAGACGACACCCACCGGCCCCTCTCTGGATATTCGAACAGTCCGGGGTGGGTTCCTTGTGCAGTCCGCTGACCTGGGCGAAATGGGTGACTGGCAAACAGTAGCAGAGCGCGCGCCGACGAAGGCCGAACTCGCAGACCTCCACTTTGCGTGGAAGGCCGCGCGGCACGTGAAATCCAACGCAATCGTAATCGCCAAAGGTGGCGCACTGCTCGGCATGGGCGCGGGGCAGCCCAATCGCCTGGTCAGCGTAGAACTCGCCATTCGATTGGCCGGAGATGAGGCACAAGGCGCAGTTGTCGCCTCTGATGCCTTCTTCCCATTCGCGGACGGCCTGGAAATGGCGCTCGCCGGCGGCGTTACGGCGGTCGTGCAGCCCGGCGGCTCCGTGCGTGACGATGAGGTCATCGCCGCCGCCAACCGCGCCGGCGCCGCTATGATCTTCACCGGTATCCGCCACTTTCGTCACTGAACGTACCCACCCATGGCAAGCCACGCCGCGGAATCGCCTGCCCCACGCCCCTCCGCCGATATCGTCATTCCCGTCTACAACGAAGAGCACTCCCTTCCAACCTGCCTCGAACGCCTGCTACCCTTCTGCAGAGACAACCTGACTGCCTACCACTGGCGCGTCGTCATTGCGGACAACGGCTCCATTGACCGAACGTACGACGTGGCAATGGAACTCTCGCAGCGATACACGGGAGAAGTCGGCGTGGTTCACCTCGACCAAACGGGCAGAGGACGGGCGCTCAAACAGGCGTGGGGCGAGAGCGGCGCGGACATCCGCGCGTACATGGACGTCGACTTATCCACGGATATCAACCGCATTCCTGATTTGCTCGGAGCAATCGCAGACGGCTACGACCTCGCGACGGGCTCCCGCCTCAAGCGTGGCGCGCAGACGGCGCGCTCATTCAAGCGAGAATTCGTCTCCCGCTCCTACAACCTGATGATCAAGTCCGTCTTCTGTAGCAGCTTCTCGGACGCCCAATGCGGCTTCAAGGCCTTGAGCAGACGCGCGGCGGATGATCTCCTGCCCCTGGTGAAGGACAACGACTGGTTCTTTGACACGGAGCTACTGCTCATCGCGGAAAAGAACGGCTACACAATCGCCGATTTCCCCGTCGCGTGGGAAGAGGACGCAGACACGCGCGTGAAGATCATCTCCACAGCCTGGCAAGACATCAAGGGACTCGCCCGCCTTCGGCTTGGGGGAAGGCCAAAGCCGAAGAGGCGGTGATGGGGAGAGTTACCAGCGACGCAGGATGTGGTCAGCAATGCGTATGGCTAGAGCCTTTGCCCGGGGATTCGGGGAGGCGATAGCAAAGATCAACTCAAAGAGCGGAGAGTTCTGAGAGTTGGTTAGGATTCGGCGTGCCGGTGCGAGAGCGGCAAATACCGATTCCAAGCGTTGCCGATAAATTTCCGAAATCCTGCCCTGTGATCCTCTCGCAAGATTTTCGTCAGCTTCGAATAGGGACTGCTGCAGCGATGGCTTATACAGCTGATCCTGCCAATATTCTCTTCCTCCAAAGACGCGATCAAGTTGAGTCGAAAGTGCTTCATTGGGCCGTCTGTCCCGATCCATCATTCTTGTCAGGGCACTTATGGGAAATAGAATCCAGCAGTCAATCTTCTCTGTTCTGGCGATCGCCTCAACAGTCTGCCAATTGACTTCAGTTGCAAAAGGGTCAAGAAATGCGACGGCCCTTTCATCAGACTTCAGGGATTCGCAGATCACTGGCAGCTCTTGGTTTGCATCGCCCTTGATGACTTCGATATAGCGGTCAGGGTTTTCCTCCATCATCCGATTGAGCAATGCCACAGCATCGGCGTTCTTTTCCACATAAATGAGACGGTCAAATTGCCTGTCAGTTATCTCTAGGGCGATGGATGCGGAGCCTTTGCGCAATTCGTCAAAATCTCCGTACGTGGCGTCGTGTTCGCTTTGCCGTGATCGATACCAGCCGCTACCTGCAAAGGCATCGATGTACGTCAGCCTGAATTCTTGGCCTTTGAGCGCCGTCGTATACGCATTGAGATACTCCCTAAGTATGCTCAACTTCTGCTCAGTCCATGAGCCGCCAAAGGAACGGTTGGTCATTGACCAGCTAAAGCACCGGCATCTCACGCCAGGGCCGTCCGTCCAATACGGCCTGTTCTCCTGAACGCTTGCCCCGCCGGCCGCCCCATTGCTTGAAAAAGAACCCCACATCTGCCTCCACGGCCTGGTCGCGTAGAGCGAGCGCCCATTCATCCTCCATTGGACGCGCCCGTGGCCCGCTCTCGCCGCCCACGATGACCCAATGGAGCGTGCCATCACACAGCCATCGTGTCAGGTCCAGTGGCCCCAGCAGTGGCTCGGCGGACACGAATCGCACCTCCGCCGGTATCCGCCCCAAAACCGTCAGTCTTGGCGCGTACTTCTGATTCTCAACCGATGTGCCCATCCATACGTTCGCTGGCCATTCGCCGAATTGAGCCTTGCCACATTGATCCCACCACGCCGCAGCCCGCCCAGGCCGCTTGGTCAGCACCTGAAAAATGTGCTGCCGCGCTAGCCTCATGACGGCAAACACATCCGTGATGAATCCGAAATCGACTTGATGATGGAACAGATCAGACATGCTGTTAACAAACACACGGCGCGGCTTGCCCCACATAAACGGCGCGTTCAGGCGTTCGGGAAGCATTTGAACCTTGTCCGGTGATTCCTCATAGCCCGGGACTCCCATCGCTCGCAACCGCGGGTATAAGGCGAACATATAGCAGTTATCGCAACCGGGAGAGACGCGAGAACAACCCGTAACGGGATTCCACGTCTCGTCCGTCCACTCAATTGACGATGCCACGCCGCACTCCCGCAGTCGTTGGTTTAAGTCCGAAGCAAAGAATGCAACATAGGTTCTAAAATGTCAACTCCGGCTAGGCCCCGCCTGGTTGTGACATGAAGGGCAGGAGTCCGCTCAGGGCCAGCGCCACCGCCAAGAACGCCATCACCGCAAACACGATGATCTGGCCCCACGTCCACCGCTGACGGCGTCGCCCGCGTGACCTATTCTGCTGCCTGTCCCTCCGCATTCCGGCCGGCGCATCGGCCGATGTTCTGGACGGCACACGCAGGCGCTCCAAGAATGATCGCCTCCGCCTCTCACCGTCCGGCGCGGCAGCCTCACGACCTCGCCGTCGATGGTCGTGCCCGCCGCCCTGTCCCGATTCTGATGACCGTCCTCGTCGCCTGCTCATGCCTCAATAGTACCTGTTGTCATCGAGTCTTCTCCAATCGCCGAAACACCGGCTGCCACGGCCACGCCTGTCATCCAGAGAATTCCGCCCGTCTCTGCATCACACACGATGGGGATACGATCCCTCCATACCCGGGGAATCTTGCCATCGACAAATACATCCTGCACCTTGCGTGCGCCGCTGGGTAACTGAATGCGGTCACCAACCACACGCGTCCGGACTCGCAACTGTCTCATCCCGCCCGCTTCGGCAACGCAGACGGCCATCGGCCCTGGCAGGAGGTCCGCGCCTGCGCCTGACGCCCGCAGGTGCACGCCACACTCCACGTCATGTGAGGCAAAAGTCCATTCGCCAGCCACCGTTTCGCCATCGTGACAGAGATCCGCCCTCGCCACGCGAGCAATCGGTGGGTGGAGTTCCCCGATTGCAAGCACAGCCTCATCAGCGCTCACGCACAGAAGCCGCAACCCGCGCGGCAACACAATCTCCGAACCCGTGCGTCCCTGGACGATCAGGCCATCGATGTCCAAATAGTTGCGGCGGGTTAGCCCCTCCGCGGAGCCAAGCAGCGTGACAACGGCTCGTTCAAGCACACCATGGCGCAGCGCTGCGTGCTCACCACGCATCACTCCTCGATCAATCCGGATGGACTGGTCATCGTCCCCAATCTCACACGTCTTTTGCCACACAGCGGGCACCTGCGACTCCAGATAGTCCAGTGCCTGCCGTGCGTCTGACGATGCTCGCCCAATCGCCGCGCCGGCCCCTGGACGGATCGCCTCCATCAGCGGCAACAACTCATGCCGCACGCGATTCCGTACGTGCTCAGGGGACCAATTGGACATGTCTTGCCGCGGTCGCAGACGTCGTTCGTGCAGATAGCGCATTACATCATCACGTGTCACGTAACGCAATGGGCGAAGGATCGGAAAACGCTCGCCGGGGCCATCGGACGTGTCCGGCAGGCGAAACGCGGACTCTGATTGCTCAGCCATACCGGCCAGACCACGCAGGCCAGAGCCCCGCAGCAAATGGAGAAGCACCGTTTCTGTATGATCGTCCGCCGTATGACCCAGCGCGATGGCATCCGCATGGATGGACGTGGCGATGTCCAGGAAGGCAGTGTGCCGCGCCTTCCGCGCAGCCTCTTCGACAGACAATCGCTCAGCCCGCCTCATCTCTGAAACGTCTACGCGCCGAACCATCACCGGCACGGTCCACCTCGCACACAGACGCCTCACATACGCCGCGTCACTCCGTGCCTCGTCGCGCAGGCCGTGATCGACGTGCGCGACGTGAACCGCAATCTCACAAGAGGCTCGTAATTCGACCAGGCTTGCGAGCAAGGCCGTCGAGTCCGGCCCGCCCGAAACGCCCACCAACAGCCGTGTACCGCGTCCAGCGTATGCGGAAGACTGGAGCACGCGCCTCACGTGGGCAACAAGAGGCGACTCTGTAGGGGAACTTCGTGTGGGCATGACCGAAAACTAGTCGCCACCGGTGAGTGGCGTGGGCGCCACGTTCAGGCTCGTCAGCACCCACTGAATGTCATCCGCCGGCCCAACGACGTTGGCCGTGCGTGACACGAGGAGGCTCAGGGAGCCGGGCGTGATACGCAACCGTCCATAATTCGATAGCGGCATCCCCAGTGCGCGACACATGACCGAATAGAGGGCGAAGGCGTGGGACACGACGATGACGTTGTCCGCCGGCCCATGAGACCGCGCGGCGGACTCAATCACCAGCCATGTGCGCTCCTGAAGCGCTTCCAGCGTCTCTCCCCCGTCCGGGAATTCTGCCGTCGCCGGATCACGCGTCCAGTGCTCAAAGAAGGCCGGGAACAGCTCTCGCATTTCACGCAACGGCGCGCCGTCAAGTCCGCCGAAATCCAATTCCCTCAGATCATCCTCCGCCGTCACCGCAATGCTGTGCTCAGCAGCAATGGTTTCGGCCGTTCGCAGTGCACGCTGTGACGAACTGGACATCACTGTTGTCACGTCAACTAGTCGGAAGTAATCGGCAAGCGCCCGCGACTGTTCAACGCCGGCCTCGTTCAGGGGAACATCGGCCCGCCCTTGAGCGCGCCCCTCGTGGTTCCACTCCGTCTCACCGTGCCGAACCAGATACAAATTCACGCGGCGCCCTCACGGGATGCGCCACACGTCGTGGGCGTTCGTGGACGCCTCACCGCTCATCCTCCGTCCGGACGGTGACTTCATCAATACGGGCGCCCTGTATCTGCGCAACGGTAACCTCATAGGGCCCGTGCCGGATGGCCTCTCCCTCCTCCGGGATTCTGCCCAACTGCTTGAGCACGAATCCGGCGATGGTCTCATACTCCCCATCGCCATCCGGCAAGTGAATGTTCAGCCGCTCCGCCAGCTCATCGATGTGCATAACGCCATCCACGCGCACCGTTCGCTCGTCCACGGCCTGAAACGCCTGCGGCTCTCCGGGATCGTCCACGCGACCGACGATCAGCTCGATAGCACGACTGAGCGTCACGAGGCCTGAAATATCGCCAAACTCGTCGACGACCATCACCATCCGTGACCGATGCTCCTGCATTTCATCCATGAGATCGTCTATGGCCTTGGTCTCCGGCACGTAATGCCTCTCACGCAGGTCCGTCGTGACAGAACTATTCATCGTCAGTTCACCCAGCGCGTGCTTGTGCAGGACGCTCTTGATTGAGAGAATTCCAGCCACCCCATCCGGCTCGTCCGCCCGCACAGGGAAGTGCGAGTGGGTGTGCTGGGCGTAGATCTCCAGAAACTCAGCAAGTGTCGTGCCGTTCCTGACCCAGATGATCTCTGTGCGCGATGTCATAATATCCCGCACCATACGGTCGCCAAATTGAAACACCTTCTGGACAAGCTGTGCCTCGCGCTCCTCGACCGCCCCCTGCTCCACACCCGTCCTGACCATCGTGCTCAGTTCCTGCACATCCACCACTGCGCGCCGAGTTCCTCGCGTGATCCAGGCGATGAAGGCCGCAAACATCGTGAACCCGAAGGTGATGGGCGCAAAGACGAACGAAAGGAGGCGGAAAGACGGGGCGACAAAAACCATTACCCGTTCTGCGTGTCGTGCCCCAATAGTCTTTGGGGTGATCTCCGCAACGATGAGCAGGCCGATTGTTGTCAAGACGGTGGCAGCAACGAGGCCTTGCTCGGAGTTCTCAAGCAGCGTTAGCGCGATGCTTGTCGCAATGGCCGCCGCCGCCGTGTTCGCCAGGTTGTTGCCGACGAGAAGCGTGGACAGGAACCGCTCCGGCTGTTCCTTCATGCGCATCGCGATGCGCGCACCCCTGGACCCTCCCTCTGCCCGGTACCGGAGCCGATGTGCCTGAGATGCGAGGAAGGCCGCCTCGGTTCCGGAAAAGATCGCCGAAAGGAGAAAGGAGAGCCCTAAAAGCGCAAGGCTGATGGCCTCGACTTCCTGCATACGCTGCGTCCTCCTCCCGTCGGCGTGAAACTCCGAACGGTTCAAACAACCATTCTACAACCCGCACCGGACACACTCGGTCACGCCAGGAACTGTCCCTCCAATGGCGCATGCTGCTATCATTAACACCAATAAATTCGAAGGGTGTGGCGACATTTCGAATGGCAACGTACGTGACCTCAAGTTTCAGCATAACGGGTGGCGAGGCCCAGCTGATGGCGCCGTACATCCGCGTCTGGGATGACAGCACGCGAGAAGGCATTGATGCCATCTATGGCCTTGTTCAGGTAGTCGCTGGCCCATCTGTCGCCGTCTCAGACATTGTCTGGGAGGCGCTGGAAGAGGGTCTCACGAACCACCACGGCAGTTTCACGATAACCCGCTATCTCCAGAACACGATGGAGTCGGTGCACGCCAACCTCGCGGGGTACTCCGTACGCGGCTGGCGTGCGAGCGCAGTCCTGGCTGCTATCAGCGGCACCGATGTGTACCTGGCGTGGGCAGGCCCCGCCGTCTCTTGGGTTGTGACGAAGGAGCGCCTCTACTATCCCGGCTACGTCACGCCCGACACCGCCGGGGGTGCACTTGGCGATGAGGGAAACGTCCCCATCTACGTGGCACAAGAACAGGTTGAAAACGGCGATGTACTTGTCCTCGGCTGGTCCCAACTGCTTGACATGATCGAGGAAGACAGCGTCACGACGCTCATCAGATCCGGCATCGACCCTGCCACGAGATCCCTCTACCGCATGGCATCAGAGGAAAGTGAGTTCGCCCTGCTGATGCTACAGCTGAACGCGGCCTGAGTTCCCCCGCGCGAACCGCTTTCAGCACGAGGGCGCCGTACGGCCATGCGAGTCCTCGGCATTGAGTCATCCTGCGATGAGACGGGTATCGCCATCGTCGACGATGGTCGCAGCATCATCGTTCATGGCCTTGCGTCGCAGGCGGACATCCACGCGCGTTTCGGCGGTGTCGTTCCTGAGATAGCCTCACGACAGCACCTCCTCACCTTTCCAACGCTCTTGCGTGATGTCATGCATCGGCACGCCAGTGACCTCAATCTTGATGCTATTGCCGTCACCTATGGCCCGGGCCTCGCGGGCTCACTACTCGTCGGCGTCAACTTCGCCAAGGCCCTCGCGATGGCCTGGAACCTGCCCCTATACGGCATCCACCACCTTGAAGGCCACGTCTACGCCAATTGGATTCGGGACGGGCAATGGGACGGCGTGGAACGTGGTGACCCCATCTTGCCGGCCGTGGCCCTGATCGTCTCCGGCGGCCACACTGACATCGTTCTCGTTGAGGGCCATGGACGGTATCGGCTGCTGAGTGAGACACGCGATGACGCCGCCGGAGAGGCCTTTGACAAGGTCGCGCGACTACTTGGCCTCGGCTATCCCGGCGGGCCGGTCATCGAACGCATCGCACCGGACGCAAACGACCCCGTCCACTTTCCCAGCCCCCTCATTCGTGATTCCTGGGACTTCAGCTTCAGCGGACTCAAGACGGCCGTCTTACGCGTCGTCAACGACCGCGGAGGCCCGGAGGCCTTGACGGAGCAGGACAAAGCCAACATCGCTGCCGGCTTTCAACACACCGCCGTCACGGCACTTGCCCGCCGCCTGGTGGAGGTTGCGCGAGCCACGAAGGCCCGTTCCATCATGCTGTCCGGCGGCGTCGCGGCAAACGGCGCACTGGGAGATGAGGTCCTTGGCCAGGCAGACACGCCAGTCTGGCGCCCACGCCCCGGCCTGTGTACAGACAACGGCGTCATGATCGCCGCCCGCGCGGCATTCGTCATCGAGCAGGGTGCGCAACCCGATGACGGCACCCTGGATGCGGTCCCCAGTCTGCGCATGGCACACCGCGTCGCGGCAGCGGGCACATAGATTCTTCGCTGCGCTCAGAATGACAGGGAAGGTGCTCAGCGGGGTGCCTAGCAACTGGCAGTGACACAGGCGGGTGGGCAACGACGGGGGAACTGGTCGGCGGCCAGCCTGCTTTACTCCAGAATGAGCGCCACTACGCCATGTCATTCCGAACGACGCGTCACTACGTCCTGTCATTCCGAACGACGCGCCACTACGCCATGTCAGTCCGAACGACGCGTCACTACGCCATGTCATTCCGAACGACGCGTAGCTACTCCCATGTCATTCTGAACGGAACGAAGTGGAGTGAAGAATCTAAACGTGTGTGTCAGACCGTGCGCGTGGCAGGGACAAGCGTAACGCGTGAGGACGACAAGAAGGGCAAAAAAGGGGCGGGCGGGCAATTGCCCGCCCGCCCCTATCTGCTTGTTCGGGATCGAGTACTGTCGAGACTAGTAGTCCATCGGAGGCGCAGCCGGCATCGCCGGCGTTTCCTCCGGGATGTCCGTCACGAGCGCCTCGGTCGTCAGCACCATCGCGGCAATTGACGCGGCATTTTCCAACGCCGTTCGCGTGACCTTGACGGGATCGATGATGCCCCGTTCGACCATGTTGCCGTACTCATCTATGCTTCCGTCATACCCTTCGCCTGGGCCGAGGCGTCGCACGGCGTCGACGATGACAGAACCTTCCTTACCGGCGTTTTCTGCGATCATCCGCATCGGCTCCTCAAGCGCCCGCCGAACGATACTGACGCCTGTGGCCTCGTCGCCGTCAAGCGTGAGATCGTCCAAGGCTCCCGCTCCGTGGAGGAGCGAGACGCCGCCGCCGGGCACGATACCCTCTTCAACCGCGGCACGCGTTGCTGATAGAGCATCCTCAACGCGCATCTTCTTATTCTTGAGCTCAACCTCTGTGGCCGCGCCAACGCGGACAACGGCGACACCACCGGCCAGTTTGCCGATACGCTCCTGCAACTTCTCCCGGTCGTACTCGGAACTGGACTCTTCCATCTGCGCCTTGAGCTGGGTTATCCGTACCTGAATCGCCTCATCGCTCCCCGCGCCCTCGATGATGGTCGTGTTATCTTTGTCCGCGAGGATGCGGCGTGCGCGGCCGAAATCGGCCGGGTCGACGTTATCAAGCTTCTTCCCAATCTCTTCGCTGATGACTGCGCCACCGGTCAGGATGGCCATGTCCTCAAGCATCGCCTTGCGGCGGTCACCAAAGCCGGGCGCCTTGACGGCCAAGCAATTCACGGCGCCACGCAGCTTATTCACAACGAGCGTCGCAAGCGCCTCGCCCTCGATGTCCTCGGCAATCAAGACCACGTTCTTGGAGATGGCAATGGCCTTCTCAAGCGCCGGGACGATCTCATTGACGGCGGACACCTTCTTGTCAGTGATGATCAGGAGAGCGTCATCGACGACGGACTCCATGCGTTCCGAGTTTGTCACAAAATACGGCGAAACATAGCCGCGGTCGAACTGCATGCCTTCCACGTACTCCGTCTCGTATTGGATGCCTCGGGACTCCTCGACGGTGATCACGCCGTCCTTGCCCACCTTCTCCATGACCTCGGCAATCAGGTCGCCAATTTCCGAATCCGAGGCGGAGATGGACGCAACCTGCGCAATCTGCTCTCGGCCGGTGACGGGAATCGCCAGGCTCTTGAGCGCCTCCACTGCTGCGTTCGTCGCCGCGATGATACCGCGCTGCAAAACCATGGGGTTCGCGCCAGCCGCGACGTTCTTCATGCCCTCATGGATGATGGATTGGGCCAGAACCGTTGCCGTCGTTGTACCATCACCGGCGATGTCGTTTGTCTTGGACGCGGCCTCTTTCACAAGCTGCGCCCCCATATTTTCGAAGGGGTCCTTGACATCAATCTCCTTGGCGATGGAAACGCCATCAGAGCTGACCGTCGGCGGCCCAAACTTCTTGTCGAGTACGACGTTACGTCCCCGCGGGCCAAGCGTAATCTTGACCGCATCGGCAACGGCATCAACGCCCTTGCGCAGCGAGCGCCGCGCATCCTCGCCAAACACGAGCTGCTTTGCCATTGAGTATGCCTCCTCTACCTTCCGAACCTGTAGTTAGCTGATCTTTGCCAGAATGTCCGACTCGCGGAGCACCAGATAATCCTCATCGTCTTCCTTGAGTTCGGTCCCCGCATACTTCGCGTACAGAACCTTGTCGCCGACGCTGAGCTCCATCGGAACGCGGTTACCCTCATCAGTGAGACGCCCGGGTCCGGTTGCGATGACTTCACCTTCCTGCGGACGCTCCCGAGCCGTGTCCGGCAGAACCAGCCCTCCCTTGGAGACCTCCTCCTGCTCAACCGGCTTGATCACAATCCGATCCCCCAGCGGCTGAAATGTGCGCGTCATACCTCTCTCTATCCCTCCTTATTCCGAATCATTAATTCCGGTCATCAATGTGCATTAGCAGTCTCCCACCGAGAGTGCTAACACGCGCAGTATACGCATGTCAGCGACACCTGCGCAAGTGCATGACCGGTAACGGGATGGCGCCGTTCCCCGTCCTCTTCTCACACGTGCGCGTCACATGCTACTACAGTGTCCTCCGCGTCTGAGCCGTTCCTACATAGCCTCAACGACCAGCGCAATTCCTTGTCCGCCGCCAATGCACAAGGCCGCCATTCCGAACTGCGTCTCGCGGCGCTGCATCTCATGCAGCAGGGTCACAAGAATTCGCGTACCGGACGCCCCGATGGGATGCCCGATGGCGATGGCGCCACCGTTCACGTTCACACGCTCCGAATCCAACTCCAACTCACGCGTCACGGCCACTGATTGCGCCGCAAACGCCTCATTTAACTCGATCAGGTCCACATCCTGAATTGTCAGACCGGCGTTACGCACGGCGCGCTGCATGGCGCTGATGGGACCAATACCCATGATGCGCGGCTCAACGCCCGCGGAGGCGTAACCACGAACCCGGGCGAGCGGCTTTAATCCATGCTCTTGCGCGAATTCCTCCGAGACGACGATCGTCGCAGCTGCGCCATCGTTGATACCGGAGGCGTTACCGGCCGTTACGCTTCCCTCCCCCGTGAAGGCCGCCCGCAGCCGTCCAAGCGTCTCCGAGGTGGAGTCCGGCCGCGGATACTCATCTGTATCGACGACGACCGGATCGCCACGCCGCTGGGGAATCTCGACATTGACGATCTCATCGGCAAAACGCCCGCTCGACATGGCCGCACCGGCCCGCCGCTGAGATTCAGCGGAGAACGCATCCTGATCCTCACGCGTCACGCCATACTCGGCGGCGACGTTCTCAGCGGTGATGCCCATGTGACAGTCCTCCATGGCGCACCACAGCCCATCATGAACGGTGGCATCGATGATCTCAGCATTCCCAAGACGGTACCCATAGCGGCCGTTCTGCATGAGATATGGGCCCTGGCTCATGTTCTCCATGCCGCCCGCAACGATGTAGCTTGCGTCACCGGCTCGAATAGCCTGCGATGCAAGGATGACGGTCTTGAGGCCGGAGCCGCAGACCTTGTTGATTGTGGTGGCGGGTACGCTTACGGGGAGGCCGCCCTGGATGGCGGATTGACGAGCGGGGTTCTGACCCAGCCCCGCCTGGATGACGTTCCCCATCAGCACCTCATCCGGCAGAATCTCGTCCGCTATGCCGGAGCGCGTAATGGCCTCCCCAATGGTGATTGCACCCAACTTCGGCGCGGGAACGCCTGAGAGCCCACCGCCCATCGTCCCCACAGCGGTTCGCACTGCACTTACGATCACTGCATCGCTCATGGTTCTTATCCCCCTGGCTAATCTTGTTACCACGCTGGCGCTGGAATTCTAGCGGTAATACATCCCACCATTCACGTCGATTGTCGCGCCGGTCATGTAGCTCGCCTCGCTGACGATGAACCGGACGACCTTTGCGATCTCCTCAACCTCACCCAGGCGGCCCAGCACAGCCTCCTTCTTGAGGTTCTCCTTCATCTCCGGCGTCAGACCGGAGATCATGTCCGTTTCAATGAAGCCGGGCGCGACCGCGTTCACCTGGATGTTGGAGCGGGCGCCCTCCCGGGCAGCCGTCTTGGTGAACCCCAAAAGCCCCGCTTTTGCCGTCGAATAATTGATCAATCCCAGCCGGCCGGCCTCGCCCACAATTGAGCTGATATTGACGATATGCCCGCCGCCGGCTTCGCCCATGATGCCCCACACCTTCTTCGTCACGTTGAACGTTCCGCTCAGGTTAACCTCGATAACGCGATCCCATTCTTCGAACGACATGTTCCGCAGTGTTCGATCAGCAGTCGCCCCCGCGTTGTTGACCAGGATTGTAATGGGCCCATGGTCAGATACGATCTTATCGATCTGTGCATCAACGGCGCCACGATCCGAAATATCAAACTGGTACGTGCCCGCAGTCCCGCCCGCGCCTGTGATTTCCTTGACAACTGAATTCGCCGCCTCCACGTTCGCGTTGTAATTCACGGCCACTGTTGCACCATGTGCCGCTAGTTCAATTACCGTCGCGCGGCCAATTCCGCGTGACCCGCCCGTCACGAGCGCAACCTTACCATCCAACAGTCCTGCCATCGTCCCTTCCCTCTCTTCCTTTCCTCTTCCACTCTTTCGTACCCTGCCACGCCGGGTGACGTTCATCTACACAGTGACTGGTCTTACACCTCGACCGGTGGCGTATATTCACCAAAGACGTCCCGGAGTGCGCCGCAGATCTCACCCGTCGTCGCATATGAGCGTACTGCAGCCAAAATGGAGGGCATCAGGTCGGCATCGCCGCGTGCCGCCGCCCGCAGTGCCTCCAGCGCGTTTGCCACATCCTCCGCGCTGCGCTCTACACGCACCCGCTCCAGCGATTGCCTCTGCTCAGCGACCACGCGGCTGTCCACACGAAAGACACTCAGGGAGTGGTCCTCATTTCCGTCCGTGAATGAGTTGACGCCAACGACCAGCTGGTCAGCGTTCTCAATGGACTGCTGCGTGTCATAGGATGCCTGTGCGATCTCCTTCTGGATGACGCCATTTTCAATCGCTGCCACCGCGCCACCCATGTCCTCAATCTGCTGAAGATACTGCCACGCCCTCTCTTCCAGGCTGTTTGTCAGCCATTCCACATAGTAGGAGCCCGCCAGGGGATCCACCGTGTCCGCAACTCCAGTTTCATGCGCCAGAATCTGCTGTGTGCGTAACGCCACGCGCTGCGCCTCATCCGTCGGAATCCCCAGCGCCTCGTCGTAGCAGGAGAGGGCGAGGCTCTGCACCCCACCCAACACCGCCGCCATCGCCTGATACGCCGCCCGAACGATATTGTTCTGCGGCTGCTGCGCCGTTAGCGTGGACCCGCCCGTCTGTGTATGCGTCCGCAGCATCCACGATCGCGGGTCCTCCGCGCCGAACCGGTCGCGCATGATCCGCGCCCACATCCGACGTAGAGCGCGGTACTTGGCGACCTCTTCAAGGAAGTTGTTGTGCGTGTTGAATATCCACGAGACGCGCGGGCCCCACGAATCCACATCGACTTCGCGCTCAGTGAACGCCTTCCCATAGGCGATGGCATTGGCAAAAGTAAACGCGATCTCCTGCGCCGCCGTGCTGCCCGCATCCCGCATGTGATAGCCGCTGATGGAAATACTGTTGAATCGCGGCATCTCACGCGCACAGTAGCCCACAAGATCCGCCGCCAATCGCAAAGAGGGGGCCGGCGGGTAGATATATGTGCCGCGTGCGATGTATTCCTTCAAGACATCATTCTGCGCTGTGCCCGTGAGCACCGAGGGCGCATGGCCCTGCTGCTCACCCACGACGACGTACATGGCAACGAGAACGGCAGCGGGGGCGTTGATCGTCATCGACGCGCTGACCTTATCAAGCGGGATATCCCTGAACATCGCCTCCATATCCCGCAGCGAGTCGATTGCAACGCCGACCTTTCCCACTTCGCCTAGTGAATGAGGATCATCGGAGTCATAGCCTAACTGCGTTGGCAAATCAAAGGCGACCGATAACCCCGTCTGCCCCTGTTCCAGAAGATAGCGGAAGCGCTCATTGGACTCCGTGGGCGTGCCGAAACCGGCGTATTGCCGCATTGTCCACAGCCGCCCACGGTACATCGTGGGTTGGACACCCCGTGTGAAGGGATAGTCCCCCGGAAATCCAATGTCCTGCAGATAGCTACCACCAGGAACGCTATCTGGGCCATAGACGCGACTGACGTCGCTGATAGAATCCGTGCCGAACGTCTCTTTGCGCTCACGGGCGCCGGCCGTCTTTTCTTCCCATGCGGCGTGCGCCGCCCGAACATCCGCCTCAGAGGGGGAATTTACCATGACAACGCCCCTAAGCTACTAGCTTTCTTGCGACTGGCGCGGAATGAGCACGCTGCGTTTGAAGCTCATCACCATCTCATCCCGCTGATTGGTCGCTCGTGTCTCAACCGTCACAATTCCTCTGTCCGGCCGTGTGTCACTCGGACGCACAGACAGCACCTGTGTCTCCGCGTAGATTGTATCTCCGTGAAACGTCGGCTTGTGGAATCGAATTTCATCCAACCCAAGATTGGCGATGGCGCGCCCCGAAACGTCCGGGACGCTGAGCCCGAATGCGATATCCACGACGAGGTTGCCCACAACCACATTCTGCCCGAACTGGCTTTTCCGCCCAAACTCCGCATCAATGTGGAGGGGATGGTGGTTCATCGTTAGCATGCAGAACTGGATATCGTCCGCTTGCGTAATCGTCCTGCCGGGCCAATGCTTATACACATCGCCCTCAGTGAACTCCTCAAGGTACCGCCCGAATTGCATCACTCTCTCCTGCCTAGCTGACTGCGTACCGTTGCAACACGCTCCGCGCGATGATCGTCCGCTGGATCTCGTTCGTTCCTTCATAGATCATCATCCCGGGCGCATCGCGGAAGAAGCGCTCGACCGGGAGTTCCTTCGTATAACCGATCCCTCCATGGATGCGCATGGACTCTAGTGTGACCTGTGTCGCAACCTCCGTCGCGAACAGCTTGGCCATGCCGACTTCCGTATCGGCCCGGCCGCCCTGGTCTTTAACCCCGGCTGCCCACCGCGCAAGCAGGCGCGCGGCAGTGATGTTCGTATACATATCTGCAAGCTTGAGTTGAATGGCCTGATGCTCTCCAATTGGCTTGCCGAAGGCCTGCCGCTGCTGCGCATAGGCAGCAGCGGCCTCGAACGCCGCCCGCGCGACGCCGACGGCCCGTGACGCTGTGTTGACACGCCCAACTTCGACGCCGCTCAGAATCTGAAAGAATCCCTGCCCTTCCTCGCCACCCAACAGGTTCTGAACAGGTACGCGCAAATTGTCCATTAACAGCTCGGACGCCTCAATGCCCTTGTAGCCCAGCTTTTCAATATCCCGTGTGACGATGAACCCCGGGGTGTCTGGCTGCACAAGCAGGCAGGAGATGCCCCGATAGCGCGGCTCCACACGTGGATCCGTCTTGACGGCCATAGCAAATAGCCCGCCACGGCGCCCGTTGCTAACAAACAGCTTTGACCCATTCACCACGTATTCATCGCCATCACGCTCTGCGACGCTCTGGATCGCCTGCACATCGGACCCCGCATTCGGCTCAGTGATCGTCAGCGCCCCACGCCGTTGGGCAGTTGCGAGCTGCGGCAAATACCGCTTCTTCTGATCCTCTGTCCCAAATGTGGCGACGAGGTGCGTGATGATGACGTGCGTGTTGAGAATGCCGCCCAAGCTCATCCAGCCACGCGCCAACTCCTCAACGACACCGGAATAGCTGACGAATGTTGCCCCGATGCCACCGTATTCCTGCGGTACCATAAGCTCGAACAGGCCAAGCTTGCGCATCCCATCCACAAGCTCCTCCGGAAAGGTGTTCGTGTGCTCAAGCTCATCCACCACGGGCACGACTTCCCGGTCCACCCACCGGCGCACCTCAGCAGCGATGGCGTCCTGCGGTTCGATTGTCGGGTCAGGCATAGCGCGTCCAGACGTTGTGCCTCTCAGGCAACGTGCCGACCTGCCTGCCGCAATACATCGTAGCCAGTGATCTCCGCATGGCGGGCGGCGTGTTCTGAAAGCCACGCGGCCTCCACCTTGCCCGCCTGTGCCGCCTTGGCCAACAGCACCAGATAGCCCTTGGCTGTCGCCTCATCAACGAACTCGCCCGTCTCCTCGAAGACAAACGCGCCACCACCGCGCTCATGGTACGTGTCGATCAGCCGTGATGCGTACTCCGTCAGCGAATCGCCCGGCGTGAACGCCATGTGCGCCATTTCCGCCTGCTGCGGGTGGATGATCCACGTCCCGTCCATGCCCAAGTTGGCCGCCTCCACATTCTTCTGGAGCAGGGCCTCGTTAATCTTTGCCGTGTCCTCTTCCGATGTATCCCGCCGCACCAGTGTGAAAAACACATTGTCGATGGCGTGGAGTCCCGCTGCCTTCGCCGCCACGGCCATATGCTGCTTTGCGTAATGGAAATTGCGATTCTGATCCTCAACGACGTTCACGACGCCCATGACGGCAGCAAAATCCGCAATGCCGAAAATCAGCCCCGCCATACGCGTCGACGCCGTAGCAACCATGCTGACATTCACCATCGCCTCAGGCGTCTCAATCAGCGTCTCGATGCTGACCTTCGTCGTCCACCCCGCTTCCAGCTCAAGCGCATCCAGTAGGCGCGAGACATAGATGACATCCTCAGGGCCCGTCACCTTCGGCAGAATGATGCCGTGAAACTTATCCACCGCGCCCCGCATAATCGTCTCAACGTCCCCCAGGAAAAAGCGGGAATGGATGTTGTTGGGTCGGAACGTGACGACCTTGTTGCCGTAATCGAGCGTGTTGAACGCCTCCGTAATCGTGTTGCGGGATTGTTCTCCCTTGAACTCGTACGGGCACGCGTCCTCGAGGTCCGCCATCACATGGTCGACAGGCGCAGTCGCCGCGTTCCCATGCATACGCATGTTATGGCCTGGATAGGTCATCTCCGTGCGCGGAACGACGATCCGGCTACCCTGATCAAGAACAAACATCTGGAAAGGCCTCCTGAAACGACATCACCCGCCCCACTGCGACGACCCCAAGTGAACGCCGGCCATCTCTCTATTCGTCACTCAACGCGTCGAGAAGCACCTGCGCCTCACCCGTGAGAACTATCTCCTGATTCTGGTTCGCGCACGTCGTTGACAGGGCAGCACGCCGCCGTTCCGTATCCAGCGCCGTCACCTCGAGCGTGGCCGTAATCGTATCGCCCAGAAAAACTGGCCGCTGGAACTGCAAGGTCTGACTGAGGTATATCGCGATACCATCCGGCACAAGCCGCGTGCCGATGGCAGCGGAAAGCACACCGGCGGTCAGGACTCCGTGAGCAACGCGCTTGCCAAAGCGGGAGCGCTGCGCCGTCGCTTCGTCCAGATGCAGTGGCTGATTGTCGCCAGATGCCTCCGCGAAGAGTTCCACATCACGCGCCGTGATCTGCTTCGTAAACGTCACGACACGCCCCACAGACACGCCCAAAACCCCGTCCGCCACGCAGTACCCCCTTGCGCAGGGCGACTCAGTGTTCCCACCTCTGATCATGCCGCCCCGGCACTTCCGTGCACGCCGTATCCTACCATGCAGGGTATACCCTCGTCATTTTGACACCCGCGCCACCCGCACGCTGCGCGCTACACTGTAGTGTTAGTCCGGCGGGCGGAGAGCCCACGATGAGTCACACTAGGACAACCGCACCCACAGCCAGTCGAAAGGAGGGGGATTGAACACTCTACGTGGCATATCCCTCATGTGCCTGACGTTGTTTGTCCTCCTTGGCATGGCTGACGGCAGAGTCGGTCAAACCAACTCTACTC
The DNA here is from genome assembly GCA_965224255.1 of Dehalococcoidia bacterium. Classification (GTDB taxonomy): domain Bacteria; phylum Chloroflexota; class Dehalococcoidia; order UBA6926; family UBA6926; genus VXMO01. The sequence continues at coordinate 964,350 of CBDCYO010000005.1, forward strand.
GCGGCCTGTGGACTGTCTATACCGTCGCAAACACAAGCATCGCCAGTTGGCACCTCACCGGCATCTACGAGGACACCCTCGGCCGTATGTGGTTTGCCGCGTTCGATAACGGCGCATCAATGTATGACGACGGCGCGCTCATCACGTACAACGCCGACAACAGCGCCATCACCGCTCGCACAACATCATTCATCCACCACCCTTCCGGCGACGTCTGGGTTGGCACCGAAGAGGGAATCGTTGTCCTCGACAATGACCGCTGGTCGCGCCTTGATGAAGATGGCGCGCTCGGCCTGGACGATGTCCTTATCTCCGCCCTCTACATCGATAGCAGGGAGCGCATATGGGTCGGCACATGGGGCGAGGGGCTCCATGTCGTGGTAAATGGAGAATGGACATCGTACAGGACGGAGGAGGGGCTACCCAACGATCACATCTGGACGTTCTATGAAGACACATCAGGCCACGTCTGGGTAGGAACACAGGGTGGCATCGTCGTATTCGATAGCGATGATAGCCGCACCGTCTACACGACAAACAACAGCCCCCTTGCGGAGAATGACGTCCGCGTCTTCCAACAAGACGGAACGGATACCCTCTACATCGGCACCTACGGCGGCGGCATAAACGTCCTTGATGCCGATGGCCAATGGCAAGAGGATCCATTCACAACGCAGCAGGGCACACCTTCCAACTTCATCACCTCCATGGCAGTCCAGCCGCAGGCTGAAGACTCGCCGAAGGATCCGGAGCTTCTCTGGGTCGGGACCGAGGCCGGTCTGGCGAGCTTTGACGGCACAGCTTTTTCAGATCCCATGCGTGTCCGACAAGGCATGCTATCCCACCACTTCATCAAGGGCTTGCATGTCGATGACGAAGGCGCGCTATGGATCGTGACATACGGCGGCGGTGTGACGATCTACAACGGGGGTGATGACTCGTACCAGTACCTCTTCCCCACGGAGACCGGCCTAGCCGCGGATGATGTCTACGCACTGCTTGAGGATCGCCAGGGCAACATTTGGGTCGGGACGTCACGTGGCCTCAGCAAGTTTGACGGGCGCGCCTGGGAGACCTTCATTCCAGACAACAGTGGCCTGACCTACCGCTACGTCAACGGGCTTGCAGAGGACAAACACGGCCGCGTCTGGATTTCCACACTGAGCGGAGGTTCCGTCTACGCGCACGGCGAATGGATCACCTATGACAGGTTCGGCGAGAACGAGGGCGAGCAGCAGCTCCCCAGCAATTCCCTCTTCAACGTCTTCTATGACAGCCAGGATCGCGTCTGGTTCGCCACCGGCCTCGGTGCCGCCGTGCTCGAAAACGATAAATGGACACTCTACAATCGCACCGACGGTCTCAGAACCAACATCATTAGCGTCGTCACCGAGGATTCACTGGGGCGCGTCTGGCTGACACATTGGCAGGGCATCAACGTCTTTGACAATGGCGTATGGAACAGCATCAACACACAAAACGCCGCCATTCGTACTGATCTCATTCTCGCCTCGCGGGAGGACAGTCAGGGACGCATGTGGTTCGGAACGATTGGGGATGGCGTTGCGATCTATGACGGCCAGCAGTGGACCAAGCTCAACCGAGCCAATAACCGCCTCTCAAACGACAATGTCCGCTCCCTCGCGGAAGAGCCGAAGACGGGCCGGCAATGGGTCGGCACAGACGGCGGCCTCAACGGCCTTATCAACGACGAACTCTGGATGGTGTACACGGCCGAATCAACGCCGCTTCCCGCCAATCGGATCAACGAGTTGATGATCGATCGTCATGACAACCTGTGGATTGGCACGGCCGCCGGCGTCGCGGTTTTCCACCCGGGCTCGGACTTCCCGCTGCTGGACACCGCCACAACTCTCTATCCCTGGCAGGAATCCGCCCGAAAGGACGTCGGCTCTCGCGACCAAGGTGACCTCAACGAGTAGCGCTCGTCGATTCCGCTAGTGCGCGGCGGCCGCGTCTGTCTGGGCGTTCGATGGCGCCCGCGTCCGCGATGATTGCCGGGCCGTCCCGTTCGTCGTCCGACGGCGCCGCTTTCTGGCCGGTTCCTTGTTGACCCACAGGCCCTCCTGCGCCAACAAATCCGGGGTGAGAAGAGTGCGGAGGTCCGCCGTCTGCCACAAGTCAGGCGATTGATTCGACTCAAACGTGACGACCTGCACGTACTTGCCAAGATTCTTGAGTGTCTGGATGGCGTATGCGAAGTCACCATCGCCGGATACCAGTACCGCCATATCATAGTAGTCCTGCCACGCGTAGTAGAGCAGGTCCGTGGCGAGCATGATGTCCACACCCTTTTCGACAACCTGCCCGTCACGCATGCGCGTGGTGCCAAATCGCGTCTCCACGTAGGGAATGAGATGCAACGCCTGCAAGAATCGCTGCTGCTGCTGGTGTTCTGCGGGGCGGCGCTTCTCGTCCTGGATGACGTTGTAGTAGTAGGTTCGAAAGAGGGGCCGCTCACCGGCGATCCACTGAATGAACGCCGCAAAATCCAGATCAATCCGGCCACACGATTCCTCGAGCGCATGATACAGATTGCTACCATCGATGAAGATGGCGATGCGTTCAGCGCCCTCGCGCCATGGGCGCGGCTCGTTCGTCAAACTGGCTGACTGCATATTCTCGGGGTGCGTGTGGCGCCTCCTCCGTCAATGAAGCGGCTCATTGGAACCGTTTCGAAAACCGCTCAAGCACAGTATACCGTATCCAAACAAACCTCCGGCAGGGCGTCGCTGCCCGCATGTCATTCTGAACGGAACGTAGTGAAGTGAAGAATCTAAACGTGTGCGTCAGACCGTGCGTGTGCGTTCCGCCCCTGCGGCAGTTGGGAGCATAGATTCTTCGCTGCCCTCAGAATGACAGCCGCTACGCTCAGAATGACAGCCGCTACGCTCAGAATGACAGCCGCTACGCTCAGAACGACAGCCGCTACGCTCAGAATGACAGCCAGCGCCTCCAGCAAGACACTCGCGGATGTCTACAATGGCAAGGCCATGAGTGAGACACTCCATGTAGGCCCGCCGGAACTTGGGATCCAGACCGCGCCACTGGGCGTCGGCGCGTGGCCGTGGGGTTCGCGCTGGTATTGGGGCTACGGCAAGTCATTTGGCGCGGAAGACGTGCGCGGCGCGTTCCGAGCTTCCCTTGAAGCGGGCGTGTCACTATTCGATACGGCGGAGCTGTATGGGCGCGGCGAATCGGAGAGAATTCTCGGTCGACTAATACGGGAATGGACTGAGAACGGAGCCAGCAATCAACCCGTCATCGCGACCAAGTTCCTTCCCGTTCCCTGGCGTGTGCGGCCTGGTGATCTACATCGGGCGCTTCGCGGCAGTCTACGTCGTCTGGGCGTGGAGAGCGTGGGGCTCTATCAAATTCACTGGCCAATTCCACCAGCCCGCCTGCGTCTCCGCCAGTGGATCAGCGGGCTGATCACGGCGCACGGCGAGGGGTTAGTGAAAGCCGTCGGCGTCTCCAACTTTGATGCAGACCTCATGCGTTACGCCCATGAGTTGTTGTCACGGGCCGGGATTCCGCTCGCGTCAAATCAGCTGCCGTATAGCCTGCTTGATCGCCACATCGAACGCGAGGGGCTGCTGGGCGCGTGCCGAGAGTTGGGCGTAACGGTCATTTCCTACAGCCCCTTGGCCGAAGGACTACTCACGGGTACCTACACCCCGGATAACAGGCCGGCGGGATATCGGGGCTGGCGACTCCGCAAGAAGGTGGGGCGTGTGCAGCCCATCATCGGCGTCTTGCGGGACATCGCTGCGCAACACCATGGCCCGACGCCGGCGCAGGTGGCGCTACGATGGCTCATCCAGAAAGGGACGATTCCCATCCCGGGCGCCAAGACCGCGCGGCAGGCAACGGACAACGCCGGCGCCCTCGGCTGGAGCCTCACCGGGGAGGATATGGCGGTCCTGGATGAGGCCTCGTCACGAGTGTAGACCGCGGTGCTTTACGCGCATTGCCGCGCGCCCATACGATTTGCCAATGAAGATCCCACGCACGGCCCATCACCGAAAGGAGGCGCGGCTATGACGACGCAGTTGGACGAGGTGAAGCGGGAGGTTGCCATTGCCAATCGCGTACTGCCGGACATCGGTCTGGCGGCCGGCGTGCTCGGATCTCTCGGCCACGTGAGTATGCGTGTGCCGGACAACCCGGAGACCTTTGTGGTCAAGGGCCGCGGGTACGCTATCGATGCCCTGGCGCGCGTCGAGCCAGAGGGTATGGTCGTCTGCGACCTCGATGGCTTCAAAATCGGCGGCCCGCCGGGCATCACCCAGTGCTTCGAGGTCAAGATACACTCCGCCATGTACCGGGCGCGGCCGGATGTGCAGTCCATCGTCCATGTCCACCCGCGATTCGCCATCGTCATGGGAATCCTCGGCGCCACCCTCGTCCCGATGTGCCGTGAGGGAATGGAGCTTGTCGAACAGCCCGTTCCGGTCTATCCGCACAGCAAGCTGATACTCACGGAGGAGGATGGCATCGGCGTGGCGGAGACACTCGGTGAGGCGACGGTTCTCATGCTCCAAGGGCATGGCGCCGTGAGTGTCGGAACATCGACGGGCGACGCCGTGATGAACATGGCACACCTGGAGGAACAGGCGCGCATGAACTGGTACGCCTATGCCGCAGCCGGCCCGGGACACGCCCGTATCACGGAGGAACACATTGCGGAGAGCGCCGCGCAGCCCCCGACTGCTGAGTTGCCCCACTTCCGTGAGTTGGTGAGCGGCACAAGAGCACAGGCGGCTGTCGGCGGAGTATGGCGTCACCTGGCCGAGCTGGCGGCCCAGGGCATATAGACAGACGGGGGGCGCCTGCCGCGCCACCTGCCAGGACGAGGCGTGTAGTCAGACGCGAGGAGGCTGGATTTAACAATGGATTTAGGAATCGCCGGAAGAGTTGCGCTTGTCACGGGTGGTAGCCGGGGGCTCGGTCGTCAGGCCGCGCTGAGCCTCGCCGCGGAGGGTGTCAGAATCGCCATCTGCGCGCGCACACAGGAGAATCTGGACGCTATCTTGCCTGAACTCGCGGCGGCGGGCGCACCCGCCGCCGCCGCCATTGCCGCCGACGTGACCGATCCGCCATCGCTTGAGCGTCTGCATGACTCCATCGTCCACCAACTCGGTGCGATCGATATTCTCATCAACAACGCCGGGGCCAGTCGACGCGGTGATGTCCTGGCCATCGGTGAACAGGAATGGGCGGATTTATGGGCGCTGAACGTCATGGCGCCTGCGCGCCTCAGCCGTCTCGTCCTTCCTGGGATGCAAGAGCGACAATGGGGCCGCATTGTCAACGTCTCCTCAATCTGGGGCCGAGAGCATGGCGGCGGCGTGGCATACATGACCACAAAGGCCGCCCTCATCGCCTTCACCAAGAGCACGGCGCTGAGTTACGCCAAGGACGGCATCCTCATCAACTCCGTCGCGCCGGGGTCCGTCGCCTTCCCAACGGGAAGCTGGGATCGGTTCCAAACGCAGAACGAGCCGGACGTCGTCCGCGATTTTGTTGAGCACAACCTGCCGATGGGACGATTCGGATGGCCCGAGCCCGTCGGGGACCTCATCGCCTTCCTCTGTTCTGAGCGGGCCGGCTTCCTCACCGGGACGACAATCAACATCGACGGCGGCCAATCAAAGACCCTGATCTGAGCCGCCGCCCCTCCGCCATTGTGCACGCGCCCCCGCTGTCATTCCTAAGCGCCCCCGCTGTCATTCTGAGCGCCGCTGTCATTCCTAAGCACCCCCGCTGTCATTCTGAGCGCCCCTCCTGTCATTCCAGAGCGCCCCCTCTGCCATTCTGAGCGCCCCCGCTGTCATTCCTAAGCACCCCCGCTGTCATTCCGCCCCCCGCTGTCATTCTGAGCGCAGCGAAGAATCTACCTCCCCATTGCCGCAGGGGGGACACCCACCACACACACGGTCTGACACACACGTTTGGATTCTTCACTCCACTACGTTCCGTTCAGAATGGCAGGGTGGCCGCTACGTTCCGTTCAGAATGACATGAGTGCCGCTACGTTCCATTCAGAATGACATGAGTGCCGCTACGTTCCGTTCAGAATGACAGGGTGGCCGCGTTCCGTCGGGAATGGCGGGGTGGATGCTGCCCTCCATCGCGTAGGGGCAGACGGCCTCCTACCGAATGAGCCGGGCCTTCATCCGTGCCACCGCCAGGTAGTAGAACGCTACCCCCAGCGCCACCAGGTACAGCAGCGACCACACCATCGTCATAGAAAGTTCCCCCGTCACCAGCCCTCTGACCACATGCACGTACGGCGTTAGAGGGATGACCCATGCCATCTCACGCACGATGTCCGGGTAGCGCTCCAGCGGGAAGAACACGCCGCCAAAGAAGTACATCGGCATGACGCCCAGCGTGATCGCGTAGTTGAACGTCCAGAATGATGGCGCATGGGCGGTGACCAACAACGCCATCGATGAGAACAGGATGCCGGAGAAGAACGCGAGCACCGGAATAAATATCGCCAGCGGTGAATCGACGAATCCCATCACCGTCAGCACGAACAGAATGACCGTGGCGCTGAAAAGGGAGCGCGTCGCCCCCCACAGCACCTCCCCCGTGATAACGTCCTCGATGGATAGGGGCGTGGAGATCATCGCCTCATAGAGTCCACGAATGGCCATGCGCGTGTAGGAGCCGTACGTGCACTCGAAGAATGCCGCAAACAGTGAATAGCCCCCAATGATGCCCGGCCCGATGAATTGCGCATAGCTGATGTCACCGACAAGCGTGACGTATGCTCCCAGCCCCACTCCCATTGCACCCAAAACGACGAGTGGCTCCACGAAGAGTGGCCCCACCTCCGCCAGTGCGAATTTCTTGAAGACCGTCCAGTTGCGCCGCCACACGCGGGCGCCGTATGGAACTCTCGCAGGTGTGCGGATCATGGCTACTCCTCCAACCCTCGGCCCGTCAGACGCAGGAAAACGTCCTCGAGGTTGGCGGGGCGGGAGTATGCCCGAGCACCCTGGAGTGGCCCCGCGGTGAGGTCGATCCCATCGAGCCCGAATGCGTGCACCGTGTCCGGTGTCTGTTCGATCTCCGCGCCCGCGCTGTGCAGATACTCGGCGACGCGCTCGAGGGCAGCAGGGTTCAATGACTGCGCCTCGATGACGGTCTCACCCGCGGTGCGCATGATCAGCTCCGCAGGGGATCCCTCCGCGAGGATGCGGCCCTCGTGCATGACGATCAGCCGATCGCACAACGTCGCCGCCTCGTCCATGTAGTGCGTCGTGAGGAGCATGGTGACGCCCTGATCCTTAAGGCGACGCAGCGTGCGCCAAACCAGGTGGCGCGCCTGAGGATCCAATCCCGTCGTCGGCTCATCCAGCACAAGGATCGATGGCTCGTTGATGAGTCCCCGTGCAATCAGTAACCGCCGCTTCATCCCGCCGGACAGTTCATCCACCTTCGCTCCCGCGCGATCCGCCAGTTGGAAGAGTTCCAGCGCATGCATGGCTCGGGAGTGCGCCGCTGAGCCATTGATCCCAAAGTAACCCGCGTAGAGGCGTAGGTTGTCGATCACGGACAGCTCATCGTCCAGGTTGTCGCCCTGCGGCACGATGCCGATCGTAGACTTGATGACCCGCCCCTGTGACTGGACTGGCAGGCCGTTCACAAGCAGCGTGCCCGCCGTCAGCGGAGAGACGCACGCGATCATGCGCATCGTGCTCGTCTTGCCTGCGCCGTTCGGGCCGAGGAATCCAAAGCACTCGCCGGGCCGCACATCAAAACTGATGCCGCGGACGGCGATGAGATCACCAAACTCCTTGATCAGCCCTCGCGCGACAATGGGCATGACGACGCCATCCGCGGGCGTGTCCTTCGTCGCCACCTGCTGAAGACGATCTATGCGAGCCATGCTATGAAAATCGTAGCACGGCCACATCGGTCGTGAGCGCCCGGGCTGCTCGGCGTCGCTATCCCAACTCCTCCGAAAATGGCGCCATTGCACGCGCCAGATCACTCCGAGCATGAGCGCGCACCAACCCCTCACCCTCCGGCGGATCGTCCTCATCATCCGATGTATCACGCGCTGGCGGGCCGCCCAGGCCACGGTCAACAAGGTCGTGCGCGTTGCGGACGTACCCTCGGAATTCGGAGCCACCGGACGGCGGGAAAGACGGACGCCCCCGCTGGGAGGGATGCTGATACACCTCGCCGATGATGACCTGCACGCCATCGATGGCATGATCGCGCAGGAACGCCGCCTCGTATCGATTACCCGCGTCCATGAGTGACAGAATCCGTTGAGCAAGCTGAGGATGGACGCGGCCCACCACGTCCCCACGGCAGGAATGCAAAGGCAACCTGCTGCCCTCACGGGTCAGTGTCAACAGATCACCACTGCTCAAGCGGCCGACCGCGTCGGGGTCCGGTACGTCAATGAGCGTTGCGATGGTGCGTTTGCCCGCATCATTCATCAGCAGATGGCCGGAATGGACGTTGCGGTTCAGCGTCTCCGGGCTAACGTGGAGAGTGTTCGGCGTCGGTGCGGTGCCCGTTGCCCCGGCCTTCCGCGCAGATCTGATTCCTGCCGGTGCGGGCCCGGATGGCACGGCGCCGTTTGCCCTGCGTGTCCCGGACGCAGCCAACTTCCGTGTGCCTTCCACTCGCTCAAGCCGATCGCGATTGCGGCGAGCAATCGTGTTTGACGGATCAATCCGAAGAGCGCTCTCGACAGCCTCGCGCGCCTCGTGAAGCTCTTCCATCTCAAGCAGCGCCTTGGCGAGTCGATTCAGCGCCTCGATGTTCGAGGGCGCGAGCCGGAGAAGCGCCCTGTTGACCTCAACAGCCAGCCGCCAATCCTGGCTCAGCGCATAGGCAATGGCTGTTTCTGTCAGTTCCCTGGTTTTGCGGACGCGGGTGCGCTCATCTATTTCTACTGCTGTCATAGCGGATGCCCTGCCTCCCATGACCCGAATAACACCTCTTGGCGCAGGGAACACAGAGACGGGACGCAATGAACGCGACAACCTGGCAGGGTCTCCCGTAGGACACCAATTCGACGCCGCGACACGGGCTGCCACAGCATCAGCCGCCGCCTCATCGTTCCTGCCGCCTCCCCGCGCTAGTGGACGGCAGTTTTCGAACTCAGTCCAAAATCTATTGTCCGCTATGTGTCAACCCCACAGCGAGCATGGGGGAACGCCCGGTGAGCCTCAGACGCGCGCCCCGGCCGGCAGGGACGACAGCTCTGCCAGCGAGGCAACGATGTCGGTGGTACGAAGGCTGACCGTCGTCACTCGGTGCAGCAGGTCGATGACGTGTTCCTTATGATCCGCAAAGCGATAGCTGTTGAAGTGCTCCCGAATCGTTGGGTCGCGAGGCGGCTTTTCTTTGTACTGATCGATGATCCACTCGAGGGCGCTGCGGTTACCCAGGCGATACTCCCAGGCCCCGGACGGCACATCGTGCAACGTCGTCTGCTCATCCAAGCGGATGATGCCCCGCCCCGTGTCCGCCCTCAGCATGGCCTTGGGCGTGGCACCCTCGCCACGACCCGCCAGAACCGTGTCGACGCGCCTCAGGGGATACGGGTCCGCCGACTCAAACCCAATGTGCACGTCAAGGAGCTCCTGACCCAGGCGCGCCCACTCATGGAAATCGTCATGGAACGGGAGCCTGGGAAACCCGCGCGTCAGGTCGATGGCGTATTTCTCACGCCAGACGGGGTCATGCAGGGCGGCATAGGTGTACGCGAATATCTGCTCCGGCGTGATGGACTCGTCATCATAGCGGTCACGGAACTGGCGCAAACCCCATTCCGTGATGTTGCTCACGCGCGTCCCATCCTCCCGGTAGCGATAGAGGGGGAGGCATTGGGTATCACCAGTGAGATGGAGGTCTGGAAGCCGATTCGTGGCCAAAGCGCGAAACGGTACCGCCCCGGCGATGTTCAGGAAGCAAATAACGCGGTTGTCACTTCGGAGGTCCTGGCCAAACATCTCGTAGTGGTTTGCTGTCAGCCTGTCGCTCATTTCGCGCACCGAGGAATAGTGCTTAGCGACGAACGGTCTGTAGGAGGCCATTACAGGTGTGGACTCGGAATAATCAATCTTGCGGGATGCTTGAAGGTGGTTCCTAAGGCCCTCACTCCACTTTATTGCCAGATCGAGATTCCTGTCCCCATTGTCGACTGAAGTATTGAATCTGGCGGCAAAAAATGACGTCTTCGCCCCAAGCTGCCGCTCATCGAAGTCATATACCCATTCGTCCCGTGCAGTGACGACGCCAGGGGAATACAGGCCGAACACCGCATTCTCATCTGCACGACTCTTGGCGAGCTTCGTCTCGCGGTTTGCTACGGGAATCAATGACTCGAAATCAGAATCCGATTGGTTCAGCCAGTTGGCTTTTGCGTCAGGAACAATCTCTGTGAACGGCGTAGCGGCGAGATTAAGCCCCTTTACGAACCTGATCTTATCGGGAGCCTTTGTATAATCCGCGACTCTCCCATAGTGAATGCGAAACAGGGAACTCTCGCCCTTACGTACGAGAAAATAGATGGCGACTCCAACTCGGATCTTGTCTTCAAAGACATTCCCACCTTCACGCCTGCGTCTCTCACCTGAAGTCCGCGCGTTGCCGGTCATGTCGACAAGCCACAATTCATTGAATTCTTGCGCCACGATTTTGCGGAAGCCATCGTCCTGGTGCGACTGTAGAAAGGCGCGGTTGGTGACAAACGCGATGATGCCGTCGTCTGCGAGCCGGTCTGACGCCCAGCGGATGAAGCGCTTGTACATGTCGTACTGTTTCGACTTCTGTGCGGTACTCTTCTTGACGTATGTCTCCTTGATGCGCTGATCAATGGCCGGGTATTTCCTGTTTGGATTCAGATCATTCTCGTTCTGCTGGTTGGCGTTGTACGGCGGGTTGCCGATGATGACGCTGATCGTGCGTTCATTCTGGGTCTGCACGCGCATCCAGTTGTCGACTGAGAGTCCCCCCAGATTGAACCCCGACTGGCGAGTGACGGCTTCGCCCCCCGCGCCACTCTGTTGCCAGTCCATGTTGTCCAGTGTGTCGACGAAGGCGAGTCCGGGAAATCTGCTGTACGATCCGGTGCGCTCCTTGTAGGTGTATTCGATGTTGAGATTGGCGATGTAGTAGGGAAGAATGGCCATCTCATTGGCGTGGATCTCATTGTGGTACTTGTAGTCCAGTCGGTCATGGGGCAGGTGGTTGATGAGGCTGGTGATGAACGTGCCCGTCCCCGTGGCCGGATCAAGGATCTCGACGTTGTCATCCGCCAGCGAGCGGCCAAAGTGCGTCTTCAGCAGGTAATCCGTTCCTTGAATCATGAAGTCGACAATTTCGTTGGGCGTGTAGACGATGCCGAGCCTGTCGGCGTCTTTCGGGTTGTACGCCTTGTAAAAATCCTCGTAGATCACCTTGAGGAAGGTCTGCTTTTCCTGAAAGTCGGAGATGGTGTCGGCGGCACGAGCGATTGCCCCGTAGTAGGCCCGCAGGCGGTCAATGCTGTTGCGCCGAACAGCGCCAGTGAAGAATGTGCCCTCAAGGTCGTTCAACTGGCTGGCGATTGTGTTCTCGCGGTGAAACTGATCCTCGGCAAAGACGCGCAGGAAGATGTCCTTGGTGAGGATATGCTGCAACAGCATCTCGCGAACGTCGCCCTCGGAGACATCGCCACCAATGGTCCCGCGGCAATGCTGGAGGAACGCTGCGGCCTTGCCGCGGTAGGTCGCGTTAGCGGCCTCTGCCTCGTCGATCGTCTCACGGAGGCCGCTCAACACAGTGGGCAGATCAGTGCTGAATTGCCGTTGCGCCCTGCGAAACTCTTCGATCTCAGGAAGTTCATAGTCGAGAAATCTCGTTATGAGGCGATGGAGATCGGGCGCCTCCGCCATGTTGGTGCGCATGGCCTCAGCGCCGTTCTGAAAGAGCACGGCAACGCGGCTGTCCTCAAAGATGATGTTGCTTCTCGGGTAGCCGCGATTGAGCTTGTTCTGGATCTCCCTGTCAAGGTCGTCCCTGGTATCCTTAGCCTCCCAGTACCCGCGAGCAAGGCGCAGGCTGTCCTTCACCGTGCCGTCGGGACGGTTCCTGTTCCCCGACTCCAACTCGGGCACGAGGGCAAGGCGTTCAGGATGATTCCGGCAATAGCCGTCAAGGCATACTTCAAACGCACGCCTGGTTGAGGATTCGTTGGCTGACCCACCATAGGTGATGAGCCTGTTCAGTTCCTCGTGATAGGCATCAATGTGTGGGTAGGCGGAGGCCATAGCAACGTCAGTGTAGCAACAATGCGCCCCATTCCCGACGGCGCGCTATCGTCCGCCCCGCCGCAGCCGCACGCGGATGATTTCTGCCAGGGTTTGTGGGCCATGCCGAAGGCGAACGGTGCTCATTTCACCGTATCGCCACGTCACGGGGCGTTCCAGCACTCTCATGCCCCATCGCCGTGCCAGATACAGCACCTCGGCATCGAAGCCGAACCCGTCGATGCGCTGCGTCCCAAACAGTCGCTCAGCCGCCTGTGCGCGAAACGCCTTGAAGCCGCACTGCGTATCGTGGGGTTTCAGCCCCAGGATTGTGCGCGTTGCGAGGCTGATGACCCGACTGCCAATGCGGCGCGTTATGGGTTCGCCACTTCGCTCTGCGCCGGGCATGGACCGTGAGCCCATCACCACGTCTGCCTCTTGTATGTCCTCCATGAAGTGCGCGATTGTGTCCAGGGGAACGGCCAAATCCACGTCCATGAAGAGGCGCACAGTCCCGCGCGCCTCGAGCATTCCACGCCGCACGGCATGTCCCTTGCCGCGATGGGGTAATGACAACAGCCGAACGCGCTTGGATTGTGCCGCAAACGCACGGGTGATGGCCTCCGTTCGGTCTCTGCTGCCGTCGCTTGCAATAAGCACTTCCGCGTCCGGGAAATGGGAATCCAGATAGCGTGTGACGGCCTCAAGCGAGGCGGGCAATCGCGCCTCCTCGTTGTATGCGGGGATGATGACGGATAGCGGAGGGGCGGCCGGTTCTGTCACGGGACGCCTCTTCTCAAGCTAGAGGGGAATATCGTCCGGCGATTCCAGTCTGAACGCACGGTGAAGGGCACGGACGGCATCCTCCACACGCTCCTGATGCACCACGCACGTCAGGCTGATTTCAGCTGTTGTGATCATCTCGATGTTGACGTCGGCGTCACGGAGCGCGCGGAACATTGCACCCGCGTAGCCTGGCGCATTGTTTAGCCCCGCGCCAATGATGCTGACCTTTGCCAAATGATCGTCGACTGTCACATCTGCCGCACCAATATCCTCACGAATCACCCGCATCTGGTCCAGAGTGGCCGGCAGATCTGCCAGCATCACGGTGAAGGAGAGGTCACTGAGACCATGTTGACCGGCGTTTTGCACGATGATGTCGACACTGATACCTGCATCGGCGAGTGGGGAAAAGACATTGGCCGCGATGCCAGGCCGATCCGGCACGCCCAGCACGGTAACCCGTGCGATACCGGCATCATGCGCAATCCCCCGCACCTTGTTGCGATTCTCCATCAATTCTCCTCCGTGAATGCGTGTGCCGCCAGACTCATCGGCGAGACGCGAGGCCACCAGGATGGGCACATCGTAGACCCAGCCGAGTTCGACGGCACGGTTGTGCATGACGCGTGCGCCCGCACTCGCCATCTCCAACATCTCGTTGTACGCGATGTCTGTGAGGCGGCGGGCTTCCGGGACGATGCGCGGATCCGCGGAGTAGATGCCGTCAACGTCCGTGTAGATCTCACAGATAGGCGCACGCAGTTCGACGGCAAGCGCCACGGCCGTCGTATCGGACCCGCCCCGCCCGAGTGTCGTGATCTCCATGTCATCAGTCGTGCCCTGAAAGCCGGCGACAACGACAATGTTGCCCCGGTCGATCTCCTCGCGCAGCCGCTTTGGTTCAATCTGCGTGATACGGGCACGGGAATAGTCCGTGTCGGTCCGGATGCCCGCCTGAAAGCCGCTGAGGCTGACCGCGCCGAGGCCAAGATCGCGCAGTGCCATCGCCAACAGCGCACCGGAGACCACCTCACCCGTCGAGAGCAGCAGATCCATCTCCCGCGGCGCGGGGTTGTGTGAGACGCGACGACCCAGTTCGATGAGCTGATTCGTCGTCTGCCCCATCGCCGAGACGACGATGACAAGGTCATCTCCGGCGTGGCGCTCACCTGCCACGCGCTTGGCGATACGGAGGATATGATCGGCGGACGCAACGGAAGTCCCACCGTATTTCTGTACCCTGAGCATGGTCGTCTGCCTAGTGAACGACGTACGCGCCGCGCTCAGACGGTGCCAGGACATGCACGCGCCCGGCAAGGTTGAGAGTCCGCGCCGACTCTTTCATGGCAGTCGCGACAGTATCAGTCCGCTCCGGTGGGGACATGGACAGTATCGTGGGGCCGGCGCCGGAGAGGAACGCCGTGTATGCGCCTGCCGCCTTGGCCGCACGCGTCAGAGGCGAGAGCCCAGGCACGAGCTCCGCACGGTAGGGCTGATGCAACCTGTCCTCAGTTGCCAACGCGAGATCAGCCCACTGGTGCGTCATGAAGGCCCGGACGAGTAAGGCCGTGCGCGCCACATTGAATGAGGCATCACGCAAGGGAACGTGGCGAGGGAGAGCCGCGCGTGCCTTCGCCGTCGGAAGTTCGTCGTCTGGCACGAACGCGATGCACGCCAGATCACCGGGGAAAGCCAGTTGACGCGCAACAGGATGATCATCCTCCGACATGATGGCGACGCATACGCCGCCCAGAAGGGCCGGCGCGGCGTTGTCCGGATGACCCTCCAAGTGCGTTGCATCCGCCAACATATCGTCCACGGCGTATTCATGTTTGCTCAGAACGCTGGCGGTGAGTAGTCCCGCGGCGGTCGCGGCGGCGCTGCTGCCTAGCCCACGCGCCAGCGGAATCGCGTTATCGACAGTGGCGCGCATCGACGGCAACTCCACGCCATGGCGTGATGCCCCGAGCGCGGCAGCGCGAAAGATGAGATTGTCGTCAGCCGAACCCGCCAGGGCGTCCGCGTCTGGGCCGTTCAGCACGATATCGTTTTCCCCCGCGGACTCAATACGCACATCAAGCCAGAGGTCAAGCGCCATGCCGACAGCGTCAAAGGCGGAGCCAAAGTTCGCCGTTGAGGCAGGGGCGCGGACTGAAAAAGGCGGGAATTCCCGGGTCAGAGTCGCCATGAATCCAGTATAAAGACAATCAGGCGGGAACATTCCATGCGCTACACATCGCACACCCGCCCACGTGGACTGTCCGCCGACAGTTTCGGCGACAAATCGCTTTACATCGACGCACAGACGTGCTGGATTGTCACTCCCAACGAGAGCGCGTCCGGCTCGCCCATGAGTCATCGCGCCGTCGCAGGCTGCACTCGTTCACGTATATCAAGAGGGTCAAGAATGTCCAACCCAATAACATCGGCACTGGATTCTGAAGGACAACGAACGCACATAGACAGTGCGGATAGGGGCGCCCGATACTCAGGCTTTTCGCCTCACGCTGATTGTGAATTGTATCCGGTGTTCAGACGGCAGGGCCAGCGCTCGTCGTTTTCGCATATGCCGAACCGAATGAACTGCTCACCCCCATCTGGGGAATCGGACCTGCACAAGAGAAAGAACAGGAATGGCTAGCGTTCTATGAAGATCAGCGAAGCGGCTGTCCTGCATGCGTGACGTGGAGGCGGAGTGAGCCGCATTTCCATAACGAATCCCCAGCCCCGAACGATTCTCCCTTCTTCACAGAAATCCTTTGGCACTGTTCCACATGTCTGCAGCCGCACGTCTTTGACCTTCTCAAAAATGCCGCTCGGGTTGCGAGCGAGGTATCCCTCTATGGTCGTGCCATTCGGCCGGACATCACACTGTTCGATGATAAGGACACGCCCGTGGCCTTTTTCGAATTCAAAAAGACCAACCTGAGCAAGAAAGTGGAACTCATCGCAAAAGAGAAGGGCATTCCGTTGTTTGTTATAGACGTGACCGAAGATGGCGCAGAACGCCGAATGCTGCACAATCCTCAGGATAGATGGTGGAAGCACGCGCCGGAGGTGACCGAGGAGACCAGTTCATTCCTTGAAGCTTCGGGTTCCCTGAAGCTTCGGGTTCCCTGCCAGGTCCAAGCATGGAACGACTCTTCGATGAGAACAGCAAATTGACGTGGTCAGGAATCACTGACGTGCCGAATCCTCAGAACGCGTCCGAGTGGGCGACCGTACCCTCCCCAAGGATAGGGCCGTATCTCCTAGCGACGTGGAGCTCGCTGCGCCGCGATTCGCAGAAGGCTCAGTATCGCCATTGGGGAAATAGCGATACTGAGCCTGTCGGCGGAAGCTAGATGATAAAGATCTCCGGGTTGTGCGCCGCCACGGCTTCCCATAGTCGCATAGCCCTTTGTGTTCCTCCCTGCTCAGCCGGATCAATCACCATCCTGCCGGAACGTGTATAGGAGCCGATGGTTTGTAGTTCGGTGCGGTTGGCGCTCCATATCCATGGGCGATTCTGCGCAGTCAACAGGGTGGCCTCCGTGAATTCACGATCAAGCGGCACTGCTCTGAGCAACCGCAAAGAGGCCCTTGGATCTCCTTTCCACACCCAGAACTTGTTGAGCGCGCCTGAATGGTAGGCTGCACGCCGGATATGGGCGTTCGCGCCAAACACTGTGAAGTCGCGTCCCTTGGGGAACTCTGTCACGTCCCGCAGCACCTCTGTCACACGAAAGAAGCCGATGAGATAGAACCCCGCCGCGTTGTCCTCCGCGACAAGCCGGGCAAGAAAGATCAGGTAATCGCCGGGGCCACATGACGTCAGGCCCGCTGCCCGTCCCGTCGTCTGCGGGTTGTCGCCGTATGTGAACGTGCGGAACTCCGGGTCATCGTGCAGCCGATCATTCCACCGCGAAACGGAGGCATAGTCTGCGAGCGTCCTATCCGGGTCGTTGAAGGCTGTGAGTTTAGGGTACGCTGGGAGGGTGGGTGACCACCATCGTCGTTCCTCCGGTATGGGCAGAAACTCAAATGTTCCGTCGGCGAAGATGGGACTTCGGAGAGAGCCGTGAGAGGCGTTTACACCGACGTTGACAAGGAAAAGACGCGCGGCAGGATCAACAGAAACCACGGAGGGCTCCGTTCAGTGGCCTCGGGGGTCGTGTGCGGATAGGGGCGGCATTCTGTGAGCAATCACGTATGAATGGTAGCAGTGATGCGCAAAGCGCGACGCAGGCCGTGAAGGACGCCGCCACACGGGCTGGGTTCGACGTCGTTGGCATTGCGTCCGCAGATGTCTTTCGTGAGCGCGGAGAGACCGCGAAGGAGCGCGTATCCGAAGGTTTGATGGACGGCCTGCCCTGGTTCACTGAAGAGCGCGTCGAACGCGGCATGGACCCGGAAACCCTGATGCCCAATGCCCGTTCGATCATTTCCCTGGCCTTGAGCCATCACTACGAAGGTTCCGCCGATCCCTCGGACACCCTGCCACGAGGCCGCATCGCACGCTATGCCTGGGGAGAGGATTACCATCGCGTATTCGCCCGCCAGGTGCGCTCTTTCATCGCACAGTTGCCCGATGTGACGGGCGAAAAGGACATCGGGACGAAGTGGTACACAGATACGGGGCCACTGCTTGACCGTGCCGTCGCGGAACGTGCGGGCGTCGGCTGGTTCGGGAAGAACACCAATATCCTCACCGCGCAGGGCTCATGGATGCTGTTGGCGCAGATCATCACGACGCTTGACCTCATTCCGGATGAGCCTCTGAAGAAAACGTGCGGCGCGTGTGCCATTTGCATTGACGCGTGTCCAACAGCCGCAATCGTTGCGCCCTATGTGGTGGACAACCGCAAGTGCATCTCGTATCTGACAATTGAAAATCGCGGCAGTATTCCACGTGATGTCCGTGCCCTGATTGGTGACTGGATTTTCGGCTGTGATGTGTGCCAAGACGTGTGCCCCGTAAACCGTAAGGCGCGCGTTGGCGCAGCCTACGCGGATCTGACGCGGGATGCCGAAAACCGTGCCCGCCCGGAGTTGGTGGAGCTGCTGTCTCTTGATGACGCCGGATTTCGAGAACGCTTCAAGCAGAGTTCGGTCCTTCGAGCCAAACCTGAAGGAATGCGTCGCAATGTCTGTGTCGCGCTTGGCAACATCGCCGACACCACGACAGTCGTTCCCCTCACCCATGTCATGCGTACGGATTCCTCACCCATCGTACGTGGCCACGCCGCGTGGGCCCTTGGACGCATCGCTGACACCGCAGCCGTGACGGCGCTTGAGAACGCGTTTGCAGAAGAGACGGATGCCGGAGTTCTGGGAGAGATCAGAGAGGCCCTGCGTGAGGCGAGAGCCCGGCATACTGACTCCCAACAGGACGGCGAGAAACGCTACCTCCCCGTGTAAAGCTCCCCGTCAGGCCGAAAGGATGCATAGCCGAACCAGTACGCGACGTGTCCGGAGACGCGCGTGTACACCGTGCCATTGGGGCCGCGCAGACCGTCCGCGGCACTCCGCCATTCGTGGCCGGCTCCATCGACAAGTCTTCCATCAGAGTCACGCATGAACGAGAGTTCGCCACGTTGGTAGGCCTGCACACCGCCGCCGTCATCGCTGACGAGGACTATGCTCGTCTCTCCGAGGGCGTCGTTCAGAACCGGAGTACCACGCAGCAGATCAAGTGGATAGGCCTTGCTTGCACCGGTCCCTGTCACCGCCACAAACACTTGCGATTTCGGCCCCAAACGGGCGTCTCTGCCACCGGGGCCGCCGGGAAACATGAGATGCGGGCTGGAGAAGTAGTCAGCGTAGGCCGCGCCGGGTGTGCCCGGCGTGGCGTAGTTTCGGTCATAGCCCGTTTCCAGCGAGAGCACCGTCGTATCCGGGTGTTGCCTACTCCATTCAGCCCACGTGGTCAGCGTGACAGGCAGGATCGGCAGGGTGACGTTTTCACCAACGTGCTCACCGACAACAGGCTGCCCGGTGAACTGATTCCAGAGATTGTATATGCCCATGTCATACATGAGCTTGTTTGATCGATAGAGCAGCCCTGACGAGCCGAATGTGTAGGGCTCCTGACCAGCTGGACGCCGAGTGTCATACAGAATGCCAGAGCCGCACAGGGTGCAGTATGCGAGTGTAAACGGCTGGTCACCAAGGACGTCATTCGCCATCTCATGCCAGTTCATAATCCGCAGCGGGTAGGCGCGCGCTTCACCGTCGAGGTAGACGCCAAAAACCTGCTCATCTGACTCGAGGTAGTGGGCCTCCTCCAACGGAATCGTCTTGGGTTTGTCGAGCGAGGGGATGGCGTCCACGTGGACGCCGCCCCAGACGATCTCCTCAAGCCGTATCGTATGCGTGACTCCGTCCTCCGGCAGAAACATGCGGAAACGGGGATCGACGGTGCTCAGTACCTCTCCTTTCCACCAGGCGTAAGGAGCCGGCGCCGCGTATTCCGGATGTGCCTCCACCCATTCAACCCACTGGAACCAATCCGTTCCAATTGCCTCCACGCCCGTCAACTGACGAAGGGAATCACCGATGTGGCGCCGATAGAGCATTCCGTATGGTGGGATGCCCAGCATGTCCACGAGGAAGGGCGCGCTGTGCGGATCACGCGTCAGACGAATGGAATCGAGGCCTGGGGCGAGAAACGCGTCGATTGCCGAATCCGTCGTTTCGTCCGGCCGCTCGTACAGGACGAGTGTTAGGACATCTCTGAGTTGAACGGGCGTGAGCGGACGCGCCTCCTGTGTACCGATGGCTGAAGTTTGCGTCGGAGACGGTGTCGACGTGGTGGTTGGCTTAGGCGACCTCACGGGGAAGGGCGCGTCGCCAGTGGCTCCTGGTTGCTGGGTCGCGTCCGGTATGCCCGTGGCGGTGTCATCGCCACGGGCGGTGACCAGAAGCCCAACCATAGGGAGCAGAAGCGCAATGGACACACTGATGAATCGTCTCATGTGAAGGCTAGCTTACCTTGACCGCATTCTTGCGGCGCGCGTATCATCAAGGCGCACTAGTTCAATAGTCGCAGAGTCGTGAACATACAGTGAGGTTTGCGCGGGTGAATCTACTCTACGCAATGTATTGTTTCTTCGTTCCCGGCCTGGAGGCCAAGCTAAGGCTCTTGGTTGCCGACCTGAGCATTCTGATCTGCACGATGGTGGCGACAATAGTGATCAGACAGTATTCCTTCAGTTCGCTTGAAGTGGGCGCGGACGTCGTGACAGGTTTTCTCGTGGGATTCACGGCCGTCGTCGCATTCAACTCGATCGTATACGTTGGGTCATTGGCTGCTCCGGAGGCGGAATCGTAACCGAGCCACGTCACCGCTCGCAGTCTGCTGCGTGGGACGACGGTCCCCGTTCATCGTGACAGTAGACCCGCAAGGATAAGGTCTGGGACATGAACACAGCGGCACGACCGGGTGGCGCGCATTCGGCGCGTGGCGCACTGGACACGTCCGGCCTGAGTCTGGCTCTTTTTACCGCCCTCTATGAGCTAACAATGGCGCAGGCCTGGTGGCAGAGCGGCAATGCGCAAAGCGCCACCTTCAGCCTCTTCATCAGGCGATATCCGCCAAACCGTTCCTACTTTGTCCTCGCCGGCATCCACGATATCCTGGACTACCTGTCCACTTTCCGATTTACCAATGCGGATATCGCCTACCTCTCATCCCTGAATCGTTTTGACGAGCGCTTTCTGGCTTTCCTTTCCGATCTGCGCTTTACAGGCACCGTGCGGGCCATGCAGGAGGGCACGATATTTTTCACGGATGAGCCCGTGGTGGAGATCACGGGGCCCGTCATCGAGTGCCAAATACTCGAGAATTACGTGATCAACCGCGTTAGCCTGCAGACCATGTTGGCCACGAAGTCCGCCCGCGTCATCCACGCGGCGCGTGGGCGGCCAGTAACGTACTACGGATCCCGTCGAGCGCCCGGCATCGACGCCGCAGGACAGATGGCTCGCGTTGGCTCCATGACCGGTTTTGTCGGTACGGGCAACGTCCTAGCCGCCGCCCAACACGGCCTCACACCGATGGGCACCATGGCGCATTCATTCGTCGGGTCATTCCCCACAGAGCTGGACGCGTTCCGTGCCTTCGCCACGTCATTCCCGGACACGTCGACGTTTCTGATTGATACCTATGACCCCATCGAAGGGGCGCGAAACGCCATTACCGTTGCGCTGGAGATGAAGGAGGCCGGGCATCGGCTTGGCGCCGTTCGGTTGGACAGTGGCGATCTGCTGAGCCTCTCACGCCGCGTGCGTGACATGTTTGACGAGGCCGGACTGGACGACGTGGATATCGTTGCCAGCGGCGAACTGGACGAGTTCGTCATTGATGAACTCGTCCGAGCCGGTGCCCCGATCGACGGCTTTGGCGTGGGGACCCGTATTGGATCATCGTCTGATGCGCCGTGGACCGATTCGGTCTACAAACTGGTTGAATATGGGGGGGTGCCTGTGCTCAAACTCAGCGCTGGCAAGGAGACGCTCCCCGGGCGCAAACAAGTGTATCGCTACACGGATGAAAACGGCAAATCTGTCCGTGATGCCCTTGCCATCGCGGATGAATCACAACCCGCAGCAGCGACGCCTCTCTTGCATGACGTCATGCGGGACGGACGGACGCTGCGCCCTGCCCCGACACTGAGCGAATCCCGCGAGCTTTTCCGGCGTGGGTTTGGCGCACTCCCAGAAGGCGTGAAGTCCCTGAGCGCTGGCGCAACGTATCCCGTGGATCTCTCTAGGGCACTCGCTGATCTGCAAACGCGCATGACGGAAGCCGTCCACCCAGGCCAACGGCCGAGCTGACATACTGTGACCGGCGGTCAGGAGGGTAACGGAGGCCTCCCAGCCAATGCAGTATGCCCGGCCTGCGGGCAAGAGAGTGACCACGATTGGCTCTTCTGCCCCACGTGCGGGGGCGTACTGCGCATTGCATGCCGAGCATGCAAGCATCCGAATCCGGCGACCGCACGATTTTGTGTTCTGTGCGGCGCGTCGGTCACCGGCCCAACCTCCTCTGCGGCTCCGCAAGCCAGGATGTGCGAGAGCTGCCTACAACCGAATGCGCTAAACGCGGAGTCCTGCACCAACTGCGGCCTTGCCTTTGACCAGAGTGTGCCCCAGACGCTGTCACCCGTGCAGTCGCTGGAACAGGCGGAGACAGCCCAGTCGCCAGCTGAAAACGAGGGGCTTTCCCCAGAGGAAATTGACGCCAGTCGCCCCTCGGCGGTTATCCCGGTGTCTCAGACGCCGCCAATGATGAGCATCCGCCCATGCCCCCGATGCAAGTACAGGAACGACGCAACCTCCACATTCTGCGTCAACTGCGGTCTCCCTTTTGAGGGCGAGCCCCCACTGGCACGCGTCGACGAGGCGACTATGGGCCCAAACGGGACACCATATCAGGGCTTCTGGATACGCCTGGTAGCGCATGCAATTGACGTGGTCATTCTCTTCATCGCCCTGCTCGCCGTAGCAGGATTACTTGATGCCTACCTGTCAGAAGACGCATCAGAAGGCGTACTTTTCGCAGGCTACGCCATATCCCTGTCTATTTCCCTGCTGTACGAGGTCATTTTCGTGGGAAGCCTTGGGGCGACTCTTGGGAAATATATCGTTGGCATAAAGATTGTTCGGTATGACGGACGGCGGGTTGGCTACGGCCGTGCCCTGGGCCGTCACCTCAGCACATATCTTTCCTCACTGTTTTTGTGCATCGGGTATCTTATGATCGCGGCTCGGCCGGACAAGCGTGGGCTCCACGATATCATCGCCGGAACCGTCATTGTAAAGAAGCGCTGACGTTCTGGCGTGGGCTGGCTTACTCTTCCACTCGTTTCCCTTGCACCCGGTCTGTTTTGGCTGTGGTTCTTCACTCGTCTGGATCGTTATCATCCAGCTCCCCGCCGCCTCCTCGCGTGGAGCTTTGTCCTGGGAATGCTCTCAACGATCCCCGTCGGAATCATCTACGAGATTGTTGCCCTGGATGATCTGTATTCCCCCGGCGCAACGCTCACGCTCTCTGCCCTTGTCATGGTCGGCATCGTTGGGCCGATTGAGGAAGTGTGCAAATTTCTGGCCGTGCGCTTGTTTGCCTACCGTTCCCGGTGGTTTGACGAACCAATGGATGGACTGGTCTTCGCGGCAGCGGCCAGTCTGGGATTCGCCTCTCTGGAGAATCTGAGCTACGTCTTGATGTACGGCCCATGGGTGATGATTCTGCGTGCGCCACTCTCCACGGTAGGGCACCTTATCTTTGGCAGTTTATGGGGCCACGCGCTTGGCCTCCGCCACGAAGGCGCCAGCTCTTTTCATGTTTGGCGTGGGCTCGGGCTGGCTGCACTTCTCCACGGCCTCTACAATGTCTCTGCCGATTTCCCGTTTGGCCTTCTCTGGGCGACGCTCATCATCCTGATTGGCGGACTCTTTGCGTACAGGCAATTCAAGCGGACGCAAAGCGCGTCACCATTTCGCTATCGTCGGAACGTTCCGCTGGTTGTTTGCTCTTCCTGCGCCATTCCGACCCGCGTCTCTAACAGGTTTTGCCATTCCTGCGGAGTTCACGTGGCCGTAACGCAGGCCTCGACGTTGGTCTGCGGGAACTGCCGCCATCGCGGTGCGCCGTCGGCCTATTGCGGTGGCTGCGGGGACCGACTCTTGTACTAAGTCCGGCGGTGCCGTGTGCTATTCCGTCTGACTATCCAGCGTGCGAATATGCGCCACGAGCATCCAGCGCTCCGCCGGTAAGAGCAGTTGCTCAAATGGTGGCATGTTGGTCATGCCCTCAAAGGCAGCGGGGTTTTCTGCCCACCTGGGGACAGGAAACTCACCGTTCCCACGTGTGACGATGCGATAGAGATCTCCAACCGTCCGCGCCTGCGTATCATCTTCCGTCAAATTCTTGGGAACATTGACGCCCGCGGCATCAAACGCAATTCTCACCTGCAGCAGACCCTGCCCGTCTCCCGCCGCTCCGTGGCACATTGCGCAGTTGCGTGCGAAGAGGAAGCTTCCGTATTCCAGAACCTCCGGCGTGACGACAAAGGGAATGCCGTCGATCGCGTTTAACTCGTCATCGGACATCAAATCGTAGTGCTCAAGGCGCAGATCAGCATTCAACTGCTCCTCCGGCGCGCCGCCGCTGTTATACGCGACAGTACCCGGCCTGATGGACATGGATGGGCCTTCCTGTTTGCGAATGGCCGGCGAGTAGTGCATCTCCTGGAAAAAGTCCACAGGATAGGCGCCCGTTGAGCAGCCCGAAAGCACAATACCAGCAATGGCGATGAAGGCAAGCACCAGTACAGCACCGCGCCCCGTCAGTTCCTTCAATTTCACCTGCGTTCTCAGCATTGCCGGCCTATCAATCGTCCCGCTGATCTCGTTTGAACCCACCTATGCGCCGTCCCCACTGATGATGTCTTCTGCGCCACCGTTCTGGAGGGCGACCTGCGCGTTTCCAATTCTGGACTCGTCCGCCGTAACCAGGAGTCCGATGTAGCCAAGAGTAATGCGCGTGTCGTAGAGGGGTCCCTCTCCACCTGGGCGGGGGAGACGGCTTTCGAAGATGACGCCGATGACCGTGAATATCATCGCGACCAGCAGTGTGAATTCATACATGATGATCATGCTTGCTGGAATGGCGAGGATGGGTTTGCCGCCCGTCACCAGCGGGAAGGCCGCCTGTGTGGCGAAGACAAAGAGGAATGCCGTGATGAATCCCACAAACGCCCCGAACAAGGAGAATCGGAAGAGCTTGTTCTTCTTGACGTGCTCTCCAAACGCACCCTCGGGATACGGATTCCCCGTCATCACCTCATAGTCATCGCTAGTAAACCCGGCCGCCTTGAGGTTAGTAGCCCCCTCTGCGGCGGAGTCCGCGTCACTGTACAAACCCAGAATGCTTTGGTTCGCCATTAAATACGCTCCCAACGTGCGTGCCTACCAGGCCCGCGGCTCCTCCGATTCCCGTACGATGGCGGGCACGGTCACTTGGCCGATCTGAACCTCAGACCGGAAGACCTGTCCCTCCTTTTGCTCCCACGCGGGCACCAACGGCACGAACTTGGCGAAGGTGACAAGCAACATCGCCACCATTCCGAATGATGCGAGAACAACAACGCTCTCCGTCAGGCTCGGGACATAGTTCGCCCATAAGAATGTCAACTCTTGTTTTCGTTCAATGGCAGGGATGATGAGGAAGAATCTCTCCAACCACATGCCGATGTTCACCAGAATGGATGTCCAGAACATCAAGGCGATATTCCGACGCACTTTCCGGTTCAGCCATAACGGTATCGGTATCACGTACGAGGTCAGCACCATGATGATGGTGATGGCATTGAACGGCCACTGGAAAAGGCGCCGCTCCATCACCGCAAGTTCCTGTTCTTCTCGCGAATAGAATGAGAACGCGAAGTCCAAGAAGAAGAAGAAGAGCCAGGCCGTCGCGATAAATATCAACAGTCGGCCAACCGCGTCAAAGTGGTCTTCCCAGATGAAGTTCTCAAGCTTGAAGATCCAGCGCATTAACGCCATCAGTGTCAGCACCATTGAGACGCCGGAATGGACCGCGCCAATGACGAAGTACGGCGCATACACCGTCACGTGCCATGCCGGCACCACGGACACCGCGAAGTCCCATGACACGATGCTGTGGACAGAAACAAACACGGGCAGAATCAGGGCGGACATGAGGATACCGAAGATGCCCTGCAGCTGCCACTGCCTCGGCGTGCCACGCCAGCCCATCGCCAGCATCCCGTATATCGTGCGCCGCATGCCCGTGCTCTGGTCACGGATAATCGCAAAGTCCGGGATCAGCGCCGTAAAGACGAAGAGGATGCTCCCCGTCAGGTACGTTGTAATCGCGACGGGGTCCCACACCAGCGGTGACCGCACATCCGGCCACACACCCCGTGAGAAGTCGTACGGCAGAAGCCAATAGATGATCCGCCATGGCCTCCCCGCGTGGATGACGGGGTGGATAAGAGACGTGACGAGCGCGAAGACCGTCATCACCTCAGCAGCCCGTGTAATTGGCCGCTTCCACTCCGCCTGCGTTAACCGCAGGATGGAGGAGATCATCGTTCCGGCGTGACTGACACCGATCCAGAACACAAAGTTGACGATGAAGAATCCCCAGAACGCCGGCCGCTGCAGCCCCGTGATCCACAGGCCCTGCCAGATGAGGATGGTGACGGCGAGCGCGCCAGCCATGACGAGCAGGAACGGTGGCAGGAACGCGAGGACGTGCCGCGTCCGCAGCTCAAAGACCGGCCAGAGCAACTCCTGGTTGATCTGGTTGGCCGTCAGGACCGGTCGGTCTCGCATCTCTCTGTCTCTCCGCTAGTCCGGCTTTGCCACAACGTGAGCATGTCCAACGCCGAATGGCCTCACAACCCGCAGCAACAGAGCCTCTCGTGTCTCCCACAGGGACACGAACGGCACAACGCGAGTGGCCAACAGAATGAATAGCGCAATGGCTGATAGCATCCCCGCCAGAACCAGAAGCTCCAAGAATCCGGGGAGGCCAACGTGCGGTATCTCATGCAAACCATGCCCGCCGACCTGCTCCACTGACCAGGAATTGGCGTAGATACGCAACCTGTCAAAGAAGTTCCCAACGATGATCACGCATCCCACAACCGCTGGGCCCACGATGCTTCGCCGCACGGGGTTCCACATGATGAGCAGGAACGCGCCGATGAACGACAGTCCGATGGCGCCGGCAAACATCCATAGCTGCGGCCGTGCCAACAGGTTTTCTACCATCGGGTCTCCAAAGATCATCAATGCGATGATTGATTGCTCATGCGGAAGGCGTCCATACCAGAACAGGATGAAACCACTCCACCAGAAGTAGAACCAGAACAGCGTCAGCGCCAAGAGCAGCCGCCCGTAACCCCAGAACTGCTCAAGCCCAAAGTACCGCCCAAGCCCACCCCATTTGCGGAGGGCAAATTGCACGACAATGAAGAGTCCGAGGCCCATCTGCAAGCCGGTCACGGCATGGAACGCCGGGAAGATCGGATCCTTCCATCCAGGCACAAGCACCATCGCAAAGTCAGTTGCAAACACCGTGTGCGTCATTGCATACGCAGAGATGTACAGCGCGCCCAGTATTCCGAGTGCGGACTTCTGCATGGCCCACTGCTGCGCAGTACCGATCCAGCCATAGGCCAGTGAGCCTGCGATGCCGCGAGTCCGACCGCTGCCGTGATCGCGAATGGCCGCAAGATCCGGCAGTGCGGAGGTGTAGACGAAAATGAGACCGATGGATACGAACGCAGTCAGCATGAGCAAATCAGGCAGCCATGGGCCCAGTCTCCAGTCCATCCAGAGGCTGTTCCGTCCTTCGAGTCCCGGGTGTGCCGCCATGATCGGGATGAAGAATAGCAACAGAACCGGCCCGGCCAGCGCGAACAACTCCGCCGCGCGGCTCGTCGGCCTCCTCCATTGTGCGCGGGCAAATCGCAGGGCGATGCTCGCCATGGGAATGCCCATCACCAGCGAGAAGACGTAGAAATATGCGACGGCGTAGTAGTTCCACCGTGTGTGATCATCAGTGCCGCCCAGCATCATGATGAGAGCCGCGATCACACCCAACGTTGCGAGTCCGGCAAGAACCCACATCGCCCTGCGCAACATGGGACCGGTCTGCCGCGCCTGATTGATGAGCTCTTCGGTCAGCTCATCCTGCGTCGCGGGAGGCCCAAGTGCCTCATGGCCGGTTTGGCTAGTCTGCATCCTCTCCTCGTCGGTGTGTTTCAGGACTGATTCTTGGCATCGTCGTCGTGGTTTAGCCTAGTGAGCCACTGTGACCATCTCATCTGAGGCGGCTTTCGACGTCGCGACGCCTTTGAGATACCGGACGTTGGGCTCGGTTCCAATGGCTTCCTGCAGCTTGTACGCGCGGGATTCATCGGCAAAAAGTTGAGAGACGCGGCTGTCCGGATCATTCAGGTTGCCAAACGTCAACGCATCGGCTGGGCAAGCCTGCTCACAGGCCGTCATGAAGTGGTCAGGGGCGTACGTGCCTGTCCGCTTGGCGATGCGAACAGAGGCGTTGATGCGCTGTATGCAGAAGGTGCACTTCTCCATGATTCCGCGCTCACGGACTGTAACATCCGGGTTCAGATAGTTGTGGAACGTCTCCGGCCAGACAGGGCGGCGGTAGTTGAAGAATCGCGCATGGTAGGGGCAGTTGTTGGCGCAATAGCGCGTGCCGACACAGCGGTTGTAGACTTGGACGTTGAGCCCGGCGGGGTTGTGGTACGTCGCGTAGACAGGGCACACGGGCTCGCACGGGGCATTGCCGCAATGCTGGCAGAGGACCGGCAGGAAATGCGCCTTGACGTTCGGGTACTCACCTTCCCAATAACGCTCGATCCGTATCCAGGCAATGGCGCGGCGCTCAGTGAAATCACGCTCCAGGTTGATGGGCAGGTTGTTCTCCGCGGCGCAGGCAATCACGCACGCCTGGCAACCCGTGCAGGCGTCGATATCGACTGCCATGCCCCACTTGTAGTTCCCCATTGTCATCGTGCTACTCTCCCGTCGCCCTTCCAGACTAGGTGTGCTCCAGTTGGATGATTGATGTGCCCTCAAGTTGCTGACCAGTGAAACCGCCTTCCATGCGTGCCATCCGCATACGGCGGCCAAGCGGGCGAATGGTCACCGTTGTGGCGCCCCACGCCTGCGCCCCTGTGCCTTCAACCTCAACGTCGTCCAGCACCGTCATGACGTTGCCGCTGGCATTATCGCCATACCGTCCTGAGAGCGCCCGTCCACGTCCGAACGGCACGGCAACGACGTTTGGCGGGATGCCGGGGTGGAAATAAACCGGAACCTCGACCGCTCCGTTCTCAGACTCCAGCTCCACCAGATCCCCGTCACGCAGGCCACGGCGTGCCGCCTCACGGCTGTTCACTTCAACCCAGCTGTGCCAGACCACTGACGTAACCGGGTCAGGCGCGGACTGTGCCCATGGCAGATGGCCAAGGCTTCCGTCCCCGACTGTCGAGCTTGCAAAGGGAATCAGATGATAGCGGTCTGTGTGCTCGGCGATCCTCTCCGGCAGCTCAGCCAGCCCTGGACTGAGGTCGAATTCTCCCCGCTCCCAAAGGGTGACACCGCGTCCCCCGATATTCCACCATCCGCCGCGCTGAAGGACGCCGGTCGTCAGTGCCGCCGTCGTTGAGCCCTGCACTGACCCGCGGCCGCGATGTGTGGCGTGCAAATCCGCAAGCGCATTGAGGACGACCTGCTCCATCGTGTCGCCACGCGTCCTGCGGCTGATGCCACGGGATTGCATGATGGAGATCAGAACGTCTCCAAGGGCGCGTGAATCGTACACTGCCCGGCGTGAGTCATCCAGCAAGGGCGCTGCCACAGGCTGCTGTACAGTTAGTACCTCGTAGCCAGGACCGGGGTCCGGAACGTCGGTGTTCCAGGATTCCAAATAGTGTTGGCCAGGCAGCACCAGATTCGCCATCGCCGTTGTTTCGTTTGGTTCACATGAGAAGCTCACCACGTTTCGAGCACGGCTGAGCGCTTGGCCAAACGTGATATTCGCAAGCGCGTGCACCGGGTTCGCGCCGTCAACGAGGACGAGGTCGATATCGCCCTGGGCAAGCAGGTTGCGCACCGCACGCCACTCTGCATACGTGGTCACCCCCGGCAATCCGCTCAGCTCCGGCAGTGTTGGCCGCGTATTGAACTGCACGCCGCCGCGCCGCCCCACGCTACCGAAGACGCCATTCAGAACAAAGCCGGCCCGCGCGTTGAACAGGCCGTTGGGCTGGGCCGCGGCGGAGCCGCCAACCAAGACGACAGTCGGGCCATGTGCCGCGAGGTCCCGCGCGATGTCCGTGATCATCTGGCCAGTGATGACTCCGGGCGTTGCGCCGAGCTGATCGGCAATAGCCTCGGGACGGTAGGCTGCGAGAGCAACTTCTCCCTGGCCGCCGGTCATTGCGTCGACCGTTGTCGCGTCGGCCAGCCCCTCGTGCGCAAGCACGTAGGCAATGCTGAGCGCCAACACGCCCTCACGCCCCGGTGCAATGGGGAGCCACGTATCCGCATTTGCCGCGGTCATGGAGTAGCGGGTGCTGGCATGGACGTGCGTTCCACGGCTCCTATCTGCGCCACGCCGGAAATGGCCGTAGGCACGGCTGTAGTGAATCGGCGCGAGCCAGGATTCAAGGAAGTCTGCACCAATTGAGAGCACCGAGCCAGCATTCGCAATATCGAAGAAGGGGAACCGTTCCTGCCCGAAGACATCTCCGGCGGCCTGCCGTACCACGGTGTTCTCCAGTGGCTCCAGTTGGAGGTGACGTATACCCAGGCCCTGCGCAAAATCGTTAATGACAACCCCGAGATGGCCTCGGTTCGGCCGCGTGATGAGCAAGGTTCTCGCCCGATCCGAGCCGTCTAGCAACCCGTTCAGGCGTGCCAGACCATCGGCCCACGAAATACTTTGACCATTTGCCATTGGACCGCCGTACCTGTCCGGGTGATAGAGCGACTGCACGCCCGCGAGGCACCCGGGTAGGAGACGCCCACGATTGAGGGGGTGATCCGGGTTGCCTTCTATCTTCTTGGCGCGGCCCTCAGCAACACGCACGAGAATGCCGTGTCCCTCACCGCACGCGGCGCACGCCGTGGCGTACATGTCCTCAAGTCCCTGAGCGAGATCCTCCGGCAGGTCACGCGGGCTCTGCTTGATGATTTCCCGTTCCGGGATGGCGCATCCAGCAAAGAGCACACCGGCCACGGATGTGGCTCCCGCTACCCGCAGAAAGTCCCGTCTCGTCAGATCCATCCGTATTGTCCGTCCCGATTCCTCTCCACCTTCATGAGTGACACGTAGAGCATGTCGTGGGCGCGCTGTTTTCTTTGTGACAACCGACGCAGTCGCCCATCCTGAGTATCCGAACTTGCTCAACCTGCTGCATGCTCCCCACGTCACCATGGCACTCTGAGCAATCGAATCCCGCCGTGATATGGGGCTCATGGCGAAACTGTGTGTGGTCAGGAAGGCGATGCTGCCGCACCCAGTTGAGCGGCTGGCCAGACTCCCATGCTGCCCGCAGTGGAGCAAGTCGTTCATTCGATGTCGCGACGGCCTTGTGGCAGAACATGCATTGCTCCACAGACGGCACGCTCGCCGTCCGTGATATATCGGCCGCGCGGTGGCAGAACGTGCATTCCATGCCCAGCGATGTCACGTGCTGCGCGTGCGGGAACTCCATCTCATTCTCCGGCATTGGGTACACTGCGCCGAACACGGCCGTTCCGCCGGAAAAGGCGACGACTCCGAGAACAACCAACAAGAGCGGAATGGCAATAAGGACTCCGATGAGTCGCAGTGGGAGTGTCCCTACACGCTGTCGCATGTCCCGCCAATCCCCGTCCTAGATCCAGACCTTCGTATAGATGGTCCGGAGGACCTCAGACTCGGTCAGAAATCCATAGAAGGCAAAGAAAGCTATCGCTGCGGCCACGGCTGCCGCCCCGTAGAAAATCGGCCGAAAACGTACGACTTGCGGCCCGATGTGGCCGGTGGTAGCGAGTGACGGAATAATGGCATGCGCAACCAGAAGGGAAAGTGCCATGGTGATGACAGCCAGCCACAGGAGCCACAGGTACCCCAGAGTGGCCTGAACCTGGTCCCAATCGGCAGACGTCAACGGCTGCGGATCGATTTCAGTCACGAATCGGGCGCTCCTTTGAGAGGAGAGTAGCGATCATATCAATTGGAAACGGTACACTCCGCCGAGAGGGACTGTCAATCCCCTTTTCGGGAGTTTCAAGAGCCGTGAATGACGTGCCCTCCATGTGAATGGCCATCACTGCGATTTGTGCCTTAAATCACACATAGACACCCATCGCCGTGCCGCCCAGGAGATGAAGATGTCCATGCGCGACGGTTTGCAGCGCGTCATGACCAAAATTGGAAAGCAGGCGGAATCCGCCCGGCGCGTGCTGGTTGCCGAGCTCGACTGCCAGCGCAGCCGCGCGGCCCATATCCTCCAGCCAGAACTCCTCCTGTGTCTTGTGCGCCTTCGGGACGATGAGCAGCATCACAGGAAGCCACCGCAGACGATTGCGGAAGGCGACGAAGTGCTCATCCTCATGCCACACGTCCGCGGGCTCACGGCCAGCAATGATTTCGCAGAAAATGCAGGGGGATCGGAGGGGATTCGTCATTGGCCACGGTAGCCGCGGCCCCGGCGGGGCTCCTCGAGGGGCTGTGTCATGCCGCGACGGAGCAGATAGTTGGGAACGTCAATGTGGAAGGCAATGCTGAATCGCGGATCGGCGAGGCGTGATGCGACGCGCGGCTCATCTTGCGCCAGCTCATCCAGCGAAATATTCATCGTCACGACGGTTGGAAGCCGTGCGTTGTACCGATAGTTGATGATCTGGAACAGCTTTTCCTGCGCCCAAGGCGTCGTCGCATGCGCGGCCAGATCGTCCAGCGCCAACAGCGGCACCGTGCGCACGCCCTCAAACAACTCATCGTATGAGACGTCACTTTGTGGACCGAATGTATATCGCAGATGGTCAAGCAGGTCCGGCACGACAACGAAGAGTGTTTCCAGTCCGTTGGCACGGCAGTGGTTGGCGATGGCGACGGCAAGGTGGGTTTTGCCAACGCCATTGTCCCCCGTGAAGACCAACCAGCCGTCCGGTTGCTGCGCGAATGCCTGTGCCGTTTTGAGGGCTCCCTGGACGCTCTGCCGTTGATGACCTGTCAACTTGTCATACGGTCGGGAATCAAAGCTCTCAAAAGTCATTTCATTGAAGCGGGGTAGATCAAGCGCGTCTGTCGCGTGGAGACTGCTGGTCATTGTCCCCGTCGTGAGCACCGTCGCCAGGCCCGGATCCGTGAGCCTGCTGAGGACGTGTGGCTCCATTTCCCCCAGCGGTTTGCTCAACGTGACGATGGTCGGCCGGCGCTCGACGAAGCGTTGATTCAGAACCTGGAACAGCTTTTCCTGTGCCCATTGCGTGGATGCATGAGCGCCGAGATCGTCGAGAATGAGAAGAGGCGCCCCCTTCACCTGTTCGAAGAGGGAATCAAAGGGGGCTTCGGCATCGGGCGCGTAGGCAGCACGAAGGTAGTCGAGGAAGTCCGGCACGGATACGAGCAGGGCCGGATCTCCGCGGTTAATAACCGCATTGGCAACGGCCGCGGCTATTCGGGTCTTGCCGCTTCCAGACGGCCCGTGCAGGACGAGCCAGCCGTCCGGATCGGCGGCGTATTGTTGCGCATACGCAAGCGCCTCCCTGTACGAACTTTGGCCGGACATGGCAGGCGATTCACCGAGTGTGGCCTCGATAGACTCAAATGTGATGCGCGCGTACGGCTCAAGCTGCCCGTACCGCTGTAGCCGCTGGAATCGTTCCCGCGTGAGGTCCTCCCGACGACAGACGCACGGAACGAGTTTGCCGAACTCAGGGTCACTAAGCGGCAGTTCATGGCTAACCCACCCGAGGCCGTCGCACACGGCGCACCGTGCACCGCCCGGAGCAGGATTGGCTGCGGAAGTGCCGACCGGGGGCGCCTCCGTGCGTACAGCGGCATCAGCGCCAGCGGACGATTTTGCCGTACTTTCCCTCACGGTAGCGATCCTTTGCAGGGCGTCGCTGAGTCGTTCCATCCCCTACTCCCCTATCCCTCCGGTTTCGGAGGATTGCGCGGACATACGCCCACCGCCGCACGTTCTGCGCAGCGGCCTCATGAAAGGCTTCACGAATCAAGGAGGCCGGGTACTCCACCTCCGCCTCTTTGAGCTCCTCTGCGATGCCCGCCCCCGGCAGCGGCCCGATGGTGTCCTCGTACAGGCGAAAGATCTCGCCCGGTTGGGTTACGGGCTCTTCCGTGTCGCTGCGTGACGGCACCGGTGAGAGTTCAGTGCCTCCCGCGCTGACGCGTTCGGCAGCCCGTCTCCCCTCCGCATCGTTCATAAAATATGCCACGTTGTCGTCGGCAAGCGATACCTCCACGCAGACACCCGCTTTCACGAATGCAGCCATCACACGCTCGATGATCTCTTGCCGGCTCTCAGGTGATTCAGGCTCCTGGCCATTCACGGACTCGGTGAGCGTGCCAAGTTCCGGCGCGGCGGCGAGATCACGAGCGGTGACGGATCTGATGGCGCCTTTGCGGTGACGGATGCGTCTGAGCGCGACAAGAAAGAGCTTAATTTCCGCGAGGCGTGTCAGGTGCGGCAAGATCTCAGCAAAGAACGCCTCAGGCACTGGGGTTGCCTGCGTTGACGTGGGGAATCCTGCAAACGTCTCGTGCTCACGCATCGTCACAGATCCCGTCCGCCGCATGGAGGATGTGTGTCTCTTTCATCTTGGCCATAGCCGTCCGCTAGTAGCCGTCAGAGACGGCGCTGCCGCCCGCTCGTGCCGCGCTGCGAAACGTCGTCGTCTGTTCTTCAAAGACGACCTGCATTCGGCCGGTCGGACCATTGCGGTGCTTTGCAATGATGATGTCCGCGATTCCGCGGGGGTATTCCTGGTCCGGATGCTGTCGTTCCCATTCCTCGCCGGTGTAAATCATGTCTGCGCGATAGAGGAAGAGGACGACGTCCGCATCCTGTTCAATGGCGCCGCTCTCGCGAAGGTCAGAGAGGAAGGGTTCATGGCGGGGGCGGTTCTCCACCGCGCGAGACAGCTGGGAAAGCGCGAGAACGGGGACGTTCAGATCGCGCGCGAGCGCCTTGAGTGAGCGCGAGATTTCGCTGATTTCCTGCACGCGGTTACCAGGAAAGTTTGCCCCCGTCATCAACTGGAGATAATCGACGACGATGAGATCGAGCCCTTCGTCCAGAGAAAGCCGCCTCGCTTTCGAGCGCAGCTCGATAATCCCAAGAGTGACCGAGTCATCTATGTACAATGGCAGGTCCGCGAGACGCCCGACGGCGTTCATGATTGCGCTCTCTTCATAATCGGTCCAGATCCGACTGCGAATCCGTGTGGAGTTGATGCCGGACTCGCCGGCCAGTAGGCGCTCAATGACCTGCTCCGCTGCCATTTCCAGACTGAAGAGCGCGACGATGCGGCGACGCCCATCGTCGCGGGACGTTCTGGCAGCCTGCTTGGCGACATTGAGCGCAAAGGCGCTCTTGCCGACACCCGGTCGCGCCGCAAGGATGAGCAGGTCAGAGGGCTGAAAGCCGCCGCCAAGCTGCCGATCCAGATCAACAAACCCACTTGCGACACCCGCACTGGCGCCCGTGAGGGCCTGTTCACTCTCTTCAATGTATCTCCCCAGCACATCGCGCAGGGGCTCAAGATCGCGCGTCGATTGACCAAGCCGCATGCGATAGAGGAGCTCTTCCGCCTTGCGGAGGGCTTCCTCTTCATCTTCTTCTGCGCGTGTGCCAATATCCGCGATCTGTGCGCCCGCCGCGATGAGTTGCCGATGGATGGAGAGGCGACGGACGACACGCGCGAAGTTATCGACGTAGACCGATGTGGGGACGACTGCGATCAGGTGACTGAGGAAGGGCAGCCCGCCAACCTCATCCAGTCGCTGATGACGGGCCAGTTCATCTGCGACGCTAATTTGGCTGATGGGGTCGTTGCGAAGAAAAAGGGCAACGCAGGCCTCATAGACCCACGCGTGCTTTTGGCGGAAGAAATCAGATTCCTGCAGAATAATCTGCACACCGGAGACGGCCTCGCCGTCAATCAGCATGGAACCGAGGACGGCCTCCTCAGCTTCGTCATCGTGCGGTGGTAGCTGTTCGGTGTACACAAACCACCCGGGGTTCGTCCGTATTGGGGGACAGTGCTCCCCACAGACGGATTCCCGAGAATCCTACTCCTGCTTGTCATCCTCTTCCGATACGTCGGCGTCTCCGTCGGTCTCAACAGCGGCGGTGGTCGCTTCCTCTTCTTCGGTCTCTTCGGGCTCGGTCTCTTCGGGCGTCGTGTCCACGGTGAGCCCCGTATCAGCTTCCGCGAGTGTCTCGCCCTCGCCCCCAGCCTCAGCGTCCTCCGCAGCGATTTCCTCGTCGGGGGACGGCGGTTCCGTGCCCTCGGCGTAGATGGTAATCGTTATGGTCGGGATGATATCCGGCGCGAGGCGCACCGTTGTGCGATGGTGACCAAGTTCACGAATGGGTTGTGCCAATGGGATGGCGCGGCGGTCGATCTCAATACCCATCGCCTCATTGACAGCCGCCGCGATCTCCGTGGCCGTTATGCTGCCGTACAGACGGCCACCTGGCCCAACGCGGACTGGGAAGAGCATGCGCTCGCCATCAAGCCGCTCGCCGACGCTCTCCATCTCAAGGTTTAGTTTGGTCCGCCTGTCAATCTCAGCGCGCTTGCGGGCGTCGGCCCGTGCCAACTCATGCGGCGTCGCTAAGACTGCCAACCCTTTGGGAATTAGATAGTTGCGGGCGTATCCATCCTTGACATCGCGCACGTCGCCGGTGATGCCCAGCCCCGGCGCCTCATCGATCAGGACTACTTTCATTACACTCCCCTATTTGTCAGAATAGAACGCGTGTTCCATTACGTCAAGTTGCATTGTGAACCCGGTGCGTTGAAGCATCCCCCCTCACGGCCGGACAGTTCAGAGTAGCGGGCTCATAACAGCGTTCGCAAGAGGCAGACAGTTGAGCCTGTGGGGACGGCTCCGGAGGGTTGGCACGCTGTAAATGGGACTTGCGGCTTCACCAGACAGGAGCTGAGTCCCCATGGCCTCCGCCAAGTAGCGCGCCACTCCACGCTTCAGCAATTGTCGTGAGTGGAACGCCCATCACATCTGCGATGCTGAGGATGTCGCCGCCGACAACACCAATCTCACACAGGGGAACGCCGCGTTTCTCGGCGAGAGAGCGAAGGGCGGGTCGTTGCTCCGGCGCAATGGAGACGATGACGCGTGCCGGCGCCTCACCGAAGAGAGTGGCATCACGTCGCGCATTCTCGGGAAGGCCCACGTCAAGCCGCGCCCCGATGCCGCCAATAACGCACGACTCGGCAACCGTGACAGCGAGCCCCCCCTCTGACACATCGTGCGCCGATCTGAGAATGTGGCCGGCGATGGCGTCTCGCACAAGGGCCTGGGTCTTCACCTCTGCCTCAAGATCAATGACAGGCTTTCCCGCCACCATGCCATGCGCACGCGATACGTACGCGCTGCCGCCAAGAGCCTCGACACCCAGCTCTGCGGTCGAGGCTCCGAGAAGGACAATTCGGTCCCCGTCCGCACGAAATCCTGCACCAGCCCGCGCGGAAATGTCATCGAGCACGCCGATCATTCCCACTGTCGGAGTGGGATCAATTGCCCCCTCAGCCGATTCGTTGTAGAGGCTGACGTTGCCACTGATGACGGGAATGGTGAGGGCCCGGCACGCCTCCGCCATGCCGCGGATGGCCTGCTCAAGCTGCCAGGCGATCGCTGGCCGCTCAGGATTTCCGAAGTTGAGACAATCCGTGATGGCCAATGGCCGCGCCCCGACGCAGGAGAGGTTGCGCGCCGCTTCGATGACGGCCAGCGCTCCCCCTGTGTATGGATCCAAATAGCACGCGCGCGAATTCACGTCGATACTGAGGGCGATTCCCTTGTTCGTACCCTTGACTCGCAGGACGGCAGCATCTGCCTCACCGGGCGCGAGCACGGTGTTGTTCCCCACTTGGTGGTCGTACTGCTGATACACGGGGCGCTTACTGGCGAGAGAGGGCATCGCGAGCATGTGGATGAGCAGCGTGTCCCAGCCTGCTGGTTCCGGCAGCTGTGACAGGTCCCACCCACGGAGCTCGGTGATGTGCGGGTCTTCCTCCCCGGAGAGTTCATACGCAGGCGGTTCCGTCAGGGCGGCGATGGACATATCGCCGACGATGCCATCTGTGTCACGGATGACCGTGCGGTTGCCATCTGTGACGACACCGATTTCGTCGCAGGCCAACTCCCACTTCTCGCAGACGGCACGGACTGTGGACACGTTCTCAGGTGGGACGACGAGGAGCATTCTCTCTTGGGATTCGGACAGCATGACCTCGTAGGGGGTCATGCCTTCTTCTCGCCGCGGAACGCGGGATACGTCCACCTCAACGCCCGTATTGGCGCGCGCGGCACATTCGACGACGGCGCTTGTCAGTCCGCCCGCGCCGAGGTCCTGCATTCCGACCAGAAGGCCTTCTGCAGCTATCTCAAGACAGGCTTCGAGCACGAGCTTTTCGAGGAACGGGTTGCCCACCTGTACGGCGGGCCGACGCTCCGCAGACTGCTCGGAAAGGTCGACGGAGGCAAACGTCGCGCCGTGGATGCCATCACGTCCGGTGTCAGCGCCGACGAGGAGGAGCACGTTTCCTGCTCCGCCGGTGCGTGCGCGGATGATCTGGTCTTCACGCGTGATGCCGACGCACATGGCATTGACAAGCGGATTGACGGAATAGGACGGCGCGAAGGTCACCTGTCCGGCGACGTCCGGAATGCCGATACAGTTGCCATACCCACCGATGCCGGCAACGATGCCGTCAAACAGGTAGCGGTTACGTGCGCGCTCCTCAAGCGGACCGAAGAACAGGGCGTTGAGGAGGGCAATGGGTCGCGCACCCATACTGACGATATCGCGGATAATTCCGCCAACGCCCGTGGCCGCACCCTGGTATGGCTCCACAGCGGATGGGTGATTATGGGATTCAATCTTCATGACAACCGCCAGGCCATCGCCGATGGACACGGCGCCGGCGTTCTCCTCGCCTGGTCCTATACGAACCCACGGCGCGTCAGAGGGTAATTGGCGCAGCAGCAGGCGGGAATGCTTGTATCCGCAGTGCTCGCTCCACAGGATGCCAAACATACCAAGCTCAAGATGATTCGGCTCGCGCCCCATCCGGCGGACGATCTCATCGTATTCGTCGCGTGAAAGCGAAAGTTCGGCAAGCGTTTCTTGGGAGACGGGCATGTCACATCACGCGGGTGGCGGGGTCGGGGTCATGGTTGGGGGTTCGTGTCTGGCTAGGCTGCCGTGCCGTTCTCATGGCAGTTCTGCGAAGTCCTCTTCCCATTCCTCGGCCATACCGATGAGATCCGGAAGCGGAGTGCCGCCC
The DNA here is from genome assembly GCA_965224255.1 of Dehalococcoidia bacterium. GTDB lineage: Bacteria > Chloroflexota > Dehalococcoidia > UBA6926 > UBA6926 > VXMO01. Next base: position 1,003,526 of record CBDCYO010000005.1, read on the forward strand.
TGTTCGCTATCCAGGCTTGGTGGCGCCAACCGCGTCGGTGGTTGCGCGCCTTCGCCGACGGCGAGCAGCAGGAGGGAATCGATCAAGGCCTCGCGCGCGTCCCACTTCCTGCCAGGACGCCGAATCACAAGCGCCGGCCTGAGCGCGGCAATAACGGCAGCGCGGAGAACATCTTCCTGCATCCACATGGGCTGCTCCCTGATGTCTGCCTCCTGGCGGTTGTCACACTCAGCACAGTGGAACTGCGCACGATCCCAGTCCGCGTCATACTCCGTGGTCCCTTGCATGGCCCCGCAGACGCGGCACGCGGCGCCTGCAAAAGCGAGGGGGGCCTCGCCAATCTCAACGCCTTGCATTGTCTCGCGGATGGCCTCTGCAATTTGCGATGGCGAGCGTAACGCCAGACGCAGCATGGAGTGAAAGCCCGGCTCTCTGACAAGGGCTGACGCATGTGTGACTTCCACGTTTGCAGCATGCGCGGCGTCCCGGAGCTCCTGCGTATGGGCTTCAAAGAGCGCCTCCCAGTGCTGGGCGCGCGATTCGTCACACGACTCCGGATCCGGCTGGCACGCGTACGTGCGGCCGTGTGGCGTCAGGTTGAATGGGCGGCGCGGGTCTGCGGTCATACCGTCTGTGTCCCAATCCGGCACGACAAACACAACCCGAAGGCGCGCAGAAGGGTCGCTTTCCCGGACGCGTCTAGCCAGAGAGGCGGGATACGCCAGCAGACGCAGTCGATCCGCCTCCGTCAGCGCCGCCATTGGAATCTCGCCCGCCAGTATCGCCTCGCCCGGCTGCAAGATTCCCCCGACGTGGGCGAGGCCGGCAGAGTTGCGGTAATGGTGCAGGGCGGCTACCACGTGTTCCGGCCCGCTATGGCGAGACGAGATACTGCACGGGGACGGGATGAGTCTCCCGGCGGCACGGCAGGTTGTGAAGGCGCGTCAATGGATTAGCGTTCGATGGGGAGGCCAACGCCGCTGCCCCACTCCGTCCACGAGCCGTCGTAATTCCGAATGTTCGGGTATCCGAGCAGTTCCCTGAGGACGAACCAGGTATGCGAAGACCGCTCGCCGATACGGCAGTAGGCGATGACGTCCTTGTCCGCAGTCACGCCACGCCCACCGTAGATGTCGTTGAGTTCATCCACGGACTTAAATGTGCCGTCGTCGTTGACGGCCTGCGCCCAACCGATGTTCAGGGCGCCGGGAATGTGTCCGCCCCGCTGTGAGCCCTCTTGAGGAAGGTTCGCGGGTGCAAGCAACTCGCCGCTGAACTCCGCGGGGGACCGGACGTCCACGAGCACTGCTGAGCCGAGGCTGGCACGGACATCGTCACGCAGAGCGCGTATAGATATGTTCGGCTCCTTGGCCGTGTAGGACTGTGGAGAATGTGCGGGCACATCGGTCGTCGTCGGTCTCCCCTCGGCCAGCCATTTCGCGCGGCCGCCGTTCATGATCTGGACGTTGGCGTGGCCGTAGTACTTCATCTGCCAGTACGCCCATGCGGCGAACCAATTATTGTTGTCGCCGTAGAGAATGACTCGCGAGTCGTTGCCGATGCCGGATCCACCGAGGAGTCGCTCGAACTCGCCTTTCTCAACGACATCACGCACGATGGCCTGCTGAAGTTGAGACTTCCAGTTCCAGCCCACCGCGCCGGGGGCGTGTCCCTGGTCATACGCCGCCGTATCAACATCCACCTCAACAAGCCGCACCCCCTGCGTGTCCAGGTTCTGCGCGACCCACTCCGTATCGACTAATGCGTCTGGATTTGCGTAGTCAGCCATGGTGCCCCCCCACTTATCTGTGCCGTATCCCTGCGGCCGAACCTGTGCTAGATTCGCAGCAATTGCAATTCATCGTCAAGTGGCACGGAGGCATTTGCGCAAGCGCCATGCAACGATATCGGCATCATCGCGGGGCCACGGGACACTGAACAGGAGGAACACGGCGATGCGGGTCATGGTGCTGGTCAAGGCCACTACTGAGAGCGAGTTGGGGATCATGCCCTCCGCGGAACTGAAGGAACTGCGCGAGCGGGTGGACAAATCCTTTTCGGAAGTCTAATGTCTCTCCTCCGCACGCCGCTTTATGGCGCCCACGATTCCCTTGGGGCGCGGATTGTCGAGTTTGGTGGTTGGGAGATGCCTGTTCAGTACCCGAGTGGCGTCCTTGCTGAGCATGCGGCGGTCCGGCGAGCGGTTGGCATGTTTGATATCTCGCACATGGGGCGTCTCCGTCTGAGCGGGCACAACGCGGCGGAGGCCCTTGACCGCCTCGTGAGCAGCAACATCGGCAAACTTCGGGCCCAGCGTGCCCGCTATGGCCTCATCTGTAACGAGTCAGGCGGCATTCTCGATGATGTGGTCGTCATGCGCCTCGCCGATGAGGAGTTCCTGCTGGTCTGTAACGCTGCCAGCTGGGATCGCATTCTCCACTGGGTCACTCTGCACGCAGGGGACATATCCATCACACCGCAACGAGATGAAACGTCCATGATTGCGGTACAAGGCCCTCTCGCAGTCGATGCCCTCACGGAACTGTGTGATGAGCCCATCGCCGCATTGGGGCGCTTTGCGTGCCAGTCCACAACGATGGCCGGCGTTCCATCTCTTCTATCCCGCACTGGCTATACAGGTGAAGACGGGTTTGAACTGATCGTATCGGCTGCGGATGCTGAGCGCGTATGGGGAACGCTGGCGAGAGAACGTGGTGTCGCGCCGTGTGGTCTCGCCGCCCGTGACATCCTTCGGCTGGAGTCCGGCTTGATGCTCTACGGGCAGGATATGGACGACAGCGTGACTCCGCTTGAGGCGGGACTCGGTCGATTTGTGGATCTCGAAAAGAACTTCATCGGCGCTGAACGGCTGCGCAAGCAGGCGCTGGAGGGACTTCAGCAGCGGATAACGGGCCTATCCGTGCCGGGGCGCTCTGCGCCCCGGCACGGATACTCGGTGAGGACAACGGATGGCCGTGAATCTGTCATCACAAGCGGCACATATTCGCCTGAACTGAAATCGTCCATTGCCTTGGCATACCTTCCAATAGACGTGGCTGAGCCCGGCAGTGAGGTTGAGGTGGATATCAGGGGCCGCCCTACCCGGGCCACAACGACGGCCCTGCCGTTCATCCAGCCCCGGCGCTAGTGGAGAAATGTCCGGCTGGGCACCGACGCCGATGGTAGCGCCGCGGCACCGCTCATCCGTAGAATAGACTGGCAATTTCGCACCCCGCCGTCCCGCGGGGTTGCAGTGTGGAGGGTTGTGATATGCCACGTGATCCGGCGACGCTGCGCTTCAGTCGCGAGCATGAGTGGGTCGTGCAGGACGAGGCCGATCCGACGTCGGCCACGATTGGTGTCACGGACTACGCGCAGGGCGAACTCGGTGACGTCGTCTACGTTGCTCTACCGGCTCAGGGCGTATCACTGACACAATTCGAGACGTTTGGTGAGATCGAGTCAGTCAAGTCCGTTTCAGACCTCTTCGCGCCTGTTGGCGGCACCGTGACGGAAGTCAATTCCGCGCTGGAAGACCACCCTGAACTCGTCAATGATGACCCGTACGGCGAGGGATGGATGGTACGTGTAACGCTCACCGATATCCGCGAGGTGCAGCGTCTCATTTCTCACACGGCGTATCAGGAATTCCTGACAGAGCTTGGCGGCAGTGACTAATCAGCGCTCGCCCGCCCCCTTCGTGCCACTGACGGCCGCGGATCGAGAGCACATGCTTGATGCCATCGGCCTGAATGATGTCGATGACCTGTTCACTGACATCCCTGCTGACTATCGCAATCCATCTCTCAACCTGCCGCCTGCGCTTTCTGAACACGATGTCGTCAGCCATATGCGAGATCTGGCCGCCAAGAACGTATCGTCAGATGCTGCGCCGTCGTTTCTGGGCGGAGGATTCGCGCGTCATTTTGTGCCGAGTGTGGTTGGCGCCATCACATCACGTGGTGAATTCCTGACGCCCTACACGCCCTACCAGCCAGAAGCCAGCCAGGGCATCCTTCAGGCGCTCTTTGAGTATCAGACCGTTGTGTGTGACCTCACGGGCATGGATGCCTCCAACACCGGCATGTATGACGGAGCGAGTGCCCTGGCGGAAGCCGCCCTCATGGCGTGTCGGCTCACGCGCCGCCATGTCGTCGCCGTGCATGCGAGTGTCTCCCCCATCTATCGCGCCGCGCTTGAGACGTATGCGGGTGCACAGGAGATTGCCATCACCGATGGACTCGATACCGCCGCTGAGGGTGAGCTAGCCTGCCTGCTCGTCCAGCAGCCGTCATATGACGGCGTCATCGATGACGCCGTCGACGATCTGGCCGAGGCGATTCACACGCGGGGAGGGCTGCTCATCATGGCCGTGGAGCCAGTTTCCCTTGCTGTGCTCAGGCCGCCCGGCGACTACGGCGCGGACATCGTTGTCGCAGAGGGCCAACCGCTGGGTATCGCGCTGGGATTTGGCGGACCGGGAGTTGGATTCTTCGCATGTCGGAACGAGTACCTGCGACAGATGCCCGGCCGCATCGTCGGACGAAGCGTTGATGCCGCCGGGCGCGACGCGTTCGTGCTGACGCTTCAGACGCGTGAGCAACACATTAGACGCGAGAAGGCGACGTCCAATATCTGCACGGCCGAGACGCTTGCGGCGATTGCCGTTGCCGTTCACACTGCCGTCCTGGGGCCACATGGCCTGCGCGAAATCGCCTTCACCTGCTATCAGGCAGCGCACCACGTGGCACGACGCATCACCACCCTGCCCGGGTATGCCCGTCACGGCGGCGATAGCGCGCGCTTCGTCAAAGAATTCGTCGTCGAATGCCCCATCCCACCTGCTGAGGTGAATCGGCGGCTGTGGGAAGACTACGGAGTCATCGGCGGCATCGACGTGTCAGACCGTGTCCCGAACGGCCTTCTGCTGTGCGTAACGGAGACAAACTCCGCCGCAGATAGTGATCGCCTTGTTTCCGCTCTCGCGGACATCGCGGGCGTATCCGAACACGCGACGGCCGTTTCCTCAGCTGATCGCACACTGGCAGACTGGCACAGCATCACCACGCCCCCGGCCGGCAGAGGGGGCATCCTCGCCGGCGAGGATGCCCCCTCTGGTCAGACCCCGCTGTTATTGGACATCTCGCGGCCGGGGCGACGTGGCGTTACGACGCCTGCACCCGTCGTTCCGCCAACTGAGCCACCATTGCCGTCCACCCTGTTGCGCCGCGAATTACGGCTGCCGGAGGTGAGTGAGCTGGACGTCATGCGCTATTTCACCCGCATCAGCCAGTCCAACTACTCCGTTGATACGACTTTCTATCCGCTGGGCTCATGCACGATGAAGTACAACCCACGCGTGAATGAAACCGTCGCCGCCATGCCCGGCTTCGCCAACGCGCACCCCTACCAACCGGCCGAAACCTCGCAGGGAACGCTGGAGGCGCTCCATGGCCTGCAAGAGATGTTGGCCACCGTCGTTGGGATGGATGCAACGAGTCTTGCGCCGTCCGCCGGAGCGCATGGCGAACTCACCGGAATGCTCCTCTTTCGCGCCTACCACCGCAGTCGAGGAGATGACGCCCGCGCCGTCATTCTCTCCCCTGATTCGTCACACGGAACCAACCCGGCCTCTGCCACAATGGCCGGGTTCACACTCGTGACCGTGCCGACGGACAACGTCGGCAACATTGATATGGACGTGCTGCGCTCTCTACTCGGGCCGGACGTGGCCGGCATCATGCTGACAATGCCGACGACGCTCGGGCTCTTCGATCCACAGACGCCGGAGATTTGCCGTCTCGTGCATGAGGCGGGCGGCCTTGTCTATGGAGACGGAGCCAATCTGAATGCCCTGCTGGGACGTGCGCGGCTTGGCGATCTCGGTTTTGACATCGTTCACATCAACGTTCACAAAACGTTTTCCACACCACATGGTGGTGGTGGCCCCGGCGCCGGCCCCATCTGCGTGACTGAGCGCCTCGCGGAGTTCCTCCCCACGCCGCACATTGCACGACGGGCCGATGGTCTGTTTCACCTCGTGAATCCGTCCGGCACGGTCGGCCGCATCGGCTCCGCGGCGGGCAACGTCGGCGTTCTTCTTCGCGCGTATACATACATCCGCATGCACGGCGCGGACGGCCTGAGAGCGGTCAGCGGCGCTGCCGTCCTGAACGCCAACTACCTTCGTGCCCAGCTCAGCGAGCACTACGATTTGCCCTATGATCGCGTCTGCATGCATGAGGCGGTGTTTTCCGCCACGCGGCAGCGCCGTGGACGAGGCGTGCGCGCCGGCGACATCTGCAAACGGCTCCTCGATTACGGATTCTATGCGCCGACCGTGTATTTCCCGCTGATCGTGGACGAGGCGTTGATGATCGAACCGACGGAAACGGAGAGTCTGGAGACACTGGACGCATTCGTCGAGGCGATGGCGTCCATCGCGCAAGAGGCATCGGAAAATCCGGACCTGGTGCGCGGGGCGCCGCACACGACACCCGTCCGCCGCATCGATGAAACGCTCGCCGCTCGCCGCCCCGTGTTGCGGTGGGCACCGAGAGAGTGACCGCAGGCACAGAGCAGGGGTAGGTGGGAACATGGCCATGCCGCAACCAGGTCCGGATGTCGTGCGAGAGGAGGTCTACAACGTTTCCCTTGCGGAATTGCTGCGAGAGAGGGGCGTTCCTGCACGGGCGGAACGGCGGGAACAGCGGGGAACTCCAGACGTGCTGGTGCAGCTATCCCGACACGATCAGATTCTCCTTGAGTGCAAATATGAGGGCGGGCGCGCCACCCTAGAACGCCAACTCGATGAGCGACTGAAGGCCTACCCAGAAAAGCTGGGCATTGTTGGTGTTATCTACCCGGATCGATTTCGCTATGCGGATGATCCGGCGCAGGCGCTCGCGGACGCCGATGATCTGGAGTGGTGGCTGCACAGTTCCCAGGGCACGTTTCAGGCGCTGAAGCAACCACGCCGTGGCGGCGTGGCGGATTTGGCAACGCACATCCCCGGCCTCCCACTTGAGATTGAAGGGACCGACCGTGTTATTGCAGCGACGGCCGCGGTGGGATACGCGCTACAACAATCATCCAAGACCATTGGCGCCCACGCGCGCATCGCCTCCCGCATCGCGGCGGTCATCACAGAATCGGATCGCGAGACGAACATGTCTGCCGCGCTGCATATTGGCACGCTTGTCGTATTCAACGCGTTGGCCTTTCAGGACCGTCTGGCGGAAATAAACGGCAACGTCGAAACCGTTGAGGAGTCGCTGGGCGGCAGCGTGTCGAACCTCCGCGCCGTGTGGAAGCGCATTTGCGATACCATCGACTATGTGCCGGTCTTTGACCTTGCTGAGCGGATTCTGGCGATTCTAGAGGACGCGCCCAGACCCGTCGCGCAGGACGCCATTACGCCGTTGCACTGGGCCGTGCGGCAGACGCGCACCATGCAAGGCCATGACCTCTCCGGCCGCCTCTTTCACACCCTGCTGAGTGATGCCAAGTTTACCGGCGCCTACTACACGTCCATCCCCGCGGCCACCATGCTCGCTCACCTGGTCTTCACCAATTGGCCGCGCGGCGCGGACTGGTCCGACTATGAATGGCCGGGATCCCTGACGATTGCCGATATCGCCTGTGGCACCGGCACTCTGCTCATGGCCGTCGCCCAGGAGGCGGAGCGGCGTCACCTGCAGGCCGGCGGCACCAATGCCGCCCTGCTTCACAAAACCCTCGTCGAAAAATCCCTCCACGGGTATGACGTGCAACTCTCCGCGATTCACTTCGCCGCCACCAGCCTCGCCATGCTCAACCCGCACATTGAGTTCGACCGCATGAACCTGACTGTGATGCCGTATGAGGTTGACGCCGAGACCGTGCATTTGGGCTCGTTGGACTTCCTGCTTGATGTGGAGTCCGTGCCGGCGCAGTTCGCGCTGTCACCGGAAATCGCCCCCTCCCCCCCCCCAGATATGGGTGGGCAACGCCTTACCGGTCAAGGTGTAGGGGCACGGGACGAACGGCGCGCCACTCTGCCGACCCTGGACCTCGCCATCATGAACCCGCCGTTTACGCGGGCAAACAACCTCTTTGGCGGCCAACCTCCGGTTGAGCGCAAGGTGATACAACAGGAACTCGGGAGAAGGCTGCGTTCCAGAGGCGCATCATCGACCGCGGGGCTGGGCTCCGCCTTCGTGGCCACTGCCATTCCCAAGCTGCGGGAAGGTGAGGGTCGCCTCGCACTCGTCCTGCCCCTGACCGTCTGCACAGGCCCCTCATGGGCGCAAACGCGAGAGCTTATCGAGCGCGAATTCACCATCGACTACGTCGTCACGTCACACGATCCCCTTCGGCCGAATTTCTCCGATAGCACCGACCTGTCCGAGGCGCTGTTGGTCGCGACGCGGCGGCGTGGGGACGCATCGGACGATGAGCACCGGATAACGTTCATCAACCTCTGGCACAACCCGGAAGGTGTGTTCGACGCGCAGCAGGCGATACGCGCAGCGAGTAACACACCTGCTGCGCACATCGAAGGGCGCGGCTCCACGCTCGTCCGAACGAATACTGAGGACGTGGGCGAAGTCTTCTCGATGGCGCAAAAAGAACTGGAAGGCCGCAAGTGGTTCGGCGTTCAGTTCGCGCGGGCGGACGTTGCGCGCATCGCGCTGCGGCTCCTGCGCGACGGTGACGTGTGGATACCCGGCTCGTTGGGCGTCGGCCACGTCGCGATGGCGCCGCTAGCTGAATTAGGAGATTTGGGCCCGGACGGCAGAAGACTGATGGACGGGTTTACTCGCACCGATTCAGTCACGGCCTATCCGATGGTCGAAGAGCACGACACGGAGTCTCGAAAGACGCTTGGCACGAGTCCAAACAAGTATTTTGTTCCTCTTCCGGTTCCTAGAGGTGGTCAGCGGCCTGGGTATGGCGACCACCTGTGGCAGCAGGCGGCACAGCTACTACTCGCGGAGCGGCTACGGCTCAATACCGCGCGCATCGTGAGCATGTACTGCGACCGACGCGTGCTGTCCAACGTTTTTTGGGAGGTAATAACGGAGAACCCTGCGCAGGACATGGCTCTCTGCCTCTGGCTCAATAGCTCCTTGGGCGTCCTCGGGATCCTTGCAACGAGAAATACCACAATGGCGAGTTGGGCTAAGTTCAAGAAAGCGGATCTTCAGCAGATGCCCGTGCTTGATGTGCGCACACTGTCTGAGGGGCAGTTGGCGGAGTTGTCCGCGTTGTTTGATGAGATTGCGGAGATGGAGTTTGAGCGTTTGCCGGCCATGGTGCACTGTCCGGCGCGGCGCGCAGTGGATGACGGCCTCTCACGGATTCTCGGCCTGCCGGATCTGGCGCCCCTGCGTGAGCTGCTCGCCACGGAGCCGGTGGTCTCCGGCAAGCGCCTGTAGCGTTCCCCACGCGTCTATTCGCTCACACAGAACGCCGCCACTCCCATGTCATTCTGAACGGAACGTAGCCCCCTCTGTCATTCTGAACGGAGCGTAGTGGAGTGAAGAATCTAACCCGCCTTTGCCGCAATGAAGACGTAGATTCTTCGCTACGCTCAGAATGACAGGAAGGCGGCTCAGAACGGCAGGGGGGCCGACCGGTAGAGGAGCGGCGCCGGGCGGCGCGGCAGCATGAACGGGAGCGTAGCGCGAGAGGATGAAAAACTATGATTCGCCGTAGGGGCGTGGTCCGCCGGCCTGTTCAATCCCATAGATAACGCGGGTTTGGCGGTCAAACGTGGCCTTGACCCACATGCCTTCCTGCATCCAGTCGTAGCCGCCGCGACGCAGCGGAGTCGGATCGAGGCGATAACGGATACCGCTGATGATGATGACAAAGATGGAATTGTACTGCGGTTGGGACAGGGGCCCCGCGCCTGAACCCTCGATCTCGATATCCTCAATAGCCATGCGATCGATACGGCCCTCAAGTTCAGCGGGTTCGAGGAGTGGCGGGGCCGGTAGAGGGATGGGCGGGCGGTCCGGCTGCGTCTTTCGAAAGAGGACAATCAGCCCGATGGCAAACGCTATGGGCAGGCCAATGAGCAACATGATATAGAGTTGCCCGGCAAGGACCAGGACGAAGAACGCGACGATGACAACGGTCGCAAATACCCAGGATCCAAATGTCCGCTGCACCTTAACGATCCCCCGGACGCACACCGCGGACCACCCATGCGGGGCATGGCCACGCTATAGTTGCACCTATGGTTGACTCCGGCGGCGCCGTGGGGCCAGTTCGCGCGGCACCCGCGTATCGATTCATCATCTACGCACTCGTTGCTCTCATGAACTTCACGCTGGGCGTCACGTTCCTTGGCCCAGCCTCCGTCCTCCCACTCATCACTGACGCGTACGATCTGACGCGATCCGCGGGGGGATTCGTCGTCACAAGCGTCACCCTGATCTTCACCATCGCGAGTCTCCCCGCAGCAATCATTGTTGCACGGTGGAACATCCGCGCAGTGTACGGCATCGGCTGGGCCGTGATGGGGTTCTCCGCTGTTACACCATTCGTTGAGGGTTTCTGGGCACTCATCGGCATCCGCGCCCTGCAGGGGCTTGGCGCGTCCGTCCTGACGCCACTGGCTGCGGCGATCATCATGCGATGGGCGCCGCAGCGTGAGGTGCCCATTGTCAACGCAATCACCCTGGCCTCTCTCACAGTCGGGCTTGGCGTGGCGCAGAATCTGGGGCCCGTTCTCGCGAACTGGTTCGGATGGGAATGGGCCATCGGGATCGAGGGGCTAATCACACTGGCCGGCGCAGTGCTCTTCGTCGTTCTCTGGCGAGAACGCAAGACGCGCGGCGAGCCGGTATCAGAGCCCGTGACGATGGCAGCCATCATGACCGTCTTCCGCCGTCGCGAAACATGGCTGCTGGCATTTGCCGTGATCGGCCCGTGGGCGCAGTTCATCACACTGAGTGCGTGGCTGCCGACGTATTACGAGGAGGTGCGCGGGCTGAGCCTGGAGGTGGCGGGATTCACGGCGGCGGTCTTTGCCTTTGCAGGGATACCGGCAAACATTGTGGGAGGGCTGATTGCGACACGGACGGGCCGCAGACGTCCCATTCTGATGTGGTCAGGAATGCTCATCGGCGCGGCAGGGATGACCGCCGTCTTTGCGCCCGCGGGGCTGTTGCTCTATCTGGCCGTGATCGCAGCCGGATTCCTTCAGTGGGTGTACGAACCTTCATTGTTCACAGTGCCGATTGAGCTGCCAGGCTCATCGCCGGAGCGGGCGGGTGCCATTTGGGCGGCCATCCTCACGGCAGGTAATGCCTCCAGCTTCATCGCGCCGATTCTCGCCGGGGCGATCACAGACGTGACAGGCAGTTTCATCCCCGGCTTCACAGCGATCGCAGCGCTGTCATTCACCATGTTCGTTGCGACCCTCTTCCTGCCGGAGACGGGGCCAGGACGGCTGAACGCGCCACGGCGTTCACACGCTGAGAACTGACTGGGCACAGTGCTACACTACACACGTTCAGATTGCAGGTGCCACCGAATGCCCGTGGGGTTCATTACATGACGTCATCGTCACGTTCCGCGTTGCCGGGCCCGACGCCCGCCGCGCGACGCTATTTTCAGCAGTTCCTCGGCGAACCGGCCGCGCTGTCAGCCGATGATTTGCGCATCGTCTCCGCCATTGAGCCATTGGACAAGAGCGCGCTTCTGGAACTGGGCACGGCAGTGTACGTGGCCATTAGTTCAGGCAACGAGACACCCCCCCCTGACGACGCATTGGCGACCGTGCCGGTGAGCCTAGATGGCACAGGGCTCCGCACCGCTCTCTATGTCACACTTGTCACCGCCGCTGCCCGGGAGTTGGACATTGAGACCCCACTGGAAGCGCGAGCGGCCCAGGGTGTCGCCATCGAGGGCACTGTCCTGCCCCGCCTTGGGCACGACCACCTCGTACTCGTTGCGCGATTCTCACTGGACACACTCCAGGCGCCCAAACCACCCGACACGTTCCAAGGGCTTGTCGATCTCACAGTCGAACGGCTGTCATCGCTGGTCGAGTTGGCCTCGCAGGCAATGATGGGCGCGGACGTGGATCCGTTTGAGACGTTCGAGCACCGTGACTGTGAGAAATGCGGACACCTGCTTCAACTGCATGTCGGCTTTGAAAGCTGGGAGGACGTGCAGGCCGAGCACGACGCCTGGTGCCCAGGGCATCGCGAGGCCTGACGGCTGCCACGGAATACGCTGCGCCAATGGTTGAACCCTCCACGATCCGCGTCACCGCCCTTCTCCTGGGGCAGGACTCCTTTCGTGATGAGCGTGGTCGGGCGCACGTTATCGGCATCTTTGACACCGTCGGCTCTCAGCAGTTTCCGATGGCTTTCCAATTCTCCATCTACTGCCGGCTTCACGGGGAGGGTTCACATGAGCTGCTATTGCGTGTCCTGGATCCACAGGGGATGGAGATTGTCCGCAGTGAGCCCATCACGGCACATTTGCTACCAATCCAAGGGCATCAGTTCTTCATGAGCATTGGCATCCAGGCGGAGAGCGACGGACTCTTTCTGGTGCAGGCAGTCGTGGACGGGCGCGTTGAGCAGGAGGCGCCGTTGCTGATCGAGCCCGGGCAGGATGAATGGCACCAGGGTCACGAGCCGTTGTCGCTCGGCGCCCCACCGCTGAGCTAACCTCAGCACCCGCCCATGATCGGTATCGACACCGGCGGCACATTCACTGACCTCATACGCCTCGAACCGGATGGCTCAGTCCGGATGATCAAGACGCCATCCACTCCCGTCGATCCGGCCCAGTCCTTTCTCCAGGCCCTGGCTGATCTCTCCAGCATCGCTCCGGACGAGGATATTGTGCATGGCTGCACTGTCGGCACGAATGCGGTACTGGAGCATCGCGGCGCGCGGACCGCGCTTGTCACGACACGTGGCATGGCGGACGTGATCGAGATCGGCAGACAGTCCCGCAACGATCTCTATAGCCTCACCGTCAGTCGCCCCATCCCACTCGTTCCGCGCGAGTTGCGCTTTGAAGTGGATGAGCGGGTGACGGCAGATGGGAGAGTAGTGCGGGCGCCAGACGATGCTGACCTGGACGCGCTCGCAGAGAAAATCATGGCGGCGGCCGTGGATTCCATCGCCATCGTCCTTCTCTTTTCTTTCCTGCGCCCCGAACATGAGCGGCGCGTGAGAGATGCGTTGCAGCGGCAGCTTCCCGCTGATATCCCCATCTCGATCTCATACGACATCGTGCCGGAGTTTCGAGAGTTCGAGCGGACGACGACGACCGTCCTCAACACGTATGTCTCGCCCATCATGCGCACGTACCTGTCCCGCATCGACGCGTCTGCGCCCAGCGCACTACGCATCATGTCATCGGTTGGCGGGAGTATGACAATCGGCCAGGCGCGTGCGTTCCCCGTTCAGACGCTATTGAGCGGACCGGCGGGAGGCGTTGTCGGCGCGTTCACGGTGGCGCACAGAGCGGGATTTGATCGGATCATCACACTCGATATGGGCGGAACGTCCACGGATGTTTCGTTGTGTGATGGCGGCATTCAGCGCACGTCTGAGGGAAGCATCGGCGGCTATCCAATTCGTGTACCGATCATAGATATTCACACCATTGGCGCGGGCGGTGGTTCGCTCGCGGCAGTGGATGCGGGCGGCGCGCTGACAGTCGGGCCACAATCCGCCGGCGCAGACCCCGGGCCGGCGGCATACGGGCGCGGCGGCGGACCCACGGTGACGGACGCGAACATCGTACTTGGCAGACTACCTGCGGATAGGCCCCTTGCCGGTCAACTGCGTTTGGACGGTGAGGCAGCAACGACGGCTTTGGCACGCATCGGAGCAGAACTGCGCCTACCTATCGGTCAGGCAGCGCTGGGACTCGTACGTGTCACCAACGCGAACATGGAGCAGGCGCTGCGTGTCGTATCTCTGGAACGCGGCCATGACCCACGGGATTTCTCACTCGTTGCCTTCGGTGGAGCAGGGCCGCTTCACGCGTGCGAACTCGCGGACGGGCTCGGAATTCGACGCATCCTCATCCCCCCACTCCCCGGTGCCCTCTCAGCATGGGGCATGGTGAACGTCGACATCACGCGTGACTATTCACGCACAGTCATGCTGAAGATGGAATCCGTGCCGCCAGACGAGCGGTCTCGCGTGCTGAGTGAACTGGAGGCTGACGCACGGCAGGATTTGCGCGACGCGGGCCTGCGCGTGGACAGTGCCACGTTCACGGCCTCGGCAGATCTCCGCTATCGCGGGCAGGGCTACGAGTTGTCCATTCCTCTGGAGGCTGAGGACGGACTTACACTGCAAGAGCGGTTCCACGCCGAGCATCAGCGTCGGTTTGACTTCAGCCATCCTGGTTGGCCGACTGAGCTTGTTACATTGCGCCTTCACGCCACCATCCCTGTCCCTCACCCACAGGGTGCCACAGAGTCACAGGACGGTGACCCAGATGCGGGTCACGCATTGGTTGGGGAAACAACGCTCGTGACAGACAGTGGGAGCATCCCGGCGCGCCTCTACGATCGGGAGGCGTTGTTGGCAGGTAATCACGTCGTCGGACCTGCCATCCTGGCGCAAACAGACTCGACGACATATCTGCCACCGGGATGGGCCGCCCGCGTTGATTCCCACCTCAACCTCATTTTGGAGCGTGAGTCGGAATGAGCGTGGACGCAATATCCCTGGAGGTCTTTCGCCGTCTCTTCGCGTCGATTGCGGAAGAGATGGGGGCTGTGTTAGGACGCACGGCGTGGTCACCCAACATCAAGGAGCGGCGCGATTTCTCCTGCGCTGTGTTCACTACTGCCGGTCACATCCTGGCGCAAGCTGAGCATATCCCCGTGCACCTGGGAGCGATGCCCGCCTCTGTTCAGGCCGCGATCACACAGTTCGATTCCTTCGCACCGGGCGATCTCATCGCCCTCAATGATCCTTACCTTGGTGGCACACACCTGCCAGACCTGACCCTGATTTCACCCGTGTTTGTTCCCATTCATGACCAGCATGGCGAATCGGATGACCTTGCCGGATTTGTGGCGACGCGGGCGCACCATGCGGACATCGGCGGCATTGCCCCCGGCTCAATGCCCACCTCAACCTCCCTATACCAAGAGGGGTTCATCATTCCTCCAATCAGGCTTGCACGAGCGGGTGTGCTCAATGAGGAGGTCATAGATGTCTTCATGCGTAACGTCCGTACGCCTGAGGAACGACGCGGCGATCTTGCCGCGCAGATCGCAGCCAATCGCATCGGGGAGGGGCGATATCACCACCTCATCACGCGCTATGGGTGGGAGGTTGTGCAGGAACATGGGAGTGCGCTCATCGCCTATGCTGAGCGGTTCGTGCGGAGTGCCTTGCGGGAGATTCCCGCCGGGCACTACACATTCGAAGATGATATGGAGCCTCTGACGCCAGGGGCAGAGCGCCCGCGTATCGTAGTCACGGTGACGAGCGATGGTGCGGGCACGCTGACCGTTGATTTCACCGGCACCTCACCGGAGCAGCCGCTGAGCAACATCAACGCCGTTCGGGCTGTGACGGTCTCTGCCGTGCACTACTGCGTCCGATGCCTGGCGGGGGAGCGCGCGCCAGCGAACCACGGCGCGTTTGCATCGGTTGAGGTCATCACGCCTGAGGGCTCACTGGTGAATCCGCGCCCGCCCAGCGCAGTTGCGGCCGGTAACGTCGAAACGTCCCAACGCATCGTGGATGCGGTCTTTGGTGCACTCGCTCCGGCTCTGCCGGACAGAATCCCCGCCGCGAGCCAGGGGACGATGAACAACATCACCATCGGCGGAGTGGATCCGCGCACGAATGAGCCCTTCGCCTACTACGAAACGCTGGCAGGGGGCGTCGGCGCCAGCCCCGATGGTCACGGCGAATCCGCCATTCACAGCCATATGACCAACACACTGAACACGCCCATTGAGGCTCTTGAATTTCAATACCCGTTCCGCGTGCTGGAATACAGCGTTCGGCGCAACTCCGGCGGGGCCGGCCATTTCCACGGCGGCGACGGCCTCATCCGCACCGTGGAGTTCCTGGGCGACGCAACGGTATCGCTTCTGACGCAGCGGCGTTCCCGCGGTGCATGGGGACTTTTCGGCGGCCGGGACGGCGCACCGGGCAAGAACATTCTGCGTCGACGAAATGGGCATATCGAGGAAACCCTGCCACCAAACATCACCGTTGACGTGCACCATGGCGACAGACTTACCATTGAGACCCCCGGCGGCGGCGGTTGGGGCACTCCAGAAACACACGCGGGCGAGACGAGCAAAGAGGAGACGAAGCCCTGACCATCCGGATGCGGTTGATCCCCGGCTTGCTGATGACAGCGTTGCTGCTTGGAATGCTGCTGCTCGCGGTTGGGTGCAGCTCAACCGCGCCGGATGAATCGCCCGCTCAGAAGCCGGCAACCGCGCCCGCGGATACGTCACCACCACTCGGTAATCGCGTTGGTGAGCGCGCCCTTGATTTTACCGTTACGACAACGTCCGGTGAGATGCGCTCCCTCACTGATTTCATGGCGGCCAATCAGCCCGTTATCGTCTATTTCTTTGCAACCTGGTGACCATCGTGTCGGTCCGAGTTGCGGACCCTCAAGAGTGTTTACCCCGACTACCAGGATGATATCGGCTTCATTGCGGTTGACGTCGATCCGTCTGAGGACGCTGAGCATATCGCGACGTACGCCGCACAACAGGCCTATCCATGGGAGATGGCCACGTATGACGGCGGCATTCTCGTTGACTACGCAATCACGAGTCAGGCATCCAAAATCGTGATTGATGCCGATGGAATTATCACGCTGCGCGGAACGTACGGGACACTATCCGAACGTGCATGGCGGGACGCGCTAGACGCAGTGACGGCATGATGCATCTCACCGTTTGGGCGACACGCAGCGACTCCCACACGCCATTCTGAACCACGCTCCTCACACGTCGCTTGGGTGACGCTGCGCGTCACCCTGCCGTTCTCACCGGAACATAGCGACTCATCATGTCATTCCCAACGGAGCACAGCCGTCCCATGATCCTGAGCGGAACGTGGCCGCCCAGCGTGTCATTCTGAACGGAACGTAGCCCCACCCTGTCATTCTGAACGGAACGTAGTGGAGTGAAGAATCTAACACGCCTCTGCCGCAGTAGGGACATAGATTCTTCGCTGCGCTCAGAATGACAGAGAGGACGCTCAACAATGACAGAGAGGACGCTCAACAATGACACAGGGGGCGCTTCAGAATGACACAGGAGGCGCTTCAGAATGACAACGGGCGCCATGCCCGAACTGGCGCACGCCATCACCGTGCCTGCTACAATCGCGGTTGCGATGAGATGACGTGAGAGGACGACCCCATGACGACTGAGAACCGGCCCAGCGGCCCACCCGAGCCCGTCGACGATGAGAGCGGCGGGACTCCTGTCCTGTATGAAAAGACGGACGACGGCATCGCGATTGTGACGCTGCACCGCCCCGGCGTGCTCAACGCCATCAACGGGGATATGACGCAGGCACTTCGTGAGGCGCTTACCACCGCAGACACGGACGATGATATTCGTGTCGTCATTCTGCGTGGCGCGGGCCGTGCATTTTCCGCCGGCGGCGATATCACGGAATCGTCGCGCCGGATTCTAGCGAACGATGAATCGCAGGAGCGCGGGACGCCCGGCGCGGCGCACATCGCGGTATGGGAGCTGGGAAAGCCGGTCATCGCAGCAGTACACGGATACGCAATCGGGCTGGCCTTTGAGCTGGCCGGGGTGTGCGATTTCACGGTGTTGGCGGAGGACGCGAAGGTGGGCGAGATTCAGATTCGGCACGGCTACGGCCCCCCGGTCCTCATGACGCCATACATTGTCACGCTCAAGCGCGCAAAGGAAATTCTGCTTCTGGGGGATATGGTCGACGCGCGTGAGGCTCTGGCGATGGGATTAGTAAATCGCGTGGTGCCCGCAGAGGGTGTGATGGATGAGGCGATGTCCATCGCGCGGCGCATCGCGGCACTGCCGGCGGCGACGGTCAGAATGAACAAGGCGTTGATCAATCGAGCATATGAGGTCGGGGGATTCCGATCCGCGCTGAATTATCGAGATGAGCCCGCCTTCGCAGACCTGTGGGCGTCATCGCAGCAGGATGAGGAGACGCGGGAGCGTTTGCAGGTTCTGCAGGAGCGCGGCTGGGAAGCGTTTCGCAATGAGCGCGACGCGCGGTACCACGGCCGCACGACGGAGGAAGAGGCCGCCGCCCGAGACCGGAGATAGTTTACATCCCGGTCTTCGGTGACAACGCTACATAAAGGCCTCCGCCCGCGAAGGGGGATAGCCGGCCCGTGCCGAGCACCCTGTGGTTCCTCGCGCGACGTCAGCACCATACCGTTCTGAACCCCGCTCCCCACATGCCATTCCGGACAGGACGGCCCCGCTCTCCTCCATATCTGCTACCGCCGGAGCGTAGCGACTCCCCCGTCATTCCGAACGGAACGACGCGACGCTCCCACCATGCCATTTGAACGACGCGCAGCGGCACCATGTTAGTCCGAATGGCGCGCCCCACTTCGTCATCCTGAACAGCGCGTTCCCCCTTTTGCCATTCTGAACGGAACGGCGCCTTCCTCATGTCATTCTGAACGGAACGAAGTGGAGTGAAGAATCTAACGCGCCGTATGCCGCAGTGGGAACGTAGATTCTTCGCTACGCTCAGAATGACAGAAGGGCGCGTCAGGACTGACAGTGAGGCGCTCAGGACTGAACAGTGCAGCACCAGGGGTGTTCGTGTCTGCTGTCGGTGCCTGAAAACTACGGCGAGACAGGGAAAGGTGTGACGGAGATGGAGCGCGCGCCATCCGGGTCAGAGAATTCGACGATTGAGGATAGCCCGACCCACGTCGGTGAGCCCGGGTAGTAGGCCACGACGCCACCCTCACTGATGTTCATGTGCGCGTCCCAGTGCCCCAGTGCCACGTAATCGCGTCCGCAGTTGGCGATTTCTTCAGGGAAGATGGGGTATGAGCGCCCCGCGTCCGCCGTGTCGCGGACGTAGTGGCCATGTCCGATGGCAATCTGCCATGGCTCCGGTCCGGGCGGAGGCGGTTCTTTGAGGGGGTAGAGCGCCACATCGTCATAACTGATGTGGGGCTTGCCCCACACCGCCAGCCCAAGCTCCGGATACGTCACCGTCTCGCCCTTCGGATCCTTGATCAAGTGAACGTTCGGCGTGCGTCCATCCAGATCCATGCGCCAATAGACGGAGTTCTGCTCCAGAGGATCGTGATTGCCCGGCAGGATAATCGTCGGCATCGGCAGCCGTTCAAGTTGCTCGAGTACATAGTCTGCGATTTCTGCCTTGATGCGGTTATGGTCGAAGAAATCCCCCGCGATGAGAACAGCGTCCACGCGTTCCTCAAGAGCGCGATCGACAACGATTTTAAAGGCGTGTAGACACTTACGCGGCTGCGGCGACCATCGTTCTGTGAACGCGCCGATATGCACGTCTGAGGTGTGGAGAATGCGTACGAGGTCTCGTGACATCGTCTTTTGGAGCGGGCCGCCCTACGGTGGCGTGAGGACTCTGGGGGAGTGGTGCCGGGGGAGGGACTCGAACCCACACTCCTTTTTGGGGAAGCGGATTTTAAGTCCGCCGCGTCTGCCATTCCGCCACCCCGGCGCGTGATTTAACTCACATAACCGAGGGCACTCGTCGACGCGATGTGACATCCTGTTACTCGGCCTCACTCAGATCAGGCCGCCGGCGCCTTGTTCAGCAGTCGCGCCAAGCGACTCTTGCGCCGGTCCACATTCTTCCCGTGCAGCGTCCCCTTGCCCTTTGCGCGATCAAGCTCAATCATCGCGCTCCGTACAGCCTCCTGCGCACCCTGTGAGCCTTCGGCGATGGATTCACGGGCACGGCGAATCAGTGTCCTGACTGTCCGATTGCGATGGCGGTTCACGTCGCGCCGCCTGTCCGACTGCCGATGTGCCTTCGCCGCCGAGATTCCCTTTGCCACGTTCTCTTACTCCTCGTCTTTGTACGCTTTTTGTTCGGCAGCCCTCGCACGCAGTACCGCCCCTGCCATTTCTTGTCCAGAGCCCCGCCCGCCACGCGGGCTATGCGTCGATGTCCGGTAGACGGTGATCACTCCAGGGAGGTCCTCAAGCCGTGACATCATCCGACTTACCTCTGAAAGACCACTTGCCTCAACCGTGAGCGTTATCGTAACCGTGCGATCCGCATTGTGTCTATCACGCACGCCTGTAATGTTGATGTGATCGGCGGACACCAAGGTCGTGATATCGCGCAAGAGCCCGACGCGATCCTGTGACGAGATGACGACACTCGCCGGGTATTTCTGTTCGAAGTCCGGCCAGGTTACCTGCATCAGGCGCTCTGGTTCATCTTCATTCACGACGTTGTTGCAGTCACGCCGATGAACGGTGACCCCACGGTTGCGGGTAATGAATCCGATGATTTCTTCGCCCGGCATGGGCCGGCAGCATGGCGCAGAGCGCGCTGGTGTCGCCCCGAGGCCGTGCACGTTGACGGAAAGTTCACCGCTTGATGGCCGCACATGAATCGTCTCCGCCTTTTCATTAGGAGGCGCAAGCCGCGCTGCGATCTGGTTAACACCAACCTGTCCGGTGCCAAGAGACAGGATGAAATCATCCGCCGTTTGATAGCCAAACAGTGTCGCAAGATGGCGCGGGTCAAGGTGCACGCCCAGGCGCCGCGCCTCTCGCTCAAGTAATTGACGCCCACGTGCGACGCTCTCAGACCGTTCCTGCACACGGAACCAGTAGCGAACTTTGGAGCGCGCCAACTCCGTGCGTACATATCCCCGGTCAGGATTCAGCCAATCCAGGCTCGGCCCCTTTTGATTCTTGGATTGGATGATCTCAACGGTGTCGCCGTTATGAAGGGTGTAGCTGAGGGACACCATCCGCCCATTCACCTTTGCTCCCACCGCTCCGTATCCGATGTCCGTGTGGATTCGGAAAGCGAAATCCAGCGGCGTTGAGCCTGCTGGCAGCTCACGTATCTCACCCCGCGGCGTGTACACATACACCTGGTCAACAAGAATCTCACGCTTGAGCTGATCCACAAACTCCTGTGCGCCGACGACGTCTCGCTGCCAATCAAGTAATTGCCGGAGCCACGTGATGCGCTCATCGAACTGGCTATCAACTGCACCTTCCTTGTAGCGCCAGTGTGCTGCGATGCCGTACTCCGCCGTCTGATGCATGCCCACCGTCCGTATCTGGACCTCCAGCGGGTTGCCATCCGGCGTCATCACCGTCGTGTGGAGTGATTGATAGCCCGTCTCACGCGGGTTGGCGATGTAATCATCAAACTGGCCGGGAAGTGGCCGCCAGAGTCCGTGAACGACTCCCAGCACTGCGTAGCAGGCGTGCACATCTCGCGCCACGATGCGAACAGCTTGCAGGTCGTTGATATCCTCGAATTCCCGTCCCATCTCGCGGTACCGATCCATCTTCTGCGCGATGCTGTAGATGCTCTTTGTCCTTCCGGTAATCTCGACGTCCTTCAAATCCTGCGCCGCAAGTGTCTCTCGCAGAACGCGCAGCGCCTCTTCCACACCCGTCTCACGCTCCGTCAAGCGTGTGGCCGCTTGCGCGGCCACACGCTGATGCCGGGCGGGCTCCAAGTGGAGAAACGCTAGGTCATTCAGTTCAGACTCGATACTGTCAATACCCAACCGATGCGCTAGGGGCGCGTAGATGTCTCGCGTTTCCACCGATATTCGATATCGCTGGTCGGACGACAGCGCGTCCAATGTCCGCATGTTATGTAAACGATCCGCTAACTTGATGAGGACGACGCGCACATCCTGCGCCATTGCCAGCAGCATCTTGCGCAGGCTCTCCGCCTGAAACCCACTCGCCTGTTCGGGCTGCGCTGCCGCTCCGTTCGCGTCCTGTCGCGTTTGTCCGGACAGGCGTGACAGTTTCGTCACGCCGTCCACCAGCCCCGCTACCTCCGCTCCAAATTGCTCGCGTATTTCATCGAGCGTGATGGGCGAATCTTCAACGACGTCATGCAATAGCGCCGCTTGCAGCGTCGGCGCATCAAGCATCTCGACGTCTGTCAAAATGAGTGCCGTCCCGAGCGGATGGCAGATGAACGGCTCGCCGGATTTTCGGAACTGTCCATCATGGGCACGCTCCGCCGTCCCATACGCCTGGCGTATGGCAGCAATACGCTCCGGCGTGAGTCTCTGCGCTAAAAGTCGCGCCTCAAGCTCAGGATAGCCCAGGCGACTAGGATCAGCTGATGTAGATCTGGCCGTGTTGCTCACAGCATTCACAGCAGCGCCATCGTCAGTAGCCGACCGTCTGGTGTCCATGACTGCTACAGTTTACCGCGTACCTGATCACGTACGTCATTCCAGCCTGCCCGTCGTCAATCCGGGGGGCTGTCCACACGCCCCTCTGTCATTCGTGAGCCTCACGCCGTCTGCCATTCGTCTGCCCCTCCTCTGTCATTCTGAGCGTAGCGAAGAATCTATGTCCCCATTGCCGCAGATACGCGTTAGATTCTTCACTCCACTTCGTTCCGTTCAGAATGACATGGTGGGGCTACACTCCATCAGGAATGACGGGCGCGGCGCGGACGTTCCATCAGGAATGACGGGCGCGGCGCGGACGTTCCATCAGGAATGACGTGCGCGGGGCGGGCACCCTGCCCGGAATGACGTGTGAGGGGCGTCCGCCCCGTTCGGAAAGGCGCGCTGTTTATCGGTTGCGGCCCCGCGAGTAGCGGTTGCGTCCGTCGGTGCCATCGATAGAGTGGGCGGTCAGCTCGATGATGTGGGCCTCGGGTTCCTTGCCGCGTTCGACGTCCAAGATGACGACGTGGCCAAGGCGTGCTTCTTGATTGTGGGGGTATGTGGCGCTGCCACCATTGATAATGAGCATCCCATCCTCATGGCGCACGAACTCGAAGTGGCTGTCACCGCAGACGACGATGTCCGGCAGTTCGCCCAGGTAGATTTTGACTAACTCGCTCGCGCTCCTAACCCCCCACCCATCGATGATATGGACAAGACCGAGCCGATAGCCTTCGATATCCAGGAACCATTTCGGCCTGATCCGTTCATCAATTTCGCTGAGGCCGTAGTCATGGTTCCCTTCCGCCGCGTATGTGGGGGCAATGCGCTCCAGCCAGTCAATGACGGATGGCGTTACCAGGTCACCGGCGTGGAGGATCATGTCAACGTCCTTGAAGACAATCTCAACTTCCGGCCACAGCTCTGGAATAGAGCCTGGGATATGGGTGTCCGAGATGATGCCGATACGTGTGGCCATGGGCGTGAAGGTTACTCGGCGCGGTCGCCAGCCATGCCGGAGCCGCGAATCCGCGCCTTGACTCGATCCAGTGTCTCCGTCGGCGTTGGATCGATTCCATTGACCAGCGCGAGGTAATAGCTCACGTAGTCGCCCAGCAGCACGGCCTCCAGAAGTCGTGCCAGCGCGGTGTCCGTGATCAGGACAGGCCAGTAAACAGGCACGCCAAGTGGCGACAGGAAATCTCGGCTGATGGCGTACCGATCATGAAGCGAGCTCTCATCAGCCGTTGGCGGGCCCAACAAGATGACAGCGAGGTTGTCACGGAATCCCGGCTGCTCAAATCCAACAACTGCGTTGTGATGCATCTCCGGCAATTCTTCTGTCCAGGCCGGTATCTTGGCGTTTTCGTTGAATTGGGTCTTCCAACGACGCGCCGCAGAGGCAAGACCGCGTGCGCTGACGATCACCGGCACACGGCCAGCAAGATCACGCGCCAGATCTTTGGCCGGATTGTCGTGGCCAAGATCAGTCTGACTCGTCGCTGGCGCAAACGCAGCCTGCCGCAACTCCAGCTTGACGACAGCGTCTTCAAGAGCTTTTTGTATTTCCGGTGGTGCTATTCCCAGCTCGCAGAGGATGCGCAGCATCGCGCCAAGGGCATAGGGAAGATAGGTACGCGGTGGCCCGCTGTCCCCCGGCATCGTCACCATAGGCAGACCGCGTGACTGGGCGATTTGGGCGAGTGGGCCACCGCCCGTCATCACGATGAGGCGCGTGCCTCGCCGTAGTGATGCGTCCAACCCGGACAATGCCTCCTCGGTATATCCGGAGTGGCTCAGGATGATAACAAGGCTATCAGGCTCAACCGTCGAAGGAGAGCCGTAATCCCGAAAGACATCGATCCTCGATGCGTGGCCGTCTGCCGGCCGCAGGCCATCCAGTGCCTCAGCGGCGATGTCCCCAGCGATTGAGGATCCACCCATGCCCTGCACGACGACGTGTCTCACATCACGGAACTCGGCCGGGAAAGAAAGGGTGCCGGCATCGCCCCATCCCTGGATGATGCGCATGGGAAACGCCGCAATGTGCTGGCTCATTCCGGAGAGATCAGCGTTCCCGTGTGGAGAGAGGTTATCCAGGTCGATGGCGGTAGCCTGCATACATGTCCGTGCTTGCTGTGACTGCTATGGTTTTCTCGCGAGGGGGTTGGAGATTTGGCAGCACACCCCGCTATCTGATCAGTGCCTCCTATACTACAGGATGCACGCGACGGGGCATGTTTTGCCCGGATCCTATGAAGTCTCACCCGGATATTCTGTTGTCGCCGGGCGGCCCATGAGGAACTCCAATGCTTCTCTGGGATCCAGCCCCTCATACAGCACTCGATGCGTTGTGCCGGTAATCGGCGTGTCGACATTGAGACGGTTTGCCAGCATGATCGCCGCAGGCGTCGTGTTGTAGCCCTCCACCACTTCGGTGAGGTCGCTTAGAACATCCTCAATTGGGCGCCCTCTGCCAAGTTGCTCCCCGAAATTCCTGTTGCGTGAGAGCCGGCTATAGCACGTCGCCACGAGGTCACCAACGCCAGCCAGCCCGCTAAAGGTCATCGGTTCCGCACCTGCCGCAAGGCCAAGACGGGTGATTTCAGCGATGGCGCGCGCGATGAATGCGGCCTTGGCGTTGTCACCAAATCCCATGCCATCAATCATTCCAGCGCCGATGGCGACGATGTTTTTGAGTGAGCCACCAAGCTCCACACCTGCGACGTCCGTACTCGTGTAGACACGAAAGGTGGCCGATGTCAGCGCCTCCTGCGCGCGAGTTGCCATTTCCGGCGTGGATGACGCCACAACCGCCGAGGACGGCAGCCCCGCGACAACTTCGTGGGATAGATTCGGGCCGGAGATGACACAGTATTGATCAAGGGCGTTCGGGCCCATCTCCTGTCGAAAGACCTCGCTCATGCGGGAGCCGTCGGAGCGATCAAGCCCCTTCGTGGCGCTCACAATTGCCGCATCCGGTTGCGGGCTGCCTTCTCTGAGGCGCTCAAGGTTCTGACGGAACGCGGGGGATGGCACACATACCACGATGACCTGTGCATCTCCGATGGCCTCACGCATGTCCGCAGTGACGCGCAGCGCAGGGGGGAAGGAGAACCCACCGAGGCGATCCACGTTCTCACCTGCATCGTTCATTCGTTGCGCGGCGTCCTCTGTGCGGGCCCACAGCATGGTGTCAGCCCCGGCGCGCGCAAGAAGGATGGCAAGCGTCGTGCCCCAACTCGTCGTCCCAATAACGGCCGCGCGGCGTGTCTGCCTGATCAAGCTCGTTCTCCTGTCGTCTTGATTCTCCCAATTGTCCCACACTGAACAGGCGGGCGCAGATGGGTTAGTCCGCTGGTTCGACGGGTTGGCCGAAGCGACGCTCCGTTCCGCGGAGCAGCCTGTGGATATTATCGCGGTGGGCATAGATGATCATCACTCCGCCCAGGACGGCAAGTAGGGAATAAATCAGTGGCCGTAAGTCCATCACGGCGAATCCGATCATGATCACGACGCATGTGACCGTGCCAACAAGTGACCCCAGCGAGACGTAGCGTGTCAGCGCGATGATCAGAAGCCCAACGATGATCCCGATGATCGCGGCTGGCCAGACCAGGGCAAGTGCCGCGCCGCCTGCCGGTATCACGCCCCGGCCGCCGCCGAAGCCGATGAACACCGACCAGCTGTGTCCCACGACGACAGCCACCGCTCCGACAACCTCCCCCGGCACGCCCGCGACATCGCCGCTAGCAATGACGGCGGCGGCACCTTTTCCCAGGTCCAGCAGCACGACCGGGGCAGCACCTTTCCACCCGAGCGTGCGCAGGACATTCGTCGCGCCGGTGCGGCCACTACCCGTCCGGCGGACATCGATGCCACCAAGGATCTTGCTCACGATCAGCCCGACAGGCACCGCCCCGAGCAGGTAGCTGCCAACGGCAGCAACCACCGTCAGGGCGATGTCAATGGCATCAACATCCTCCAGAAACTCCATCAAGCGGGCTCCTCTTCGTCCCTGCTCCGGCCGCGGAAGATGAGGCGTATGGCGGTGCCATCGAAGCCGAACCGTCTCCTCAACACATTTTCCAGATAGCGGCGGTAGGAAAAGTGGACAAGCGATGGATCGTTTGTAAAAAAGACGAACGTTGGAGGATTGACCTCTGCCTGCGTCACATAGTAGATCTGCAGTCGCCTGCGGCCCGAGGAGGGTGGAGGGTGAGCGGCCAGGGCATCAATGAGCGCACGGTTCAGTTGGGCAGTGGTCACACGCGTCATCCGTTCCATCTGGATGCGCGCCACGGCGTCAAGAACGGCGCGTACGCCTCTTCCGCGCAGCGCAGACGTAAACAGGATTGGCATCGCGGGGAAGAACTTAAGTCGCGCACGAACCATGTGCTCAACCTGCGCACGGTCGATCTCCTCCTCCTGCGCCATGTCCCATTTATTGATCACGAGCGCCAGTCCCTTATATGCCTGCTGCACGAAACCGGCCACGTGGAGGTCCTGCGCCGTCAGATATTCCGTCGCGTCCACCACAAGCACGGCCACGTCTGCCCGTTCAATGGCCTGCATTGCGCGGGCGACACTAAAGTGTTCCACGCCCCGCGAAATGTGGCCGCGGCGGCGGATACCCGCCGTATCGATGAGTAGATACGTGCGATTCTCGTACTCGAAGACCGTGTCGATAGCGTCACGCGTTGTGCCGGGCTCATCCCGCACCATGGCCCGTTCCTGCCCCAAGATTGAGTTCACCAGTGACGATTTGCCAACGTTCGGCCTGCCCACAATGGCGACTGGGATTGCCCCGCTTGGGGCGGCAGGTGGCATCTCCGGATCCGGCAGCACGGTCATAATGCCGTCCCACAGCTCATTCATGCCACGGCCATGCTGAGCGCTGACGACGATGGGATCTCCGATGCCCAGTTGATAGAACTCCGCCGCCAGCCGCTCTCGCTGGATGTTGTCTGCTTTGTTGGCAATCAACACAACCGGCTTGGACGCGCGACGTATCAGGTCCACGACCTCCGCATCCGCGGGAACGACGCCGGCGTTCACATCAACGACGAAACACAACACGTCCGCCTCGCTGAAGGCAACAGACACCTGCTCACGGATCGCCCCAATCATGCCCTCCTCATCGCCGAGGATCAGGCCCCCGGTGTCGATCAGCGCGAGAGTGCGGTTATCACGCGTGACGAATGCGGTCACGCGATCCCGCGTCGTGCCAGGCTCATCCGCAACGATGGCGATGCGCTCATCAACCATGCGGTTGAAGAGCGATGACTTGCCAACGTTGGGTCGTCCGACAATGGCGACGGCAGGGAGGCCGCGCGGCAGTCCGGAGCGTGTCTCAACAAGGGCAGTCATTCAGCGTGTCCTATGACGGGGCGGGGATTGCGCCGAGTAGCATGGCGATGAGGGCGGCCTGAGCGTGCATGCGGTTCTCCGCTTGATCGAAGACGATGGAGCGCGGGTGGTCAATCATCTGCGCAGAGACTTCCTCACCACGGTGCGCTGGCAGGTCATGCATGAATACGGCGTCTGACTCTGCCGCGTCCATCAGCGCTGGCGACACCTGGTACCCCTGGAAATCACGCGCACGCTGGGCGCGTTCCACCTCCTGCCCCATGCTGGCCCATACATCAGTGTAGACGACGTTCGCGCCATCAACGGCATCACGTGGATCGAGGAGCTGCTGCGGGACTGTTCCGCCTGCCAGCCGCGTCGCCTCGTCAACAATCTCGCTCCGCAGCTCATAGCCGTGCGGGGAGGCGATGCGGAAGTGAGCACCAACAAGCGCACAGCCCAGGGCGAGACTCGCGGCGACGTTGTTGCCATCACCGATGAACGCAACCGTGACGCCTTCCAGGCCGCCGAGGTGCTGGAGGATGGTCTGCAGATCCGCAAGCGTCTGACAGGGGTGCTCGACGTCAGACAGCGCGTTGATAACGGGAACGGAGGCAGCGTTGGCCAGGTCAATGAGCGTCTGATGGGTATTCACACGAGCGGCGATGATGTCCACATAACGGCTGAGGACGCGCGCCACATCCTCCGGTGGCTCACGCTCGCCAATAACCACCTCTTGCGGCAACATACTCAGGCTGTGCCCACCCATCCCGCGCATCCCAAGCTCAAAACTCACGCGGGTCCGCAGAGATGGCTTCTCCAGAAGCAGGATGAGGTTGCGGCCAGTCAGATCTGGCCGCAACTCTCCACTTCTAATGGCGCTGGCGGCGTCAAGTAGGGCATGGACTTCGGCGCTGCTCAGGTCGGCCATGGACAGGAAATTCCGGTGGGTGAGTGTTTCAGTGACGGTCATTGTGCGTGTATCTTACCGCGCCACTACTGGAGCCCGCGCATGATAATCGGGAGTGCGTGCGCGCACTATCCTGCCCCACGTATGCTGGATGCTAGATCATGCGTGAGGGACCAGGCACATCAGGGGGCAACCGTATGACAGGAGATACGATGTGGAGCGCTGGGCGACTTTCTCTCATCGGATTGGCGGCACTGGTTCTGCTTTCGCCTCTTTCCGCATGCGGCACTGGCGACGACGCAAACAATGACGATGCCATTGATACAACTGCCGTGCCAATCACAACGGTCAGCAGCGATAGTGCGTCACCTGCAAACCAACAACCCGCAGGGCTGAGTGCGGAGTTGCAGGAAGGGACGGTCGCACGCTACTTGATCAGGGAACAATTCGCAAGCGTGGATTTGCCCAACGACGCCATGGGTGAGACATCTGAGGTGGCGGGCGCATTCACGTTCACTGCGGACGGCGATATTGTAGCGGAGGAATCACGCATCGTGATGAACGCCGCGAGTCTGCGCAGCGATGAATCGCGTCGGGATCAATACCTGAGCCGCAACGCCATTCAGACGGAAACGTACCCGGAGATCACCTTTGTCGCGACGACCATGAACGGCCTCGAATGGCCATTCCCCACGTCCGGGGAGAAGTCTTTCACGATCGAGGGCGACCTGACAGTGCGGGAGGTGACGCGGCCTGTCACATGGGAGGCCGTAGCCGCCTTTAGCGGAAATGGCATCACCGGCACGGCGAAGACCAGCTTCACCTTCGGCGAGTTCGAGATGGAGGTGCCGGATCTCTTCTTCCTTGTCAGCGTGGATGACAACATCCGCCTAGAACTGGACTTCATCGCCGCGTGGTAGGAAGTTCTTCACGCTGCGCCAGGAAATCCGATTTGACGTTCCCAATCCTGGCACGTTAGGCTGAATGGGCGCACGGATGTTTCTTTTTTGGCGCCAAAATGCGTGTCTGGGAGGACGAGGTGGTTGCAGAACCTGATGCTCTCCCTGTAGTGAGGGAGCCCATAGCCGGCTCCGTGTGGGGGCACGATCAACCCCAGTGGTCCAACCAAGTCCACATCGGTGACTGCCTGGACGTTATGCGGACGCTGCCGGATGACTCAATTGATTTGATTGTCACGTCGCCACCCTACGCCGACGCTCGCCGCCATACATATGGCGGCATAGAGCCGGATGAGTACGTCGCGTGGTTTACCGAGAGAGCCGAAGAGATGTACCGCATTCTCAAGCCGACCGGCTCCTTCGTGTTGAACATCAAGGAGAAGGTGGTTGACGGCCAGCGGCACACGTATGTCCTGGATCTCATCCTCGCCCTGAGTCGCGAGACGCGCTTTCGGTGGGTTGAGGAATACATCTGGCACAAGACGACGGCGGCGCCAGGCAAGTGGAAGTATCGATTCCGGGACGCCTGGGAGCGCATCCTACACTTCAGTAAGACGTCGGATCTCAAGATGCGGCAAGGAGCCGTTAAGGTACCCATTGGTGACTGGACCAAGGCGCGAATGCGCAATCTCAGTGAGAATGATCTATCACGACAGAACTCCTCGACCAATCCCAAATATGGCCGCAGAATTTCCGCGTGGGAGGGGAAGGAAGCCGTCTATCCTTCGAATGTCTTACATCGTTCACCCGTCGCGCATAACACCGGCCACAGCGCCGCGTTTCCGGAGTGGTTGCCGGAGTTCTTTATCAATCTGTTCACCGACGAAGGGGACATCGTTCTCGACCCCTTCTCCGGCAGCGGAACGACTTTCCGTGTAGCAGCGCGGATGGAACGTATACCCGTGGGAATAGAGATCAACCCAGAGGATGTGACAAAGGGGTGATGGGGTGCCGTGGCTGCCCTGGATCACCGACGAGAATCTCTCTGAAGCAATTCGTACCTTTCGGCTAAGCGCCACGAACGCAGTTGATCAAGCGAGTAGGCGTCAGTCCCGGAACGTAGTCGATCCCTTCCACTCTTTGCTAATCGCCTCAGCACTGGGCGTCCGCAGTGTGTCAGAACTCGAGGCGCTGCAAGACAGGAATAGTGCGTTGCGAGGGCTTTCCAACGCTCTCGGCAGCTTTCATCAACAGGTGCTCGGCAGAGTTGAGGGCTGGGAGAATCACGACGCAGGTTACGACCTTGAAAATGCGTCAGCCAGAATTCTCGCCGAGGTCAAAAACAAGCACAACACCATGAACGCCAGCAACAGGCAGCAGGTGGAGAGTGATCTTGATACCGCTGTCCGGCAGAAAGGCGCAGGCTGGAGCGGATACCTCGTAATCATCGTGCCCCGCAGGCCTCAACGGTACCGGGCACACTTGAAGACAAGCAGGCATGTGTATGAGGTCGATGGGGCAACGTTCTATCAACTGGCGACCGGTCACGAAAACGCTATCCATGACCTGTTCGATGTCGTCTGCGATGAGCTAACTGATTCAGAGGATATTCGGGAGTACTGCCGGCGAATGCTGGCGGATAGTATGCCGTCACGCGTGTAATTGAATAGCATTCACGTGCCCGGCCCCTGCAACCTCTACAATCAGCGTTGCAGGGGCAGTATCGAAGGAGTGCAGACGCGGGATGGCGCTGAAGCTGATCCGGACAATCGAGGAGTTTCGGCGGGCGCGGGAAGCTGCCCGCGCAGCAGGCACGCTCGGGTTTGTGCCGACGATGGGGTTTCTGCACGAGGGGCACATTGAGTTGGTGCGGCGCGCCCGATCTGCGAACGCCGTCGTTGCGGCATCCATCTTCGTGAATCCTGCACAGTTTGCCGCCAACGAGGACTTCGCAGACTACCCCCATGACCTCGAACGAGATACGGCGATGCTGGATGCCGTCGGGTGTGATTTTCTCTTTCACCCCACGCCGGAGGAGATGTATCCGCCGCCAGAACAGGACGTCTACGTCGTGCCCGGAGAGATTGCAGATCGTCTTGAAGGCGCGGCACGTCCTGGCCATTTTCGTGGCGTCGCTACCGTCGTCCTCAAACTCTTCAACATCGTGCACGCAGACAACTCCTACTTCGGACAGAAAGACGGCCAGCAGATCGCCGTCATCCGCCGCATGGTTCATGATCTCAACGTGCCTGGCGAGATCATCGTCGTGCCGACGGTGCGTGAGTCTGACGGCCTAGCCATGTCCAGTCGCAATACCTACTTATCCAGGGAAGAACGGAGTGCCGCCGCCGTCGTATATCGTGCGCTCACTAGGACACGAGACCTGTATCGCGCCGGCACGACTCGGGCCGACGCCTTGCGCGGTGCGGTGCGGGCCACGCTGGCAGCGGAGCCGCTCGTCGCGGCCATCGACTACGTCTCTGTCGCCGATCCGATGACGCTCGCCGAAGTCGAGGGTCATGTGCCCACGGGCGCAATGGCCTCCATCGCAGTCCGCATTGGGCGTACGCGACTCATCGACAACGTCATCCTGAGCAGTTCGGAGAACGGGGGCGAGTGAGAGCGCCGATGGAGTGGGAAGAGCTGACGCGCGAGGCGGAGTCATTGCGTCTGGATCAGTCTGCGACGGCAGTGGGAATTGCGGTGCGTGGCGCACGGCTGCTGCATCGGGCACTGACGGAGATGTACATTGGCGAGCCGGAGCCCCTGCGGGTCATCGCCTTTGCGATTGCGGAGGCTCGGCCGGAAGTGGTGGCGATGCGGAACGTGGGGGTATCGGCCTATCGCACGGCCAGAGAGGCGCGGACGGGGGATCGCATGGCGGCGGCGGCGCGGAGCGTCGCGCGGCTGGGGCGGCTGTTGGGAGAAACACCCACATCCCTGGCACGGCGGGGACAATCCCTTGTGCCGGAGAACGGCATCGTCGTCACGTTGGGCCGCTCAGAAAGCGTTCGCGCGGCCATTGCTCTCGCAGGAGACCGCATCACGGAGTCACGGACGATGACCCCGCAGTCCACAAACGGCGCGGAGGCTCAGTCGGCGTCAGACGTCAATGGGGTACTGGCCAACTGTGACACCGTTCTTCTAGGGTGCACGGCCTTTCTGGCGGATGGGTCGATGGCAGCGGACATCGGTACGTTGGCTCTGGTGGAGGCTGCAACGAAGCATAGTCCACCCATACCGGTGCACTTCTTCGCAGATACGCTCAAGTTGGCTCCATGGCTACCAGAACCACATGATGGTCACGCCGCCGCTGCCCTGGACATCATTCCGCCGGAGTACGTCGATCACGTCATCACGGAGGATGGAATCCGGCGCCCCGGACAGCTGCTTCGCGCCGCGGCCGACTTGGCGAGCTGGTGGCAGATGCTGGCAACGCCCGTCACGCAGGACGATGCGTAGACACCACCTCATGCCACCCTGAACGTCGCGCAGCAGCACCATGCCATTCTGAGCGGAACGAAGAATCCGCGCCTCCGAGCCATCGAAGGCGCGGGCACGCCATTCCCATGAGGCCATCTCAAGGCACTCCCTTTTTGAACGACGTTTGAATTTCTGCTAGAATGGAGGCGTGTTCGGTGGCGCATCCGGGAAGCAACGGCTGGTCCTGGAACGAACGCCCAGGCTGCGGGGAAAGTGGACGAGAAAGACGGCGATTCGCGAGACGCATAGGGACTGCGTACAGACGTTCATTTAGGCAGTTCATGGGCGCTTGTACGCACTGACCGGGTTGCCGCTCTGTGAAGGGGTGATATTGATGGCGGATCGGTCCGAACAGCGTGAATCAGTCTCTACGAGTGCAGCGAACTACACGTCACGGGACATCGAAGTTCTGGAAGGGCTGGAGGCGGTGCGTCGCCGCCCTAGCATGTACATCGGCTCCACGGATGAACGCGGGCTCCACCACCTGATCTACGAGATTGTCGATAATGCCGTCGACGAGGCGATGGCCGGCCATTGTGACCGCATCACCATCACGATTCTGGCAGACGGCTCAGCGCGTATTGAGGATGATGGGCGCGGCGTGCCGATTGATGAACATCCCCAGACAGGCCTGACGGGCCTCGAAACCGTGATGACGACGCTTCACGCGGGAGGCAAGTTTGGCGGTGACGGGTACAAAGTGTCCGGTGGCCTGCATGGCGTCGGCGCGTCCGTCGTCAACGCCTTGTCAGAGAGTCTCCGCGCCGAAGTGCGGCGGGACGGCCAGATCCATGTGCAGGAGTACTCGCGTGGCAAGGCCCTCGCGCCGGTGGAGGCCATCGGCCCAGCGGACGCCACGGGCACGACGGTGTGGTTTAGGCCGGATCCAAACATCTTCACGCATGACACGTCCTTCGAATTCACAACCCTCGCCGCGCGCTTCCGCGAAATGGCGTATCTGAACCCCGGCCTGGAGATCTCGTTCGTTGATGAGCGCACAGCGAACGAGACGACGTTCTACTTCGAAGGCGGCATCCGCTCCCTCGTCCGCCACCTCAACGCCTCACGCTCCCCACTACACGACAACCCGATTTATGTTGAGCGGGAGGTTGATGGGACACGCGTCGAGGTCGCGCTCCAGTACAACGCTGGTTTCCAGGAGAACGTGTTCGGCTTTGCGAACTGCATCCATACCGTTGACGGCGGCACGCACCTGACGGGATTCCGCACGGCGCTCACACGGGTGATGAACGACTATGCGCGCAAGTTCAAGATCATGAAAGATGACATGCCGAACCTGCAGGGCGAGGATGTGCGCGAAGGCATGGCCGCAGTCATCTCAGTCAAGCTGGCGGAGCCGCAATTTGAGGGTCAGACGAAGGGCAAGCTGGGAAACGCGGAGGTCAAGAATCACGTCGAGAGCTCGCTCGCCGAGGGGTTGTCCGCCTACCTGGAGGAGAACCCGCAAGAGGCGCGGCGCATCTTTGATAAGTGCCTGAATTCCGCCCACGCTCGTGAGGCGGCCCGCAAAGCACGTGAGATGGTGCAGCGGAAGGGCGCACTGGAGTCCACGACACTCCCCGGCAAGCTCGCTGACTGCTCTGATAAGAACCCTGACAACTGCGAAATCTTCTTGGTGGAAGGTGAGTCCGCCGGCGGTTCCGCCAAGGGTGGGCGTGATCGGCGCTTCCAGGCAATTCTGCCCCTCCGTGGCAAGATCCTCAATGTCCAGAAGGCACGGCTTGACAAGGTCTACGGGCATGAGGAGATCAAGGCAATCGCGTCTGCGCTCGGTGTCGGGTTTGGCGGCGTCAATGGTCACGTCAACGGGAACGGCGCCTCTGAAACGGACGAGGCTGATGGGGATATGGACGGGCTGGATCTCTCCAAACTGCGCTACAAGAAGGTCATCATCATGACGGACGCGGACGTGGACGGCGCCCACATCCGGACGCTCCTCCTCACCCTGTTCTACCGCCACTTCCAGCCGCTGCTCCGCGCCGGACACATCTACATCGCGCAGCCGCCGCTCTATCGCGTTCAGATTGGCCGCAATGATATCCACTGGCTCTATTCCGACCAGGAAAAGAACGATACGTTGACCAACCAAGCCCTCACGGAGATGACAATCCGCGAGAACTCGGAGAAGGACGCGCCCATCGTCTACACCGAGGCGGAAGTGCGTGATATCCTCCCTTCCGTGCAACGACTCGTTCGCGCACTGACAGACCTACAGGCCAGCGGCTATGCGTGGCCGCTGCTGAGTGCCGCGGCACTCACCGTGCGCACTGGCGAAAGTGATCTGTCTTCAGAGGAAACCGTGATGCGGCTGATGACGGCACTCGAGGAGATCAACACCGTCCGCATCCTGGAGTTCCACTACGACGACACGCCGGTGAATTTGCCGGCAGCGCCGGCACCAACGGACGCACAGCAGCCTCTGCTGCCGGAACTCGCAGAGCAACCCGAAGAGCAGGCCGTAGAGGACGAGGAAGATGAGTCGGGTGACCTCTCAGAGGCTGATAGCGCAACAGCGGCCGCCGTGACCAACACGACCTACCTGTTGATCCAAGACACGGAGAGTGGCCGCACCCTGCGGCTGGATCACCCGTTCTTTGACCAGGAGGCCGCGCAACGGATGACGGAGCTCGCCACGGCACTCCGTTCCCATTTGCCAAAGGTTGGCACCGTCTACAAGCGGGAGCGCGCAGTGGGGCGGCTGAACTCTCTGATCGATCTGGCAGAGATTGTCGAAGATGTATCCACGCGCGGCGTCGGCGTCCAGCGCTATAAAGGCCTGGGCGAAATGAACCCAATACAACTGTGGGAGACGACGCTCGATCCTGAGTCACGAACACTGTTCAAAGTTGAGATTGAGGACGCGCAAGCCGCCTCGGAGTTGTTCGAAATGCTGATGGGCGAAGAGGTGCGGCCACGGGCAACATTCATCCGCGCCCACGCGCAAGAGGTCCAGAACCTGGACGTCTAGCGCGTCACCCTGCCCGGACCTGCCCCGCGGACCATGGCCATCGTCGTCGGTTCCACCGTTCTTGAACTGCGCCTGCCAGAGACAACGTCCCTCAAGGACAAGCGGCGGATCATCACCAGCGTCATTGAGCGCGTGAAACGTCACCACAACGTTGCCATCGCAGACGTGGGTGCACGGGATGACCTGCGCACGGCTCTGCTGGCCGTCTCATCCATTGGCACCGGCGAGGCACGATGCCGCCGCACACTGGACACCGTTGCTGACCTCATCTACACCTCACGCCCGGACGCGGAATTGATGCCACATTCAGTAGAGATCACGCAGGTGGGCTGAAAGCCGCCTATCACACCCCGCTGCGGAGTGACGGGGGCGGGGCGCGGGGTGATCTCTTTCACGGCTGAATGGCATTCACTGTATGATTCGCGCCATACTCGGATAAGAGACTGCAAGGGGAGTGCACGCATGCCGATCCAGAGATTCGTCGTCGGACCGATGGGCAATAACACATACGTCGTTTTTGATGAGGCCTCGCGGGAAGCAGCAATCGTCGACCCCGGCAAGGGAACGGGGCCGGTGCTCGTGTGGGCACGATCGCACGAGCTGCAGCTCCGGTATGTGCTCAACACACACGGGCACTCTGATCACACATTTGACAACGGCATGGCCATGGAGGAGACGGACGCGGTCCTCATGATCGGCGAGCCGGATGAAGAGATGCTGGAGGCCTTGCGCACAGGGGATGGCTGGCTTGGGAGACCGGAATTTCCCTCACCGATGGCAGATGAATACCTAGAGCATAGGCAGGAGATCCCGCTTGGCGCGACGACTATCCGCGTGTTGCACACACCCGGCCACACGCCGGGAAGCAGCTGCCTCCTCTATGAGGATTCCGTTCTCACAGGCGATACGCTCTTCCAGGGCTCCATCGGACGAACCGATTTCCCCGGCGGCTCATTTCCAGAGATCGTTCAGTCAATTGAAACGCACCTGTACACCCTGTCGCCGGAGACCCGTGTTCTGCCAGGACACATGGAGGTGTCTACGATCATAGATGAGAAGCGCAATAATCCTTTCGTCGGTGAGGGAGCGCGCATCGACCCGTCGCAGTTCCACTAGGACACACGGGGGAACGGTGGCTATGGACATTCCTGTGAAGAATCCTGGCGACGCGGATTCACATCATCTTGACACCCTCAAGGCAGCGCACTTGCGCATCAACGCGCTTCGCGTGGATCGCGAACAGCCGCCTCAGACGTCAGGCGGCGTAGCAGATGCCAACGCGCAGGAGCTTGTGACGGCGATGAATCGGCTGATGACGCTAATCCGCCACGCGGTGCCAGAAGATCTCGCCGCGTTTGATGAGTGGCGCAGCAGGCTGTAGCAGATGACGGCACGAGCGCGAATCCTGTCCAAATATGAAGTGTAGTATAAACTGGATGCATCGACTGACGGGCAACCGCGGAGTGTGCGGAGAGTACGCGGCGGCCTGATTGATCAGTGCCAGTAGTACTGCCATGACAACGAATAAAAAAGACTACTACGACGTTCTGGAGGTATCCCGTGATGCCTCCGCAGAGGACGTGAAGCGGGCGTTTCGTCGCCTCGCCTTTGAACACCACCCTGACCGGAATCGCTCCTCCAACGCCGAGGATCGTTTCAAGGAAATCAATGAGGCATACGAGGTTCTGCGTGACGAGCGCAAGCGCTCCGTCTATGACCAATTCGGCCACGCGGGGCTCAACGGGTCGGAAGGGTTCGCCGGCGGTGAC
Organism: Dehalococcoidia bacterium; assembly: GCA_965224255.1. Lineage (GTDB taxonomy): Bacteria > Chloroflexota > Dehalococcoidia > UBA6926 > UBA6926 > VXMO01. The sequence goes on from CBDCYO010000005.1 coordinate 1,041,293, forward strand.
GCGTTCTCCGGATTTGGCGGGTTTGGGGACATCTTTGATGCCTTTTTCGGAGGAATGCGCGGACGGCAGGCCCGCCGCGGCGGGCCACAACGTGGCGATGACCTCGCCATGCGCCTGCGCCTGCCCTTTGAGGAAGCCGTGCGGGGAACGGAGAAGGACATCCGCGTCCCCCGCAATGAAGTGTGCCAGACGTGCGCAGGCGCAGGAACGGAGCCGGGGACTCGGCCGGAGGCGTGCACGTTGTGCAATGGGTCCGGTGAAATTCGGCGCAGCCAACAAAGCATATTCGGGCAATACGTGAACATCAGCCCCTGCAGCCGCTGTCACGGTGACGGCACGTTCATTGCCCATCCCTGCGCTACATGCCGGGGCGCGGGGCGCACGAGGCAGCAACTCTCTGTTCGCGTGACGGTGCCGCCGGGAGTCGATTCCGGCAATCGCATCCGTCTTGGCGGCGAAGGGGAGGCCGGCATGAACGGCGGCCCGCCCGGCGATCTGTACATTGAGGTCGACGTCGCCCCGAGCCCTGTATTTGAGCGGGAAGGGAAACACATCTTCCATCCTGTGCCGATCAACATCGCCCAGGCGGCGCTTGGCGCGGAGATCACGATTCCAACCCTGGAAGGCGATGAGCCGTTCTCCCTACCGGCCGGCGTGCAATCTGGTCAATCGTTCCGTCTCCGTGGGCGTGGCGTGTCCGATCCAAAGAACTCGCGAGCCCGGGGCGATCTCTTTATCGTTACCGCTATCCATGTCCCCCAACGCCTAACAGATGAACAGCGCGCCCTGCTAGAGCAGTTATCCTCAACGCTCCCCGACACCCCGGAGGCCGGGCAGGACGGCGAGCAAGAGGGCGGGGGCTTTATGGACTGGATCAAGAACACGTTCCGCTAGTATCGGGAGGGCGGGGAAATGAACGGTGTTGAGGTACTGACTCGAGAGATGCGAGAGATTCAGGGCAGCCTCCTGCGGGAGTTGGAACCGCTGACGGAGGAGCATATCTACTACGCGCCCGTCCCGGGGGCCACGACAATCGCCTTCATCGCTTGGCACATCACACGAGCGCTGGATGAGGCCGTGAGTGCCACCATCCCAGTGGACGCCAGGCCGACCATCTGGCTATCGAAGGGATACACGGAGCGCTTCGGCCAGGCACACGATGTTCAGGGAACTGGCTTTACCGCGGAGCAGGTCGCAGACTTTCGGCCAAGCCTCGCGCTACTGCGTGAGTACGCCACTGACATCGGCCCGACCATACCGGCGGCATTCGAGGGTGTCACAGATAACGATCTGGACAGGGTGATGGATCCTGAGCGGCCCGATCGCACGCTGGCCCGTCGGCTTCAGACATTTGTCATCGGGCACACCTTCTACCATTTGGGCGAGATTCGTTATCTCAAAGGCATGCAAGGTATGCCCTTCGCGCTCTAGACGCGTCCGGTATGGCTGTCTCATTTCCACAGTCTGCCAGCGGCCCCATGGCACAATCGCCCGGACCCTATGACGCGCCAACGCCCCGTTGGTTCTACATCCACGACGATATCTCTGCTCTGGTCAGTGACGTCTTTGGGCCTGATTCCATCGTTGCCGCCCGCGTGTCTGAGCTTTTTCGTCTCGTCGCAGGCCGCGAGCCGGAGCGGGTACGTGTGCTAACGGCAGACGAGCAGATCGAAGCACTTATCGCATCCGCGCAGCATAGTGTGAGCCCCTTCGCCTTGACTCTCGGCATCGGGACGGCAGGAGAGCGCGTTGCCCAACAGATTAATGAACGCTCCGGGTGGTTTCCGCACATTCACCGCATCGATATGGCGCGGCAAGAGGACGGCCGTGGGGGTTATACGGTTGTCAGCACGTCATTGTCACCGCTGGAGGATCAGCTCACCGGACTCGAGGAGGCGCAGTCCATCGCCGTCGTCGATGACACCATTTTCTCAGGTATTACCATGCAGGCGGTGCTGACGGCGCTGCCGCGCGGGGCGCTGCAAAAGACACGCGCGTTCTGCCTGCGGTGCGTGGGAGAGAGCCTGGAGGCAGTTCGGAAGCTCTGCCCCGTGTCAGCCGGATTCCAAGCTGAGGGGCACATTTTAAAGGACGTCAGTTTCATCAATGCAAGCGGCCTGGTCACACGGGTTGGCATCAGGCAGCCAGGCGGTCGATCCATGGCCTTCTTTGAGAGACCGGAGTGGATCCATGCCTGGTTTCCAGGCTACGGCGATGAGGTGATCACGTTGGCGCGCGGGCTCAACGAATTCCTGGAACCGGAGGGCGGCGAGACGCTGTGGTAACCAACCACGATGGATCAAGAAAATCCCACTACCGATTGGATGTTCATCGCGCAGGAACGACATTTGATGAGGCGCTGGCTGAAGATACTCGCGCCGGTCTCACCGGCAATGTGAAATCGCTCCCACCAAAATACTTTTACGATGCGGAAGGCTCCGCCTTATTCGACCGGATCACGACACTGCCGGAGTACTACCTGACCCGGACGGAGAAGGCCATCATGACAGGGTATGCGCCGGCGTTGATGGCGGAGATTCAGCCAGCAGAACTGCTCGAACTGGGAGCAGGAACGTGTGCAAAGATTCGATGGCTCATGAATGCACGCAACGGGGCGTCCTCATCTCGCCTGCGTTTTCTCCCATTTGATGTTGATGAAAAAACAGTCGCCGATGCGGTGCCTGGTCTTCTGGAGGACTATTCCTTCCTGGACGTGCACGGCGTTATCGGCGACTTTCAGGGTGATCTGCACCACATTCCCCCGCCCAGGGGACGGCGCCTTGCCGTCTTCTTCGGCAGCACGATCGGCAACCTGCACGCAGATGAGCGCCTCAGTTTACTCACAGATTTGGCCAGCATTCTGGGCAGAGGCGACTATTTCTTGCTAGGCGTGGATCTAGTGAAGGACACCAAAACGCTGGAAGCTGCCTACAACGATAGCGCAGGGGTGACGGCCGCCTTCAACCGCAACATCCTACGCGTATTGAATCGCCACCTGGGAAGTGACTTTGATCCGACTGCGTACGCGCATCATGCGTACTTCAATCAGGCTGCGAGTCGAATTGAGATGCACCTGCGGCCTTCCACGCAGCAGCGCGTTAGCATCACAGCGCTCGGAATCGACATCACAATCACGCCGAACGAGACGATCTGGACGGAGAGTTCCTATAAATTCACGCGGGACGGGGTCAGTGAGATGCTGTCGAGAGCCGGCCTGCCCCTCGTGGACTGGCGTACGGACCCCCACAACATGTTCGCCTTAGCGCTGGCGCAGAAAGCCTGACGGAGGGGGGTCCGCGCACACCTCCACTGCAGTCGGCAGCTCTGGTCCTCACCCAATCTGAGTGTGTAGTGGGCGCGTGGTGACCGTTACCACTGGACGAACATGGGCATGACGACGTGGACGTATTCTGTACCCTCGTCGGTGGAGGCTGGGCGGATGGTACCTGGACTGGAGGGGCCGGAGACTTCAAGCGTTGCCGTTGAGTTCAAAACGGACAGCACATCCTCCAGATAGCGGTGGTTGAAGGCGATATGAGCCTCCTCTCCGCCGATGGTAGCGTCTATGGTTCCCTCGTGATCGCCGATCTGGTCGGAGCGAGCCTCGAGCCGCAGTGTTCCGGCCATCTCATTCTCCCCCGGCGTCATATAGAGCCGAACGATTCCGTTGCCCTCCCGCGCGAAGACGGACGCGGTCTTGGCCGCACGCAGGAAGTCGGACACGTCCACGGACGTCTTGGTTGTCGAGGATTCCGGAATGAGCTGCCGATAGTTGGGGAAGTTCCCCTGGATCAGCTGCGAGCCGATGACGACGTTATTCAGGTGGAACTGAACCTGTGTCTTGGCCTGGTTGATTGTGATTCTGACGGGCATTTCCTGTTCTGACAGCATTCGATTCAGTTCCCGTAGGGAGCGGGCGGGGATGATGAGATCCACGGCCTCAGTGGCCTGCTGGGGCAAGTGCGTCGTCTGCACGGCAAGACGGAATCCGTCCGCCGCCGCCATGGTGATGGTGTCTCCTTCGATGGAGGTGTGGATGCCCGTCAGGACGGGGCGGGAATCCTCCGTCGCCGCCGCGATGATGACACGATCGATTCCCGCACGCATCACATCAGGCGGAACCTCGGCTGTGACACCATCCTCCACGATGGGTGTCGGCGGGAAGTCATCTGCGTCAAGACCGCTCACGTGTGTGTTGAATCGTCCGGAGATCACCTGTAGCTGCCGTGTTTCTGGGTTGAGCTCAAGATCAACCCGGTCACGCTGGAGGGATGAAATATAGTCAGAGAACAGGCGTGCGGGAATCGCAACTGCGCCCTGGTTTTCAATGCTGGCGCTAATCCAGCAGGAGATGGATAGCTCCAGGTTTGTAGCGGTAAGTCGCAGGCGGGATTCATCTGTCTGTAGCATCACATGTGTAGTGATGGGCATCGTCGTCCGCGTTGCAACCGCCGGCATGACCGTGGCGAGTCCGCGCGCAAGATTCTCCTGGAGAACCGAGAATTTCATTGAAACATGTCTCCCTGAACGGGGCCGAAGCCCCCCCTACCCCATGCTGTGCGAGTATGTCGCGTTGAAAGGATAGCAGTCAAGCCCGAACCACGTTGGGCATTGTATCTAGTACAAATCTGTCTGGAATCATCGCATGTTGTGGGCGGTTCCATGCGTGCACCACGCGCCATGGCATAGAGGCGTGGCGTACTCAGCGCACAGAGGAGTCCGTACACGCTATGATGCTACGGAACACAGGTGGGACGACTGCATGCAGGGGGGAACGGCATGAAACTGGTGATGTACAACGATTATCGGCCCGGCCTGCTCGTCGATGACAACATCATCGGCCTGGGGGCTTTGGCGGACGACCATATGGGACCTCACGTCGAGGACGTGATGATCAACCTCATCGAGGACTTTGCGTCCGTACGCGATGATCTTGAGGATCTGGCGCACTCCGGGCGCGGCGTGCCCATATCCTCCGTCCAGCTCCGCGCGCCGCTGCCACGTCCGCGGAAGCTGATCTGCTGCTTCGGGAACTACAAGGAAGGGCAGGATCGGGATGCCTTCCCCATCGATATGTTCCTCAAGTCTCCTGAGGCGGTCATTGGACCCGGTGACACCGTGGTGTTGCCAAACACACCGTTTACCATCTGCCACCATGAGGCGGAATTGGCGCTCGTCATCGGAAAGCGCAGTAAGGCCGTCTCTCAGGCGGACGCGATGGATTCCATCTTCGGCTACACGGCCTTCATGGACGTGTCGCCCCGGGCCGGCATTGGCCGCGGACCGACAATGATCCAGAAATCGTACGACACATGCGCACCCATGGGGCCGTGCATCGTCACGGCGGACGAGATCGCGGACCCACACCAGCTGGCTGTCCAGTACTGGGTGGATGATCAGCCCCGCCACGATTACAACACGAACGATCTGGAACACACGATTCCAGAGCTTATCGAGTGGGCGACAAAGGTGATGACTCTGCTGCCCGGCGACGTGATCGCGCTTGGTACGAACCATCAGGGCATTGGCCCGCTTCAAGACGGCGAAACCGGAACCATTGAGATTCAGGGCATCGGCGCCTTCAGCATCAAGGTGATGGACCCGAATAAGCGCGACTGGCCGAAAGAGATCGACCAGGAGATGGCGGGCCGGGTTCGTGAGGCGCGCCCGTAGCAGTCTGAGGCAAGGGGGCCGTCTCGACAGACGAGCCCCCGCCACCATGGCGCCATCGTGAGTTCATCCGCCTCCCCCGCCGTGACAACACGTATTCCGTACTCCGTGCTGAGGGATTTTGCGGTGTCTGTGTTTGCTGCGCTGGGGGTGGGCGATGAGGACGCCGCGAACGCCGCCAACACGCTTATTGAGGCAGACCTGCGCGGCATCGGCTCCCACGGCATGGCGCGACTGGACAGATTCTACGTGCGCACGCTTGAGACTGGGTTGGTCAATCCGCGTCCGGAGTGGATTGTCCATGCAGAGTCACCCTCGACAGCGACGATTGACGCTGGCGGTGGCTTGGGGCTGAGCGTTGGCGTTCGCGCGATGGATATGGCCATTGAGAAGGCGCGTGCGGTTGGATCGGGCTGGGTAACGGTCGCAAACAGCCGCCATTTTGGGGCGGCAGGCGTGTACGCCACGCGTGCACTGGGACACGACATGATCGGCATCAGCATGACGAATACCGGCCCGATCGTCCTGCCGGCTGGCGGAGCGGAGCCACGTCTCGGATCAAACCCCATTGCCGTCGCCGTTCCAACGTCTGATGGCACCCCGTTCATCTTTGACGCTGCGACGTCCGTCGTCTCCGCGGGCACGTTTGACACGTACCATCGGCAGGGGAAACTGGCACCCGTGGGGTGGGGGCTAACGGAAGACCTGCAGCCACTGAGAGATCCGGCGCGGGGTCCGGGCGGGCGCCGTCTTCTCCCACTCGGCAGTGATTTAGAGCACGCGTCGTACAAGGGCTACGGATTGGGCATGATCGTAGATATCCTGTGCGGGATGCTATCCGGCATGGGGCCGGGACTTGCCATCGCCGGGTCCGGGCAGGCAGGCGGTTACCAATCTGCTCACTTCTTTGGGGCGCTGCGTATCGATGCGTTCACGGACCCGTCATCCTTCAAACAGGCAATGTCCGAGTACATGGACACGCTTCGTGAAACACCGCCGCTGCCGGGTGTGGATGCCGTACGTGTGCCGGGCGACATCGAGGCTGAAACGATCCGTGAACGCAAGAAGAACGGGATAGCTCTGTACGAGGACTCCGTGCAAAGCCTGCGGGACGTGGCGCAGCGGCTGGGCCTACGCCTGGATATTGAGCCATATCTCGCATCCCTGGCGGGAGAGTCAGAATCATAGGGGGAGGACAGGACATGCCACATGCACAAGCCAACGATGTTGAGATCTTCTATGAGCTTTTCGGGGATCCATCCAAGCCCACGTTTGTCATGACGCACGGGTTGGGCGGACATGGCCGCGGCTACGAGGAGCAGATTGAGCCATTCTCTCGCGAGTTCCAGCTTCTATTGTGGGACATGCGCGGGTTCGGGCAATCGGAACGCGTTCCGGTGACGGAGGGCGCGTACTCCCGTTGGACACATGCCAAGGATTTATCTGAGTTGCTCATAGCACTGGGAATTGGAGCAGCTCACATCCATGGCCACTCCCTGGGCGGACTCGTCTCTCAGCAATTCGCGTTGGATTATCCTGAGCAGACGCTGTCACTCGTTATTCAGGACACATCCGCTGAGATCAAGCAAGAGTACCTGGACGGTTGGGGTGATATGCTCGCCACCGTGCGAGAAAAGGGCATCGGCGCGCTACCGAGCAACCCTCGCCGCGGCTGGGGAGACAAATACATCGCTGACCATGGTGACGACATCGAACGACGGCGCGCCGAGTCTGCGGAGCGTAACGCGGCTGAGGTGTATGCGGAGGGTGTCCGCATCTCCGGCCCAGAGCTATCACAGCAGCCCCTCGCACCGGAGCTCGGCAGGATCACATGCCCTGTTCTCGTCATCTGCGGCGATGAGGATCGCACCACCCCGCCCGGCGGGCTTGTCCGCATCCACCGGGCAATCCCGCAATCCAAGCTCGTTATCATCCCCGGTGCGGGACATTTCCCAAACGTGGAAACGACGGAGCAGTACAACGAGGAAATCCTCACCTTCCTGCGGGAGGCGAGCGCGGAGTAGTGCCCAATTGGAATTGCCATAGAGCCGGACCATAAAACCGCCGTTCACCTGCATGCTCCCGTGGGGTGCGTAAGCGAAAAGGCTGCCGAAAGAGTATGCTTATCGTGTTCCGGCAACAGATTACTAGCCGCTGCCACGCGTTTCGGCGTCAACTGGAGTCCGGGATAGAGGCATCATAGACGGAGAGGACCGGGCGATGAGAATATATGTTGGAAATTTGAGTTTTCAGGCGACGGACACGGATTTGCAGGACATTTTCGCGCAGCACGGCGAAGTCATGTCTGCGCAGGTTGTCATTGATCGTTACTCCATGCGATCCCGTGGCTTCGGATTCGTCGAAATGGCGAACGACTCCGAAGCGGAGGCGGCCATCGCCGCCCTCAACGGGCACGAGCATCAGGGCAGGCAACTCACAGTGAACGAGGCGCGCGACCGCCGCGATGGCGGTGACAACCGCCGCACCTAGCCAAGCCCCCTGCCTCGCCGCCCCAGCCGCAACGCCCACTGCCTACTCTGTGGAAACGCAGAGGCGCGCGCGGCGAAAACAACTCTGGCCGCCATAGCCAGAACGCGTAGTGCCTACTCTGTGGAAACGCAGAGGCGCGCGCGGCGAAAACAACTCTGGCCGCCATAGCCGGAACGCGTAGTGCCAACTCGGTGGAAGACCGAACAAACTCGCGAAGCTAAAAATTGGTCGGGGCGCCCAGATTTGAACTGGGGACCTCCGCGTCCCGAACGCGGCGCGCTGCCATGCTGCGCTACGCCCCGACCGATCGTGGGAATCCGGCACCCACCGAACTCATTTGAGTATAGGGTAAACGGCGCACAGCGTGTGCGGGAGGGATACGAGCGCGTCCCCGGGGGAAGCCGTAGCGGGGAAGAGCGCCGCGCTAGTGGCCGAGAATCGAGAGCGCGATCGGTTCAAGGACGCGGTTAACCTCTTCATCGAGCTCATTCTGAGAATAATGGACGGGTTGTTTGGCGGCGCCAGGTCCGCGCCCTCGCCACCGCTTGGCGAGCGCCTTTGCCATCGTCTCGAAGTTCTTTGTGGCAGTCAGAAGCCCACGTTCAGTCTCCCCATGCCGCAGTAGCCATCCATGTAAGGCGTTTCGCATCTTGATGTGGCTGCTAGGTCTGCGCCGATGCAACTCATTGGCATTGCTCAACGAGGAACCGAAGGTGAGCCTCGCCTCCTCAAGTTCCTGCTCCTGCAGCCACAGGCCCCGGCTAAACACATCGTGCTCGATCCTCTGTGGGTCAGATTTTCGATTTGGAATAAGCTCGCGCCAACCTGGTTCCGAGGCGCCGTCTGCCCGAACGCCAAGCCTGCACTTTCGCGCTACCGCCAGCCACAGCTGGTTCAGCTCATCAGGTTCCAAGTACTGTGATTTCGAGAGGTTCGAGTCAGCTAAAGCTCGGCCAAGGGACCACCGCCTGCCAAAAGACTGCTGCCCAGCCTTTGCATCGGGCACGCTTGACGCGAGCGCTGTCGCTTGGTCCAACATTTGGTCTATTTCCTCATCCAATGCCTCAGCGTCGGTGCGGTACCGCTCACCTCTGAAGCTATCGCTGCGGGATGTCTCAACCTCATTGGTCAGCACATCATCGCTCGTCAGGCTCCAAATCTTCACTGGCATCACATGCGCCCCTCAAACAGACTCAATGAAAGGGCGGCGCACTCTCTGACGAGCTGCCCGTACTTGCCCACCTGCTCTTGGCTCCGGCGCAGTCTCCCTAACTCCCTCATCTTTTCGCAATAGATATCCCAAAGAGCAGCATCGGCAGGCTCTCGACGGCCATCCAATAGTTCGTCCAAACGGGACGAGTCACCAGCGTCCAGCGGCTCCATCACCCATTCGATTATTCCTTCAGCACAGACATCGATTACAAACGCGGAGACACCTGAAAATTGACTCCCATTTCGGCTAGGATTTGCGGCCAAGGCTCTGTGCAGTGGGTAACTGGGCGGATACTGCAATCTCCAGTCATCCTGCTTGTCCTTGTTGAATTGCCAGCGCGGGTGTTGCCCGCCATCGATCTGTTCAATGGCGAAGGGAGGCCAGCCCTGCTCTCGAGAGGGGTCAACCTCAACGTGCACTCTACGGCCAGCATGCGCGACAACTTCCCCGTTGAGGAGTAGGTCAGCGTTTAGAGTGTGGATGCCCTCTTCTAGAGTGACGGACTGCCGTTCGTCCTGTGTCGTCGGGTTGACTACGATCTGTTGCTGGAACCCGGCTACTGGGACAGGAGTGGCGCCGGGAGCTGTTCCGTCTGCTTGCACCTGCTCCTCTTTCACGAGCGTGGATGCTCCCAGGCTCGCGTCTAAGATAAGTGTCTGAGGTTCCGGGGTGTGGTTCTTAATGCTTATTTGCACACCAATGGTGTCGCCATTGTTTATGCGCCGCCGTTCCTGTCGAGTCGTGTGATTCTCTAAAGATATTGAAATCGTGTAGGGGTTGCTGTCGTAGGCTGGAGGCTCCTCTCCCACATAGAAAGTGCGCGTCGTTTTGACAACCTGAGTTCCATTGGTTTCGACCCGCGCTGTGAGTTGGTACTTCCCACGCTGTGCGCACTGTAGTTTCCCGTGTGCGGACCTCCCAGTGATCACCTGGAAGTCCCCGAAGCGCACGATCGCCTCGCCGTTCCACAATTGTAGCTCTCTATTCCCAATCGGGACGACTGCGGCTCTGCCATCGGCGTATTCTAACTCCAGCGACACGCTGGAGGGCGCCAAGTCGCGCGGAGGGTCCAGCCGCACCCGAGCCTCAACGTTCCTGAGATATTGTCCCCAATCCACTCGCGCGGAATCTGCAACGGGGAAATCGAGACTTAGGTCGCACTCCCAACGGTCTGCTCTTGGCAGATCCATCATAGGTTTCGATGCCTCAGAGGAACCTCTCCCGTTGCCGGAGTCACGCCGTGCCTTGGGGTTCATGAAACGTAGGAAATCCATGGCGGCGTCAACCTCACTCCCAGGTGCGGGACGGACCGATGCCAGATTGGCCCAGTTCTGCTCCTCAGCGAACTTGCGCACCTTCTCCTCGATTGCATTGACAAGCGCTTTGACGCCCGTCACGCGCAGATCGAAATGTTCGTGCTGTGTGCCCTCAGCACTGCGAAGTACCCGCTCAGTGCGCTTGTCAAACTCCACAAAGCCCCGGAAACCAGGCCTCTTGTCCCGAGGAATGTAGTCGCCCAGTGTGTTAGATCCTAGCGTCTCAATCCACTGCTGACCCCGGAGCAACTGGACTCCCCAGAACTGGGGATCGGAGCCATCAATATCAGTCTCGCTAAGAGACTCGTCGTAAAAAAGGACGATGCGTTTGATCTTTAGAGCGCCTAAGACCTTAATGTTCTCTTCAGCACGGAGTCCGGGCGTGGACATCTTCCACGGTTCGTCCTGCCACCAGGAAGGAACTGTCACAGTGTCCCTAGCGCCATTCTCGTCGACCAAGTCTATAGTCAGCCCTGTTTGCACTGCTCGCCACCAGCAGCGTTGGAGCCACTTTAGGAGTTCGCCTGAGCGGAAGGCCTCAACTGCCGTGGTAGAAAGAAATGGCATGATTACGCGAGTACCAACCTGCGTCAGCGGCTCAAGCATTAGGTTGATTTCCAATCCGTGTTCCGTATAGCTCTCCCTAACAACTCTCCGCGCCTCATCGCCGGATAGTGGGGGGTTCTGTACAACGTCGCTGGGTTTGGCGTAGCGCATGCCCAAGCGATACTCATTGTTGGCCAATAAAGTGTCGTAGAGCATAATCATCCGCTCCTGGCCGGATGAAGCACTTACCTGAGGTAGTATCGAGTGGTAAAGATAGGCTGCTTTCCCTTGGCCACGTGACCCGAGGGACTCTTCACTACTCTTCTTGGTATACCCCATCCCCTCAAACGCAGCCCAATTCTCCCCCTCCGCCAGATAGTCTCCTTTAACCGTGTCGGAGCGGGGTGGAATGGGGCCTTGGAGGCCTGAGGTATTGGAATCCGTAATAGTCAACATGTAGACACCACCAGCGCCGCTTTGCTGCCGCCTGTGGAGCCTGTATTCAACACGGGCTGGGCGGCCGTTAATGGCAGCATCCTTGGAGTTCTGCACCGGCTCCTGCGCCAGCGCCCGCATGGGACCCATTCGATATCCATCCATGATATTCCGAACGCTGGTCACCATATTGGTGAGGGTTGGAACAAGCTGAGTTGTCATATGATTTCCTCTTTAATCTCCGCCCGTTGCGTCATGCCCGCCGCCGGGCAGAGCGCCGTCGTGCTCCCACATTCCGCGCCGTCGGGAAGTCCGCGCGCAGCCCGTAAAACCCCTTCGATGTCGGCCGCACAAAGCGGTCATCCAGCACTAAACGTGCGACCAGTGTTGCCCCTGGGGTGCTGCCACTGATTTGGCCACCCAACCGCTCCACTTCCTTCGCTAAATCCTTGTAATACATCGGCTTCCCCCGGTGTTCGTGCAAGACCTGCGCCGCCAGATCCGCTATGGACTCGCGTCTGGAAGGCGGTGTAGGGGATTCGAGGGTCGTCGCAGTGCGCACGTCAGAACTCGTTGGATGTGGAGTGCCACCCAGCAAGCCGTCCACGTGCCGCAGGCGTTCGATGATTCTGGTCAGGCGTTGCTCCGACTCAGTTATCAACGCCCGGACCTTCTCCAGTTCCTCCTGCAAGCTGCCCCTCTCATCTCGTAGGATTCGCTCTAACTCAGACATGTCATGTCTCCTGCCATCTGGTTCTACGTCGTGACAGTATTTTTTATACATCCTATTATTTATCGTGTCAAGGTTCTATTACAGATAGGCAGCGTGGATATTTGGAGTCTATCACGCCCGGAGAAGGCGCCGCAGAGCGAGACACTCATTCGGCAAATAGAAAGTGGGACCGTAAATGCCACGTAGTGCCCCGCCATGGGGCGTCTGACTCGCCACCCCTCTCCCATACTTCAGGGAGGCGCGGGCAGCAGGCGTGGGGGACTACATACGATTCGTGTGGCCGGCCGTGTGATAGATATCGCGAACTGCGAGGCCGATGTCATCCGGTCAACCTTCGGTGGTGCGGAGGTAGGAGTCCACGTCCCGCGTGTCCATGAGGCGCGTAGCCGCCGCGCCGAAGAGAATCGTTGCCATCAATCGGCGAACTCGCCTGCTACCGTCGGCAAGGCGTTGCATGAGGCCGCGCCGTGCGCTGACGGCGTTCACCTTAGATGGCGTAGCCGCGGGCACGGAGCGCATCATTGACGTGGACATCGCCGACCCACACCTCCGCGATCAGTCTGCCAAGGCTGTCCGATTCGCTGGCCTCATAGAAGACTATTGTATCCGCAATAAGATCGGAGACGTACGCGTGCGCCTGCGCTCGCCGCTCCGGATCGCTTGGCAGCGTGATACCGGCCAGCACAAGCCGTTCGGCGTCCTCCATATAGATCACGCTTCCCTCAATGACATCAGCGACACGGCCCCATCTTCGGGGCGCACGCGCATCACCAGGCGGATTGTCGTCACTGGGCTCTGGCATGCGTGTTCAAGAATGTTCGCCCTGAAAGTCAGCCCAGGACGAAGCTCAGGGCAATAAAGATTATCACGCGGCCAATGAGAGTTCCGGCAATGACGGCAATCACGGCAAGGATCATGTTGCACCCGAGAGTTTCCCGTGTTGCGATGATCAGTGCCGTTGTCATCCAAATGGTGGAGGCAAGGAACGCGGCAGCGCCAATAACTGGGATGGGAATCAGGATCAGAAGTAGCCCCGGCGTGGCTGTGAATCCAGCGCTCCGCACGAACTGGAGAAACGTCCCGCCCAAGAACCCCGCCGCAGATGTCCCTGCGATGAGTGACACAATCATATAGGTGAAGACAGCCGTGAGCGTCCATCCAAACAGGGTGAAGAGTCCGGCATTGAAGAATAGCCGCACGGAGCTTTCATCAGATACACCAAACAAAGACGCGAGGGCGGTGCCAAGGCCGTGAACCACTGACACGAGAAGCACGACGAAAATGGCTTGCCGAATCGCGCTCGGATTTCGCGCCAACTCCTCGTACAGCCGTGGGTCTCCAAGCGCCGCGCGCACCATGCGTGCGGGCAAGCTGTTGGGCGAGCCGAACAGCGGTGTCATGAGCCGTGTTTCTGCCGCGTCCACATATCGTTAGAGTATAGAGGCTATTACTGGCGGCCACAGGAGGACATCACGCCGATGACCACACATGATGTTGAACTACTCCGCGGAGAGATTATCTCCATCGGCACAGAGATCCTTCTCGGCGCGCTCACAGACACCAACGCGAACTACCTCGCATCCCAGCTCCCAGGCATCGGCGTTGGCAACTACCGTGTCACGACGGTCGGCGACAACATTGATCGGCTCGCCGGAGTCTTGTCAGAGGCGTGGGATCGTTCCGATGTGGTCATCGCAACGGGCGGACTCGGCCCGACCGAGGACGATGTCACGCGGGAGGCCATCGCCCAGTTCATGGGTGAGGATCTCCACTCCGACGCGACGCTGAAACGAGAATTGCGGGAATTTTTTGCTCGCCGCGGCAGTGCGATGGCAGAGCGTAACCTCAAGCAGACCATGCTCATAGCCTCCGCACAACCCCTGCCCAATCCGCGCGGCACGGCCCCCGGCTGGTGGGTGGAAAAAGACGGCAAGATCATCATCGCCATGCCCGGTGTCCCGCGTGAGATGTACGCCATGTGGGAAGAGCAGGCTGTCCCTCGCCTCCGCGCCATTCTGACGGGCCGTGACGCCGTTATCCATTCCCGCACCATCAAGACCTTTGGCCTCAGCGAGGCAAGCGTCGATGAGCGGCTTGGTGAGTTGTTGCGCGGCCTGAACCCGACGATCGGCGTCTATGCCAAATCTGACGGTATTCACGTTCGTCTCACCGCCCGCGCCGCAACTGAGTCAGCGGCCGCTGAATTGATCACGCCGGTGGCAGACGAGGTCCGGAGCCGGCTGGCCATCCACTACTGGGGTCAGGACGCGGACTCCCTGGAGGGCGTCATTCAACGTCTGTACGTTGAGCGGGGCCTGAGTGCCGCGACGATGGAGTCATGCACCGGCGGGAATCTCGCCAACATGCTCACGGACGCGCCGGGGGCCTCGGCGTACTTCCGCGCGTCCTACGTCACGTACACGAACGAAATGAAGATTGCCATGGGCGTCCCTGCTGCCATCATCGAGAAATTTGGCGCCGTCTCGGGAGAATGCGCCCTCGCCATGGCAGACGCTGCTCGTGAGCGCTCCGGCGCAACCATCGCCATCGGCATCACCGGCGTCGCCGGCCCCGATGAGCTCGAAGGAAAGCCTCCGGGCCTCGCATACATCGGCATCTCCGATGAGCGGAACCACAAGATCCGTGAGGGCCGATATCCCGCCCAGCGCCTGGATTTCAAGCTGCGCGTGGCCCGAACGGCCATGTTTGAGCTACGCGGCTGGGCATTGGCCCGGGAATGAGGAACCGCGCGGACGCTGAATGTTCAATGGCGCTTGACGCACGCCTACAATAGGATTGACACACGGCCATGCGACAGATCGGCATTCTCACCAGCGGGGGTGACGCCTCCGGCATGAACGCGGCGATTCGCGCCGTCGTCCGTGCCGCTGCATCCGTTGGCATCCGTAGTTGGGGCGTACGCAATGGCTTTGACGGCCTGATGCGAGGCGATTTCCAGCGCCTGGGTCCCCGCTCCGTCGCCCAAATCCTCCAACGTGGCGGTACGATACTGGGCACCGCGCGTGCGCCTGCCATTGAAACAGTTGACGGACGCGCCCGAGCGGCTTCGCAGATGGCCGCGTCTGCACTGGACGGCCTCGTCGTCATCGGCGGTGAGGGGACACTCCGCGCAAGTCTGAAGCTGCACGAAGAACACGGGTGCAGCATCGTCGCCATCCCCGCAACAATCGACAACGATATCCCCGGTGCAGACATGTGCATCGGATTCGACACGGCCGTCAACGCAGCTGTCGAGGCCATGGACCGCATCCGTGATACCGCGGAATCAAGCGGCCGCGTTTTCTTCGTGGAGGTCATGGGGCGCACCCGCGGCCTGATCGCCCTCTATGCCGGCCTCTCCGGCGGCGCAGACGCGATTGTCATTCCCGAGGAACATGAGGACATCAGCAATCTCTGCCGGCGGCTCGTCTCTGCGCATCGCGGGGGCAAGCGCAGCTTTCTCGTCGTTGTGGCGGAGGGCGATCAGGCCGGCGGTGCCTTCTCCGTCGCAGACCAAGTTCAAAAGCAACTGGAGGGCAGGCTCCAAGTGGATTACCGGGTTACCGTGCTCGGACACGTGCAGCGTGGTGGCGTTCCGACGGCAGCGGACAGGATCCTTGGCACGGTGCTCGGTGCGGCCGCGATCGAATGCCTCACCGATGGCCTCAATCACCATCTGGTCAGCGAGGTGGCGAATAGCCCCGTCTTCACGCCACTGGAGGAAGTGCTTCGCATGACCAAGAGTCTGCCCTCGGACCTGATGCACCTCCTCCACACCGTCGGTCAATCCTAGTTACCCGCCTTCCGCGCCGTTGGGCCGTCGCTGCTGATGACTGCGCAATTCGTCGTATACTTATCGCCTTGAGATTGTTTGAAGACACGTGGCCTCCCGGGACTCGTTCCATGACGGTGCGTTCACCAGGTCTACCACGAGGGTGAAGGATGACATCGCAAACAGGGGAACGACCGGGCGGAGCGCCCGGGGAGGACGAGAACGGCGGCCAACCAGGTGGTTGGAGTCATACGGCACAGAGCGACTCTAGGAATCCGTTCCGCGCCTTCGGCTCCATCAACTACACCTATTATTGGATCGCCTCCCTCCTCTCCATCACGTCTTTCTTCATGCTGATCATCGCCCGCGGATGGTTGGTCTTTGAGTTGACAGAATCGGAGTTTTGGGTCGGGGCAGTCGGAGCAGCCGCCCAGCTTCCATCGCTGTTTCTCTCCATTTTCGGCGGCGTCATCGCAGACAGATTCAACCGTAAGAAAGTGCTTCTGGTAAACGAGGCTTCCAACTTCACTACCCTCATCATCCTGGCGATCCTCGTCGCCACGGATAACATCGAGGTCTGGCATCTGGTCGTGCTCGGAGTCGCCAACGGCGTGACGTTCTCCCTCGCCTTTCCCGCCCGCGCAGCAATCGTGCCCAGCCTCGTGCCGCCGCGTGATATCGCCACCGGCACAGCCCTTTCCTCCATCATGTTCAGCGGCGCGACGTTTATCGGCCCGCCCATCGCGGGCCTATTGATAGCCATCGAGCCGTCACTGGCATTCTTTGCAGCGGCCGGCTTCGTCGGTCTTGGCGTCCCACTCTTCCTTCTCATGAAGCTCGGTGCGCCGCCTCAATGGGCACACGGAATGCGCCCTCAGGGCGGAGTCATCGGAAACATCATTGAGGGTCTCCGCCACATCAAACAACGCCAAATCCTGCTTGCGCTCATGGCGGTTGGCTTCGTAGCCGTGTTCTTCGGGATGCCCTATCAGACGATGTTGCCCGTCTTTGCTGAGAAGGTACTGGATGCGGGGCCACAGGGACTGGGAATGCTCGGCATGGCGGGCGGCATTGGCGCGACGATTGGCTCTCTCGTCATTGCCACATTCAATTCCGTCAACCAGCTCAAGGGCTGGCTCGCCGCCGGCTCCATCGGGCTTGGCATCTTCGTCATCGGTTTCGCCCTGTCGCCAACCCTCATCATTGCCCTGATCTTCGCCCTCGGCGCCGGCTGGTTCTTCCAACTAGTCATGACCGGCAACTTTGCCCTGCTTCAGGTCTTGACGCCAGATCACCTCCGCGGACGAGTCCTGAGCATTCGATTCATCGTGTTTGGCATGTCACCATTCGCCATCCTGGCAACGGGTTTCTTCGCCAGCGACTATGGCGCACCGCTGGCCGTAGCAGCCACAGGCGGAATGGTGCTCATTGGCACAGCGCTAACTCTTGCGCTTTTCCCGTCCTTGCGCACAAGTGAATCAGACCCCGTCCATGGAGGCCCACCGGGTGGGCCTCCCCTAGCCGCCGCCGGTGGCCCCCCGTCAGGCCGACCCCCTGCCACCGATTAGTAGTCATCCGCGCCTCGGGCTCCTCGCCCAACCCGTGTTCACCTGTCGCGCCTGCCTTACGCTCTCGGCTCCGGTTCGACGCCGGCAGCCGTAGCCGCCTGCGTTGGTGACAGCGGTGTTTGGCCACGCACGCGCACAATCCCCGGCTTCGGCAACACAAGGAAGACGAGAATTGCTGATGCGATGCTGAACGCGGCGAACATCAGGAAGCCGTGCTCCATGCTGCCCAGGATGCGCTCCGATAGCGTCACCACCAGCGGAGAGAGTGAAAACGCAATCGACGTGACTGTCCACAGGACACCTTGCGCCGCCCCGAAGGAACGCCGCCCGAAGTACGTCGCCAGCAGTGCCGATTGCAGGACGGTAATACCGCCAAAGCCGGGAGCAAAGGTGATCAAGAACAGGATCAGATACCCGGCCGCGTCCGGCCTGCTGATGGCGAAGGCCGCAATGCCAACCCCCTGTAGCAGAAGAGTGAGAACCATCGCGCGGCGTGGATCCATCACATCTGCAAGCCAGCCGCCGCCGAGCCGCCCAACAATTGTGATGACCGCCATCGCGCCCACAACGTCCGCCGTCGTCTGACGTGAATAGCCCACGGATTCCATGTACGGCGATTGATGCACCTGCAACGCGCCAATGGGCCAGAAGGCGAGAAACAGCAGCCCCGACAGCATCCAGAACGTCGGGGCGCGCAGAATTTGCGTGAATGTCAGGCCATAGGCAGCGGGAGCCTGCGCGGCCGCCCGTACGGCAGGTGAACCCGCCGTTTCGTCACCGTCCGGCCGCATTCCGTAGTCCTCCGGCGTGCGCCGCAGCACGAGGACGAGGGGCACCAGGAGAACCAGGATGATCGCAGCCATCACGAGGAACGTATTACGCCAGCCGATTTCCTCCATGACGATCAGCGAGGGCCGCGTAAGCGCACCGCCAAGTCCCAGGCCGACCATCGTCATCCCGAGCGCGCGCCCACGCAGGCGCACGAACCAGTTCACAACGGCCGGTATTCCACCGGCCCAGATAACAATCGGCCCCATGCTCGCAAATGTGAGACCGACAAACACGTGCCACGGCTCTGACATCATGCCCATGATGGCGAAGCCGGCCGCACCCAGAATCAGGCCACCCCCCACCACCAGCTTTGGCCCTTTCTTATCGAAGAACCCGCCCAGAAGAGGAGACAGCAGTGCCCCGGTGATACCCGCCACCAGGAACGCCGGCTCGATCGCCGCCCCGACGTCCGGTATCTCCTCCTTGATGGGCGTCACAAACAGCGTGAAATCGTAGAAATAGAAGCCACTGTAGATGAACGCCATCGTGAACGTGGCAGCGACGATCCACCAGCCATAGAAGACCGACGATCCCCACGGGAACACCGATCCCCTCTGTTGGCGCACGTTTGCCTGCCCTGTCCTTCTTGAACTGTTCGTGGGATATGGAGGTCTAGGTGGCTGCGATGTCTACGGTGTCCACGGCCGCGCCCATCATATGCGATTGCTGAATCGCATCGAGCACGCGCTGGCACTGGAGACCATCATGGAAGTTCGGGGTGGGCGATTCTCCGCTCTCCACGCCGCGAACGAAGTCCTGAACCATCAGCCGGAACGGAAGCAAACGATGATCGCGGTCATCATCAAACGGGTGCAGCTCTTCCGGTATCGGGATGGTGCGCAGCTCACGTGATTCGTCGTCGAGTCGCCCAACATGAACGATACCCTCAGGCGCGGGGTTCGGTCCCGCCTGGCCCAGATGAATAGATCCCTCTGACCCATAGATCTGGATGGATGCGCCCTGCCCCAAGGGCGCGTTCAGGCTGCACGTCAGGTTGCCCCATGCCCCGTTGGTGAACTCCATGTGCACGCTGAAGGCGTTGTTTGTATCAGCCAGGGTGTACCCATCCGGTGCGCTGCCGTGCAACGTGCCACTCACGCGTGAGACATCGCCGAACCAGTGGCGCATCCCATCAATGAAGTGAGAGCCGAGCGCGCCCAGCATTCCGCCACTCCCCGCAGATGGGGCCGCAGGCGCGGCGCCCGGGCGGCGCACAAACCGCAGGTGCAATGTGGCGGAGATATGCCGTGGCTCGCCGATGTACCCCTCAGCAATCAGCCGGCGGGCATAGGCGCGTTCCGGGGCAAAACGGAACTCATGCGCGATCATGTGCGTCACGCCACGCGCAGTGGCCAGCGCGAGGAGCTCTTCCGCCTCCCCGGCGTTGGTCGTGAACGGCTTTTCGCACATGACGTGCTTGCCGGCCTCCAGCGCCGCGCACGTCATCTCATAGTGCAGGTTAGGCGCTGTCGCAACGCTGACGGCGTCGACGTCAGGATGGGTCACAAGCTCACGGTAATCGCTGAATGCGTTGGGAATGTCAAATCGCTGTGCAGCCTCCTCCGCTCGTTCCTGCCGACTCGCGCAGACGGCGACGACCTCCACACCCTCGGACCGAAAGGCCGGAATGTGAACTGTCGCTCCGAATCCCACGCCAATAACACCAATACGCAGAGGGGCCATGGTTGTCTTATCTCCTTCGTACCGCTCATCATGTGTCGTTCCTCATGCTCCCAGCGCATGGGGGCATACGGGGTGACTCTCCACGCTACGGCAGATCAGACCCCCTGCCTCACGCGCTAGGGGCATACGTAGAGAGTACGGCATATGGCGGTGAGGTCGCCCTGCGGGCGGCCTCACCGGACCCTGTCATTCTGAACACGTGCCCCATCATGCCATTCCGAACGGAACGTAGTGGCACCCTGTCATTCCGAACGCTCAGAGGGTCAGAAAGGGCGCTTTGAGGAACGAAGGCAGCCCCTTCCCGGAAGGACAACGGCACCCCTTGGAAGGATAACGACGGCGCTCACGCATGACAGGCGGCGCTCGGAAGGATATGGCGGGGCCCGCACGGCGGCAGGGGCGCGGGAGAAGGACGCAGGGGTATGCGGGGGCAGAGAGCGGCGGCTACCTAAGCCGGCGCACGCCCTTCATATCGCTTGTTGGTAATGGACGGCTCCTGAGCCAAGTGCCGACGAATCACTTGCACATCTTCCATGTCCACGCCCAACGCCTCACACACGACCTGATCCAACGCGTGGCGCGTTTCATCCTGTGTTATGGACGGTAGAGGCAGCAGTGTCTGCCGTGAGAGCTGGTCGAATACAGTTGCCAGCCGCGTGACGACATTACTGCCCATGCGCGCAAAATTGGGAACCGGAATTTTCCGCAGATCATCCATCGAAAACATTGGGTAGCTCGGGTTTCGGCTGGATCTGCCCCCGACGAACGCCAAAGCCCCGAAGGTTGTATTCAGATACACGCAGAGGGCCTTTTCGGCATTGTCACCGTCGATTGCCCCGGCGCGTATGCGGCAAGGTACCCAAGATGACCCCAATGCTGGGGGCTCTAACCTCGCACTGAGCATTCTTACCTTGTTTAGGCGTGCTCGCGTTGGCAGCATCAGTCTTCCGCGCTGTGCCCACAACCGACGCGCCGCGTCTTCCCTGTTAGGTTTAGCCGCAATGTGCACATCGGACACAGCCGACATCGACTGTATCCGATCCGTCTCATGACGCCATAACGCACGCATTCCATCACGCGTCGGCATTGACGTCCGATCGAAGATGCCGCGGACGTACTGGCCGGCTGGACCTATGTCGGCAACGTCACCAAGAGGAGCACAGTCGAACAATTCGCCGCGCTAAGGCGCGGCGAATTGTTCGACCAAAAATGGGGAAAAGAACTGCACCGCGCCCCAATCACCATCCGCAATACGGGCTGCGGGCCACTCTTGCACGGTACCGATTCCCTGACTCGCCACGGTGTCACTCCCTATGGCTCGTGCAAGGTTCATCGCATCGGCGGGGGTGGAGGGGTTGCGAGCAAGATTCACAACCTTGGTCGGTGGTTTACTCTCCGAGGCCGACGGCCATCGCCGAAAGACGACCAGAACCTCACCGATATCCGTGTTTTCAGAGAAATAGATCCGCTCCGGATCATGGGACGTCACGATGGTTTCAACATGGAATCGCTGCGCGAAATACTTCCGCATTTCTTCACCGGAGATCTGCGTCAGGCTCGCCAGTGGCAGGACAACTGCGACGGTGCCTGAATCACGCTTAGCCAGGAAATTGGCCAGCCACAGGAAGGGGCCACTGTTCCCGGACCGTTGCGCGGGCGTCTTGTCGAACAGTTGCTTTTCCCGCTGCTTGAGCTTCTTTTCCGTTTCAGAATCGAATTGATCATGGCGCAGGCTGTCTCGCGTATACGGTGGATTCATGATGACGAGGTCGGCCGGCTCGAGCGGAAGGACATCTTCGCCACTGTCCACCTGGCTGGAGCGGGGCGTGGCGCCCGGGAACTCGATGAGATGGGGCTGTTTATCGCCAAGGAATTCAAGCGACCCCAAGCGCGCTTGTCTGACGTCATCCACACCCAGCAGGGTCTGGGCGATCTTCATATTGCGGAACTGCGTCGACGGAGACAGGAGCCCCAGCGTCGTGGCCGCCATATGCGTTGCCGTCAAATTGACGTCATACCCGGTCAGCACGTTCTCAATAAGCCTACGCGACAGGTCTTGCTGCGCGTCCGCCTGCGGGGCGATATCCCGAATCCGCTCTGCCGCCGACATTAGCAGTGTCCCCGTCCCACACGCAGGGTCGATAATCCGCAGGTTCTCGACTGCCTGCGGATCGTTCCAATCGCACATATCCTCTCGTATGGCGAGGGTTGCCAGAAGCGTTGCCGCGGCAGTCGTCGTATAAAACGAGCCGTCATACCGTGCGGAATCGAGGACGGTGTGGAAAATGCGCCCCAGCAGGTCGTGGCGCATGCCGGCGATGTTGGCCACGACCGCAAGGGCGGCACGCGCCGTCTCTCTCACGGCTGTGGCAAAGCCATGCGAAGGTGGGCAGGCGTGCAGCGCGGCAATTCCCGTCTCGAAAATGGGTTTGTAGTCGAGCGCTAGGATCAGGTCCCATGCCCGCCCAAACGCACCGATGATGTCGGTTCGCTCGGCGCAGTGCTGCGCGTGTTCAGGAGGCCATGATCCCGTAAACGGCTGTCCCGTCTTGTTATCCGTCTCCGGCCGCACGCTCCCCAGATGGCTGTCCAAACGGGAATGAAACATCGTCGCCGTCGCGAGAACCAGAAGGGCACGCTTGGCCGGGGTATCCCACCGGTTTTTGCCCGTCCTACTGGCGGGAAGATCAAGCGTATGCGCGAGCGACCGTTTTTCCGATTCAGCGAGCCGCACAAGCGCCCCATCAAGACTCTGAGAGAGGGCCGCTGCCGCAAAGTCCGGGGTCCCCAACTGCGCCGGGGCCAGCCGAATAACGGAAGCCAGATCATCCAGTGTGCCGGATCTCCAGTTCTCATCCTCTTCTGTAGCGCCATCGTGAAGTTGCCACACAAGCCTCGAGCCGGCCAAGGTGACGCGATCAGTGTCATCCGGATAACACACGGCAATCGCGACATCCACATGGCCTTGGTCGGCCGGCAGACGCCTCTTGGCGTCATTGGCCGCCTCATTCCGTTTGGTAGTCGACTGGCCATGTTCAGCTTCGATTGCGATGCGGGCACCACCCAGGCGCACCAGAACATCAATCTGGTGCCCGGTCGCTTGCCCCACCTCTGCCTCGGCGTCCAGGCGCCGGTCACGTAGCTCCTTCGCGAGTTCGGTGTTCAGAACAGTCTCACGCGTTCGATTGTGTGGTGCGCGACGTCTATTGACCATTCACCTTGCCTTGTGAGAACAGAGAATACACGTAGTGCCTCTAACCCGCCTTCCCCCTAATCCCCGCCAATAGTCGCTCCGGGTGGATGGGGATTTCATACGGGCGGACACCGACGGCGTCATAGACGGCGTTTGCAATCGCCGCGGCCGTCGTGATGTTGGAGTGCTCGCCGACGGCCTTGATATTGTACTTGCCCCAGCCACTCGGAGCCTCCACCAAGATCGTCTCCAGTTCCGGAATGTCCGGCTGCGTCGGCGCCTTATAGTCGGCCAGCGAGGGGTTGGACACGCGGCCGGACTCGTCCACGGCCAAGTCCTCCATCATCGCGTGCCCCAGTGCCTGCACCAAGCCGCCCTCCACCTGCCCATGGAAGCCAATGGGGTTCAGCACACGGCCCACATCATGCACAGCCGTCACCTTGGTCACGGTCACGTTGCCGGTATCCGTATCAACGCTGACTTCTGCGACCTGCGCGACGAATGACGTCATCGGCGACATCATTGGCGGCCCTCCCTCCGGCGCGCGATTACGGCCTGAGATGGGCTCTCCGCGGCGGCGGACGATGTCCTCCATCGGTACACTCTCATTCGTGCGTGTATTGAGCAACGCGCCATTCGCGTACTCGACCACGTCCTCATCCCAGCCGTTGAACTCCGCAGCGAGGCGCTTGAGCGACGTCTTGACCTCCTCTGACGCCTGCGTCGCGGCCATCGGGCCAACGAGGGATGCGCGGGAGCCGCCGTATCCCAGATCGAACATCGTGCTGTCGAGCTCGTCCGTGCTGAACGGCACCACGCTCACACGGTCAAGCTCCACCTGCATCTCCTCCGCGACCGTCTGCCGAATCAGCGTGTTCACGCCGGTGCCGGGATCAAAGAACGAGGTGCGTGCCGTAATGCCGCCGTCCTCTTCGACAATGACCGCCGCTTGCGTCATGCCCCCATACTGTGGGCGGTGCCCGTATGCGATGCCGCGCCCAACGTTTGCCGGGCGCGGTTCCGCCATCTTGCCGGCGCGGGCAGCCTCCTCAATGATCGTGTCCGCGATGATGCCCGTAAATGTGTGCCCCGTGGGCGTATCGTCGCCCTCATGAACGACGTTCGTGAGGCGGAACTCGACGGGGTCCATGCCAAGCTCCTCCGCGATGATGTCCATCATTGACTCGCCTGCGAAGATGCCCTGTACCTCGCCTGGCCCACGCTGGAAGCCGCCCGGAACCGTGTTCGTCGCCACCTGCCACGTATCGATACGGGTGTGGGGGATGCGGTACGGGCCCGCAACCTCATTTGCACCGGGCAGGCTCCCGCTTGGCGAATACGCGCGGTACGCGCCAGCGTTGAAATACAGATCAGACTCCCACGCCGTGATCGTCCCATCACGCTTAACGCCGACCTTGACGTGAACCTCGGATCGGTGGCGTGGGTTCATCGCCATCAGCTCCTCGGAATAGTCCATGGCGAACTTGACGGGGCGGCCGGTCTTTTCGGCAAGCGCATAGCAGATCGGCACGCCGACGATATCCCCCTTCCCGCCAAAATCACCGCCGACGTACGCAAAGTTAATGACAACCTGCGAAATGTCACGCCCCGTCAGGGCTGCAATGGACGCGCGGTTGGACATCGGCGACTTCGTCCCAATCCACGTCTGGACGGTGCCGTCATCATCAATGGCGACGATGCAGTTGTGCGGCTCAAGGTAGAGCTGATGCGTGCGGGAGGTCTCAAAGTCACGCTCGATGATGTGGTCGGCCTCGGCCATGCCCTGTGTGACGTCACCCTTGTCCCAGTGGTTATGGACGACGAGGTTGGATGGGCCATCAAGCGGGGCTGTGACGCCGGCGTAGGTATTGAAATCGGGGTGGAGGATCGGAGCGCTGGGGGCGCGGGCCTCGGCAATCGTCACGACGGCAGGCAACTCTTCATACTCGACGTCGATGAGCCCGAGCGCAGTGTCTGCGGTCTCCTCGTCGTCCGCAGCAACGGCCGCCACTTTGTCACCAATGTAGAGTGCGCGATCCCACGCCAGGATTGGCTCATCCTGAATGGTCTTGCCCCAACGTTTCCCCTCAAGGTCTCTGCCGGTGATGACCGCGTGGACGCCAGGCAGCGCGAGCGCGGCGGAGGCATCAATCGAGACGATGCGCGCGTGGGCGTACGGGGAGCGTAACACCCTGCACCACAACGCCCCCGGCGGGACAACGTCTATCGAGTACTTGCCTGCGCCTGTCACCTTCTCCGGGCCGTCCGCACGGCCAACCGGCTGCCCAATAAAACGATGCCCTGTCATTGCCATGAGTCATTCCTTCCCCTCAAATGTCCAGCCGCGTCCGGCTTGCCACTGACGAATCTATCGGAATTATACGAAATGGCCGACGCACCTGACGTCTGAACCGGTGCTCACCACTGTCTGTTGCCGATCACCTCACCATGGACCGGCTAGTGCTCCACCAACAACCCCCCGCAGTGAGGACATCTGGTCGGCGACTCTCGGTTCTCCCTCTGACGGCGCGCCTCGGCAACGAATCCGTTACCGAGGATACCCGCAGGCAGAGCGATGAGACCAATTCCAAGGATGGCCAATCCCGCTGTCAGCATTCGCCCAAAGGTCGTCACGGGAACCGCCTCAACGGAGCCGACGGTGGAGACGGCGATGATCCCCCACCACATGGACGCGGGGATGCTAGAAAACGTATCCGGTTGGACGCCGTTCTCTGCGAAGTACATGAGCGATGCCACAATGAGAAGCAGCAGCGCGAACATTCCGATGACAGCCCCAAGTTCACCCCGCGTGTTGAACAGGACGCGGCCAAGATTCGTCATCGTCTGGGAATACCGGCCCAAACGTACAACGCGGGCAGCGAGACGAATCACTCGCAAGAAGCGCAAGTCGAGGCCGTACACGGGGACTGCGAGAACAATGTAGAACGGTAGGATGGCGATCAGGTCCACGAGCGTCATCGGCGAAAAGATATACCGCACTCGCCCCCACACCGGATGCCCGTACGCGCCGGACCCGTCCTCAACACAACCCCACAGTCGGAGCAGCCACTCCACAGTGAAAATTCCGACCGTAACACCCTCGATCAGGATGAACATGTCCGGCGCGCGGACATACATGCTCTCAACAGTGCCGAGAAGGAGGCCAGAAATGCTGACGACGATCGCCGCGAGAATAAAGATGTCAAACGCCATGCTGACTCGATCCCCGGCACGCCCACTTTCAACGATTTCCCAGACACGGGCGGTCATGTGGCGTTCAGACATTCTTAATCCTCCACGCATTGGACCAAAGAGGCGGCACCGACTCCCCTCGGATCAGGCCGGGGAGCCATCGAACATCATGCGATCGGCGTAGGGCAGTCCCCACCAAGTCACCCAGTCCGTCTCCTCGTTCTCTCCCGGCGGGTCAGCACGCAGTGCCGTGGCGCGCCGTGCAATGGCCGTGAGCAGACCCCTGTCATACGCCGCACCAAGTGAGCCCTGGATGATGCGGTGCTCACGCAGGAGAACCGTCAGGGCTCGGCTAAGGTCCACCGGCGTTGCCTCCGCAATGGCAGTGAGGTCTGTCATCAACCGCTTGCACTCCGCCGTCCCCCGCCACGCAGACCAATGAAAGCCCTGCACCCACCCGTTGTCGTAGCAGTACTCCAGAAAGTCCATGCCAAGGCGGGAGAGGGTGTATGTCGGTTCGTTCTCGCTCGGTCGTGTCACCCAGCTACCCAACGCAAACGCCGGATTCTCAAAGTGGCGAAGATACACCGCGATGGCGTTCAGCCGACGCGACAGCGGCCCCGCGTCGGAGGCGTGATTCGCCATGTCCTTCCGCATCCTGTCTCGTTCTGTCGCCATTCGGTCACCCCTCTCGGTATCCCCACTGTCACGCATCCATGCGCCATAGATACGATACGCCGTTGCGCCGCGGGAACACAGCACGTGACGCTACGTGACACTGTGTGTCCTGCTACCGTTGTGGACGTGACGATGCATGCCAGGACAGACACCACCGACCCCCACGATGACTTGCCGTTGTTGCGGGAATGGGCAGGACGCTTGGGCACGCCGTTGACGGAACGGCAAGTCTCTCTCTTTGCTATCTATCGCGAGGAACTGCTCACATGGAATGCACACCGCACGAATCTGACCGCCATTACACGGCCGGACATGGTGGAATCACGACTCTTCATCGGAAGTCTTGTCTGCGCTGTTGCACTGCCACAGGTGTCCCAGCAGCGCCTCATTGACATCGGCTCCGGAGGCGGTTTCCCCGGTCTTCCCCTCGCCATCGCACTGCCCACGTGGGACATCACGCTGGTCGAGGCCACAAGCAAGAAGGTTGAGTTCCTTGAGCACGTCATCGCACTCCTGCATCTGGACAACGCCAGTGCACTACAGAGCCGGGCGGAGAACCTGGCGCACGACCATACGCACCGGGAGCGTTACGACGTTGCGACGGCCCGCGCGCTTGCCCCACTGTCCACGCTCGTCGAGCTGTGCCTACCGTTTGTCCGCAACGGCGGCATTCTGATTGCCCCCAAGAGTACAGACGCCGAACGAGAAGCCCAAGAGGCATCGCGTGCACTGGCGGTGCTCGGAGGGGAGGTGCAGGACATCACGCGTCCTCCTTCGGGTACACCCATACCAGCCAGTCACTCCCTGGTTATCATTCGGAAGGTCGCGCCGACGCCGCACAGGTACCCCCGACGAAACGGCGTGCCAGCACGCCAGCCCCTGTAGCCCCGTCCCCCGCCGTGCAGCGGTCGCGTTGGCGACATCTCATTCGCAACGCGCTGTAATCCCATATTCGGGCAATGACATACCACGCGTCGTGGCAGCCGGCACAAGGTTCATCACATGGCGGGAGGGCGTATGACGAGGGCGGTACTAAGCCGTCGTGCGGCGGTACATGATGGTCGTGGCGGTCAGGGCCACCACCGTCATACCGACGAGAATGGAAAAACCGGGCAGGATATGCTCCCACTCCCAGCCCACAACGACGACGGCGCGAATCGCCTCCATCACGTAGTTCACGGGGTTGATGGACACGGCTATCTGGAACCAGTCCGCCATCAGCTCTTTCGGCATGAACGCCGTGGTCATGAAGACCGCTGGGAAGAAGACGATGAACATTGATTGCGTCACCTGAACACTTCGCGTCTTGATGGCGATGATCAACCCCAAGCACGACCATGCGATGCCGAAAAGAGTCCCCAGCAGCAGGATTGCCAGGAGGCCGAGGTATCCGGACTCTGACGATGCCCCCATGATTAGCCCCACCATGATGATTGTCACTCCCTGAATTGCGCCGCGCGTCGCTGACACAAGAAGAACACCGAGCAGGATGGAGATGCGGTAAATGGGCGCCAACAGGAGCTTGTTGAGGTAGCCAGATAGGTCATCCGTCAGGAGGTTGAACCCCGCGTCAATGCCGCTAAAGATCATCGCTTGGACGATGATCATCGGCATCAGGTACGTGACATAGGAATCCGTGGGGAATCCAGGCAACATGGACACGTTGTCAAAGGCCGCTACGAAGACAATCATGAAGATGATATTGATGAAGATAGTCGGCAAGAACTGCCCCGGCTGCGTAACCCATGCGCGCAGATTCCGCACGTAGATGTACCACGTCTGAAGCGCGAGGCTGACCATCAGGAACTACCCCCGTCGCTCAAGCCCAGCCACGGACGGAACGCGTTGTTCATCTCGTCTCCGCCAGTCTCTTCATCACGAATGGTGCGGCCCGTGTGTTGCAAGAACACGTCGTCCAGCGTCGGGCTGGAGACGGACAGGTTGGACACCGGCACATCATTGTCTGCGAGTAGCCGCATCAGCCCTGGCACCGCCGCGCCGCCGTCCGGCACCGTTACGGCCAGGCCATCCTGCACACGTGCCGTTGCTGTCACATAGGGCTGCTGATCTGCCAGCTCCTGAGCGCGTCTGCTGAGCACATCTCGCTCTTCCCCCGACTCCGGCTGTGTGAGCAGAATCGTCACGACATCGCCGCCAATCTCCCCCTTCAGTGTGCGTGGCGACCCCTCTGCGACAATGGTGCCGCGGTCGATAATCGCCAGCCGTTCACACAGGCGATCCGCCTCATCCATCATCTGCGTTGTCAGGATGACTGTGACGCCGTCCTCGGCATTCAGCCGGCGCAGATAGTCCCACACTGTGTTTCGGCTTTGTGGATCCAGTCCCGTCGTCGGCTCGTCCAGGAACAGCACCGAGGGCCGATGCACGAGTGTGGCAACAAGGTCAAGCCGGCGCCGCATCCCGCCTGAGAACGTCCCGATCTTCTTCTGGGCAACGTTTGATAGGCCAATGAACTCCAGCAGCTCAGTGGACCGTGCGCGCGCCTCCACACTACTCAGGCCATAGAGGCGACCCTGCAGTGTCAGGAAATCATGAGCCTTGGCAAGATCATCGAGGCCCGCCGTTTGCATGGCGACGCCGACGCTGCGCCGTATCTGTTCCTGATCCCGGTCGACGTCATACCCGGCAACCGTCACGGTGCCGGACGTCTTCTTGAGCAGAGTGGAGAGTATCTTGAGCGACGTGCTCTTTCCTGCGCCGTTGGGGCCGAGGAACCCGAAGAATTCGCCCTTGCGCACCGCGAAATCGATGCCATCAACAGCGCGCGTCCCGCCCGCATAGACCTTAACGAGGTTGCGGACATCGATAACGGCCTTCTGGTCGTGAGCCATGGGCCCTCCTGATCAGAGAATCGAACCGGCAGAACTCCATTTTACGGACAACGGAAGTGCGTAGCCACCCCCGCGCTCCGCCGCCACGTCATTCAGAACAGCCCGCCCCACTTTGCTATTTTGAATAGAGCGTCCGCCGCTCACAGGTCAACCTGAACAGCCCGCCCCACTTTGCCATTTTGAATAGAGCGTCCGCCGCTCACAGGCCACCCTGAACAGCGCGCCCCACTTTGCCATCCTGAACGGAGCATCCCCCTTTCGCCATTCGAAGGGAACGCCGGCCCCACCATGCCATTCTGAACGGAACGCAGTGGAGTGAAGAATCTAAACGCGTGCTTCAGGCCGTGCGTGTGCGTGTTCCACCTCTGCCGCAATGGGGACGTAGATTCTTCGCCGCGCTCAGAATGCCAGAGGGGATGCTCAGAATGGCGATGCAGCACCCGGAATGACAAGGAGCATGCCGTGTCATTTGAACGATGCGCAGCAGCACCCTGTCATTCTGAGCGTGTAGCGAAGGCCACAGCCGGCCGTTGGCGTCACCGGGTCAAGCCGTACCCGCACGACGAGGACACGACCGCCGCGCCTCTCCTTGTCGCATTGCCGCTATCTAGCCTATACTCGTTGCTGTCATGCCCAAGAGAACCTACCAACCCAAAGTGCGCCGCCGAAAGCGCGTTCACGGCTTCCGCTTGCGAATGAGAGACCCCGGCGGTCGCTCCGTCATCGCGCGGCGTCGTGCGAAGGGGCGTCATCGTCTCAGCGTCTAGCTGCCGCACCATGCCCCAAACAACGGATTCCCGCTTACGGCGAGGGTCTGATTTTGCTCGCGTGTCCGATATCGGCAAGGGCCGTGCGAACGAACTGATCGTCCTCCGTTACGCCCCGAACGAGTTGGATGCCATGCGCGCCGGCTACGCCGTCAGCAAGCGCGTCGGCGGAGCTGTTCGCCGTAACGCGGTCAAGCGCCGGCTACGCGAAGCCGTTCGGAAGCTTGGCCCACGGGAATCGGGGGTTGATCTCGTCTTCATCGCCCGGCCGCCGATAGCGGATGCCGATTATCACCGCATCGAGGACGCCGTGGCGGACCTGCTCACGCGCGCCGGATTGCGGTCTGCCCAACACGCCTCACGCTCCACCGACCATCATGAGCGTAGCGCCAAGACTGGGTCGGGCGAATGACGATTATCGCCCTCGGCCTTCTGCGGCTGTACAAACTGATTCTCTCGCCGCTCCTGCCCGCAGCATGCCGCTATCAGCCAACGTGTTCTGTCTACGCGCGGGACGCCATCCAACGGCACGGCGTCGTGCACGGCATGATCCTGGCAACGCGGCGGCTGGCTCGATGTCATCCGTTTCGGGAAGGGGGCTACGACCCTGTCCCCTAAACGGCCAGTTGGCCTTTTGACGATTCACCGTACCGTCTTTGCGGCACGGAGCCAGGTGTTCAGACCGTTCGTCCTGCTCATCACGATATGGGCGTTGCTTGCGGCAAGCGGATGCACGGCAGGTAGCCTTTTCTCCACAACGGTTTGGGCTGCGCCTGTCCTGCTGGATGCCGAAACCGTTGTCGTTGGCACGCAGACCGGCCACATCGTCGTCGGAAACATCGTCACGGGCGCTGAACTGGGCAGGTGTGAGACAGGGGAGGGGCGCAATGGTGTCCGCGCCGTCTACGGCACGCCCTTGCTCCACAATGGGAGGATCATCGCGGGCGGGTTCGATGGCATCGTCTATGCCATCGAACCCGCTTCTCTCTTGCCGGGGGCAGAGGTGAGTTGCACGCCATTCTTCGAGGCGGACTCCGCCATCGTCGGCGGCCCGGCGCTCACACCGGACGACATGCTTCTGATTGGCACGGAAGGTGGAACCCTGTACGCGCTGGACCCGTCAACAGCCTCCACTCGGTGGACGTTTACATCCGACGGCGAGATATGGGGCACGCCGATTATCGGTGATGGCCTTGCCTACGTCGGCACGCTGCGCGGTATCCTGCACGCCGTTCGCCTAGGAGATGGTGGTGGCACGGAGGCATGGCGCCATGAAGCCGGAGCGGGAATTGGCGGCATGACCCTGTCAGATGACGGCACGTTGTACGTCGGCTCATTCGACCGCAACATGTATGCGCTTGACGCAGTAACAGGACGACCCAAATGGTCGTCGCCCTTCACCGCAGACAACTGGTTCTGGGCTGCGCCCCTCATCATCGGCGACCGCCTGGTAGCACCATCGCTGGATCATTCGCTCTATATCCTTGACACAGCCACCGGCGTGCCTGTCGCAGACCCGCTCGTGACCGGTGGGGCCATACGCAGCGAACCGGCACTGGTGGGTAATCGCGTCGTCCTTGCGAACGAAGAGCGCGAGACGTGGTGGGTTGACCCTCGGACGGGTTCAGGCATCGTTGGGGGTAAGCTGCCGGCAGAGATGTACGCGCCGATTGTGACGATCGGTGAAAACGATGCACTCTTCTTTGCGCAGGACGGCGTTATCTATCGAGCCTCGCCGTCACTACGGCAACCGGTGCGGGTTTTCCCCTTGGAGGATTAAGCAGCAGTTATGGAAGTCGTCGGCGACATATTCATCTTCCTGCTTTTGCAGCCGATGCTGAACGGGCTTGTGGTCCTATACAGCGTGCTCTTCGACAGCATGGCGCTCGCCATCATTGGCCTCACCATCATCGTCCGCGGGGCGTTCTATCCACTGACACTGAAGCAGTTGCAGTCCTCAGCCAGGATGCAAGCACTGCAGCCCCAAATGCAGGAGATCCGAAACCGGTATAAGAACAATCCCCAGTTGCAGCAGCGAGAAACGATGAACCTGTACCGCCAGTCAGGCATCAATCCCCTGGGGTGCCTGGGGCCGATGGTCGTACAGTTCCCCATCTGGATTGGGCTGTACTGGGCAATCATCAAGGGTTTGGGCAATCTGCCCGGCAGCTTTGTGTATCTATCACAGCGGCTCTATTCATGGCTGCCTGTGGGTGGTGAGGCACTCCCGTTGAACACGGAGATGCCCTGGATTCTTGGCACGCTGGACCTCTCCGCCCCGGACCCGACACCCCTCATGCCATTACTTGTTGCAGCCTCTACCTGGGCGCAGCAGCGCATCATGCAGCCGCCGGCCGTATCTGATCAGCAGAGGCAGCAGCAACAGATCATGCTGTTCCTGTTTCCGATTATGCTGGGGTTCCTCGCCTTTACTTTCCCATCCGGCTTAGCTCTATACTGGTTCGTTTCTAACGCCATCACAATAGGCCTGCAGGGGTTCATATCTGGATGGGGGAATCTACTGCCGGGTCGGCCGCGCTTGAGTCTCTCGGCCACGGCTTCTCAAGCCCCACAGGTAGAGACGAGGTCAGACCATGAATCAGAGTCTGGAGTGGACAGGGAAGACCGTCGAGGAAGCGATTCGCCGAGGTCTCGCCGACCTCGGTCTCGATCGCGAGGACGTCGACGTCGACGTTCTTAGCGAAGGTCGGTCTGGACTGCTTGGGATCCGCGCGGAAGACGCGCGGATCCGCCTGATCGTCAGGCAAGGGGACGGGGACGGCGACTATAGCTCCCTTACCTCCCTGTCAGAGGATGCAGAGCGCGCGCGGGACATTCTCAATGAGCTACTCAATTTCATGGATTTTGCGGCGGAGATATCCGTCTACGTTCCGGGAAGTGATCCGACGCGCCAATCCGAACCCGGGGATCCCATCGTTCTGGATATTGAGCGAGAGGACGCAGGTCTGCTGATTGGGCGGCGCGGCCAGACGCTCCACCACATGCAGATGCTCCTGAACACCATCGTCTCCCGCACCGCCGGACATTACGTACCCCTGCGGATTGACGTCGAGGGGTATCAGCAGCGACACATCTATCGCCTTCAACAGGTCGCCCTGCGCGCCGCAGATCACGTACGACGACGGCGGCGGCCAATCACCCTCGAACCCATGCCACCGGCGGATCGACGTATCATTCACATGACGCTGGTCGACAATCCAAACGTCGTCACCGGCAGCACCGGGCACGACGAGGATCGACGCGTCACCATCCAGCAAGCACCGCGCGGAGCCAGACAACCGGTGGCAGGCGCCCCCGCAGGCGCCCCCGCAAGCGCCCCGTCGTCCGCCGCTCCTCCCGCCCCAGTCGTCGACGATGACGACTATGACGATGATGATGATGACGCGGAATTCGACGATGAGTATGACGATGACGACTATGACGATGATGACTACGAAGATGATGATGATACCGAGGAGAACGACGAGGCGCCTCCAACCCGCTAAACGCCTCCGCCATTCCTGCGCGGTGGGAGTCCATCACAGGGGGCCGCAGATTTCGCCCCCTGTAGCCCACGTGCCGTGACCGGCAACGTTCCAGATTGCCTAGCAATCGGCGGGCCGAGCTCATCCGCTGCATTGGCCGCAGTTGCCGCTGCCCGTTTGGGACGCGCCACCGGTCTGCTCGCGGCCAGTAAGCCGCCAGCAGCGTTCGCAGAATTGTTGACATCCATGCGCGTCACCGTGGTGGCCGGCCCGGCAACGCTACGTGCCGAACACATCCCATGGACGTGGCTGGATGCTGAGATTGTGCTCGCCGCGCCCGCGGCACACGAGATAGATTCCTTGATGCTTGGCAAGTTTAGCCG
Organism: Dehalococcoidia bacterium; assembly: GCA_965224255.1. Lineage (GTDB taxonomy): Bacteria > Chloroflexota > Dehalococcoidia > UBA6926 > UBA6926 > VXMO01. The sequence continues at coordinate 1,076,100 of CBDCYO010000005.1, forward strand.
CTCACTTGTTGGGGTGATTACTCAAAGGGGATCCGGCCATGAAGGGGCATCCCCGGACACGCCGCCGCCGTCGACGCTGTTCCCTGGCATCGGGGCGCTCATTTGCGCCGAGCACGACCTACAGGCAGGTAAGGACGTCAACCCGCTTGACGCACCGGAGGCTCCCATCATCGTGACGCTCAGCCCTACACTGAGGGTGCGCCTCCGATGGCAAGACACGTGGAGAGAGATCGCACCCGGCTCTCACGTGCGGCGCGCAGAAGATCCGGCCATCCTTGCCACAACGGCCGCCGCCTTTCTCATTCGCCTCACCGAGACACGTGATGCGGTTTCCGCGGCGAGATTTGCCGCAGCCGCTGCATCACTCCTTCCAGATACGCAGCCACTCTCCACAGATGATTTCCCCACTCGCGAGGCAATCATCGCAGCCACCGCCCGAAGTCAATCCACCTGACGAAGGCGGTGATGAGTGCCGACATGTCTCAATTCGCCGCAGACGTGGTTATGCATTCCATCCCGGCCTCTTTGTATTTATGCTGATGGCCGGTGGTTGTGGGGAGAGACACGTCTTGACACACGTCACGTATCATGTACGGCAAGACGCTGATCTCCGGAGGGGGCAGGTAGAATGAGGCTAGGATTGATGCTTCTCTTGGTGGGTACCGTCATCATTGGCGGGTATGGGGCGTACATGCTGCTGCGCTTCATTGTCTTGGCCGATGAGGTTCCCTTCCTGATCAGGATTGGCGTGCCAACAACCGTTATTGGCGCACTCGTGGTTTTCGTCAAGTCTCTCTGGGACATGCTGAGGGCCAGACACAACCCGGACGTGCGCCGCTATGAGGAGACGCAACCATGATCATCGTGACATCTGGCACCATCCCCGGAATGACCCTGACCGCTACGCTCGGAATGGTGTACGGCAATTCCGTACGCGCCCGCCATCTCGGTCGAGACATCACCGCCACATTCAGGAACATCGTTGGAGGCGAGGTTCCTGAATACGCGCAACTCATGGCGCAATCCCGCCTGGAAGCGATGGACAGAATGTCACAGCGGGCGGAAGACCTGGGCGCCAACGCCATCATCGCGGTGCGCTTCTCCACCTCCATGGTTATGTCCGGCGCGGCCGAACTACTCGCCTACGGCACTGCCGTCACGGCGGAATAGGCCGGGCGAGCGTCCCATCGACTCACTCCATCCTGATGTCAGCGACGATTTTCTGGCTGGCCGTTATCCTCCTCTATGTGGCCGTACAAGTTGGCGCCCAGATCATCGCAGGGCGTGATCTGGGCAAACGCAAGCGCGTACGAGGCGGCAACCGATGGTTCTGGGTCGTCGTCATACTGTTGCTGCTTCCCGGCGCCCTCACCTACCTCGCCTTTGGACGACTACCGGACAACGATACGATCTCGCCCGGGGCGTCGCGCCGCGTGACACGCTGGTGAAGCGCACGTCTTCAAGCGCAGAAACTCCTTCCGCTTGACGTTGTCACGTGCCATTTTTCACAATAGATGTCTATTCAGGCACCGCGCAAACCCACAGAGATCAGGGAATTTCAGGCAGGTAGACAGTCGATGCCCTTTTCACCCGTCTCGAGCAGGGTCTCCTTCCCCGACATGGAAGGGGACATCCTCCGTTTCTGGAAGGAGAACAACATCTTCAAGCGCTCGATGAGTGAGCGCGAGAACGGCTCGATCTTCACGTTCTTCGAGGGCCCCCCCACTGCCAATGGCGCGCCCGGCGTTCACCACGTCCTCGCCCGCGTCTTCAAGGACGTGATCCCACGCTTCAAGACCATGCAGGGCTACCAGGTTCCGCGTAAGGGCGGATGGGACACGCATGGCCTCCCCGTTGAGCTTGCCGTCGAGGCCGAGCTTAACCTTTCGTCCAAACGCGACATCGAAGCATATGGCATTGCGGAATTCAATGAGAAGTGCAGGGAAAGCGTGTTCCGCTATGTTCAGGACTGGGAATCGCTTTCAGAACGCATCGCCTACTGGGTTGATATGGATGACCCATACGTCACGTATTCCAATGACTACATCGAATCCGGCTGGTGGATCTTTGGGCAGCTGTGGCAAAAGGGGCTGATCTATCAGGGGTATCGCGTGACGCCGCACTGCCCACGCTGCGTCACGTCATTGAGTTCGCATGAGGTGGCACTCGGCTACCGAGACGACGTCGAAGATCCGTCGGTCCACGTGAAGTTCCGCATCAAGGACGATAAAACGGCCCGAGATCTGCTCGGCGAGAACAGCACGACGGCGTACCTCTTGGCCTGGACAACGACACCCTGGACGCTCCCCGGCAACACCGGACTCGCTGTGGCCATCGGTGCGCGTTACGTCATCGTTGAAGGTCCGTGGGGTCTGAACGGTGAGCCGGAGCGCCTCATCCTCTCCGAGGCTCTTATTGACCAGGCCATCGACGGGCCATATACGACCCTCAATACCATCCATGGCCGTGATCTTGTCGGCCTGACCTATGAGCCGCTGTTTAACTACGCCGTCCCGCCGGGCTATGCAGGCCAGGTCGTTGCAGCGGATTTCGTCCTGCTGACGGAAGGCACCGGCATCGTCCACATCGCGCCCGCGTATGGCGCAGAGGATCTGAGCGTGGGACAGGCAGAGGGTCTGCCCGTCGTGCACGTCGTCACCATCGATGGTAACGTCTCGGATCACGACGGCATGCCCTGGTCCGGCACGTTTTTCAAGGACGCGGATCCGGCCATCACCGAAGATCTGCGACAGCGTGGCCTGCTCCTCCGCGGTGGCGCCATCACCCACACGTATCCCTTCTGCTGGCGGTGCGATTCACCACTCCTGTATTACGCAAAGGAGTCCTGGTACATACGGACAACCGCGCTCAAGGAGCGGCTCATTTCTGCCAATCGTGAAATCGGCTGGGTACCCGAACACATGCGTGAGGGGCGCTTCGGTGAGTGGCTGCAGAACAACGTGGATTGGGCCCTTTCCCGTGAGCGTTACTGGGGGACGCCCATCCCTCTCTGGATCTGCGCGGACTGCGGTAATGAAACCGCTCTCAGCAGTATCCAGGAACTCGCCTCTCAGCCGGGCCTTCAGGGGTACACGGACGGCTTGGATCTCCATCGGCCGTTCATTGACGCCGTCACTTTCTCCTGTGACGCATGCGGCGGCTCCAAGAGGCGTATTCCGGAAGTCATGGACGCCTGGTACGACTCCGGGGCGATGCCCATCGCGCAATGGCACTACCCGTTCGAGAATGCGGATATCTTCGAGCAGCAGCAGATGGCGGATTATATCTGCGAGGGCGTGGATCAGACGCGCGGATGGTTTTATACGTTGCACGCGCTTGCCGTCCTGCTCTTTGACCGGCCTGCCTACCGTCATGTGCTGTCCTTAGGCCACATCCTGGATGAGGACGGTGAGAAGATGTCTAAGTCTCGCGGCAACGTCGTGGAGCCGTGGGAGATCCTGAACACGCATGGCGCCGACGCCCTGCGGTGGTACATGTATACGGCCTCAACACCGGGCAATGCGCGCCGTTTCTCCGCCAACCTCGTCAGCGATACCATCCGTCGCTTTCTCTTGCCGCTATGGAACACCTACAGCTTCTTCGTCACGTACGCCAACGTGGACGGGTTTGATCCTATCGCCACTCCCACCCTGCCTCTCGCAGACCGCCCGCTGCTTGATCGATGGCTCATTTCCCGCCTGAATGGGTTGGTCACGGGCGTCACGGACGCCATGGAGCGGTACGAAGTCATGGAGGCGACGCACGCCATTGAGTCGTTTGTCGATGAGCTCTCCACGTGGTACATACGCCGTAATCGACGCCGATTCTGGAAGTCTGACAATGACGCAGACAAGGCCGCTGCCTATCGCACGCTCTATGAAACGCTAACGACCCTTGCCCGCCTTCTCGCCCCGTTCACCCCGTTCATCGCGGAACACATGCACCGCAATCTTGCGGCCGCGCTCCCTGACGCTGCGCCAGCGAGTGTCCACCTCGCTGACTGGCCTCAGGCGGACGCTGCGCTGCGCGACAACAAAACAGAAGATGATGTTCGCCTTGCCGTACGTCTCTCCAGTCTGGGCCGCGCCGTGCGCGGCCGCGCGCAGATCAAGGTCCGCCAGCCGTTGCAGGAACTGCTGGTCATGCTGCCGGGCCGAGCAGATCAGGAATCGCTGGCCCGCATCGAGGATCAACTCAAGGAGGAACTCAACGTCAAGGCCGTGCGGCCCGTCGATGATGAATCTGCGTTCCTTTCCGTCCGCCTCCTGCCCAATTTGCAGCTCCTCGGACGACGCCTTGGTGCCGACTTGCCAAAGCTCGCCGCGCATCTTGCGGGGCTGGGTGATGGCGAACTTCAAACCGTTGCAGCGCGTGTCCGCAACAAGCAGCCGCAGGACCTCGCCGGTTTCACACTTTCGCATGAGGATCTGATTCTTGACACGTCAGACCGCCCTGGTTTTCTGTCCGGCGCAGAGGGAGTCTATTCGCTGGCGCTGAATACAGAGGTCACTGAAAAACTCGCGCGAGAAGGATTGGCCCGTGAGCTTGTGCGGCGCCTGCAAGAGTTGCGCCGTGATGCTGATCTCAATGTCTCGGACCGCATCAGGGCCTATGTCTCCGGGGGCGACGCGAGGCTTGCGGGCGCGCTGAGCGATTTCGGCGACTACGTGAGACAGGAAACGCTCGCCATCGACATCCTGCAGTCACCGCCAGTGGACGGCACAGCGACAAACTCCGTCACAATCGATGACCTACCCGTGACCCTGGGGGTGGAAAGAGCGGAGTGATGAATCTGAGCGCATGCCTATCCCCTGGGCGGGTGCGGCTGCCATCATGGGGCCACTCAACCCGGTAGAGTTACTCCGATGAACTCAGGGTGGCCGCGTACGAAGTCACGGGAGGTCATTGCGCGGCGACCCTCCGCTTGCACTTCCAGCAGTTCCAACAGCCCCTCGCCCGTCCCGACGGCCACACCCGCGCCGCCTCCGTCTTCTGAGCGTCGCAGCCGGACGATGCGGCCTGGCGGCGTGCCGCGCGCATCATATTCCTCCGGCAGGGCGACGGCACGCAGAATGCCCAGCCGTTTGCCTGCCAGCCACGTGTACGCGCCCGGCCACGGAGTCATGGCGAGGATGTGGCGCTCAAGCTCGATTGCGGACCGATCAAAGCCCACCTCACCATCCCCTTTCACAAGCAGGCGAGAGTGTGTCGCAAGGCCGTGATCTTGCGGACTTGGCGTTAGCGTGCCCTCCAGCCAGCCGGAAAGTGTCTCGATCAGTAGCCCTGCGCCGATCTGTGCAAGCCGATCCGTCAGCTCCCCGGCCGTCTCGCCGGCCCGAATGGGTACAACTCTTTGGCTCAGAATTGGCCCCGTATCGATACCTTCGTCAAGGAGGAAAATGCTCACGCCGGCGTTCTCATCGCCCTCCAGTACCGTTGAGACGACTGGCGCCGGCCCCCGATGACGCGGAAGCAGCGAAGGATGGACGTTCATCACGCCACGTGGTGGGGCTGCAAGCACGTTCCGCGGAAAGATCAGCCCGTACGCCGCTGTCACAATGACGGACGGCGCCAGCGCGGTCAGTCGTTCCACCGACTCGTCATCGCGCAGTGTCCGTGGCTCGCGGACATCAAGCCCGTATTGGAGGGCGCGTTCCTTCACTGGTGAGCGACGCTCTCGACGGCCTCGTCCGGCCGGCTGATCTGCGCGCGTATAGATGCTCACGGGTCTGAGTTCAGACGCCATGAGGGCATCGAGCATCGGCACTGCAAAGTCTGCCGTGCCGCAGAAGATGATGCGTGGTTTTGGTGTCATTTTTCTCGTGCCGTAGCAGGCATCCACTATGGGTACCCTCGGATTATTGAGCTATTGCGAGTTAGTCGCAATGGCGGATTCGCGCCGCCAATTGGCATATCCGTAGGCACCATGACGGTTTGCGGCTCTACCTTCTCGACGCGTCTCTTGGGGCAGGTGCTACGGTTAGTTCTTGCGGCTGGCCGCGTCCATGTCCAGAGCCATCTACGGCGTGCCGTCCAGATTTGGGCCCCTTGGCCCCATTAGCATTGCGACGAGATTGAGTGAGAGGAAACCGCTCAAATGGTGGATGATCTTGCGCAAGATATCTGGAAGGAGGCGTTGACCCGCCTTCGCACGCAGATGAGCGCAGCCGCGTACACCATGTGGCTTGAGAGTACGCGTGGATTCTCCCTCAGTGACGACGAGATTATCGTTGCAGTCCAGACCGAATATGAGCAGCACTGGCTCCAAGCATCTCTGGTCCCCATGATGGAGCGCGCCGCCTCCGAAATCCGAAAGCGGCCCGTCCGGGTGGTGCTTGAAGTCGCCAGCGAGGACGCCGTGACGTCCGTCCCCTCACGGGCAGCCGCAGCCACGAAACTCGATTTGACCGATGACATCCCTTCCGCACCACGCCTGACGCACGCAGCCCGCTCCTACGTGCTTGGCACGCGCCCTGACCCGCAGCTGACGTTTGACCAATTCGTCGTTGGGGACAACACGCGCCTCGCGTACGCGGCCGCCGCGAAGGTCGCCTCAGAGTCTCTGCGAGCATACAACCCACTTGTCCTCTACGGGCCGCCTGGGCTCGGCAAGACACATCTCCTGCATGCCATTGCCAACGAGGCACCCCACCACTCGCTCACAACCCTGCTGGCCACGGCGGAACAATTCGTCCACGATTACGTGACATCAGTCCAAGGCAAGACAACGGAACGGTTCCGCTCCCTCTATCGTTCCCCGGACATCCTCATCATCGATGACGTGCAGTTCGTCTGCGGCAAGATCAAGAGTGAGGAGGCCCTGCTCCACACGTGCGGGGCACTTATCGGCGCTGGCCAACAGATCGTCCTTTCGGCGGACAGGACGCCGGAGGCCCTGCAGTTCAAGAACCCCCGACTCGCCGCCAGACTCCATGCAGGTCTCCCCGTTGACATCAAACCTCCCGATCGCCGGACGCGCTCCAATATCCTCGCCTTCAAGGCCTCTCGCTATGGGACTGAGATGCCGGATGATGTTCTGGCCTACCTCGCTGCGCGCCGTTTCACCAGCGTCAGCCAGATGGAGGGAGACCTCACCAAGGTCATCGCCCACGCGACCTTGCTCAATGAGCCCCTCACGCTTGATCTGGCACAACGGGCACTGGTACCGAGACCGGCCGGTCTCGATACTGCGCCCATCACAATCGACGCGATCATACGCGCCACTGCCGCTTATTTCGACCTTAAGCCGGCAACCCTCATCGAACGGAGCATGGATCGCTCCATCATGGACGCTCGCCAACTCGCCATGTATCTGGCACGACACCATACCAGCGCCTCGCTGGCCCATATTGGTGAGTCATTCGGTGGCCGGAAGAAGTCTGCGGTCACAAACGGCATTCAGCGCGTCACAGAACGGATCTCAACCGCTCCTGCCCTCCAGGAGGCCGTGACGGAAATACTGAGTCTGGCTCGTACAGCAAAAGGCTCACCGCGGGAACGTTAGCCCAACCACTCCCGAGACCGGCTCACGGGGCGTCCCACCATAGCCCCGTCATAGTCCGTCCCTAGGACACCGTTAGCCCATTCCCACAACACCGGCTGTGCTAAAAACACATTGGCCGGCCCATCTATACCATTCTTAGTAGGATTATAAGAATGAGACCTTCTATATGCTGTCAAAATGATTGATCACACTACGATCCATGTGCGAGGTGGTAATGGAGGACGTGGCGCTGTCTCGTTTCGGCGAGAAAAGTATGTGCCATATGGAGGGCCTGATGGTGGAGATGGCGGGCATGGGGGCAGTGTCATCATCCGCGCAGATGAAAGTCTCATGACCCTGCAGGAATACGGGCGGAATCTACGCTACGCGGCGCAGAATGGCGAGCCAGGGCGCAGGAAGAAACAGACAGGAAAGAATGGCACGGATCTCACTCTGGCCGTTCCAGTTGGGACGATTGTCGTGTGGAATGGAGGGATAACGTCCGGGACCGTGGATCTTGAAACCAACGGCACGAGTGTGCGTGTTGCGGCCGGCGGCAGTGGAGGTCGAGGGAATGCGCGGTTCTCAAACTCCACGAATCGAGCGCCGCGTTTGGCCGAGGGTGGTGAACCTGGAGAAGAGGTCGACGTGCAACTCGACCTCAAGCTTCTTGCCGACGTCGGACTTGTGGGGCTTCCAAACGCTGGTAAATCCAGTCTTTTAGCGAGTGGCTCCGGCGCCAATCCACGTGTGGCAGAGTACGCGTTCACAACAATTGAGCCGAACCTGGGGGTTGTGGACGTCGGATGGAACGGCTTCGTGCTGGCGGACATCCCCGGCTTGATCGAAGGGGCGCACACCGGCAAGGGCCTCGGCGATCAGTTTCTGCGCCACATTGAGCGCACCGCCATCCTCATCCACATCATCGATGGAAGTCTCCACGATGTACTCGGCGCGTGGCGTGACATCAATGCAGAGTTGGCGCTATATACGACGCGATTGGAAGAGAAGCCGCAGATCATCGCAATAAATAAAGTGGACATGCCGGAGACGCGGGAGAGGCTGCCGGAACTCCGAGCGGAGTTCATGGCACAGGGCGTCAATGATGTTCATGCCGTGTCCGCCGTCACAGGGGAAGGTGTGCCGGAACTCATGCGTACGGCGCTCCGCCGTGTGGAGGCGGAACGTGATGCACGCAAACGGGCGCCGGCACCGGTTCAGTCTGAGCCGGACGTCATCCTCCGCCCTGACCCGGGCCGCGTTATTCCTGTTGTGCACGCTGAAGACGACGGTGTCTGGCGCCTGGTTCATCCCCGCATTGAGCGCTTGGCGGACGGTATCGATCTGAGCGACACGGCCGTCTCTGCTCAATTTTGGCGTGAACTCGGACACATTGGAGCAATCGACGCGCTTGAGAGAGCAGGTGCAGAGCCGGGTGACTGGGTCGTCATTGGCAAGACCGAGGTGATATGGCGGTGAGTCGCGTTGGCATCCTCGGCGGCAGCTTTGATCCTCCCCACGTCGGCCACCAGAGGATTGCGGAGGAGGCCAAGAAGCGGGTTGGGCTGGACACGGTGCTGTTCGTGCCAGCTGGCGAGCAATGGCTCAAGAGAGAGGGCGCCATCGCCCCGGCCACCCACCGGCTCGCAATGACCAATCTCATGGTTGGGGCGTCAGACGTGTATGCCGTATCCGATGTGGAAGTGACCCGACCCGGCCCCTCCTACACCGTGGACACTCTCTCCATCCTCAGAGAGCAGGCGCAGCCGGACACGGAGTTCTTCTTCATCCTGGGTGAGGATGCTCTGGCCGATCTGCCACGATGGAGTCGGCCAAAGGAGCTACTCAGCCTGTGCGAGTTCATCGCCCTGCCGCGCGTGGTAGGGGCGGCTCGACCAGACCTAACAGGCTCCTTTCGTGCCCTCCCTGGCCTGAAGGAGCGCGTCCGCGTGCTTGAAGACGCGCCGCGGCTGGCCATCGGCTCATCATCCGTGCGACGGCTGCTGGCGGACGGCGCACCCCTGCGCGGCATCCTCTCGGATTCGGTCGAGAAGTACATTATCGCGCACCGGTTGTACGGGTGAGGCTCCGCAGTCACTCCGCCAGCACCCTGAGAAAGCCGTCATCGCGCCGCCAGCGTGGGCGTGTCCGCGCCCACAGGGTGAGCATCACTGGGCGACCAAGCAGTACCTCAATGAGAGGGCGTGTCTGCGTTCCCACCTCCTTGAGCGATCTCCCGCCCTTTCCGACGACGATTCCCCGTTGTGAAACACGCTCCACGTACACGCTCGCCTCGATGTAGTCTTTGCCGCCGTGCTCAGGATCCTGCGGCGTATGGGTTTCCACCTCGATGGCTGTCGCATACGGCACCTCGTCGCCATACACCGTGAACACGCCTTCACGAATCAACTCCGCAATCAAAAAAGCCTCTGAACGGTCAGTGAGCGTGGAGGGATCAAACAATGGCTCCTGCTCCGGCAGGTTGGCGAGTATGCGCTCCAGGAGCAGTGGCAGGCCATCGCCCGTGCGGGCGCTGACGGGCACGATGTCGCGAAACGGAGGGTAGAGGGTTTTGTATGCCTCAATAGCAGGCAGAGCAACGCTCGCTCGTACGGTGTCCATCTTGTTAATGGCGATAATGGCGGGGATATCCTGCGCCATGATCTCGCCCAGCACCAGTTCTTCCACGTCGCCCGGGGGTCTCGGCGCGGCAATGAGCACGGCGAGATTCGCAATGTCCAGCGCCTGCCGCATCTCGCGCGCCATCTGGCGGTTCAGCGCATCGATACGCGGTGAGGTCTGCCGCCCGGGCGTGTCCAACAGTCCCACCTGAAAGGTATCGCCGTGCAGAACGGCCAGAATGCGATATCGCGACGTCTGCGGCTTGGGACTGACGGCGGCGAGCTGTGTTCCGACAAGCGTATTGACAAGTGTCGATTTGCCGACATTTGGCCGACCAACGATGGCAACGTAACCGGCGCGGATCATGTGGCGTACTGCTACTCCGCCAGCGCTGCGCGGACCGCGGCAATGAGCACATCGTCCTCTTCAGGGAGGATCGTACGCGGGTCCAGCAGCAAGCGATCGTCCTCAATGCGGCCGATAACGGCTGGTAAAGTTGCGGACGTGCGCAGTCGCTTAGCGATATCGTCAGCGTTGCCCCGTTCCGACTCGATGGCCAGGGCGCGCGTCGGTCGTGTGCCGCCGGGTAGGCTCCCGCCGCCGACCGCCGTTTCCGCCTCCACCACGCGCAGCCCCTCACCGCCGATCTCCTCGCGCCATCGCTTCACGCGCGTCTCCAGAGAAAGAACGTCCGCCGCGATCATGCGCCACACAGGCACCTCGTCCAGTGCCCTCCCTCTCGCGTACGCCTGCAATGTGGCTGTCAACGCCGCGAGATCCAGTTTGTCGATGCGGACGGCACGCGCAAGCGGGTGACTCTTCATTTTGTCGATGAGATCACGCCGACCGACGGCGATGCCTGCCTGCGGCCCGCCCAGCAGCTTATCACCAGAGAACAGCGCGATATCAGAACCCTCCCGCTCCAGCGCATTCCGCACAGTCGGCTCTGGCGCAAGTCCAAAGGCAGCGGTATCGAACAGGCAGCCGGAACCCAGGTCATTGATCAGGGGCACTCCGTGCTGATGCGCGATGTCCGCGATGTCCGCGGCATCAGGCGTGTTGGTAAAGCCGATGACAGCAAAGTTACTGCGGTGCACGCGTAAGAGCGCACCGGTGTCCTCAGTGATCGCATCCGCGTAATCGGCTGCGTAGGTGCGGTTTGTCGTGCCGACTTCAATGAGGGTTGCGCCACTCAGACGAAGAACGTCAGGGATGCGGAACCGGCCACCAATTTCCACGGCCTCGCCGCGGGAGACAATGACCTGTCGGCCTGAGGTGATGGCCGTCAGGGCAAGCAGAACGGCAGAGGCATTGTTATTGACGACGATGGCGGCCTCTGCCCCGGTTAAGAAACGGAGCAGCTGCTCAGAATGCGCGTGTCGGGAGCCGCGCTCGCCCGCCCGCAAATCGTATTCAAGGTCGGAGTAGCCGCGGGCCACTGATGTCATGGCGTCAATGGCGGCCTGGCTGAGCGGGGCTCGTCCCAAATTTGTGTGGATGATGACGCCGGCCGCATTGAGCACGCGGCGGGGCCGTGGGGCGAGGAGATCGTCGATGGTCGTCGAGACACGTTCGGTGAGTACGTCCATACCTGGCGCGCCGTTGGCCGTGCCGGCACGGATAGCTGCGCGCGCTGCATCGATAGCCTCCCGTGCCGCGTGCGTCACAGAGTCGATGCCAACGCTGGCCGCGAGGTCGCGAAGGGGCTCACTGCTCAGCAGGCGGTCGACGCTTGGCAGGGAGCGGAGCGCATCTGGCTGCCCCTCCCCGTGGCGCTCCTCGTCACCATCTCGCGTGGTACTGAAGGTATCCTCTCCTGACCGTGCCATACCTGATTATCTCCATTATCCCCCATCTGTATACGACACACGCGCAGTCTGCTCGTGCGATGAACGGGAGTCGTGCCGTATACTACGAGTTCGGGCGCAAACGCCAGACTGCGCTGATGCGCGAATAGGGGACCCGGATGGCGAGGGGGTTGTGGGATGCAGGTCATTGGCCTGACAGGTGGGATCGCCAGTGGCAAGAGCCTGGTGAACGAGATCCTACGCGATGAATACGAGGCGACGATCATCAGCGGGGATGAGCTTGGGCATCAAGCCTACTTGCCTGACACGGACGCGTGGAAGGACATTCTGTCCCGGTGGGGCGATGATCTCATCAACACGGATACTCGTGAGATCGACCGCCGCAAGCTTGGCGCAATCGTCTTTGCGGACGCGGAGGAACTGAAGGCGTTGAATGGGATCACCTGGCCGCGTATTCGGGCGCTCGCCGAGCAGCGCATCAACGATCTCCGCGATCAGGGCGCAAAAATCGCCGTTCTGGAGGCCGCCATCATGATAGAGGCTGGCTGGACGGACCTCTGCGACGAGCTCTGGGTCACCCAAGCAACGGAAGCGGACGCCGTCTCACGTCTGCAGTCCCGCAACGGTCTGACTGAGGAACAGGCAATGCAGCGCATCCGCGCCCAGCTGTCCAATGAAGAGCGGGAAGACTACGCAGACGTGCTCCTAAAGAACACCGGCACCATTGAGGAGCTTCGCGTCCGTGTTGGTGAGCTATGGCACGCGCGGATCAGGCCGTTCCTGTAGGCCTAGGCCGCTACCGGACAGAAAACCCACAGAATCCAATCAACGACGAATCACACGAAAAGGCATGGAAACCCGCGCCCATAATTCAAAGGGACTGGAATGACCGACCAAATGACACGGAATAAAGCCACCGCGATGTCGTACGCCGAATACGAGATCGAGGAATACACCATAGACAGTGAACCGTACTACCTACCCATCGGCGATGAGGTAGACGTCTTCACGGCGGCGTATGCAGAGAAGATCCCCGTCATCCTCAAGGGCCCGACAGGCTGCGGCAAGACACGATTCATCGAATACATGGCCTGGCGTCTCGGACGCCCCATCACCACCGTGCGAAACGATGGCAAAGGGGCCACTCACGGCAAAGCGCTTGTCACGATCGCCGCGCATGAGGATCTGACCGCGAGTGATCTTGTCGGACGATTTCTGCTTGAGGGTGACGAGACTCGCTGGGTTGACGGACCACTGACTCGCGCAGTCAAGACGGGTGCAATCTGTTACTTGGATGAGGTTGTGGAGGCCCGAAAGGATACGACCGTCCTCATTCACCCCTTGACGGATCACCGCCGCCTGTTGCCCATTGAGAAACGCGGACAGGTTCTGGAGGCCGCGGACGGATTCCTTCTGGTCATCTCATACAACCCGGGTTACCAGAGCGCCCTCAAGGATATCAAGCAATCCACACGTCAGCGCTTCGTGGCGATGGAGTTCACGTATCCGCCTCGAGAGGCTGAAGCGCAGATCGTTCAGGCGGAGAGCGGTGTGGATGAGGACTCCGCAGACCTGCTCTCCCGCCTTGGGGAGAAGGTGCGCAATCTCAAGGAACATGGCCTGCAGGAGGGCGTTTCCACGCGACTCCTCATCTATGCCGGAAAGCTCATCTCGCGCGGTGTGGCGCCGCGCCGCGCATGTGACGTGGCCATCTCTGATGCCCTGACGGACGATCCGTCCGTTCAACGCAGCATTCGGGAGATAACGACCAGTATCTTTGAGTAGCGATTGCTGAGGAGACGGCCTCGGAATCAGGCCGCCTTCCCGTACCCCCTCGACGCATGAAAGAAGAAGAAAACAGAATCAGTAACGAGGTGCAAGAGCGTGATGCTCTTGTTGCCCAGTTGCTGGCGCTGCCCGCGGCGGTTGGGCAGGCGTATCACAATGCGACGCCCCACGTGGAAAATCGCTTGGGCAGCGCTGACCTGTACCATGAATGGTTGACGACTGCACTCAGCATCGCTGGCGCGTCCTTCCGAGCGTGGGAAGCGGCTGCTGAATACGTCCGATCCTCACCCGCCGTGCTGGACGTGCTGGAGCGACCACAGGAGGCGCAGACATGGTATGAGAGCGGGCGGGCGCTGTCCGCGTATTCGGCCCCACTCGCCTCGTCGTATTTCCGTGCGAGTGCCGCGTTCCTTGGGCGGCGTCACGTGAGGCGCCTGCCGGTATGGATCGCGGCGGGCGAGACACTCTTCCATGGCACGTGGAAATCCGGCGCCCTGGCCGCACGTTTCTTCGAGGTCAGCCCCGGCCTGCTCGACCATATGCGGCTGAGTGATCTTGCAACCTTCGCGAATTTCCTTGACCGCGTCGCCACACACTCGAGCGAACTCGCCGAAGAATGCCTCACGATGGCCGCCGATTCAATGCCGTACGTTGATGAAGAGACCATTGACCGGTACCTCGAACTGCTGAATGTCACTGCTGACGGCAACTGGAAATACGCCAAGGAGACGCAGCGCGCCGCAGCTGTTGCGCTGCCGCGCATCGCACGGTCGGAACGTGAACGCTTTCTCTCGTTCGCCATCTCTTTGGCCAGCGACGGCGGCAAGCGATACCTCTCGTTCCTCGCAGAAGGCTCTCGCGCGATCAGCGATCTGCCGCTCTTCATGCATCGACAGGCCCTTGATGATTTTGAGGTGCTGCGCGGGCTTTCCGACGAGGCCGGGGTTGAGTTCCTGCGCGCCGCTCCTCTCGTCCTCAAGCGCATCGACGCCGATAGTCTGAGCCGGTGGTTCTCTGAGGGCGTCACGCTGCTTGAACGGAACGAGGCCGCGGGCATCGCATTCTTCAAACTGGAATCGGCCCGTGGCGAGGCCCTGATCCAGGAACTCTCCGCAACCATCAGCCTTGATGACGTCGCCCCCATCCTGCAGATGTATGCCCGCGGCCTGACGGGCAGTGATATGCAACTCCGCCCCACGCCTGAACTCGCTAACCGCAGCATCGGCTGGGCGACTGAAGATCGTGCCTCAACAGACGGCACAAACGTCTTCCTTCCGCCGGAAATCGCACTCTTTGAGTCCAAGGACGACAACTTCGGCTGGTTCAAGGTTCTGTGCACGCATCAGACCGGCCATCTTGAGTTCCACAGCTTTGATTTCGGTTTCAACCGCCCCGGCGTCATCTTCCCGACGACGCGTCCGGAACTGGCGGCGCGCCTGAGTGAGCAGAACGCCAACGGCCTAGCGCGTGCGCACGTTGCAGCAACCCCCAACGAGGAGATGACCGGCACGATTGTCGGCGTCCTGTCTGACTTCGAGCGATTCTTTGACCTTTTTCCTGAACGCCGCCTTGCGTCAGATCTGTTCGGCGCGCTTGAGGATACCCGCGTTGACCATCTGGTACGGTTGCGCTACCGGGGGTTGCGCCGCGCGTATGGTATGGTGCAGGCCGCCGCCGTCATTGGCCGCCCAGCCCCGCAGCAGCTGCCGCTGCGTGAGGCGCTCATCGAGCTTCTCATCCGTATGACCCTGCTGGACGGAGGCAAGAAGATACCGGTTCCGCAGAACCTGCGTGACATTGTTGACCGCATGGCCGGCATTCTGGCACGACTACGGCATGATGAAGCCACGGTGGAGGATACGGCGGAAGCAACAGTCATCCTCTACCGCCTGCTGATCAAGGTGCCCAACACGCCGCCACAGACCGATCTCGATTGGGACGAAATGGATATCGATGAGCTCGGCGGAGAGACGACTCAGGGCCTGCAGGAGGCGGACAGCGCCTCGGTGGGCGGCGAAGACTTTGTGCCGGGCTCCGGCACCGAACAGGATGTGCCGTACCAGCCACCGCAGGACGTCGATTACCGCGGAGACTTCAAGCCTGAACTCGTACAGACCCTCGCCAACCTCCGTAAGGGCCAGCAACGCGCGGACGACACCGTGCAGGCGCCGCCCCTCACCGAGGAAATGGTCCGTCAGCTCCTCGAAAAGAGCGCCGAAATCGATCTCTCCAGCGTCGTTGAGGGCGATATCGACGACCCCAGCGGCCTCTTTATCTCCAGCCTGATGAGTGAAGCGATCGAAGGCCCCGATGCGGAATTCAAGGATGAAATGGGTGAAGTTGGCACGGGCGGGCCTGGCGATGAAGAGAGTGACCAACCGCTTGAGGAACAGGAACGGACGGCGCTCTACGATGAGTGGGATTTCGTTGCGCTTGACTACAAGCCCGCGTGGTGCCGTGTCCGTGAATCAACAATGGCGGAGGGCTCAGCCGAGTTCTATGAACAGACAATTGAACGGCACGCAGGCCTGATCAATGAAGTGCGGCGGCAGTTTGAGATGATGGTTCCGGAGACGTACCGCAAGGAGAAACGCCTGACGGACGGTGAGGAGTTTGACCTTGACGCCGTCATCGATGCCATCGTGCAGCGTCGCGCTGGCGCGACTCCCGATGACAAAATCTATTGGCGGCGAAACAAGACGGAGCGGGATGTGGCCGTCATATTCCTGCTCGATATGAGTGCATCGACGGCCGAGGCCATCGAAGAGCGAGCGGACTTCGATGACGATGATGAGGAAATCCCGGACGACCCGCGCCAATACCTGTTCTGGCTGCGCTCCCGCCGTGAACAGCAGAAGCGATCATATCTCCGCATTATCGACCTCGAAAAGGAATCGACGGTTCTGCTGATCCGCGCGCTGGAGACTATTGGCGATCAGTACGGAATCTACGGTTTCTCCGGCTACGGCCGGGAAAATGTCGAGTTCTATAGCATCAAGGCGCTTGAGGAGCCGTTCTCAGACCGCGTCGTCAGGCGCATCGATGGAATCACACCACTGCACGCGACGCGCATGGGCCCCGCCATCCGCCATGCCCTGGCCAAACTGGATGCGACGAGCGCCAAGACGAAAGTGCTGTTCCTCATTTCGGATGGCCGCCCACAGGATCGTGGTTACAGCAGGGAGGGCGCGGAAAAGGAATACGCCGTGCAGGACACACATATGGCGCTGCTGGAGGCAAAGTCCAAAGGCATCATTCCGTTCCTGCTAACCGTGGACCGCGCCGGCCACGACTACATGAAAGAAATGTGCGGCGACCTCCCGTATGAAGTCCTCGCAGACATTGAACTTCTTCCCAAACGCCTGCCGCAACTCTACTCACGCCTGACGCTGTAGAGCGGTAGCGGGGAGCTTTCCGCAAAGGCAACCCCGCCGGCTAGAACCAGGGCTTCCGGTTGAGGACGTAGGTCTCTTCGAAGTCTTCGTCAGACTTTGTCAGGTAGATAATGCCTTCAATGAGCGCGATGATGGCTAGTGCTGCTAACAGGAAGAATCCAACAAGTAACATCGTTGTAATGACTCCGACGACCCACCCTGCGAGCATGAGTGCTCCGGCACCACCATATCCCAAATAGAACTTGTGGACTCCAATGCCGCCCAGTAGGATTGCAAGCACTCCTGCGACCACCTTGCTCTTTTGTGCCCCTCCCGCGGCCGCGCCAATATGGGAAATGGCAGTGGCAACATCGTCGTTCGCCTGAAAGTCAACGCGCATCCCTACCGTAGGAATTCCTTCCCCTGTCCACTCTGATCCCGCAAACGTGTAGCGCTGACCATCTCCTCCCGAAATAACTCCGGCGTTGGTCTCCAGAGTAAAGTCCAGAACCTGACCGTTCATTGCGATTACCCCTTTGGCTCACTCAACTTGCCGTGGGCGACCTCTAGTCACCTGAATGCACATCGTAGCAGAGTACAACCCATCGGTTCTCCCGCGTCTCGCATTGCCGCGCCGCTCCCGGCGGCTGCCACCGGTGCCCCTCTGTCAGTCGTGAGCGTCTCTCCCGTCATTCACCAGCGTCCCCCTCTGTCAGTCTGAGCGTCCCCCGCTGTCATTCTGAGCGCAGCGAAGAATCTACGTCCCCACTGCGGCAGAGGCGCGTTAGGTTCTTCACTTCACTACGTTCCGTTCAGAATGACAGGGAGTGAGTGCCATTCCGTTCAGAATGACAGGGAGTGAGTACCGCTCCGTTCAGAATGACGTGGGGGTCGCCGTGCGTGATCCTGAATGACGTGGTGCGCGTAGAGCGGCCCGGCGCACCCGGTCACGACGTATTTTTGGGGATTCGTGTCCGCCCCGTGCGCTATCATTTAAGCGCCGTCTGGTGGCACTGGGAATGCCCGGGGATGCAGGAGGTTATCGGCATGGTCGACGTGTTGCGCTTGGAAACCGGCGAAGACGACGCTCGCGGGTCTGGGACGCCCTTTGAATCATTGAGCGAAGAATATCAGGCCACCGTTGTCGAGTGGTCGCTTTCCAACAGGCCCAGGGTCTCCCATGCGGCCAGAAACGCCCTCGACAACACCATCACCGGACGCGTGTCCATGGATGGGTTCCGTGAAGCCAGCGCGGCACGCGCTCCTGTCCGCCTGCTTATTCAGCCCGTCCGTCGTGCCGCGCTGGCCTACGAACCACTCGCCGAGGCCGTCCTGGCCGTGTGGAAGGAGTCGCGGCCCGATCTGCGAGCCGTTGTTGAGGCGGCGTTGCGGCAGCAAGGATTGGAGGTGGATGCCAACGCGAAGGAGAAGACGGCGGACGACGATGGTCTGCCTCTCGAGGATATCTGCGCGCCAATTGTTGCGGCGAATCCGCAGTACTCTTCAGACGATGTGGTTCTCATGTTCATGTTGACTCGCCTGGAAGACTCGCAAGCCGTAGGGGACGCGCAAACAGAGGAAGTGGCGCACTCGCCGCAGTTCCAGCGCCAGTTCGACGCCTTTCTTGCGAGCCTTCGGGCCCTGCCGGCAGGCTACCCGGAGTGGCGCGAGCCGCTGACGCAATTCATCCACGACGTCGTAGAACTCCGGGCAAGCAAGGAGAGAGAGCATGAACAGGCCAGTGGCGTTAGTGGCCGCATCAATGAAGTCCTGAACGCACACGGCGACCTCCTTGCATTCTTCGAATGGGACGCGGACGAAAGGCTGCCGGATAGGGCCGGGCCTTGGGCGGACGCTGAGTTGGCGCTGAAGGCCGTCGACAATCTCGCCGAACTTCTCAAGCGCTACGAGGCGCTGCGTGCAACAGGGGGCACATATCGTGAGGAGGCCGCGCGGGCAGCGGATCGAGGCGTCCTCCAGGAGCAGATCATCGCAGCCTTGACGGCACTGGAAGAGGCGCTGGCACAGGTTCACGTGGAACCCGCCATCGAGGAGATCATCTCGCAGGATTCGGACACCCCGGAGGAGGGGTCGTCTGGCACCCATGTGAAGGAGGCCGATGACGCCGAGCGGGACACCCTCCAGGAAATGGTGGCGGACTTACAACAGGAAAACGCGAATCTGAAGGCGACTGCGGAGACCGTGCAGAGCGAGTACAACGAGCTCAAGCAACAACACAGGGAGCTACGCTACGAGATGGAGGCGACGCGTCTCAGCTACGCTGACGCTCACAAGGTGGAGGAGGAAACTCCCGCCCCACCACCAGATTTTGATACCGTGGCCGCCGTTCTCCGTTTCGTCGAGAACAGGTGGCCTGACAGACTGCTCATCGCCCTCAACAATAGCTCAGACCGCAAGATCTACTTCGATCAGCGTAGCCAGGTGTACAGTGCGCTTGAGTGGCTCGCGACCACCTACCGCGATTCCAAGATGGGTGACACCCCCGTGGGGAACCTGGACGGTTCCCTGTTCGAGACATGTGGATGGCACTATCGGCCGTTCCAATCTGAGGTTACGGTCGGCAAATACCGTTCTGATTACGAGGTGATCCATGACGGCAAGAAGTATCCGCTTACGGAGCACATCGGGCGGGGCGCCGGGAACTCAGCGGGGCAGATTCGCATCGCCTTTGCCTGGGACGAGACGCGCAAGGCCGTTGTGGTCGGCTATATCGGGCGGCATCAGCGTACGGATTTCAGCTAATCGCGACAACGGTCGGAATCGCATGAGACGGTTGCGATAGGGGCAGTGCGGGTTTACCATAAGCCGTCACGACCTGTGGGGGTGATGCGTTGGGCGTGTAAAGATACGCCCAACGCTGGGTGGTGATCTGGGGAAGGGGTAGGATGATGGATCGACTGAAGACGCCGCTAACGGATTTGCTCGGCATTAAATATCCCATCCTTCTGGCGGGCATGTCATTGGGTATGGACGATCGCATGCCGAGCCCACCACGGCTTGCCGCAGCCGTCACGGATGCCGGCGGCCTTGGCGTGATGGGGTGCGGCAGCCGCAAGCCGGACACGATCGATAGGTGCATCACGGAGTTCAAGCAGCTTACGAGTGGGCCATTGGGTATCGACCTCCTGTTGCCGGCGACGATGGCCGAGATGGGCGCACGGGATACGAAGGCGGCAGTGCGAGAGCGGCTTGAGAAGGACTACCCGCGGCACAGCGGTTTCGTCAAGGACCTCATGCAGGAGCACAACCTTCCCGATGTTGCCCTCGCCGACGATGCCTCAGAGGCAATGTCGCCCGATCTTCTGCGGAGGCAATTTGAGGTTGTGGCGGATCACAATGTGCCCGTGTTTGTCGCCGGACTGGGCGACCCTGCCATGGTCATGGACGTTGCGAGAGAGCACGGGATGAAGGTGGGCGGCGTCGTTGGCGCAGTCCGCCATGCGCAGAGGCAGAAGGCCGCAGGCGTCGACTTTATGATCGCTCAGGGTACAGAGGCGGGCGGCCATACGGGCAACATTGCAACGTTCCCATTGGTGCCACAAGTTGTGGACACCGTCGCGCCCACGCCCGTTCTCGCAGCGGGCGGTGTCGGCTCTGGGAGACAGATCGCCGCCGCGCTGGCGCTCGGTGCTCAGGGAGTCTGGGTCGGTTCGGCATTCCTCGTCGCGGAGGAAAACGCGATTCCGACCGAGCATCAGGAGCAAATCGTCGGAGCGCGATCTGAAGATTTCACGCTGACCAAGTACAACACGGGCAAGCAGTCCCGCAGCTACAAGACGCCCGTGAAGGAGGCGTGGTCCCAATCCGGGCTGGAAGCGCTGCCAATGCCACTACAGGGCATCCTGATGGAACCGCTGTATGCAGGGGCGCGACATGCCGGCCGGTTGGACATCGACGCTGCAAGCGCCGGACAGGTGAGCGGCATGCTCAAGTCCCGCCGACCGGCCCGCGATATCCTTCTTGATATGGTCAATGAGGCGGAGGAGACGATCGAACGCATGCGGGGCAACCTGCGCTAGCGTCGGGAACGCCGTCACGCGCACGCGTCACGCAGTCAGATGGCACGCACCCATAAAAAGGGATAGGGGAGGAAACGATGGCAAACAGACTTCGCACACCGCTCTGCGACATGTTGGGCATGGAGTACCCGATACTTCTCGCCGGTATGGCCGTTGGAGGCAGCCAGGATCTTGCGCCAACACCCATCGCGATGGTCGCCGCGATCAGCAATGCAGGCGGCCTTGGCGTTCTTGGCGACAATTTCCGCAATCTCGATGAGATGGATGCCGGCATTCGTGAACTCAAATCACTTGTCGGTGACAAGCCCTATGGCATGGACTTCCTGATGCCGGCGACGCGCGCCGAGGTGACCGCGGCCAGCAACAAAGAACTCTATGCGCAGGTAGCGCCGCAATATCCACAGCACGTCGCACTGGTACAGGAACTGCTGGACGAATACGGCTTCGAACCTGAAGAGCCCTCCGAAGGTGAGCCGATGTCCACGGAGTTGCTGCGTAAGAAGATCGAGATCGTCATGGACAACAAAGTGCCTCTCTTCGCCGCCGCGACTGGTGAGCCACCGGAGTGGTTTACGGAACAGGGTCACGCGCAGGGCATGAAGTTCATTGGCATGACCGGTGCTGTGCGCCACGCGCAGCGGCAGGTTGCGGCTGACGTTGACATCATCACCGCGCAGGGCACGGAGGCGGGAGGCCACACGGGCAACATCTCCACCTTCGTGTTGGTGCCGCAGGTTGTTGATGAAGTCTCCCCACGGCCGGTTTTGGCTGCGGGCGGAATCGGAACCGGCCGTCACGTGGCGGCGGCGCTCGCGCTTGGCGCGCAGGGGGTCTGGGTCGGCACCGCCTTCCTCGTCGCGGAGGAGAACCACATTCCGTCTGCGCACCAGGATCAAATCCTTGGCGCACGCTCTGATGAGTTCACGACGAGCAAGTTCTCATCCGGCAAGCAGCAGCGGTCGTACCAGAACGCCGTGAAGCTGAAGTGGGCGTCTTCGGGTCTCGACGCGCTTCCGATGCCGTTGCAAGGTCTACTCCAAGAGCCGTTCACTCGAGCCGCGCGCAAGGCGGGGCGCTGGGACCTGATCGGCAACCCGGCTGGGCAAATCGGCGGCATGTTGACGGAGCGGAAGCCCGTTCGTCAGATCCTCATGGACATGGTCAACGAGGCCGAAGAGACCATCGAGCAGATGCAAGGCAACCTGCGGTAGGGATTCCGGGACGGTTCTCGCTCTCACCACACAGCGAGGCTAGCACAGCACGTGAGCGGGGCGGCCCATCGGGCCGCCCCGCTCTTTTTGCCTCAGCCCGGACGTAACCCCACCTGCCCATCTATCATTCCCGGCTTGATCGGGAATCCACGTGCGGCCCTGGCACAGGGCCGCACCCTCCCCCCAGCGTGATCGTGTCACTGGGTGGACGGTCGGCTACCCAATCTCCGGAACTAGACTTAACGAACAGACCCCATGTTTTACACTGAGCGTGACAATGTAACAAACGATTGCAGGAGGGTGAGACATGCCACCGGTCTTGAGGATCAGTGACGAATCGTACGGCCGCCTAAAGAAGTGGGCGGAACCTCTTAAGAACAACGCGGATGCCGCGTTCCGGAAGGTTCTGGATGCTGCGGAGGCGCTGCGTGAGTCACGGGAATCCGGCATCGAGCATGTTGAAAATGCTCCGAGCGGGACGTCTACTGAACAGAGCGTCGAGGCGCAGTACATCCCGAATAGCACCCTACTGAAGGGTCGTGAACCGGCCGAATTTCAGTATGCGGCGCTTCCGGAGGAGTTTGGGAGTCTGGGCAAGAGGCGGAAGGCCATGCTCGCACGGGGCGCCTATCTTGAAAGAATCGAGGCTCGAGTCGAGAGACCAAGGCCATAGGTCGAGACCGCCGACGGGAAGTGGCACTATCTGGCCTTTTCATCACAGACCTCCCCAGACCACTGGTGGTTTGGAGTGAAAGAAGATGAGGTCCACAGACATTTAGCCGACTCCACTTTAGGCTCGTTCGTGTTCCTGTGCGCTCAGCCCGCCGAAATGCTCGTCGCCGTTCCACTGGGTATTGCGCAGTTGGAGTACATGGTTGAGCGGGGACTTTTTTCGAAGAGTGGTACTGATCTGACGTTCAACGTCGTACGTGAGGCGGGCACATTCCTTGTGGAGGGCCTCCACATATAACAGTGATGGCCGCGAACCCTGTCGGCTCACCACCGAACTTGTGAGGGGGAAGGTCGGGGGCAGGATGCGGGGCGTATCGAAGGCGGTGGACTGCGGGACCATCCCAAGCGGGATCGAACCTCTATGGCGGAAGTCTGCTGCCTGGGAGCGCAGACAGATGGTAATGGACAGCTTGTGACTGAACGGCTCCAAGCGAGGTTGGCAGAGGCGTGTACGTTTAAGAACGGGACGCAGGGGGAGGAGGGACGCATCATGACAGGACAATCAATGGGGCAAAACGATAAGCCGACGCTTGTCATCACAGACCACGCCCTGAGGCGTTGCCAGCAGAGGGGTATATTGCCGCGGACAATCGATTTGCTTTACAGGTTTGGCACCTCTGACTGGAGCGACGGCGCTGTGACGTACCGCATGGACGGAAGGGCCAGGAGGCGAATGGAGAAAGCCGTAGGCTCGCAATTGTCTGTGGAGGCGGCTGAGCAGGCTGACGGCTGCGACATCATCGTTTCGGCAGATGAGCCGGTTCTCGTAACAGCGGCGCGACGACTAAAGAGGAAACGGCGCAGCTGACGGACAGGGACTCGCATCGAAGAAGTCAGGCAGGGTAGTTGGCATTGATGAGGAACGGAACATGTTTAATTCAATGCACGGCCCCGAGTGCACAATCGTTAGCTACCCAACGCGCTGTCGGTGGTGAAAGAGCCATGTCGTCTACTGGGAATGCGCCCACGGCTCCAAGGTGTTCTTCAACGCCGGAGTTCGCGACTCCGGTAAGTATATGTGTGACGCATTCCGACGCAACCGCTTCGCTTGGTAGCGGGTCCCAGTTGGCCGTGCGCCTTGCCCTACAGCCTCTCCAGTCCCAATGCGATCTTGTCGCGAGCGCTGAGGTCCGCTGAGCCATCCTCCAGGCTGCGAGGGGGCGCGCCGGCCGGTATGCGGCCACCGAATGGCTGTTGACCAATGCCGGCGTCGTCGTTTGACCCGCCGCCCTGCTCCGATGCATTCCGGCCGGATCCGGCCGCCTGCCCGGCCGATTCCATGCCTTCCATGAGTCGAGCGCGTACCTGCTCCACCACGGCCCTCGCCTTTGCCAATGACGTCTCCAGTTCTTCAGCAGAGTCGCCACTGACAAGGTCACTGGGCACTTCTGGCGCCGTGTCCAGCAGTGCCAACCGATAGCGCGAGACGGTCGACGCCAGTTCTCGCTCTAGGACGGTCACGTGCTCTTCGAGCGCTGTAACGCGTTCGTCTCGTAAGGCTACTTCCGTCCGGATGGCGTCATCACGCGTCGACCGGTCCGTCGGCACATCGGCATCGTCTGACGTAGCGTGAACGGTCTCGTCTCCGTCTGTTTTCTCAGCGGCTGCGTCATACTCCGTATCCTCAACGCCGGTGGACAAATCTTCCTCACTTGGCGTAGTCATCAGCCAGTCCCCCTCATCAGAAGATGTTTGCTGCCTCTTCATGAGCGGTTGTAGCGCGATCAGCGCACACGGCGCAAACAGGGATGTCACTCCTGGCCACGGCACCCTGCTGTTCTGAGCCACGCGCCTCTCGTGTCATTCTGAACGGAACGCCGCACCAACTGTCGTTCTGAACGGAACGCGCTCTGGGTGACAAGAGGGCCGTTCACCACTGGCAGAGAGCGTGCTACTTCACCGTATGACGGAAGCACCACGCGAATACAGATGTGGCGCACGCCGCCTACTCTACGTCCTCTTCGTCTAGTGAGGGGGCGGAGGTCATGATGGCGGGGCTAGTCGCACCGGCGTCTCGGCCGCGAATGAGAGAATGGTACCCCCGGGCGAGTTCCGGGTGGTTCTCCAGTGCGGAGAAGTCCTCCTGCCCCCAGATCCAGCTGCGGGCTTCTTCATTGGTAGCGACGGCGGCACGCAAGGCGTTGAGTGCCAATTCTGCACGGCCCTGCCGCCCGAGGACGCGGGCATACCAAAAAAGTGCTTCCGAAGAATCACCCGGGCGCGCCTGGACAGCATCGTTGAGCGAGTTAAGGGCCTGCGTGAGCATGCCGACGTCGGCAAAGGCGACGCCGCGGTTGTAGAGGGCATCGGCATGATCGGGGTCAATGCGCAGGGCTGCGTCAAATGAATCGATGGCGTCCGTGGTGCGCCTCATTTGGGCAAGAGCGTTGCCGCGATTGTTCAGCGCGGCCGGGTCATCCGGCCGCAGTGAGAGAACCCGGTCGTATGATTGCAGCGCTGCCGGATAGTCCTGCAATTCCATGAAGGCGTTGCCGCGGCTGTTTTCGGCGTCGGCGTGGCGGGGCTCAATCTCCACGGCTCGCTGAAATCCTCTCAGTGCGTCACCCAGGAGGCCCTTGCGATAGAGGACGATACCACGCCCATGGTGGGCGTCTGGATGCCGCTCATTGAACTGAAGGGCGAGGTCAAAGGACCCGAGCGCGTCGTCAAGCCGATCAAGCTGATTCAGGACGAGGCCGCGATAGACGAGCGCCTCCAGGTGGTCAGGACGTCTGAGCAGGGCGTCTTGTAGCGCGATGAGAGCAAGATCGGCGGCACCAAGGGCGACGAGGGCGCGCCCCTTGGCGGACAGGGCACGGGGGTGACCGTGTTCAATGGCGAGGGCGAGGTCACAGGCCTCAATCGCCTCCTCGTAGCGTTCGAGTTCGGTCAACGCGGCGGCCTCGTTGACGTGTAGGACGGGTAGGCCATCGTGGGAGTGCAGCGCCTCCTGAAATGCGGCCAACGCTCGCTCAGGTTGCCCAACCAACAGGAAGAGGTTCCCGGCGTTGACCTTGGGCTCAATCAGGTCTGGCTCAATTTCCATCGCGCGGCGGTAGCTGACAAAGGCTGGCTGCATGCGGTTCAGGCGGACGAGTGCGTTGCCACGGTTGTTTAAAATCGGCGCGGGGCGGGCGGGCCCAAGACGCAGGACTGTCTCAAAAGCATCCAGTGCCTCCTCCAGTTGCCCGAGTTCTGCCAGGGCGGCCGCGCGACCAGCGTGGGCCGTCACATGATCCCGATCAGTGCTGACGACTCTGTCAAAGGACCGCAGAGCATCCTGTGGCCTGCCAAGTGCCATGAGCGCCAAGCCGGTCGCATAGGAGGCTTTGCCGATGAGTGCGCGCCTGCGGCGGGCATAGTCGAATGATTCGACGGCCGCGTCAAACTGGCGCTGCCGCATGAGGGTCAGTCCGCGGAGATACCAAATGTCAGGCGCCTGTTTGTCATTTGAACCGTCGAGGGCGTACTCGTAGGCGACAAGCGCGCGGAGCCACTCGCCGGTGCTCGCCCACGCCCTCCCCTCGAGTAGCCAGTCTGCCGGTGTCTTTCTCGCTGTCGCCAATTCTTGAAGGTGATCCAGCAGGATGCCGATTTGTCCGGCGGTGGCAGGGAGGTAGTCTTTGAGAATGCCAACTTCAATCCAGTCATCACTCTGAGGCCAGTCTGGACGCGTTTCCAGAAGATCAATCGTCGTACCTCGAAGATCCAGGAGAAGTGGAAGACTCACCTCCGTCTCCCCGCGTCATCAGGCTCTTCTATTGGGGGGGTGCCGTCGCCCTGTGTCCCAAAGAGGGATATGTCAGAGAAGGGGACACCATCGCTTTCAGGGGCGTCAGACATCGCGAATGTAGACGTGATGGGAACGTCTTCAAAGGTGTCCGATACATTGACATGCAGGCGCCGCAACTGGGCCTCGGCTTCCGCCAGATAGGAGGCAATGGCGTCACGTTCAATGCGGGCGATTTCCGGCCGCGCGCGAATGAATCCCCTCAGGAGAGTGTGGTACCGCTCAGCAGCAGTCGCCAGTTCCGCTTGCAGTGCGCGCCTCTCCTCCTCGCTATCGCCGAATTCGCCGGACAACCGCAGCCTGATTGCGTTCACCAACTCACCCTGTCGTCTAACGGAATCCACTTCTGCGGCACTGGCCTCAATGTCCAGTTCTCTATTGTGCAGCTCTGCCTGGCTGCGGAGTGTGAGCGCGAGGATGATCAGCGTGGAGAAGGCGATGAGGGTGATGACCAGGGGGATGAATCCGGTGAGGATGGCGCTTCCAATTGTCCCAAGGGGAATGACGATGACGCCGAAGACGTGGAGCAGGCCAAGGATGGCGGCAATGAGGATGAGGACGATGCCGCCGGCAAGAGTGAGCAACCTCCACTCGCTGAGCAGGGTTTCAAAATGCAGAAGCGCGCGGAGCGACGTCACAATCTACCTGTCGTGGTTATCGGCGTGGGCTGGTGCGGGTCACTATCCCGATGGTGGCTGTTGTACGACGCACTCACTGTGCAATGAGCTGCTCAAACCGTGACGCGACGTCTGGGTCTGAATACAGCGCGCCAAAGTCTGTCTCTTCCCTGGCTTGCCGACGAAGGGCGGGCGACGCCGTCACTGCCTGCCGCAGAGCGTCCAGGGCGTCCGCCGCTTGCCCCAGGCGACTTTGTACGCGTGCCTTGTGGAACAGCGCGTCGGCAAAGCCGGGCCGCAATACGATGGCGCGATCAAATGCGGCGGCAGCTTCCCTGAGTTGATCGAGTCGCGCAAGGGCAACGCCCCTGCCGTAATGGGCCTCAGGAATGTCAAGGCGCAGGCGCAGGCACCGCTCGAACGCCTCCGCTGCGGACGCAAAGTCTCCCATGCGCGTGTATGTGGCACCGCGGTTGTAATGGGCACGGGCGAAGGCTGGGCGAAGCTGGATGGCCCGCTCGTAGGCCCGGAGCGCCTCATCATTCCGCCCGACAAGCGCGAGAGCGTTTCCGAGATCATTGTGGAGGTCCGAGCTGTCCGCCAGGTACTTGCTGGCATCCTGATATCCGGCGATGGCATCGTCAAGGCGCCCAATGTCTGAGAGCGCGCGAGCACGATCGTAGATTG
Source organism: Dehalococcoidia bacterium (assembly GCA_965224255.1). Classification (GTDB taxonomy): domain Bacteria; phylum Chloroflexota; class Dehalococcoidia; order UBA6926; family UBA6926; genus VXMO01. The sequence goes on from CBDCYO010000005.1 coordinate 1,104,252, forward strand.
TCTCCCCATTCGCTGCCTCAATACGGAGAGCGGCGTCGAAGTCGCGGAGCGCGTCCTCAAGCCTGTCGAGCTCGGCAAGGACATTGCCGCGGCGTGCAAGGATATCGGCATTGCTGTCACCATCGGCGGAAATGAGCGAGTCATACATCGCCAGCGATTCACGCAGCCGCCCCGCCCGCTGCAGAGATACCGCGCAGAGCAACAGAATCTGCGGGTCTTCCGGCAGTTCCCGGATGGCCTGCCGATACGCACCGACTGCACGTTCGTCTTCACCAAGGGCCAGATACGCGTTGCCGCGGAACACCCAGTCCTGCGCGGAGAGCGATTCCAGGACGGACGACCGTTCCAACAGATTGCGCACTTCGACTCGGAGATTGGCCGGGAGGGCGTTCGCAGAGGCGGCATCGCGGGAGGCGGGCGACCGACTTCTTAAGGAACGCTGGGCCCGCCATGCCTCTTCGTGGGATTCGTAGGTGAGACGCAGGCGCGCGGCCTCAGCAGAATCACCGCGCCGTTCCGCGGACGCGATCTGACGCTCAAAACTCCGCCAAAAATCTTGCTCTTCCTCTTCGTGAACGTCCTCACGGCCTTCCACATCAGGGGGGTTCGTCCCGGGGAAAGGCGACTGTTCGTTGCGGCCGAATCTGTTGCGCAAGAAGGTGGAAATGATCTGCCCACGCCATTCCAGAACCGCGGCGCCTACCAGCGCGGCCACAACAAGAACCCCGATTACAACCGTTAAGCCCTGCTCTTGCATATAGCGCAAGCGTACCGCGAGACGGTTTCAACGGCAATACGGGGCGTGGTACGGCGGAATTCCCGCACCCCCTGTGCGCGGGGGATGTGTGACACGGCGCCTTGCGGAAAGAATACATTTGTTCTTATTCTGCGGCCATCAGAAACCCCTTGGACAGCGCAGCACGGAGGTGAACGGGTGGCTCTCACACTGACAGAGGCAAGCAAACTCTCAAACGACGTTTTATTGCAGGGTGTCATTGAGACGGTTCTCAAGGACAGCCCGGTGCTGCAGACGCTTCCATTCATCGAGATCGTCGGCAACGGTCTCACATACAACCGGGAGAAGGCAGCGCCAACGGTTGGATTCTACGGCGTCGGTGATACGTGGACGGAAAGCACGCCGACGTTCACGCAGTTGACGGCGACTCTCTCGATTCTGGGCGGCGATGCCGACGTGGACAACTATCTGGCCACAACACGGTCAAACATCCAGGACCTGGAGGCCACAGTCGTTCAGCTGAAGGCGCGGGCGATTCAGCACGCGTTTGAGAATACCTTCATCAATGGCGATACCGATAGCGATACCGATGCATTCGACGGCATCGGTATCCTTGCGTCCGGAGATCAAGCCCTGTCCATGGGGCAGAACGGTGGAACACTCACGCTGGACAAGCTGGATGAGTTGATTGATGCCGTGAAGGGCGGCAAGCCGGACATGATCCTGATGAGTCGCCGTTCCCGTCGCAAGCTGAACTCGCTTGTGCGGAGCACTGGCTCCGGCGTCATCGTCTCAGACCGCAATGAATTCGGCCAAATGGTCGAATACTACGACGGAATTCCCATCGGGGTGAATGACTGGATATCAGATGAGCAAACGGTCGGCTCGAACGAGGACTGCTCAACACTCTTTGCGTATCAGGCAGGTGAGGGAGGTCTCGTGGGGCTAACGTCACCCGGTGGCCTGCAGGTGGAGCGCGTCGGCAATCTGGAGACAAAGGACGCGCGCCGGACACGCGTTAAGTGGTACGTAAGTTTGGCTCTGTTCACCACATCTAAACTCGCCAAATTGGCCGGCGTCCGCAACTAATACGGGCGCAGCGCAGGGAGAACAGGAGGACGGATGGGGACGTTGGCCGAAGTGCGGGAGCGCGTGCGGCGCGATCTACACGATGAGGAACCGAACAGCTATCGCTGGACGGACGATGTGCTCAACCGGCACATCGAGCGGGCATTGGCCAAGGTGTCGAAGGTGGCGCCGCAGGAGAAGACGGCAGCCCGGCAGCTGGTGGGTGATAGTCGGGAAGTCTCAGTCGCAGATTTAACTGACCGTGTCATTGTGGAGGCCGTCGAATACCCGGTTGGCCACTATCCGCCCGTGCGTGTTCGATTCAACCAATGGGGCGATACCTTGGTCCTCAATGTCCCGTCAGTTCCAAAGACCGGTGAGATCGTCACGGTGTACTACGGGGCACTCCACCGGCTGACGGACGTCACGTCCACCCTGCCGGAGGCACTGGAAGAAATCGTGATCACCGGAGCGGCCGCGTATGCGGCGCTGGAATGGGCTGCCTACGCCGTCAATCGCCTGAATGTGGGCGGACAGGACGTTTGGCGACAGTATCTGACGTGGGCGGAGGAGCGCATGGCCGATTTCGAATTACAACTCGCCCGTACGGGCCGGCGTTCCAGCCTTCGGTCGCGCACCCTGGTCGACGCGGACGTTGGTAGTATCGCCGATTTCTAACCCACCGCCGAACCTGGGAGGAAACAGCGTACGTGGTGATTCGTGATGCATGAACTCTCTGAAACACTCCTGGCCGCTCAGCGGGACCGCTCAGCCGTCCCCTACGTCGAGGTAACTCTCTCAGAGCGGTGGGGCGGCGTGACACAACTGCGCTGGGAGCGTGTGTATGACGGAGAAGAGCCGGACGGGCCGCATGCTGCTATCATCAGCCCTCACAGTGGAGCACTTCTCCGCGCGCGTACTCAGGCCAGCCCCGATAGTCTCTTTCTGCAGCGGATCCTGTCACCCAGCGCGGTGTCACACGCTGCACCGTGGCAACACCTTGGATTGACGTCCCCGACTGGCGGCGTGGCCATCACCGAAATCGAAGGGCGTATCCATGTCTTTGACGTTGCACCAAATCAGCGTGACATTCGTGAGCGGTCAAGTCGGGACGACGGTTCAACGTTTGGCTCACCCCGCCCGATTGCGACGAATGCAACTGCAGCACTGTTTCTGGTGGCGGCATCCGGTCCGGGTGGATCAGCGCTGATCCTATTCGCGGACGAGAGTGGCACAGTCCGCTCAGTGAGCAGGTCTGGTGGCTCCTGGTCTGCTCCCGCTGCGTGGGGACATGGGCTCTCCACCATAGACGGCATCGCCTGCGCCCATATCGATGGTGATTGGGCTGTCGTCGTCTGCGGGACCCTCACGGATGGCTCACCTGGCGTTTGGAGTTGCGTCCGTGACGGAGGCTCATCGGAGTCCGTGGGCACCTGGTCGACGCTGCATGAGGTCATCACATCAGCCGCCGGTGCCAACGTGACGTATCAACAGCCCAGCGTCTGTGCGGCAGACGGTTCCCGCATCAGCTTCGTCGAGGTATACACGGGCGGGGATGGGTACGCGCAGACGTTCATGACGCACACACCCGCCGCTGCCCGCTTTCGCGATCATCGGTGGCGGGAACCCGCACCGTTCGGGCCAACGTCAGGCGCGGGAGCATCACTCACGGCCGATGCGTCACACGCATGGCTGACGACGCCCTCTGGTGTGTGGCGCGCACGTATTGGCGCCAAGGGCATTGATATATCTGCGTCAGTCATCTATGCCAATGCAGGTGAAACGCAGCGGGGTGGATCTGTGACTCTCCACCTTGTGGAGGATGCTGCTCTCGCTGCGGCGATCGGTACGAGCTCCGGAATGCTGGGACATGAACTCCGCATCGGGTGGGGCTACGATACCAGCACGGGGCGCGAAGCGGGGACACCACAGCGCTACTGGGTACGTGAGGTTCGAAGGGAAACCCGGCGTGGCAGCCCCATCACTGTGCTGGAAGCGGAAGATGCGTGGTGGTTCATGGCCAACATGCGCGTCCGCAGACAGCTGACCTGGCCCGCCTACACAACATCGGCGTGGAACATCCTTGGCCAGCTGCTCACCATGGTCGGCCTCTCCGCCATCATCTCCCATTCGAGTCCGGCCATCGTTTCGACGTACCCCGCAATGACGATATCGCCGAACGAGAGTCTTTCCCTTGCGGTAAACAGGCTGATGGCGCGTGTGCCGGATCTGCTGCGCTTCTCAGACGGGGCGCTTGAAATCGTACATGCCCAGGAGAACGACGCAGCAGTGTACACGTACGGCGGCACAGGCGAGCACGCGCTGATTGACACCGTACGCTCATCCACGCTCTCCCGTACGAATCACGTGCAGGTCTACGGTGACAATGCCTTCGGCCAGGCACTCAATGAACACGAACTGGAGGCAGTGGGCAACCTGCTTGTTCAGGTGGTTGACCGCTCTCTCACCACGGCCGAAGTGGCAATGACCCGCGCCAAGGCTGAATTGCGGACACGAGGTGTTCTGCAGCCCGTTGCCCGCATCGCCGCGCCGGTGAACGCCGGGCTACAACTCCATGATGTCGTGGCACTGACGGCACCATCCGTTGGCTGGCACAGGGCCCGTCTGCGCGTGGCCGGGCTACGGACACGGTACGATATCAGAGGTGCCCAGGCGGTCTATCGGCAAGACATCGAGCTTGGCGGAGTGTAGGAATGGAACTGCGTCATGGAACAGTCAGGCGCCTCGATGCCGCATCATTTATCGCCGATGTACAGCTTGATGGCAGCATGCCAACGTGGCTGACGGGCGCGCGCATCAGCCGGAGCATCGCCGCGGAAGATATGCTGGTCGGCCGCTCATGTATCATCGCCTTTGCGGCGGATCCGTCCGACCCAACGGAGGCAGTCATCATCGCGGTGTATACGTAGGACGCGGAACGTCTCTTCAGTCGCTGACGATAGAGTGATGGCATGATTCTGTTCAAGGAACCAAGCGTGCAATTGATCCTTCGGGGTGAAAAGTCGCAGGCGCGCAAACTGTGGGCACGGGCACGGGCCAGGGAGGGAGCGGAACACCTCCTCTATCGCCGCCCACCGATGACCGGCGAAAAGCCGTTTGCACGAATCCTCGTGACACGCGTCTGGAAGCAACGTCTTGGCGAAATGACTGAGGAGGAGGCGCGCGCGGAAGGCTGGCCGGACAAGGTTACGTGGATCGAGCAGTTCAGCGAAGGCCGTCGGTTCGACCAACCGGTTGATGACGTCGCAGTGTACGCACTGGAGTTTCAGGTTGTCGAGCGGTTCGAGGAGCCGGCGAGCGCTTAATGCGCCTTACGACGCCTGCGCCTGCTGACAACATAGCCGGCGGCAACGCCGATGACGGGCGCTCCCGTCAAAAACATCAGTGAACCGACAACCAGCCAGTGAACATACTCATATCCGAAGATCATCATCGTCCCTGAGCCTCATCTCGACAGGCGCGCACCTCTCCGGTTCGATGGGGCATTTGCCTGCCGCTTTCCTTCCGATTGTCGTCCCGTGCCTTCGTTTTCCTTCAGACAGAGTAGCGTACCGGCGACGACTGTATCGAATATACGGCGGGCTACATGCTGCCCGGGTCCTCTGCGCCTGATCTGCCCGCGGATTTACAGCAAGCCGCTACCGTATTGGCGCGTGGCATATACCTACGGCGCCTCACGCTCTCCGGACGTGGCCAGTGAGTCGCTGGTAGGCGTGACGGACGTGTCCTATGACTTCACGGGCAGTGCGTCCGATGATACCGCCATGCCGCCCCGTGTGCGTTCGATGCGTGACCGCTACAGAGCAATAGGAGTGTGAGAGATGACGCATATTTTGACGACTAGGTTGGGTGCGACTCTGTGCGGACTGGCCAACACGCCAGAGCGCCAGGCAAACGGTGCGACGTACTTGAGTTTCAAGGGGTACGCGTCGTTGCTCACGGTACCCGACGGGATCCTGCTACTGAACGTCGTCGGGACCGTGAACACGCTTACAGCACTACGTCGAATGCTCACAGCATAGCGAGACGGCACCGTAGCGCGTCCGTCTCTCAACGTGTTTGACTACTCGGAAGGTGCGTCAGCGTCCGCTGTGTCGTCCGCCCGCCTGACGATTGTGCGAATCGTCCACCCTATGCCACATCCGAACAGCACAAGGGCGAGAATCGCAAGGGGCTCAGGCTGTGTGAGCTGCGCAGCTGTCCATCCGATACCGCATCCGAGAAGTACTAGGGCGAGAATCGCAAGGGCGTAGCGGGCTCTAGCTGCAAGAGTGGACATGCTATTCGGAAGGTGCGTTAGACGTGGGTGTGAGCGAAGCCCAGTAGTCCGCCCATTCAGCTACGGCTGTGGCATTTCCAGCTTCGATTGTGGCATTCGCCGTCGGTACGCTCACCACTTCAGTCACGTCCAGATTCATCAGTACACTCGCCACTATCAGCACCGTCATAGTCCAAAGCATCAAATCCGCAATAGACGGACGCGGTCGTTCCAAAGAACAGTCTCCAGCTTGACATCCTACCTCTTGACGACTGTGAACCCTTTATGAAAGACGTGGTGAACTCCTAGCTCCTCTAGCTTAGCCTTCAGTCTAGCATTCGAGGCAATCGCACGCTCTGCCTGCATGGCCTCACGCTGAACGGTGAGCATGTTGGCCAACACGTCCATTGTGTGAAGCAAGCCGTCCATCTCGCGCTCTGTCTCTACGTCGTCTCCGAAGTCCATAGCGTGAAGCCCGATCCGAATCGCGTTCGTCCGGTGAGAAACCTCGACCATCGCTTCGTTCCGTAGGTAGTCGTCAAAGTCCACCACGACCGCCCGGAACCCCTTCGTTTTGGGCAGGCATGAACAAAGCGGAAACGCGCATGACATGACCATGAAGTAAATCGTCATGGCAATTTTGGAACACATGTTGCAAACTCATTCACGTCATGGTAGGGTGCACAGAACGCGCGTTCTTTATCGTGTTGCAGCAACGCGCCGGAAGGAGAAGAATGATGGCTCTTGCACACGTACGCAGTTGCGCAGTGGTCGGTCTTGAAGGCTCCATCGTGGAGGTGGAGGTGGACATCGCCCCCGGGCTACCGGCGTTCACAATTGTCGGACTGCCTGACACAGCCGTTCAGGAGGCGCGGGAGCGTGTTCGTGCCGCGGTCAGGAACTCCGGCTTTGAGTTCCCGCAGCGGCGGATTACCGTTTCCCTTGCACCGGCTGATCTCAAGAAGAACGGCACATCGTACGATTTGCCCATCGCAGCTGGCATTCTGATCGGATCCGGGCAGGCGGGCGCGGAATTCTCGCTTGACGCTGCCGCCTTTTTCGGCGAGCTCTCACTGGAGGGGCAGGTGCGGCACACGCAGGGCGTGCTCCCGATGGCGGCGCTTGCCCGGGAAGGTGGATTAACGCAGATCATCGTTCCCGCCGTTGATGCGCCGGAGGCGGCGCTCGTTGACGGTATTGAGGTTCTGCCGGTGAGTAACCTCCGTGAGATGGTTGAGCACATCAGTGGGGAGCAGGCATGTCGGCCGTTCTACCAGACTGAGCCGCCACAGGAACCGCGTGGGGCAATTGCAGACGGGTTCGATATGTCGCTCGTACGGGGGCAAGAGAACGTGAAGCGCGCGATGGAGGTTGCGGCGGCAGGTGGCCATAACCTGGTGATGATGGGACCGCCAGGTAGCGGCAAAACCCTCCTGGCCCGGAGCTTACCCACCATCCTGCCAACCATGACGCGTGAGGAATCGCTGGACGTCACAAAGATCTACAGCGTCGCGGGGCTGCTCCCACCGGAAAGGCCGCTCATCTCCGCACGTCCCTTCCGCGCACCACATTACACGGTCTCCAACGCGGGCCTGGTTGGCGGCGGGCAGTGGCCGCGGCCCGGAGAAATCACGCTCTCCCATCGGGGAGTTCTGTTCTTGGACGAGATGCCGGAGTTCGGCCATCACATCCTGGAGGTGCTCCGACAGCCACTGGAAGATAAGGCCGTGACCATCAGCCGGGCGCAGGGTTCAATCACTTTCCCGGCCAATTTCATGCTCGTCGGCGCAATGAATCCCTGCCCGTGCGGTTTCTACGGTGACGTTATCAAGGCGTGCTCGTGTACCCCAACGACCATCGATCGATATCAGCGTCGTATCAGCGGACCGTTGCTTGACCGCATCGACATCTTCGTAGACGTGCCGCGCGTCGAGTACGAGAAGTTGACCGATGAGCACGCCGGGGAGACGTCCGCCGTCGTGAGAAATCGCGTGGGAGAGGCGCGAAGTCGCCAACGGGCGCGCTTCGGCGGCTCATCCGGTGTGATGACCAATGCAGACATGGGCCCAATCGAGATTCGGGAGTTCTGCGCACTCGATGACGCGTCACACGGGTTGCTCCGCGCAGCGATGCAGCAGTTGCACCTGAGCGCACGCGGCTTTCATCGTATTCTCAAGCTGGCGCGAACGATTGCAGACCTTGCAGAAGAGCCGACAATCACATCCCGGCACCTGAGCGAGGCGTTGCAATATCGCCCGCGAGAGCTTGGGGCGGCTGCCTAGAAACGTGAGCTTGACCGCACACCAGAGAAATTCGTAGGATAGCAGCATGGAAGTCCGTGCATTGTACCCATACGGTGCAGCCCATCCACTTCAGGCCGCGTACATGCCCGTGTAAGGCGAAGCACACATGACGAGCAGCAACGGAACGACTCTCACGCTTACGGGTGAACCCCGGGAGGCGTTGGGGCGCCACGTCAAGGCGCTCCGCCGGGAGGGGATCACGCCTGCCAATCTCTACGGACGCGGCGCGGAGTCAGTTAGTTTTCAGACATCGACGCGGGAACTCGCGAAGCTTGCTACGGACGGGGGGCGCGGGTCTCTCGTTGCACTGACCATCGGCGAGCAAACACATCACGCCCTAATGCGCAAGCTGCAGCGCCATCCCGTGACCCGCGCCATCCTGCATGCCGATTTCTACATTGTTGAGATGAACCGCTCCGTGCAGACGACCGTGCCTGTACACGTCATCGGCAGCGCGCCCGCAGCGCGCCTGCCCGGAGCAGTCGTTACACACCTGACACACGAAGTCATGGTTGAGTGCCTGCCGACGCATATCCCCACCGCCATCGAGGTGGACGTCTCTACCCTCGAAGAGTTGGAGACGTCAATCCATATCTCTGACATCGTGGCGCCAGAAGGCGTGGCTATTTTGACCGACGGCGAAACGATCGTCGTTCGTGCCACGCACTCCCGCGTCTCTGCTGCCATGGCGGCCGAGGACGAGGCGGATGAGGCGGCTGCAGCAGCGGCGGAGTCCCCAGCCACGGAGCCCGTAGACTCAGACTAAGGGCCCTTGCACATACCCTGGCAAGTCGCGCTCTGTCATTCCGGTGCGCACCTCTGTCATTCTGAGCGCAGCGAAGAATCTACGTCCCCATTGCCGCAAACACCGAGGAGCGCAGACAGGCCTGGACTCTTCGCTCCCGTACTTGAACAAGTGTGTCACTATGTCCACATGAGTAACGAGATGATGGAAGATCGCACGCCGACCACCCAAACCGTCATCGACCGGTTGCAAGCTCGTGAGGGTTACGCGGAACAGATCGTTCACATTGAGCACATGCCTCATAGTTCCGCGGCCTTTGGCTCCACACGGACGCCGATAAACCGCCTTCTGCGACACGCACTGGAAATCCATGGAATCGACCGATTGTACTCGCATCAGGCTGAGGCCATCGATGCCCTCACTGAGGGCCACAACATCGTCGTCGCCACCACAACCGCGTCCGGCAAGAGTCTCTGCTATAACGTGCCAATCCTGCATTCATACATGGAATCTGGCGCGTCGCCGCGTGGCGCAACCGCACTCTACCTCTTCCCCACCAAGGCTCTGGCGCAGGACCAACTTCGCGCACTGAAAGACCTGACACGCCCTCTCCCCAAACCACCCGTGACGGCCACGTACGACGGTGATACTCCGTATCAAAAGCGCGCCGCCATCCGCAAGTCTGTCCAGCTGCTACTCACGAATCCAGACATGGTGCACACGGGCATCCTCCCAAACCACAGGCTGTGGGCGCGATTCCTGCGCAATCTTCGTTTTATTGTCATTGATGAAGGTCACGTCTATCGCGGCGTATTCGGCTCTCACGTGGCGCTGCTCATTCGGCGTCTCCTGCGTCTCTGTCGCAAATACGGCTCCGCACCGCAGCTCATTGTGACGACAGCGACCTTGGGCAATCCCAAGGAGCACGCAGAGGCGTTGACAGGCCTGGACGTGCTGGCGATCACGGAGGATGGCGCGCCAAGCGCGGGGCGGGAATTCGTCATCTGGAACCCGCCAGTCATCGAGGATGGCAGGAATCCCCCCACGACGAAGAATTCCGCGCGGCTACGGCGACGCGGAACCATCGGGGAGGGAACGGAGCTCTTTGCACAGCTTGTTCACTGGGGAAAACGCACACTCGCATTCGTCCGCTCACGTTCCGCGGCTGAGTTGATGTATCGATACGCGGAAGAGCGGATCGGCATTGCTCACGACGATCGAGCGGTCGCTGCGGGAAGTCATAGCGAGACGGATACGGTTGTGGCGGCAGGCGTGCCAGGGCGAGGACGCAGTCCGGTTAGTTCGTACCGAGCCGGCTACATGCCGGAAGAGCGCCGTGAAATTGAGGTGAAACTCGCAAGTGGCGAACTGACTGGCGTGGTCACGACAAACGCCCTCGAGCTGGGCATCGACATCGGCCACCTGGATGTGACGCTGCTGAACGGCTACCCCGGGTCCCTGTCGGCCACATTTCAGCAGGCGGGCCGATCCGGTCGGCGTACGGATCGCGGGCTATCAATCATGGTGTTGAACGACAATCCGCTTGATCAGTACTTGGGCAAACACCCGGATATCCTGTTTCGGCGTGGAATGGAGCACGCCCGCATCTCCACCACCAATCCCCGCATTCTTGATCCTCACGTCATATGCGCAGCCTTTGAGGCTCCTCTCGGCTCAATCCCAGGGGACATCGACATGTTCGGCGGGGACGATGTGGCGTCCGAGGCCCTTGAACGTCTTGCAGAGGCAGGATTATTGACCAGGAGGCTGCACGGAGATTCAGTGTTGTGGCACCTGCACCCGAAGGCTGGTGGGCATCCCGCCGGGGACATCAACCTGCGCGCCACGTCCGGCGCACGCTATACCCTCGTCAATGAGGCAACGGGACTGATACTGGAGGAGGTTGATGAACCACATGCTTTCATGAATGCCCACCCTCATGCTGTGTACCTGCATCGTGGCGAAGAGTTTGAAGTCACGGCCATGAATTCTGAAGAGCAGCGGATCATGCTGAAGCGTGTCCCCAGCCCCTTCTACACCGTCTCGACGGCGCACACTGAACTATCGATCACTGGAGAACGACAACACACGGAAGGGCGTGGCGCCCGCATCGCGCTGGGCGAAGTGGAAATAACGCGGACGATGAATGAGATGACCCGTCTGCGTCACTATTCCAATGAGGAGTATCGGAACCCAACAGACGCGAATCACCCACCACGCGAGCCCATTGACCTGCCTCCGCGCAGCTTCAACACCGTCGCCCTCTGGTGGACTGTGCAGAGCGATATGATTGACGCGCTCACTTGCCAAGGAGTCAGTGTTGTCGGCGCGCTCCACGCCCTCGAACATGCCTGTATCAGCCTATTGCCGCTGTTCGCACTATGCGACCGCGCGGACATCGGCGGTATTTCGACAGACCATCACCCGGACACAGGTGAGGCAACAATCTTCATCTACGATGGCTCGCCGGGTGGCGTCGGAATCGCTGAGCGCGGGTATGAGGTCATCCGGGACCTCTGGGAGGCAACCCTCGCCATGCTCGGCGAATGCCCCTGCACGGAGGGCTGCCCATCATGCGTGCAGTCACCCAAGTGCGGGAACAACAATGAACCACTGGACAAACGTGGAGCGCGCCTGCTGGTCCAAGGCATACTGGACGACAACCCGCGCCCGTGAGGGGGCCGTATCACTCTGAAACGCAGCGTTAGCGACCCCTATGTCATTCTGAACGAAGCGTGCCCTCGCATGTCATTCTGAACGGAACGTGACCCCACCATGTCATTCTGAACGGAACGGAGTGAAGTGAAGAATCTAACGCGCCTCTGCCGCAGTGGGGACATGGATTCTTCGTTGTGCTCAGAATGACAGGGAGCGCTCAGAATGACGGGGAGCGCTCAGAATGACAGGGAGGGTGGCTCAGAATGGCAGAGTGGCGGCTGGTGATGTGCACGGAGGGGTAATCATTCAAACGCGCCCGGTCCAGATTAGTTCCTCGGACGGCATCGCCCTGGAAGGACAGCTTGACCTGCCTGATGGGTCCACACCACCAACCGCCGGCGTCGTCGTCTGTCATCCACATTCCCAGTACGGAGGTGAGATGACAAATAACGTTGTGACCGCAATAGCCTCCGCCATTGTCACGCACGACTTTGCGGCACTGCGGTTCAACTTCCGTGGCGTGGGCCGCAGCACCGGCACGTACGGAAACGGCATCGGTGAACAGGACGACGCGCTTGCGGCGCTGGGCGCGTTGAAGAACGCGGCGGGTGTTGGGCGTGTCGCACTAGCGGGCTATTCATTTGGCGGTGGTGTTGCCCTGAGGGCCGCAGGTCGAGTGGGTAGCCTTGCTGCGTTGGCGCTCATCTCACCCGCGATAAGTGATGACCAGGAGCAGGACGCCTACGCCGCGCTAGTGATGCCCAAGCTCATCGCAACCGGCGAGGCAGACGACTATGCGAGTATCGAGCGTGTACGGGATCTAGCGGCCATCCTGCCGGGCGTGACGGAACTCTACATCTCGCCGCAGACCGATCATTTCTGGTGGGGTGAAGAGGACAACCTCGCCCGTCGTGTCGGAGAGTTCCTGGCCTCGGCGTTTCGTCGAGGTGCGTAGCGATGACAGGAAACCCGAGCCCGAGCAGAAGCGCGCTGAACTCACGGAGGATGAGTGAATGCTGCAGGCACATCCAGATGTTACGCGGCTTGATGAGGAACTTGGCAGCGCGCTGGCAGCGCGCCCCGTTCTGCGTCAAGGCTTGGCACCGCTTTTTTGGAACAGCCATCGCTACCCTGTCGGTTCAGCCCAGAAAGCCACGCATCCATCCTCTTCCTTTTCGATTAGCAGGACGTCGGCGGTACCTGCCACCCTGCCGCCGGATGCGTTCTTGGCGGTGAAGTCGACGGCCACGTAGTTATGGTAGCTGCTCCTACCACCCGCGCGCTTAATTGTGAACTCGAATACTGGTATCATCTCCTCCTCCTCCTCATCCTCCACCGCTGCGCTGAGTTTCTCGAGGTAGGAAACATTCCAGATACGATCCGGATTCTGTATCTCATTGTTCAGGAAGAGTAGCGTATCCCGCTTGCTGGACTCGAATGTGGACTCGCTTTGTGGTGTCATGTCGAGGAACTCGTAGGATCCTGGGTCGGCCAGCAAATCCTGGATGGCACTTCTGGTCGACAAGCTCAAGTGGTGGCTAGTCCTGAACTTCTCCCCGACGGTAGGGCATGGCTGCGGCGGCGGGGTCTCACACTCCGTCTCCGCTGCGCCCATCATGACGATGATGACCAGTACAAATAACAGGTACCTCATTATCTTCCTCCCTTGTCTTTCTGCCTCTACACCAGTCCCGTCCGCTTACTTTGCGGAAGGGTTCCATGCCCTGCCTGTCCTTGCCAAGCCAAGCCAAGCCTGTCCCCGCCTGGCCACGCCACGCCATGTGGCGGTAGATATCCTTGCCGTGCCACGCCACGCACTGCCTCGCCCAGCCTCGCCTAGCCGTGCCTCGCCTAGCCTCGCCTTGCCATAAGGAGAGGAGCTGCGCAAGGCTAAACGCAAGGTCGCTGATACAAAGAGAGGAGAAGGGGATCTGCACATGCGCGATTCCCTTCTCCTCTTTGTCACGCCCATTGTCCTCGCTCTTGCCTTATGGCGCGCCGAGGCAAAAGGGGCCATGCGCATGAGCGCAACACGCGCTACGTGTACGTCCGAATAAAGAGAGGAGTGTTAGCCGGACGGCGGCGGCTCTAAGCCCTTCGTCTAGCTCTTCGAAGGTAGCGTCGCGATGACAGGGCCCGGACCAACGGAGACGTTTCCGTTGGTGGATAGGACGGATTGCAGTTCGATCTCGATGAGGTTCTCCCCGTTTTCCTGCCACGTACGCTTGACTGTGCCGCCAGTAACGACGGTGTCGCCGACGGTGCTGAAGACGCGCATGCGGAATGAACCGATCTGCTTGATCCGACCACCGAGGCCGATAAACTCGCGCGCCACACGCTCCCACATGCCATTGTGGAAGTAGTTCATGGCGTACATATCGGCCGCGCCGCCGGCCTGCGCAACAACGGTGTTGTGATGGATGGCGTTGAAATCACGATTTGCGCCCGCGGCCATGACCATCCGCTGTATCGTCAGCGGATAGTGCACGGCGGGAACCTCATCGCCCTCGTTCACATCCTCCCAGTAGCGTTGGGAATCCCAGTCAATGGACGGGTTCGACCGCGGCTCAATGGTGCGCGCCGGCTTCTCCTCACCCGTGGCGGATGCGGCAGCCGCCCCCGCAGAGGGGTTGGGGATGTAGGTGTAGCTGACCATCAGTTGGCGCCCAACAGTGACGCCGCTCTGATTTTCAAACAGTGACTCATACGTGAGGAACGCGCCGTCGCCGACTCGCGTCCTGCGGGGGTTCACGTCCAGCAGAGTCTGCGACACTTGCGTTACCCGCTCTCCAACGTAGAGTGGCTTCAAGAACTCAACCTCAAGATCCGTAACGAAGCCGGCGGTGCCAGGCGAGGGCACGTTCTCCGTCTTGCCGGCACGGCCCGTGCCGGAGTTTGTGAAGTGCGGATCGTCCGTCGGCCAGATGCTGCCCAAGCCGGGCTCCCACATGGACGCCGTCTGGAACGTCTGAATCATGTGGAGCGGCGCGAACACGCCATCGTAGCCGTTCCTTCGCGCGACGGCATCGTCAAAGTGCAGCGGACAGTCCATTTCCAGGACCTCCATTTGGCGACGGATCGCGCTGTGCTCCACCGCATCGATGCCTGTCTTGGGATCGAGCATGATGTCACGCCCGACGAATTCCATGGTTGCCGACCAATCAAGCTCTGATTCGTTTGATGACGTCATCGTCTTCTCCTTGCCCATACTCCTTGGTTCGCCTTGGTGCGCGTACGCGCACGTGGGACACGGCAATAGTGTCGTATCCCACGCCAGCACGCAAGGGAGCAGGCACCGTGAGGCGGCGTGGCGTGTGTACATGTCATTCTGAATGGAACGCAGTGGAGTGAAGAATCTAACGCGCCTTTGCGGCTGTGGGGGACGTAGATTCTTCGCTACGCTCAGAATGACAGCAGGGCGCTCACGAATAACAGCAGGGGCATGCGGGCTAGCGGCGCAGAAGGGCCCGCGGGCTAGCACGGAAGAGCGCTCAGAATGACAGGAAGGGCGCCGGCAGAGGACGGAGGGACGCGTCCAGGCGACAGAGCGGGAACGAGAACTGTAGGGATGCCGTCGCCCTACACCCCCAGGAACTCCCGGGTTGCGGCGATGAACTCCCGCGGCTTGTCGACCGTGACAACGTGGCCTGCGTTCGGCACGTCGACCCATGAAAGGTCTTTCGCCGCCGCGATCATCTTCTGCTTGAGCGTCTCATCGAGCAGGGGGCTCTCCAGTCCGCGAACCTCCAAGATTGGCTGCTCAATCGTCCCCAACGCCTTCCAGTAGCGGTTGATCAGTGTCTCATCAGTGCCGTCGGCGAGCGGGACGGTGAAGAGCGCGGTATCCGCCTTCCATGTCCATGAGCCATCCGACGCCTGCCTGAGCTTCTCTTCCATGTCCTTTCGGAGCCGATCGTCTGACGCCCACGGGTTATTGGAGCGAGCCCACGCGATGCCCTCGTCGAAAGTACTGAAGGACATCGGCGTCGGTGGGCGATCGCCCCATTGTGCCTTGGCTGTCTCGCTTGATTCTGGCCCAATATCGACAATCACAATACGTTCCACCTTTTCCGGGTGCTTCTCACCTGTATAAAGCAGAGAATGCCAGCCGCCCATGGAGAGGCCGACAAGCACGAATCGGTCAAAACCCAGCGCAACGACAAGCTCGTCAAGATCCTCGACAAATCGATCCCGCGCATAGCCCGTCGATGCGTGCCCGCTCTCACCGTGTCCGCGCTGATCAACGGTGATGACGTGGAAATGTGGCGCCATCGCCTCCGCGAACTCATCCCAGATATGAGCTTGCCCCGTGTGGCCGTGCAGGCACACCATGGGCATCTTGCCCTCTGTCCCATAGTCGAAATAGCGAAGCGTCACTCCGTTGACGGTGACGTGCTTTTCCTGCGCTTGCGTGATGGTCATTTCATCCTCCTCTGTCCGGCTGTTCGCACGACCCCAGCTGCCGGCCTCAGTATTGTAGCAAGGGCGGGGACTGAATGGCGGAGCGCACGCGCACCCATTTCCTAGTGCCGATGGGGCACAGCGTGGTCAGCGCCGGTATCGTGCGTTGACGCTGTGAACAAGCGCTCCTATCCTGAGCATGGCTGCGGCCGGGAATATAGTGAGGAAGCCATGACGCGTTCGACTGGCCCAAGTGGAGCGGGCCCCCTGGATGGGCTGACCGTGCTGGATCTCTCCGGGCCGGAAGGGCAGCCGTGTGGACGCATCCTTGCTGACCTCGGCGCAGATGTCATTCTGATCGAGCCGCCATCCGGTAGCCCCTCGCGTCGGATGGCTCCATTCGCCAATGGCGAGCCCGGCCAGGATCGCAGCCTCTACTTCATTCACTTCAACACCAACAAGCGCGGCATCGTCCTTGATCTGGATGACGCGGCTGCGCGCACACGTTTCCTAGAACTGGTTCGTGAGGCCGACGTGGTGCTGGAGTCCGGCCGACCCGGAGAGATGGACGGGCGCGGTCTGGGCTATGAGGACCTCGCCGCAATCAACCCGGGCATCATTGTCACATCCATCACACCCTTTGGACAGACCGGGCCGTACCGCGACTTTGTGGGAGCGGACATTGCCGTTGCCGCTATGGGGGGTGTCGTTTATGCCGAGGGCGAAGCCGTGGGCCCGCCGACGACGATGCCTCGGTACCAGGGATTTCAGATGAGCTCCGTTCATGCGGCCTTCGGTACGCTCATTGCGCTGTGGTGGCGGCGCTCAGCCGGTCAGGGACAACATCTTGACGTCTCCATGACGGAGGTGGTGGCTCACATGCACATGAACCTGATGCGCTACGCCGCCATGAGCGAGGTGTCACCGCGCCGAGGCAGCCGTGGCGGCAATGGGCCTACACAATACTTTCAGACGTCAGACGGTGAATGGGTGCAGTTGGCGCTCACAACACCGCGCCAATGGCTGGAGTTCGCCGCGTGGGTGGATCACCCATTGTTGCTTGACCCGGCGATGCGAGAGTTGAGCGCTCGGGACGCGAAATCGGAGGAGATCAACGCCATTGCCGGTCCGTTCATCAAAGGCATGACGGCGGAACAGTACTTGCATGACGGCGTGGAGAAACACGTCACCATCGCGCCTGCAAACTCCCCCGCGGATTTTGCTCGCCATCCCCACGCGGAGGTCTATAACTTCCTCTCTCCCATGCAGCATCCGGTTCTCGGCGAATACATGATTCCCGCCGGATCGGTTCAGTTTGGAGTAAGTCCGCTGAGTGTGCGACGGCCCGCACCACTGCTGGGACAGCACCAAGACGAGGTTCTCGCTGGAATCGCTGGCAAACGAACTCCTGTGCCGACGAATGGTGCAAACAGCTCTGGCGGATCAGATCTGCCGCTGGAGGGCGTGCGCATTTTGGCGTTCGAGCGGGTCTGGGCTGCGCCATTCGGCACACGATTCCTCGCGGATTATGGTGCCGACGTCATCAAGGTGGAGTCAACGCGATTTCCGGACGGGCGCGTCTTTGATCAGGACGCCAACCCAACAGCATGGCGCAGCACCAACGCGAGCTACGGGGAGATCAACCGCAACAAGCGTTCCATTGCCATTGATCTACACATGCCTGAGGGCCAGGAGCTGTTCAAACGCCTTGCGGCAGAATCGGACATCGTCGTGGAGAACAACGCGCCCGGCGCTATGGACCGCTTCGGTATCAGTTGGGAGCATCTGCGCGAAGTCAACCCTCGTCTCATCATGGTGAGTTGCCCCGGCTACGGCGCGATGGGGCCAATGAAGGATTTTGTCGCCGTCGGGCAGTGTCTCACCTCATTTACCGGACTCGGCTATCTGTGGGCGCAGCCGGACGCGGCATGGCCCGCGCGCGGCCGGAATGCCTATCCTGATTTCATCACGGCGGGCAACTTGACGCTGTCCATCATGGCTGCACTCCATCATCGCGAGCGAACCGGAGAGGGTCAGTACATCGAGATTCCGCAGTTTCAGGCCGCCGCGAGCGTCATCGGACTCGCCTTCCTTGAGACACAGTTCGGGGCGACGTCGGCGGAGGCGTGGGGCAACCGAGCTCCAAATGCCGCACCACAGGGCATCTACCCATGCGGCGGCGAGGATCGCTGGTGCGCCATCTCCTGCGCCGATGATGACACCTCATGGCGCGCCCTCACCGGATTGATGGGCCGGCCTGAGCTGGCCGAGGACGATCGGTTCGCAACGTTCGCGGCCAGGCAAAGTAACCACGATTTGCTTGATGCAGAGATTTCCGCCTGGACACGTACACGCTCCGCCCATCAGGTGATGTATGCGTGTCAACACGCAGGCATTGCCGCGGGCGTCGTGGCCACCGGCGAAGATATGTATATCGACCCGCAATTCCGGGCGCGCGGATACATCGTTGAGGTGGACCACACAATGCCTGGGCGAATTGAACATCCGGGAATGACAGTCAAACTTGGCGCATCACCGGGACGCGTTCGCATGGGCGCGCCAACGCCCGGCCAACATAATCGGGAGGTCCTCACCCAGATCCTGGGACTCTCCGACGATGACTACGCACGGTATGAGGAATCCGGCGCGCTCAGCTAGCGTCGCCGAATCAGCACAGCCGCCATGACAGGCCGGCGACTCCCCCGGCAAATGACGGTTGTTCCCGCCTATCGGCTTGAAGGTCACTTTGCGGAACAGGCACTCAACCAAGTCGAACAGCTGCCGGTGGAGTCGTTTCAACAGCGGTTGCGGCTGTACGTTCGCCGCCTCCTGGCGGGTGAACAGCCCGCGTTCATTGATATCGGCGAGCGCTGGGCGATGACACAGACGGGTGAGCCGGACCTGAACGCTTTCATTCGGGCCGTCAACGCGACGGACGCCCTCTCGCCACGCAGCATCGTCGAGGACACACTGGTTAAGTGTTCCTACGCCTTGCCGCGGCCGGATCTCTCCGCCCGTGTCGTCATTCTCATGGGTGACGGAGAAAACCGCGGCCTGACGCAGGCCATGCAGTACGCAACCGGCGTGAGCCTTGGTTCAGGCGTCACGCTGCTATTCATCTGGCCGGTGCACAACTGGGCGGAGACGCTGGCATACATCACGGCGCACGAATACGTGCACCTGGTGCGCAACCGACTCTTCCCACGGGGTCTGATCGATGGACGCATGATTTATGTCAAAAATGACCAGCCGGACACGCTCCTAGACGCGATGGTGACCGAGGGTATTGCCGATATCTTTGCGGGGGGAATCGTGCCCGATCATCGGCCGCATTGGATGGGTGCGCTCCCCGCAGATGTTGAACGGGACATCTGGCCGCAGGTGGAAAGTCGTCTGTCCATCACCGATCCGTTGGAAATTCGGCAGTATCTCTTCGGGGACGGAGATCAGGTGCCGGTATGGACGGGGCACACAATCGGCCATCGCATCGTGCAGTCATATATGCGCGTGCATCCTGAAGGCCGCGTCGCCTCAATCATCGGCTTGCCCGTTCGTACTCTTTTTGAGGAGAGCGGCTTTCAGCCCGGCCAGATTGACACGCCGTAACCTCCACGCCTGCGGATAGAGAATTGGCGGCGTGGCCTGCATGCGCTGCTGCCCTCAAATGGAGGCCAGATGCGAAGGGCGTGAGGTGTTTGACCAGTTTCACGGCAGGTTACTAGAATGAGGGTCAACAATGAATGCCATCATAACAAGGCAATCTGGGCGCGGGTGAGAGGGCGGTTAGCTCAGTTGGTTAGAGCGCAGCGTTGACATCGCTGAGGTCAGAGGTTCAAATCCTCTATCGCCCACCACACCTTCTTTTGTGCAGTGCGCTTGTGTCGCACGCGCTGTGACGTGGAGGAAAATGTGAAGAACGGAATTCTGGCGCCCACGATGCTTGCCGTGTCTTTCCTTGTGGTCATCGCTGCGCTGGCGGGTTGCGAGGAGCAGATAGAGGAGGGGCCGCCTGTCTACCGCATCGGTGTGATGGAGTCACTCACCGGACCAGGAGAGACGTATGGCACCGTCTCGTATCAGGCAAAAAGGCTGGCGCTTGAAGAGATCAACGCGGCCGGCGGTATCAATGGCATGATGTTGGAGCTTGTCGTTGAGGATTCCAAGTGCAATGCACAGGACGCCATCACCGCCTACAACAAGCTGACGGACGTTGACAACATCAGGATCATTCTCGGCACGTCCTGCAGTGGCGCAATGCTCGGTGTAGCGCCGCTCGCAGAGGAGGATGGCGTTGTTCTGTTCTCCTCATCTGCGACGAATCCTGACATCGCAGCGGCGGGAGACTACATCTTTCGCAACTCGATCAGTGACGCGAAGCTGGGTGTCGAGGGAGGAAACCTTCTCTGGGCGGACGGCGTTCGCAAACTGGCAGCTATTTCTGAAGCGACGGACTACGCCGAGGGTGTTCGGCGGGCGATTTCAGGTCAGTTCGAGGCACGCGGCGGGCAGGTCATCGCCACGGAGCGCTACCTGACAGACACCTTGGATTTCAGAACGCAGTTGACCGGCCTCGCCGGCCTCAGGCCGGATGCTTTGCTCATCACCGCGCAGGCTGAGGCCAGCGCCGGTGCCCTCCTCAAACATGCCCGTGAAGTCGGCTACACCGGGCCCATCTACGGAGATATTGTCGCCGTCGGTACAACATCTCTGAACGTTGCGGGTGATGCTGCGACCGGCACCAAGGCCATCATCGCAGACCTCGATCCAGCGAATCAGACGGGGCAGCGCGTCCTTGCAGATTTCAAAGCGCGGTACGACTATGTCACCCTGCCTTGGTTCTTGGGCTCCGCCTATGACAGCGTCCACATCGCCGCAGAATGCCTTGGGACGACTGAGGATGATCAGGACACGGCCGGCTTCCGTGACTGCCTCTATACCCTCACCTGGAGCGGCGCAATCGGCGAGAATTACTCCTTTGACAGCCGTGGTGAGGTCGTTGGCCTATCCAACGTGGTCGTTGAAGTGTTGCCCCTCGCTGAGCGTACGGAAAACAATGGAGGCTATCGGGTCCTTGGCCCTGCGCCAACTGACTAGCTGACGATGAAACAGCGACGCCTCGTCCCTTCTCACGGTTCACGCGACATGATGACGCGCTGCAGGCCGTTCAACTAGGCCGGTGACGTGTGCT
This sequence comes from Dehalococcoidia bacterium, assembly GCA_965224255.1. GTDB lineage: Bacteria > Chloroflexota > Dehalococcoidia > UBA6926 > UBA6926 > VXMO01. The sequence continues at coordinate 1,125,630 of CBDCYO010000005.1, forward strand.
TCTCCACGGGCTCAACACGCACGTCTGGTAGCCACCGCAGGAAGCCCGGGAGGTACCAGTTCCGCGCCCCCAGCATCTCCATTGATGCTGGCACAAGCACGGATCGCACCAGCGTCGCATCCAAGAGGATGGCAACGGAGAGCCCAAAGCCAACCTGCTGATTGATGATGGTCTTACCGGATGCAAATGCACCAAAAACGGCGACCATAATCAGCGCGGCGCCGGTGATTAGCCCCGCCGTCTCTCGAAGGCCAAAGGCGACGGCCTCTCTGTTGTTGCCGGTCTGATCAAACCGCTCACGGATACGACTCAGCAGAAACACGTGATAGTCCATTGATAGGCCGAACAGGATAGAAAAGAGGAACAGCGGGATCCACACATCGATGACCACTGCCTCCTGAAATCCCAGCAGGTCTCTTCCATATCCCTTCTGGAAAACAAGTACCAGCAACCCATAGGCCGTGCCAACGGACAGCAGGTTCATGAAGACGGCCTTGATGGGGATGACAATGGAGCGGAAGACCACCATGAGGATGAGAAAGCTGACCCCCAATACAAACGCAATGACTATGGGCGTATACCGATCAACAACGTCAAACACCTCAGCAGCAGCAGCCGTGTACCCGCCAACCAGCACCTCCGCATCCACACCCTCGAACGCAGCGGGGATATGCGTGCCCCGTATGGTCTCAATCGCGTCGACGGCAGATTGGCTGGCCGACTCACCGGGTATCACCACCTGAATTAGTGCAAGATCATTGGCCGCATTGGCGATGTGCCGGGGCGGCAGCGGCAGCATCGGGTCCGCCACAATCGCATCGTGTAGCCGTTGCAATGCGCCCATCACTTCCGGGGAAGAAAGGTCGCCATCAACGACAATCTCCGCCGGATTGATCAGGCCAAAGGAAAACTGCTCCTCCATGACAAAGAAGGCCTCGCGGGTCTCAGATTCCTCGGGGAATGTATCCACGCCGCTGAGGCCAGTGCGAATGTCGAAATAGAACAGCGTGGCAATGACCATGGGCGCGCCGATGACGATGACGCTCAACACCGGGTAACGCATCACAATATCTGTTGTTCGTTCCCAGAATCCGCGCCGATTTGCCGATTCAGACGTTGTGCTTCGCGCGCCGATCACGGGGATCGATAGGGTGTTTATCCGACTTCCCAATAGGGCGATCATGGCCGGCAAGAGCGTCAGGGTGGCAGCCATCGCGATGGTGACCACCAGGATCGCCCCAATAGCCAGGGATTGGAAGAATCCGAACGGCACGATGAACATGCCGCACAGCGCGACAACGACCGTTGTTCCACTGAAGAGCACTGTCCGGCCCGCAGTTGCACCTGAGCGGGCTACTGCTTCAAATGGCGTCAATCCCTTCTCAAGCTCTTCCCGGAAGCGCGAGATGATGATCAACGAGTAGTCGATACCAACAGCCAGTCCGATCATCGTGATCATGAGCGTGACAAAGAAGACCAGCTCATAGATCTGTCCAATCAGCGCGGCCAGGCCAAGCGCCACAATGACGCAGATCAGGGAGAGCCCGATTGGTACCAGAGCCGCAATCACGGCTCCGAACAGCACGACGAGAATGATCAGCGCGACGGGAATGCCAATCCTCTCCCCCTGCTGAAGGTCCCGCTCCGACAGTTCATTGCGCTCAAGGGAGATACTTGCGTCACCGACTGTTAGTACGCGGAATCCGTCACGGCCATTTTCTTCCTTCACAAGGTCGAGGAGAGCATGGACGTTTTCCTCCGCAGTCTCAAGGTCACCCGCCAGGTTGATAGGAATCAACGTTGTGCGACGATCCTGCGAAACAAGCACAGCGGCGTCATCGGGTTGGCCTTCGGCCAGAAGGTAGTAGTTCGCCGCCTGGGAGACGATGTCTGTCCCCAGGCGGTCAATCGTCTCCGTAAGCGACATCACACGGTCTCGAAAGGCCGCATCGTCCACTGTGAGCGTTTCTGACTGAACGATCACGGTTTCCGCGACCGGCTTCGGGCCCCGGAGCCGATCCTCGAGCAACTGCTCCGCCCGCTGCGATTCGAACCCGCTACCGATTCGTAGCTCTGTCGTCGTAGCACTGTCCAGCAGCTGGGTACTCAGGGCACCGCCAACGAAGGCAGCCAGGACCCACAACGCAATCGTTACAAGCGGCCTTCGAGCGCTGATGCGCGCAAGTCTTTCCGCCACGCTGGGTTCGCTTCTCCAAGAAAACGGTTACGGCACGTCGTAGCGTTTCTTAATGTGCATCTGTATCCAGATGAGCGCAAGCACGGAGGCAGCTCATTCGTCAACGGGGACGTGCGCTCCCCGTCATTCCCATTTGCCCCCGTCGTTCAGAATGACGTGGTGTGCGTGCCGCATCCGTCGAGGGCGCGCGCTGGCTGTCTTCTCCGCCCCTGCGGCCCTGGGGGCATAGATTCTTCGCTGCGCTCAGAATGACAAAAGGTAAACGCTCAGAATGACCGGGAGGCGTACGTAATGACAGGAAGGCGTACGTAATGACAGGAAGGACGCTCAGAATGACAGGAAAAGCGCTCAGAATGACAGGAAGGACGCTCAGAATGACAAAAGGAAAGGGAATGACGGCGTATTCCGTGATGAGAGGGGTTCGAACCCGCGCTGATATGATTCTGGAGTGGAGGTAGCGAACGATTCTTGACCGACGGAGGATACGCGAGGCGCCGGATGAGACGCGGGCCGTGCTTGCCCGACGGGGCGATCCTGACGCGCTTGCTGTCCTTGACGAAATCGTGTTGCTCGATGCCGAATGGCGCGCTGCGCAAGCTCGCGCTGATGAACTCCGCGCTCAACTCAACACGCGCTCCCGTGCGTTTGGCGCGTTGCGTGGCCGTGCCGGGCGGGGCGAATTGACACCGGAGGTTGTTCTGGGCACTCCCGGTGTCTCGGAACTACTCGGTGATCGACCGGAGATGGGCGGCCGGTCCGTCGATGAACTCATCGAAGCTCTTCAGGGTGCGCTGCGCGGTTTCTCAGAGCAGGTTGATGAGGCGACCCGATTTGCGGACGATACAGACGCGCGGATCACACAACGATTGAGCCATTTGGCCAATCTGCCCGAGGAGTCTGTTCCGGACGGAGCGTCGGATGCGGACAATGTCGTCACACGCCAATGGGAAGAGCCCCGCAGCTATGATTTCCCCCCGCAGGCGCACTGGGACCTGGGGCCGGCGCTCGGCATCATCGACTTTGAACGCGGGACACGCATCGCCGGCTCTCGCTTCTACGTGCTGACCGGGGCAGGATCGAAACTACAACGTTCGCTCATCCAATGGATGCTGGACGTGCACACGCGCGAGCACGGCTATCGTGAGATCTACCCCCCTTTCGTCTCCAACGAACAGACACTGTTTGCCAGCGGCCAACTGCCCAAGTTTCGAGAGAACGTGTACCGCGATATCGAGGATGATGTCTGGCTCGTGCCGACGGCGGAGGTGCCCCTGACGTCCATGCATCGGGGGGAGATTCTGGAGCCGGGGATGTTGCCCATCAACTACGTTGCCTACACGCCGTCATTCCGCCGTGAAAAAATGTCCGCCGGCCGCGATATCCGCGGCATCAAGCGCGGCCACCAATTCGACAAAGTCGAAATCTACAAGTACACGGAGCCGGAGCGATCCATGGAGGAGCTTGAAGTACTCCTTGGCCACGCGGAATCGATCCTGCGCCGCCTTGAGCTGCCCTACCGCATTGTGGAATTGTGCGCGGGAGACCTTGGGCAGGCGGCGGCAAAGACATACGACATCGAAGTGTGGGCGCCCGGATGCGGAGAATGGCTGGAGGTGTCCAGCTGCTCGACAACGTCTGATTACCAGGCTCGGCGGGCCAACATTCGTTATCGGCCGGAGGCAGGCGCGCGGCCGCGGTTCGTTCATACCCTCAATGGCTCCGCGCTGGCGTTACCGCGCGTCATGATCGCGGTTATGGAGACGTATCAACAGGCGGACGGCAGTATCGCCATTCCTGACGCTCTGCGCCCGTACACAGGTTTCACACACATTACGCGCGAATAGCCCTTCGGACCTCGTGGCGTGCCGCCGCGGCCGTCTTGGTGGAGAGCCCGCGCTGGCTGCTCGCCAGATGGCATGTGGAGCCTCATTCTCGATTCGGCATCGGAACGACCGGGCTCTAGGTAGTACCATATCCCGTAGAGAAGGAAGGAGTGGAATTGATACGCATTGGCGTGACAAAGGAGACGGCGCCACGCGAGGCTCGCGTCGCACTTGCTCCTGTTTCCGTTGCCCGATTCACTCGCGACGGAATTGGTGTCACCGTCGAGACCGGTGCAGGAGAGCGGGCGTTCTTTAGCGATGAGGTGTACCGCGAGGCCGGTGCGGAGATTGCGCCGGACGCCTCATCCGTCCTCGCCGCTGCAGACGTCATTCTCAAGGTCGCCCCGCCGTCCAACGAGGAGACGGAATCGCTTCGTGCGGGGCACATACTGGTCACCGTCCTTCAGCCGCTGACGAACCATGACTGTGTCCGTGCACTGGCCGTGCGTGGTGTCTCGGCCTTCAGTCTCGATGCCATTCCACGGATTGCCCGCGCGCAGCCAATGGACGTCCTATCCTCGCAGGCATCGATCGCGGGCTACAAGGCGGCCATTATCGCTGCTGATACCCTCGGCAAGCATCTGCCAATGATGACCACGGCTGCTGGGACGATGCCTCCTGCCCGCGGCCTTGTCCTGGGCGCCGGCGTTGCCGGTCTTCAGGCCATTGCAACCGGTCGCCGGCTTGGCGCGGTGATGTCCGCGTTTGACGTCCGCCCTGCTGTGAAGGAACAAGTGCAGAGCCTGGGCGCGACGTTTATTGAAGATGAGGAACTGCAGCGCGCACAGGCGGAGACGGCGGGCGGCTATGCTCAGGAGCAGACGTCGGAGGAACGCGACCGCTCTCAAGCGCTGGTCAGGCGCCACGTCGGCGCGTCAGATTTTGTCATTACAACAGCCTTGGTGCCTGGCCGCCCAGCACCCCGCCTTATCACACGGGAGATGACTGAGGACATGCAGCCCGGCTCCGTCATCATCGACCTTGCCGCTGAGACGGGCGGCAACTGTGAGTTAACGATTCCCGGAGAAATCATCATCCACAAGGGCGTCATCATCAACGGGCCGATCAATGTGCCCTCATCCATGCCCGTTCATGCGAGCCTCATGTTCTCTCGCAACGCGCAGAGCTTTGTGGATCTGCTCATCACAGAGGGTGACATTGTCATCAACATGGATGATGTGATCGTCCGTGATTCGCTCATCACGCAGGACGGTGAAGTGGTTCATGCCGCCACACGGCAGGCTATGGAGAGCGCGGCGGCGTAGAATGCGCCCACGAGAAGGAGGAACGCAGCGGTGCTAGACGGTGGACTCCTGATTGCAATCTACGTCTTTGTGCTCGCCGGATTCGTTGGCTTTGAAGTGATCACAAAGGTACCGCCAACGCTGCACACACCCCTGATGTCCGGCGCGAACGCCATCTCTGGCATCACGATCATTGGCGCGCTGATCATCGCGGGGTCCGGTGAAGGGACGTTGACGACGGCGCTTGGAGTCGCTGCCGTTATCCTGGCGACCATCAATGTCGTGGGTGGGTTCATGGTGACGGACCGTATGCTGCGGATGTTCCGCCACGGTCGAGAGAGAGAACGCTCCTCGTGACTCTCGACCGTGATCTCATCATTGCATCCGCGTATCTAATTTCAGCAGCCCTTTTCATCTTTGGCCTGCGCTCCTTGGGCTCGCCCGCGACGGCGAGGCGCGGCAACACCTTGGCCGCCACGGGCATGCTGCTGGCGATCATCGTGACGCTTATCAGCGAGAAGATCGTGAGCTATCCGCTCATCGTGGCCGGTGTGCTGATCGGCGGTATCATTGGCGCAGTATTCGCGCGACAGGTAAAAATGACGGCGATGCCGCAGATGGTTGCGGTCTTCAACGGCTTCGGCGGCGCCGCCTCCGGCCTGATTGCCATCTCCGAGTACTTCCGCCTGCGGGACGCCGGCGAAGAGATGGGGATCGATCTATCGGTCACAATCATGCTCGGGGTCCTCATTGGCGCGATCACATTTTCCGGCAGCGCCATTGCGACGGGCAAACTACAAGAGGTCATTGCCTCCCGTGCCATCCGCCTGCCCCTGCAAAACATCGTCAGCGTTATCCTCTTCGCGATCATCCTTGCCGTTGCAGTCGGCCAGATCGCCTTCACCGCCGATCCGATCCTGTTCCTCATCATGATCGCGTTGTGCCTGGTACTTGGTGTGATACTCGTTCTGCCCATCGGTGGCGCGGATATGCCAGTGGTTATTTCCCTGCTGAACTCCTACTCCGGTCTGGCGGCCGCTGCTGCCGGCTTCGTGATTGGCAACCCCATTCTGATTATCGCCGGCGCGCTTGTGGGGGCGGCAGGATTCATCCTGACGCAGATCATGACGCGCGCGATGCACCGCTCCCTCGCCAACGTGATGTTTGGCGCGTTCGGCACCGGTGGGGGCGGCGCAGCAGTCAGCGGAGTGACGGCGGGCGGGACGGTCCGCGAGGCCTCAACGGAGGACCTTGGCGTTCTGCTCGCCTATGCCGAGAGCGTCATTGTGGTTCCTGGCTATGGCCTTGCCGTCGCGCAAGCTCAGCGGCAAGTGCGTGACCTCGCTGACCTTCTGGAAGAGCGTGGCGTTGACGTGCGTTACGCCATTCACCCCGTCGCAGGCCGGATGCCGGGCCACATGAACGTTCTCCTGGCTGAAGCGGACGTGCCGTATGACCGTCTCTTTGACCTTGAGCAGATCAATGACCAGTTTGAACGAGCAGACGTCGCTATCGTCATTGGCGCCAACGATGTGACGAATCCGTCCGCGCGTGAGGTTCCGGAGAGTCCCATCTACGGCATGCCCATTCTCAACGTGGATCATGCGCGGAACATCATCGTCCTCAAGCGCTCCATGAGCCCTGGATTTGCAGGCATTGATAACCCGCTCTTCTACAATGAGAAGACATCGATGCTCTTCGCTGATGCCAAGGACGGCCTCAATCGCCTCATCGAGGCCGTTCAGGAGAACTGACGCGATCGCGCCTCGCCGCGCGCGCATCGTCTCAGGGGAACTCCAAGAAGAATCATGGTCGAAACGAGCACACCGTCCCAGCAGCGTATGAAAACGCCGCTCCTGGTGCGGCGCACCCCGTTCTTCTATGGCTGGGTCATCGTTGGGCTGACGTTCACCACCAGCATGATCACGGCGGGCATCAGCGGCTATGGCCTCTCCTTCTTCGTCGTGCCCATGAGCGAGGCGTTGGGCGTCTCCCGCGCCGAGTTCTCATCCATTACCCTGTTCCGACTTGCTGCCATACCGCTCGTTCCTCTCCTTGGCATGATGGTTGATCGAAGGGAGGGGCCGCGGCTGATCATCATGATCGGCAGCTTCTCCGCCGGCCTCTCGCTCATCGCATCCTCGTATGTGCAAAACATGATGCAGTTCTACCTGACGTTCGGCATCTTCTTTGGCATTGCCATGATGGCGATGGGTGGACAGCTTGTCGGGCCTGCCGTTCTCGCCAAGTGGTTCGTCAAGCAGCGTGCGCGCGTCATGGCGATCAGTGCCATCGGTATCTCCGGCGGTGGCTTCGTCATTGCGCCGATAGCCGGCCAACTTGTGACCGCGCTTGGGTGGCGCGATGCCTGGGTCCTCCTCGGCGTTGGAATGATTCTCATCGTCGTGCCCGCAGCGGCCCTGTTCATGCGCAGGCAACCCAGCGACGTTGGCCTGACGCCTGACGGCATCATTCAACCTCTCCCGGCAGATGTGCGCACCGCCCCCGACGATGGAATCGCCACAGTGCTCCCAGACGAGCCCTATGAGTATCCGTGGACGGTGCGCGAGGCGGCGAAAACGGTGGCCTTCTGGGCACTGCTGGCGGCACAGGTTCTCGCCCTCTCCTCCCTGATGCCCATCCTCTTCCACCAGGTTGCCTACATGCAAGACAAGGGGTTGGGAACGGACGATGCGACACTCGTCGCAACTGCACTCGCAGGATTCGCCATCCTGGGGAAGATCGTCTACGGATACATCGTTGAGCGTGTGCACGTTCGTTGGGTGTTGGCACTCTCTATGATGCCGGCAGGAGTATCCGTCCTCCTGCTGGTTATGGGATCGAGTCGTGAGATTCTGCTGGCCTATGCCGTCGCCCACGGGCTCACCATGGGCGGGTTCATGCCCCTCATGAACGTGGCCCTTGCCCAGTATTTTGGTCGCCAGCACATGGGCGCTATCCGGGGGGCCGTGACGCCACTGGCCAATGTGATGGCCGCCGTCACCCCGTTCGCCGCGGGCTGGGTGTGGGAACTCTCCGGCACGTACGACCTCGCCTTCACCCTGGCCGGGGCAGGCTGGTTCCTTGGCGGCGTGATCGTGCTGATTGCGGCAGAGCCGCGAGAGCCAGTGCCGCGCGCAGTGTGAGCGCCCGCATGTCATCCTGACCGATGTGCGGCTGTCCTCACGCCACCCTGACCGGAGCACCAGCGCCCCACCATGCCGTTCTGAACAGAGCACGCTAGCCGCCGTGTTGCTCTGAACGAAACGTGCCTACCCCATGTCATTCTGAACGGCGCGTCGGCCTCCCCCATGCCATCGTGAACGGAACGTAGTGGAGTGAAGAATCTAACACGCCTTTGCTGCAGCGGGGACGTAGATTCTTCGCTACGCTCAGAATGACATGGGGGTCGCTCAGAATGACAGAGGGGATATGCCTCAGAACGACAGAGGGCGTCGGCGGCGGGGAGTGGATTCTTCGCTACGCTCCGTCACTTGCAGGAACGGCACGGCCCCCTCTGCGTCGTCTGTCCGCTGCGGCGGCTCCATGACGTAGTGAATCTGGGGGGCGGGATCAGCCAGCAGCTGGCGGTTGTCCTCCATGCGCTGCATGGCGACCGTATACGCCCCCTCCCAGATGTCCATGGCGACCCACAGACGACCGAGGCGTTCGGCGGCGATGGGCGTCGTGGCGCACCCGGCGAACGGGTCCAACACGATGTCTCCCGGGTTGCTGCTTGCGCTGATGATGCGCTCATAGAGAGCCAGCGGTTTCTGCGTAGGGTAGCCAGTCCGTTCACTGTCAGTTTGCGACAAGGTGCAGTCGATGAGCTCGTCGTTATCCCACACTGAATCTATTGGCTTGCCGCCCTTGAGATAGTATCGGGTTCCATCCTGGACAAAATAGCGGCCTTTTTCGTCTACCTGCGAATACTTGGCATCCATCCACTTACTGACGGCTCCCCTGATCTTGTTGTGGTGGCTTTGAGGCGATTTTGCGTAATAGAAGATGGTGTCATGCTTCCGCGGGAACCAATTCCTGACATTGAAACCACCAAGCCCGTAGTGCCAAATAATTTCGTTCCTCAAGTTGTCCTTACCAAACACGACGTCCATCAACTGCTTGAGGTAGTGGCTCGCCGTGGGATCGCAGTGGAGGTAGATACTCCCGTCTGAGCGGAGGACGCGGCGCATCTCGATGAGTCGCACCGCCATGAAGCAGAGGAACGCGCCCATATCATCGCCGTAACTCTCTCGGGAGCCGTTGATGACAGTCATGACGCGCGGCCAGCCGTCCGTGATCTGATCGACCCACTCGCCCTCGACGTCGTCTTCCCAGCTCCAACGATCCTGAAACTTTGCGCCCGCGGCGAGGCTGTCCGGCGTGGCGTGGAAGTCGCGCCCCTTATTGAAGGGCGGATCTGTGGCGATGAGGTGGACGGATTCGCTGTTCAACGCTCGCAGAAACGGGAGATTATCACCGTGAAACAGCGTGCGATTTACGAAGTTGGGCTCGGCCATACCTGATTCCTCGTCCGTCGGTGTCGGTCCGTAGTAGTGTACAGGCGCGATCATCAATGCGAATGTACGGCCTTTCCGAGAGCGTCACACACTCACATATCATTCTGAACGGCACGCCACTTCACCATGTCATTCCGAACGAAACGTCGGCCTACCCCATGTCACTCCGAACGGTGCGGAGCGACCCCTATGTCATTCTGAACGAAACGAAGTGGAGTGAAGAATCTAACGTGCCTGTGCCGCAGTGGGGACGTAGATTCTTCGCTGCGCTCAGAATGACACACAGGGCCGCTCAGGAATTGTAGATGTTAGGTAATTCGTTGACAGAATTGGCTAGAGAACGAGCCAGTCTGGAGGCGAAGATGGGCGAGGATGCTCATTCCGCTTGACCCTCTAACAGGGCACTCCAATACTTGACGTGGTGGTGCGGCTTTCCTTCCGCACCCATTTGGAGGGGTGGCCGAGCGGACGAAGGCGGCTGTCTTGAAAACAGCTTTCCGGTGACCCCGGAACGCGGGTTCGAATCCCGCCCCCTCCGCGGGTTTTCCCGGCGTGCGCTTCGGAAGCGCAATGAGAAGAGATCTGCGTGCCACGTTCTCACTTGATGGAGGGCCGGGCTTCGCTTGCACCGTTTCCTTGTCCTGTATGACACTGCTTGTGAGACCATTGGCAATGTGAGGAGTCGCCGTCGATGAAGATCCATGAATATCAGGCCAAGGAAATCCTGGCCGCGTTTGGCGTGGCAGTACCAAAGGGGCGCGTCGCGACAACCGCCGATGAGGCTCGCGCCATTGCGCAGGAACTCGGTGGCCGCGCCGTCGTCAAGGCGCAGGTTCATGCCGGTGGGCGTGGTAAGGCCGGTGGGGTCCGTGTTGTATCGAGCCCCGCTGAGGCCGCTGAATTCGCAGGTGACCTACTCGGCTCCAATCTCGTGACCGCACAGACCGGCCCGCGGGGCGTGCCGGTGAACGCCGTCCTAGTTGAAGAACCCGTGGACATCACCAATGAGCTGTACCTGAGCATCACTGTGGATGGCTCCGCGAAATCATCCGTCATCATCGCCTCCGCTGCGGGCGGCATGGAGATTGAGGAGATTGCCGAACACTCCCCGGAAAAGATCACCCAGGTACATATCGATCCCCTCATTGGGTATCAGCCCTTCATCGGGCGACGCGTGGCCGCCGCGCTTGGCCTGGATGCGACTCAGGCGAGGGCCTTCGGCACGCTTCTGGGCGGCATGGTGCGTGCCTTCAATGAGAAGGATCTGGCTCTGATTGAAATCAACCCGCTGGTCGTCACTGGCGAGGGGAACCTGCTCGCCGCAGATGGCAAGATCAACACAGACGACAACGCCCATTTCCGCCATCCTGATCTCCTCTCACTTCGCGATGCTGAGCAGGAGGACCCCCTCGAACGCGTCGCCAACGAAAAGGGCGTCCAGTACGTGAAGCTGGATGGTGACGTGGGGTGCATGGTGAATGGTGCCGGACTCGCGATGGCAACCATGGATGTCATTTCCCAGGTGGGACACGCGCCGGCCAATTTTCTGGACGTTGGCGGCGGCGGCAGCGCGGAGCAAGTTGCTGAGGCATTCAAGCTCATCGTATCTGATCCAGACGTCAAGAAGGTTCTGATCAACGTCTTTGGCGGCATCCTCCGTTGTGACATTGTTGCGAACGGCATCGTTGCCGCCTACAGAGAAGTGGACGTCAATGTGCCAATTATTGTGCGAATGACTGGCACAAATGCAGAAGAAGGCGCGGAAATCCTGCGCACTTCTGACATCACCGTGGCCGTCGCAAATGACCTGAACGAGGCGGCCGCGAAGGTCGCGGAGGTCAGCGAGGCCACCACTTAACCACAGCCAAACCGGACAACCCCCAAGTGGACAGTTGAGGAGAACACCCGCAGATGAGCATTCTTGTAGGAGAGGATACCCGCGTCTTGGTTCAGGGAATGAGCGGCCGCGAAGGGACGTTTCAGACCGAACGCTGCATTGCCTATGGCACCAATATCGTTGCCGGTGTCACCCCTGGACGCGGTGGAACGACACATCTCGACCGCCCCATGTATGACTCCGTCCATGATGCAGTGGAGCAACAGGGAGCCAACGCCTCACTCATCTTCGTGCCCGCCGCATTCGCGACGGACGCACTGTTGGAGGCGGCGGAGGGCGGCGTGGACCTCATCGCCTGCATTACGGATGGCCTCCCCACGTTGGACATGGCGCAAGTTGCCCAATATCTCACAAAGAAGGGCGTTCGCCTCATCGGCCCAAACTGCCCGGGGCTCACCTCCGTCAAGGAGCGTCAAAAGGTGGGGATCATCCCCGGCAACATTCACATGGAGGGCCGCATCGGCGTCGTGTCCCGTTCAGGCACGCTCACTTATGAGGCTGTCTCCCAGCTGACTGCTCTTGGTATTGGGCAATCGACATGCGTCGGTGTCGGCGGTGATCCCATCATCGGCCTGCGCCATCGTGATGTCCTTGAACTGTTTGAGAATGATGCGGAGACCGACGCCATCGTCCTCATTGGTGAGATTGGCGGCACCGCGGAACAGGAAGCAGCAGAGTACATTGAGGAACACATGACCAAGCCGGTGACGGGGTTCATTGCCGGTGCCACCGCGCCGCCCGGACGCCGCATGGGCCACGCGGGGGCGATCATCACGGGAACGGCGGCGACGGCGGAGGCCAAGAAAGAAGCTCTACGCGCCGCCGGCTGCTACGTCGCTGATAGCCCCGGCCAGATTGGCATCACTGTGCAACGCATGTTGGCAGAGCGGAGGATCTCTGCCTAACTTGCCACCTGCGCCAGTGTGCGTATACTAGTATTAGTGATGGAATTCACAGTCTAGCCTGCCTTTCCCAAGGGGCCACGCCAGGGGCCACGTCGAATGCTACTCACACGCCTTGCTCTGCGCGCGCGTATCCTCACGCTCATCGTTCTTGCGATCGCCATCGCGGCCGGGATCTGGTCATTCACGCGACTTCAGGTTGAACTGTTTCCGGACGTCGATTTCCCACTGGTCACCGTCGTCACCTTCTATGCGGAAACGGACCCGCAAATCGTTCTTGAAGAAGTGACCCTCCCTGTTGAGCGAGTACTGCAGGAGCAGGATTCCGTCGCAACGGTCGGTTCCCGCTCCTCCCCGAACCTGTCGGTTGCGTATGCCGAGTTTGCCTTCGGGACTGATATGCGTGCCGTTGAAGAGAGTGTGCAAGCAGACATTGAGCGTCTCCGTTTGCCCCCCAACGTGAACCCGCCCCGTGTGAGCCGTCTGAGCTTTGAACAATTTCCCGTCCTGCAGGTGAGCGCTCGAGGAGACCGCCCACCGGCTGAGCTACAGAAACTCGTCGAGAACACGGTGCTGCCGCCGCTGCGAGAAATTCCGGGCGTCGAGAGCGTCGAGATTCCCGTCGATGCGAGCGCGGTCGGCGTGATTAGCCGCACAAATGGCTTCCCCAGCCTAACCATCGATGTTGTCAAGAGCGCGGATTCCAACACTGTTGACGTTGTTGATGCCTTCTTGGAGAAACTGGAGGATCTCAAGACACAACTGCCGGCTGATATCCAATTCACAGAGATATCCAACCAGGCGCCGGAGATCGAAAATTCCATCAGCAAACTCGGTCGAGAGGTCGCCCTCGGCGCTGCCCTCGCCGTTCTGGTGATTTTGGCCTTTCTGCTGAGCGTCCGTCCGACGTTCGTCACAGGCATTTCCATTCCCGCAAGCCTCCTCATCGGCATCATTGTCATGATGATTCAGGACATGAGCCTGAACCTGGTTACGCTTGGTGGGCTCGCCATCGCGGCGGGGCGAGTCGTGGATGATTCCATCGTCGTGATGGAGAACATCTACCGACATATCCAGGATGGGCAGAACCGCGTGGAGGCCGCATATGAAGGCACGCGTGAAGTCGCCCTGCCCATCACAATCTCCACGCTGACGACGATTGCAGTCTTTGCGCCTTTGGGATTCATCGGCGGCATCGTTAGCGCGTTCTTCCTGCCATTTGCCCTCACCGTTACGTATGCCCTGCTCGCTTCCCTCATCGTGGCGTTGACCGCCGTTCCGGTATTGGCGAGCCTGCTCATCACGCGTCATATGACGGACACCGCCGAAGAACTCCTTTCTCGCCGTATCATCCGGGTGTATACGCCATTCATCCACTGGGCGCTTGGGCACCGAACCATCACCATTCTCGGCGCGTTTGTGCTCTTCATGGGCAGTCTGGGACTCTTGAACGGGATCCCAATCGGCTTTCTGCCGGGCAGCACGCAGAACGTATTGAATATCGAAATCGCAACACCGCCAACACGCCCTCCTGACGCGCTAACCCCATATGTCACTGAGGCGGAGGGTCGACTCGAAGAGCTTCGACTGGCAGGGGATGTAGCGGCGTACTCCGCGCAGGTTGGGGGCGGCGCGGGGAACTTCGGCGCTGGCTCAGGAAGGCTGACGACGGCTTTCCTCACCGCCCGCCTGAGTGAGGAGGTTGACGTAGAGGCGATGGCGGATGTGCTCCGTGATGATCTCCGCGGTGAAGGCCGCACCGTGTTCATCTCCCAGGCCTCCGGCGGGGGGCCAGCCGGCAATGTCCTTGAGGTACGGCTGATCAGCGAAGATTACGCGCTCATGAAGCAGGCAGCTGACGGCCTAACGGGACCCCTGAGTGAGATCGATGGTGTTATCAACGTTCGTTCAGACGCCGTGGACATCGCGGCAGAGGGACAGTTCGGTCCTGCGGCAATACCCATTTTCCGCACTGATGGCCGGCGGACTATCACTATCTCTGGCACCATCACCGCCCAGGATACGCGTGTCATCAGCTCTGAGATCGACCGCATCGTGGCGGAGGTCGGGCTACCCCCGGGCGTGGAGCGGGAGTCCGGCGGCGTCTTCAGCGATATTCAGGAGGTTTTCAGGGACATGGCCATCGCGATGCTGATTGGCCTCGTGCTGGTCTACGTCGTGATGTTCGTGGCGCAGCGTTCTCTTATTACGCCGCTCATTATCCTGTTTGCTGTGCCGTTGGCCAGCATTGGCGCACTTGGCGGGCTGTTCATCACACAGCGCACGCTTGGGCTGCCAGCGCTGATGGGTATTCTCATGCTCATTGGGTTGGTTGTCACCAACGCCGTCGTTCTCATCGCCTTCGTCGATCAGCTCCGCGCGCAGGGGCTGCGCGTTCGGGATGCGCTCATCCAGGGCGGCCGTGCCCGCCTGCGCCCCATCCTGATGACTGCCCTGACGACCAGCTTCGTCCTCCTGCCCCTGGGGCTGGAGGAGGCCGGCGCTGGTGGAATTATCGGTGCGGAATTGGCAACGGTGATCGTTGGCGGCCTGATGACATCAACCCTACTGACCCTTGTCGTAGTCCCCGTCATCTACAGCATCATGCGGAGGGATCGCCGCACAGACGCCGATGCGTCGAATGGCCCCACGCCCGCGCCGGCTGGCGGCGCAGAGTGAAGCAGTTGGGGATTCATACTAATCTCCGCTGCTGAAGAGATCCGTCTCCGGCGGCAAGCCCGGAGGTGCCGGAGGGATGAGGCGGGCGTAGACCTCACGCGGAGCGAGGAGTCTGCGAAGGCGAGGCGATAGTAGCTCCCAACGTCGCATCCACCATGCGCCCTCGCGCAGCGCGCTTGGGTAGCACCGTGCCGCCGCTCTCCTTTGCGCCAATACGCCACGCACGTCTATGTAGGTGGTCGGGCGCTGTTCTTCCGCCACGCGCATGGCGGTTCTCATCGATTCAGATGTGCCGCGTCTGAAAAGCGAAGTGACCCTCGATCGTGCGGCGAGCTGTCGGCGCGCGAACACGGCGGCATAGAGCCGCGTCTGAGGGGCAGCAGAACCTGCCTCATCGTTCAGCACGAGAGCGGCTTCATCTGTCGCCGCGCCTATGGCGATGTGTTCTGGATGTCCGGTCGCGCCAGTCGCGTCAAACGTAATGACAACGTCTGGGCGCAGTCGACGGAGCTCCGTGAGAACTGCTCCAGACAGCGTGGGGGCGCCGTCATCGCTGCCCGCGCCGTCCGTATCGATGTGCGGTAGGCAACGCCATTCCGTGAGACCGAGGACGCGCACGGCCGCCTCAAGCTCTGCGATGCGCTCCCGTGTTGGCATTCCACCCGCGTCCGGACCAAACGGGCCATAGACAACCCGCACGTCATATCCGCCTGCTGCGTACAGCGCCAGCGTCCCGCCAATAATGAACGTCTCATCATCGGGATGGGCGAGGACGGCAACGATGCGGCGCCGGGTCTGGTCGTCCTCGGCGGCGTGTGGGGCGGAGGCTGAAATGGACATATCAGAGGCTGTTCACAATCGTGCGCGCATTCGATCGGCAGTGCACCTATAATAGGGACAATTCTGTCCGATCTGGAGCGGGGAGCAGATTCGGAGAGACGCGAAGAGGAGGAGCCATGCGGATCGGCGCGTTTGAAGTACAAGAACCCCTGCCTGAACTACGTGATCCGCATATATTCGCCATCCTCCAGCCATGGATCGATGTGGGTTCCGTGGGAACGCTGGCTCTCGGAACGCTCGAAGCGCAGTTTAACGCGACGGAGTTGGGCCGCCTCGCCCGTCCCAGTCAGTTCTATGACCTCACTCGCTACCGCCCCATGCTGTATCGCCGCCGTGGCGAGCGCGTCGTTGAGATCCCCAACACCATCGTACGGTATGCGGTGAGCGATGGCGGGAATGACTTTATCTTCATGCACATCCTGGAGCCACATGCCAACGGAGAGGATTTTGTGGAGGGACTGCTGGAGTTGGCTGATCGGTTGAACGTGCGACGCTATTGCCAGGTGGGCGCGATGTACGGGTCTGCCCCCCACACCCGGCCACTATTGGCGAGTGGCCAGGCATCGAATCCTGAGGTGCAATCACTGCTTGTGCGCGCCGGTGTTCGCACATCCAACTACGAAGGCCCGACGAGCATGATGGCCATCGCCACGCAAGAACTCATCAAACGGGGCGTCGATACACTCTCGGCGCTGATCCAGCTCCCACCCTACGCCCGGCTCGAGGAGGATCATCGCGGGCAGGAGAAGCTCCTCAAGCTGCTGTCACCCATCTACAGCTTTCAGATCGAAAACCTGACAAAGATCGAGCAGGATGGGGATAGGCAGTATGCGGAGATCGACCGCATGGCGCAGCGGGAGCCGCGTGTCCGTTCCCTAGTCAAGCAACTTGAAGAGGCCTACGATAGCGAAGTTGGCGCCGAGCAGGGCGAAATTGGCGAGATGACCGAGCAGGAGCCGCCACGCCTCGCCCCGGACGTGGAGGACTTCCTGCGGGAACTTGAGGAGCGACGGGACGAGTAACGGATGCTGTTCGAACTTTTCTCGACTCTCGCAGAAGCCGGATCAAGGAGATGTAGATGAGACGCTGGGCTCCAATAATTCCCGCTGCGATTCTCATCGCCGTGGGTTCCCTTTTCCTTGCGGACAATCTGTGGTCCCTCGCCGTGTGGGGAGTGATGTGGTCGGGGCTGCTCATCGTGCTCGGCCTATTGTGGATCGTCCGTGGACCGTTGTGGTTGGGTGTCGTCGTCGTCGTTGCGGGCGGCATATTCCTTGCTGATGCCCTTGATACGGGCATGGAGATTGGTACGTGGTGGCCACTCCTCATCGTCGCGCTTGGCGTCGGCGTTCTGCTCGAACGGTTGCGCATCAAGCAACGGCTGGGAATCCAACCACCACGCCCGGCCGTTAGCGCCCGGCCCCCCAGCGCTGAAGTCCACACCCTTTCTCTAGACACAATTGACATCTCCGCCACCGGTGCAAGCACGCATCATGCGGTCGTATCGCAGGCCTTCCTCCGGGGCGCCGCATCCGCAACGTTCGGTCAGATAGACTTGGACTTGCGACAGGCACGCCTGCATGAGGATGGCGCCGAGATGCAGCTTGCGGCAACGTTTGGTCAGGTGATTTTGCGCGTGCCGGATACGTGGGTCATCCTTCAAGAAGCATCCAATCGCTTTGGGCGGGCGGAGATTGCGCGTAGCGACAATCCGACTGAGGGGCCGGAGCTCCGCCTGCACATCACCACGACGTTCGGCCACGTCGCGATATCGGATTAGCCCCCGACAGCCCGCCGTCGGTACGGACGGCTAGCCCAGATCAGGTGTGCGGCGGTGCCACGCGGTTGCCTGTTGGTATGCGTGGCCAACGTTGAAGGTCGTCTGTTCATCCCAGACATTCGCGACGATCTGCATTCCGGCCGGTAGTCCCTGGGAATCAAAGCCGCAGGGGACACTGAGAGCGGGCATCCCCGTTAGATTGAACGGAAAGAGATTGCGCGTGCGGAGGAACGACGCCTCCTCCTCCCTGTCGCCGATCTGCACCATGACCTGTCCGAGGCGAGCTGCGGTGTAGGGTACG
The DNA here is from genome assembly GCA_965224255.1 of Dehalococcoidia bacterium. Taxonomy (GTDB): domain Bacteria; phylum Chloroflexota; class Dehalococcoidia; order UBA6926; family UBA6926; genus VXMO01. Next base: position 1,143,873 of record CBDCYO010000005.1, read on the forward strand.
GTCGGCAGAACGAGCACATCGTAGCGGCTCAATGCTCGCTGGACCCCCTCTGCGAACATGGCGCGGGCGCGCTGAGCGTTCACATAATCCATTGCGGGGATCGTGTAGCCGGGGATCAGGCGGTCAAGAATCGCGGCCCCGTACTCACTGCCTTGTCCTTGCTGTATCCAGCGCTGGTGATAGGCGGCGGCTTCCGCCGGCAGAAGTGTAGCGAACAGGGCAGGCAGCGTATGTGTGTGGTCAAGCATGATGTCCTCGAGCTCCATGCCGAGCCCGCGCAGCACATCAAATGCCTGCTCGTTGAGCTGCGCCACTTCAGGGACGATTGGATCCCAAAAGTACCCCCGCACGATACCGGCGCGGAGCCGGGTCACCTGTACATCGAGGTTCGCAGCAAAATCTGGCACAGTGCGCCGCGCCGTCGTCTCATCCCTCGCGTCGTGTCCTGCGATGGCGCTCAATACCAGGGCGGCGTCCTCTGCACTACGTGCCAGTGGCCCGGCGTGATCAAGCGTCCACGCGAGGGGCACAACGCCGGATCTGCTCACGCGGCCGAACGACGGCTTAATGCCGGTTACGCCATTGAAGTGGGACGGATTGCGGATGGAGGCGGCTGTATCTGTGCCAAGAGCCGCGTAGGCCAAGCGGGCGGCGACCACCGCGCCAGAACCCCCGGATGATCCCCCCGAACTCCGCCCCCTGTCCCATGGGTTGTGCGTAACACCGTAATGGGTGTTCTCAGTCGTACCGCCAAAGGCAAATTCGTCCATGTTTGCCCGGCCGATAATGATAGCTCCTGCCTGTCGCAGGCGGTGAACTGCCGTGGCGTCCTCATCCGGCCGCCAGTCAGCTAGGATGCTTGATCCCGCCGATGACGGAATGCCCCGCTCCGCAAAGAGATCCTTGATGGCGATGGGGACGCCATGCAGCGGGCCGTGATCGATGCCGGCGGCAAGCAGGGCGTCCGCTGCCCGTGCCTGCGCCATCGCTTGTTCGGTGTGGACGGCGACGTAGCCGTTAATCTGCGGCTCAATCCGCTCAATCCGTTCCAACTGAGCCCGCGTCACGTCCTCACAGGAGATATCGCGAGCTTGGATGCGCGCGGAGACCTCAGCGAGTGAGAGGGCAGTGATGTCCGCGCTGCTTGTCATGGAGGGTTTGTCCCACTCACTGTTAAGGGTAGCTCAGGGAGTGGTGTCAGCGGGCGGCCGCCACGTGTGCCAATCGGTTTCCTTCTGATACGCATGCCCGGTGCGCAGTACAGTCGCCTCATCGAACGGCCGTCCCGCGATCTGGAGACCGATTGGTAGCTCATCACTACTGAAACCGCACGGGACAGTCATGGCGGGGACGCCCAGGAGATTGAACGGCGACATGTTGCGCGTCAGTGCACGCGTGAGTTGCATCTGCCCGGTCCCCAAATCGACGGTCTCATACGCGTGGCCAATTTTCGGCGCAGTGACCGGCGTGGTTGGGAGGGCCAGAATGTCCACTCGGCGGTAGATCTCCCTCATCTTGTCGCGCAGGACGGCACGAAGGCGCTGGGCATTGACATAGTCGACTGCGGGGATCGTCGCGCCCTGTTGGAGTCCGGCCAGGACGCGGGGATCGTAGTCTTGGGGCCGCTCACGCATCCAGCGGTGATGATAGGCGGCGGCATCGGCAAAGAGGATGGATGTCTGCATGGTGACGAGATCATCCGCGAGGGGGAATTCGATTTCTACGATGCGTGCGCCCAGCCCCTCCAACACCGTGATGCCCGCGCGAACAGCATCCGCCACTTCTGGGTCAATCGGCTCCCAAAAGGGATCCCCGGGGATGCCGATCGTGAGACCCTCGATGGGATCGTCGAGGTTTGCCAGATAGTCCGGAACCGGGCGATTGGCGGACGTGGGATCGCGCGGATCATGGCCGGCGATGACCTGCAATGTGCGCGCGCAGTCCTCCGCCGTTCGCGCCAGTGGCCCCACGTGGTCGAGCGACCAGGAAAGAGGGAGGCATCCATCGCGGCTAACGAGGCCGTAGGTTGACTTGATACCACTGACGCCGCATAGCGATGCCGGAATACGAATGGAGCCGCCGGTGTCTGTTCCGATGGCCATGTACCCCATGCCCATAGCGACGGCCGCGGCAGAACCCCCACTGGAGCCGCCCGGCACGTGCTCCCGATTCCACGGATTATGCGTGTTGCCGTAATGTGGATTCTCCGTCGTGACGCCAAACGCGAACTCATGGAGGTTCGTCTTGCCGACGATGACCGCGCCAGCCTGCCGAAGCTTGCGAATGACCGTCGCGTCCCGGTCCGGCTTCCAGTCCGCGAGGATTCTGGACCCCGCAGTGGTTGTGATGCCGGCTGTCGTCAGAATGTCCTTAACGGCCACGGGAACCCCGTGGAGCGGGCCAAGCACGTGTCCCGCGCGTAGCATGTGATCCGCCGCCTCCGCCTCATGGAGGGCCTGATCCCGCAGGACGGTCACAAAGGCGTTAATCGTATCGTCCGCATGGGCGATGTGCTCAAGCACGTCCTCCAACGCGTGGGTCGCAGAGACCTCCTGCGAGTGGATGCGGCGTGCGATCTCTGTTAAAGAGAGGCCGACACGCTCCTCATTCATGCTAGCCCCCGACGGACCCGGCATCAGGGTCATACGTGACGGACGGCTCCGTGAGACCCAGATCCATATCATCGAGACGCGTCATCGCCTCCTGATAGAATGCGACGCGCCTCTGCAACCCTGGCAATGCTTCCTCATCGATGTGCAGGCCCAGCATCGCCAACTGCGCACGTAGCTCCCCCGTCGTTGGTACTGGTCTCATCCGTCTGCCCCCCAACGTTGCCCCCGGCGCATGCTTTCCCCAGATTTCACCGCCAACCGTCATCATACGGCATCGACATGTGAGGGAGGGCGGCGAAGCGGAGCGAGGACGGCCGTCCATAATGGACCGTGTCAACCCCGCCCGTCGCTCCCCGTAGGGGAGAGCGCATTGGGCCTACGATAAGCCGGCGTTCTTCCACTGAGATTCTAGTTGAGGCAGCCGTTCGCTCGCGAATTGTGTGAAACCAAGGACGCGCGGGTGATCTGAGTACCGTTGCTTAACGTCGTCCCACACAACCAGATGCAGAGAGTTATCATCGCATATGCCTTTGACGTGCCCAGGTGAAACCTTGTCGTCAGCGGTGACGAGGTAGACGTTCGGCGCACGCAGTTGCGTTAGCTCGCCTACGACCTCCTGCCAGCGCTCTCGAAGCGTCCGCTTAAGGGAGGCGACGACGCAAACAACATGATTCTTTTCGAAGGCGGTCTCGCCAGGCAATATAAAGTCGGTGCGGCGCTGCTGGGATTGTCGCACGAATGAGTAACCAGCGTGCTCCAATAGCAACGCGAACTGATCTTCAAAACTCTTGCCGCCTCGGGACATGCGTCCCTGAGCTACGGACAGGAACGCGCGTCGCAAATCAGGATAAAGAGACTCCAACAGGGCGAAGGCGCCTGCTCTGAACCCCTCCGTTTCACTGACGTCTGCAGCGTGCGAAACTTGGGCCTGGTTCTCGTTGCTGTTGACGACTTGACTGGCAATTGAACGAGAATAGAATCGTTCTTCGTACTGCTCGTAGATTGCGAGGGTCTTCTCGCTCAGAGCCCGCAACTGCGCGTCGAAACTTGCGCGGATGGCCTCGGTCCCCTGCGACCCAATGTTCAACTCTTGCGCAGCTTCACGAACCAGGGCCGTGGACGTTGGGATTTGGGAACGGCTCGTCATTCACTGGGACTCCGGAAATGTAGAATGTACTCAAAAGTCGTACCCATCGTTATATAGTTGCTCGGCCATCCGAAAATACCAATACGGTTTACGATATTGGTACGATCCCAAATAATGATGTTCTTGAAGAGGTAGCCTGCCTCTTGCATGGCCGTTATGACCATGCTGTGCAAGGGAATACGCTCCTCTTTGGCCCACAGGTCATTCACGTTTATGATTGCGTGCCCTCCCGGCTGGAGAGCAGGTAGAAGGCGTTCAAAGATATCGCCTATCGACCGACTGTAGCTAACGGGGTCAAGAGTTCCGAGGTCACGTTCATCTTGCGAGTACTGCTCTACTTTCCCAAACTGGCTATTGCGCCGGTCGCTACTACGCCGGCTCTTATTCGCGCGACGCCGGTTGAGCATATTGGCGTAGGGCGGCGATGTAAAAACGAGTTTGACCGACTCCGGTTCTAGAAGATGCGAGACGTTTCGGGCGTCCTCGACAAGAGCAACTTGTCGGGTGCTACCTGTGGAAGGCAAGCCGATTCTGCTGCGGCTCAACTCGACGTACTCCTCGGATAAGTCAACCCCGAGAGCGTTGCGGCCAAGATCGTGGGCGGCAACCAATGTTGTTCCGCTCCCAACAAACGGATCGACGACAAGCTCGCCTGCGTGGGTGAACAGTTTGATAACGTGGGTGGCCAGCGCTACAGGGAATGTCGCAGGGTGCAGAGACTTGTCTCGGACATCTTTGCCGTTGTAGGTGAACCGCCAAACGCCGACTTGGCTCTTCATCCACTCCTTGGCAGTGAGGCAGTTGATGTGATTCGGAGGGCAATCACACAGTCGATCCGACCCAACACCGATGCCCTCTGCCTGCAGCGCAGGTTGCGCGAACTGTTCCGCTAGTGCCACGGTGCCACCCCCTATTTAGAACAACTATACCAGTCTTGAGGGGGGAGTTTCTACACCGGGTGATTGAGCCAAGGCGGAGATTGGTATCGCATGGTCGCCTGGCGTCCCAATGCGGCTCAACAGCAAAGGCTCCCCGATGCCGTCTGACGGCATCGGGGAGCCTCACATGTTCAGCTCTGTGCTGTGGCGTGCCTAGCTGCCGACCCACTGGGGCTTACGCTTCTCGGTGAAGGCGCGCGGGCCCTCCGCGGTGTCCTTCGGGGACAGCATGCGCAGTCGGTTGCTGTTCAACGACTGGATCTGCAGCGCCTCTCGCGTGGGCAGATGCAGAGTGCGCATGACGTGCTCCTTGGCGACGCGCGTCGCCATTGGCGAGCATTCGGTGACGATCTCGGTCGCCATGGCGACGGCGGTGTCCATAAGCTCCGCCTGTGGGACGACCTGACTGACCAATCCCATGCGGTAGCAATCAGGGGCCTTGTAGCGCCGGCCCGTGATGATCAACTCCATGGCGAGGCCGATGGGGATGGCGCGGGACATGCGCGTCGTGCCGCTAATGGAGAGTAGCCCACGACGGGGCTCAAGGAGGCCCATCTCTGCGTTTTCAGACATGATGCGGATGTCTGCCCACAACGCCATCTCTGAGCCGCCGCCGAAGGCGTAGCCGTTGATGGCGGCGATGACAGGCTTGAACACCTCAATGCTCGGATAGGAATGGAGGCCCTCATTCGGCACCTGCGGCGGGGGAGGCGGCTCCTGGCCTGCGCCCGCGGCTGCGTCCTGCTGCGCCTGTCGTCGAAGGTCCAGGCCGGTGGAGAACGATCTCTCGCCGGCGCCTGTCAGGATGAGCACCCACGCATCAGAGTCATCGCGGAACTCGCGTACGTAGCCCAGCATGGCTGCGTTGCCGTCCATTGTCAGAGAGTTCAGCGTCTCTGGCCGGTTCATGGTGATCAGCCGGACGTGGTCCGCCGGCGTCGAATACATAATCTCAGGCTGCGTGTTTTCCTGGGTCATCTCCTACCTCCCGGTCTGATTTGTGCGTCGATACCGCACCGGCGGACGCCGAGCGCAGGGGCGCTGTTCGTTTGAGCCTCAAAGAAGGCGCGCGCCGATATGTCCCCCCACCACGGCGACCGTCAGGAAACGGCGCTGAAACTATAGCACGCGCAGGGTGGATTCGTCAGTGGGGGTGGATAGAGGATGGTTCAGTATCGGCATCGACAAAGCTCATTATGTTAAGTAGTGCTATATTAGTACAGGTGCGTTCCTTAGTGAGAGGCACCGTCTGGACAAGGGGAGGTGCCAGGATGCGCGCATTGTTTACCATTGCACTGTGCCTAATGGTCGCTGTTGCGGTGATTGCTTGTGAGAGCAATGAAGAAGAGCCAAATGCCGAACATGAGATGACTGAAGAAGAGTCATCCGACGAACATGAGGAAGATGACGAGCACGAGGGCATGGAAGGTATGTCTGACATGTCTTCCTCTTCCATGGAGGACGCGGAACACGTCGTCGTGGTTCTGACAGATGTGGGTGAGATGTACACCATGGCCCCCGAAGTGGAATCTGTTCATGCCGGTCCGGTCACATATGTTGCTAGCAACGAAGGCCTGATTGAGCACGAACTCATTGTGGTCAAGCTCCTGGATATGAGCCTGGATCTCACGAGCCTACATGTCGTTGAAGGCCAGCTTGTTGAAGTTGAGCAAGGCGACACGGTCTATCTTGCTGACGCTTCCGGCAACCATTATGGACAGGTCATCGCCTCAACCGGTCACGGCCTGCACCTTGATGCCGGCCATACCGTTGAACTGAATGCCAATATGGAAACAGGCCACTACATGCTGCTCTGTAACATTGCGACGCACTACCAGCTTGGCATGTGGACTGAGTTTGAGGCTTCGTAGGTCTCACGCCCTTCCGTAGCTCATCGTTTGCCCTACCACGGCCCTTTCATCCGGGGGGGCCGTGGTAGCTCTTAAGACCAGATCGCTCATCACGAGCACATCCGCCTACAGGTCAGCGCAGTCCGCTAAGGGGATCCGCGCAACGCCGCTATAATGGCGCAACGGGACAGCACGTTCGGGCGCTATTGACGGCAGCCTGAGCGAGTCCCCGAGGGAGTGGTCGGCATGGCAACGATTCGGGCGAGATACGAGAAGGGCGTCCTGACGCCACTGGAGCCCCTTGACCTCGAGGAGGGCAAGGGGGTCGTGGTATCAGTGCAGGACGAGCCCAAGTCTGGCGGCGAGGGTCGCGCCAAGGAGCCCGAGGATACGGGAGAGTCCCTCCTTGAGATGTTTGACAGGCTGCGCAAGTCTGTTCCCCCGGAAGCATGGGATGGTCTCCCTACGGATCTTGTCAAGAACAAGAAACACTATCTCTACGGCCATCCCAAAGAAGAGGACTGATGCCAACGCTGTTCGCAGACTCCGGCTACTGGATTGCGCTCATGTATCCCGGTGATGAGTTGCATGTTCGGGCGAGAACGTTTGCTGCAAGCCTGGGTTCCACACCAATTGTGACCACACAGATGTTGTTAGTGGAGGCGCTTAACTTCATGGCGGGCTTGGGCGAATCCCGTCGCAGATTCGCCGCTGAGATGGTTCAAGGCTTACAGGACGATTCCAACGTTGAGATTATTGAGCAGACAGATTCCCAATTTCGGACCGCGCTCGAACGGTACGCATCTCGTGAGGACCAGACGTGGAGCCTCACAGACTGCGCGAGTTTCATCGTCATGGAAGAGCGAGGGCCGTCCGAGGCGCTGGCATACGACCGTGACTTTGAGCAGGCGGGGTTTGTCGCGCTACGACGATCTGTCACCTAAATATCGGCGACCATCGCAACCGCGTCCTCTGGCAGACGCTCGGGGTAATCAATGGCCGGCCGCGCGCTTGACAACCCGGCGGGTATCGGTTGGGGTCACTCACCGTTGATGAGCGCGTCAACCTTTTCAATGAATCGTGAGACCTGGGCAAGGCTCTGGCGCACGTCTCTGCTTGCGAATCGACCTTCGTAGAAGTTGGTGTGTAGACCTCCGGCCTCGTTGAAGAGGGTGCGGAGCGTATCGTCATCCGTCTCTTCTACCAAGCGGCTTACCGCCCCATAAAGCAGACCATGACTGTTGTGATCCAGCCCGCGCAGCACCGCGTAAGCCTTGACCAACTGGGCGGCCGCGCCCCAGCCCTTTTCGGAGGCTTGGCGGAGGTCATCGTTAGAGAGTTCAACAAAGGCCTGATCCAGGAACTTGCGGCCCTGTTCCACGTAGCCGTTGGCGTTCGTCATGGCGACAGTATACGCCGGGGTGTTTAGCCGGAACGCGGCGCGCGAACGACATGGGCACGATACGGCGAGTCGCGACGTTCAGAAAAGCCGGAACGCGGCAAGCGAACGACACGGGCACGGCACGGCGAGTCGCGACGTTCAGAAAAGCCGGAACGCGGCGCGCGAACGACATGGGCACGATACGGTGAGTCGCGACGTTCAGAAAAGCCGGAACGCGGCAAGCGAACGACATGGGCACGATACGGCGAGTCGCGACGTTCAGAAAAGCCGGAACGCGGCGCGCGAACGACATGGGCACGGTACGGCGAGTCGCGACGTTCAGAAAAGCCGGAACGCGGCAAGCGAACGACATGGGCACGATACGGCGAGTCGCGACGTTCAGAAAAGCCGGAACGCGGCGCGCGAACGACACGGGCACGATACGGCGAGTCGCGACGTTCAGAAAAGCCGGAACGCGGCAAGCGAACGACATGGGCACGGTACGGCGAGTCGCGACGTTCAGAAAAGCCGGAACGCGGCGCGCGAACGACATGGGCACGATACGGTGAGTCGCGACGTTTAAAAAGACCTTAGCAGTTGGATAGTGGGAGGAAGAGTTCGGTACTTCAGTCCAATGTTGTTTCGTCTTTGTGCGCCGAAGCGCGCAGCGATCTATGGTGTCCTGTCTCTCATCCGACCGGGGTTCCACCGCCCCGTGAGGGACGGTTCATGCCACGCAGTCACCGAATTTCGAGTCAGGAGAATCGCTGACCGACCTGGGTGCAATGCGCGCCACATAAAGCGACGCGATTGACTCCCTAGAAAGGAGGTGATCCAGCCGCACCTTCCGGTACAGCTACCTTGTTACGACTTCGTCCCAATCACTAGTCCCACCCTCGGCACTGACCTCCCCAAAGGGTTGGCGAAGCGACTTCAGGTGTTACCAGCTTTCATGACGTGACGGGCGGTGTGTACAAGGCCCGGGAACGTATTCACCGCACCATGCTGATATGCGGTTACTAGCAGCTCCGACTTCATGCAGGCGAGTTTCAGCCTGCAATCTGAACTGAGGCCGGTTTTGATGGGATTCGCTCCGGCTCGCGCCTTCGCAGCCTGTTGTACCGGCCATTGTAGCGTGTGTGTAGCCCTGGGCGTAAGCGCCATGATGACTTGACGTCATCCCCACCTTCCTCTCCGTTGTGCGGAGCAGTCTCGCCAGACACATGTAACTGGCAACAAGGGTTGCGCTCGTTGCGGGACTTAACCCAACACCTCACGGCACGAGCTGACGACAGCCATGCAACAGCTGTGTACGGTCCCGACTTGACGGGTCGTCCCCTTTTCAGGTTCCTACTTCGTACATGTCAAGCCCAGGTAAGGTTCTTCGCTTTGCATCGAATTGAACCACACGCTCCGCTGCTTGTGCGGGCCCCCGTCAATTCCTTTGAGTTTTAGCCTTGCGGCCGTACTCCCCAGGCGGAGTGCTTAATGCGTTAGCTTCGGCACGGAGGGGGTCGATACCCCCCATACCTAGCACTCATCGTTTAGGGCGTGGACTACCCGGGTATCTAATCCGGTTCGCTCCCCACGCTCTCGTGCCTCAGCGTCAGAAACAGCCCAGAAGGTCGCTTTCGCCACGGGTGTTCCTCCCGATATCTACGCATATCACCGCTACACCGGGAATTCCACCTTCCTCTGCTGTCCTCAAGCCCGGCAGTATCCCCTGACCTCTCCCGGTTGGGCCGGGAGCTTTCACAAGAGACTGACCGGGCCGCCTACGCACCCTTTACGCCCAATAATTCCGGACAACGCTTGGCCCCTACGTTTTACCGCGGCTGCTGGCACGTAGTTGGCCGGGCCTTATTCGCTGGGTACCGTCAGATCTTCTTCCCCAGCAAAAGGGGTTTACAACCCGAAAGCCTTCATCCCCCACGCGGCGTCGCTGCGTCAGGCTTTCGCCCATTGCGCAAGATTCCCTGCTGCTGCCTCCCGTAGGAGTGGGGGCCGTGTCTCAGTCCCCCTCTGGCCGATCATCCTCTCAGACCGGCTACCCGTCATCGCCTTGGTGGGCCGTTACCTCACCAACTAGCTGATAGGTCGCGAGACTCTCCTCCGGCAACCGAAGTCTTTCATCACACCACCTATGCGGTGTGACATCATGCGGTATTAGCCACGGTTTCCCGTGGTTGTCCCCCACCGGAGGGCAAGTTCCTCACGTGTTACTCAGCCGTCCGCCACTAAATCCCGGGCCGAAACCCGGTCTCTCGTTCGACTTGCATGCATGAAGCGCGCCGCCAGCGTTCATCCTGAGCCAGGATCAAACTCTTCGTACGAATTGAACGGAAGACCTCTGTCTTCCTACCACTATCCAACTGTTAAGGTGCATGCACCCTCCCCTGAGGAAGGACGCACCGCTCAGACTATGCCCCGCGCAGTACGTTGTCAACCCTGAGGACGCGCTCATTACGCCGTCAATGGGGCGCGGGACAATGGGTATCGCCCCACAATGTGAGACCCTCACGGCGCATTCAGAGAGATGGTGTCGTGTCGGTCCATTTGACAGTGGGGACAGGGCGTGTATCATTCGCGGTCAGAACGGGCGCTGGTACATCCGAGGCGCGCCCCCTCACGTAAGGTGAATGGAGGGGTGTCATGAACCGGTCAGCTATCCGAATCTTCATCATCGCCAGCATTCTTGCTGTTCTCGCTATCCTGCCGGGGTCGGCGTCCGCGGCTGAACTGGAGGCCACTGCCCCCACCGCGCCACCTGTCATTGATGCTCCGACTTACATGATCACAACGCCGGCCGGCAGCATGTCGAAATTGCGAGCAGGGGCGGTCATCAGCCATGGCGTAAGGCTTTCTGATGGGAGTTGTAGTAATGGCGAGATAGCCGTTGAAATTTCAAACCGAGGGGCACATGAAGGAGTTGTGTCCATGAGTGTAGACGCGCACTGCAACGTGCGTCTTGATGATCTCTCGTGGAGGCGTGTTCAGGTGCCAGCTGCTCCGTCTGTGGCTGCGGCTAGTCAGAACAAGAGGTCCGCGTCCACTAAGTCAGAACTCAACGACGAAGTAGGGATGGACTTATTGGTCGCATTGGCCGAGATAGAGTATTCCGACGATGGGTTCGAGTTGGACGATGGTGAATTCGATTACGACTGTCGCGTCCATTGTCCATGGTGGCAATTGGCTGACTGTGATGACGGTAGTACCGTGCATGGCTCAGACCGGATGTGGGGATGGACTCGCGTAGACGGCAAGGCTTTTCCTGAATCGCGTTGGACTGGCACGACGCATGGCAAAGCAAAGGTCTGGGTCTGGCCTGATGAACATACGAACCACAGGTGCTACAACGGACGGACACGTGTCGCCACGCACTGGCGGTGCCGATACGGTAGCTCCTGACTGGTCGCTCTGGCGGTACGCGGGAGGACTAAGGCGATGGGCGGCTACAGACTCGGGCCCCTAGGCCTGGTGGGCTGCGTGGGCGCAGCCGTGATTGTCGCCAGCGGGGTGACGTGGCTCTTTGTGGAGGGGCTGCAGCTCTTCTGGGAGGATCTGGGATTCTTCGCATTCCTGCTCATCGCCGTGCGGATCGTGGCGCTATGTATGATGCCCATTGGGCTTGTCATTGGCATCCGCGCGGTGGTTCGGGCTATGACATCACGACTCCATGCCAGCGCATTGAACAATGCCATTACGTTCTATGCCATCGCTGTCGCATATGCGACGTTTGGGATGATGCTGCCGATGGTTGGCGTGGCGTACCTTGAGCCCGCCGTCTATCTTTCTATCGCCCTGCTCTTACTCATCGCGGTGCGTGTCGGGACGTTGTCGGGTCGCGACAAGAGCATGGCCGGTTCGCAAATCAACCTGTCACTACCCGATACTCGCCGCGCAGGTGGGCTGACGCTGCTGACCGCCGCCGCACTTCTTGGCGTCGCCATGATGTATGGGTGGTTCGCGCTCAGGGGCGATTTGGTGGAGTGCTTTGGCGCCGGGAATTGCTCGACTGACGTGACCTTTGGGGTGCTGGCGGCAATGACCACGGCCGGAATCTTGACGGCGGGTGTTGTTCTGTGGAGTCTACACGCACCTGCCCGGGTGACACGGCTCGGCGTCATCGCCACGACAATGTATGCCTGTCTTGCCCTCATCGGGTTTGGGGCGCCGCTCTCGACTCTGGTGCCATATGACTTCGTCGCAGTGGCAGTCTGGCATGCCATCGCCAGCCTTGCACTCCTGGTCTGCCAGTCCAGTTTTGAAGACGATCCGTGGCCCCTTCCAACTCACCTGGTGATGGAACCGTGGAGCCCGCCAACGTTCGCGCCACGTCAAGAAACGGCCTAGCTCTCCGGCCGGGTATCGCCGCACAACGTGAACCCCACGGCGCATTCAGAGAAATGGTGTGGTGTCGGTCGATTTGACAGTGGGACAGGGCGTGTACCATTCGCGGTCAGAACGGGCGCTGGTACATCCGAGGCGCGCCCCCTCACGTAAGGTGAATGGAGGGGTGTCATGAACCGGTCAGCCATCCGAATCAGTTTCCACCGTGGCACTCATTGGAAGTGCAGAACCGGCGGCAACTGACCGCTGTGAGATTTGCCTGGTGACGCGGTGATGCCGTGACTGCCGGGCGCTATGCTGCAGCGTTCGCGGCAGTCACGGCCGCCAGCTTGCTCGTGGCGGCAGCCACAGCGGCGCTGATGTTGTCCGGCCACAAGTGGATGGATGATAACAGTGCCTTTGGGTATGGCACTGGATGGATCCTATTCCTCCTTCTCGGCAGAGTGCTCGTGTTTCCGATCATGCTCTTCGTGGCAATACGGAACGGGTGCAGAGCCATCAAGATCATGATTGGGCGGCGTGATAGCTCTGTACGTCCCGCTGAGTATGGCGTTACCGTCTGTCATCGTTTTCTTGTTCTTTGAGGCCTTCCTCTATCCATTGCCGTTGCTTCTCTTGTTGGTGGCGACCGTTCGTGCGATCAGTAAGGAGGGGCGGTTGCCGGGACCTCCGGTCGTGGCGCCACGCGTGGCAGTCATCATTGTGGCGGCGGCCTGGATGACTGTAATCGGGGCAGGCGTGGCCTATGCGCGGTTTGTTTTGGCGGGAGACGTGATGGACTGCTTTGTCTGGGAATGCCCGCCCGAAACCACAGTCGGCGCGCTGGGCTTTATGGTCATTGCAGCAACGGTGGCAGCTGTAACAGTCGCGTGGAGCCTGCGTTCCCCCATGGGGGTACGCAGGCCGGGCATCATTGCTGCTGTTGCGTTCGCGGGCATTGCCCTGCTTTTTCAGGTCACACCCATCGCATTTGTCATGCCGTATGACGCCTTTGTGCCGGGTCTCTTCTATGGGATCGCCGCAGTTGCCCTCCTGATTGTGGCTGTTGCTCGGAAGGACGAGGACGAGGTTCAGGTGGCGCCTTCCTTAAAAAGAAAGCCATCACTAGCAAAAGGAAGCCATCGCTAGCCCGCCCATCGTGACCGCAACAAAACCCATGAGAAATCCCCCGACGTCCCGATAACACCAGTCCCGGATGCGCCACCCCTCGGTGATCTCGTAGGCCAGGAAGAGGATAGTGATGAGCGCCTGGGCGGTGAGTAGCTGTGCCAGATCAACGCCCGCCAGCGCGTCGAGAAAGGGCAGCGCTGCCACAACCGCGCCAAGGAGTGCATGAATTCCCTCACGCATCAAGCTGGGCTTGCGGACTGGGTCGAGTCGCCATTGGCCACCGTCGCCCCGATACCAGCCTGGATTGTCGTCAGGCGGCCCCCCTAGCGTGTCATAGTCGGGGTGCGTCATCGCTCTCCGCCATTGCCGTGGGTCCGCTGCCATGGCAGAAAGCGCTCGTGGTGTGTCGTTCCAAGGTGAACTGCTCCTGGCCAATACATCAAGATGACATCAGGGGAACGCCCGATTCCGGTGTCGTTCCCTCCGCATCTATCCGCGCCATTTCCCCGTCCGGGTCATCCGTTCCCAGGCGTGACATTGCCGTCCTCCTTGCGCGCAGTCCGCCCCGCACCAACTCGATCTCTTGTCGGACAACCTGCGCCTGATCCTGTGGAAGAACAGCGCCCCACTCGATGGCCGTTCGATAGGGAGCGAGGCGCTCCCCTGTCCGCTGTTCATGAATTCTCAGGGTGATCTCGTTCCGTTTGCGGTACGCCGCTGCCCGGATGAGGCGCTTCCGCCGCAGCTTGTGTAGCAGCGGGTGCAGCTCCATTTCAAGCGCGACGCCGGATAACCCCTGTCGATTGTCCCCAAAGGCGATGCGGGGCGTCTCCGAGAGATCATGGAGCGTGCGATAAATAGCGTTGACGTAATCCATGTGAAGCTGGACGCCGCCTCCCTGCAAGAGGTCCAGCAGATATGCCCGCGCTCGGTCGGGCAGTTCCCAGACGGCGCCGGGCTGGATAGCGATGTCCTGTGACTGGTCAACGTTCTCCAAGACGGCGATGGGATTACCGGAGAGCTCAAGGATGGTGGAAAGCTGTGAAAGGGCGCGGTTGAGTTCACGGATCGGTTCCACAATGGCGGGGATATCGGACACGCCCCAGAACTGCTTCGGCGCGCGGATGTTGGGGTAGACGACAAAGGGGATGAGTCCGTACGGGTTGGCCTCATCGCGCGCCAGTGAGTCCCCTACCCAGAGTTGAAACCGCTTCTCGCTCCACACCTCCGTCATAGTGACACCGCGCTGAGAGTCTCCCCGCGCAGGCGATCGAATGCCGTGCAACTCACGTGCCTCATCGGCATCCAACGTGTACCGAGAGGCCACGCGGCGTATGCGATTGACGTCATCGCCCACCCACCAACAGTGGAGCCCCTGCACATCCGGCGCGGTGATACGGACACCGCCTCTCTCCTCGTCCCATGTGATCTTGTACGCGCCATCGCCCAGGACGGCTGTATCGATCTCCGTATCGAAATCGAGCTGATCGAGTGAATTTGTCTCGGCAATGTCCGCGAGCAGACGCTCCGTGTGCCGCGCCCGCTCCTGTGCCTCCGGTGACGCATCCTCCGGCGGAACCGTGGAGCGAATATCCGCCACCAGATAGGACGTCACCTTTTCCACTGCGGCGCGGGCGTAGTTAAAGGTAAGACGACGCTCCCGACCCCGTGCGCGGCCGGGCCAGTGGTCGCCGTTGTAGAAGGCCAGATTGCGTCGATACCGATCGCGCCTTTCCGAGTCCCGCCGATCCAATGAAGACGGAACGAACGCTCCCCTGCTCTGCGCGTGTCCATTCTGAGATATCGCCATCGTGCCTACCTCTCCCGCTTCCTCGTATCTGGTACCATTTCCGCCTCTACTCGGGCAGACTGTAGCGCACGGTAAATCGTCCGTGTGCCAACGTTGAAACGCTCTGAAATGGTCGCAATCGGCAGCCCTTCCTCGACGCGCGCCCTGACGATGGCCCCGTCACGACTCAGGAGATTCTGGCGCCGTGAGACAAGCGGCTCATCGTAGCGGCAACGGGGGAAAGGGCACTCCAGGGATCGCTGACACCCATCGCCGCAGCCGCGGTCTATGTAGAGCGTGTCCTCAGGCAGGTCGTCCGCGAGGCCTGAACTCCGTCGTCGCATGAGCGGGATTTCGAGCCGATCAACACTATTCGGCTTTCGTGGTGCGGCGGGTTGGGCGATGTGTTGTCCTGAATCCACAGTCATGCCGCGACCTCCTGAATGAACTTGACATATAGGTACTGGTCATATTGAGGTACGTTCCTCCATACTCGGCCGGCCGACGGCCCTTCGTGGGCCACTCTCGTCCGCGCTCGCGTGTGCAAGTAGTGCGAGAGAGACCACAAAATCGTCATGACCCTCACGCTCAGGCACGTAGAAATTCATTGTCCGGTTGGCGTTGTGCTGCGCCTGTGCATGGCGCAGTTGATGGCGAACAGCCGTCGACTCAGAGGAATGATCATGCGCATAGAGGCGCAGGCGACCCGCGTTGACAAGCGCCAGGAGTTCAAAGCCGAGTCGAGATTTCACCTGCTGCGTGAAGACGACGGGCTGCACGGCCTGTCCCATGCGTCTGCGGAGCGCGGCCGCTGTCGGCTCTCCGATGCCGGTGGCGTCGACGGCTACGCGGCGCACACGCCAAACATTCTTGAGCAGATCAGTCAACTGTTCAGTCAGGGCTCCATGCGGCGCGCCCCGCCACTGGTAGTGCTGGACAACGCGGAGATGTGGCTCACTGCCATGCTCTCCGGCAACCACCTCGCCGATTGTGAGGACGGTCTCGTCCCGAGCCACGGTGCCAGCCGCGCCCCACTCCATCTCGGAAATCGTCACGGGTGCACCAGCAAGGTCAAGCCCAGCGACATAGACCCCGCCGGGGCGCGGCGTGTCCTGCCGCGCATGCACGCCCTGCAGTTGAGTGAGTTGCCCCGCGTTGAAGAGTCGTGTCGTCTCATCAAGCGGAAGCAGAGCATACTGCGTTCGAAATAGCGGGTGTTCCTCGCCCAACCGCTGACGCTCAGACTCGACGAATGCTCCGTACGATGGGTTGTACTGCGCAACGTCCTGCCACGTATAACGGAAGTGGCGCTTCTCAGCGCGTGGATCGTCCACGCGCCCGGTGGCATGAGGCATGGCAGAAACCTTGGTCTGTTCCAGCAAGGAGTCGCTCCGCCACGCAGTCCCATAGAGAACAGTCGTCGCGTTGTGCGCGGCAGCCATTGGCCGAAAATCCCGATTGAATTTCTCCGGGGAGACATCCTGCGCCTCGTCTACTTCCAGGAGAATGCTCGCCGTCTGTCCGACGACATTGGCCGAGGGGTGTGCGCTGAGATACGTGGCGCGTGATCGACCGACGTGGAGGATGTGCCCTTTTTCTATGTGAGAGATGCGACTGAGGCCATTCTCATCGAGTCGGCGCACAATGCGCTCGATAGAGATCAGGGACTGGGGTTGGAACGTGGGCGCGGCCTTGACGATCGAACCGCCGCGGGCGACATTGCGGAGCAACAGGACCATTTGCAGGTACGCGGAGAGCTCGTTCTTGCCCGCCTGCCGCGCCATCTCCACGGTGAACGTCAAGCCGCGCCGATTGAAGACCGAATCCAGCACAGCCTGTGCCACCTCCGCCTGATACGGACGCAGACGGATGACGGATACCGGCGCGCTACGGCGCGCCGGTATCGTTCGCGCCTCCACGGCGGGCGTCATCTCTAGAGCCCCGCCACGCGCAGGATAGCCTGCAGTGCCACGGTTCCCGCGATCAGTAAGAAGAGGCTGTTGATTCGGCCCTTCACGTCACGCATTTGCTGTTCAAGCGCCTGCATTTGCTGGCGCAACAGCGCCTCAAATGTCGTGCTGGGCTCCATGTCCAGCGTGGTGCGTGAGACAGGTATGTGAGCCGCCCGCCCGCCGTGATGACGCATGAGGCGGACCACAAGACCACGCAGGACGTCACGCAATTCTTCCGATCGATGATGCGCCATCGCTCGCAACCTCCTCAGCGTGTGTTGAGTGACGTCCCTTTCCGTCATGATTCGCTTCCCTCCGTTAAATCAGGCATCAACTGTTCCCCAAGGCCGCGCAGCGTGCCGACAAGGTTGTCGAAGAGATCCTTCTCGGCCTTGTCTGCCAGCCGATGCCGCGTGGCAAGAGTGCGAGAGAGCGTGGCGATCCCCTTCATCAGAAGACTGACATCATCAGGGCGTTCCTCTAGGCTGGAGCGGATCTTAGTCCGGAGAACAGCTATTTCTTGATCCAGCCCCTCGACACCGCCGGCGCGCTTCAGATACTCCGCCTCCGCCTCAGACAACGCCCGTTCATAGAAATTGCGCGTCGCTGTCCGGCGAGACGAGGTACTCCGCCTGACCGTTGGGCTGACGTCCCCAATCCTCTTCGCACTCATTGAGATAAGAGGCCCGTGTCGCCAATCGACGTCCCATCGGCCATGTCGTGCAGGAACAGATCCAAAGTGTCCGGCGACGTTTCACGAAGTGCGCGCGCCACTCCCCAGATAAGGGCGAGCGTGGAGAGCTCTGATTGCCCGGCCGCCTGCGGGCCGTGAATCGCCGTGAGAATCAACGGGTGCACCACCAATGCGGCCTCCTCCCAGTTCGCCATTCCGCCGCCTGCCAGAGCCATCACGGCCGTCTTCGCCGAATCCGTGAGAGAATCAACGCCGTGAGAAACGCCGAACTGGCCAGAGCCAGAACGCCCGCCAGCAGCCACCCGCGAGCCTCCTGCCACTGCGTCGGATGAGTGCGCGGCAGCAGAATCAGACCGATGAAGGCGCTCTGCGCCGCCACGCCAATACAGAGCACCGCGAGTGTCCACGCCCCCACCGTGGCGCGGCGACTGTTCCATGACGCGGTGAGCAGGTACCCTGCGTTGATGAGGGACACGAAGACCGTCAGCGAATGCTCGACGGTGATGAGCATGGACCACGGCAGCGTCATGCCTCCTGTGCGTGTTTCTGTGGGTAAAGGCGAGGTATCAGAAGGCGAGAATAGAATAAATGTTCTTTTTCGTCAATCCTGCATGACACACCGCCTGCTCCCGCAAGACGCCGCCCTTTCCATCACGACGGATACACTGGTAAATGAGACGCGCGCTGCGCGCCTCGACTTTCAGATGGAGGCGGAGGTGGAGTGAATAAGCGGTTCTCACACGCGGCGTTAAGGGCAATGGTGCTCATCGTCATCGTGGTAGCGGTGACGATGGCCGGTGCCTGCTCCGTCGCCGAAAGCTTCCTGCGTCAGCCTCTCCCGCCATCGGAGACGTTGATGCTTGAGGCCCTGCTGCTGGAGGGCGGTGGCATGATGCCCGGCACACAGGTTGTCCGCCTTGGCTGGGACCCTCCGGAGGAGGATCTGAGCGTTGATTTGGTTGTTATCGAGCAGTCCATCACCGCCGCTGGCCCGTGGGAGGAAATTGCCGCCGAGCTGGCCGCAACGGGACACCACGAAGAGACATCCATCTTTCGCCCCGGCAACTTCTACTACTTCCGTGCCTTCATGACACGTGACCGGGAGGAGACGGACCCGGCCGAGCCGGTCGTGGTGTGGATACCAGATGTCGGCGCGTATGACCGCACGGCGCCTGGCGTCGTCGCCCCTCCGAACCGTACGCCGACACCCGTACCCGGATCCGGCGTCGCGCCCACGCCTCTCCCAACGATCACCGGAGACCCCTCTGTGCCGTTCCTCGTCGTTCCGCCAACTCACAGCCCAACGCCAACCCCAACCCCCTAGCGCTTTCCAGACGCGCCGGTGGCACTTGACGATGAACGCGGCCAATTCCTAGAATTCGGGTATCTTTACGCCCCGCTTTCCGCGTGTTGGCACCTGACGCGGTCGGGGTGCAGGTGGGGACTGTATGCCGTCGGATATCCCGGCTGTTGTCGTGGACAGACTGCCGCATTATTTGCGTGCGCTCCGTCTTATGCTCGACGATGGGATAGAGGTTGTCAGTTCGCGTGAGCTTGGTGAGGCGCTCATCGTCACACCCGCCCAAATTCGCAAGGACCTGAGCTACTTCGGGCGCTTTGGCAAACAGGGCCGCGGTTATGACGTATCGGCCCTGCTCAGTGATCTAACACGCATCCTGGGACTGGAGCGCTCCTGGCCGGTCATCCTTGTGGGCTTGGGCCGCCTCGGCCGCGCCATCATCACCTATCCCGGCCTCACCCCGGAGGGCTTTCATGTCCGCGCCGCCTTCGATGCCGATCCGCGCATTATCGGCAGCACTGTTGAAAACGTGCCTGTCTACTCCACAAATGAGATGGAGGGCTATATCCGCAGCCAGGGAATCGCCATCGCAATTCTCGCGACGCCTGGTGATGTGGCGCAGGGCGTCATTGACAAGCTCGTTTCATGTGGTATTCGCGGCATCCTGAACTACGCGCCCATGACCCCGCACGTGCCCCAGGGCGTCACGGTACGCACCATCGACCCCGTGCAGGCGCTGCAGACCATGACGTTCTATTTGCGGGAGGCGGATGGGCAGGACGATGTGCCGTCCAAGAAGAGGCGTGGCCGCCGCGCCAACTCCCGCCGTTAGCCCGCCCGCCCTTCCGTCATTCCGAGCGTCTCTTGTCAGTGGTGCCCGCCGCCGTGTGATTCCGGGTGCTGTCACCCCTGAGCGCCCTTCTGGCATTCTGAGCGCAGCGAAGAATCTATGTCCCCACTGCCGCATACGCGCAAGAGCACGCACGGGTTTAGATTCTTCACTTCACTACGTTTCGTTCAGAATGACATGGGCGGGGTGGCCCGCCGTTCAGAATGACAAGGTGGTGGCCGTGTTCCGTTCGGAATGACAGAGTGCTGCTGCGCATCCGTTCAGAATGACATGGTTGTGCTACGCATCCGTTCGGAATGGCAGGTAGAGAGTGCCCGCGCATGTTGGCGCGCAGGCCGCGCTCAGCGGCAGTGCACTGTGTCAGGTGGAGAGTGCCCGCGCACGTTGGCGCGCAGGCCGCGCTCAGCGGCAGTGCAATGTGTCAGGTGGACCCGCGCACGTTGGCGCGCAGCCTTACACAGCGCGACGGCTGAACGCGTCTTCCGTATCGAGCCTGGCGTACGTCTCCACGCCCAATTCGGTGGGTCGGTAGCGACGCATGAAGCCCCGCTCCTCCCCCTCCACTTCCTCGATGAAGCCCCCCTCAATCAACGCGCGGGCGATCATCTCGCCCATGTAGCCGCCCGCCGGCAGCAGGTGACCGCCCATCGGCGCGCCCGTCGAGGCGAACGTTCGGCAAATATCACGCAGCGCCTGCGCCGCTTCAATCATCATGCTTTCCATGACGCGCGTCACCACGGGCGTCCCGCGGACGACTCCGACGAAGTCATCAAATGCTGGCACGTATCCCTCCGTCAGGGTTCTTCTCACCGGCGTCTTGGCGTTAATGTCGCCTTCTCAGGCCGGTCATTTGGGGGGCCATGGTCGCCGGGTCACACAGGGCGGCCATGCTGCTCAGTGTATTATAGGCGCTTTCACGGGGTGAACGTGGACGCAGACGACAGCGTCGCCGCCGCCCACGATTCGAGGTCCGGTGAATGTCCTCAGTGCAACCCGAGGAGACGCAGCACGAAGTCCGTTCAGATGCGCGGAGTGCGCCCACGTCCTTCCTGGGAGCGCTCGCCGTCGCCAACTTCCGTACCTACTGGTTCAGCGCCATTTCCTTTGTCCTGGGGTGGCAGATCCTCCGCATCGTCCTCGCCTGGGAGGGCTATGAGCTGACCAAATCGGAGTTCTACCTCGGCCTGCTCGGCCTCGCCATGGGGCTCGGCACGGTCAGCGTTAACCTCATCGGAGGCGTCGCGGCCGACCGTGTCAGCAGGCTCGCCCTCCTCATCGTCACCCAGATCAGCATGACGATCGCCGTGACCATCCTCATGGTGTTGACCTTTGGCCACATCCTCGCCCCCTGGCATCTCCTGGCGGCCTCGGCCGCCATCGGCATCATTCAGGGCATCGATCAGCCCACGCGTACCGCCGTGATCCCCGCGCTCATTCCGGACCGGCGACTCCTCATGAACGCGCTCGCGCTGGGCTCCTCCGTGTGGCAGGGGACGCGAGTGTTCGGGCCGGGACTGGGCGGCGTCCTGATCGAGCTTGTCGGCTCCGCCATCACCCTCGGGACGGTCACCATCGGATTCGGACTGGGCACGCTCATGCTCTTCTTCGTCCGCATACCGCGGGCGGTACGACAGCCCGGCAACGTCATCAGAGAACTTGTGGACGGCCTGATGTTCATCGCGAGGCGCAATCTCTTCGCCAGCCTGATCGCGCTGACGTTTGTGGACAGCTTCTTCGGTGTGGCCTACATCCAGCTCATGCCCGTCTTCGCCACAGACATCCTGAAGATTGGCGCGAACGGCATGGGACTGCTGATGGGCGCATCGGCTGCCGGCGCCCTGGTGGGCACATCACTGGCCGCATTCTGGGTGAAGGGGAGATGGCCGTTGATTCTGCTGCTGGGCGGCGCGGGGCTGTTTGGCGTGATGGTCGTCATCTTCGCCCTCAGTCAAATCCTCTGGCTCTCCCTCGCCGCGCTCTTCCTCTCCGGAACCTTCAACTCGCTGTCGCAGATCACCAACCTGACCCTGCTCCAGAGCGCCGTGCCGGAAGAACTGCGTGGCCGCGTCATGGGGGTCTTCAGCCTGACCTACAGCCTCATCCCATTGGGCGGTTTACAGGTCGGCGCGCTGGCCGAGTGGACGAACACCCCGACGGCCGTCGCCATCGGAGGCACCATCGCGGCCCTCTTTGCCGTTCTCCTTGCGCTCAGAACCGGCTTCGCCCGCGCTGTCCGACAGGCCGCCCGCACCGCCGCGGGCTAACCCCGGCTGGCGTGCGTGCCGCCAAGCGGCAGTGGCCCCATGCCATTCCGAACCCCTTGTCATTCCGGAGCACCCTTCTATCATTGCGCCCGTGTCCATGCCATTCCGTGGCCCCCCCGGCATTCCTGAGGTCCCCCTCCTGTCATCCCTGAGCGTAGCGAAGAATCTACGTCCCCATTGCCGCAGGGGCACAACACCACACGCACGGCCTGACACACGCGTTTAGATTCTTCACTCCGCTGCGCTCCGCTCAGAATGACAGGGCGAAGTAACGTTCCGTTCAGAATGGCATGGTGGTCGTGTGCCGATCGCAGCACTGATGGTAGGACGCGGCGTGCCTATAAAGCCAAGCGGCAGTGTCAGGTTTAAAAAGCCGCACTGGTGGTAGGACACGATGTGCCGATAAAGCCAAGCGGCAGTGTCAGGTTTAAAAAGCCGCGGTGGTGGTAGGACGCGATGTGCCCAAAGGAGCCAAGCGGCAGTGTCAGGTTTAAAAAAGGGCGCGGGCATCACGAGGGCGCGGTTTGCCCCCATGCACGGACGGCTCCGCGCACCACTTCTGCGCCAACCGACGCACTCCCCGATACACCTCCTCATCGAAGCCGAGGAGGTCCATCACCACACGCCTGTCCAGCTCATCACGACTCGGATCCGCGTCCGCCAGATACGCCGGCAAAAATTCCTTATCCCGGAAATCCTCGAAGATCATCTGCGCCATCAGCAACTGGTCATCACTCAATAACCGCAAGTCCAGAACGGGAAGACTTTCGGCGGATAGGTGAGAAATACTCCCGCGTCCGCTCTGCTGGCGGGTGGAGTGCCACCAATATGACACCAGACCCAGAGTCGAGTTGCCCCACAGGGTGAAGGCGTAATCGAATCGCCTATCTGCAAATATGGCGTTAGGCCACGCTCTGCCGCCAATGGACTCGACTTCTGTGAATGCGGCTGCCAAAGGCTGCGAGTTGAATCGGAAGTCACAATTTACGTGAGCACGGCTAGCGGTAGCCCAAACAGTCGCGGCCTTCGCTTCCATGCCCTGCCTGACAAGCAGCTGGGAATCGGGCTCCACGACCATGCGCGTTTCCTTCGTGGCGTCATGGTTCCAGAGGGAAGGATAGGTCGCAGTGGGGCTAGAGTGTGCTCTGTCGAAGGGGCCCGAAGAACCAGCGATGTTCAGGTGATACCATCCACGCCTACCGATGTCGCTGAAGGCTGCTACCTGTAGCTCTACAGAGGAGCCTACGCCTGGGAGCCACAGCCGTGAGCGCGCCAGCGCATAGGCGGTCTGAGCCAGAGAGGAGTCGGCCAGCCGCACCGCGCTCCAGCTTTCCCCATCCAGACCGACCGGGGCAGTAATTGTCTCGCCTACCAACGCCTCCCCGACTGTGAGGGGCGTGCCGCCGTAGGGTCCGTCCTCGATCTGTCTGACCTGGCTGCCGTCCAACAGCCTGCCCGCCAGTGCACGTGCGTGCGCCAGCCCCTGAGGTCTGTTGCCAAAGGAGGCAAAAAGCGAACGCTCGTGAGGGGGAGGGGGCGTTTTAAGCTTTTGCGCAATGACCAAGCATTCCGCCATTCCGGTATCGGACGAGAAGGACATGTCCCGACCGTTGGCCGCGATACTCAGGACGGTCATGTCCTCATAGTCACGGGCGAGCATCGTCCTAAGCTTTTCCCATGACATACCGTTGGCAGCTGTAAGGGGAATCACCAGCGCTAGGACGCCGCCGGGCTTGATTTTCCGATGTGCTAGCGCCGCAAATGCGGAGGGGATCCCCGCGTTGCCGTGGTAGCTGGAAGCCCTTCCAAGACGATTAATGCGGTCCCCCATCTCCGTCTGGTCGGCACGTGTGCTGTTAAAGGCAGCGAAGGCAGGATTCGTGATGTCGAAGTGGGCGCCCTCATGGTTAGTTGCTCTCGTAAAGGGCGGGTTCATGATGACAAGGTCGAGGCTCTCATCGGGGATGTCGGCGTACACGTTCTCCGATACTTCTTCCGTCGCTCCGCCAACGCGCATCGCCGGGCCGCCGCCCGCGTGCGTCAGCGTTACGGCCCTGCTCCCCGCCAGAAACTCCAGAGAACCCAGCTTGACGCTGCCATCGGGCTGGCGGCCATAGGGCATCGTATAGAGTCGGGATGTCGAATACGGAACGGTTGGCTCCATACCCGCAAGTGTCGCGGCGGTGATGTGGACGGCGGAGGGCATGACGTCAAAGCCCATAAGGACGTTCTCCATCATCGCACCGTGAAGGTCCTGCGGGTCGCCCCCCGTCCGCGCGTTTTGCCGGGCAATCTCCGCGTACACCGCGGAGAGGAGCGCCCCAGTGCCGCACGCGAAGTCAGCGATGCGCAGCGCGCCGATGGCCTCGGCATCGGACCAGTCCACGCCCTCCAATTTCGCGACGGCAAGCTGCGCAAGCAGCGCAGCGGACGCTGGCCGCGTGTAGAAGGTGGCGAGGTACTTGCGATCCGCGATCAGGCGCTGAAAGACGCGGCCCGTCAGGTCGTGCGCATTATCGATGCCGGCGGCGTGGACGTAGTTACCGGTCTCGCTGAGGATGCGGATCACGCGCGCGGCGGGCTCGGCGGGAAGGCATTCGATGATGCGTCGCGCGATGTCGAAAATGGGAAAGTAATTGATCTCCAGGATGCGATTCCACATCGCAATCAGCTGAGCGTTGGGCGTTCCGGAGCGCTCGATTGCAGACAGGGTCATGATGTCTGCGTCCGGATGCATGCCGACGATCCGCTCATGGAAGACCATGGCGTTGGCGACAATCGCCGCGGCCATGCGTCGCGTCTGCTCCACGTTCTCCATGCCGAGAACGCGGGCAATTTCGATGTTGATGGCGGGACGCGTCCCGTTCAACTCCGTGAGCACGGCCGCGGCGTTATCGATGCCACGCTCAAGGTTCTCGGCGGCCTCGTCCACGGCCCGTTGCGGCACGGACACCAGATGCGCCATGTCAGCGAGGTCCTCGATGGCGCCGTCCAACCAACCCGCCTCGGGGAAGCGCACTTGCCGTTGGTTATTTCTGGCGCCTTCATGCGTCCAGATGACATACGACAATTTGGCCTTACGCAGCTCCTGCGCGACATCGCCGGCGGCATCACGCAACTCTGCCGGGTAGCGCACGGCGATGACGACCTCGATCTCACGTGCGCCTTCCGTCGTGCGGAGTCCGAGTCGAGCGCGCGCGTCGTCCTCAACGGTGCGGGCGGGCATGAATTCCGCCTCGATGGCGACCGGCGACCTGCCGTTCATAGTGACGAGAATGTCCGGGCGACGCCGTGGCTGCCCGCTGACGACGTCCGTTTCTTCTGCGGCGACGTTTGATCGCGGCAACATGGGGCGCAGGGCATCCGCGAGCGTGGTATTCAGAGTGGGCTCAGTGTGGGCCATGGCGGGATTAGTGTAGCGCACAGCCGCGCCCCCGCAGCATCCCTGGCCGCCCTTCCTGTCAGTACTCACGCCCCCCGTGTCACTCCGGGTGCTGCATCGCCATTGCGCATGCCCCCGTCATTCCTGAGCGTCCCCTCTGTCATTCGTGAGCGCCCGTGTCCATGCCATTGTGGGTGCTTCAGTGTCATCCGTGAGCGCCCCTCTGTCATTCCTGAATGCCGTCGTCTGTCATTCTGAGCGCAGCGAAGAATCTACGTCCCCATTGCGGCAGAGGCGAACCACCACACGCACGGTCTGACACACGCGTTTAGATTCTTCACTCCACTACGTTCCGCTCAGAATGACAGGGCGAAGTAACGTTCCGCTCAGAATGACAAAATGGGGAACGCGCCGTTTACAACGACATGGTGAAGTGGCGTGTCGTTTAGAATGGAAGGGTGGTCGTGTGCCGATCGCAGCACTGGTGGCAGGACGCGATGTGCCCATAAAGCCAAGCGGCAGTGTCGGGTTTAAAAAACCGCGGTGGTGGTAGGACACGATGTGCCGATAAAGCCAAGCGGCAGTGTCAGGTTTAAAAAACCGCGGTGGTGGTAGGACACGCTGTGCCGATAAAGCCAAGCGGCAGTGGCAGGTTTAAAAAACCGCGATGGTGGTAGGACACGATGTGCCGATAAAGCCAAGCGGCAGTGTCAGGTTTAAAAAACCGCGATGGTGGTAGGACGCGATGTGCCGATAAAGCCAAGCGGCAGTGTCAGGTTTAAAAAAGGAGCTAAGCGGCAGTGTCAGGTTTAAAAATAGATCTCTCTGGCAAGAACGCCGTCGTTCTCGGCGTGGCGAATCACCGCAGCATCGCTTGGCACATCGCCCTGGCGCTCCGCGATGCCGGCGCGCGACTCTACCTCACCTATCAGAACGAGCGACTCGGTGACGGCATCCGCAAGCTGACTGAGGGCATGGACGCTATCACCCTCATCGAGTGCGACGTGTCCGAGGACGCGAACATCGAGGCAGCGTTCGATCAGATAGCCGCGGACGGCGGGAAGACAGTGGACATCCTGACGCACAGCATCGCCTTTGCGAATCGCGACGATCTCGGTGGCGATTTCTCGCAGACCGGGCGTGAGGGCTTCCGCATCGCCCTGGAGGTCAGCGCCTATTCACTCATCCCCGTCGCCCGCTACGCCGCGCCACTCATGTCCCCGGGCAGCGCCATCGTCACGCTTACCTTCCAGGCCTCAGACCGCGTCTTCCCCGGCTACAACATCATGGGTACGGCCAAGGCGGCTCTGGAGAACGAGGTTCGCCAACTGGCCTATGAGCTTGGGCCCCGCGGTATCCGCGTCAACGCCCTCTCTCCGGGCCCACTGGATACGCTCTCATCACGCGCGATCCACGGCTATGTGGACATGAAGCGCATCCAGGCGGAGCGCTCGCCGTTGCAGCGCAACATCACGCATGATGAGGTGGCCAAGGCGGCGCTCTTCCTGCTGAGCGACCTCTCGAGCGGCATCACGGGCCACGTCCTGCCCATCGACGGCGGCTACCAGATCGCCGGCGTCTAGTGGCGCCCATGTCGTCAGACGCCCACGCCGCCACGCGCCGTTTCCAGACCGTTCGCGGCACGACTGACGCCTTGCCGGACGACCAGCCGTATTGGGACTGGGTGCGGACAACAGCGCAGGAGATCGCGCGTCGATTCGCCTTTCGGCGGATCGATACACCGGTCTTTGAGGAAACGGCGCTCTTCACACGCACCGTCGGCGAGGGAACGGACATCGTTGAAAAGGAGATGTATACGTTCCGGGATCGCGGTGATGACCTGCTCACCCTGCGCCCGGAAGGAACTGCCCCTGTCTGTCGAGCCTACATCCAGCATGGTATGCACACGCTCCCGCAACCCGTTCGCGCCTTCTACATCACTCCCATCTTTCGCTATGAGAGGCCCCAAGCAGGGCGCCTACGCCAACACCATCAGTTTGGCGTCGAGGCCATCGGAGATCCGAATCCGGAGATCGACGCCGAGGTCATCCACCTCCTGTGGAGCCTGTTGGAAGAGTTGGGGCTGACCAGCCTGACGCTGCGGCTCAACTCCATCGGCGATGCGAACTGCCGCCCGCAATACCTGGAATCCCTACGGGAGCACTACTCCACGCGTCTGGATGATGTGTGCGCGGACTGTCGCGTGCGCTATGAGAAGAACACTCTGCGTCTGCTGGACTGCAAGCAGGAGCGATGCCAGCCCATCATCAACGACGCGCCCACGCCGATGGACTGGCTGTGTGATCCATGCGCGGACCACTTTGCGCGGCTGCGCGCCCTGCTGGATCTCTGGGGGATTCCGTACGACATCACGCCGACACTCGTCCGTGGGCTTGACTACTACACACGTACGGTCTTTGAAGTACACCCACGTATCCCGGGCTCACAGACTGCCCTCGGCGCAGGAGGACGGTATGACGGCCTGATCGAGCAATTGGGCGGCGCACCAACGCCCGGCGTGGGATTCGGCTCCGGCATCGAGCGCATCATCATGAATCTCCGCGCAGCAGAGCTGACGCCGCCTGAACGGCTGACGCCACGGCCAGACCTCTACATCATCCATCTTGGAGAGTCGGCCCACACGCTCTCCCTCCGGCTGGCCGCCTCGTTGCGGCGCGCCGGTGTCGACGTCACGCTCCCCACCGGTAGTCGGAGCCTGCGCGCCCAACTACGCTCTGCCGCCGCGGCAAACGCTCGCCACGCTCTGATTGTCGGCGATGATGAGATGAAGAGAGGCTCGGCAGTGCTACGCGCGCTTGATACCGGCGAGCAAGACGACGTTCCCCTGGACGCGGACGCCATTGCCGCCGCCGCGCGTCCATCCTGAGCCTCCGCCTGTCATTCTGAACCGCATCCCTTCTGCAATGACGCACGCGCGCCCCTGTCATTCCTGGGCACCCTCCTTGTCATTCCGGAGCGCTCCCTCTGTCATTCTGAGCGCAGCGAAGAATCTATGTCCCCCCCATTGCGGCAAAGGGGGAACACCGCACGCACGGCCTGATGCACACGTGTAGATTCTTCACGCCGCTGCGCCGGACGTGAGGCGACGGAAAAAGGAAAGAAGCTCCGCGCTAGAGGGCGGAGCTTCTTCCGGGGAGGAGGTGTGTGGTGGTGGTATATCGTTGTATGCCCCCCACCCGATACGGGCGGGATGGCAGGCGGCCCTTTATGCCGCCGCCAACAGGTTCGCGTTCAGCGCGACAATGCGGTCGACTCCAGCTCGCGCCTCTGTTGCAGTGCTCCGATCCGTGATCTGAGGGGCAGGAGACGGGACGGGCCGCTGAGCGGATCCGGACGCGACTGTTCTGATCGTCTCAGTAGACTGAGTCATTGGAATACTCCTCTCGATGTTCTCTTTTTTCCTTCATCCTGAATCCATACTGCCAGCCGTATACAACCGCATCAAGAGATATGACATGATAATGAATATTCATATTCTTGATGATAGAATAGGGCGATGTTCGGAACAGGAGGCCATTGATGGACGTTCGTGAACTGCGCAGCTTTTCCGTTGCCGCCCGCCTCCGCAGCATCTCACGTGCCGCGGAACTCCTGGACATCGGCCAACCCACGGTGTCCACGCATATCAGAAAATTGGAGAAGGAACTCGACGCGCCCCTATTTGATCGGGTTCGACGACCGATCCGCCTGACCCTGGCGGGTGAGAAACTCCTCGCGCTCGCCGCCCCCCTCGTTGAAGGAGTTGACAGCCTCACCGTCAGCACACATCAGGCGCAGACTGAAGGACCGGTCACCGTCGCCGCGACTGCCAACCTGGTGTCACACTTTCTGCTCCGCGCCGTGGAGGCATTCCGCGATAACAACCCCCTCGTTCGCCTCAGGCTGCGTTCTCGTCTGCGATCAGAGGTCATCACCATGGTCTCGCAAGGTGAGGTGGACTTCGGTATCGTCCCCGGTGTGGACCCTGACCCCGCCCTGGAATTCCAAGTGTTGTTCCCGTATGAGCGGTTGCTGATCACGCCGCTTAATCACCCTCTCCTTGACGAGCTGCCCCTGACGTCCGTCGAGCCGATCGCGTCATACCCCCTGATCATGATGGGGCCGGGAACCTACACGCGGTCCGTCGTCGAGTCCGAATTTCGACGCAAGGGTCTGGATTTCGACATCATGATGGAGACCGATTCCCTGGATCTGATCAAGAAGTATGTTGGCCATGGCTACGGCGTTGCTATCATTCCCCGTGTCGTGGCGGAGCCGGGCGACGAAGATACCCTGGGCATTGTGCCGCTCGGCCACATTCTGCCGGTGGATCGCGCAGGGCTGATCACGTTGCGAGGCCGCGCGCTGTCCCCGCCCGCGGAGTCGCTGATCGAAGAGGTCAGAGCCGCCGCCGAGGGAATGTAGCCACCCACGCCCACCGCTGCGACGTTCCTTCCCGTCGTTGGCGAATCCATACCAGCCCAGCTACACTATCGTGTATCTAGCATGGCGCGTTCGTCTAGTGGCCAAGGACACCGCCCTCTCAAGGCGGAGATCACGGGTTCGAATCCCGTACGCGCTACATTCCGTTCTACCCGTGCACCGTCTCCCCGTCCCTAGCTGGACGTGAGCGCTATTGGTCGTGCGTCCGCGCTCAGACGCTGAG
Source organism: Dehalococcoidia bacterium (assembly GCA_965224255.1). Taxonomy (GTDB): domain Bacteria; phylum Chloroflexota; class Dehalococcoidia; order UBA6926; family UBA6926; genus VXMO01. The sequence continues at coordinate 1,174,158 of CBDCYO010000005.1, forward strand.
CGCGGACGCATCCTCGGGTGCACGCGTATCCTCATTGCTGTGAAGCTCGACCTTGGCGTTGGCGTCGGCGTGCTCAGCATCTCGCTGGCGGCAATTTTCATTCGATTGGCGGACGCGCCGCCGCTGACTGTGGCGGCGTAGCGCATGGTGATCGCCGCCTGCGTGGTGGCAGCCGTTTCGCCCGCGGCCCGTGGGCAGTTCAAGGCCCTTCAACGGGCAGACTTTCCATTGCTTTGCCTTTCCGGAATCTTTCGTGCCGCCCACGTTGGCCTATGGATCACCTCACTCTCCCATACATCCCTCGCCAGCTCCGTCCTGCTGGTAACGACGACACCCGTTTTCGTGGCGATTGCCGGCCATGTCTTCCTGTCGGACAGAGCGACGTGGCTAACGCTCCTCGCCATCATGGTGAGCATGTCCGGTGGAGCCATCATCGCCTTCGGAGATTGGGCTGAAGGTGATCGACGGCTATTTGGGGACGCTCTGGCTCTTGCCGGGGCTATTGCCGTCAGCGGCTACCTGCTGGTGGGACGACGCGTGCGAGCACGCATGCCGACACTGCCGTCCATCACAATCGTCTACACCGTCGCCGCCCTCGTGCTGCTCATCGGGGTCATCGGTACTGACCAGCAGATGCTGGGGCTGCCGGCCTCGTCCTATTTCTGGATGGCGATGGCCGCGCTCGTTCCGCAGGTCGTTGGACACTCATTACTCAACTGGTCGTTGGGACACTGGCCCGCGGTCAATGTTTCCCTCGCCGTGCGCGCGGAACCCATCCTCTCCACGCTGCTAGCCATTCCAATCTTGGGTGACGTGCCACACTGGGTGGTGGTGCCAGGGGGCGTGCTGGTGCTGCTTGGCGTCTATTTGATCATCCGCAGCGACCCGTCTGACCGGTCATCCACAGCCTGACGAGATGACGCGGCGGCCGACGAACTCTCTGAGGTGGGTGGACGATAACTCCTAGCGGTCCCGGTTATGGTCCGCGTGCGTCACGCCCCGCGGCTCATCATCGCTCCGTGAGCACTCCAGGGCCGCGAGGATGAGGCCGATGTGCGTGAACGCCTGTGGGAAGTTGCCCAGAGCCAAGCCACTGCGGGGGTCGATCATCTCCCGAACAGCCCCAGGTGATTTGCATACGTCAGCAGCTCAGAGAAGATGCGCTTTGCCTCATCGCGTCGGCCAACGTGATTGAGCACCTGGACGAGCCAGAAACTGCATAGCGTGAACGCCCCCTCCGGGCCAAACACGCCGTCGTCCGTCTCCTCGGTCAGGTACCGCTTGACGAACGGCCCATCCCGCAACTCCGTCTCGATCTGCTCAAGCGTTGAAAGAAAGCGCGGGTCATCGAACTCAATGAACCCCATGAGCGGAAGTAGGAGCAGGCCGGCATCCAAGGTGGGGGAGTCATAATGCTGGACGAACGTCTTCTTGTCCTCACTCCAGCCGTTGTCGAGCACGTCTTCGCGAATAGCCTCCGCCTCCGCGCGCCAATACTCGATGTCCGGATCAGACGGCATATACATTTGCCCCAGCTTGATTGCTCGATCCAGAGCCACCCAGCAGAGCGCGTTTGACGTGACGAAATGGAACGGGCCGCCGCGCACTTCCCAGATTCCGCTGTCAGGCTCCCGCCATTCCTTTGCGGCCAGATTGGCCAGCGTTTTGACGACACCCCAATACCCGTCCGTCACTTCCTCGGCGTGCGTCGCCAACAGGTGAGCACTTGCCAGAAGTTCTCCATACACGTCCTGCTGAATCTGGTCATACGCGCCATTACCCATACGCACGGGGCCGGAACCCTTGTATCCCTCCAGGTGCGGCAACTCCTCCTCCGCCGGGTCGGTATCCCCATCAATGCGATAGAGAATGTGCAGGTGCTCATCCCGGCCGTGCAGATCCCAATCAAGGTGATGTTCACCCAGTCCGCACGCCTGCGCCAACCACTCAAAGAACTCCTGCGCCTCGTGCGTGTGGCCAAGATGCATCAGGGCATCCACCGTAAACGCCGCGTCACGCAGCCACGTAAACCGGTAGTCCCAGTTCCGGTTGCCGCCTATCCATTCGGGCAGGGATGTTGTCGGCGCGGCGACAATCGCGCCAGTCGGAACATAGACCAGCAGGTTCAGCACGAGATATGAGCGCACCACCATGTCACGCCAGGGGCCATCGTACGTCACGCTCATGGAGAGGCGACGCCAGTACATATCCGTGAGATTAAGGAGTTCATGCGGCATGGCGGAGGCCAGAGCGGATGGAATCGCCTCCTCATGACCCTGGACAACGTGGCGGACAACGAAGACGGCCTCCATTCCCTCCGCAAGCAGAACCTCGGCAGAGGCTCCGTCGCCGGCCTCGCTGATCGTCAGGGGGATCGTCGTCTCCAAGATCAGCTCATAATCATCGTCCCTGATGACAAGCGTGCCGTTGCGCTCCCAAACACCGTCCGAGGCGCGACCGTAGTTCGGCCGAGGCTCGTACATGATCCGCATCGGGATCGTCCCCTGATTGCAGCGCAGGACGCGAATGATGCACCCATGCGCCACCCAAGAGCGGTCCGGTCGATGAAAGAACGGCATGAAATCCGTCAGTGTGCACGAGCCTGTTCTTGTGACGAATTGTGTCTCCAGGATGTTTGAATCGGGTAAGTACCGCTGACCGCCGGTGTACATCTCCGATGGCGTAATGGCGAAGCGCCCGCCTTTCGTGCTGTCGAGAATTGCCGCGAACACGCTTGGCGAATCGAAGCGCGGGAAGCAGCACCAATCGATAGAGCCGTCGATGCCAACGAGCGCGGCCGAATGCCGGTCTCCGATCAGCCCGTAATCCCCAATGTTCTTGTACCCGTCAGTCGTAGATGTCATTCCTGCTGGTCTGTGTGGTTCTGGTGAGGCCACGTGCCATCGGCATGCGCGCCATCGGGGTGTCTCGCTCTTGTTTCCATCAGCGAACTGGATTTCCGGTCAGGAGCAATGCCGCCTCCTGATCCACCATGAAATGCATGGTGCCACTGACGGGTCGGACCAGTGAGGCCGGCGGTCGCTGTGCGTCCTCCTGGTCCGCAGCAACGACGTTGCGTAGCCCGTGGGCTTTATTGCGCCCGGTCACGATGAAGATGATGCGCCGCGCCGCATTGATAGCCGGCAACGTGAGCGTTACACGATCATGGGGTGGGCGCGGCGCAAAGCCGTGCGCCACCGGGTGTCTTGCTTCCCCCAGCGCCTGCGTGCCAGGAAAGAGTGAGGCCGTGTGCCCGTCCTCACCAATACCCAGCAAAATCAGATCAAACTGCGGCATCTGGTCCCCAAAGTGGCCACGGATTTCGCTCTCGTACGCCGTCACCGCAGCTGTCGTGCCCGTTTCTACGTGGATGCGGTGCACGTGCTTCCGTGGAATCGGAACACCACTCAGTAGTGCGGCGTTGGCCACCGCATAGTTGCTGTCCGGCGCGTCCGGCGGCACGGCCCGCTCATCACCCCACCACACGCACCACCTACCCCAGGCGATCCGCGAGGCATATGGTTCCTGCCCAAGGGTTTCATAGAGCGGCCGCGGCGTGTCTCCGCCCGCAAGCACTATCCTAAACTCGCGGCCCGTCGCCTCTTCGCACGATTCGACAATCAGATCCGCCGTCGCCTTCGCGACGGCCTCCCTGTTCGGCAGGATGGCTATCTCCGTCTCAGTCACTAATCCGTCCATGCCGCTCCCCAACGGGCGCCCATGATCGTCCGTCTTGGGACAGCAGCGCATCCGCTGTCTCAGGCCCCCACGAACCTGCCCTATACCACTGTACCGGGTGGGAGATGGAATCCTCCCACGCCTCAAGCAGCGGATCCACGATTGTCCATGCCTCCTCAATGTGATCACTGCGAATGAACAGCGATGCGTCCCCCTCCAGCGCATCCTGCAACAAGCGCTCATACGCCTCTGGTAACTCCTCAGTCCCGAACGCCGTGCCGTAATCAAAATCCATGTCGACCGGCCGGACGGTCATCCCCTCATCGGGGAGCTTCGCTGCGAAGCGGAGGTGAACACCCTCATCCGGTTGTAGCCGCAACGTCAGGATGTTCGCCAAGGGACCCCATGAGGGATTCGCCGGGAAGATCCTATGGGGCGGGGCGCGAAACTCAATGGCAATTTCCGAAGACTTGCGCGCCAGCGCCTTGCCAGAGCGGAGGTAAAATGGCACGCCCTGCCAGCGCCAGTTGTCGATATAAAGGCGCATGGCCGCATACGTCGGCGTTGCAGAGTGGGGATCAACCCCTTGTGCATCACGATAGCCGATGTACTGCGCCCGCACCGCGTTGCGTGCAGCCTCCGTGGCCGTCCACGGCCGAATTGCACGCAACGCATCCACCTTCTTGTTGCGCAGTGAGTCCGCCTCAAGTGTCACCGGCGGCTCCATTGTCACAAGAGCCAGCACCTGCAAAAGGTGATTCTGAATCATGTCCCGAACCACGCCAAACTGGTCGTAATAGCTGGCGCGTTCGCCCACGTCCACTGACTCCGCCACGGTGATCTGGACGTTGTCCACGTAGTTGCGGTTCCAGATCGGCTCGAAAATCGCATTCGCGAACCGCAAGACAAGCAGGTTTTGGACCGTTTCCTTCCCCAGATAGTGATCGATTCGGTACACCTGATCTTCCCGGAAAACCCGGTGTATTGAGGCGTTGAGCGCATGCGCTGATTCCAGGTCACGTCCGAATGGCTTTTCAATGACGACTCGCCGCCACCCATTGCCAGGCGACTCGTCCACCAGTCCGCACTGTCCAAGGCTGGTGACAGCTGCATCGTAAATGGAAGGTGCGATTGCCAGGTAATAGAGACGGTTTGCGCTTGGATCGCCACGCTCAAGCTCCTCAAGATGGCCGCGCAACACGTTGACCTCATCCGCTTTGGCGAGATCACCACCGAAATAGCTCAATCGGGGCGCGAACGCATCCCAGTCTTCACGTCGCGGCTCGAGCCCCCCGATGTCCTGGATACCGCGCCACATGAACTCCCGAAACTCCTCCGTCGTCATCATCGCCCGCGAGAACCCAACGATGGGGACGTTTGGCGCAAGGCGTCCCTTGATCCACAGGTGGTACAGCGCCGGAAGCAGCTTCCGCTGTGCGAGATCACCCGTCGCGCCGGCGATCACAATCGACGTGGCGGGATCGTCGGCGCGGGCGGGGCGACCCGCAGGGGCCGACGCAAACATCGTCATCAAGAATCAGACCGTACAACCGCATGGCCGCCAAACTCATTCCGCAGAGCAGCCAACAGCCGATCCGCAAACGTGTTGGTCTGCCGCGAACGGAACCGCGTGAATAACGATGTTGTGATCACGTGTGCAGGAACGTCGAGGTCGATGGCCTCCTGTATCGTCCAGCGGCCTTCGCCGGAGTCAGACACATAGCCGATGATCCCGTCCAAGCCCGGATCCTTCTCCAGTGCCGAGACGGCGAGGTCAAGAAGCCACGAGCGAACCACACTGCCGTGCTGCCAAATCTGACCCACCGTGTGCAGGTCGAGCCCCAACTCCTCCTTCGCCGCGAGAATCTCAAAGCCCTCTGCAAAGGCCTGCATCATGCCGTACTCAATACCGTTATGGATCATCTTGACGAAGTGCCCCGCGCCAGCAGGGCCAACATGCCCGAGCCCCGTCGTCTCTGACGGTGCGAGAGCCTGAAAGATCGGTTCGAGACGCTTATACGCTGCTGCATCGCCGCCGACCATCAGGCTGTACCCCTCCGTCAGCCCCCAGACGCCACCGCTCGTCCCACAATCCAGCATCATCACACCATGATCGGCGACGGCAGCCGCACGCCGCTGCGTTTCCCGATAATTTGAATTGCCCCCGTCAATGATCGTGTCACCGGGGCTCAATAGCGCACTCACTGCCGTGATCGTCTGCTCCGTTGGATCACCCGAAGGCACCATGACCCATACGGCACGCGGGGCGGAGAGCTGCCCGACCATGTCCGCCAAGGACGTTGAGGCGACGGCGCCCGCATCAGCAGCGGCGCTCACTGCATCCTGATTGAAGTCAAAGACGACGACGCGGTGCCCCTTTGCAATGAGGCGACGTGCCATGTTCCCGCCCATGCGCCCCAGGCCGATCATTCCGATGTCCATTGGCTCTCCTCGTGACTGCTATTTCGCCACGTCGTTTCCGCGTCACGCAACATGATCCCTTTCATTCTAGTCCCAAAGGGGAATCAGGCGGACGGGACGATTCGCATGCGCCGCTCCAATAATTCCGGCGCGCTCCCCATTATTTCCTCTGTGGCACGCCACTCTGTATAGCGCGTGACAACGCATACGTATCACTGGTCATTCTGAACGGCGCTCCCCATATGTCGTTTGAACGGAACGGAGCCCCTTCCTGTCATTCTGAACGGAACGAAGTGGAGTGAAGAATCTAACGCGTCTTTGCCGCGGTGGGGACAGAGATTCTTCGCTACGCTCAGAATGACATGGCGGGGCTGCTCATGGATGGCAGGGGGCGCCCCAGAATGACAGGAAGAGGCGCCGCGCACATGGTGGCCTACCAGTGCCTGAGGGGGGCGCCCCAGAATGACAGGGAGAGGCGCCGCGCACATAGTGGCTTATCAGTGCCTGGGGGCGCGCTCAGAATGCCGGGGGAGTCTCAGAAGGACACCCGAGAAGGACGCGGGCGGTGGCAATGGCAGGCAGCACAAGGCAAGCGGAATACGGAATGGCAATGGGCAGTGGGATGACCTATGCGAGGTATGGCCCCTCTGTGAGTAAACTGACATGTACGCCACGCTCGCGATAATTGACGAGGCCAATGGCCGCCATGGATGAGCCCGTTTACTGCATTCGCCACCCGCAACGCGAAACCGGCCTGCGGTGCGCCCGTTGTGGTGACCCTATTTGTCCGGCGTGCATGGTGCAGGGGGCCGTCGGTCACCTCTGCCCATCATGTGTCACGTGGGAACGGAACCCAGTTGGGACAGTCTCGACGGGGCACATCCTTCTAGCTGTTGCCGCTGGCATGGGCGTCGCCATCGTCCTGGCGATAGCCATCGCTGTCCTGTCCCAACTCCTTGGCGGCTTTTTCAGCCTCATCATGTGGGCCGCAGCCGGCTCCATCATCGGACAGGTGGTACACATTGCGGCCAATCGCAGCCGTGCACCGCAGTTGCGATTCGCGGCTGGCGGCGCGGCCGCGTTCTCGTGGGCAGTAGCGCTCCTCATTGGCGGCGCAATCACCCTGAGCATCATGTGGATTGTGTTCGCCATACTCCAACTGGCCATCGTAGTGGCACTGTCCCTCGCCCCATTCCGGTAGCCCCCGCACTGTTAACGGGTGTTGTCTGAGAAAGGGCGCCGCATGCAGGAGCGAGCCTGCGCATTACTGCGGTTCAGAGGCCGATCGTTCCTCACCTGACGCATCGGCCGGCTCTGCGTTCCGATTCGTTTCTGCCGAATCTTCCTCCCTCCGTCGCCGAGAGCGCCGGGGGAAGCCGAGGGACGTTCGGCGCCGCAGGAACCACACGATGGCCCCGAGTGTGACCCACACCGGACTTAACAGCACGGCCCACAGCAGAGCGGCAACCAGGCCCTGTGCAATCACGCTCAGCACACGTGTGGCGGCTCGCGACGTTTCTCCGATGTCCGGGAACCCCACGACCCAATCTGAGCTGGGTTGGACGTGAACGAGGACCGTCGATGATGCGCTGACCTCCGCCCCAAATTCCGTTGTGCCCGTCACCGTGAAGCGGGCCTCATACGCGGCGCGGCGGGCGATCGCGTATCTATGCGTGACGGTTACCTCCGCCCCGGCATCATCGATGGTGCCGGCCATCGCCTGCAGACCGTCGCCAAACTGCCACGTATAGGAAAGATCGGATACGTTCTCCGGCCATGTCGCTGTCCCCGTGAGTGTGACCTCCCGGTCGGTGCGGATCGTGATGCTCCGCTCGGTGGCGATGTTGATGATGGGAACGCGCTCAACGTTGACCTTAAGTGAGTCCTCGCCGACGACGACGCCGGCGTCACCGGCGCCGCGAATGTTGAAGGTCACAAAGTAGGGCGATTCGTCTGCGGAGTGGTAGGTATAGCGGACAATTTCCGTGATCCGCTGGCCAGATGCCTCGGTGACGGCTGTGCGGAATCGCTGCTCGGAGACTAAACCGTCCCCGAAATCCCACCAGTACTCATAGCTTTCAATGCCGGTCGGCTCGGGAAATGTTGCCCGAAAAGAAACCAGCCGGCTCTCCACAGCCTGCAAATCCGGTCCCGCATCAACGGTTATCTCGCCCGGCGCAAGCTCAAGATCGACGGTGATGAGCGAGGTGGCCGAGGTCTGCTCCAAGAACCGCCGACGTCCCAGGAGAACCTCGATGTCCGCGCTCACACGGGTAATCTCGCGTTGCACCTCAAGGATCTCCTGGAGTTTGCCTTCACGTTGGAGCAACTCTCGCAGGGACTCGCGGGTGACGAGGAGATTATCGACCCGCGCCTGAACGTCAACGTACTCCTCCGTCACGTCCTGGCTGGTTGATGAGAAGGACAGCACTTCCGTTCCCAGCGCTGAGATGGCGCGGACGGCCGCATCCAACTGTGCGCTCGCGACGCGGATGGAGATGGCGCCCACGTGTTGGCTGTAGCGTGATTCATCCACAACCCACCCACCGTAGCGTGCGGCGATCCCGGAGATGTTCTCCATCCGCGCGGCAACATCATTGACCTCGATTGTCATATCGACCGTGCGAACGATCAGGCGATCTTGCGAAAGGATGGGCAGTAGCCCGGATGCAAGCCCGAGTGCACCGTCATTTGTTGACGTGGTAGCGTCAGATGGCGAGCGGGGCGTCGGGAAAGAATCGGGCTTGGTGTTAAGGTCACCCGACACTGGCGGCGGCATGGGTGTGGCCCGCTGCGCGGCTTGGTTCTGGGAGGCGCTACCAAGCTCCAAAAACAAAGCCTCGCCCCCATCATCTTCGAAAGAGTAACCCACATCAGCAGACGCACAGGCGACGCTGGCGGCCAGCACGAGCCCAAAAAGCGCGACAACCACTGCACGCCAGAGATCGCTCACCGCCTTACCTCCCACGTCCACGTAGCCCACACCACATTGAGTATACGTGGTGCAGGTACTCGCTCCAAATCCACCTAGATATACAGAGATGTGCGGTGATGGCCTGCCACCTCCACCCACACGCCCGCTCCCGCTAGAATTGAAGGACGGGGCGGCGCGTGCATGCGCCGCCAGACATATAAAATCCCGTAAAGGAGACAGAGACGCGTGACGGTCAGGCTAACTCTACAGGGACCCATCGAAACACCGGGCTCGGTTCAAGTGCTGGTCGAAGATGACCTCAACGCCTTCCTCTTCGATTGCGGTGCTGGAATGCTCGCCGAGAAACGCCAGCCACCCATCGATGGCGTGTTAATCAGCCATGCCCACCATAAACACACCGCCGGCCTCGCCGGCCTCCCACGTGACATCCCCATCTATGCCAGCGTCATGACTGCCGCCATCCTCAAGGCGCAACAGGCTATCGCGGCTAGCTCCAGAGAAAGCGAGATGGTCTTCGTGGCGGATGGTGATTCCCTCATCCAGCGCCCCTACACCTTCCTCCTCACCCAGAACGACTCCGCACATCTACCCGGCCAGCCTCTCGATACATTCCCAAACGTGCATGAGTGGTGGGTTTCGAAGCCTGACCTGGGACGGGAAGCAACAATCAGGCCCGCGGACGTGTTGCCCCAGGTCACTCCGAACGCCCTGAACGGGCGTGCGTTACGGCACTACCCCGTTGATCACTCCATTCTCGGCGCAGCGGCAATCGCCGTTGAAACGCCGGATGGGTGGGTCTGCTATACCGGCGATGTCCGCTTCCACGGGTCGCAGCCCGGACTCATGGAAGAATTCGTCCAGGGATTTTCAGACCTGCGGCCGCTGGCGCTCATCGTCGATGGCGAGCATACCGAGCCCGGTGCCACGCCCACGACTGAACGTGATGTCCATGAACGAGTCATGGAGGTGATCTCCAGCTACGGTGGACTCGTCATCGCAGACTTTGACGCGCTGGACACAGAGCGACTTCTGACATTCAACGGAATCGCGGAAATGACAGGCCGCCAACTCGTGCTCACTCCGCGTGATGCGCATTTCTATCTTTCGATGAGCATCGTGTGGCGACAGTTTCCGGCCTTCGATGCCGTCGACACCTTTCGCATCCTGGACGCGCCTCAACTCGATGGCTCAGCGGACGGCTGGGAGCAGGAGCTTCGTGAGCAATTCGGAGCCATTCTCGTCTCTCCCGATGAGCTGCGCGCAAACGGTGGCGACTACATTCTGCGGGCATCGCCATCGGAGCTGGGCGCGTTGGGGACGGACAATGGAGCCTATATTCATTCGCGAGCCGCTGTGGACGCCGACAGCGCAGCACTCGACCAGTTACGCGCGATGGGGCTGACCGTTGCCGGGGGGCACCCAAGTGATCCAAACCACTTCCATGCCTCCGGCCACGCGACATTCGACGAAACTATTGAGATGATTCGGCGAATCGCGCCACGCCATGTCGTCCCCGTGCATTCATCCAGGCCGGAGGCGTTCGCGGAGGCGCTGGCCGGGGACCCCATCACCGTCGCGCTTCCACCGCGCGCGCAACCTCTGCACCTCGCATAGATCTCTGTCAGGCTCGCACCACCGTGTTGCCGCTCAAGCTCACACTGGAGAACTTCATGCCGTATCGGGGGCGGCAAGCCCCCCTGATTCTGGAAAGACTGGGCATTGCCTGCCTCTCTGGCCCCAACGGTGCGGGCAAATCCTCGCTGCTGGACGCCATCACCTGGGCGCTATGGGGACGTTCCCGGGCCGGCAGCTCGGCAGATCACCTTGTCGCCGCCCAGATGTCGGACATGAGCGTCCAACTGGAGTTCCGATCCCACGGCACGGACTACCGCGTTGAACGTAAGCATCGACGTCGCAAGGGCGGCGGCGGTACAACGTTCGACTTTCAGATGAGAGACGGTGATCGTTGGCGCTCCTTGAACGAACGAAACGTCACGGAAACCGGAAAAAAACTTGTCGATACGATTCGTCTGGACTACGACACATTCATCAACAGCGCGTTTCTCGTTCAAGGCAAGGCTGACCTGTTCGTCTCCCAGCGTCCAGCGGAACGCAAGCGTATCCTCGGCGAAATTCTCAACCTTTCCGCATTCGAGCGTTATGCCCAGCGTGCCCGCGATACCGCGCGTGATGATCGTGGACGGCAAGCAGTTGCCCGTGGCCGCATTGAGGCAATAGACCGTGAGCTGGAGCGTGAGGACGGGTTGAAGCAGGAAGCAGAAAAGCTTGAACGGAGTCTCACGGGCTTGCGTGCGAGGCTGAAATCGGCGACGGAGCGGCGCGATGAACTGACCGCAATCGTCGCCCACATGGAAACGCAAAAGCAGGCGTTGACCATCCTGCAGTCCAGACTCGCAGAACTGTCAGCGGAAGTGGATGGCCTGACTGCGCAGAGAGATGAATTGCAAACGGCCATTGCAAAGGCGGAGGCGATTCTGGCTCGCGGTGAGGAGATCGAAGCCGGTTGGCGGCAACTTCAGGAAACTCGTTCGGATCTCACCGCGCTTGGCCAAAAGGCGCGTGTGCACAGCGAGATGGTCATGGAACGAAGCCGCCTGGAACAAAAGGCAGCAGATAAACGCGCACAACTCACACAAGACGTTGTCCTGAAAGAGCACCGAAATGCCGACCTCGCGGCGGCAGCTGCCGCCGAACCTGCGCTTCAGGAAAAACTCTCCACAGCAACATCTACTCGAACAGCCGTGAAACGGCAAGAAGTCGCATTAGGGGAGCGTCGTGAGCAGCGTGACAGGCTCAACGGTGAGATAGAGGCCAAGCGCGCGTTGTATGACGCGTGCAGAACGGAGTATGACGCCCAGGATCAGCCACTTGCTCTGATCACCCAGGGGACACATGTTGAATGCCCCGTCTGCGGCACACAACTCGGCGAGCACGGCGTGGATAGACTCCGTAACCATTTTCGGGAACGCAAGGACGCCCTCCGGGCACAGATGGAAGGTATTTCCGCCGAAGGCAAATCCCTGGTCGCTCGCCACGGTGAACTCACGAAAGAACTTGAGCAAGATGAGAAGGCTGTTCAGGAAGAACTGTCGCGCATCACCACGGAGGCAGGCGCTCTCGATTCTCAACTGGAGCGTGCCCAGGCAGCAGCGGCACAATTGACGGACGCGGCCATGGCCCTCGACGAGTCCCGCGCCGCCCTCTCAGCCTTTACGGCAGACGTCGATGAGGTGAGGGCCGTTCAGGCGCAATTGGCCGAAATCGACTATGACCCGAAAGCGCACACATTGGCGCAGGAACGGGAATCGAGCCTGCGCCAATGGGAAGACCAACGGAGAGAGTTGGATGTCGTCACTGCCCGCGTGGATCGGGAGAGAGCCGCCCGCGCCGATGTGATGGAACGGCTTGAGAGCAGAGCAACTTTGGTCACAGCAGAGAGTACCCGCGCTGCTGTGATTGAGGTGAGCATTGCAGGCATGAACGAGATCGTCTCCCACGCGCAGGAGGCTACCGACACCACTCGGCAACTCGCAGAGGACATTCGTGCCGCGGAACAGAATCATGTACGTGTTAGCACTGAACTGGCGTTACTCGCCGACCGCCGCGCAGAAAAAACGCGTTTGCATGAGGAGGAGCAACAAACGGCTTCCCGCGCGTCCGTCTACGATGAACTCGCGCAAGCCTTTGGACCACGTGGCGTTCAGGCGCTCCTGATCGAGACGGCACTGCCGGAGTTGGAGGACGACGCGAACGATCTCCTCGGACGCATCACCAACGGCGCAATGACGCTGAGATTGGAAACGCAACGGACGACGCAGGCCGGCACGACCGTTGAAACACTGGACGTCATCATCGCGGATGGCCTCAATACACGCGCCTACGAAATGTACAGCGGCGGCGAGGCGTTCCGCATCAACTTCGCCCTGCGCATAGCGCTTTCCAAGCTCCTGGCGCGTCGCGCCGGCGCGGAAGTGCCCGTTCTCTTCATTGACGAGGGATTCGGCAGTCAGGACACTGAAGGGCGTGAACGCCTCATTCAGGCCATCTCCGCGCTCTGGAGCGACCCTGCGTTCCATGATGGGCTCATCCTGGTCATCACACACATCGACGATGTCCGTAACCAATTCGACACCCGTATAGACGTCGTCAAGACAGAGAACGGCTCCCGGTACAGCCTCGCAACCTGATTGTCCCCCTCTCCAATGCGGGAGTACAATTGAAAACCGGGGACCGTGGGAGGTGACCGCATGATCGAGATGACAATCGATAGAATCGGTGTGAGCCTCAACAGCTATCAGCGTGTCGTCATCCTGAAAGAAAAGGATGCAGTTCGCCGCCTCATTATTTGGATCGGCCCAGCAGAGGCCGAATCGATCGCCATCAAAATGCAGGACATCCGCGTCCCGCGGCCCCTCACGCACGACCTTTTTAACACCGTGGTCCCACAGCTCGGTGGCGAGTTGCTCCACGTCATCATCTCAGCCCTCAAGGACGATACCTACTTTGCGCAGATCGTCATCCGCCACGACGACAAAGAGATCGAGATCGACAGCCGACCCAGTGATGCCCTCGCCCTCGCCGTTCGTGCCGAAGTCCCCATCTACGCCGCCGATGACGTCCTTGATGAGGCCGGCGTCCTCCTGAACTCTGAAACCGGCGACTACGTGTTCGCGAAGGACTCCGACGGTGCAGAACATCGCGAACTCACCGAAGAGGAACTCCAGCGACTCTCCGCCTTCAAAGACTTTGTAGAAGAACTCAACATAGGAGGCGGCGATGATTCCGGCGTGTCTGATGACGAGTTGCGCCGCCTGTCCGCGTTTAGCGATGCCGTGGAGGAGATCAACATGGATCTCGGCGGCGAACAGCGCAAAGACTAAGGCGTCCCCCTTCCGAATCGCGTCCTATCCAGACGCTGCGGCGCTTTAGGCGCCGATTGACGCCCCCGGTAGTACGTGATAAATTTCTCAAGCGGTGTCATGTCGCGCTTAACCGGTAGTAGAGCCATGCAGGTCGCGGTACGGCTACTCGGCCTTGGGTGGTACGTGGCCGCCTGCATCATCGCCGGTGTGCTTGGGGGAGTCTGGGTGGATGGCCGCCTTGGCGTGGCGCCGTTGTTCACACTATTGGGGGTGGGTTTGGCTTTGACTCTGGCGGCTTGGGGCGCATATCGAATGGCTGCCCCGTTGCTGTCACAGCCTCCCATACGAAAGGACGACGGAGAGTGAGTCTGCTTGCGCGGCCTCGTATGCTCTTTAGCATCCTCGCCGTGCTTCTTCTAACCGTTGTGGGAGTCCTTTACCTGAAAGGCCCATTGGAGATTCCCCCCCTTCAGGTTGACCCGTTTGCAACCATACTCGGCTACCCCCTGCGGGCCACCGTCATTCAGCAGTGGATCGCCATGGCCGTCATCCTCGCACTCGCCTACATCGCCACGCGCCGGATGGACGTGATCCCCGGGCGTATGCAGGCGTTGGCAGAAACGGTTATTGAAGGGCTACTCAATCTCTGTCAATCCGCCGCGGGAGCAGCCAATGGCCGTCGTTTCTTCCCCGTCGTTGCCACCATCTTCCTCTTCGTTGCAGGCGCAAACCTGCTCGGCTTCATCCCCGGCACAGGCACCATCTACACGGTTGTTTCAGCGGAAGAGGAGATCCACCACGCGGAAGAAGCCCACAAACCCCTCCCGGACGTGAAGCTCTACGTGCTGGACGGGAGCAACAACATACCCATTGGCGGGTTTGAGTATGACCTCCACGGTGAGGCGATCACTGACTGGGCAATTTACGGCGATGACTGGGAGGACTTTCACGCGAGCAATCCGGAACTGAACGCCGGCCACCTTGTCCCTCTTCTTCGCCCTGCCAACACAGACGTCAATACGCCCTTTGCCATTGCCGTGTGGAGCGCCATCTTCGTTGAATTCTGGGGCGTGACGAGTCTCGGTCTCTTTACCTACCTCGGCAAGTTCATCAACGTTGGCCGCCTCCTGCGAGGCATCTTCAGGCTCAACGTGGGTGACATTGCTTTTGGCCTGATTGATGTCTTCGTCGGCTTTGTTGATCTTGTTTCAGAGCTCGTGCGGCTTCTCAGCTTCACATTCCGGCTCTTCGGCAACGTCTTCGCTGGCGAGATTCTGATTCTGATGATGTCCTTCTTCGTCCCGCTGACGTTCGTCATTGGCGTCTTCTTTATGGAAGTCTTCTTCGGTATCATTCAAGCGTTCATCTTCGCCATCCTCACCCTCATCTTCGGGATCCTTGCCGTAAGCCATCATGGTGGAGGAGATCACGAAAGCGGAGAACATGGGGAGGTGGCCGCGCACTAAGCGTCGTCATACAGAGCAGAGAAGCACAATCGGTAAGCAGGCGGCAGAGTGAGTCCGTCGTACAGAGAGAGCGGAAAGCAGACGATTGGGAGGTAGCATGATCGGTTCGTACAGCGGGTGGAGCCGGATTCTTCTGGTTCTCATGATTGTTGGGGCACTGATGGCTCTGACGACGGGTGTTGCCTTCGCACAGGAGGCGTTGTCGGCGGAGGCAGCGGAGAAGCTATCATCTGACGGGTGGACACAAGTAGGCGCAGGCTTGGCCATCGGGCTGGGCGCTATTGGCCCCGGCATCGGCATTGGGATTGCCGTGTCCAAAGCCATGGAGGCCATCGGCCGCAACCCTGAGGCCGCCGGACAGATCCAGATCAACATGATCGTTGGCGTCGCCTTCGCTGAGGCCATCGCGATCTATGCGCTCGTCGTGGCGATTCTGGTCAAGTTCGTCTAAACGGCGACAGACCGATAGGACACCATGATAACGGCGTACATGCGCGCAGCCGCTCGGAAGGGGGTATGAGTCCATGGAGGCCATCGGGTTCAACATCCCTGGGCTGATCAGTCAGTTCATCAACTTTGGGATATTCCTGATTCTGATGTCGCTGATTCTCTACAAGCCCGTGACGCGGATGCTTGATCAACGTGCGGAACGGATCCGTGAGGCGCTCTCAGAGGCGGAACGCGCCAGAGAGGAATCTGCCCGCAGCGGTGAGGAAGTTCAGCAAGCGCTTGCTGAGGCCCGAGACCGCGCACAACAGATCATCCAGCAGTCCCAGGACATTGGCCGGCGTATGGAAAGCGAGGCGCGCGAGCAAGCTCAACGCGATGCCGAGGCAATTGTCGACCGCGCCCGCCAGGACATCCAGCGTGCTCGTGACGATGCCATTGAAGAGGTTCGTCGCGAATTTACTGACCTTGCCATCATCGCCGCCGAGCGTGTTATCAACCGCTCCCTCGACCGCGATACGCATCGCGCCCTCGTTGACGAGGTCCTGCAGGAGGCCGAATCGGCCACACGCGGTGGAGGAGCCTAGCAGATGCCCTCCGGCGGATCAGCGCGGAGATACGCGCAAGCCGTGTTCGACATCGCGCGTGAGCAGAACACCCTCGATGAATGGCGGGACAATCTGCAGACCATTGCCGATGTCCTCAGCCTGCCTGATGTGCAGGCCTTCGTGGAATCTCCGCGGGTCACGGCAGAGAATAAGCAGGAACTACTGGATCAACACCTTGGCACGGTGACGCCACTGGCGCGAAACCTCGCCATGATCTTGATCCGACGCAACCGAGCCCACCTGGCGGCGGGCATCCTTGACGACTACATGGGCATGTTGGATGAGGAACGAGGAATCATCGCGGCCAGTGTTACGTCCGCGGAGCCCTTGGACGAAGGCCAACAAGAACAGGTGCGGCTCCTATTGAACCGGCAGGTTGGACGGGAACTGAGACTGTCTGCGGACGTCGATCCGCAGATCATCGGCGGGTTCGTTGCCCGGGTGGGCGACCGTGTCCTTGATGGGAGCACACGCTCCCGCCTCCGTAACTTGAGAGACTGGCTTCGGGAGGGCGCGGCTTCGTCATAGCATGCCGTGGGCGACGCCCTAGGCTCCCGCGGACGCAGAAGGACACAGACAGCAACACCGAGATAGAGAAGGGGACGGAAACATGGCTGTTCGCGGCCAAGATATCGCATCAATCATTCGACGCCAAATTGAGCAATTCGGAGTCTCGATTGAAACCGTTGACGTCGGCTCCGTCATCCAAGTGGGCGACGGTATCGCCACCGTTCATGGACTCTCCAGTGTGCGCTACGGCGAGTTGGTTGAGTTTGCCACGGGGGCCATCGGCATCGCACTCAACCTGGAGGAAGAGATCATCGGTACTGTCATTCTGGGTTCCGATGCTGGCATCCGGGAGGGCTCCGAGGTCAGAACCACAGGCCGGATCGCAGAAGTTCCGGTCGGTGAGGGCATGTTGGGCCGCGTCGTTGATGCCCTCGGTGTCCCCGTGGATGGCAAGGGTCCCATCCAGTCGGCTCAATCCCGACCGCTGGAGAGGGTCGCCCCAAACGTTGTGACGCGCCAGTCCGTCAACAAACCCGTGCAGACCGGCATCAAGGCTGTCGACTCCATGATTCCCGTCGGCCGCGGTCAACGAGAGCTAATCATCGGCGACCGTTCCACCGGGAAGACAGCCATCGCAATTGATACCATCATCAACCAGCGTGGCGGAGATCTCATCTGCATCTACGTCGCCATCGGCCAAAAGGCATCCAAAGTGGCGCAGTTGGTAGCGACGCTGGAGCAGCACGGCGCCATGGAACACACCGTCGTCGTCACTGCCAACGCCTCTGATTCCGCGGCCATGCAATATCTGGCACCCTACGCGGGATGCGCAATCGGAGAGCAGTTCATGGAAGAGGGGAAGGACGCCCTCATCGTCTATGACGACCTCTCCAAGCACGCGTGGGCGTATCGAGAGGTTTCTCTGCTGCTTCGCCGCCCGCCAGGCCGTGAAGCATACCCCGGCGATGTCTTCTACCTCCACAGCCGACTGCTTGAGCGTGCCGCGCGGATGAGCGACGAGAACGGCGGCGGCTCGCTGACGGCGCTTCCCATCATCGAGACGCAGGCCGGCGACGTGTCCGCGTACATCCCGACAAACGTCATCTCCATTACCGATGGACAAATCTACCTGGAAACTGACCTATTCAACTCCGGCATCCGGCCCGCTGTGAATGCGGGACTCTCTGTCTCCCGTGTGGGCGGTGCGGCGCAGACTCGCGCTATCCGACGCGTGGCTGGTCGCCTGCGCCTTGATCTCGCACAGTTCCGTAACCTGCAGGCCTTCGCTCAGTTCGGCAGCGGTGATCTCGATGCCGCGACACGCAGACAGCTGGACCGCGGCCAGATCCTCACTGAACTCCTCAAACAAGGTCAGTACGAGCCACTTCTAGTGGAGAAGGAGGTCGCCGTCCTCTTTGCAGCAACGCAGGGACTCATGGACGATGTGCCCATTGAGAGAATTGGCGCATTTGAACGGGCGTTTTTGTCCTTCCTCGATGCCTCCCATGCCGCCACGCTGGCCACAATTCGAGATACTGGCGATCTATCGGAGGACACTGAAGCAGCCCTGCGCACGGCAGTGCAGGAATTTAAGGACACCGGCGCCTACTAGCAGTAGTAACGGTCACGGAGAGGACACAGCGTCGTGCCAAATACACGACAAATACGGCAGCGAATCCGCAGCGTTACAAGTACCCAACGCATCACCAGTGCGATGGAACTCATCGCGGCTGCAAAAATGAGGCGCGCTCAGCTGCGCGTGCTCGCCTCACGTCCCTACGCCACCAGACTGCTTGACCTCATTGCTGACATCGTTGGGCGGCAGGGCGCCGCCGGAGCAGATGACACGCACCCACTCATGCAAGTGCGGGAACCGAACACCGTTGGCCTCGTTCTGTTCACTCCAGACCGTGGTTTGTGCGGAGGACTGAATGCCAACCTCAATCGCGCGGCGCTTGGCTTTGCGGCACAGCAGCAGCATTCTGTGGTGCACGTCTCGGTTGGAAAGAAAGGCAATGACTTCTTCTCACGTCGCGGCCGTGATATCCGGGCCGAGTTCCTGAATCTGGGCGATTTCCCAGATCCAATCGATACCTCACCCATCGCCCGCATCGTTTTGGAAGACTACGCGGCTGGCCGCCTTGACCGCGTCTATCTGGGGTATGCCGAGTTCGTTAACACCGCCGTGCAGGCTCCCATCATCCGCCAACTCCTTCCCGTTGAGCCTCCCACCGCCGTCACGGGCGAATCTCTGGGTGACTATGAGTACGAGCCGGATGCAGCGACCGTCCTCGGCGGCCTCTTGCCCCGCTATGTCGAGATGCAGATCTACCAAGCCGCACTGGAAAACGCCGCATCTGAACAGTCTGCCCGGATGGTGGCCATGAGTGCCGCGACAGACGCGGCGGGCGAAATGATTGACGCGCTGACTCTCATATACAACAAGGCTCGGCAGGAGACGATCACCCGGGAACTCCTCGACATCGTCGGTGGTGTCGCCGCCCTGGAGACGGCGTAGTTCATGCAGAGCGTGGGCATTTCCTCCAGCGCACCTGGCACGGACGCGCGTCCGCGTCTCAAGGCCATTGTCACCGACCTGGATGGCACGCTCTGCGACACGGAAACCGTGCTCGTGTCCGCAATAAACCGCTTCCTCGCAGCCGAAAACCAGGCTCCAGTGACGCACGACGAGGCGCACACGATGACCGGCCTCGATAACGATTCATGGTGGCGACGCATCAGCCAGATGAGACCCACTCTCTCAACGCCACTCGAAGAATATACTCACCGCGTCGACATGATTGCCCGGGCGCTCTTCCCCACTGAACTTGTCGTTGCCGATGGCGCCATGGAACTCATTGCAGGAATACGGCAGTCCGGAGTCCCGTTCGCCCTCGCAACATCCGCCCAACGGGAGTGGGCCATCCAGCGGTTGCAGATCATGGGCATCGTCGATGCCTTTGATGCGATTGTCACGCGTGACATGGTTTCTGCCCCCAAGCCGGACCCGGAAATTTATCGTGAAGCGGCGCGGAGACTTGGTGTGCACCCCGGGGAAACACTCGCCATTGAGGATTCCCCCAGTGGAATTCGCGCCGCGCGTGATGCGGGCATGTACACCATTGCCGTTCGCACACAATGGATGCAGGACATTGACCAGTCCTACGCGCACGCCATTGTTGGCTCACTGCGGCAGATTGACCTAACCGTGCTCGGCCTCAGCACCACCGCCACTGAGGAGGACAGTCCACAATGACTGCCCCACGACAGGTCCGTGGCATCATCTTTGACTTTGATGGCGTCCTCATAGACAGTGAGCCGCTCTACCTCCGCTCCGTCAACGTGATTCTCGCCGAATGCGGTGTCAAACAGGTCACCCAGACTGAGTACCAGAGGTGGATCGGCTCCACGGCAAAGCTGACCTGGCAAGCCCTCACACGAGACCGAAACCTCCCTCAGCCTGCCCAGCACTATCAAGACCGCTACGAAGTTGTCCTTGAGGATGTCCTTAAACAGGAACTCACATTGCGACCAGAGGCGGTGGAGT
Organism: Dehalococcoidia bacterium; assembly: GCA_965224255.1. Taxonomy (GTDB): domain Bacteria; phylum Chloroflexota; class Dehalococcoidia; order UBA6926; family UBA6926; genus VXMO01. The sequence goes on from CBDCYO010000005.1 coordinate 1,194,653, forward strand.
TGCTGGACGTCATCGGGCGGCGCGGCATCGTGTGTGGCCTTGCGACGTCCTCCCGTCGCAAATGGATGACAATCAAGCTTGACAAACTAGGGCTGACGGACTTCTTCACGGCCGCGGTGTGCTCAACCGATGTTCGGCGGACAAAGCCGGCGCCAGATATCTACTTACGGACTGCAGAACGTATGCAGATTGATCCGAAAGATGCCATCGCAATCGAGGATTCACCCGTGGGCATAACCTCCGCCACAGCGGCCGGCATCTGGACGATCGGCCTGCGAACGGAAATGACAACAACCCTGGATATTTCGAAGGCGGATGAGATCATCGACAACCTTCGGGAAGTAGATGTAGATCGATACTTTGGAAAAGCGGCTGCGCTGTCCCCGGCGCATCAGGTGAGGTGAAATAAATGGCCAATGGACAGGTTGTGCAGATCATCGGGACCGTCGTTGACGTGGAGTTTCCGCCCCAGGAACTGCCGAACATCTTCAACGGTCTGACAGTTGATATGCAGGGCCAACAGATCGTCTTGGAAGTGGAGCAACACATCGGCAACAACTGGGTGCGGTGCCTCGCCATGGGACCCACTGAAGGTCTGCAGCGCGGCGTGGACGTCATTGATACCGGTCACCCCATCACCGTTCCAGTCGGACGCGCCTCCCTGGGCCGCCTCTTCAATGTGCTTGGCGAACCCCTGGATGGGCTTGGAGACGTCGCGTCAGAACAGTCATGGCCCATCCACCGTGAGCCCCCCTCCTTTGATGAACAGGAAACCAGTACCCAGATGCTGGAAACCGGCCTCAAGGTCATTGACCTCATCACACCATTCACCCGCGGAGGCAAAATTGGCGCCTACGGCGGCGCAGGTGTCGGGAAGACCGTCATCATCCTTGAACTGATCCGAAACATCGCCACTGAGCATGGCGGATTCTCTGTGTTTGCCGGCGTGGGTGAGAGATCCCGTGAGGGGAACGACCTGTGGCATGAAATGCGTGACTCCGGCGTGATCGACAAGATCGCCCTCGTCTTCGGGCAGATGAATGAACCGCCCGGTGTGCGTGCTCGCATCGCCCTGACGGGCCTCACGATGGCTGAGTACTTCCGGGATGTTGAAGGCCAGGACGTCCTTATTTTCATTGACAATATCTACCGCTATATCCTTGCAGGCATGGAGGTGTCCGCGCTGCTTGGACGCATGCCATCCGCGGTGGGATACCAGCCGACGCTCGCCACTGAGATGGGCGCCTTGGAAGAGCGGATCACATCCACCAAAAATGGCTCTATCACCTCCTTCCAGGCCATCTACGTGCCGGCGGATGACTACACCGATCCGGGCGTTGCGACGACGTTTGGCCACCTCGACGCCGTCATCGCGCTCGAGCGGTCCATCGCGGAACAAGGCCTCTATCCTGCCGTTGACCCGCTGACATCCAACAGCCGCATTCTTGATCCCCAGGTTGTTGGTCAAGATCACTACAATGTCGCTCGCGGTGTGCAACAGGTCCTCCAGCGCTACAGAGACTTGCAGGACATCATCGCCATCCTCGGTTTCGAGGAACTTTCGGACGATGACAAATTGACCGTGTCCCGCGCCCGCAAAATTCAGCGCTTCCTCTCACAACCCATGTTCGTTGCGGAGGCATTCACCGGACAGACAGGCAAGTACGTGCCCATCCGCGAAACCGTACGCGGCTTCAAGGAGATCCTGGACGGCCTGTATGATGAACTACCAGAGCAAGCCTTCTACATGATTGGCGGCATCGAGGAGGCCGTGGAGCGCGCGAAAGAGATGGCAGCGGAGGTCTGATTCATGCCAACCCACCTGCAAATCATCGCCCTCGATAAGATTGCCTACGAGGACGACGTCGATATCGCCGTCATCCCCGGAGCAGAAGGCCAGTTGGGCGTCCTTCCGCGACACGCCCACATCGTTACCCTCCTGCAACCCGGTGAAATACTCACGCGCAAGGCAGGCGAAGAGATCATACTTGCCATCAGTGGCGGCTTTGCGCAGATTGGGCCGGACCGCATTACGATCCTGTCCGATTTTGCCGAGTCCGCGGAGGAAATCGATATCGAGCGTGCCGAGAATGCGCGACGCAGAGCGGAAGAACGCATCGCAGACCGACGGGCAACGCCCGAACTCGATATAGCCCGTGCCGAGGCCGCTCTTCTCCGATCACTGGCGCGCATCCGTGTCGCCGAACGCGTCGCCGCACGCCGTCGCCGGCAGTCGCCGCAGCCGACACGCAGTGACGTATAGCATCGGCGCCAAGGACGTACCCGCCGATCGGCGGGCCGTTCACGCAACGTGAATCACAGGAAAGACATGGAGCGGGCGATGGGGTTCGAACCCACGACTTCCTGCTTGGGAAGCAGACACTCTACCACTGAGTTACGCCCGCTTGAGGGTACCGTCGTGGACGGCATGTAGAACACTGTATGCGACGCCCGTCGTACATTGTCAAGACGGGTGGCTTGCTCGCACGCGCCGCCCGCCTCCATCACGGATGGACGTGGGCGATAGAGCAGACATCATGTAGAGGAGGCCCGGCACCGTGGATCAGGAGAGGTTTTCCGGACTGCTATCACGGCGGGGCCGCCTTCAACACCCCTGGAGTAGTGTTGCGCCTCCACCGGACGGAACAATCGGCTTCGGCGGCGGCGTGCCTGACCATGCAACCCTGCCGCTTGCCCAGCTGAACGCCGCCTCTCGCAACGTTATTGAGGAGGAGGGCGTCGTCGCGCTCCAGTATGGCAGCGCCATGGGTGACATCACCCTCAGAGAGCAGATTGCGGAGCGCGTGACGCGACTGCACGGTGTCCAAACGCCGCCTGAGCACGTCGTCATCACAACGGGCGCATCACAAGCACTCGATATTCTGTGCGCCACATTCATCGATCCGGGCGACATCGTGATCACAGAAAACCCCGCGTTCACCGGCTCGCTATGGACATTCAGGGTACACGGCGCACGGCTTGTCCCTGTTGCCTCCGGCCCTGACGGGCTGGATATCGATGACCTTGAGCAGACGCTCACCAAACTCAAAGTATCCGGCCAAGCGCCCAAGCTCATCTACCTGACGCCGGACTACCACAATCCAACGGGCGCGCAGATGCCGCCTGAGGCGCGTCATCGCCTTGTTCAGCTCGCGACGAACGCGGGCTGCCTGCTCATTGAAGACGTGGCGTATGGGGAAGTCGGCATTGATGGCATCAACGCGCCATCACTGCTTTCACTCGCGCCGAATGATACGGTACAGGTGAGCACCTTCAGCAAGATGATCGGCCCGGGACTACGAATTGGTTGGCTCACAGGCGCCCCCGCGGCGGTACTCTACGCCGTCGCAAACCGGACGGACATGGGCACCAGCGTGACCCTATCGCGCATCATTGCTCGATTCCTTGCGGACGGAGAACTTGACCCGCACCTGGCAACAATGCGTGAAGTCTATCGCCGCAAGCGGGACGCGTTTGACACTGCCGCCCGTGAAAACCTTGGCCCATTGGCACAGTGGACACCACCGCGCGGTGGGTTCTTCTTCTGGCTCAAGGCGCGCGAAGATGTTGATGTGCCGCGGCTGTGGGACATCGCCCGGGAAGAACGCGTCTCATTCGCGCCCGGATTCCGCTTCTTCGTTGAGGATGATCCGCCCATGGACTACATGCGCTTCGCCTTTAGCGAGGTCACGATCGACGACATCAACGACGGCCTGCGGCGTCTTGGCCGCGCCGTGGAACGCCTACACAACGAAACCTAGAAAAAGGGGTAGTCAGGCCGGGTCTGCCAGGCGGCGGGCTGTCGTGATGAAACCCGTGTGAGCCACCATGCGATGCGCGGGCCTCAGCGACGTGGGGCCGGCATCCCATTGCCGCAGGGCCACCTCGAACTGATCAATCAGACCAAACGTCGGATCGGCGTCCAGCTCCTGCCAGAGTCGATGCAGCTGCAGGGCCGTGGGGACGTATGCGAGGAATATGCCGCCGGGGCGCATTGCACGTCGCGCATGTCCTACAACGCGCCACGGCTCAGGCAAATCCAGGATGACACGCTCCACGCCATCCTCCATGATGCCGCTCTCATAGATATCGCGGAGGTGTACGGTGAGGCGGTTGGCCAGCTCATCCGGCAGGAAACCGGCGATGTTACGCTGTGCCAGCCGGGCAAAATCATCGCGTAATTCATAGGAAAACACGGCGCCGGACTCGCCAACGGCGCGGAGCAAGGCGATTGTCAGCGCCCCGGAGCCGATTCCCGACTCAACGACAGTCGTTCCCGGATGAATGTCCGCGTACGTAAGAATCGCGCCGATGTCCTTGGGGTACGTGGGTGTCGCGCCCCGCTTCATCGTCAGGATGTAGTCGCTGAGCGTCGGCCGGAGCGCGATGTAGACGCCACCCTGCTGTGCCGTTCGGAATGTGGTTCCCTCCGGCCTCCCGATTATCCCATCATGCGGGATGATACCGGAGTGGGAATGGAACTCGCCGTTCGCCTGAAGCGTCAGGAGGTACTTTCGGCGCTTGCGGTCGATGAGCAGGACGAGATCCCCTGGGCGAAAAGCCCCCGGGGTCGCTTCAGGAGTTGTCTGCTCGTCGGTCATCGCGCATCAGGGTAGTCTTGGGCACAAGAAGAGCCCCGGCAACGACCTATTTTCCACAGAGGGCTGCCCCTCCAGTATCGTCGGCGCTGAAACGTTTCACTTCCGTGTTCGGGATGGGAACGGGTGGGTCCGCTTCGCTAGAGTCACCGGGACATCGGCCACAGTATAGCACCTCGCAGCCCGCGGCGGATGTCTGGATCGGGTCCCGGCGCTATGGTCAGCGGTTCGGGCCGAGAATCGGAGAGAAAGCTGCTGCGAAAGGGAGGGCTGAAGACACGGCGTTTGCCGCTCATGAATGCAGACATGTATCATTGCCGTACGTTCCGTGACAAGGAGGAGGGGTTGCCAGCGGCTGGGCCAGTGCCCTCCGCCGCGGTCTGCCCCCCCAAGGATGGCTCCGCAATGCCGATTTTTCGATACGGCCGGTGGGATCACACACAGGAGCCTTTCAGCGCTCAGCCCGAAGACCTGATGGAGGCCATCTCTGATGACCTCGCCACGCATGGAGACATTCGCCGAGCGCTGCGCCGCATGATGATGCGTGGTTTCACCATGCCGGAGGGAGAGGACATCAGCGGCATTCGCCAAATGACTGAACGCCTCCGCCAACAGCGCCAAGACTACCTTGATCGATATGATCTCGGCTCCGTGATGGACGGAATCCGCGAACAGTTGCAGGAAATCCGTGACCTGGAGCGGGATACTCTCTCGGAGCGTCTCCAGGAGGCCGAACAGACGATGCGCGCCTCACCGGATGACCAGCAAGGTGATGGGAATGAACCACCAGATGGACAGCACGGCCAACAACCCCAACAGAACGCTGATGGCCAGCAGTCTGCGTCCGGGCGGCAGGCCGCCGAGGAGGAACTCCAGCGTTTCCTCGAGCAGCTTGAGCGGGAATTGAATAACGAAAGGCAGCGGGATAGCGAGACCCAGGGCGACTCAGAGCCCGGTCAACAGGATGGCGGACAATCTGGCGGCCAGCAGGGTGATCCCCAGCAGGGCGCAGGACAGCGTTCACAGCGCGGTCAAGGCATGGACCGCATGACGGCGCAAACCCTGGAAAACATGGCGCGCCGCAAGATGGAATTCATGGACGCACTCCCCAGCGATCCGGGCGGTGCGATTAAGGAACTCACCGACTACGATTTTATGGATGAAGAGGCGAGGGAGAAATTCCAGTTGCTGCTGGATTCACTCCGACAGCAAGCCTCCCAATCCTACATGCAGAACATGATGCAGCAGATGCAAAACATCACGCCTGAGCAGATGGAAGCGACCAGGCAGATGATGCGTGATCTGAATGACATGCTGCGTGACTACGCCCAAGGCAATCAGCCGAACTTCGATGACTTCATGCAGAAGTGGGGCTCGATGTTTGGCGACGATCCACCCCGCGACATCGAGGAACTGCTTGAGCACCTCACGCAGCAGATGTCCCAATTCCAATCGCTCATGGATAGCCTTCCTGATGAGATGCGCCGAGAGCTACAGGAATCCATGGCGAGCGCCCTCAATGACCCCGAACTCTTGCAGGAAATGTCCGAACTCTCATCCCTAATGGAATCCCTGATGCCGATGCAGGACATGCGACAAAACTACCCGTTCGCCGGTGATGAATCCCTGTCCTTTCACGAGGCAATGCGCCTCATGGATCAACTGCAACAGATCGATGAACTTGAGGCGAATCTGCGTGCCGCTGAGAGGCGTGGAGAGATTGACGCCATCGACCGCGATCAAGTCGAGAATCTCATCGGCGAGGACGCGGCCCGGGACCTCGATTGGCTGCGTCGCCTCCAAGAGGAACTCGAAAAGGCCGGGTACATCCGCAAGAACGGCGACAAGCTGGAACTCACTCCGCGCGGCATTCGCAAGATCGGTGAAAAGGCACTGAAGGATATCTTTGCCAAACTGCGCAACGCCGGCCTTGGCGCCCATGAAATGCGCAAGAACGGCCTCTTTGGCGAGAAGGATGAAGAGGCCACCAAAGTCTACGAGTTCGGCGACCACTTTGATGTCCATATGACGCGCACAGTCAAGAACGCCGTGATGCGCAACGGGGCTGGAGTGCCCCTGCGCATTGCGCCTGACGACTTTGAAGTCTATCGCGAGGAGTCGCTCACCCAGGCGAGCACGGTCATCCTCCTCGATCAGAGCCGCTCCATGGCCATTAGTGGCAGCTTCGATGCTGCTAAGAAAATGGCCCTTGCCCTCCACACGCTCATCAAGATGCAATTCCCACGCGATAACCTGTACGTCGTCGGATTCGCCGACTATGCATGGGAACTAAAGGGCGATGAGTTGGTTAAGGCGACGTGGGGCGGCTATTCGCCGGGAACGAACATGCAGCATGCCCTGATGATCTCCCGCAATCTCCTTGCCAAGCACCGCTCCAGTACACGGCAGGTGATTATGGTCACGGATGGAGAACCAACGGCGCACCTGGAAGGCGGCGCGCCGTATTTCACCTATCCACCCAGCCAGCGCACCATTGATATGACCCTGCGTGAAGTGAAGCGTTGCACGCAAGAGGGAATCACCATCAACGTCTTCATGCTGGAAATGGCCTATTATTTGGTCAACTTCGTGCGGCAGATGACGCGCCTTAACCGCGGACGCGCCTTCTTTACGCAGCCAGATAAGCTGGGGCAGTACGTGCTGGTCGATTACCTCAACAATAAACGCGGCGCCATCGCGCCCTGACTGACACCGCGGACTCCGCCATTTCACCCACCGCAGACACCCTGATCCTGGACGGGCGGCTCCATGCCCTCGGTCGTGAGGATTCCGCCGCGCCGAACGAGATCCTGGTCATCCTGCAGGTGAAGACCGATTGATGGCGGGGCGCCCTCTTCTGGTCATGAAGAACTCCGTTCACTGTGGGACTGATGAGTAGCGACCTCGATAGCGATCTCACCCGGATAGCCGCCGCGCTCCAAGAGTCAGCGGATCTGGCCAGCACATTCTCGCCATCGTCCGTTGCAGTTCAACACAAGGGCTGGAGTGGTCCTGTGACCGAGGCCGACCACGCCCTCGATGCGCTGCTGCACGAAACACTTGTACGTCCTGGTGAGGGCTGGCTCTCAGAAGAGACCGTGGATGATGGGCACAGATTGGGAATGGAGCGTGTGTGGGTGGTGGACCCGATCGACGGCACGCGAGGCTTCCTTGCCGGGCGGCCAGAGTGGTGCGTGTCAGTTGCCCTCTCCGTACAGGGCCAGATCATGGCGGCGGGAATTATCAATCCGTGGGTACAAGAGACGTATCTGGCAGAACGAGGTGGCATGATGACCATCAACGGTGAAGCAGCTCATGTCACAGACCATGAGGCGCTTTCAGCCAATGTCACTGTTCTTGGCTCCCACAGCGAAATCCGGTGGGGGCTGTGGGACAGATTTCGTGGTGCGCCGTTCAAAGTGCGCACGCTGGGCTCCATCGCCTACAAGATGGCAATGGTTGCGGCCGGGAAAGCCGACGCCGTGATCAGCCTTGAGCCCAAGAATGAGTGGGATGTGGCCGCCGGTGCCCTCCTCATCGAGGCAGCGGGAGGAGTCGTAACAGATGCTGATGGGCACCCCATGCAGTTCAACCGCCGGGACACCCTCATCAATGGTGTCATCGCCGCAGGCGTGAACACCCACGCCGCCATTCGTGACATAATGATCCGCCAAAACGCACCATCGGCGCTCTGGACACCGTGGCATCACTGAGAGAATAGACCTTCACGCCTGTGGATGAGGAGTCGCCCTTGCCAGGCAAACCGACGCCCGAAGACGGGCGTTACGCGTTTAGCGTCACGTCGATCATGTGATGCCGTTGTGCGTATGGCCGCCGCCGCCCATGCCGGGCAAAGGCAGACCTCCGCCTGAATCGCTGCTACTGACGCCGAAGAGTGAAATCACCTTGTGAACGTTGGTTGATTCGCATCCTGGACACGTTATGACGCCCGGATCCGCGCTGATACTGCGCGTTAGGCGCTCAAATACCCCGTTGCAGTCACGGCACTCGTATTCAAAGACGGGCATGGGCTTAGATCCGTGCTGAGAGGCGTACTAGCGGAAACCGGACCGCTCGACGACTCAGGAGACGCAGCGGAACGGATCGTCTGGCCGCACGCGAACGGGCTTCGGCATCGTGAAGTCCGGCACACTGCTCTGCCAGACCCCCGTGACACCAACGGCGGACACCTTGCGTTCAACCTCTATGCTTTGGCACGATGGGCACGCCACGTCGGCGGGCGCATTATAGCCACGAATGAACTTATCGAAGCCATTCCCGCAGGTTTTGCAACCGTACTCAAATATTGGCATGTGTCCCACCTCCGCGTGCCCGTCAGCGGTGCAACAGCGGTCCCGCGCCCGTCCAGCGAATTATAGTTGTCGTCTCCTCGTGAGGCAAGCTAATGAAATGCACCAGCATCCTCATGCGGCTCCTCACGTGTCATGCGCGGAAAGATGGGCAGAGGGTGCCCAGCGTCGATGCGGATGGTAACCCGCGCCCCAACGGCGATTGCGTTAGCGTGAGAGGCGAGGGCGCGGCACATCCTGCCTGAATCCAGTTCGATCGTGTATGTGTAGAACGGCCCGCTGAATATGCGCGCTACCACATGCCCGTTTCCCTTATCGTCGGCGCAGATGGAGATGTCCTCCGGACGCAGCATCAGGTCGAGAGGGCCCGATCCACTGGGGACGAGATTTCCACTGACGTCTGTCTCGCCGAGCTCCGTCCTCACGCGTGATCCCGGTGTAATCGGCTGCTCTGCGGGTATGAAATCGGCCTCCCCCAGGAAGCCCGCGACGAATCGATTGACGGGGCTGTGGAATACGGCGTCCGGCGCGCCAATCTGTTGAATGCGCCCCTCGTTCATCACGGCAATGACATCCCCCATGGATAGCGCCGCCTCCTGATCATGCGTGACGAAGATGACCGTCATGCGCGCCTCATGCAGAAGTGCGCGCACCTCTTGCTGTAGGCGCGCACTCAGGTTTGGATCCAGATTTGAGAACGGCTCATCCATCAGCAGGATCTTGGGCGCCGGGGCCAGCGCGCGTGCGAGCGCGATGCGTTGCCGTTCTCCGCCGGAGAGTTCATGCGGACGACGGTTGCGCCGGTCTGACAGGTTGACCAGTTCAAGCATTTCCTCCACGCGCCGCTCCCGGTTTGGAGTGTTGCGGGGCAAGCCGTACGCGATGTTGGATGCAATTGTCATGTGTGGGAAGAGTGCATAGTCTTGGAAAACAAAGCCCACGTTGCGCCGCTCCGGCTGCATGACGATGTCGTGCGCCGTTACCTGCCTGCCGTCGATTTCAATGGTCCCAGCATCCGCCCCTTCAAGTCCAGCAATCATGCGCAGGAGCGTCGTCTTTCCACAGCCGCTGGGGCCAACAAGCGCGAGTATCTGCCCCTCCGTCACTTCGAGCGAGACATCGCGCGCGCCGGCGCCGGACGGAGCGTATTGCTTCGTCACGCCGATGCATTGGAGCATCACGCGCGGAGCCGATGGTGGGTTCATGCAGGCCTGCTCCTCCCCACGCTGATGAGGAAGGCCATTGGAATTGCCGAAATGGCGACCAGAAGTAGGGCAGGCGCAGCAGCGCGTGCAAAAAGCGCCTCGGAGCTGGCGGACCAGACGGTCGTCGCCAGGCTGGCAAAGTTAAGCGGGCTCAACAGCAAGGTGGCCGGAAGCTCCTTCATTGCGCTGAGAAAGACGAGTGCACTACCTACCAGGAGGCCGGGGCGAAGTAACGGTAGTGTTATTGTACGGAATACGTCCAGCGGGCGTTTGCCAAGCGTGCGTCCTGCCTCCTCCACCTGGGGATTGACCTGCAGCAAGGATGCTCGCAACGGCCCCATCGCGATGGGGAGGAACAGGATCACGTAGGCACTCACCAGCATGACGTGCGTCTGGTACAGGCTTGGGGCAAGGCGTGATCCAAAGAAGACGAGTGCCAGGGCGACCACGATGCCGGGCAACGCGAATCCCACATGACTGATGCGGTCAATCATTGTGCTGAATCGCCCGGGGAACCGTACCGCAAGGACGACGACGGGTAGGGCGGCACAGACTGCCGCGACGGCAGCGAACGATGATACCGCCGTGGAATTGAGGGCCGGCCCCCATACGGCACCGAACTCTGCGCCAACCCCGCCGCCCCGGATAAGCCAGAAAACGAGAACGGCTATTGGAATAACCAGCGCGAACAGGACAACCAGGGAGCAGAGGGCCAATGCTGGATATCTCCACCCGCCCAGCGGGACGGAGGGAGCATTCGCGCCCCCTACCTCCGTTTGATGCGTCTCCTCCAAAGGGCGATCACCGTGGGCGGATGTCTCTATGAAGAACAGGAACACCGCAAGCCCCACAAGCACCAGAGAAAGTGCCGCCGCTGCCATACGATCCACGTAGCTGGTGTACTGAAGGTAGATCGCCCAGGTGAACGTCTCATAGCGGAGCAGTGAAACTGCGCCGAAATCACTGATCGTGTACAAGGCGACTAGAAGGCTGCCCGACGCGAGCGCTGCGCGCAACTGCGGCAGGGTGACCCGCAGAAAGGTCTCCCACGATCCCTTGCCTAGAGTGCGCGAGGCATCCTCCAGCGCACGCCCGGAGCCGCGCAGCGCTGCCCGCACCGTCAACAGCGTGTACGGATAGGAGATCAGAATGAGGACGACGGCCGCTCCCGGCAGACCATAAACCGACGGCAACCGTTCAATGCCGAGTGGCTCAGTGATCAGTCGATGAAGGATTCCCACAGGCGCAAAAACGGAGATGAACAGGAACGCGACGATGTAGCTTGGCATGACCAACGGTAGGACGGTCAGGATGCTCCAGGCGCGCCGGAAGGGTAAGTCTGTGCGTTCGATAAGCCAGCCGAGGGTCAGGCCGAGCAGAGCGGATGCGCCGGAGACGATGGCGACAAGGATAACGCTCCGTAGGATGATGGCCGCCGTTCGCGGTCGTAGCAGGATGTCCGTCAAAGGCTCAAGGCCCGTCTCCAGCGTTCGAATAACGAGGTACAGAACGGGTAGTAGCAGCACAAGGCCGATGATGGACGCAGTGAAACTGAGGGTGAATGGTGGCCAGCGTCGGTGGCGCCGGAACGCTCGGGGACTTCGAATACCCGGTGACGTCCCCCTCATTTATGGCAGGATTCCGGTGTCACGGAGCAGATCAAGCGTGCCCTCAAAGTCGCCGAGGTCCGCCATGTCGATCTGCGGCGCGTTGATCTCGTCCAGTGGAGTCAATAGCCGGTTGACCGTGATACCTTCGACAAGTGGGTACTCGTACGTTTGGCCGGCGACGTACTGCTGGGCGACGGTGGCCAGCAGGAATTCGATGAATGTGATCGCATTCTCATAGTTCGCTGCACCCTCCAGCACGCCGGCGCCCGCCACCAGGATGATGGAGCCCGGCCCGCCACCACTGAGGTGGGCGTTGCGCGCGGGGAAGGACTCCCCATCTCGTTGCAGGAATCGATAGAGGTAGTAGTGATTGACGAATCCCACGTCAATCTCTCCTGTGCCGGCAGCCTGCACGGTGGACGTGTTGTTGGGGTAAATGATCGGCTCATTCGCCTGGATGCCTTCAAGCCACGCTCGCGTCTCATCCTCACCCCGGAGCACACGCATTGCGGTCACCACCGCCTGGAATGATCCGTTGGTGGGTGGCCAGCCGATGCGGCCTCGCCATTTCGGATCGGTGAAGCCGCGCAGATCCGCGGGCAGGTCATCCTCCGTGAGACGGTCCGTGTTATAGACAACAACGCGTGCTCGCCCCGAGGTCCCGATCCACTTGCCGTCCGGAGAGCGGAAGTGTGCGGGAACCCGTTTGAGCACGTCACCAGGCAGCGTCGTGAACATGGACTCCACCGCTGCAAGACCGCCCGGATCCTGTGCGAAGAAGATGTCCGCAGGTGAATGATCGCTTTCTTCCAGGATTGTCGCGGCAATCTCGGATGTGCTTCCATACTTGACTCGTGTTTCGGTGCCGGTTGCCTCACTGAACTGCTCGATGAGCGGAGCGACCAGACTCTCGCTCCGCCCAGAATAAATGACGAGCTCGCCAGGCGAGGAGGCGTCCGGCGCAGCGGACGACTCCGCCGACCCGCCGCAGGCGGCGGCCAAAAACATCAAAACCCCGACTGCGATCAGCGAGAGCGCGGGCAGGGCAAAGGCAACCCCAGTACGCCATTCGCGCGGGCCACGCGCGAATGGCTGTGGCTCATATGCAAGATTAATGCGACTCTCCTACGGGATTACAAAGAATGGGCATTGGGAATCAACGTGCTGGAGCGAGCGAACAGCGCACGTAGTCAATCAACCGCAGAGAAGGGCGCCAACTCCCCGCACACAGCACGTCACTGAGCGTCACCAACGGGACCATCGAGACTTCACGGTTTAGGCTGAGGATTCTCGGGCCTCCCGAGCCTTGGCTGAGCGCGGACCGAACGGCTCAGGCTGGAAGGGCTCATCGCGCTTGCGAATGAATGCCCGCAGCCCGCCCTCTTTCCGCGCAGCCTCCAGCGGTGCCGTGTATTCCTCCCGCTTGGAGACAATGACAGCCGCCGCAAGCTCTGAGTTGAGCCGCATCACGTTATGGAGGCCCATCGTCTCAAGCCCACGCATCGCTACCGCCAGGTTAATCTTCACTGTCTCCGGACTGACCAGTGCCAGCCGCTCCACCAGTTGAAACGCCTCTTCCAGAGCATCCGCCTTTGTGGGCACCACTGTGTTGACGATTCCGATGCGCAACGCCTCCTGCGCATCGATGTGGTCACCCGTCAGTGCGTAGCGCAGGCCGTTCTTGTACCCGGCGTGATGAATCCAGATGTAGTTGTCGTCCGAGATCATGCGGACCTCGACCTGACCAAAGACGGCGTCTTCCGCCGCAATCGTGATATGAGAAGTCAGCGCGTACCAGGAGCCCCCGCCCATGCACCACCCGCTGACAACGGCGATGATGGGCGTGTCAATTTCATCAATAATGCGGGCGATGCGCCCATGCTCTTTCTTCCAGAATCGCGTCCGCCACCGATCAAGCTCCGCCGCGATATTGGAGCCCTCCGGCAGGCCGTATGGCCACACGTAATCCGCCCCTCCGCCGGCGATATCGAATCCCGCCGAGAATGCCTGGCCAGCGCCGGTCAAGACAATGCCCCGCACCTCTGGGTCAGCGTCCGCCGCATCCAGCGCATGGTGGAGTTCAACGTCCAGCTCATCCGAGATGGCATTCATCACCTCCGGACGATTCAGTGTGATCAGAACGCCGTTACGCTGCTTCTCATACAGCAGAGATGTATACTCCATCCCGCCATCCCCTTTACGATTGCTTTGTGATGTATGCACACGATAAATGGGCAGGCAGACGCTGGCAAGTGTGCCCCACTGGGCGGTGACGGCCTATAGCCCACATCAGAAATCAGCGCGCACAGTGGCCCTACGGGCGGCCCATGCGGCTAGTGGTCAGAGTTCCCGCCGCGGCCAACATCACCCCACCTGGCCACGCCCAGACGCCACAGCACGACCATATTCGTAAGAACGCCAATGATGGCGAGGGTTGCCACACCCTGGCCAACAATTGCGCCAATCATGATGACCAGGAGACGTAGGTCACGGGAGGCCAGCGCTCCCGGGATCCCCCCAAACGGCTGGCCAAACGTCGCCTCTGCTCGCGCGCGACTGTAACTGATCATGAGCGAGCCGATGATCGCGGCGGCGGCGAGTAGCGTCGTGGTTGTCTGATCGGCGCCGCCCTGGTAGGTGAAGGTCCAATACGCGAGTCCGGCCAGAATAAAGGCGTCAGCGTAGCGATCCAGAAGGGCATCAAAGAAGCCGCCAAACAGACTTGTCATGGATTTCGCTCGGGCGAGATCGCCGTCGACGCCGTCAATAACCGATGACGCCTGCACCAGAACGCCTGCCCAGATGGCGTGGTCATAAAAGAAAAGCCCCGCCGCGGCCACGGAAAGCAGGAACGCGATGAATGAGACCTGATTGGGCGTAACAGGCGTATGAACCAGCGCCCGGGCAATCGGACGCGAGAGGCGCCTGTTGATGTATCGGGAGATGAAGCCTTCGTGCATACGGCGGTGCTAGGTGACGTGGATCAGCGCCTCCCGCGCCAGCTTCAGATCCTCCCATGTATCCACATCAAACCAGAACGCCCCGCCGACATCGTGGGCGTTGAGGGTGTGTCCGGACATGATAAACCTCGTCACTGCTTGGCTCAGTTCATCATGTGTGCTGTCCTCGGCCAGAATGGCGTCCACAGCGTCAAAGATAACCGGCGTGAAGCGGAAGACTCCGCAATCGATACCGTTCCATTGCCGCAGATCTTTGCCGATGGCGATGATGTGTCCCTCGTCGTTGACACTGACGCGCGTTCCTTCTTCGACGTGACGCGGATCCGGCGCAAAGTCCACCGCCAGGGCGTTCAGGGTAGGCCTGTCATCACTGCTCCCTTCAACCAGCCCGTACACAATTTCGGATGATGGCATGTGGTCGGCCATGGACAGAATGAACGGGTTTGGCCCCACGGCCTCCTTCGCGGCCAGAAGGGAGACGGCATTGCCACGGTGGTGCTCCGTGTTGATCACATACGTTATGGTCAGACCGCGGGTGGCGCCGTCACCCAGCGCCTCCTGCAGCGCCTGCCCCTCATGGCCGATGACAAGCACGATGTCTGATATTCCGGCCTGACGTACAGACTCCAGGGTGTAGTCGATCACCATGCGCCCATTGATGGGCAGCAGCGCCTTGTGGCGGACACCGTATTGGTCAAAACGGGAACCATGCCCCGCTGCCAAAATGACAGCTTTCATACGTACTCCTTTGTGTGGTGGCGCGGCCTTTATCCCCACACAGGCCGCGCAACGCCAGGAAAAGTCGGCTGGCGTTCGGATGGGGTAGTCTAGCATGTTATCGGCTGAACTTCACACGTGCATACATCCGTCGCACCGGCACCTGCCGTGCGGGGACAAACGAGGATTGAACAAGCCCTGGACTGTCTATGGCGCTGATACGAGCGCGGCGCCCTCAACCTTCTTGAGGACTTCGGCGAGGGAGAGATTCTTGTCGCGCAGCTGGGCAGGTATCGCCTTCCAGAACAGTGCACGGTAGGTAGCCCAATCATCCAGGATCATCTCAGCGCGCGTGCTTCCCGTCGTCCGGGCATGCCGCTGAATGAGTTCCAGCACGTGCCGCTCGTCCTCCGGATCCTCCAGCCTGTCCAGCACAAGGAGCTCTTGATTGTAGAGCGCGGGGAAATCTCCGCTCTCATCCAGGATGAATGCGGCTCCGCCGGACATGCCAGCGCCAAAATTGCGGCCGACGGCACCGAGCACAACCACGATCCCGCTCGTCATGTATTCGCAGCCATGATCACCGACGCCCTCCACGACTGCCTGCGTGCCGCTGTTGCGCACCGCGAAACGTTCTCCAGCTTGTCCAGCGGCGAAGAACAGCCCTCCGGTGCCGCCGTAGATACATGTATTGCCGATGATGGAGTTCTGATGGCTCTCAAACCGCGCCGCTGCCGGGGGTCGCACGATGAGTTCTCCGCCCGCCATCCCCTTGCCGACGTAATCGTTTGCCTCACCCGTCAGCGTTAGTCTCACGCCCTCATTCAGAAACGCGCCAAAACTCTGACCGGCAGAGCCCGTGAAGGACAGGTCGATTGTGCCCTCAGGCAGGCCTTTGATGCCGTATCGGTGTGCGATGGCACCGGAGATGCGTGCCCCCACCGTACGGTTGGCATTCGTGATGGTATACGATGCCGAAACGGGTGTCCTGCTCTCAATTGCCGCGGCAATTTCGCTGAGAATATGGTCGTCCAACTTGACGTCGTTGAGTCTGATGTTCCTGTCCTGACTGTTGCTCACTGGCCGTTCAAAATGTGGGTCAGCCGGGACGATCAACTTGAGCGCGTCCACAAACTTCGCGCGGTCGAACTCCTCAATGTCGGTCCGTAGCTGCAGTAATTCCGGATGGCCGATGATATCGCTCAGTGAACGGACGCCGATGCTGGCGAGAATCTCCCGCACCTCAGTGGCCACAAAGGTGAAGTAATTAACCACTGTCTCCACTGACCCGTTGAACTTGGAGATCAGATCGTCTCGTTGCGTGGCCACCCCGACCGGGCAGCTGTTCAGGTGACATTGGCGGGCCATTTCACACCCCATGGCGAGAAGGGCCACCGTACCAAATCCCACCTCATCCGCGCCCAGCATCGTCGCGATCACGACGTCACGACCTGTGCGAATGCCGCCGTCTGTCCGCAAGGTGACCCGGCCGCGCAGGTCATTCATCACGAGTACCTGCTGGGTCTCCGTCAGTCCCAACTCCCATGGGGTGCCTGCGTTCTTGATGGATGACAGTGGACTCGCGCCTGTGCCGCCCTCGTGGCCGGAAATGTGAATTTTGTCTGCATAGCCCTTGGCGACACCGGCGGCAATGGTCCCAACTCCGGCCTCAGCAACCAATTTGACGCTGACCCGTGCGCGCGGATTGACCGTCTTCAGATCGTAGATGAGCTGCGCCAGATCCTCGATGGAGTAAATGTCATGGTGCGGCGGCGGTGAGATGAGGGTGATGCCAGGTTGAGTGTGCCGGATGTAGGCGATGTACTCGATGACCTTGTGGCCGGGCAACTGCCCGCCCTCACCCGGCTTGGATCCCTGCGCCATCTTGATCTCAAGCTCTTCCGCCATTGCCAGATACTCCGGCGTGACACCGAATCGCCCCGAGGCTACCTGCTTGATTCGGGAGTTGGCGTTGTATCCCCTCGTCAGGCCGCGGAAGCGCCGCGGATCCTCGCCGCCTTCCCCCGTGTCTGATGCGCCGCCGATGTGGTTCATCGCCATCGCTAATGTTTCATGCGCGACCGGGCTCAGCGCTCCGAGCGACATCGCGCCCGTCACAAAGTGCTTCCAAATGTCCTTGAGCGGTTCCACCTCATCGATGGAGATCGGTTCGTGTACTTTCCGGAACGCTAGCACGTCCCGCAAGGATGACACCGGCCGATTATTGAGGGCATCGCGGTAGGGAATGTAATCCTCGTAGTCTCCGGAGCGGACCGCGCCATGAAGCGTGCGCACAACGATGGGGTTATTCGCGTGGAATTCCCCGCTCCTGCGGTACCGAATAAACCCATGGTCTTCCAACTTCGATTTGATAGAGAGCTCATCGCGATAGGCGCGCTCATGCCGCGCCAGCACATCCGTCGCCAGTTCGCGGAAGCCCAGCCCTCCCACTTGTGACGGGGTGCCATCGAAGCACCTCTCGATGACATCGTCGCTCAGGCCGATGGCCTCGAAGATCTGGGCGCCGTGGTAGGACGTAACAGTGGAGATGCCAATCTTGGACATGATCTTGAGCACGCCCTTGTTCGCTGAAGCCTGATATTTGGCGAGCGCGTAGTCTTCGTCTTCCTCACCCTCAAACTCGCCCTTGTCGAAGAGTTCACGGAGACTCTCCCAGATCAGGTATGGATTAACGGCGCTTGCGCCGTAACCGATGAGCGCGGCAAAGTGGTGGACTTCACGTGCCTCCCCCGTGTCACAGATCAGGCTTGCTCTCATTCGGTTGCCACGTCGGATAAGGGCGTGGTGTACGGCGCCAAGCGCCAACATCATCGGTACAGGTGCATGGCGCTCATCGATAGGCCTGTCTGACAGAACAATGATGGAGTGGCCCGCGTCAATGGCTGAAATGGCCTGCTCGCACAGATCATCCAGCGCGCGCTCCAATGCCTCCGGGCCCTCGGCGACGGGGAAGACAGTCGGCAGTGTCACTGTGGAAAGCTGCGGCGCATCCACCGTGCGGATAGCCTCAAGCTCATGGTCACGGATAACAGGGCCTGGGATGGTGAGCAGGCGTGCGGCCGATTCTTGCTCGAGGAGCAGGCTGTCACGCGGCCCAAGGTATGTCTCCGCGGACATGACGATTGCCTCACGGATGGGGTCAATGGCAGGGTTAGTGACCTGTGCGAATCGCTGCTTGAAATAGTTGAAGAGAGAGGGCTGCATGCGAGAAAACACGGCCAATGGCGTGTCATCCCCCATGGAATACGTGGCGTCCTTGCCCTCCTGCACCATGGGCTTGATGATGATCAGCAACTCTTCAGCCGTCATGCCAAAGGCCTTCTGACGTCGCAAGAACTGCTGATCAGATTCGGCATGATGGCCAGCGCCGTTCTGCATGGCGTGGATGGGGAAGCTCAGGGGGATCAGTTGCCTATCTGCCCACTCTCGATAGGGCTCCCGGGTGGCGATTTCGCTCTTGATAGCGGCGTTCCTCATGATGCGGCCACTACGAGTATCAACAGCGATCATCTGGCCAGGGCCCAAACGCCCCTTCTCAATGATGTGTTCATTCGGGATATCCGGAAGGACGCCAACCTCTGACGCCATGACTACAAGTCCGTCTTCCGTGACAATAAAACGCGCAGGCCGTAAGCCATTGCGATCCAGTGACGCTCCGACAATGTCCCCGTCGGAGAAGGCGAGTGCGGCTGGGCCGTCCCAGGGCTCCGTTAGGGTGGCGTGAAATCGATAAAACCCGCGCAGATCCTCGTCCATGTGCGGCATGTTTTCCCATGCCTCCGGCGTGAGCATCATCATCGAGTGCAACAGGCTCCGACCGGATACCTGCAAAAGCTCAAAGATGTGATCAAGGGATGCCGAGTCAGAGGCAGCCGTGGATGTAATGGGTGTGATTGTACGCAGATCATCCTTTGTCCAGGCATCTGAGCGTAGGTCGGCTTCACGGGCGCGCAGCCAATTGCGGTTTCCCTGCAATGTGTTGATCTCGCCGTTGTGGGCTAGAAACCGGAATGGTTGTGAGAGCTGCCAATTGGGGAACGTATTCGTTGAATAGCGCTGATGGAAAACCGCCAACGCTGATTCAAAGTCCGGATTAGCCAGATCCTTGTAAAATCCGGATAGCTGCGGCGCCACGAGCAGGCCCTTGTAGACGACAGACCGGGAAGAGAAAGAGGCCACATAGAACTCATCATCGCCCCGCGCCGTCATCTCGGCCTCAGCGGCGCGACGCACCAGGTAGAGTGCCCGTTCAAAGGCATCGGCGTTCATATCGGCAGGTCTGGCAATTATGGCTTGTCGAATGTCAGGCAGAGTTGCGAGGGCCTGTTCGCCCAGCACGGATGGATCTGTGGGCACTTCACGCCAGGTGATGAAGCGAAGGCCTCGCCGCGTTGCCTCGCGTTCGATGACGCCGATGGCATGCGCCGTACTCTCCCCATCCTCACGTGTGAAGAAAATCATGCCGACGGCGAGATCGTCTCCGGACACGTCCGTGATGTCCCGTGCGGCCAACTCACGCAGCAGCAGCTTGCGAGGAAGCTGTGTCAGTATTCCTGCGCCGTCACCTGTGCGGGCGTCCGCAGATACGGCACCCCGATGCGTGAGATTTGTGACGGCAGTGATTGCCTTCCTGATGATGTCATGCGACGCGACACCGGAAACCTGTGCGATGAAGCCGGTCCCGCAGGCGTCTTTTTCAAAGATTGGATCGTATAAGGGTGGTGCGGCAGGACGCCGCCCACGACGTGCTCCTAATGTGGCCATAGTCGATTATACATATCTTCTTTTTTGTGTCCCACGGCGCTCACGCCATCATTGCGCGCTACAGATTCTGCAGGTAGCGGTCGATCTCGAAATCAGTCACGTGCGCGCGGAAGGATTCCCACTCAATCCGCTTGTTCTGAATGAAGCTGCTAAAGATGTGTTCTCCGAGGGCCTCACGCACCAGCGTGCTCTGCTCGGTCAGCGCGATAGCCTCATAGAGGCTGCCCGGTAGCATGCCAATCCCCATCTCTTCTCGTCGGTCATTGGAGAGGGCAAAGACATATTCGTTCAGCGGGTCCGGCGGTTGAAGTCCGCGCTCGATGCCGTCCAGGCCGGCCGCGAGCATGACCGAAAACGCCAAATAGGGGTTGCACGCAGGATCTGGTGCGCGGTATTCGATACGTGCGGCCTCCGGATTGCCGGGCGGCACGCGTGGGATGCGAATCAGGTCTGAACGGTTACGGTGTGCCCACGTCAGGTAGACGGGTGCTTCATACCCCGGTACGAGCCGCTTGTAGGAATTTATCCACTGGTTGGTAATGGCGGTGAACGCTGGCGCATGTGTGAGGAGCCCCGCGAGGAAGTTCAGGGCGAGGGGCGAAAGGTGGTTGGGTTCATCCACAGAGTAGAAGGCGTTCACTTCACCCCGGAACAGGGATTGGTGTGTATGCATGCCACTGCCGTTCTGGTTGGAAATTGGTTTGGGCATGAACGTGGCATGGACGCCATGCTGCCGTGCGATCTCCCGCACGACAAGTCGGTAGGTGATGCAGTTATCCGCCATCGTCAGCGCGTCCGTGTAGCGGAGAACAATTTCATCCTGCCCCGGGGCCACCTCGTGATGGCTGTATTCAGTCTCGATGCCCATCTCCTCCAGCGTGAGGATGGTTTCCCTGCGTAGGTCGGATGCGACATCTAACGGCATCTGATCGAAGTACCCGCCGTTATCCAGCGGCGTTGGATCGTCCGGCGCGCGAAAGTAGTAGTACTCCAGCTCCGGTCCGACGTAAAACGTGTAGCCCAACTCCTGTGCGCGCTGGAGGTTGCGCCGAAGGACGTAGCGCGGGTCGCCATCAAACGGCTCCCCCTCCGGTGTATGGATGTCCGCGAAGATGCGCGCCACGCCAGGATGTTCGGGCCGCCAAGGCAAGATCGCAAACGTCGATGGATCTGGCACGGCCACCATGTCTGATTCATCGACGCGGGCGAAACCCTCGATGGCGGAGCCATCGAATCCAATCCCGCGTTGGAGAGCGGTCTCAAGCTGCGCGGAGCTCAGTGAAAACCCCTTGAGGTTTCCGAGAATGTCTGAGAACCACAGCCTGATGAACTTGATGTTGCGCTCCTTGACTGTTCGGAGTACAAACTCTTTCGCTGATTCGTCAGCCTGGATTACCATTGTTCCACCCTGCCTGTCGACTGTGTCCTACGCGTCAAAGTACAAGAAGTATTCGTACGGATGCGGCCGCAGTCGCATCTGATCCGCCTCGTGCTCTGTCTTGTAGGAGATCCAGTTCTCGATGAGATCCGGTGTGAACACACCTCCGCGCGTCAGATACTCATTGTCCGCTTCGAGTGCCGCCAGTGACTCCGTGAGGCTGCCCGGCACGCTCGGAATTGATCCGGCATCCTCCTCTTCCATCTCATAGATATCGCGGTCTAGCGCAGCGCCGGGATCGATTCTGTTCTGGATGCCGTCAAGCCCGGCCATGAGCATGGCGGAAAACGCCAAGTAGGAGTTTGCTGTCGGATCAGGGCAACGGAATTCAATCCGCTTTGCGGCCGGCGTGTTCGATTCATACATCGGAATGCGGATGGCGGCGCTGCGGTTACGTTGCGAGTAGGCGAGGTTGACTGGCGCTTCGAAACCAGGGACCAGCCGGCGGTAGGAGTTGGTCGTTGGCGCGGCGAAGGCAAGGATCGATGCGGCATGCCGGAGCAGCCCGCCAATGTAGTAGCGCATCATCTCGCTGGACTGCGCGTACCCATTCTCATCGTAGAAAAGCGTACTGCCGTCCTTCCAGAGTGATTGATGTGTGTGCATGCCAGTTCCGTTATCCCCAAACAGCGGCTTGGGCATAAACGTTGCCACTTTGCCGTGTTTCCGTGAGACCGCCTTGACGATGTACTTGTAAATCTGGATGGCATCGCACTCTTGGACCAGCGGGCCGAAGCGCAGTCCAATTTCCCCTTGCCCCGCCGTTGCCACCTCATGGTGGTGTTTATCGATATTCAGGCCGGCGGCCATCATTGCGAGGATGATGTTTGAGCGTAGATCCTGCTGGGAATCGACTGGTGGGAGCGGGAAATAGCCTTCCTTGTGGCGTGGGCGGTGGGCCAGATTCGGCTCGCCTGGGAGGTTGCCGCGGCCGGAGTTCCAGATGCCCTCGTCTGAATCAATGAAGAAGTAGCCCTCATTGGTCCTGTAGTCGAAACGGGCGCTGTCGAAAATGAAGAACTCCGCCTCCGGACCCCAATAGCTCGTATCGGCGATGCCCGTCGATCTCAGGTATGCCTCTGCCTTGCGTGCCACGTAACGCGGATCCCGTGAATAGTCTTCACCGGTTATGGGGTCCCGCACGTCACAGATGATAGCAAGTGTCGGAACCTCAAGTACGGGGTCCATGAACGCGGCAGAAGGATCAGGGACGATGAGCATATCCGACTCATCGATGGTCTGAAATCCGCGAATGCTGGATCCATCGAAGCCCGTGCCCTTTTCGAACATATTGGTATCCAGCAGCTTGGCTGGAATGGAGAAGTGCTGGCTCGTGCCCAGGAGGTCAGTGAAACGAAAGTCTACGATTGGGACGTTGTTGGTACGAACGTACTCAATCACCCCCCCGCCCGCAGAAAACCGGCCCAGAATCGGTTCGTTCATCGTTGTGTCGGCCATCCCAAAACTCCTTCCGGTGTCACTGAACACTGGTTGTTTTGCAGCCTGACCGCGCGATCGGGCTGTTCCCCCTCTGCCAGAATGAGGGAAAAAATGGGGGCTGAGGTTACAAATGTGTTACAGTCTGCACGCACCGGAGAGATGGCCTCTCCGGCGCGAGAATCAATGGGAATCGGGGTGTGACCGCAGACGGTACCCAACGTTGCGCACTGTCTCGACGAAGGTGTGGGAGGAGTCCTCGATCTTGCTGCGTAGCCGCCGCACATGCACGTCCACCGTGCGCGTGCCACCGAAGTAGTCGTAACCCCAGACGACATCCAGTAGCGTGTTACGCGTAAAAACATGCCCAGGCCGTGAGGCGAGTATGCGTAGCAACTCGTATTCCTTGTACGTGAGAGTGACCTGCCTCATCTCAACCCACACCTCATAACGGGCGAGGTTGATACGGAGATCACCCAGTTTAATCTCGTCCTTGCTTGCTGCCCGGACGCGGAATCGTCCATGCAGCACCGCAAGGCGAGTGATAACCTCCGCTGTATCGGTGGCAGTGAGCACGAAATCATCCAGGCCAAGCGAGGCATCGATTTCGCGGAGCTGGCCGGGCGCGACAAGCCCAAGAACCGGCACGTAGACGTCCTTGTGGCACTCTGCCGTAATCTTCTCCACATCGGGCGCCCGTGTGCGCTCTCCGGTCATGTCGATGATTAGAAGGTCGTGAGGGCCCTGGGTGAGATCATCACTATCGGCCGTTTCGCTGACGATCGCCCAGGGTATACCCTCACGATCAAACGCACTCGTCAGGTCAGAAAAGGCCAGTTCCTCTTGCGCAGTTAGTAATGCGACGTGCATTTGAATGGTCCCATCATCCCTGATTGAGTATAGCTTGCGTCCCAGCCTGCGCGGCGTGGAATCAGGAGGCGGTGGTATTCTTGAGAACACAATGACGATCCTGCTACGAGAAGAAAGCCCCCCCCGCCACGGCCGGCTCCCGGAGTGGTTCAAGGTTCCTGCACCGGGTAGTGAGCGCTACCGGAAACTCAAATCCCTCGTTGAGGGCACTGCCCTTCACACGGTCTGCCAAGAGGCGCGCTGTCCAAACATCGGCGATTGCTGGGATCGCGGCACGGCCACCTTCATGATCTTGGGGGACACGTGTACACGTGCCTGCCGATACTGCGCCGTCAAGACTGGGGATCCGGGCGGTATCGTTGACACCCTTGAGCCTTTACGCGTTGCGCAGGCTATTCAGCAGATGGGCATCACCTACGCTGTCATCACGTCCGTGGATCGCGATGATCTGCCGGATGGTGGCGCGCCCATCTTTGCTCGAACGATAGATGCGGTCAGGCGGGTGACGCCGCCTGTTGGTGTTGAGGTCCTGATTCCGGACTTCGGTGGGAACTGGAGTGCCCTTCAAACAGTCATCGATGCAGCCCCGGACGTCCTGAATCACAATATTGAGACCGTGCCATCGGTGTTCCGCAGCGTGAGGCCGCGCGGCAACTACTGGCTCTCCCTGGAACTCCTTGAGCGGGCCGGGCGGGCCGGGATGCGCACAAAGTCCGGCATGATGGTTGGGCTTGGCGAGTCACGCAGTGAGTTGCTTTCCACCATGGATGATCTCATCAGCGTTGGATGTCGCATCCTCACCATTGGCCAATATCTCCGTCCCACGCCATCCCATGCGCCGCTTCATCGGTTCTATACGCCAGAGGAGTTTGCTGCGTTACGTGAGGAGGGCATGGCCAGAGGATTCAGCCATGTGGAATCAGGGCCACTCGTGCGGAGTTCCTACCACGCGGAGGAGCAGGCGCTCCACTAGGGTAGTTGACGTGTCAGCCCGCGCACGGACACCGTTGCGCCGAGCCACACGATGGCCATTTCCACGATCGTCGCGAGGCCGATGAGCAATGTGGCCTGCATGAAAAAGGTCTCAGGGAATAACTGAATCATCCTGTCGTTCGCAGACCCCTGCCAAAGATCGTTTGAGAAGCTGAGCACGTGGAATTGCATGAAGAGAACGGTGAATCCCCCCAGCGCCGCGAATAGGCCGACGGCGACGATGATAACACCAGTTCCCATGGCGCTCTGTCGTAGCCGCCGAAAGATGATGGCCGCCAGATGCGGCTTGTCTCTCGCCACGGCAATTACTGCCGCAATGAGCACGCCAAGGATGAACAGTGTGGTGACCGCCTGAACTCGATAAACGTGTTGCAACAGGTCACGCACATCACGGAAGTGCATGGATTCTCGTTCAGTGAACAGTGGCTCGCTGCTGCCATCGACGATGATCTCAGTAGTAATGAGCTCATCATCTGATTCGAAGTACTCGATGAGCCCCACCATGCCCTTTATCAACTCCTCCCGGCCTATACCCGTTCGCTCCGGCGCATCGAACGCATCGATGGCGTACGTGTAGAGGGGCTGGCTCTGGAACGAGATACGGACATTGGTGGTGATGAAGAGGGCGGGCATGGCAACGATGATGGCGATGCCAAGGCCGTGAAACAATCGTGTGGACAACACGCCCGCAAGGATAGGGGGCGTAGCGGCACGGTGTCAAAACGCAGGTCAGGGCGGCGCATTGCGCCGCCCTGACCTGCGTTCTCCACGTTCCTGTTCTACAGCAGCGTCAGGAAACTACTTTTCTGACGTACCCTCTGACTCCGCGCTATCGGGCAAATCGTCATCCTCATCGTCATCGTCGTCTAGGTCCAGATCGAAGTTGTCCCTTTCGTCGCCGAAGGCGGCGTTGAAGATGCGTTCCAGTCCGGCGTCGGTTTCATCGCCGTCGTCCTCGTCCGCCTCGTCTGGATCCGCAAGCGCCGTCGCAACGGTTCCGCCCTCGAGGAGGTCATCTCCAATGGCGTCGCCACCCCCCAGCTGTGCCGGAATGAGGCGTCCGATGATGACGTTTTCCTTAAGGCCAACAAGCCGATCAACCTTGCCAAGCAGGGCTGCTTCGGTGAGTACACGTGTCGTTTCCTGGAAGGACGCGGCGGCGAGGAAGCTCTCTGTGCTCAGCGAGACCTTTGTCACACCCAGAAGGATGGGCTGCGCGATGGACGGCTCGCCACCCTCCGCGATGACCTTTTCGTTGACTGACTGCCAAAGGAAGCGGTCCACCAACTCGCCCTGTAGAAACTCCGTATCCCCGGGCTGATCGATCCGTACGCGCCTCAGCATCTGCCGCACAATGATCTCAATGTGTTTGTCATGAATCACAACGCCCTGAGAGCGGTAGACGCGCTGCACCTCATCCACAAGGTACCGCTGCACCGCGTCCTTGCCACGAATGCGGAGCACGTCCTGCGGATTCAGCGGGCCCTCAGCCAGTGCCGAGCCGGCGTTGATGCGTTGGTTTGACTCCACCAGAATGCGGACGTTTGGTGAAACCTGATAGCTGCGGTCATCAACGTCGCGGTGAACGATGGTCATCGTTTCGCCCCGGATGGTGACTTCCCCGCCCATGGCGGCTGTCACAGGAGCAGGGACAGGGACTGTCGTCGCCGGCTCTGTCGTTGGCGTGGGGGTTTTTTCTGCGGCAGCCTTCTTGCCGCGCCGAGTTGGCGTGGCCTGCGTGATCTTTGGGCCAGCCAACTCGGCGCCAGCCTCAACGAAGTCCCCGGACGTGACGCGAGTCTCAAAGCCTTGAGGGATCGTATAGTCTTCCTCGATGACCTCCTCGTTGGCCACCCGGACGCGGCGACCGCTGGAGTCCTCCGTCACCTGGATGACTCCGTCGATTTCGGAGATCGGCGCAACGAGTTTGGGAACCCGTGCCTCGAAGATTTCTTCAACGCGCGGCAGACCGCTCGTAATGTCCACACCAGCCACGCCGCCGGTATGGAAGGTTCTCATGGTAAGCTGCGTCCCCGGTTCGCCGATGGACTGCGCGGCGATGATGCCGATGGCCTCCCCTGCCTCGACCAAGCGTCCGCGAGCGAGTGACCGCCCGTAGCAGAAGCGGCACATGCCGTGTGGCGCCTGACACGTCAGTGGGCTGCGGACGAAGACTCGCCCGATGCCGGCCTCGTGGATCCGCGCCGCTTTTTCCTCATCGATCTCCTCGTTGCGGTCAACGATGATCTCCCCGGTGTTCGGGTCCGCAACCAGAGCAGCGGCCATGCGTCCGAGGATGTGCTCAGAAAGTGCCCCCAAAAGGCGATCCATTGTTTCGCCATCGATCCACACGCCGTCCAGCGTGCCGCAGTCGTCATCGTTGGCGATAACGTCCTGCGCGACGTCGATGATCCGGCGTGTGAGGTATCCGGAATCCGCCGTGCGGAGCGCCGTATCGGCCAAACCCTTGCGAGCCCCGTGCGTGGAGATGAAGTACTCCAGCACGCTCAGCCCCTCACGGAAACTGGACCGGATGGGGAGCGGCAGGATCTTGCCTTTTGGATCGGCCATCAGGCCACGCATGCCGGCCATTTGCTTGATCTGTGCAATGTTCCCCTTCGCGCCGGAGCCGGCCATCAGGTAGAGGTTGCCAAACTCTCGCAAACGGGCCTCAATGACCGATTCCATCTCCCGGTTCACACCCTGCCAAATGTCAATGACCCGCTCTTCCAGTTCATCCTCGCTGACGAGACCTCGCTGGAAGTTGCGTTGAACGATGGACACCGCTTCCTCTGCCCGTTCCAGCATCCCTGCCTTCTCAGGCGGCACGACCACATCGTTGAGGGCGATGGTCAATCCGGACTCTGTTGCGTAGTGGAACCCCAGCTTCTTGAGAGCATCCAGAATGAGAGCCGTAGAGTCATTGTCCTCGCACCGGTAACACTCCGTCACAACATCCTTGAGGTTCTTCTTATCGACGATCTCGTTCCGGTAGGACACTTGGCTGGGCAATACTTGGTTGAAGAGAATGCGCCCAACGGTCGTGGTCAGCGGCTCTAGGGACCACCCATCAGGCATGGCCTCCTGTAGGTTTGGCTCCACGATTTCCGTGCGGCCATCCTCACTCATCACGAGGCGCGGCAATAGGTTCATGCGCGTTGTGCCGTCCGCGCTGAGGGCTTCACCTTCCCGGATACGCACGTCTGCGCGCAGGTCAATCTGCCCAAGGTCATGGGACAGCTTGGCGTCATCGTACGTGATGAAACCCTGGCCCTCCCCGAGCGCGCCGGGCAGCGGTGTTGTGAGGTAGTAAATGCCGACGACGATATCCAGGGTCGGCGCGACGATCGGTTCACCGGAACTTGGCAACAGCATGTTGTGCGTGGAGAGCATCAGCTTGCGCGCCTCTTCCACTGCGCGTCGGCCAATCGGCACATGGACGGCCATCTGATCACCATCAAAATCTGCGTTGTAGGCCGCGCAGACCAGCGGGTGAATCTGAATTGCGCTCCCCTCCACAAGGACCGGCTCAAAGGCCTGAATCCCCAGGCGGTGCAGCGTGGGCGCCCGATTAAGGAACACCGGGCGCTCTGTGATGACTTCCTCCAGCAGGTCCCATACCTCGGCCCGCCGCTTCTGGTCGACCATCCGCTTCGCGCTCTTGATATTCGGCGCGATTCCATGCAGCACCAGGCGGTGCATGACGAACGGCTTGAACAACTCAAGAGCCATCTGTTTGGGCAGTCCACACTGATGGAGCTTGAGAGTGGAGCCGACGACGATGACAGAGCGGCCACTGTAGTCGACGCGCTTCCCCAGGAGGTTTTGGCGGAATCGCCCTTGTTTCCCGCGCAACATATCGGAAAGTGACTTGAGCGTGTGGTTGTGGCTGCCGGTGATGGCGCGGCCGCGGCGGCCGTTGTCAATCAGGGCGTCGACGGCCTCCTGCAACATGCGCTTTTCATTGCGGACGATGATGTCCGGCGCGCCAAGATCCATGAGCCTCTTGAGGCGGTTGTTGCGATTGATGACACGCCGATACAGATCGTTCAAATCACTGGTGGCAAAGCGTCCGCCATCCAGTTGCACCATGGGACGCAGGTCTGGTGGGAGAACTGGCAAGACGGTGAGGACCATCCATTCCGGCTTGTTATCGCTCTTGCGGAATCCCTCGACGACGCGCAGGCGCTTGGCGGCCTTTTTGGCCTTCTGGCCGGTGGAGCCGATGGCCTCCACGTGCAGAATCTGACGGAGAGCATCCAGATCCAAGGTGCCGATGATTTCCAGGAGGGACTCCGCACCCATTCCCGCCCGGAACAGGGCACCGTACTGCTCGTTCCGCTCCTTGAATTCGTTCTCGGTCATCGTCTTCCGGGGAGCCAGCTGTTCCAAGTCACCCCGCGCCGCGTCCCATGCCTTCCGTGCTTCGGACAAGCGCTCCTGCGCATCACGCTGCAGGGTGGCGATTTCCTGCTGGACGCCGTCCTGCCGCTCAATGGCGTCCGTGACCAACTCTTCAAGAATGGCGTCAAGTGAGGCAACGTTCTTCTCTGTGATCTTGGCGTTCTTTTTCAAGAGAGTTCGCCCATGCAGGGTGATTTGTTCACTCGCCTTCTGCCCGACGAGCGTCGTTAGGGTGGTGCGAAGTTCGTCAACATCCGCTCCAATTTGCGCACGGCGCTCCGCGAAGTCCTGGCCGCGCTGCTCTCGAATTGCCGCGATGTTTGTCTCGAGTTCGGAGCGGATCACATCGAGCAGCCGTTCCTCGCTTGCGGCGTAGTCCACAAGCAGTTCCTGTTTACGCTCTTCATCGACGTCAATGACGACGTACTGGGCGTAGTACAGGACGCGTTCAAGGTTGCGGGGTGACATGTCAAGCAGCATGGCCAGCCAGCTTGGCGTCCCCTTGGCGAACCAGATGTGGGCCACGGGCGCCGCCAGGTTAATATGCCCCATCCGTTCTCGCCGAACCTTTGCTCGCGTGACCTCAACTCCGCAGCGATCGCAGATGACGCCACGATAGCGGATCCGCTTGTACTTGCCGCAATAGCACTCGAAGTCCTTCGTCGGGCCAAAGATGCGCTCATCGAACAGCCCATCCTTTTCAGGCTTCTGGTTGCGGTAGTTAATCGTCTCCGGCTTGGTCACTTCGCCGTATGACCACGACCTGATCTGGTCAGGGGAGGCGAGGGAGATTCTAATTGCGCTAAAAGTCGGCTCCGTCATTCTCTCTCCTCCATCTCTCCATCACCCAGGTCATCAACGCGTAGTGCCCCACTGAGAGCCAGTTCCATCGTGGGTACGTCCGGATCCTGAAGTAGCTCGATTGCAAGACCAAGGCTCTGCAGTTCCATCTGCAGCACGTGGAATGATTCAGGGATGCCGTGTTCAATCACGTCCTCCCCTTTCACGATGGCCTCATAGGTCTGTTGGCGGCCCTGTACGTCATCGGACTTGATGGTCAGCATCTCCTGCAGGTTGTGGGCAGCGCTGTAGGCCTCCAATGCCCAGACCTCCATCTCGCCGAAGCGCTGTCCGCCGAACTGCGCCTTCCCACCCAGCGGCTGCTGGGTGATCAGGGAATACGGGCCGGTGGACCGTGCGTGGATCTTATCCTCCACCAGGTGGATCAGCTTGAGCATGTAGATGTAGCCCACGGTCACGGTTTGCCCAAAGGGCACGCCTGAGCGTCCGTCACGCAGAAGGACCTTCCCGAAAATCGGCGGATGGTTGCCGCTTTCCCGGAAATGCTCGTCCGCCTTGGCGATCACGCCCTCAGCGTCCAATCCTGCATGAGACACACTCTGCTGATCCAGCCACAGGCGAAGGCAGACCTCCTTGGCCACTCCACGTGCGTGGTCGCTAAACACGGGCGCGGGATCAATGCCCCGCTCCAGCAGCCACGCCTCCGCAATCTCCTGCTCAAATGTCGACTCATCGTTCTTCCCAGTTGGCCGAACTGCGCCGGATTCATGGGCGATGTAGGCGCGACCCAACGCATCTTCGATCGACTCCGGATCTGCGCCGTCAAAGACGGGCGTGACGACCTGGAAACCGAGTTCGCGCGCGGCTGAGCCGATGTGCGTCTCAAGAATCTGCCCAAGGTTCATGCGGGAAGGCACGCCGATGGGGTTGAGGATGATCTCAACGGGTGTGCCGTCCGGCAAATACGGCATGTCCTCAATGGGCATAATGCGGGAAATGACGCCTTTGTTCCCATGGCGTCCCGCCATCTTGTCGCCCACAGAGATCTTCCGCGTTTGCGCAACCCACACGCGAACGAGCTCATTGACCCCTGACTGCAAGTCATCCTTCTGTTCCCCGGTCAGAACACGGACGTCAATGACTTTGCCGTGTTCGCCGTGAGGAACACGGAGGGAGGAGTCCTTAACCTCGCGGGCCTTTTCACTGAAGATGGCGCGAAGCAGCTTCTCTTCCGGAGATAGCTCTGTTTCGCCCTTGGGCGTGATCTTGCCAACGAGAATATCCCCTGCGTTGACTTCTGCTCCGATGCGGATGATTCCATGCTCATCGAGATCGGCAAGCGCCTCCTCGCCGACGTTTGGAATATCGCGCGTGATCTCCTCACGCCCCAGCTTGGTATCGCGTGCCTCGACCTCATGCTTCTCGATGTGGATGGACGTAAACTTATCTTCCCGCACCACAGACTCGGAGAGGATGATCGCGTCCTCGAAGTTGTATCCCTCCCAGGACATGAACGCGCAGAGAACGTTTTGTCCCAGTGCCAACTCGCCCTGAACAGTGGAGGCGCAATCGGCGATTGGATCGCCCACGGAGACAACATCTCCTGGTGCAACCGATGGCTTCTGGTTGATGACCGTCCCCTGATTGGAGCGTTCAAACTTGCGGACGCGGTGTTTGTGCATCTTCTCACTCGCGTCCCGAATCACAATTTCTTCGGCAGTTGCGGAGACAACCGTGCCATCTACACGCGAGAGCAGAATCTGGCCGCTATCCTTCGCGACGCGTGATTCCATGCCTGTGCCGACGATGGGCACGTCCGGTCGCACAAGTGGTACGGCCTGCCGTTGCATGTTTGATCCCATCAATGCACGGTTTGCGTCATCGTGTTCAAGGAACGGAATCAGGGCAGTCGACACACTGAAAATTTGTTTGGGTGAGACGTCCATGAATTCGACGTCCACGGTGCGGGCCGTGTGTGGCTCTCCCCGCCGCCTGACCTCAATCATGTCCGATATCATCTCGCCGACGTCATTCAGTTGCGTGTTGGCCTGCGCGATGTCGTGCCGTTCTTCCTCATCAGCATCCAGATACATTGATTCGTTGAGCACGTACGGCCGTACGGGAATATCCCGTGCGGCAAGACGGGCCGTGGATTTCGCCAACTCGGCGGTGATGACTGTTCCAGCCTCCGCAACCAGATTCCCCCGCCGATCCTTCACGTCTTCCCGCAGCGTGTGTCCCTTCAGCGACTGGGGCTCTTTATTGGGAATCTCTCTGAGCACGCGGCGGTACGGCGTCTCGATAAATCCATAGGCGTTGATCTTTGCGTACGTCGCCAGCGAGCCGAGCAGGCCAATATTCGGCCCTTCAGGCGTCTCAATTGGGCAGATACGGCCGTAGTGGGAATTGTGCACGTCACGAACGTCGAAGCCGGCCCGTTCCCGTGACAACCCGCCGGGGCCCAGCGCGGAAAGCCTCCGCTTGTGAGTCAGTTCTGCCAGCGGATTTGTCTGATCCATGAACTGGGAAAGCTGTGAGCCCCCAAAGAACTCTCGCAGGGCAGCAACGACGGGACGAACGTTGACAAGGTGGCCGGGCGTTGCGCCCTCCTGTTGGACCAGTGTCATGCGTTCACGCGCAACCCGCTCCATGCGGAGAAGGCCAACGCGGAACTGGTTTTGGATCAACTCCCCAACAGAGCGGACCCGCCGATTGCCGAGATGATCAATGTCGTTAGGACGTGCGGCGCCGTTCTGTACGCGGAGCATCTGTCTGATCAGAGCGACGATGTCCTCTGGCAGCAGGATGCGCGTTTCCGGGCCAGCCTGCGAGCCGAGTCCCCGATTGAGCTTGTAGCGCCCCACGCGCGCAAGATCGTATCGTCGGGGGTCAAAGAAGAGGTGATGGATCAGCGTCTTGGCATTGTCAATGACGGACGGCTCGCCAGGTCGCAAGCGGCGATAGAATTCCAGCAGCGCCTCGTCTGTCGTCCGTGCGTGTGGCTCACGCTCCAGAGTTGTACGGATCAGGCTGGCGTCACCCGGTGTGTCCACATCAGAAAACATGGACAGAATCTCATCCTCGTCATAGCCCAGTGCTCGGAGAAGGAGGGTCACGGGCATCTTGCGGCGCCGATCAACTTTGACACTAATGATGCCGCGATTGGAGATATCAAACTCAAGCCATGCCCCCCGATTGGGGATCAGCTTTGTGACGCAGAGTTGGCGGCCGGTGGATGGGTCACGCTCAAGGGTGAAGTACGCGCCGGGCGAGCGAACCAGTTGACTCACGACGACTCGCTCTGCGCCGTTGATGATGAACGTGCCGCGATCTGTCATCAGCGGGACATCGCCCAAAAAGAGGTCCTGTTCCTTGACTTCTCCCGTCTCACGTACCGTCAGCTGCGCGGTGACGTGCAGTGGCGCTGAATAATTCAAGTCCTTGTCGCGGCACTCATCTTCAGTGTGCTTTGGTTCATCAAAGCGGTGCTCGATGAACCGTAGCTGGAAACGTCCGCCGACGGCATCGGCCCGAGCCTCGCCCTTCTGAACGCGTTCCAGAATCTCCCGTGGAGTGCGTCCGGCCATCAAGTCAGCCGGAAGTGTCTCTCTCGCGGCATCCTGAATGGGACTTACCTCCGCGAGGAGTTCCGCGATACCAGCAGTCTTGAACCAATTGAAGGATTCAACCTGAATCTGGATGAGATTTGGCGGGACGAGTACTTCATCAACACGCGAGTAGTTTTTGATTGAATCCCTCAAGGTTGCGACCATTCGGCGCTCCTCCCTCACCATGCACAAAAAGCCCGCTCGCAAGGCATACGGTCATCCGCCCAGCGAAGCAGGCATATCGAGTGCAGTCTAGCGGACCGGCATCCACCCAAGCACAATCGAATACTATATCACATGCTGTCCCACGTCAACGCAAACCCTCGCCGCCTCGCACCATCTGCAGAGAACCACACCGTCAGCAGACAGCGGACTACACCCGGTCTATGTCATCCAGTCCGGCCAGCAACTCGCGGAAGCCACTTGGAACCTCTCCGGGGATGATGGTTATCACGGACTGCAGTGCATGGACAAGCCCATCGTCGATTGCGAACGGCAGGTTGAGCGCGATGGACCACGCCGCCGCGTGTGCCAGTGAGGCAGGAACCGCCTGCTCGGTGTCAGACTCGTTCTGGCGCAAGATCAGCACGGGTGTCAGGGCAGGCACATCGCCGGTACTGTGTGTCAGCAGGAGTTGGACGCCAATAACGATGCCCCCGTGGCGGGATGCGGCGTCCCGAAGATGCTCAAGCACAGCCGTATCCGGCATGCCGTCCTCAGCCAGGAGGCTGTCCAGTACGATTGCTTCCCGTTCCGCGATGTTTAGCGCAAGCTTGTCCTCGCCGTCCAAGAGGCGAAGAATCAGCACCCGCTGTTTTGTCTCCGCGTCCTCGGATACTCTGTCAACGACGTATTGCATCGCCTTCCCCGCGCCGCCTCAGTATAGGCCGTCGTGGCGTGCTGGGCAGAGCAGCCCTGTATACTGAACGGGCATTATCGATACCCAGGTCAACACGTAGGGGACGGCATTTCGATGACGGTGGAGAGGCGCGCTGGCAATCCGTACAACCTCAGGTATGACCCAGTCGCGCTAGATCGGAAATGGCAATCGCGCTGGGAGGCGGATCGCCTCCACGAGGCTGATACCGACGATTCTCGCCCCAAGTGGTTCGCTCTCACCATGTTCCCCTACACCTCCGGTGATCTCCACGTCGGGCACTGGTATGCGGAGGCGCCGGCGGATGCCCACGCCCGCTACATGCGGATGCGCGGCTATAACGTCCTCCACCCCATGGGCTTCGATGCCTTTGGCCTGCCCGCCGAGAACGCCGCGATTCAGCGTAGCATCCACCCCCGGACATGGACGCTCGACAACGTCGAGCGGATGCGCGCGCAGCTGAAGACCATCGGTGCCAGTTATGACTGGCGTCGCCAGGTCATCACATGCCAGCCGGAGTACTACAAGTGGAACCAATACTTCTTCCTCAAACTGTATGAGAAAGGTCTGGCGTATCGTGCGACGGCACCCGTGAATTGGTGCGAAACGGATCAGACGAGCCTCGCACGGGAGCAGGTGATGCCGGATGGGACGTGCGAGCGGTGCGGAACGGCCGTCTATCAGCGCGATCTGGAGCAGTGGTTTTTCCGCATTACGGAGTATGCAGAGGAATTGCTCGACAACTCGACTATCGAATGGCCTGAGCGCATCAACCGTATGCAGATGAATTGGATCGGCCGCTCTGAGGGTGTGGAGATCTCCTTCGGGCTCGATGTCCATGGTGTCGATGTGGACGAGTTGCGGGTGTTTACGACACGGCCAGACACGGTCTACGGCGTCACCTTCATGGTGCTCGCTCCGGAGCATCCCCTCGTGCCCGCCCTAACGATGGAGAACCAGCGTGTGAACGTTGAGGCCTACATCGCCCAGGCGCGCAAGCTGACCGAAATCGAACGGCTGGCCACCGATAAAGAAAAAACAGGGGTCCCGCTCGGCTCCTACTGCGTCAATCGGCTCAACGGGCAGAAGGTTGCCATTTGGATCGCCGACTACGCCCTTGCAACCTACGGAACGGGAGTGGTCATGGGCGTGCCGGCGCATGACACGCGTGACTTTGCATTCGCGAAAAAGTACGGCATCCCAATCGAGGTGGTGATCGCGCCCCCGGACCATGATGGCGCCCTGCTACAGGAGGCGTACATTCAGCCGGGAGTCATGGTCAACTCCGGTCCCTTCACCGGAATGCCAAACGAGGAAGGGAAAACCGCCATCACCCACCACCTGGAGAGCCAGGGCTGGGGTGGATCGACTGTCTCGTACCGCATGAGGGATTGGCTGGTTTCCCGTCAACGGTACTGGGGGACGCCGATTCCCATCATCTACTGTCCACAATGCGGCACTGTGCCAGTGCCGGAGGATCATCTGCCGATTGTCCTGCCGGATGATGCAGACTTTCGCCCAACCGGCGAATCACCCCTTCGCTACCACGATGGTTTCCGCGTGACGACGTGCCCGCAATGCGGCAATCCTGATGCAGAACGTGAGACCGACACGATGGACACCTTCGTCGACTCCTCGTGGTACCAATTCCGCTACACCAGCCCAGACGCCGGCGTGGACAGGGCGTTTGATCCCGCAGATCTGGCCCACTGGGCGCCCGTCGATCTCTATACCGGGGGTGCGGAGCATGCCGTTATGCACCTGCTGTATGCCCGGTTCTTTACCAAAGCGTTGCGAGACCTCGGATATCTGTCGTTCGATGAGCCGTTCAAGCGCCTGTTCAATCAGGGAGTGATCCTTGGTGAGGACCACGAGAAGATGTCCAAGAGCCGCGGCAACGTGGTCAACCCTGATGAACAGACCGCGCTGTTGGGCGCGGATGCCGTGCGAGCCTATCTTATGTTTGTTGGACCCTGGGCTCAGGGCGGCGCATGGAGCACACAGGGAATTCGCGGCATCCCCCGCTGGTTCAATCGCGTTGTAGAGTTGTGTGAAGCGCGTTGCCGCCCTCAGGGCGCCGACGCCTCGGAACCCATCGCCACCCAGTT
The DNA here is from genome assembly GCA_965224255.1 of Dehalococcoidia bacterium. Taxonomy (GTDB): domain Bacteria; phylum Chloroflexota; class Dehalococcoidia; order UBA6926; family UBA6926; genus VXMO01. The sequence goes on from CBDCYO010000005.1 coordinate 1,231,374, forward strand.
GACCCGTGAGACGCACCGCACCATTCAAAAAGTCACTGACGATATCGAGTCGTTCCAGTTCAATACGATGATTTCCGCCCTGATGATCCTCACAAATGCGCTGTCACTGATAGAGACCGATCATCCGGACGCGGCGACGAGCCCGCAATGGCGCGCGGCTTATGACACCCTGCTTCTCCTCCTCGCGCCCATCGCGCCACACCTGACAGAGGAACTGTGGGAGTCGGCCGGCAAATCCTACTCCATCCACCAGCAAGCGTGGCCCACATATGACCCTGAACTGACAAAATCAGAGGAAATCACCCTCATCATCCAGGTCGATGGAAAACTGCGCGACCGACTCACGGTCGCGGCGGACATCGCAGAGGACGACGCGCGCTTGGCTGCCCTGAGAAGCGAGAAGATACAGACCGCGCTAGGTGGCGCAGACCCTGAGCGGGTCATCTATGTCCCTGGGCGGCTCCTGAACCTTGTCACCAGGTAATGTCTTCATCTGCAGGTAATGTCTTCATCCGCCATTCCCGCTCAGACGAAAAAACGCGCCCGTGCAATCATCGTCGCGGCAGGCTCTGGTGAGCGTATGGGCGGCCTGCAGAAGGCCTTTGTGCCGCTGCTCGGCCGCGTGATGGCCTGGTATTCCCTGCGTGCACTGGAGGACGCACCGGAGATCGACGATATCGTCCTTGTTGTCGCCGCCGATTCTCGTGAAAAGGCAGAATCTCTCGTCGTATCCATGAAGCTCCGCAAGGTAGCAGCGATCTGTGTGGGAGGTGCAACGCGTCGTGCCTCCGTTCTCGCTGGCCTGGACGTCGCGCCGCAGAGTGAGATCACCCTCGTGCACGATGGTGCGCGCCCCTGCGTAGCGCCAGAACTCATCGCCCGGGGCGTTGCCGCGGCCACCAAGGGAGCCGCCGTCCCAGCCGTCCCCGTGCAGGACACGATCAAGGAGGCAGAGCATGGTGGGCGTGTCCTCCGTACGCCGGATCGGTCGGCGCTCTATGCAGCCCAGACGCCCCAGGTTTTCCTGACGGAGTTACTAAAACGCGCCCATCACGAAGCCCCCGCCGATGTTCTGCTTGACGACGCCAGCCTGTTTGAGGCACTCGGTTGGCCCGTCCACATCTTTGAGGGTGATCCATCCAACCTCAAGGTCACACGCCCCATTGATCTCGCGTTTGCAGAGGTAGTACTGCGACGCCGCGGAATTGAATCGGCGACCGCCGATAGCCCCGGCACGCAGTGATGGTCGCAACGCGTGTCGGGCTCGGGTTTGACAGCCACTCCCTCGTCGAAGGCAGAGCCTTGGTTCTCGCAGGAGTCACAATTGAGTATGAACGTGGCCTGCTTGGCCACTCCGACGGGGATGTGCTCACCCACGCCATGATCGATGCGTTGTTGGGCGCGGCAGGGCTGGGCGATATCGGCCAGCATTTCCCCAGCGACGATCCTGCCTACAAGGATGCAGACAGCATGGAGTTGCTTCGGCGTGTCACGGACATGGTTGAGCAACGCCAATTGCGACTGGGAAATGCCGATGCTACGCTTTATGCGGACACTCCGCGCCTTGGTCCGTATCGTGACGCCATGATTCAATCGCTTGCTATGAAACTTCGTGTCGCTCCCCATACGCTCAATGTGAAATTCAAGACCCTTGAAGGACTGCCCCTCGCCGGTGGGACCGGCTCTGCGGATGTGATTGCCGCGCACGTCATCGTTGCCCTTGAGGCTGGCGCTTAATGCTGCGACTCACCAACACGCTTTCCGGCGAGAAAGCACAGTTCATACCCAACGATCCCCCCAACGTGCTCATGTACGTGTGTGGCATTACGCCGTATGCGGAATCTCACGTCGGGCACGGGATGAGCTACGTGATTTTTGATGTCGTGAGGCGTTACCTAACTCATAGCGGATACACCGTACGCATGGTTCAGAATTTTACCGATATCGACGACAAGATCATCGCGCGGTCGCAGGAAACGGGTGTCTCGGCCGCGGAGTTAACGGGACGATACATCGAGCTCTTTCAGGAAGATATGGCTCTCCTAAACGTCTTGCCCGCGGATGCATACCCACTCGCCACCGCTGAGGTTGCCTCCATGCTGCGAATGATCGCAGGCCTCATCGAAAATGGATACGCCTATGCGGCGGATGGCGATGTGTACTTTCGCGTGGGTGTCTTTCCGTCCTACGGCAAGCTATCGCACCGCACCCTTGACGGAATGATGGCCGGAGCACGCATCGCGCCAAATGAGTCGAAGGAATCGCCGCTGGACTTCGCGCTCTGGAAGGGCGCCAAGGCCGGTGAACCCGCGTGGGACAGTCCATGGGGTCCGGGGCGGCCTGGCTGGCACATCGAGTGCTCAGCGATGTCCCTGACGTACCTGGGTGAGCGAATTGACATCCACGGCGGTGGCGCAGACCTGATATTCCCCCACCATGAGAACGAGATAGCGCAGACGGAGGCGTTCACTGGAGCCACCCCCTTCGCCCACTATTGGCTCCATAATGGCCTCCTTCAGCTGGGCGAAGAGAAAATGAGCAAGTCGCTCGGCAACCTGGTCCCAATTCGTGACGTCGTTACGCGCCATGGCGCTGACGCGTTCAGGCTACTCGTCCTTACATCCCATTACCGGAGCCCGCTGATCTGGAGTGGAGAGAGTATCGCGGCCTCAACTCGCGCCGCAGAGCGGTTGACCAGGGCGGCATGGATGGACGAAACAGGCTCTGGACGGGAACCGGCCACCGATGCCTATCGGCAACGCTTTGTTGAGGCCATGGACGATGACTTCAATACCCCACAAGCCCTGGCCGCCCTCTTTGACCTTGCGCGTCACATCAACCGCGCGGCAGCTGACAACAAAAATGTTGCGCAGGCGTGTGCCCTCTTGCGGGAGCTGGGTGGTATTCTCGGACTGCAACTCCAGCAGCCCGGCACGACTTCCGCCACAGACGACGCAACGCCCTACATCGAACTTCTCATTGAGACTCGTGCGGCGCTCCGGGCTGAAAAACAATTCTCCATTGCCGACCGGCTTAGAGACCGCCTGACTGAACTTGGCGTTGCGTTGGAAGACACACCCCATGGAACGGAATGGCGTTTCGAGCGTCGTGAAACGATATAGAGGGGCTAACTGGTACAGCACAAGCCATTGAATGTCACTGAGAGCAATTTATACATACGCATAAGCAAATATTTGCGCCATATCGCTATATCTTGACGCAAAGCAAAGCAGGCACGTACAGTGGCGAAGTCGCCCACGTGGCGTTCTGGGAGCAGTGATTAACGTGTGGCTCATCACGTTTGATATCGACGGGACCATGGAGTTTGGCGATCCAAACGGCGTCCTGACGCGTGATCATGTCGAGTACTTTCGCTCGAAGGGTGCGGTTGTCGGCAGTGCCTCGGACCGTCCGGAAAGCTCCCAGCTGCTCATGTGGCGGGGCTATGGTCTGGAGCCGGACTTTGTGATCCTCAAGCACCATATGCCGACGCTGAAGCAGCGGTACCCGGATCTGGTGACATATTGGCACGTTGGTGACCGTCCGCTTGATCAACAGACGGCGCGCGGAGCAGGGTTCACTTTCTTCTGGCCTGACCAGTTCCCATCACCGGAAATGGGCGAAGATTTCTTCATCCATGTCAAACCTGCCGGGGAAGGCGGGGCCCTAACCGCCGGGCAGGCGGCGCTGAGACTGGCCGCGCACGCCCTGGATGCCAATGGAGTTACTGAAGACTCCTCGAACCACAATCCGGGTGCCGCCGGCCGCCTGCCCGGCGGCCTCGGTGGCTTCTAGTCCGTCTACGTGATACTCCACCACTATCAGAACCCCGAAGTCCCGTTGCACTACATGACAAGCCGCGTGATTGTGGCATACTGGGCGCGTGTGTTTCTAGGCTTCGATCTATGAATGGGACAACGAGGAGCGCGACGATGGCGAGTGCGCAACAGCTTGAAGGACTTATTCGGTTGGGTACGGACGGCAAAGAACTCGCCGATGCCTGCGGGTGCGATGGCGCATGCGCATGCTCAGAGCAGCAAGTCGCGTTCATCGAGATGACGACTGATTTGCCTGCGGCCGCTTCTCCGAAGGCGCGCGCAATCGACCTCAAGAATATCAGCGGCCTGAGTTGCTGCTAGTACGGGAAGCCACTTCCCACGTGGAGGTCTAAGCGCCGGGCTATCCCGTAACGCGTGAGCTGGCGATGGCCAGCACCACAAAGATGACGGCTAGGGCGATCGTCGCTTGGAACACTGTCTTCTCGAAGCCCCGGCGGGCGCGAAAGACGGACGTGCCCGCTCCAAATATCCCTCCCAGGTCCTGCGTCCGTGCCTGCAACAGAATTGCACCGATTAACAGCACGGCGACCACTAATTGCAGGACGTGGATGGTGACTGAAATCATTGAGTCCGCTTCACTTTCGAGGCTGAGTGCGCCTTAGTCTTCCTCATTGTCCGCTGATTCGAGCGATGCCAGCTGCTCCATGACCAGTTGATTCGCCACCTGTGGATTCGCCTGTCCTCGCGTGGCTCGCATGACCTGCCCTACCAGAAATCCGATAGCGTTCTGCTTGCCGTTTCGAAAATCGGCGACGGCCTTCGGGTTGGCGGCTATCGCATCGCGGACGGCGGCATCCAGGGCGCCTTGGTCATTGATCTGCGTTAGCCCCTTCTCCTGTACGATGTCAGTAGGACTCTTGCCCGTGCTGAACATTTCCGGGAACATCTCTTTGGCCATCCGCACGCTTATTGTGCCGTCATCCATCAAGTCCAACATCGTGGCCAATGCTGGGGCGGGAACAGGTGACTCTGCAATGTCCAGTGCAGCCTCGCTTAGCAAGTGTGTCAGATCGCCAATGATCCAATTTGCGATTGCCTTTGCCCGAGCCCGACGCCCGCCACTGTGCGCCTGTAACAATGGCTGCATGGCCTCCTCAAAATAGTCAGCCGTTGACCGCGCCGCGGTGAGCAGGCCGGCATCGTACGTGGACAGCCCATAGTCCTGAATGATGCGACGACGTCTGGCGTCCGGTAGTTCTGGCAGAGACTCTCGAATCTCGTTCACCCACTCCGCGCGGATGAGCAGCGGAGGGAGATCCGGCTCCGGGAAATAGCGGTAATCCTGCGCGTACTCCTTCGAGCGCTGTGAGAGAGTGACGCCGGCCTCTTCTGACCAGCCGCGTGTTTCCTGGGGGATACGGCTGCCTTGTCGCAGCAGATCCGTCTGACGCTGTACCTCAAACTCCAGCGCGCGGAAGACTGCCCGAAAGGAGTTCATGTTTTTCACTTCGACCTTCCAGTTCGGAAGTGCATCACCTGGCTGACGGAGCGAGATGTTGGCATCGCACCGGAAGCTACCCTCTTCCATGTTTCCGTTAGACACTCCCAGATACTGGAAAATTGAGCGCAGCTTCGTCAAATACTGTCGTGCTTCCTCCGGTGACTGCAAGTCGGGCTCTCCAACAACCTCCATGAGGGGGACGCCGGAACGATTGATGTCAACTAATGAGTATGTCTCGCCGATGACATCAACGCGGTGTGTCAGGCGGGCCGTATCCTCCTCCAAGTGAACCCGCGTGATACCGACGCGCCGTGTGTGGCCCGTCTTGGTCTCAAGCTCCAGCCACCCGTTGCGGGTCAACGGTCGATCGTACTGCGATATCTGATAGCCCTTCATTAAATCGGGGTAGGGGTAATTCTTGCGGTCGAACTTTGTGTCCTCTGCGATCTCACAGTTTAGGGCCAGGGCCGTCATGATGGTGGCCGCGACGGCCTGCCGATTGATGACAGGTAACGTCCCTGGCAAACCCATACAGACCGGACAAACTCGCGTATTGGGCTCCGCCCCCGTATAGTCCGTTGAGCACGCGCAGAACATCTTGCTGTGTGTCAGCAGTTGCGCATGCACCTCCAACCCAATGACGGGCTCGAGAGCGACTTCTGATTGAAATGTCGCCGTCATAGCCTACGCATTCAGCGCCTCGCCCGGTCTGACGGCCTACAGGATGGGGCCGTAGTCGAGGAAGAACGGGGCGAAGACCAGCGCGACGATGGACATCAGCTTGAGCAGAATGTTCAGTGACGGTCCACTGGTGTCCTTGAATGGATCGCCGACGGTATCCCCCACAACGGTCGCCTCGTGGTGGCTGGTACCCTTCCCGCCAAAATGGCCTGACTCAACGTACTTCTTGGCGTTGTCCCACGTGCCGCCCGCATTCGCCATGGTGATGGCGATCATGAACCCGGCGGCGATGGAGCCGATCAACAGCCCGCCGAGGGCTTCCTTGCCCATGAGCACGCCCACAAGCACCGGAGCAACAACTGCCAGCACGCCGGGCAAGATCATCTCACGAAGCGCCCCGCGCGTGCTGATGTCGACGCAGCGCGCGTACTCCGGCTCCGCCGTGCCCTCCATGATTCCAGGGATCTCGCGGAACTGGCGCCGCACCTCGTTGACCATCGCATTGGCAGCCCGACCGACGGCAGCCATGGTGAACGCGGAGAATAGGAACGGTAGCATGGCGCCGACAAACAGTCCGACCAAAGTCTTGGAGTCCAACAGGCTGATAACGCTGAGTTCCACGGCCTGCGCATAGGCAGCCATGAGTGCCAGTGCGGTCAGCGCCGCTGAGCCGATGGCGAAACCCTTGCCCGTCGCCGCCGTTGTGTTGCCCAATGAATCGAGCGCGTCTGTTCGCTCGCGTACTTCCGGATCAAGATGGGCCTGCTCCGCTATGCCGCCCGCGTTGTCCGCGACGGGGCCGTACGCGTCCGTCGCAAGCGTGATGCCCAGCGTGGAGAGCATTCCCACAGCGGCAATCGCCACGCCGTAGAACTCAAACAGAGAGAACGAAATCCAGATTGCCGCGCTCACCACCAACACGGGCACAAGCGTACTCTGCATCGCCGTGGCGAACCCGCTGATGATGACCGTCGCTGGCCCCGTCTCACCCGCTTGGGAGACCCGTTGTGTGGGGCCGTAGTCGTAGGACGTGTAGTACTCCGTGATGAGGCCGATGATCACACCGCCAACCAGCCCCACAAGAACCGCCCCGAACAGTCGCATCCCCACATCTGACGCTGCGATCATCTCCCCGGCGATCGTAACATCAGAGAACTCTAGGTAGGTGACGATGGCAAAGGTGGCAATTGCCACCAGGATGGCGGCGGCAAAGATACCGCGTCTGATCGACCATAGCAGGCTGGCAAATGACGCCTGCTCACCGGAACGCACAAGGAATGTCCCGATGATGGAGCTGGCAATGCCCGCACCGGCAATCGCCAGCGGCAGAATCATGAACGAGGCGTCGAAGTCACTGATGGTGTACGCCGTGGCCGCGATGGCCATGGCCGCGATGATGGAGCCGACGTAGGATTCAAAGAGATCCGCTCCCATGCCGGCCACGTCGCCAACATTATCACCAACGTTGTCCGCGATGGTCGCCGGGTTGCGCGGGTCATCCTCCGGGATGCCCTGCTCAACCTTGCCGACGAGATCTGCGCCCACGTCTGCGGCCTTGGTGTAAATACCCCCACCGACGCGAGCGAACAGCGCAATCGACGACGCGCCGAAGCTGAATCCCGCGACCCACTTCATAACCTCTGATGCGTCGATGTCTGAGTAGATGTTTGAGTACGCGATGTACATGAGACCCACGCCGAGTAGGCCGAGCCCAACGACCGACATGCCCATGACCGCGCCACTTGAGAACGCGACTCGGAGTGCCGGGTTCAGTCCTTGCATGGCCGCTGCCGCCGTCCGCACATTGGCCCGAGTGGCAACCAGCATGCCAAGCGTGCCCGTGGCCGCGGAGACAACCGCTCCGAGTACGTACGCCAACGCCGTCCTCGGTTCAACCAAGGCAGCAACGATGATGGCGACCACCACAACAAACGCAGCAAGGTATGTATATTCGCGGCGCAGAAATGCCATCGCGCCTTCCTGAATGGCGCGAGCAATGGCGCGCATCGCATCGTTTCCCTGATCCGCCTGCATTACCCGGTAAATCAGGACGCCGGCAAAGATCAGCGCCAAAAGCCCGGCGCCCAGGGACGCGGCAACAGCCATAATGCTCAGTCAGCCTCCTACCCGTTTTGCAAAAAACGACGGGTCTGCACCCGTCTCAGCTATGAAAATAGCATCTGAATAGCTTGTCCGTCAATTGTGGGCGCGGCCTGCAAGCCCAGATGAGGGTGAGTTAGGGGCGGGGCAGGAGCAGCGTGACCTGCTGGGTGGCGGGTTGATTCGTTGGCGTGACAGAGATGCGATCCAGCGGCGACAGTGACCGAATTCCGAGCTCTTTGAGAAACGGCTCAAGCGATGGCACAGACACCGTCTCTGTGGGTGTGACGTCGGACGGCTCGGCTTCCGTGCCGGCTGCTGCTGTCTCATCTTGGGCGGGGGCAGCGGCGGTGGCAATCCGTTCCACCTCCCCTTTCCACAACATCGGGATGATAACCTTTGGGCTCAGTTGTGTCACAACCTGCGTGGCCACATTGGGCGCAAGTGTCTCTTCACCCCCAACGGGCAGTAGGACGACGTCCGTCTCTCCCAACTCCGCCACCTCTGGCGCAGTCAGAGCGCGACTTAATCGGCCGAGGTGGCAGATAGCGACCTGATCAATGGTCACGGTGTAAGCCATTCCGCCCGATTCCGAGGCATTGTCAGCGACGGCACGGCTGGTCCGGATTGCTCGAACGAGCATCCCAGATACCTCATACTCGCCTGGGTGGCTAATGACCCGAGCGCCAGCGACATCAAACTCCGGAGCACCGCCGTACGTGGTCATGAGTATCGCCCGGGCATTGGCGCGCTGGCCGGGACTGCTCATAGGATCGATCATCAGGGACGCGCTCCGTCCCCGCAGATGAAAGCCAGCCTCCCCAAGGTACGTGATGTCCACGGCTACCCTGCATTCTCCGGCGTGCTGGCACCCCGCCTACGGCCCAACAGTGCCCACGCGCCGAGCAATGCGGCAGCGGCGATGAGGAGCTTCACGATGTCGCCCGGAATGAACGCCCAAAGTCCCCAGTCAAGTGTGCGGCCAACTGTCATATCGGCAAAGGAGAAATGCAGCCACGGCAGCCCTAATGCGTCGATCAGCATGCCTCCTATGATGTCCGCATACCACTGCGGCAGCGTGAATGACACCTGGGCGGCAACTGCGACAAATAGTGCCCCGGCAATCACCAAAAAAGTCGCGCGGTATCGGGGGAGAGAACGTGCAAAAGCACGATCAGATAGGGTAACCGCCCGCGTCAGAATGGCCGTCGCCACGCAATACCTCCACTACGAGAAACCTGTCCATAACCGAAACTGAGTGCAACAGTGCCACGTTCACTCTAGCAATGATGCCAATTCATGGTCAACGAACCATCTCATTGGCGCATCCGCTTGACACAACCGATCTCCATCAGTAGTCTGAACAGAAATTAGCAGTCGGCAGCTTAGACTGCTAAGATGGGGTCGGGACGGGAAAACCACCGATAAAAGTGACCTTGGACATGCGCGATTCCCATGGCACAAACACTAGCACGGCGGCAATCTGAATTACTTCGCCTCTTGGTGGAGCAATACATTGAGACGGCCATACCCGTCAGTTCGGGTGGACTCGTTGAACGCCATGACTTGGGTATGAGCTCTGCCACTGTACGGAACGAGTTTGCAGAGCTTGAAACAGATGGATACCTGAATCGCTCGCATGCATCTGCCGGAGCAACCCCAACCGGCCGCGCCTATCGGTACTATGTTGAGGTCCTGCTGCGGGCGTCCCACGTCCCTGTTGAGCGACAGGAGACAATCCGGCACCAGTTCCACCAGGTTGAGTCGGAAGATGTTTTCCTCTGGGCTCGCTTGGCCGCAGCGACCCTTGCCCAGTTGGCTGAGGCTCTCGCCATCGTCACTCCACTGCCGGGCCACGCAGAACACGGCACGGATGAACCCGTCGTTTATGGCATAAGCCAGGTCATCACTCAACCGGAGCTCATTGACCGTATCGACATGGTGCGAGAGTTGCTGGACGCTGTCGAAAGCGGGCGACTCGTTCCGGCGCTTCACCCGAGTGATTTACCTGTTGATGGCCTGCGTGTCGTCATCGGGAACGAGCATGATGAGCCGTTTCTGCAACCGTACACGGCCATCATATCCACGTACGGCTCCAAGCACCTCAACGGACAACGTGGCGCTGTCGCCGTCCTGGGGCCAACCCGGATGGATTACGCCAACGCTATTTCGGCAGTCAGATATTTGGGGGAAATCCTCTCAGGAATGGTCGCCTCACGTGACTATGAATCCCACGACAGGGAGTACGTCTAAGGCATGGCTAACGAGAAACACTCCGCGCCAGGCGCAGACTCTGGGGACGAGACACAGGATCGTGCCGCCGCAAACGGAACGCCGGGCGGTGAGGGCGACACAGATGATCACGGCGCCATGGAGCCGCTGCGGGCGCAACTTGAGACCGCCATAGCGGAAAAGGACAAGTACCACCGCGCCTACTCAGACGCCGTCGACTTTTCACGACGGGCCGGAGAGAGACACGCGGTGGACGTGCGGTATGCGACGGTTCCGGTGCTAACCCAACTGCTCTCAGCACTGGATGACCTTGAGCGCGCCTTCGGATCGATACCTGAGGCAGTACTGCGGCTAACGTGGGTGGAGGGCATTCTCCTCATTTACCGCAAGTTGCAGAGCACGCTCGAAGCGAATGGAGTTACCGAAATCCAATCAGCGGACGCAGCCTTTGATCCCAACGTGCATGAGGCCATTTCCCGCGTGGCTGGGCCGGAGGGGCAAATCGTGGAGGTGCTTCAGAAGGGGTACATGCTCCATGACCGTGTGCTACGGCCGGCTCTCGTACAAGTCGGCGGTGCCACGGAGCCCCGGCCGACGCATGAGGATGACACGTCAACCGAGGCGGCAGCTGAACAGGACACCACGGGCTGATAAGCAGAAACGGAAAGTTCGTCACGAACGCGAAACACGCAAGGAGACACAGCAGGAATGGCACGAGCAATCGGAATCGACCTCGGAACAACGAATAGCGTTGTCGCGGTTATGGAAGGTGGCGAAGGGACCGTGATCCCGACGCCTGAGGGAAATCGCCTAACGCCGTCCGTCGTCGCACTGAACAAGAATGACGAGCGTCTGGTTGGTCTCGTCGCAAAGCGCCAGGCCGTGACAAATCCGGATCAGACAATCTTCAGCGTCAAGCGGTTCATTGGCCGCAAGAATGAAGAACCGGACGTGCAGAAGGATACCCAGTTGGTTCCATACCCTGTGAGCGGCGCCCCGAACGGCGATGTGCGTGTCAACATGGGTGACAAACAATATAGCCCGCAGGAAATCTCTGCGATGATCTTGCAGAAGCTGAAGTCAGACGCAGAGGCCTATCTGGGCGAGACGGTGACAGACGCCGTCATTACGGTTCCGGCGTATTTCAACGATAGCCAACGGCAGGCCACGAAGGACGCCGGGATTATCGCCGGACTGAACGTCCTGCGGATCATCAATGAGCCGACAGCCTCAGCGCTTGCCTATGGCTTGGACAAAAAGGGTGAGGAAATCATCGCCGTCTTTGATCTGGGTGGCGGCACGTTTGATATCTCTATCCTTGAAATTGGTGACGGAACATTCCAGGTACGGTCGACCGCAGGCGATACCCACTTGGGTGGCGACGACTTCGATAATGCAGTTGTTGACTGGATGATTGATGAGTTTCGCAAGCAAGAGGGCATTGATCTCCGCTCAGATCGCAGCGCCATGCAACGCCTGCGGGAAGCCGCGGAGCGGGCCAAGGTGGAACTGTCCGCCGTTACACAGACGGAGCTCAATTTACCGTTCATTACAGCGGACGCATCCGGCCCCAAGCACCTGACGATGGCGTTGACACGCGGCCGGCTGGAATCGCTGACCGCAGACCTCGTCGAACGGACGATGGCCCCGTGTCGGCAGGCACTGGAAGACGCCAGCCTTAGCGCCGGCCAGGTTAATGAAGTGATTCTGGTTGGCGGGCAGACGCGTATGCCAGCGATTCAAGAAAAGGTCAAGCAGATCTTCCAGCGAGAACCGAACCGTTCAGTGAACCCGGATGAGGCCGTTGCCGTTGGCGCGGCAATTCAGGCTGGCGTTCTCACTGGCGACGTGCAGGACTTGCTCCTACTGGATGTGACGCCGCTTTCGCTCGGCATTGAGACCCTGGGTGGTGTTGCTACGCCCATCATCCCACGCAATACGACAATCCCAACGTCCAAGAGCCAGACCTTCTCCACGGCAGCGGATGGACAGACGAGCGTCGAGATCCACGTGTTACAGGGTGAGCGGACGATGGCCAACGACGACAAATCACTTGGTCGGTTCATGCTGGATGGCATTCCCCCCACACCGCGCGGCATGCCGCAGATTGAGGTCACCTTTGATATCGATGCCAATGGCATCCTGAACGTCAACGCAAAGGATCAGGCCACGAATCGGGAGCAGAAGATCGTCATCCAGGCCGGAAGCGGACTCTCCAGCGATGAGATCGAACAGATGGCCAAGGACGCGGAGGCGCACGCGGCGGAGGATGCCCAGCGCCGTGAGGACGTGGAGATCCGCAACGCCGCTGATTCCGCCGCCTATGCCGCTGAGCGCCTTCTGGACGAACACAAGGAACGCATTCCGGGTGACATCACGGAGCGTGTGCAGGCCAAGATTGTTGAAGTGAGGCAGGCATTGGAACAAACCGCACCGGCGGACCAGCTGCGTACAGTGACAGAGGAGTTGAGCAGGCTCGTCCAGGAAATCGGCCAATCCATGTACTCCCAACAAGGCGCGGACGCGGGTGCCACGAATAGCGCGAGCGACAGCGAATCAGCCAATGACGCGGAGACTGTCGAGGGTGAGTTCCGCGAGGTATAAGAGACACAACAGAAGAGAACGTGACTCCTGATCTCAATGTCGCCCATCCGGCGCTGAGCACCTTCCTTGGACACCTGGGCGGCGTCGCCGTCAGCGCAAGCGATCCTGTTGCCCTCATCCGTCGCACGATCGACCCGTTTCGCCATCTGTTGATGGAGAACTTCTTGCCGGACGGGTTTCACGGGGTGTCCGCAAGCGACGTTACTCGCTGGGTGATCTTTCAATCCACCGATGGCTCTCTCAGCCTAATCGTCTCGATGATACCATCGCGTCACAAGACGCCCGTTCATGATCACGGGGCGCAGTGGGGGCTGGCCGGCATCTATCAGGGAGAGGCGCGGGAAGTGTCCTACGTGCCAGACCTGGAACGGGCGGAGGACGGCTCAGCCATCACGCGCACGACGCGCCGACGTCTGAGACCCGGTGATGTGACCGGCATCTTGCCGCCGGACATGGATATCCACACGACAGAAGTCACATCATCCGTGCCGGCCATCGTCCTCATGCTCCTCGCCTCCAGGCCGGATGATCCGCACCGGTACGTGTACGATGTGCGGCATCGCACGCGATCGTTTGCCAACGATCACTTCGGGGAACGATTAGGGTTGGGCTAATCGTCCTCACGGGTCGCTAGTGGCGGGGGCGTTCTCTGCGTCAGCGCCGTCAGGCCGTTGAGGGGCAGGAACGAAGCCCCGTGCGCGCAGGCCAGGCCGTCGGATCATGAGCGTGATTGGTGCGGCCAAGAGTGAGAGAGCCGCGAACACAATGAATATCGGGCGGTATGTGCCGAGGCTCTCGAAGATTGCGCTGGCAATCAATGGCGAGAAGGCGAACCCTGCCTCACTTGTCATGGACAACATCCCCTGCAACGCCCCGAAAGAGTTACGTCCGAACAGATAACCCTGTAAGGTCATGCGCGTCACAATAGTCGCGCCAAATCCGACGCCCCACATGCTGAAGAAGAGAAAGATGGTCCACCCGCGAGACTGGTCAACGCCGGCAAGGATGAGGACGGCTCCCGCCTGCAAGGCAAATGCGAGGGCCGTGACTTTCTTCTTGTCCCACAAATCCGCCAGAAATCCGAAACCTAGCCTCCCGACGATGGTGCTTAGTGGCAGGAGTGGCAAGTAGAATGCCGCGGCCTCACGGGAAAAGCCTACGCTATTCAGATACGGCACCCAATGGACCTGCAGCGTTGCAATGGTCAGGAAGGCGAGGCCGGAGCCGATCGCCATCAGCCAGAACGCTTGCGTCCGGAGAGCCTCTGTGGCTGTCGTATCAGCTTCGGCGTCTGCAGCCAATTCATTGCCCGTCGCCATCTGTGGTGGCTCATCTGCTCCGTCCGGGTAGAGTCCCATATTCTCCGGCCTGTGCCGAATGACCAGCACGGCGATGGGCATCAACATGAGGAAGATGACGCCCACGATCAGGAACGAATCACGCCATCCGACGCCGTCAAACGAAAAGCCGCCCCACGTCACGCCATCGATGAGCCAATAGAACGGCGGCGCCATGATGCCAGCCAATGCGTAACCGAGCGTGTAGATACCCAGTGCGCGACCTCGTCGTCTGACAAACCAGTTGGCAACGGCCGGGCCGACGGAGAGCCACATGCCCGCTGAGCCAATGTTGGCCAGTGAAAACCAGATATAGAACATCAGCAGGCTATCAACGCCGTGGAGAGCGATCATTCCGCATCCCAGCGCCGACATGCCGGCGGCGATGAGAGGGCGTGGCCCAATCCGATCAAACAGGGAGCCGAGGAAGGGGGAGATGACGGCAATGACCGCACCCATAATCGGGAAGGCGAACGTTACTTCCGTCTTCGTCCAGCCCATTTCAGTGGTCATCGGATCCAAGACAAGGGTGAAGCCGTAGAAGAGGATGCCGCCCTGGAAGATGTTCAGGATGACGGCCGCGACAACGATCCACCAGCCATAGAAGATCAGCGGCTTCCTGGGAGGAACAGTGCCGAGACGCGCTGCGCCGTTGGTCAGGGACATTTTTCTATGGTACGCCTATCGAGCCGTGCCACATGCGATGATTCCGGCAGCGATAAGCGGCCCCCGCCTCCCGGCGAGATACTCACGCAAAATGGTCTCAGAAACCCAAACCCTAGATTGGCGTCGCAGCACTCGCTGTATTGACGACCGGTTGTACTGCGCTCTCGCTCGTCAGGACAACCAACAGGTTACTCACCAGCGTGGAGCGGCGTTCATCATCCAGACTCAGAATCTGTCGATCAGTCAACATCGCCAGGGCGTCCTGCACCATGCCGACCGCCCCTTCGACGATCGTCTTGCGTGCGTCAACAACCGCGCCTGCCTGTTGGCGCCGCAACATCGCCGCGGCGATCTCCGGCGCATACGCCAAGTGACTGATTCGCGCCTCTTGCACCTCAACGCCGGCCTTCTCCAGGCGATCCTGTATCTCTCCGCTCAGCCGACCTGAGACCTCACCGATATTGGCCGTTAAAGTCTGCTCATCGCCCGCCGCATCGTAGGCATACCCCGTCGCGAGGGTACGCACTGCGGCTTCGCTCTGCACATGCACATAGTTCTCGAAGTCATCCACTTCAAACGCCGCCTCATACGTATCGACAACGCGCCACACCACGACTGCCGCGATCTCGATGGGATTTCCCCGGCGATCGTTTACCTTAAGACGCCCCGTCTCAAAGTTCCTGACGCGCAGTGAAATCCCGTGTTTCGTATAGAACGGATTCGTCCACCGCAGACCGGGTTCCCGTGCCGTCCCACGATACGCGCCGAATAGCTGAAATACCTTCCCCTCGTTCGGATCGACTCGGAACAGACCGGCAAAGGAGAGCAACACCAGGAGAGCAATGATCACTGTAATCGGAATAAGTGGCCACAGCGTGGCCGCTGCTACGATCCCTAAGACAAAACCAAGCACGTTTATGGCAAAGAACAGAATCCCGGCAAACAGAAGGGCCAACCCCGGCGCCCCGTCCCGACGTATTTCAAGCATCTGCGTTCCCCTTCAACTCACTCAGAATGACACACCAGTTGTCATGGTGAACTAGACGTCCGTTGATGTCATTGCGAACGGATGCGTCACTTCACCACGTCATTCTGAACGGAACGCAGTGGAGTGAAGAATCTAAACGTGTGTGTCAGACCATGCGTGTGGTGTTCCACCCCTGCAGCAATGACGCGATAGATTCTTCGCTACGCTCAGAATGACAGGGAGGGGCGCTCGGGAATGACAGACGGCGGGCGCAATGACAGAGGGCGTTGGCAATGGGTGCCTTGGCTGCGGTATTGGGAAAGAGGTGTGTGTGTGGCGCGCATGCGCGCCACACACACACCTTCCCGTCGTCTAGCGGGGATCTACGCCGGGTCCGTTATCGGCTCCGTGTATATCTGCTTCAGATCTCGCTTCAGCACCTTCCCCAATGGGTTGCGAGGGAGGGGCTCAGTTGAAAAGACCACGTGCTCCGGCTTCTTGAAACTCGCCAGCCGCTGACGCGAATACTCGATCAACTCGTCCCCTGTCGCCGTTTGCCCGCCCTTAAGAACGACGATGGCGCGTACACGCTCACCCCACTCATCATCCGGCACGCCAATGATTGCGGCCTCATCCACCGCCGGGTGCGACATCAAGGTCTGCTCGACCTCCTCAGGCGAGATCATCTCGCCTGCTCGCTTGATGAAATCCTTCGCGCGACCTGTCAGGAAGATGTATCCTTCACCATCCTGATATCCGAGGTCACCGGTGAATAGCCACCCGTTCTTGATCGTCTCAGCGGTGACATCATCCTGCTGCCAATAGCCCTTCATGAGTTGAGGGCCGCTCGCGATAATCTCACCCTGTTCATTTGCGGGGACAGCATTGCCGTCCTCATCCACAATCCGAATCTCGACTCCCGGCAGGGGCTTGCCGATCGAGCTCAACCGCTCGAATTTCTTCTCGCGCTCCGCCTCGGAGAGCCCCTTGACGTTGTGATCGTCCGGCATCAGAGCTGTGATCGTCGCCGAGGCCTCCGTCTGTCCGAAGGCGTTAATGAACTGTGTGTCCTCCATCTCGATGATGGCCCGCTTGATGACTTCCTTGGGCATGGGCGCGGCACCATACGTCAGGACAGCAAGGCTGGAGATGTCATAGTTGGCGCGCGCGGGATGATCCAACAACATCTTGAGCATTGTCGGGACCATCATCGCCCGAGACACCTTCTCATCCTGCACCAGCTTCATCCAGGATTCCGCCTCGAATTGCCGCTGAATCACCATCGTGCGCATCCCGAAAATTGCGGAAATGACGGCCTGCATGCCCGCCACGTGATACAGCGGGACCGTCAAGATATTCTTCTCGAGCTGATCCGGCTCCAGCGGTGAAACGTTGTTGAGGCTGTAACTGCTCACACTTCCAAACGTCAGCATCACGCCCTTCGGCAGCCCCGTCGTGCCCGCTGTGAACATCAGGATGGTCGTGTCATCATCGTCGACAACGGCCGTCTCAAACTCCGTTGATTGACCCTCTAGCGCGTCCTCATACGGTTCCCAGCCGTCGGCGCTGCCCTCCAGAGAAACAAAGTGCTCAACTGTATCCAGAGAGGGCCGCAACTCGTCGACCATTCCCAGGTACCGTGACCCCGCGATGACGACCTTGGATTCGGACGCGTTGACCATATGGCGGATTTCTTCCGCGCGGCCACGGAAGCTGAGGGGGACAAAGATGGCGCCTACCTTGGCGGACGCAAAGTACGTCTCGATAACCTCAGGGCAGTTGACCTGCATGATCCCAACACGGTCGCCCTTTTCGACTCCCCAGGACCGCAGGCAATTCGCCAGCCGATTCACGCGCTCATCGAGCTGGGCGTATGTGTATCGCTTACCCTCGAACACGATCGCATCCTTATCAGGCGAGATCATGTTCGCTATCATCAAAAACTCAGCGGTATTCATCCGTGAAATCCCCTCCCGATTTCTTCTCGCGTGAAATCGCTCCGATGCGCGCACGCCCACGGCGCTCGGCCTCCCAATGATGTCCCCCCCACCATTGGGACGTACATAGCTAGCCGATACTATCAGAGCAGCGCCTGAATGTCATCACTCTCCGCCCGCTCTCGCCATCATCCTCTCAACTCCGCCAATCGACGGCTAGCCAGTGTCGACTCGATCCGCAGACCGTCAGACAATCCAAGGTCCGCTCCGCGTTGCAAGGCCGCCTTTGCCGCGGCGCGTGCCTCACGAGGTACGCGCCGCGTCTCCTCCAAAACGTCCGCTGCGGCCTCCTGCAAGCGGTCCGTCGGTACGATGCGATGCACCAACCCAAGATAGAGGGCCTCCTCAGCATCAAACCATCGGCCCGTCAACAGCAAATCCAGCGCCTGTGCACGCCCTGCCACGCGCGGCAAGGACTGGCTCCCCGTCGCGAAGGGAATCATCCCAAGCGCCACTTCGGGCAGTCGAAACCGCGTCGTGTCCGCCGCAATCCGAAAATCGCAACACAATGCCATTTCCAGGCCAGAGCCGATGGTGAATCCGCGCATCGCCGCCACAGTGGGTACTGGTAGCGCACGTAGCAGCGACCACACATCGCGCGCATACCGTGCCTCTCGGGCAATGACACGTGATGGCGTGCTTCCGAACTCCGTCAAGTCCGCCCCGGAGCAGAACGCCCTCTCACCCGCACCCACAATCAGTACTGCATCCAGACGGGCATTTTCTCGCAACGCCATGAGGATGGCGTAGAGATCATCGCGCATCTGCACATTGAATGCGTTCAGATGCGCCGGCCGGTTCAGGACAATCCGCGCGAGGCCGGAATCATCCACCTCACAGACCGCTGCCGGTGCGCCTGACTGCGCCATGATGCAGCTTTCTACCGCAGGAATGGAATCGTCAGGACATAGCCGGGCGGATCGCCTCGACTGGCACGCACAGCCGCGACGATTGTCATGGTGATCCAAAAGAGTAGGAAGACAAACCCGAGGATAAAGAGGAGGATGCTCCCGCCACAGGTGAAGAGCAGCAGCGCCAGTCCTGGGTCAGCCTCCTTCTCTCCACGGCCTCCCAATATGGAGAGGCCAACAATCCATGGCACTATTCCCAGCAGAAGCAGCACGAATCCATACAGGGACATGCTGATCTGAAAGTTCAACGCGCGCTTTCCGTGAAGGTCCACCATGTCCGATTTCCCGCGGAAAATCAGCCAAACAACAAGCGGGGCGAGGATGTTGCCAACGAAGTTGAAAAGGAGCCCAGTAAAACCGGCCAGATGGACCAGCATCGCCCAGTTCCGCTCCTCAGGGTTGCTCGACGGGCCGTGATGCACCCCGCCATTCGTTGCTGAACCTGACTGCACCGGCGGGCTCTCAGAAGAGTCGCCTACCCCTGCGCTATCCTGCTCACTCCTATCGGTGGTCTCTTCGGGTTCATCGTCCGGACGATTCTGCTGCCCCTCCGTCATCATGTCCTCCCTCTCTATGCCGCTACCACGTAGATTCTCTCGCAATGAGCGCGTGACTCATACCCATGCGTCCAACCCGCGAGTGAGAAACCGTCCTCGTATTCTCCGATCCGCACCAATCGGCGGACTGCCGTCATCATGCCCCATCAGCTGAACCCAGCCGCTCACTCTCCTCGAAACTCCGGCTCACGCCGCTCAAGAAACGACTGAATGCCCTCCTGACGGTCTCGAGTGGTTTGCAAGATCATCGTCACATCCGTCTCCAAAAGGATGCCCTGATCCAGGGTCATGTCCGCGCCGCTAGAGATAACCTCCTTAGCGTAGCGCGCCGCTATCGGTCCCCCTGCGAGAATATCCCCAGCGATTTCCTGCGCCACGCCCAGCGAATCATTCCCTGACGCAACGCGATTCACCAGCCCCATGCGGACCGCCTCATCGATACCAATGGCGCGTCCGGTCAGGACCAAGTCCACCGCATGAGCCGGCCCAACCACTCGTGGCAATCTCTGCGTTCCGCCGTCCCAGGGAATCATTCCGTGGATCGCCTGGCCCATTCGAAACGTCGCCGACTCTGCCGCCACACGAATATCCGCCGCGAGAGCAAGCTCCAACCCCTGGTCAAATGCGTCACCATTCATTGCTGCGATGACAGGGAATGGCAGTGTTGCCAGGGCATTTGCGCACCGATAACTATCCAGTAGTGCAGAGGCCGCGTGGCCGGAGGACGGAACGGCAAACTCAGACAGCCAGGACGGATCCGTTCCCCGTGAAAAAGCCGAGAGGTGCTCGCCATTCCCCAGAGACTCCGGGGCATGTCCCGTGATGATCAGCGCATCGAACGGGCTATCCTCCCGAAGCGTGGCGCACAGATCCCGTAATGCGGACGCGATTGTCTGGTCAATGAAGTGATCCGGCGGGCGGCTGAATGCAATGACAAGAAGGCGACCATCAGGTCGGAGCAGTATCGCGTTATCGCTACTCATGCGCATTTGGCGACGCTCCTCGTCGCGTAACACGATTGTAACCCTCGTGTAACCCTAGCGTCATAGAATGCCCCCAGCATTGGTTGTGCATGCATGGAAAAGCCATGCGGCTCTTAGTTTTGGAAGGAGGAAGAGATGGACGAGCTCAATAGCGGTGATACTGCCTGGATGTTAGCATCGACGGCTCTCGTGCTCTTCATGACACCGGGACTTGCGTTCTTCTACGGCGGACTGGTGCGCGGCCGCAACGCCGTCAGCACGATTTCTCTCAGCTTCGTGTCCATGGCCGTGGCGAGTCTAGTCTGGGTGCTCTGGGGGTACAGCCTGGCATTTGGCGAGGGGAATCAACTCATCGGAGATTTTTCCCACATTGGTCTCAAGGGCATCAGCGTCGATGATGTGGATGGCGGCATCCCTGTCTTGCTCTTCGTCGCATTCCAGATGATGTTTGCCATCATCACGCCCGCGCTCATCACTGGCGCGGTCGTTGAACGGTTCAAGTTCACCACGTACATCATCTTCCTTGTCCTCTGGCTCACCCTGGTCTACGCTCCGATCTGCCATTGGGTCTGGGCCGGCAGTGGGTGGCTCTTTGAAATGGGAGCGCTCGACTTTGCCGGTGGGACCGTTGTCCACATCAACGCTGGCATCGCGGCCCTTGTTGCCGCAGTCCTTGTTGGCCGACGCCGCAGGCCTGCACTTGAGCCCCATAACGTCCCCTACGTCGTTCTGGGAGCTGGCATCCTCTGGTTCGGCTGGTTCGGTTTCAACGCCGGCTCCGGACTGGCCGCCAACGGGCAAGCCGTCAACGCCCTCCTCGTCACCAACACAGCTGCGGCGGCGGGCGCCCTCACATGGGGCATCCTCTCCTACATCCAGAGCAAGCACATCAGCGCCGTCGGCATCGCGACCGGCGCAGTTGCAGGCCTTGTCGCGATCACCCCCGCCGCGGGATTCGTCAACGTCATGGGCGCGCTGGTGCTCGGCATCGGCGCCGGAGCGCTCCCGTACATCTTCGTCCTCTACCGGCCCAAACTCGGCTTCGATGATGCCCTTGATGTCTTTGGCGTTCATGGCATCGCCGGCATTTGGGGCGCACTGGCCGTCGGAGTGTTCGCGGTCGAGGCGATTGGGGGAACCGCCGGCCTCATTGAGGGCAACACCGGACAAATGGGTGTCCAGGTGATCGGTGTCGTTGCCACTCTCGTCTACTCCGGAGTCGTTACCTTCATCATCCTCAAGGTGCTGGACCTGATTCCGGGTATTGGACTCAGAGAGCCCGAACGGGCCGAGGATGAAGGACTTGACCTCACCACGCACGGTGAGCGCGCCTACGTTGCAGACGGTGCCGATTAAACTGCGAATACGATCGGGAGCAGTGCACATCCACGAGCGATACTGTCGTCCGGTGGGTCTGCCCCAGAGAGCGCCCAGATAGGGCAAGAGGAGACAGAGATGCTAAGTATAGAGGCCATCATTAGGCCGGAAGCAATTCAAGATGTTGTGACGGAGTTGGAAGCCGTCGGCTGCATGAAATTCTACTACACCAACGTGACGGGGGAGGGCCTTCAGGGAGGCGTTGAAGTCTTCGTTGGGCGTGGTGGCCAAATGGCCCAGCGCCATGAACGCCCGCGAACTCTTGTCCGCGCCATCATCGAGGACGGCATGAAAAACGATGTTGTCAATGCGATCATTCGGGGAGCCCGTAGCCCGGGCGACGACGGAGTCGGTGACGGCAAGATCTTCGTGACGCACGTAGACGACATCATTCGGATTCGGACGGGCGAGACCGGCGAAGCAGCTATCTAGTACGGCCCGGAACATTCAGAAGTGGATCTGCGGCGGCCTCGCCGCCGCAGATCCACTTCGTGCTCACTACCCGCTCCACACAAAATTGTCTATAGTCAAGAGCGACGACTGATTCCTGAGCCAAGCGGGAGAAGTATTACGATGACGGGAACGGCGGAACCCTTTGAGCGGGTTGACGTTGACACGGCAAAAGAACTCATAGAAGGCGACGGCGTCGCGCTGATCGATGTCCGGGAACAAGACGAGTGGGATCAGGGCTACATCGACGGCGCGATCCGCATCTCCATCAACGACATCATCAGCATGCAAGCCGTTGACGATCTGCCCAAGGATCAACCCATCGTCTTCTACTGTGCCGGCGGCGTTCGATCCGCGCTCGCGTCTGAACTAGCCGCCTCGATTGGGGTCCCGGGTCCCCTGTACAGCATGGAAGGCGGCATTGATGCCTGGGAAAAGGCCGGTCACCCCATCAAGCAGGACTAATCCTGCCATCCCCGTCCGGCATCCGCCATTCCCGCGAAAGCGGACACCAATGGGACCTGAAAAGTCACCAAACACTCGTCAGACGCGCTTTGCCACCAAGATGACCGCAGGCGCCGTCGCCGGAACGCGGACACACTACTTCATCTAAATCCGGCGTCCGCGCGAACGAACAGAAACATGAGTGATCCGCCATACGACCCGCAGCGCCGCATCATTGATGCACTCCGTTCCCCGACTGCCTACCCCCCGGGCGATCATGTTGGCGCCGTCGAAACCCGTGAAACCCACTCAGCCATAGTCTTTCTTGCCGGCAATCACGCCTACAAGATGAAAAAAGCTGTCAACTACGGCTTCCTCGACTTCACCACACTCGAAAAACGGCGTTACTTCTGTCATCAGGAACTCCTGCTCAACCGGCGTGCCGCTCCGGATATCTACCGGAACGTCTACAGCGTCGTCCCAGACGGACATGGACGTTTCCGCCTTGGCGCAGAAAATGATCCCGCCGCCGTCGAATACGTCCTCCAGATGGTCCGCCTACCCCAAGACATGATGCTTGATGCCCGCCTTTCCCGCGGCGATGTCACGTCCGAGATGGTGGCTGGGCTTGGTCGTGCCATCGCCCAGTTCCACCACGGCACCGAAACGAACGATGTAATCGCCGCCGCCGGTGACCTCAACGGCGTCCGCTTCAACATCGAAGAAAACTTTCAGCAGACCGAACCCTATATCGGCCGCACCATCTCCCAACACACCTATGACGTGGCCTCATACTACGCACGTCGTTTCATGCGTGACCGAGAGGCGCTTTTCTCCTCTCGCTCACAACATGGCTTCGTCCGTGACACCCATGGTGATCTCCACGCGCAGCAGATCTGCATCGAGCACAATGGCCGTATATCCATCCTTGACTGCATCGACTTCAATGAACGTTTTCGTTACGGCGATGTCGCCGGGGATGTTGCCTTCATGGCCATGGACCTGGACGCACGCGGTCACCCTGACCACGCCCGCGCTTTCCTTGATGGGTATCTCCAACACGCAGACGACCCCGGCCTGCCTGAACTCCTGCCCTTCTACCAGTGCTACCGCGCCTACGTCCGTGGCAAGGTTGAGAGCTTCCGACTTGACCAACCTGGGTTGACACCAGAGGAAGCCGCCGCCATCACTCAACGCGCCAGCGCATACTTTCTCCTGTCCGAACAATACACACGCACCATGATTGGCCCCAACATCGTCCTCATCGGTGGTCTCATGGGGACTGGCAAATCCACCGTGGCCCAGGACCTCGCGCGGGAACGCGGCCACGCCTACTTTTCCAGTGACATCGTCCGCAAGGGATTGCAGCAGATTCGCGCCGAAGAACGCCATTTCGTCGAGTGGAATACGGAGATCTACTCCACAGAAATGACCGAGCGAACGTACGCCGAGCTTGCTCGCCTCGCCGCCGAGGCCCTCCAGCGGGGCCGCTCCGTCGTCATCGATGCCTCCTTCGCCAGGGCCAGGTACCTGCAGCGGTTCATCGATCTCGCCCATGCCACCGGCATCCCATTGCGCATGATCCTCTGTGAACTCTCGGAGGATGTCATCCGCCAACGCCTGGATGACCGCGTCCAAACTGGTGGATCCCCCGCCGATGGACGCTGGGAAATCTACGCCGCTCAGCGCGATTCCTTCGAATTCCCTGATGAACTACTCGCCGACTCCCTCCTTCGGCTTGACACGTCCCCATCCCCGCAATCCGTCATTACCACGCTCATCTCACATCTGGACGCAGACGCGATAGAATAGGTGAGTGCGCCACGCGCGCTCTATCGACGACGCACGCCCGAGGCACAGGACAGCACTCCATAGCCCTTAACCGCAGGAGAACCCGCATGGCCGTTTCCGATACGATCAACGACGTCGCCGACCTGTCCCTTGCGGACCAGGGAGTAAGACGTATGGAATGGGCCGGACGTGAAATGACCGTCCTGAACCTCATCCGTGAGCGATTCCGTGCTGAGCGCCCCCTCGAAGGACAGCGAATCGCCGCCTGCCTCCATGTCACCTCGGAAACGGCCAACCTGATGCTTGCCCTTGCCGACGGGGGCGCCGACGTCCGCCTCTGCGCCTCCAACCCACTCTCAACTCAAGATGACGTCGCCGCAGCCCTCGTCGCCTACTACGGCATTCCCGTCTTCGCTGCCCACGGTGAGAACACGGATACCTACTACAAGCACATCAACCAGGTCCTGGACAGTGCTCCAACAATCACAATGGATGATGGTGCAGACCTTGTTGCGACTATCCACGGCTCACGCCAAGACCTCGTTGCCGACATTCGGGGGGGAAGCGAAGAAACGACCACCGGTGTCATTCGTCTCCGTAGCCTCGCCCAACAAGGCAAGCTTCTCTACCCTGTGATCGCAGTTAATGATGCCGATACGAAACACCTCTTTGATAATCGCTACGGAACTGGACAATCCACCCTGGACGGCATTACGCGCGCCACCAACATCCTCTGGGCGGGAAAGACCGTCCTGGTCGCCGGCTACGGCTGGTGTGGGCGCGGCGTCGCCATGCGTGCTCGCGGCATGGGCGCCCAGGTCATCGTCACGGAGATCGACTCTATTCGTGCTCTTGAGGCCCTCATGGATGGTAACCGCGTCATGCCAATGGCAGATGCTGTTCCCCATGCAGACATCATCATCACAGTCACAGGTGACATCCACGCCGTTGGTCGTTCCCATATCCCGCTGCTCAAGGACGGTGTCATCCTGGCCAACTCCGGCCACTTCAACGTTGAAATCGATATCCCGGCACTGGAGGGCATGAGTGAGAGCTCACGCGAACTGCGTCCAAACGTCGTCGCCTACACATTGACGGACGGACGCACTGTCAACCTCCTCGCAGAGGGGCGTCTGATTAATCTCGCAGCTGCCGAAGGCCACCCCTCCGCAGTTATGGACCTCTCCTTTGCAGATCAGGCCTTTGCAGCCGCGTACCTCTCTGCAAGTGGGCCGGGCACCCTCTCCAACGATGTTCACGCTCTCCCTCGCCATCTCGATGCCGAAGTCGCTCGCCTCAAACTTCAGTCCGTTGGTATACAGATTGATACTCCAACTGAGGAACAAACCGCCTACCTCGGCAGCTGGGAGATGGGCACCTGAAACGCCAGAGCGCATCCACTGCCGCGGGTTCGGCCGGGCCGATGCCCATTCGCGCAACCGCCTCTCTCGAGGAGCAGGAGCGATATGGCTACTGCTTTGGGTGTGGAACGGCCAATGACGCCGGTCTGAAACTCGATTTTGAAACCGTTGATGATACATCGGTGACGGCAGTCTACGTCCCGCAAAGAGAACACCAGGGATGGCCGCGTGCCCTTCACGGGGGTGTCGTTGCTGCCCTGCTGGATGAAGCGGCCGCCTACGTTGCCTACGCGCGTGGCCAGCGTGCCGCCACCGCCCGCCTCACCATTCGATTTAGTCGCCCAGCCCTGCTGGAGCAGCCCCTGCGCGTCTCCGCCACCCTGCTCAAGAACACCCGCCGAACCCTCACCATTGATGCTCACGTCACAACCCGTGGAGAAGAGAGAATCGCTGACGCGGAGGTCACCCTCCTGCTCCTCACTCCTCAGCAGGAGCAGGAATATGGAGTGAACCCATGACTAGCCAATCCGAATGACTCTGACCCAGACAACGCCAGGGAGGGATAGCTTTCGATGATCGTTGAAATGGGGGCTTCGCCCCTCAGCTTCTTGCGCAACGCCTCATTCCTGCAAACGGGCGAATCCGTCACAGAAGGTCACCCGGACAAACTGTGTGACCAAATATCTGATGCCGTCCTTGATGCCATTCTCGCCGACGATCCAGAAGGACGCGTCGCCTGTGAGACCGCAACGACAACCGGCCTTGTTATCGTCATGGGAGAAATCAGCACAAACTGCTACGTCGATATCCCCGCCATCGTTCGGCAGACTGTCCGGGATGCCGGCTACACGAACGCCGACTATGGATTTGACGCCAAAACCTGCGGCGTCATGGTGGTGATAAACGAACAGTCGCCTGACATCCAGGTAGGTGTCGACATTGCGCAGGAAGTGCGCGGTGAGGGAGAGTTCGCCGCCGTTGAACGACTCGGCGCAGGCGATCAGGGAACCATGGTCGGCTACGCGTGCACAGAGACCCCAGCCTTGATCCCTGCACCTATCTGGCTCTCACATCGCCTCGCCGCCCAGCTGGCCCGGGTTCGACGTGACGGGCAACTCCCATACCTTCGCCCTGACGGCAAATCACAGGTCACCATCGAATACCGATACGGCGTTCCCGTCCGTGTGGATAGCATCACTCTTGCTGCGCAACATGACCCGGAGGTCAGTAATGAGGCCATCCAGCGTGATTTGCGTGAACTGGTGATCCGTGAAGTTGTGCCCCACCAAATGATGGATCGAGACACCCGGTACCACATCAACGCCTCCGGACGCTTCGTGCAGGGCGGGCCCATGGCAGACGCTGGACTCACCGGCCGAAAAATCCTGGTTGACACCTACGGTGGTGGCTACAAACATGGTGGTGGCGCCTTCTCCGGCAAGGATCCGACGAAAGTCGACCGTTCAGGCGCCTATGCTGCCCGCTATATCGCCAAAAACATCGTCGCGGCCGGCATCGCGGATCGTTGTGAAATCCAACTTGCCTACGTCATTGGCATGGCGACGCCGGCCTCTATCTCCATAGAGACATACGGGACAGGAAAAATAGATGACAACATCATTCAAGAGATGGTGAAACGACATTTCGATCTCCGCCCCGGTGCCATCATTCGTGACCTTGATCTCCGGCGCCCCATCTATCGACAGACCGCCACATACGGCCACTTTGGTCGCACTGATATTGACCTTCCCTGGGAGCGTACTGACAAGGCTGATATGCTTCGGCACGAGGCTGGCCTGCCCGAGTCCTCCCAACAGGAAGGCTAACGTGCACAGCGGCCTCTGCGTATGATGGCCGGCCTTACAGCAGTCGTTCTCGCGGGCGGTCAGGGAACGCGCCTACGTCCTCTCACCAATGATCTTCCTAAGCCCATCCTGCCGGTCGCTAACCGCCCCTTCTTCGAGTACATGCTTGATCACCTGCGAGAGGCCGGCGTCACCCGGGTCATCATGGCACTTGGATACCGCGCCCAGCCACTTATCGATCGCTTTGGTGATGGACGTTCCTACGGACTGCGCATTGACTACGCTGTTGAGGAAGCACCGCTTGGTACGGCCGGTGCAGTGCGGGCACTGTTGCCGGAACTCACTGAGACCTTTCTCGTCCTCAATGGTGACTGCCTAACGGGCGTAGACATTGCTGCCCTCATGAACCAGCACATCGAACGTCGTGAATACGCCACTCTCGCGATCCACATCGTCGATGACCCCTCGCGCTATGGCGTCGTCGTCGTTGACGGCATCGGTTATGTCAACCGATTCATCGAAAAACCCCCCGGTCCTCACTTTCCGGCCAACACCGTCAACAGTGGCATCTATGCCCTCGAACCGGAGATGTTCAACTTTATCGGTGACGGGTACGCCATGTTTGAGCAGGACCTCTTTCCAGCCGCACTCATGGCCGGTGTGGAGATCGGAACCTTCCCCTGGCAGGGCTATTTCATCGATATGGGCACGCCCGATGCCTTTTTGCAGCTCAACCGTGACATTCTCACCGGTGCGGCGCCCATGCACCGACCACTCACCGATCCCGTAGCCCCGCCGCTCATTGATCCGTCCGCCCAGATGAGCGGACCCATCACGTGCGGTGAGGACGTAATCGTCGGTGTGAATGCGCACATCATTGGCCCGACAGCGCTCGGTGATGGAGTAACTGTCGGCGACGAAGCCCGCGTTGACGGCAGCGTCGTTCTTCCGCATGCACGAATCGGCGCCCGTGCGCGCATTCGTGGCGCAATCGTGATGCAGGGCGCGATTGTTCCGGACGGAGCACAGATAGGGCCGGGCAATGTTTTTGATGACGCTGAGGGCCAGTCTGCGGACTCCAACGGTGTCTGACGTACGCCGTGGCCACCCCCACTGACAAGCCCACAAAGACATCGATCCGCCTCGCGCTCGCCGGCCCCCTCCGTACCCTTCAGTTCCCCGACTTCCGGGTCCTGTGGGCCGCCACCATGGCCATGTCCATGGGCTTCTGGATGCAGCAACTCACCATCGGCTGGCTCGTGCTGGAAATCTCGAACTCCGCTTTCTTCGTTGGAGCGGCCGAGGCGGCACGGCTCGCCCCATTTCTCCTCTTTGGTCTCGCCGCGGGCGCCATTGCGGACCGACTCGAGCGGCGCATCTTGCTTCGAATCATCGTCACCGGCAACATCCTGCTGAGCCTGGCTCTTGGAATTCTGGAACTGAACGGGTTGCTATCCGTGCCAATTGCTCTGGTTGGCGCATTCCTTTATGGCACGGTCAATGCCTTCCTCATGCCGACGCTGCAGGCCTACGTGCATGACATTGTTGGAAGCCGCTACGTTGTTAACGGCCTCGCGCTCAACCAGTTCGCCCAGCGGCTCATGGGTGTCTTTGGTGGCCTTCTGGGTGGTGTTCTCCTCGGTCAGATTGGCATCGGCGGAACATTCCTCATCATGGCGGTGGGCTACACGACGGCGCTCGTGATTCTCTTCCGTACGCGAACCGGATCGCGCCCCGGCTTCGGCGCGCCGGACCCTCCATCCATCCGCCAATCATTCGGAGTGGCCCTGGGCCTTGTCGGCAAAAACCCATCTGTTCGCGCCCTGCTCCTCCTCTCGGTCGCGACAGAGATCTTCGCCTTCTCCCACATCGTCCTGATCTCCATCTTCGCCCGTGACATCCTGGAGATTGGAGAGCAAGGCTTCGGCATCATGGTTGCCACGCGCGCCGTTGGCTCCGTCATCGGCGTCACCGTCCTTGCCGTCATCGGAGACCGACTCCCCAGAGGTAAGACACTGCTTGTGGCCAGTGTCCTCTTCGGCATGAGCCTCGCAGCCTTTGGCTATCAGCCCTGGATCGTCACCGCACTCTTCTTCTTGGGACTGGCCGGAACAATGGCGGCGATATTCGACACCCTGCAACAGGCCGCCCTCCAACTCGCCGTTGGACAGGACCAGAGAGGCAGGGCGATGGGCATCTGGGTAATGGGCGTCGGCGCAGGGCCCGTTGGTCACCTTGAAGTCGGTGCACTCGCCCAGGGAACGACCCCTCAATTCGCGGTGGTCTTCAACGGCATCATGCTCGTGATCATCGTCATGATTGTGACGGTCACCACGCCACGCCTGCGCCGCATCTGAGCGCACAACACCATGGCCATTTTGGAGTAGCGCGAGGCCAAACCGTAGCGGTGCGGGGAATCCAGTTGTAACCTACGCGCTTGCCTCTTCCAACTGCTCCCACAGTTGCCGTGTCAGCGTCACGTGCCCCAGGTGCTCGCCCAGATGACGCGTCATCAGCACCAACATGCCCCCGCCCGTCGATTCTGCCCCCGCAAACGCCCGCGTGCCTGTCAGCATCTCCTCCGTCATCGTCTGGAGGGACTGCTCCACCTGCGCTTGGGTCTCATCAATCAATGCCAGAAGAGTCTGAGAGCTGATTCCTGTTGCGGCAAATTCCGCTGCGCGATCACGCTCCGGCTGCTCCCCACGGGCGATCGCGCACATCCCCTTCGCCATGCCCATCATGTGCGAAACCAGCACATAAACCGAGCTGCTCTCATCCCCAACGGGCCGCCAGTTCAAGGCCTCCCCATCCAACCCGTCGACCGCCTGACGTAAATCATGCACTACGGTCGTGAATTGACTCCGTATGCCGGTGACCGTCACTTCTACCAGTGTCATCGCTATGCACGTCCTATCAACACAGTATTTCTGTTCATCATTTCTGTATGGTGAGTAATAGCGTTGCGGTGAAACAGTGTAGCTGATTCACTATCGAGACGCATGGGGGGGGGATCCTACTGCTGCTTCTCTGGCGCGTGCTGAATCCGTACGACGCGTGAAATCCCCGCCAAATCTATCCCCATATCGATGACTGTTCCTGCCGGAAAGACGTCCGCTGCGATGTCCACGAGCACGGAGGCCTGCCCGTAGCCGACTTCCATGAAGAATCGTCCCCCAGAGCGCATGTGTGGAGGCGCCTGTCTGATCAGCCGCTCCGCAATTGTGATGCCGCCCTTCCCGCCGTTCACCGCGACGTATGGCTCATGATTCCGAATTTCAGCCTGCAGCGTGGCCAGGTTCTCCAGAGGGATGTACGGGGGATTGGCAACCACGATGTCCAGTTCTTCAGCGACCGGAGCGAACAGATCGCCAGCACGGAAGTCAATTCTGCGCGCAACGCCGTGTCTCTCCGCGTTAATTCGCGCGACATCCAAAGCCTCTTCAGAGATGTCCGTGGCGATGAAATGCGCTCCCGTAAGAACCGTCGCTATGGCGACGACGATACAGCCGGAGCCGGTGCCGATGTCTGCGATGCGCAGGCCCGCGCCGTCTGTGTAGTGGGGGGCGAATTCCCGCGCTGCGTTGATTGCTTCTTCAACCAGCAGCTCTGTTTCTGGGCGTGGGATAAGCGCTCGGGCGTCCACGTGGAAAGGCAGCCCATAGAACTCACACTCGCCGGTGATGTAGAAGAGAGGTTCGCGCTGAAGCCGCCGGCCAAGAATCTCTTGGAATCGGAATTCCGCGGCTTCCGGGACAGCGTGGTCCGGCTCTGCGAGCAGGATTTCGGCCGGCTCGCCCAGCGCATTGGCAAGAAGAAGACGCGCCTCAAGGGCTGCCGAGTCGATTCCTGCTGCCTGAAGACGGCCACGTGCCGCAGTGAGGAGGGCGCGGGCCGACGCTGCACTCACAATAGAGAATCAACCAATCGACGTTCTTGCTCGGCCTCACGGAGCGCATTGAGCAGCACATCGAGTTCCCCGTCAGTCAGCCGGTCCAGAGAATGCAGCGTGAGGCCGATGCGGTGATCTGTCACCCGGTTCTGTGGGAAATTATAGGTGCGAATTTTCTCGGATCGATCTCCCGTGCCCACCTGCGAGCGCCGCGTGGTGGCAAGCTCTGCCTCTTGCCTGCGAATCTCAATCTCAAGAAGCCGCGCGCGCAGAATTGTGAAGGCCTTTGTGCGATTCTGTAGCTGCGAGCGCTCATCCTGGCAGGTGACGACGATACCCGTCGGCGCGTGTGTCAGCCGGATGGCAGTTGCGACCTTGTTCACGTTCTGCCCACCTGCGCCCCCAGCATGGAAAACGTCCTGGCGTACGTCCGACATGTTCAACTCAACGTCAACTTCTTCAGCAACTGGAAGCACCGCAACGGTGGCAGTCGACGTGTGAATCCGCCCCTGTGATTCAGTTTCCGGCACGCGCTGAACACGATGAACGCCGGATTCATGCTTGAGGTGGGCGTACGCTGACGCTCCCTGCACGCCAAACGTCACCTCCTTTAGCCCGCCCCCGCCGGTCTCATTGCTGTTCATCAGATCCGTCGTCCACCCGCGTGACTGTGCATAGCGCGTGTACATGCGGTAGAGATTCCCCGCGAACAAGGCGGCCTCATCTCCCCCCGCGCCCGCGCGAATCTCCATGATAATGTCGCGGTCATCCAGGGGGTCCCGCGGCGTCAGGGCCCGTCGCAACTCGTCCTCAATATCCTGCGCAATAGCGGTCAGCTCTTCTGCCTCTGCCGCGGCGAGACGCGCCATTTCCTCGTCGGTGGAGTCAATCAGCTCCTGCGTCTGCCGTAGGTCAGTACGCACCTTCCTGTAGCGCCGGAATAAGAGAACCGTCGACTCTATGGCCGCGCGCTGACGGGACAGGCTTTCAAGCCGTTTATAGTCCGCGGCCACATCCGGCCGCGCCATCTCGGTCTCCAGTTCTTCGAAACGACTCTCGAGAACGTCAAGGGACTCGGTGACGGCGGAATTCCTGAACTGTCGGCTGTTTTCAAGTTCCATTGGCATCACTCTGTGGGCGGGTATGACTATCGAGCGGAACGGACACGCCCCACCACAGCTAGTATAGATGCGAGTGCGATATTCGAAAGAAAAACTGTCGTGAAGCCGTGCTTAGCGTAGAGAGCGAACCAGAGAAACCATCTCCCGGACTCGAGCAAGTTCTACGGGCGCTTCCGTAACTCCATCCACCTTGAGTGCTGTTCCCAGGATCGCGCCGTCAGCGTGGCGCAGTAACTCACCGATGCTGGCATGGTCAAGGCCACTGCCGATGAGGATCGGCCGGTCCGGCACGGCGTTGCGCGCGCGTTGCAGGTCTCCCGCGCCTGTTGCCGCTCCGGTCTCATCACCGGTGATGATCAGGGCGTCAGCAAGCCCCCGATATGCCGTCGACCGTGCCTCAAGTTCCAGGACGACGCCCGCTCCGACGGGGTATGCGTGCTTGCTAAGGACATCGGCAAAGATAGGTGTCGTGACACCAAGCAGGCGCCGTTCCCGCAGGGCATCATATGCCATTCCCTCGATGATGCCTTGATCCGTGACCATCGCGCCCGTCAGGACATTGGTTCGCACGAAGCTCGCTCCTGTGGCGGCTGCGATGGACAACGCGGAAATAACGTCTGCGCGGAGCACGTTGATGCCCACCCTGATGGGAGACGTGTTGTCGACGTCTTGGACCACTCCGTGCACGGCCAGCACGCCAATGGTCATTGCGGCGACGGTGGCTGGATGGACGCGGCCCGCGCTATAGGGTGTATCACCATAGTTCTCCACGATGATGCCGTCGATACCCCCTTCCGCCAGGATTCGCGCATCGTCCATCGCGCGGGCGATTACGGCGTCGATGGAGCCGCCCCACCGTGGTGAACCGGGCAGTGGCGCAAGGTGAACCATCCCGATGAGCGGGCGTGGAGCGGGAAAGAGTTCCGCGAATGACATCATGGTCATGCTGTGTTCAGTCTAGAGTGGCGCTGTCACAAGCGGCAAGGGTCGTGAGGCGGCGGCTACAATGCATGGGACATGTCACGCGCAGCGCTTATCGGAGTCGGTATCGCCTTGCTTTGCTTTCTCCCCCCACTCCTTCACTTCATCACCGGGCCACTCAGCCCGCTCATCGGCGGCTTCGTGGGCGGGATGCAGCTACCTGGGCGACGACCATCAATGGTACGCATCGCTGGAATGGCTGCGCTGATGGCGGCGATTCTCACGATGACCCTGACGGCCTTTGCAGCCATTGGCCTCACCGTTGCCGCACGTATCGGGGACGGGAACACAAGTGTGTCACCGGGCACGCTCATGACAGTCGGTGCTCTGGTGGCGATCTATGTCTTTGGATTTGCAATGCTTGGCGGGCTTTTGGGCGCGTCATTCCGGAAGTGACGGACCCGCCCTCTCTCCCTACAAACTGGCCATGACAAATTTCAACCCAGCACAGGCAAACTTTGATATCGTCATTTTCGATCTCGATGGCACACTCATCGATTCCCGTGTCGGTATCCACTCCTCCATCGTCAATACCCTCAGGGCGATGAACGCGCCCACGGTCGATCAGACGTTGCTTGCCCAGTTCATTGGTCCGCCGCTTATCGATTCATTCATGCGCCTTTGCGGTATGAGTGAAGAGGAGGCGAAGCGCGCCGTCGACATCTACAAGGGTTATTTTGCTGCTGACGGCATCGAAGGCTTTGACATATATGACGGTATCAAAGAAATGCTCTGGCTATTGCGGGCGAGTGGCGTGACGATGGCCATTGCCACAACGAAGGACGATGTCTTCGCGCACGAGATCGCGCTGAAGGCAGACCTGCTGCCGTTCTTTCGCGCCGTCATCGGTAGCGATCCTGAGGGAACGATGGTGCGCAAGCCAGAGCTCATCGCGGCCGCGCTGTCCGCGCTGGGCGTTAGCGTGCCGATCAACTGGAATGCCGGAGAGGACGCCACTGCCCCACGCATTGTGATGGTTGGCGATCACGCGCTTGACATAATCGGCGCCAAGACCAACGGCATCGCCTCCGTTGCTGTTACATATGGCTTTGGAGCGGAACAGGAACTGCTGGAAGCGGAGCCTGACGACACGGCGGACTCCGTCGCTGCGCTGCGACGCTGCCTGTTGGGCGCGTGAGAGGCGCGCACCGACGGGATGGCCCCGTCACACCAACGAGCTTGATAATGTAGAAACGTGAGAAGCGCGTCCTACGGGATTGACGGGTCGAAATCCATCCCGATGTGACCTTTGGCATCGAAATCCGCGTATTCCGCGGCTGAGTACCCGAGTAGCGACTTGTAGATGTACTCGTTGTCCTCGCCAAGGCGCGGCGCGTGCCGACGTGGTCCGGCGTCCGGGTGGTTCATTGATTTAAAAGGCGTCGTGAAGGCCTTGTGCGTGCCTGCCTCCGGATGCGTCACGCGGCGGAAGAAGCCTCGGTGCTCCAGGTGCCGATCCTCCGTCGCATCCCGTTCGTTCATCACCGCTCCGGAGGGCACACCGACCATCTGTAGTCGATCCATGATCCATGAGGCGTGCTTGTCCGCAGTCCACGCGCTGATGATGGCGTCAAGCTCAGCGCGATGTTCGTAGCGGGCCGCGTTATCGCAGAAACGTGGATCATCGGCGAGATCCGTCTGCCGGATCACCCCGCACAGCGCCCGCCACTGCTCCTCATTCCAGCAGGCGATTGTCACCCACTGATCCTCCCCCTGCGTGCGGTAGACATTGTGCGGTGCGAGATAGAAGTGGTCGTTGCCCATCTGCGTCCAGACGCGCCCGTTCATGCTGTAGTCCATCACGAACTCACCAAGCAGAGGCACAAAATTCTCCGCCGTCGGCGCCTCGATGAGTAATCCCTTCCCTGTCCGCTTGCGGTAACGCATACCCATCAGAAAGGCGAGGGCAGCACCGATGCCGCCTGCCGCGTCTGCGGGCACGCCTGCCGGCGCGTACTCGGGCGAGAGGTCCGGATAGGTGCGAATCAGTGGATGGCCGGCGATGGCCTCCATGTGGTTGCCCCACGTGCGATAGCCCTTGTAGGGACCGTCCAGCCCGAAGGCCGGCATTCGGATCATGATCAGATTTGGATTGATCTTTGAGAACCGCTCCCATGAAATCCCCTGGCGGTCCATGCTCTGGGGGAGGTTGTTCTCGATTAGCCCATCCGAAACAGCGACCAAGCGTTCCAGCGCCTCCTGCCCCTCAGGCGTACGTAGGTTAACGGTCATCGAGAGCTTGTTGCGCCCGTGCGAGTTAAACGTGGAACTGCGATTCCACGGTCGGTCCCCCGGCTCGCTGTCCGGCATCCCCATCCCCATGCCGGTCTGTGCCTGAACACTCGCCAGAGCAGGACGTGCCATCTGCCCGCGCGTGGTGGCGGCGAAATAAGAGGTGGATTCGACGCGGATGATCTCTGCGCCCCAATCCGCCAGTTGCATGGTGGCGTATGGCCCTGCCCACACGACGGTGATGTCAATGATGCGCAATCCTGCCAGTGGGAGGCTCGGATCAGGATTGGTAGGGTTGAGTTGTGGCGTTGCGCCGTTTGTTGATGTCATGTGTTTCGGCTCCGAGTTCGCGTGATGCTCTGACTGTTCCTCAGACGATGCCGTCATTGCGGAGTGCGGCTATGGCGTCCGGCCTGAGGCCGAGCTCGCCGAGGACCTCCTCTGTATGCTCACCGAGAAGCGGGGCACGGCGGCGTTGCGGCATCTCAGCGCCTTCACGATGCAGCTTGTTGTGGAAGCCCGGATATGAGAGTGGTCCCGTTTCCGGATGGTCGATTTCCTGGAAATATTTCCGCGCGACGAATTGGTCATTGTTCGTGAGGTCTTCGATTGTATTCAGGGGGCCGCCAAGCACCGCGTGCTCCTCAGACGCCTTGCGCACTTCCTCCCTGGTGTGGTCCAACGTCCACGGAATGATGTGGGGCAGGAATTCATCGATGCGGTCCGGGTGTGCGCGGCCCTCAGGCGTGCTCCATTCTGGCTGTTCCAACAACTCTTCCATCCCGATCATGCGGATGATGTTGGGAATGAAGCGCGGGCCACCCGTCATCAGGAAATAGCCGTCCGCGCACGGGTGCACGCCGCCGCCCACCGCTGATGAACGGGCGGGGCGCGTGGCCAAGTGCCCCGTATGTTGGTAGCCCATCATGCGCCCCAAGCGCATATCGATAGAGTGCATGGCCGTCTCATAGATGCTCACGTCCATATAGTCGCCGTCTGCGTCCTGAAACTCCACCTGGAAGAGACCCATGGCAGATGCGAGTGCCGCGACGTAGCCGGCATGATAACTGACCATGCGCCCCGCCGTCTTTAGCGGCTCATGGTCCATGTCTCCTGCACTGATCATACTGCCGCCCATCGCGTACAGGTTCAATTCAATACCCAGGTAGTCACGGTAGGGGCCGTCCTGACCATAGTTTGATATGGACGTCATCACGAGTTTCGGATTGATCTTCCTCAAGTCATCGTAGCCGAGTCCAAGCGCATCCAGCGTGCCGGGTGCAAAGCTCTCAACAACAATCTGTGCGTCCTTCACCAACTCTCTGAGGATCTCTTGCCCTCGCTCCTTCTTGAGATCAAGCGTGACAGAGCGCTTGTTTGTGTTGAGGAACAGGAACAGCCCACTGCGTTCGAGGCCGGGCTGGTCCTTGTGGAAGGGCGGCATGGAGCGCGTGGGGTCGCCCGTCCCCGGACGCTCGATCTTGATGACGTCTGCGCCGTAATCTCCGAGAATTCGTGTGCCGAACGGGCCGGACGTGAGGTGCGTCAAATCGATGATGCGCACATCATCCAGTGGCATGATTGCGGCGCCTGGTACTGTCATGGGTGCTCTCCACTCACTGGTTCAACGTGCTCCGCACGTTAGTTTGAGGGATCGAGGTCATAGTCCATGCCGATGTGGCCGCCCTTCTCGTACGCCGCGTAGTCGGCGTCTGAAAACCCGAGCAGCTCCTTGTAGACGTATTCGTTGTCCTCGCCCAGACGCGGCGGCCCCCACCGGTGGCGTCGGGGTGTGGTTTTCGCGGTCCACAGCGCGCCAGTGTACCGGTGCGTGCCGACCTCTTCTGCGTGCAGATCTTCCCAGAAACCCATCGACTCAAGATGCGGATCCGCAAAGGCATCGGACTCCTGCATCACCGTGCCTGCCGCAATTCCGTTCTCCTGCAGCAGCGTCATCGCCTCAATGGCGTCTTGTGTCACCGTCCAGCTGATGATCTCCGCATCAAGATCATCGTGGTGCTGTTGGCGGCCTTCGAGCGTGGCGAACCCCGCGTCTGAGGCCAAATCCGGCCGCTGCATGACTGTATTTGCCAACGAGCGCCATGCCTTATCCGACTGCACGCTGATGGCAATCCAGCGATCCTCTCCCATGCAGGGATAGACACCCTGCGGCGCGTGGACAGGATCGCGGTTCCCCTGATGTTCTGCCGCGCGGCCGTTCATGGAATAGTCCATGAACTGATCACCCAGGTAGGTCATGAAGTTCTCGGCTGTGGCCAGTTCAATGAGGAGACCCTGGCCGGTCTGTTCCCGATACCGCAGCCCGGCCGCGAACGCAAGAGCACCCGCGGCACCCCCTGCCGCATCCGCCGTCAGCGTATTGCCCGTCATACTCGGATCCTCACCACGGTAGCCCATGAACGAGTAGTGGCCGACAACAGCCGCCATGTGGCTGCCAAAGGTTCGGTAATTCTTGTAGGGGCCATCAATGCCAAAAGCCGGTTGCCGAATCATGATTGCGCGCGGATTAACCTCTCGGACACGATCCCACGTGATGTTGACGCGCTCCATGCTAATCGGGACGTTGTTTTCCACAATGCCGTCCGAAATGCGCAACAGGCGATCAAGGACCTCCTGCCCCTCCGGTCGGCGCAAATCCACGGTCATGCTCCGCTTGTTGCGCGCGTGCGCGTTGAACGAAGCCCATCGATTCCAAGGCCGGTCGCCGGGGTCATTATCCGGGAACTGCGACGGAGCGCCTCCAAGGGGCGCCATGCCCTTTTCCGGCCGCATGACCATTCCGCGTGTGGTTGCTGGGAAGTGCTTGATCGACTCGATACGAATCACTTCCGCGCCCCAATCGGCGAGTATTTGTGTTCCGTACGGGCCTGCCCAGACGACGGTGAGATCCAGGATGCGTATGCCCTCCAGGGGAAGCCGACGTGATCCCGTGCTGACCATTGTTAGACCACCCCCTGCGTGCGGAGGTCAGAGATTTCACCCTCGTCAAGATTCAGAATGCCAGTGAGGATTTCGTCCGTGTGCTCCCCCAGCAGCGGGGCGCGTTGCCGCGCCGGCAACCCCCGATCCTCCCCAAAGTGGAGCTTGACATGATAGCCGGGATACGCGATGGGACCCGTCGTGGGATGATCGATCTCCTGAAAGAAATCACGTCCCTGAAAGTGCTCATCATGGTAGAGATCGTCAAACGAGTTGATAGGCCCACCAAGGACGCCGAATTGGTGGCAGGCGTCCCGGACCTCCTTCTTAGTCCTCTCCAGCATCCAGGGCACGATGACGGCCGCCGCCTCATCCAGCCGATCGGGATGGGACCGCGCGGCGGGTGTGGCCCACTCCGGAGTAGACAGCAGATCTCCCATGCCGACCATCTGCATCATGCGTGGGACCATGGCCGGGCCGGCCGTGGTCATGAAGTAGCCATCCTGGCAGATCCAGACACCGGAACCAATTGCCGACTGCGGCCACGGGCGCGTTGAATTGGCACCACCGTATTGGTAGCTCATCAGGTAGCTCTGACGACGGTCAATTGCGCCCATCCAGACGGGGAAAGCCCCGATGTCCAGATGATCACCCTCCCCATGTGCATCGGCATGCAGTAGGTGCACAGCTGTGGCGGCGGCCGCAATTGCTCCGACGTGAAAGGCGGTCACATGGCCTCCGTAATGCAGCGGCTCACGCTCAGGATGACCGCTATTGATCATTGCGCCGCCCATCGCGTACGTCGTCAGTTCGGTGGCCTCCCAGTCCCGATATGGGCCGGTCTGTCCGTAGTTGCTGATGGAGGTCATGATGAGGCGCGGATTGACGGCACGGAGCGTATCGTAATCCAGCCCCAGCGTCGCCATGACACGCGGCCGAAAGCTCTCCACCAGTACCTCAGCGTCCTTGACCAAATCCAGAACGATCTGCCGTCCCCGATTCGATTTCAGATTGAGCGTCATGGAGCGTTTGCCCAGGTTGGCGTACATGAACAGCCCGCTCCGCTCCAAGCCGGGCTCGTCCTTGTAGAACGGCGGCATGTCTCGGGCAGGATCACCGTTGCCAAGACGCTCGATCTTGACGACGTCCGCGCCGTAATCTGCGAGTCGACGCGTGCCAAACGGCCCCGCAACGTGCCATGTGAGATCAATCACACGCACGCCGGACAGCGGCAAGACAGCGGTATTCCGCAACTCGCTCTGCTGTTGGCTTGTCATAGACCCGCCACCCATCCTCCCCCGGATACGGCATTATGACACGTAGGAGTGGGTGGGGAAAGAGCGTTTTGCTACGCCTCCAAATCCCATAGCCCGCGTCCGCCGGCGTCCACACCGCCATCCACTGAAAGCACTTGCCCCGTGACCCACGCCGATTCGCTGGAGGCAAAGTAGAGCGCCGCATGCGCGACGTCCGATACGTGTCCGCGCCGCGCGAGTGCCTGCTCCGGTGCGGGGACGCCATCCGCTTCAGTGCCGAGTCGCGTGCGGATCAGTCCGGGCGCGATGACGTTGACCCGGATGTTGTCTCGCCACAGCTCTCGTGCCAGGTTGCGCGCCAGGCCGATGACGCCAGCCTTGGCTGCGCCATAGGCGATGTTTGAGCCTCGCTGCACACTCTCGCTCGCGGTGATGAAGATGATGGAGCCGCCTCCCTGGCGCTTCATCACGGGCTGTATGGCTCTGGCCAGGTTGGATGGACCGTCCATCGTGTTGCTGATGGCCTGTCGCCAGAAATTCGGCTCCACCTCGTCGAGGGTCACCGAAGGGTCAAAGAAGCCGCCGCCGCCACTATAGAGAACGTCAATATGCCCCCCGCCGGCATCACGTACGGTCAGGACGATACGCTCCGCATCTGATGCGTCGGCAACGTCGCCCTGAATTGCCTGCGCGGCCTCCGCCGCAGGTGTCCCCAGGCGCCGAATGACGCCAAGCGTTTCCTCAAGGTGCTCAGATCGCCGGGCGACAAGAAAAACCGTCGCGCCTTCCTGCGCGCAGATTAACGCGGTCGCGCGACCCATACCTGGCCCTGCACCGGACACGAATACAGTCTTGCCCTCAAGCCTCATTTGATATGCCTCCAGATAGAGAGTCTCACAGCGCTGTGATCAGTGCGTCGATTGTCTGGTAGTGAGGGGGGACGTTTCAAGAGGAGAGCGCCTCATCCGTGCGATAGTGAGAGCATGGACGGACTGCTCCTAGCGTTAATGCCCGTACTGGGCTTTTTGGCGGGGACGATTGGCGCATTGATTGGCGCGGGTGGTGGGTTCATCGCTGTGCCGATCTTGCTCATCGTCTTACCTGATGAGCCCCCCGGCATCATCACGGGCATGTCTCAATCCATGGTGCTGATGACCTCGCTATCGTCCACCATTGCCTACGCGAGGCAGAAACGCATTGAATACCGGTGGTCAGCCGTCATGGCCGTGACAGGCCTATTTGGTATGGCGTTCGGCGCGTACATCGTTGAGACGCTGACGCGCGGCGCGTTTGAAACCATATTCGGCATTGCCGCGCTTCTTCTGATGGGGTACTTGCTGATCAGGCCGATTCGCGGACGCGGAGCAGCACGAACACTCGAGCAGGCAGAGGCGGCACGAGTGCCCATGACACGACGGCGTGGCGTCATGCTGGCCGTTGTTGGGCTTGCAACAGGCACTCTTGGTGGGCTTCTCGGCGTGGGTGGCGGAATCGCTATGGTGCCGATCATCGTGCAAGCATTCGTGTTTCCTGCCCACTTGGCGACGGCTACCTCCCAGCTCGTCATCCTGGCGACGAGCCCCGCCGCTATAGCGATGCATGTTGTGAGCGCTCCCCTGCTGGAGCAAATCGTGCCGATCATGCTGCTTGGTGTCGGCGCGATTGTGGGCGCTCAGGTAGGAGCCCGCGTGTCTCGAAAGGTCTCAGCTCCGTGGATCGTGCGCATTCTGGCTCTTGGCCTTGGAATTGTTGGCGTCGATCTCATCCTGGAGGGACATTTCTGGACGGCTCTGTTCCCATCGTAGCGGGGCGTACAATCAACCGAAGGACTTCCGCAGACAGCAGGGGGGTGAAATGGAGCACGAGTACATCACGGTTGATCGGGACGATGGCATCGTCACCATTGCATTTAATGTCCCTGAATCATTGAATCCCTGGCTAATTCCCCTGATGGAAGAGATGACCATCGAACTGGATCACATTGCCGCTGACCCGGATGACCGCGTCGTGATTATCACGGGTAAGGGTCGATCCTTCTCCGCCGGTGGCGATGTTGGGCCGATGGCCGGCGCAGGCGGCGACAGGCCCGCACCGCACTATATGAAGGAGAAGGAAAACCGGCAGCGTGGTGGCTGGAACGTCCCCACAATGTCTGCCCGCGAACGGATGCAGAACGAGACCTTGAACGGCCGCCGCATCCACATGCAGGTGTGGGAACTGGACAAGCCGACGATCGCAGCGGTCAATGGCGTCGCCGCGGGCGCAGGGTGTGATCTCGCGCTCGCCTGTGATATTCGCCTAGCCAGCACCAATGCCCGTTTCATTGAGGTCTATGTCCGCCGTGGCCTTGTGCCGTTGGATGGAGGCGCATACTGGGCGCCGTATCTCTTGCCACATGGTATTGCCATGGAGATGCTGCTGGCGGGTGAGGCACTCAGCGCGGAAGATGCCCACCGCTTTGGCCTGGTGAACCGTGTGTATGAGCCGGATGATCTGATGCCTGCCGCACAGGAGTTGGCCCGCAAAATGGCCCGCGGCCCCGCCGTCACCCAGCAGCTGGTCAAGCACATGGTGAGAGA
The DNA here is from genome assembly GCA_965224255.1 of Dehalococcoidia bacterium. GTDB lineage: Bacteria > Chloroflexota > Dehalococcoidia > UBA6926 > UBA6926 > VXMO01. The sequence goes on from CBDCYO010000005.1 coordinate 1,273,918, forward strand.
AATCCATACGAAGCGATACGCGCGCCACTGGCGGCTGGTCGACGCCGCGTCTCGCCATACGCGGGAGACGCACGACTATGACGAGGGCTTGCGCTCCTTCGTCGAAAAGCGCCCGTCCGAGTTCCGCGGATACTGAATCATTCTGGGCGAGGCGTCGGCAGCGTGGTGCGGCGCGGGCGTACAATACGGGCGTACAATAGAGGGGTTATGACCGTCGATACCAACGCCGCAGCGCCCATCGTTGCGATTACTCTCGGGGATCCGGCCGGCATTGGGTCCGAGGTGGTCGTCAAAGCGCTCGCCGCGAATGATGACCTGAGGTCTGAGGTTTGCCGCCCATTGCTCATCGGCAGCCCTGTGGTTGCAGACGTAGCGGCACAGCGCTTCGCCGGGGGCATGCCGCTGACGCACATCAATTCACGCGAACAACTGGATGCACATCGGTGGGATAGTGAGGCGGTCTGCATCTGGGACGTCGATGTGTCCGGCGCAGAGCACATCTCGTATGGGCAGCCGACGATTGCAGGCGGAGTCGTGTCCGTGACGTCCATTGAGCAAGCGGCGACGCTTGCTCTCGAGGGACGTATCCATGCCATCTCAACCGCGCCCATCAACAAGGAAGCCGTGCATCTGGCCGGATACCAGGATATTGGTCACCAGGAAGTTCTGGCGCGGATGGCGAACGTAACGGATATCGCGACGATGCTCATGGCGCATCGGCTCCGCGTCGTGCATCTCACAACTCATGTTCCATTCAGGGACGCCCATCAATACGTCACGCAAGAACGCGTTCTTGCGTGCATACGTCTGACCGACCGTTCATTTCGTGCGTGGGGCGTTGCTGCGCCGCGCATTGCTGTCGCCGCCCTCAATCCGCATGGTGGGGACAGAGGACTGTTGGGGCGTGAAGAAATTGAGGAAATCGAACCGGCAGTCGCACAGGCGCAGGGTGAGGGCGTTCTCGTCGAGGGCCCGCTGCCAGCGGACTCCGTCTTTCTACGCGGGGCCTCTGGCGATTTCCATGCAGTGATTGCCCTCTACCACGACCAGGGACATATCGCAGTCAAGATGCATGACTTTCACGGCAGCGTCAGCGTGAACCTGGGGCTGCCGTTCGTCAGAACGTCCGTCGATCACGGCACGGCCTACGATATAGCAGGAACCGGCGTCGCGGAGGCCATCAGCATGAGCGCCGCTATCCGGACAGCCGCCCTCCTGGCCACGGGACGAGGATTGGAGAGCGCCATATCAACAACGCGAGACACGCACGAAAGCCCCGCACGGGCGTACTGACAAAAGGGGAGATAGAGAAACATGTTGGCCGTTCCGACCGTTCTTGCGCTGCTGATTCTGGGACCGCTGACCTTGCTGGGATTTGTGGTCGTGCTCGTCGTGCCGACTCTCTACATTGCCATGCACAGCAAGATCCGCGAACCGGAGGGAATGCCGGGATCCGAAGCGTCTGATAGTGGCGCGTTGTAGAGCCGTACGCTGATGAAGGCGGTCTACATCGAGGAGCGTGGCGGGCCGGAGAAGCTCATCTACGGCGATGTTTCCGACCCGGAGATGGGCGATGATCAGGTTCTCATTCGCATCCGTGCGGCATCCATCAACAGGTTTGATCTGAACGCCCGCGCCGGCGAGAACGGCGTCATGGTCCCACTGCCGCGCATCCTTGGTCTCGATATGTCCGGTGAGGTCGTGGACGCTGGTGCCGTCGCACTGGACGCCGGCATCGTTCCGGGAATGCGTGTCGTCGCAGACCCCCGGATGCCATGTCAGCTCTGTCGCTTCTGCAGGCTGGGCAGGGACGAAGACTGCGAGAATCGCTACGACCTTGGGTCGCGGCTGCACGGCACATACGCGGAGATGATCGCGGTTCCGGCCCGCGCCGTCCACGCCATACCAGACGGGCTCTCCTTCGAGGAGGCCGCCGCAATGCCGATTGTGTTCAAGACTGCATGGCGAATGCTGAACACCAAGGCACGCGTGCGGCCCGGTGAGACCGTCCTGATTCACGCCATCGGTAGCGGTGTGGGAACAGCGGCGTTGCAGATCGCGAAACTCCTCGGTTGCAGGGTTATCGCGACGGCAGGGTCTGACTGGAAAATGGAACGTGCGCGAGAACTGGGCGCGGATGAGGCCGTCAGCTACGCGGATGCTGAGACGTGGCCGGAGATTGTGCTGGCACTCACCGAAAACGAGGGCGTGGATGCCATCATCGATAGCGTCGGTGTGCCACTGTGGGATGGCAGTTTCCGAGTGCTTGGGCGACAAGGCCGTTTCGTGACATGCGGCGTCACGGCTGGTCACCGTGTCTCGCTCCACCTGGGGCAAACATTCTTGCGTGGACTGGAGATAATGGGCATCGGCGGTTTCCGCACGTCTGATTTTGAGACGGTTATGGGATTGACGCGGCAGGGTAAATTGGCGGGCACCGTGGGGCGCGTCTTTCCGCTGTCTGAGGCGGCTGAGGCTCACCGCCTGATGGAATCGCGTGATTTCTTCGGCAAGATAATACTCACGACGTAAGGCGAAAGCGCCGCTGCCGAAACGACGGCCATAAGGGACAGAAACGGAGTCCGTGACGGAGGGAGGCAGAGTGGACGTACCGGAAATTGTCAAGCAGTCGATTGCGGAGGCCTTTGGTGCTCTTGTCCTTCTTCTGATTGGCGCGGGCTCAATTCTGACGGCTACCGCAACGGCGCCCGAATCAAACAGCCTCCTCCTCATCGCCTTTGCGCACGGGTTGGCGATCTTCATTGGCGTGTCCGCAGTCGGCCACATCTCTGGCGGGCACTTCAATCCCGCCGTCACCTTCGGTTTTCTCATCACCCGCAAGATTGCGCCCCTTACGGCGGTGGCATATATCGGCTCGCAACTTCTTGGCGCGATCATTGGCGTCCTGATACTCCGTGTGATCTTCTCCGGGGGTGAGTCCGTGAGTGCCATGGGGTATGCGGCGGAGGTGACGAATCTCGGCGTCCCCGCGCTGCACGGTGATGTGTCTGTGCCAATCGGCATCCTTATCGAGGCAGCCCTGACGTTTATCCTCGTGTTCGTCATCTTTCAAGTTGCGGTGGATGAGAAGGGCCCATCGACGATTGCACCAATCGCTATTGGCCTCACCATCACCCTCGGGGCACTGATGGGCGGCCCACTGACGGGCGCAGCACTCAATCCGGCGCGTGCATTCGGCCCCGCGCTGGTGTCAGGCTACTGGACGGATCACTATGTGTACTGGATTGGCCCGCTGCTGGGCGGCGGCCTCGGCGCGCTCTTGGCCGCGTACGTCATGCAGGGGATGAAACTGCGGGGCGGTGGCAAGGAGTAGGGAGGGGGCACGGGTAAATATGCGCGCAAGCGCCGAGGGCCCAGAGATGTCACGACTCAATGTAGAGAACCGCACGTTGGCCATCATGGACAACCTGACGTTCCTACAAACCCTCAACAATGAGTGCATCGACCTCATCGCGATTGACCCGCCCTTTGCCGCCAACGAGACCTTTACTGGGCACCCGAGGCCTCCCATCACCGATGCGGAAATGGCCGAAGAACGCGCGCTTGCAGAGCAGCACGGCGTGTCGTACAACGAGGGCGTCGGAGAGACGCGCGTTCGCGACGTGTGGAGTTGGGACGAAAATGTGCATCCGGACTGGAAGGCGAGTATCGAGGATGACTACCCCGCCATTTTCTCAGTGTTGGAGGCCGTTGAAGCGAGTGCATCTGAAAATGAGGCGGCGTACATCGCCTACATGGCCGCGCGCCTGATCCAATGCCACCGCGTCCTCAAGCCCACCGGCAGTATCTATGTACATTGTGACGACCACGCAAACAGTTACTTGCGAATACTCCTAGATGCCATTTTCGGCTCTAGGAACTTCCGTAACGTTGTCGTCTGGAAGAGAACGTCGCGTGGATTCAAGGGGTCGCAGTTCAGCCCACGTAACTACAACTCCAATACAGACACAATCCTCTTCTACGGAAAGACGGCGCAGGCTCCTTTCGCGATGGAAAGAGTCCTTGAGCCATACGACACTGACTATCTCGATAACGCATTTAAGCTCAATGACGACACGGGCCCATACTACCTAGACGTGGCCTACAACCGGCCTAGCGCCAACCCCCGTCCAAATCTCTGTTATGAGTACAAGGGATTCTTTCCACCGCACCCGTCCGGCTGGAAAGTGGGCGAGGAGCGGATGAAAGAACTGGATGCTGACGGGGAGCTGGTTGTCCGAGATGGGGTTCTTTATAGAAAGGTTCGTCCCCGTAGTGGGCGCATTCGCAATACTCTTTGGGACGATGTACGTGCGGCCCAAGGTGGTGAGATGACCGGCTACGCCACCCAAAAGCCGCTTGCGCTTTATGAACGCATCATTGCGGCGAGCAGTAACCCCGGCGATGTCGTGCTTGACGTCTTCGCCGGCTGCGCCACGACCGCCGTCGCGGCCGAGCGGTTAGACAGGCAGTGGATCGCCTGCGACATGGCCTATCGCTCCTGGACGATGCTCAAGCGTCGATTCTATTTGAATGGCTATGCGCTGGACGATATGACTGATTCGACCCACCAAGCTCTGGGCGTCTCCAGGCAGACGGAGCTACAGTCGGCCAAATCGTACACTCTTGGCCCACACGATCTGCCGGGGCGGGACGATTTTGATCCCGCCCCTCACCATGCGCTCGCCCCGACTCGCGGAAGACTTGGACGCAGTTCAACGCAGACGGCCAGCTGGTCTGGCCGCATCCCGAAGGACGAGGCCAAGAAACTGCTCATCGACAGATTCGGCCCGGAATGCTGGGGGTGTGGCTATAAGCCGCTCAGGCCGAACGGGTCCCTGGATGATACGTTGCTAGAAGTCGACCACATTCGCGCACGTCGTCCAGCCGCCGGAATTTCGCCTGGCAATGATGAGATCTATAACCTCGCTTTGTTACATCGCACGTGCAACGGCATCAAGCGCAACAATCTGACGCTTGAGCAGCTACGAGAATACAACGCGCTAAACGGGCTTCTCTATGTCAATGGCCCCGGCGACCTCGTCGATCTCTACGAGGCGACACGTTTCGCCAGTGAACAGATCGCGATACGTGCAGCAAGCTACGGCGTTCAGGAGTCCCTGGCGCCGTAACACGCGGGCTAGCCACGCCCCGGCGGGCCCCGCCTTCGTCAGTCCCGCTGGTTGATGGGGACGTAATCCCGCTCGGCCGCGCCTACGTAGATCTGACGTGGGCGGACGATGCGTTGCTCCCTGTCCACGATTCCCTCATTCCATTGCGCCATCCAGCCGGCTGTGCGTGGCACGGCGAACAGAACCGGGAACATCTCGACGGGAAAACCCATCGCCTGATAAATCAGGCCGGAATAGAAGTCAACGTTCGGATAAAGCTGTCGGGAGATAAAGAATTCGTCCTCGAGGGCGATTTTCTCCAGTTGCAAGGCGATGTCCAGCAGTGGGTTTGGGCCGGTAACCTCAAAGACTTTTTCGGCCATCTCCTTGATGATGCGAGCTCGGGGGTCATAATTCTTGTAGACGCGGTGACCAAAGCCCATGAGGCGCCCGCTCTCCCCGGACTTGACGTTCTTGATGAACGCCGGGATGTTCTCCTTCTTCTCGATCTGTTGCAGCATCCGTATGACGGCCTCGTTTGCCCCACCATGGAGCGGTCCGTACAGGGAGCCGATAGCGCCCGCGAGGGCAGAGTAGGGATCGGCCTGGGAGCTTGCAATGGCGCGCATGGCATTCGCGCTTGCGTTCTGTTCATGGTCGGCATGCAGGATGAACAGAACCTCGATGGCGCGCTCGATGACGGGATTGGGCACATACTTGGGCTCCACCATGCGGAAGAGCATGTTCAGGAAATTGCCAACGTATGTAAGGTCATTATCCGGATAAATGAAGGGGTAACCGAGTGTGTGGCGGTAACACCACGCAGCGACGGTGGCCACCTTGCCGATGATCCGGACTGTCTGCACAGTGCGCGACTCCGAATCCAGGACGTTTTTGGCCTCCGGATAGTAGGTGCTCATCGTGCCCATCGCGCCGAGCAGCATGCCCATCGGGTGAGCATCGTACCGGTAGCCCTCCATGAAGTGCCGCACATTCTCCAGCACCATCGTCCGGTAGCGAATATCCCGCTCAAAATCCAGTAGCTGGGTCGTTGATGGTAGCTCTCCATTCAGGAGCAAGTACACAACTTCCATGTAAGTGGATTGTGCGGCCAACTGCTCGATTGGGTAGCCCCGGTAGCGCAGGATCCCGGCCTCGCCATCGATGAACGTAACGGCACTGCGTACCGTCGCCGTGTTGAGGAGGGAGGGATCGTAACTCAGTAAACCAAAATCATCCTCAGATGTCTTGATTTGCCGCAAGCCGGCCGCGCGTACCGCCCCGTCCTCTATCGGCAACTCATACTGGGCACCGGTCCGGTTATCCGTGATGCTCAGAGAATCCGGGGCCATCGTAGTCTCCCAATGTCTGACGCAGTTCCACCACTCTCCTCACAGTGTACAACCAGGGACACATGTGCCCAATAGGCACTACCGCACTGAAAGCGGATTCAGATTCGTCGTCTCGTCGAAGACGTCGATACCCTCCTGACGCTTGAGAAATGTTACAACGCCGTACGTAAGCGGTGTGGCAATCGCCTCATAGAGCACCTTCATTAGCCATTCGACAAAGAAGATGCGCCAGACATCGCCCATGGAGAGGACACCCACGAACGCGATGAACGTGAAGAAGAAGGTATCCAACGCCTGTCCGGCCACCGTTGACGATACTGTCCGCAGCCAGAGCATGCGGCCTTGGGTCATTACCTTCAGGCGCGCCAGGATGATGGCGTTGGTGAACGAGCCAATGGCGTACGCGATGAAGGAAGCCACGAGCAGGCGTCCCGTAAACCCGAGGATGGTGTCGTATGCTGCCTGGTGCTCCCAGTCGCTCGCGGCAGGCAGCAAGCCGCCCAGCCAAATGGCAAGAACCATCACGACGTTTGCGCCAAATCCTGCCCAGATCACACGACGGGCTATCGCGTACCCGTACACCTCCGTGAGAACGTCGCCAACGATGTAGCTGAGTGGAAAGACGACGATGGCGGATGTGACAATCAACTCTCCAATGAGAGGCGCGTCACCCAGAGAAACGATGCGAACGGCGATGATGTTGGAGGTGAGCAGCGCGGCAATGAAGATCGCAACCACCAACAAAAACCACCGCGAGCCAGCCCGCGCCGCTGCGGCGTCAGCGTTATCAGTCACCTCATCCTCGCCTTCCATCGCCTCACGGCTTCACGCATAGCGGACGCGTCGCGTAGGACGGAACCGTGATCCATGCGTTACCATGATACGGTGCTGAGACCGGACGCCACGGTACAACGGCCAGCCAGTGGCACGGTTGACTGCCCCCTGAAGCGTTCAATTGCGATAGGAGACGATGGGATGGCGTTGCTCTGTTTCGATGTCGATGGCACGTTGGAATCCGGCGATGGGCCGATCCCGGTGTCCGTTCTGAACGACCTTGAAAACATGGGCCATACCGTCGTCATCGTATCGCCTTCGCCGCTTCGTCCGCGTGATGCCGGCTTTCCAGAGTTCCTGAGCGTGGATCGAAAGAAGAACCTGCTCGATGCCCGTGAGGCCTATCCGAATGAGCGCCCCGTCTACATCAGCGACAACGATGGCGACGACGCACTCTCCGCTGAAGTCAACTTTGAATATGTCCATCCGTTGTTCTGGAACCCGTTCTATACACGACTAACGGCAGACGGCAGCGCCTAGCAAAAGGCACGTTTCGCGGCGGATTCACGTCGCGGTCCCGTCCCTCCGTTTCATGGCGCAGGCGCCATTTGTCCCCTCGCTTCTTCTGCCGCACATTTCGAGGCGACATCGCTCTCAGCATCTTCGGCTTTCCTTGACCGTTGGCCGAATACGCGAACGTGGGCCCTGCAAGTTGACCGGTATTATTCCTGACAATTTGCCTTCTGGGCCAGGTGACGAGGGTTCACCTGGCCTTAAGCGATTTTTAAACCTATATGGTGTGCGCTTCATGCCGTACAGCGCTGAGAAATCGTACATAACGTAGAGTTATGCTATATACGTCAATGACGGCAAGCTGCAAAGTGCGTGGGCATGTGCCGTATCATTGCGAGAAGCATGCCCACGCACTTCCCGTGCATGAACGGCGTATTCTCCATGATGCCATGCTTGCAAAGCCCTCACGTTATGGTATAATTTATCAGTGCCACACATGATGGAGGTGGCGGGAAACGTAGTAACCACCACGAGATAGGAGGTGGATCATGGCACAGACGCTGCACAAGAGTGATTTGGCTGGAATGGTAGCGCAGCGCGTGGGCGGAACGCGGGCGAACGGCGAGGCCGCTCTCAACGCTGTGACGGCTGCCATTCAGGAATCCCTGACCCGTGGCGACCGCGTCGTCATCACGGGATTCGGTAGCTTTGAGGTTCGCAAGATCAAGGAGCGCACGGTGCGCCCGTTGCGGGGCCCGAATGTCGGTAAACCCACCAAGGTGGCGGCTCATGACCGCGTCGGATTCTCTCCAGGCACGGATCTCGCCAAGGCCGTCAGGCGCTAGCGACTTGCAAATCGAGAGCGTGGGCGCACTTCGGCCCGTGCGCCCACGCCCTCACTTGTCCTTCCTCGCGCCTGACGCATGCATGGCGGAGTGCCTTCGCTAAGTCTCTCGGATTTCACGGAGGAGCATCGCCATCTCGATTGCTCCCTCGGCGGCGGAGTAGCCTCTGTTGGTGTCTGATGCGCCGGATCGGGACAACGCCTGCTCCAGTGTGTCGGTCGTTAGCACGCCGAAGAGGCATGGGACGCCCGTTTCAAGGGAGACACGCGACACCGACTGTGTGACCGCCATAGAGACGTAGTCAAAATGCGCCGTCTCGCCACGGATAACTGCGCCGATGCAGACGATTGCGTCGTACCGGCCTGACTGAGCGAGTGCGAGTGCCGCCGCACCAACCTCAAATGACCCTGGCACGTAGGCCAGTTCAATAGACTCGTCGGGTACCGTGTGCCCCTTGAGGGCCATGAGGGCCCCATCCAGCAGGCGGTTAGTGATCAACTCATTGAACCGAGCGATCACAATGCCAATACGCAACTCCGCCTCGCCACGCTGAGGTTGAATGATGGAGGGCGGCATATATGTGATTCCGGTGAAAGGGCGCCCGCGTCAGTGGTGGCGTTCCTCGTTGGCAGCTGACTCAGAGCCGTGTGGTGTGGCCATACCGGGCAGGATGTGGCCCATTTTGTCCCGCTTCGTCTCAAGATAACGGCGATTGTGGTCGTTCGGCGAGACTTCGATGGGAACGCGCTCGACGAGCTCCAAGCCGAACGCATCCAGCCCGACGACCTTGCGGGGATTGTTCGTCATGAGCTTCAGCCTCCGTACACCCAGATCGACGAGGATCTGTGCGCCAATTCCGTAGTCACGTAGGTCTGGAGGGAAGCCGATCTGCAAGTTGGCCTCAACCGTATCCAACCCAGTGTCCTGGAGCGCGTACGCGCGCAACTTGTTGTGGAGGCCCACGCCGCGGCCTTCCTGCCGCATGTAGAGAAAGACTCCAGTTCCCTCCGCTGCGATGTGCTGTAAGGCCAAATCGACCTGCTCCCCACAATCACACCGCATCGAACGAAACACATCACCCGTGACGCATTCGCTGTGTATGCGGGTCAGCACCGGCTCATCAGGCGTGATATCCCCCATGACGAGCGCGACGTGTTCTTTAACGTCAATGACGCTCGCATAGCCATATGCGCGGAAGACCCCGTGGCGCGTTGGAAGATCAGCAATGCCGCGCCGCTCGACCAGCGTCTCTCGCTGTCGGCGAAACTCGATGATCTGGGCAATGGTGATGATGGGGATATCCCACTGCTCAGATAGGGTTTCCAACTGCGGCATACGAGCCATGGTCCCGTCTTCATTCATGATTTCGCAGATGACGCCTGCAGGATAGAGGCCGGCGATGCGAGCAAGATCGATGACGGCCTCCGTATGGCCGGTACGGACCATCACACCGCCCTCACGGTAGCGGAGTGGGAACATGTGCCCGGGGCGAGTCAGGTCACCAGCCCGCGTTTCAGGATGGACCAGGGCACGGATAGTATTGGCGCGATCCGCAGCGGAGATGCCCGTGGTGACGCCCTTCCTGGCATCAACAGACTCCGTGAAGGCGGTGGAGAGTGGTGTCGTGTTCTCCTGCACCATCATTGGAATCCCAAGCTCATCGAGCCGTGCGCCGAGCAGCGGAACGCAAACCAAGCCGCGGGCGTTCCGTGCCATGAAGTTGATCTGTTCCGGCGTCACCATGTCCGCCGCGACCGCAAGATCACCCTCATTTTCCCTCTCGGCGTCGTCGACAATAATGACGAATTCACCGCGCCGCATCCGGGCGGCGGCGCTCTCAACGTCTATCACGCTCATTCTCGTGCCTCCACGGCCTCTAAACGGGCGCTAGCGCCCTCCCTGTCACCGTTCAACAGTCTCTCCGCGTATTTGGCAAAGATATCCGTCTCCAGATTCACCGACATCCCCACGTCGGCCTCGCCGAGATCCGTGTTCTCGTACGTGTGGCGTACAAGTGACACTGTGAAGGAGTCATCGTCTAGGCCCATAACCGTGAGGCTGATACCGTTGACGGCGATGAATGCCTTCTCCACGAGGTAGCGCATGACGTCTGCCGGGGCGCTAATGCGCACAAGGCGCGCGTCCCCCTCCGGCGTAACGTCAACGACTGTGCCTGTGCCATCGATGTGGCCCTGAACGATGTGGCCGCCGAGGCGAGTGCCAAGCGTGACGGCGCGTTCCAGGTTTATTGGGTTGCCGGGCTGAAGCGCGTTCATCGCGGTGCGCCGTAGGGTCTCCGGCATGACGTCAAAGCTGACGCGCTTTTCAGTCATTTCCGTCACGGTCAGACATGCGCCGTTGACGGAAAGACTATCACCGATGCGCGTATCGCCCAATGTCACGTCCGCCTCTACAACCAGTCCACCCTCGCCGATGGCGATGATGCGTCCGACTTCTTCAACGATTCCCGTAAACATTATTGACGTGCCGCCTATGAGTACTGGTCCGCCCCTGCCGTTCCTTTGCTGGATGCCCCTGATTATACGCCCGTGCGCATCAATCCGCGTCGCCATGCCAGTAACGCAGGATGCCCCGCGAGACGATGTCCTGACCGACGCGGTCGACATCCATGCTGAGGAAGCGATGCGCGCCCGCGATTGCTGCGATACCGCTGCCCCCAACTGGGCCTGGGGCGTTACTCCCTCCAATGATGATCGGCGCAATACAGATATCAGCCTGGTCGACAAGCCCCTCATCGAAGAAGGCGCCAAGCAACTGCTCACCCGCCTCCGTCATGATCTGCAGAGCGCCGTTGTGACCGAGGTGACGTAGCAGCGCCATCAGGTCAACGCGGCCATCCTTTCCGGGGAAGGCTGCCGACGTTACTCCCTCGCCTAAGACGTGGAAAGGAGCGCAGGCATCCGCGGATGCAGTCGCCACGAGCGTCTGTCCGGGTTCACTGAACAGACGCGCCGTTGGCGGCGTGCGCCCGTTGCTGTCCGCGATGACACGCAGCGGTTGGCGCGGCAGGGCAACCCCCTCTGCATCACGGGCGGTCAGCTGCGGATCATCCGCAATCACGGTGCCGGAGGTCGTAATGATTGCGTCGACTTGTGAGCGCAGTTTATGGGTACGAGCCCGTGCTGCCTCTCCAGAGATCCAGCGGGCATCACCCGTGTGACTCGCAATCTTTCCATCAAGGCTCATGGCGTACTTGGCGATAACGAGTGGCAGGCCTGTCTGCTCACGCTTGAAATAGCCCTGGAAGTGCAGCACGGCCTCTTCTGCGGAACGGCCAACGCGTGTGGCTATGCCATGTTCGTCCAGGAGTTTCCGGCCGGAGCCATTCACGGCAGGATGCGGATCAAGGACGGCGATCTCTACGGATTCAAGCCCAGCGGCAATCATTGCCTCCACGCATGGCGGTGTGCGGCCGTGGTGAGAGCATGGCTCAAGAGTGGTGTACATCGTCCCGCCGCGTGCACGCTCTCCGGCCTGCTCTAACGCGACGATCTCTGCGTGCGGCCCACCGGGCGGCTGCGTGTAACCCTCACCGACGATGGCGCCATCACGAACAATGACCGCGCCCACCGCCGGGTTTGGACTTGAGAGGCCAAGCGCACGCTGGCCCAGTTGGAGGGCTTGTGCCATCAGCGACTCCGCAGCGGGATTCACTGCGAGGCCTGGAAATCGCGATAGGCCCGGCTCGGCGTTGGCTCTGCCTGACCCTGATACTTACTGCCAAGCTCATCGGAGCCGTAGGGACGCTTGGCGGGTCCGGAAAGACGCGTGAACGATATCTGGCCGATCGGCATTCCGCTATAGAGCGTAATGGGCAGATTATTCACGTTGCTCAGCTCAAGGGTTAGACGGCCGCGCCAGCCGGGGTCGACATAGCCGGCAGTTGAGTGGATGAGCAGGCCAATGCGGCCAAGTGAACTCTTTCCCTCCAGCCGCGCGACGAGATCGTTGGGGAGGCCGATGTCCTCAATAGTGCTACCCAAGACAAACTCACCGGGGTGGAGGATGAAGGGGGCATCATCCCGGATGGCCACCATCTCAGTAAGATCGCTGACATCCTGGCGGACATCGATAAAGGGCCGGCGTGAATTGCGGAACACCAGAATCTTGTCGCTCAAGTGCACGTCAACGCTGGCTGGCTGAACGTCGTTGCTATTGAGCGGATCAATGATAACGCGGCCGCTAGCAATCTCGGCCTGGATGTCGCTGTCGTTGAGGACCACCCGATGGCCCCTCCCCCGGGAATGACTACGTTGCAGCTACTATAGCGCACCTGCGCCTTCACGGCGGTTGCTCAGGGTGGGTCGCTACGTCATTTCGTAGCCGATACGGACATATATGACAATGTCTTGCTCACCCGACAGTATAGGCGTTCCCGCTGATGCGGAGTCACCGTAGGCTAGAAGGGAACGCGCCATCTCCGAGATATTCTGCGCGATTGGGGCGGCCGACTCTGCAACGTAGAACGGGTCCCCAAGCGAAACGCCTGCCGACGACGCCAGCTGTGTGGCCTGTTCCAGCGCAGCCGCCATGGCAAGGTCACGTGCCTCTCGCTCTGCGTCCGCCCGATCGTCCACGCCGAACGACAGGTCGTCGAAGCGAGCATCATCTCCGCCCGCCCGTATCGCCTCATCGATCACGTCCTCAAGTGAGTCCAGATCACGAACAATGGCGCGAACGGTATTCCTGACGATGTAACCAATGGTCTCGCTACGGCCGAGCTCGTCACTCCATTTGTATTGGGGCGCCACGGTGAAATTCAAGGTGCGAATGTCCTTCTCGTCGATGCCGGCTGCCGTCAGGGTATACACAATGGTCTGCATGGACTGCGCGGCCTCAGACAGTGCCTCACTCACCGTGTCGCGGGTGGCCTCAACGCCAAGGCGTACAGTTGCGATGTCAGGTTCGATGGATACCCGGCCCGTGCCTGTAACCCAAATGCCTTCAGTTGAGCGATCGAGGCTGGTGACTGCACTGCCGCCAGTCATCGACGTTGTCCCGCCAGTGTCCTCCTCTGTCGTGTCGTTCGTTGATTCGATCGTGCAGGCGAACGCGGCGGAGATGACGAGAGCAAGAACGACTGTAAGCAGCAGGGCATCGCTCCGCCGAATTGCCTGAGTGACGTGGCCTAGTGACATGTCTCTCTCCTCTTGCGCCGGGCAGAACCCACGGCATCGAGCCGTGCGCCCTCTCACTGTTGCATGAAACGCGCCCTGAATACAGGAGATAGCAGTACGGATTCATACGGTGTGCGAATCTATACTGGATGGAGACTCATGAGATACGTGCCGATCACACCGACTGCCGATCCGCAGGATGAATACCTGACCGAGGGTGTTTTGGCGTTGCCGGATGAGCACCCCCTTCGACGCTTCGTGATCGATCTGGCGGAAACCCTGGCACTGGCCATCATCTTGTTTGCCCTTGTTCAGGCGCTCATGCAAAACTACGTCGTCAGCGGGAGCAGCATGGAGCCGTCCGTTCACGACAACGAGCTCATCATCGTTAACACGGCCGTCTTTTTCAGCCTAAACCGGGACGTCGTGGATGACCTGCTACCGTTCATTGATGTACCGGACGGTGATGATGTGTATCTGTTTCACCAGCCACAGCGGGGCGAAGTTGTGATAGTCAATACTCCCGAGCAGGAGGGCATGGATCTCATCAAACGCATCATCGGAGTGCCGGGGGACGTCATCCAGTTCGATCGCTCCGGTGGGCCGATACGCATCAATGAGGTGGAGATCGCCGAGACCTGGCTCTCCGAAGGCCAGGTGACTCAATCGTTTGGTGACATTCTCCTTGGGCCGGGCGAGTACTTCGTCATGGGAGATAACCGCCGCTCCAGCCAAGATTCTCGCCACTGGGGTACGATTGGGCGGGGTGACATCATCGGCAAGGCTCTACTCACGTACTGGCCTCCACGTGACATCGGGTTTTCCCCGCACGAAACGGATGCCTACTCAGCCGCGTGATGCCCATCGCGATTCTGGGCCGTTAGCTCAACTGGCAGAGCAGGGGACTTTTAATCCCAAGGTTCCGGGTTCGATCCCCGGGCGGCCCACTTGTTCGCCCCCTGACATTCGTGCCCCGCGCCCTCTTGGCCACGCCGAAGCGCCCTTCCTGTCATTCTGAGCGCAGCGAAGAATCTACGTCCCCATTGCCGCAGGGGCGGAACACCACACGCATGGTCTGACGCACGTGTTTAGATTCTTCACTCCACTACGTTCCGTTCAGAATGACACGGTGGTCGCTGCGCCTCATTCAGAATGACATGGTGTATTGGCGCACCATTCACGACGACATGGTGCTAGTGCGTTCCATTCACGACGACATGGTGGTCGCTACGTTCCATTCAGAATGACACGGCGCTAGCGTGCTCTGTTCAGAACGGCGTTTGGGGAGGGCGGCCTTGACGGTGCGCAGCGCGGCTGTGACGGCTGAGTGTCCTACGCGGCAGTTACGCCGCCGTCTGAGCGGCGAGCGCATCACGGGCGATTTCCGCGATGCGCGTAAAGGCTTGAGGATCTCGCACGGCAAGGTCCGCCAACATCTTGCGGTCGACTGCGACGTCTGCAAGTTTGAGGCCGTGTATCATCTGCCCATAGGTAAGCCCATTCATGCGGGCGGCTGCGTTGATGCGCGTGATCCAGAGTCGGCGCATATCACCCTTGCGCTCCCGACGATGCTCATATGCGTACTGCCAGGAATGGAGTAGGGATTCATGAGCACGTCGAAAGAGCTTGTGCCGTGAGCCCCACTGACCCTTCATCAATTTGATGACTTCCTTGTGACGGCGTCGTGTTTTTGGCCCGCCCTTGATTCGGGTCATAACGCGTAATCCTCTCTATCGTTTACGGGGGCAGGAAGGTCGTCTTACGGACCGTACGGAAGTAGCCGCTGGACACGCCGGCGGTCCGCCGGACTCAGCGGCAGATCATCGCCATAGAGGCGCTTAACGTCCTTGGGCTTGCGGCGTCGCAGGTGGCTCTGGTGGCCCTTTCTCTTGGTGAGCTTTCCAGAGCCGGTGACGCCAATGCGTTTCTGCGTCCCCTTGTGTGTTTTGAGCTTGTATTTTGGCATAACTACACTGCTTCCCCACGCCTCGTGACGCGTATCCGGTTCGTTGATTACTCGGTGGTGGCAGCCACCGCTTCTGTGGTTTCTTCGTCCGCCGGAGCTTCGGCTTGCCGAGCCGTGGTGACGGTCTTCCGCTTCAGGGGGGCGAGAATCATGCTCATGCCCCGTCCCTCCAGCTGCGGTGCGGTGTCAATCCCCGCGATGTCCTCCACCTGCTCTGAAACCTTCTTGAGCAAGCTAATCGCCAACTCTGGGTGTGTGGATTCCCGTCCTCGGAAGATGACAGACACTTTGACCTTGTCTCCTCCATCAATCAACTTTCGCACCGTGCGTGTCTTAAAGTCGATATCATGCTGGCCAATCTTAGGACGGAGACGCACCTCACCAAGCTCCTGCGTGTGCTGACCTTTACGGACTTCCCGCTCTTTCTTAGACTGCTCATAGCGATAGCGCCCGTAGTCCAAGATGCGGCAGACAGGGGGCTGCGCGCCGGGGGCGACCTCCACGAGATCGAGTCCACTGTCTTGCGCCAAGCGAATGGCGTCCGCCGTCTGCATCTCACCAACTCGTTCCCCCGTGTCGGTGATAACAAGCACTTCCGGCACGGTAATGCGCTGGTTGATGCGATAGTCTCTCGGGATGTCTGTTCCCCTTCTCTAATCCAAGCCCGTGCTCAAGCACGGACTATACATGTGCCCCATTGAGGCCGTCAAGAATGGCCACGCCATGGCGCAAGGCCGCGCAGACCTAGCGGAGGACCCCACTTTTGACACCATTCGAGATGTCGTCGTCGGATAGCTCAAGGATTGATTTGTATACGTAGTCGTTATCCGCGCCAATCCACGGAGCAGGTTTGGCTGCCGTTGCCCGTGAGAGGGAGGGGACCGCAGGAAGGCCCTGATGGGATAGCAGGCCCCACGGGGAATGGGTGACCTGTACGACATGGCCACGCTCCCGCAAGTGCGGATCATGGTAGAGGTCTTCACCGTTCATGGCGATCCCGGCAGGAACCCCCACCTTTTGCAGCATGTGCAGTAATTGGCGAGGTGTGAAAGACTGCGTCCACGCGGTAATTTCGTGGTTAATCTCATCGCGGTTCGTACGGCGGCCAGCGCCATCGTGGAACCGCAGGTCATCCTCCATGTGAGGCGCTCCCATGACTTGCGTCAGCGCACGCCACTGACCATCCGTCTCGCAGGCGATGACGATCCAGGTGTCCGGGTAGCGACACGGATACGCGCCGAAGGGGGCATAATGGGCCGCCATTGGCTCCTCATAGCCCACACTTCCCCAAATGCGATTGTTGATTGTGTAATCGAGGATGGCTGGTCCCATCACGGAACCTTGCCCGTCGACCTGCGCGATCTCAATAGCCTGCCCGTGACCAGTGACATCGCGGTGTGCAAGCGCGGCGATCGCAGCGAGAGCGACGAACGCCGCGCCGACGTAATCCGGAATGACACCCTTGGCGTGGCTCTGCATCGGTGAGTCAGGGTGCCCCCAGAGAAGGGACAGCCCCGTGATCGCCTGCAGGTTGTTGCCGTACGTAACCCAGTCATTCAACGGGCCCGTCGTTCCCATGCCGGGCATTCCAATCTGGATAATGCGCGGGTTGATGGCCGAGAGTTCCTCGTACCCAAAGCCGAGTCGCCGCATGACCGTGGCACTGAAGTTGTCGACGACGACGTCGCTCTTGCGCACCAGATCACGGAAGAGCTCCTTGCCGCCGTCTGAGCGAAGATCTATGGTGCAACTGAGCTTGGCGCGATTCATATCCGGGAAGAGGGGGCGCGTCGGTTCGCGATTTGCCTCCAGGCTCTCCGACTCCACCTTAATGACCTCCGCTCCGTAGAAGCCCAAGAACATCGTGCCAATGGGGCCAGCGAAGGCGCGTGTAATATCCGTGACTCGTACTGAGTCCAAAAGAGGGGTGTCAGGAGCGGGGCCGTTCGGAGCAGACGTGCCCGTTTCACGTCGGGGCTGAAGATCAGCGATTTCGCCCAAGATTTCGTCGCGATGCTGGTCAAGCAGGGGTGCAGGACGCGGTTGCGCCCACGGCGTGGCCGACATGATGAAGGGTTGGCCTGGCGTTTGATACTCGCCAACCACGGGGTGCGTGACCGTCTGGAACCAGTCGCGCTGCCGCATGTGGTCATCGGTCACAAAGTCCTCGAATGTGTTGACTGGACAACAGGCGAGACCGCGCCGTTGAGCCTCCTCCACGAATTCATCGCGGTCGTATTGTTCGACGAAGGACTGGATCAACACCTGGGCAAGATCCTCATTGTCCGTGCGGTATTGCGAGGAATCCCAATCATCGCCGGAGAGAATGGCATCCTCCATCCACGTGCGTGAGAAAACCCGCCAGTGACCGGTCATGAAAATGGCAAGCTGAATATACTTGCCGTCCTTCGTGCGGTAGATGTTGGCCGGCCCCCCGCTGCTTCCCTGCCGCGTGACGATTTCGCTCCGCTGGCTGTACCGGGCAATGGCACTGACGCCGGCGTATGTTAACGCCTCCTGCAGTGAGAGATCGATGCGTTGTCCGCGGCCGGTGGCGCGTCGGTGCCGCATAGCAGCGATCGCGAGATACGCCCCGTGAACGGCGGCAAGCTGCGAGCCGATCTGGCACGGCAGGACAACCGGCGCACGGGCATCGTCACCCTGGCTCATCATCACGCCGGACATCGCGGATACCACGGCCTCATTGGCCGCAAAATGGCTGTACGGACCTGACTGACCGAACGGTGTGATAGAGACAGTGATGAGACTGGGATTCAAGGAAGTCAGACGGTCGTCATCCAAGCCGAGCGCGGCAAGGTGACCGGGCGGTGTGGCTTCGACAAGGATGTCGGCTCGCTCGATGAGCTTTTCCAGCGTGGCCCGTTCGGCGTCATTGACAACGTCAAGAACAATGCTGCGACGGTTGAGGTTGGCGTTGAGGAAGGGAATTCCGCGTTCCAGATCGGTGATATCGCCGGCGAATGGTGCATGCATGCGGTTTGGGTCGCCGCCCGGGGGCTCCACCTTAATAACGTCCGCGCCGAGGCCCGCCAGGTAACCAGCGCAGTAGGCCGCGGGCATCTCGCCAATCTCGACGACGCGCACATCCCCAAGCGCGTTATCAGGTGTGCCTGATTCCCTTGTGCTCATCGATGATCCCCCCACTCAAGCAGGCGCGCTGCGCAAGCCGATCCTGTGGCCTCCAACGCCCCTCATCCCCGTCGCGTGCAATGCCCGGGAGACTGCGAGTACGATAGGCGGCGTTCCGTGTTCGGGTCAAGGATGGGGAGGTCGAGGCTACGCTGCGTCAGGCTCGGGCTCCAATTCAGACTCCCCAACCTCACTGTATTCTGGCTCATCATCTACGTAGGCATCCGCAACACCAGCATTCTGCAGGGCCTCGCTAAAGACGTGTCTTCCATCCCCCAAGCTACGACCCATTGCGCTGCCGATGAGATCGAGCATGTATTGGCCGCGTTGCACAAAGTGTTCTCCGAACTGGTCATTCCGGAGATGATCGACGTCCAGCCAGTGTGAACGCAGCAGAGGATCCAGTTGCCCCTCATGCGCTTCTCGTTCTAAACGCCTCAAGTAGATTGACGGGGCCCGACCACCCATCACTCTGTTTGTGTGAGCATCCATCGGTGTCTTATTGATAATGGAGTCGTATAACCGACTCGGAACATTATCACTTTGGCACCATGCAACAGGAAAAATATGATGGATGTCGATATGCGCGTCATCGAAAGTGGCGAAGGATAGGCCGTTTCCGGACATCCAGTCCTTGGCGCCGTGCTTCATCTGGAGCGCGTAGAGACCCTTGTAGGCGGCGCTGTTTCTGGTCTTGAGGGAAATGAGCCGTTGTGGAACGAAGTTTGCCTCAGTAACCATGCGGGGTTCGGTGCCATCGCGCACGTATTTGGCGACGTCAACCAGGTCGTTGGCGAACTGTGTCTCGATTGCGCCCCCGTAGACCTCACCGAAAACGCCTGACCAGTACCAGCGCTCCAGCCGTTCTCTCGCCAAGAGGGTGTGGGCCTCCGGGCCCAGCTCAACGAAGAGGGCAGCCAGCGAAACCAGCTGCGTAGTGTAGGGGACATTCTTTTCCCCGAACACATATTGACTTCGCAGAAACTTCGCCGCATCCACAAAGCCGCCTTCGACTCTGTCTCCCCAGATGTGATAGTCATCAAGTTCCAGATCGAGTATCTGTTTCCGTTGACACGCGATGACTGGGAGCTGCCGACCCGTTTCCCCTTCCTGCTCGGCCTGACGGGCATCACTCTGCGTCTTCAGGAGCGCAAGTGCTTGCAAAAACTGGTCACCCCGCAGGTTCTTCAATACGCTCCACTTGGAAAACAGTCGGTCCCTCCGCTCTGCCCAGTCTTCTCTGAGCGAGAAGCTGTCATCAGCGGCGAACGACGCGGTGGAAAGTTCAAAGACATTCAGGGGCTCCCCGCCGGTGTTGACCTTCTCAAAGACAATGCAGACGGCTTCCTTCTCAGTGTCTTTACTCAGTTCTATGACGGGCAGCAAGTATTCGGAGAACTTCTTGACGATCTCCTCATCGAACTTATCGACAAAGTCGCGTGGATCACCATCTGGGTGCTCTTTAATGGGGTCGAGCCAGTATCTTTCGTAGTCCCTCAGCCATCGCCCCGAACCAACCAAACCAAGAAGACTTTCGGTAGGCATGTGGTGGTTCTCGAACTCCAATTCAGGTGTGGATACGTCAAGAACGACAATCCGCCCAATATCCTCAACCGCCCTCTTATCCTCACGGAGGCTAATGATTGCCTGTTCACGCTCAGTGACGGGATTCAGTGCTGCCCGCATATCGATGTAGTACCAGCGCTTGACCTTTCGGCCACGACTCCTTTCGCTCGTGTTGACGGCATCGGGATGCATGAGCGCCTGATAAAGCGACGTCAGTCTCTGTTGTCCATCCAGCAAGTACGAATCGGGCGATCCGCCCCGGTCATCATCGACCCCTTCAACAACCCGCGACTTCAGCCGAAGGGTCCCCCCTGCTTCAAGTGTCATCACTGCTCCGATGGGAAAGCCACGGGAAATGCTGGCCAACAGGCTCTTGATACGGGCGTCGTCCCAGATCCAACCGCGTTGAAAATCGGGTAGTTGCATCGCTCCCGATTCCACGTCGTTCAGCAGATGACTAAGTAACCTATCGTTCGTTCTAAACATAGAAGCCTCTCTACAGGCTGTTCCGATGAAGGTACGTAGTGTACCCACATGGCGTGTTGGCAGTCATGCGAATCCTCACCCGCGCCTTTCTATCTCCTCTCGGGCGTGCTCGATGAAGGAATCCGTTGAGATCGCGCCGAGGCTTTCGCTGTTTGTGCGGCTGCGCACGGCGACCGTATCCGCCTCGGCCTCCCTATCGCCCACCACGAGCATGTAGGGCACTCGTTGGGATTGGGCGTCCCGAATCTTGGCATTCATTCTTTCGTTGCGATCGTCGATCTCGCTGCGCAGGCCGGCGTCCTGAAGGCGTTGCCGTACCCGCCCCGCGTACGGTACGTGTCGGTCGGCGATGGGAATAATCGTGGCCTGCACCGGCGCGAGCCAGAAAGGGAATGCGCCGGCGTTGTGTTCAAGCAGGACGCCCAGGAAGCGTTCAAGTGAGCCGAGGATGGCGCGATGTATCATCACCGGGCGCTCTCGCCGATTGTCTTCCGTGACGTATTCAAGGTCGAATCGCTCCGGCAGGTTGAAATCGAGCTGGAAGGTGCTAAGCTGCCACTCGCGGCGCAGCGCGTCCTGTGAGAAGAGGTCGATTTTTGGGCCATAAAACGCCCCTTCGTTAAGTATCTCCTGGAAGTCCGCGCCGGCCGCAATGAGGGCTTCCCTCAGCGCCTGCTCTGCGCGATCCCACGTTTCATCGCTGCCGACGCGCCGTTCGGGCCGCAGAGAGAGCGTGTAGCGCGGCTCATTGAGGCCAAAGGCCGCATACACCTCACGCATCATGCGAATCAGTGAGGAAAATTCGTCCTGGATCTGGTCGATACGACAGAAAATATGAGCATCGTCCTGCGAGAAACTGCGTACCCGCGTGAGGCCGTGCACGACGCCAGAGCGCTCGTTACGGTGCAGACGTCCAAAATCGGCGTAGCGTAACGGCAGGCCACGGTATGAGTGCAACTGTGACGAGTAGACGACGCAGTGCCCCGGGCAGTTCATTGGCTTAACGCCGTACTCAACCTCATCCGATTGCGTCAGATACATGTTTTCCAGGTAATTGTCGTAGTGGCCGGAGCGCTTCCAGAGGTCTGTCAGAAATATTTGAGGCGTGATGATTTCCTGGTAGCCGTACGAGGTGTAGAGCTTGCGGATGAAATCGACCATCAGGGTGTAGATCATCGCGCCCTTTGGGAGAAAGAAGGGGCTTGCGGGGGCAATGGCGTCAAAGAAGAAGAGGTCAAGTTCACGTCCAAGGCGGCGGTGATCCCGGCGTTCCGCCTCCGCAAGCCGCTCAAGGTGGGCGTCAAGTTCCTCCTCCGTCTCAAACAGCGCGCCGTAGATGCGCTGCAATTGCGGATTATTCTCGCTGCCGCGCCAGTACGCTCCGGCGACGCGCAATAAGGTGAACGCCCCCGTCTTGTCCGTCGAACTCGCATGGGGGCCCTGGCAGAGATCTGTGAAATCCCTGTGCGTGTACGTGGACACGGTGTCATCGGTAAGGCTGTTGATGATATCCAGCTTGAAGGGTTGGTCCGCGAAATGCGCCAACCCGTCTTCACGAGACATTTCGCGTGCAATGAACGGCGCGGCGGCTGAGGCGCTCTCCCTCATGCGTGCCTCAATCTCCGGCAAGTCCTCAGGGGTCAGCGTGCGTGGCAGAAGAAAATCGTAGTAGAAGCCGTCCTCGATGGGTGGGCCGATTCCCAGCTTCGCCTCTGGAAACAGGGAGAGAACGGCCTCCGCCATCATGTGGGCGGCGGAATGCCGCATGCGGATGAGTGTGTCGTTGTCGCCGATATAACGGTTCTCTAGTGCGCCGCCATGCGCCGTATCTGCAATGTGATCATGATGGGACATGCCGCTTCGTATCTCCTTACGCTCTTCCTATAATGACGAATGACGGACGCTGTGTGAATGAGGTGGGGTGATGACCGGCATGGTGATGGATTGGTCGCGGCGCGTGATTATTGAAAAACCATGGAACGGTCTTTGGCTCTGAATCATGACCACCACACCTTCTGACGACTATGAGCGCCAGCGACGGCTGCTTCGGGAGCTATCGAACGCGTTCGGGCCGACGGGTCATGAAGGTCCCGTCCGCGCCATCATGCGGCGCGAGTTAGCACCTCTTGCTGATGCCCTGGAGACAGACGGCATGGGCTCCCTGATTGCGCGCATCGGTGAAGAACGAGAAGGTACGCCGCGCGTCATGCTCTCTGCGCACATGGATGAAGTGGGGCTGATGGTCCGCCAAATCACGCCGGAGGGGTATCTGAGTATCCAGACGCTGGGAGGGTGGCTTGATCAGGCACTCATCAACCAACGGTGGGTTGTCATGACCCGGAATGGTCCCCTTCCGGGCGTGACTGGAATAAAGACGGTTCACGTCATGCAGCCGGATGCGCGGGGGCAGATCTTTCGCAAGGAAGGCATGTTCATCGATGTGGGCGCGCAGAATAAGGATGATGCGGAACAGAGGCTCGCCATCCGCCCCGGCGACCCCATAGCGCCTGATAGCAGCTTTGCGGAGCTGGCGGGTGGGGAGCTTTATCTTGGCAAGGCGTGGGATGATCGCGTCGGATTGGCGGGGCTCGTTGAGGTTGCCAAGGCACTGCGTGAATCGGGGCAGCCGTCTGAAGCGACCGTGTATTGCGTCGCGACGGTGCAGGAAGAAGTGGGGTTGCGTGGCGCGCATACAAGCAGCTTTCGTGTGATGCCAGACGTTGGCATCAATCTGGAATCAGGTGTCGCGGGGGATTATCCGGGAATTTCGGCGGATGAAGCGCAGGAAAAATTGGGGGAAGGGCCGACAATCTTCCTGCATGACAGCTCAATGTTGCCCAACCTGCGCCTGCGTGACATGTTGGTCACCGTGGCGGAAGAGCTTGCTATGCCTCTACAGTTCAACGTCTTGAGCGGGTACGGAGAGGATGCGGCAGAGATCCAGAAGGCCGGCGCGGGAACGCCCTCGATCAACATTGCCGTGCCAACGCGATACTTACACAGCCACAACGGTATTATCCATCGTGGAGATTTCGCCTCCACCGTCCGTCTCGTGGCAGAAAGCGTACGGCGTATCACGCCTGAGTTAGCTGCCCAGTTGGCATCTTTCGAGTAATGGAAACGGGCGCTGCGTGTTTCCATTCAAAGCACAGTGCGCCACGGCGACTGCTAGCGTTGACAATGGGTGGACAGAGGCGCATAGTAGCCCCGTGTTTGGTCCGGGCTTTGTTCACGCCCGTTCTGCAAAGTAGTGGACGTCCCCCAGGAAAAGCGTGACGGCGCGCGTTGTGGATTTACGCGTATGTGCCATATGGCCGTTGCCGAACGAGGCGAGTGTGATGCCCTCCCTGAGACACATCAGAGGAGCGGCGCATTTGGGGATGCATGGCAAAATATGTCTTTGTGACCGGCGGCGTCGTTAGCTCCATCGGTAAGGGCATAACGGCCGCGGCCATTGGCCGCCTCTTCACCAGCCGCGGCATCAGGGTCGCAGTTCAGAAACTTGATCCGTATCTGAACGTCGATCCGGGCACAATGTCCCCCTATCAGCACGGAGAAGTCTTTGTGACGCAAGACGGCGCGGAGACTGATCTCGACCTCGGTCACTACGAACGATTCGTCGATACGGAAATGACGCGCTCATCCAGCGTAACGGCTGGGCAGGTGTATTCATCGGTGCTTTCGCGGGAACGACGTGGAGATTTTCTCGGGGGCACAATTCAAGTTGTTCCTCACGTGACAAACGCAATCAAAAACCGCATGCGCCAGATCGCCCAAGAGACCGAGGCGGAGGTCATCATCATCGAGGTGGGCGGCACCGTTGGCGATATTGAAGGACTACCCTTCCTGGAGGCAATCCGACAGGTGCGCAATGAGGTGGGTCGCGCGGATGCCCTCTTCGTTCACGTCACCTATCTTCCGTATCTCCACGCCACCGGCGAACTCAAAACCAAGCCCACCCAGCACTCAGTGCGTGAGCTTGGTCGCAGTGCAGGCATCCGTCCGGACGTCATCATCGCCCGCAGCGAGGTTGAGGCAACGCAAGAGACCATCGAAAAAATCGCCCTGTTCTGTGACGTTGAACAAAAGGCCGTTGTGCCGCTTTCCACTGTGGACACCATCTATCGTGTGCCGCTTCTTCTTGAAGAGTGGGGACTGGGCGGATATCTTCTTGACCGAATGCAGCTCGCGGACTACGCCAGCGCAGAACCGCAACTGGATGACTGGCGGGACCTTGTCCGCCGATTCGAGGAGCCGAAACCTCCGCTGACCGTGGCCATTGTGGGCAAGTATGTGGAACTGCGTGATGCGTACCTCTCCGTTAAGGAAGCGTTGTCACATGCGGGTCTGGAGATCGGCGTCACTGTCGATATTGAGTGGATATCCGCGGAGGAACTTGAAGGGGAAGGCTGGGAGGAACGGCTGGAACGCGTCCACGGGATCATCGTTCCGGGCGGATTTGGCAGCCGTGGAATTGAGGGAATGGTCCGTGCCGCCAGCTATGCACGACAACAGCATGTTCCCTACCTTGGCCTGTGTCTGGGTATGCAGATCATGGTCATTGAGTTCGCGCGGCACGTCGCTGGGCTTAAGGGCGCCAACTCCACCGAGTTTGACGTTCAGACCCCCCATCCCGTGATCAACATCATGGAGGACCAAGAAGGAGTTCGCGTCAAAGGTGGAACCATGCGGCTGGGTTCCTACCTCTGTCACCTCATCCCAGGCACCCATGCCGCACGCGCCTATCATGAACTGGAGACCGTTGTTGAGCGACACCGCCACCGCTTTGAATTCAACAACGCCTACCGTGATCCCCTTAATGCACAAGGCCTGATCGTCAGCGGGCTGCACCGTGAGCGAGACCTCGTTGAAATCGCTGAAATGCGTGACCATCCATTCATGGTCGGAACGCAATTCCATCCGGAGTTTCGGTCTCGGCCCACGCGGGCGCATCCACTGTTCCGTGAATTTGTCTCCATCGCGGCTGGCATCCTCCGCGCTGGCGAGCAGCCGCCGCTCATGATGGAGCGTCCCGGAGCGCCGCAACCTACCCGCCCCCCCGCCTCCGCCGATGAACATGTGGAATACGATGAACAAGAACCCACCCCCGCCGTCCGTGCCGGCTTCGGCTTCTAGCGCGCCCGTCCCATGTTGATGCACCAAACACGCGTGACTCTACACTTTCCGCCCAGACTCACCGCAAAAACCTAGCAAAATCGCAATCGACGAAAAGTAGGCGCGCCGGCCATAGAAGCCGTACCCTGCTCAGAAGGAGAAACGGATTGGACACCACAGACGCACAGCCCCCTGAAGAGCCTCAAGAGGCACGGCGTGGCATTGCCCGTCCCCCGCGCGTTCGCCGAACGGCCTCTGAGCCGGGCAACGGCAGCGCGCCTGCGGAAACCGTCACGGAAAACCCTGGCCAAGAGGCGGAGTTGACCTCAACGGAGAGTGCAGCCAACGGCACGGCGCACCCAGCCCCGTCCATGTCGGACATCCCCGCGGACCCGACTGAGCGCATCCCCGCCGACGTGACCCAACGGCCGCCCTCCCGGCGTGGTCCACGACCCCGCCCCGCCAACAACGGCGATGGAGCGCGTCGCCGACCGGACCGGGATCGCCCGCAACGGCCAGACCGGCAGCGTGGTCTCCCCCCAAGGGATGATGGCGGCCCTGAATCCATCCAGAGAGAGTACTCAGGGGAACCCCTACCGTCGGAACTGGCCAACGTCACCATCCCCCACTTGGAGGGACTTGATCGCGAGGCAGCGGCCCAGCTCGCAGAGATTCTCGGCATGTCAGGCGGCTCGATCTTCCGACGTGAAGACATGGTGCATCGTGCCATCCAGACGCTGGGTGAGCGGGGCGGCATCATCAACGCCAGCGGCATCCTTGAAACCACAAACGACGGCTATGGCTTCATCCGCCACCGCAACCTCCACCACAACATCAATGATGTCTACGTCGCCCAATCGCAGGTCCGCCGATTTGGCCTCCGCACCGGTGATTGGGTCACCGGCCCGGTCCGTTCCCCCAAGAGCGGCGAGAAATACTACGGATTGTTGCGCGTGGATACCGTCACGGGGCAGGAGCCGGAAGTCTCGCGGCGCCGCCCGATCTTTGATCAACTCACCGCACTCTTCCCGGACAGGCTCTACGACCTCGAAACGGACCAGAAGGCGATGGCCACGCGGCTGCTGAACCTCATCGCGCCGATTGGCTTCGGCCAGCGCGCGTTGATCGTCTCCCCGCCCAAGGCGGGCAAGACCATCCTTCTTCACCAGATCGCGGATGCACTCTCCACGCGCTACCCGGAGACCCACATCATGGCTGCCCTCATCGGTGAGCGGCCTGAAGAAGTGACTGATTGGGAACGAACCGTCAAGGGTGCTGAAGTCATGTCCTCCACCTTTGATGAACCTGTAGAGGAACACACCCGCGTTGCAGAAATCGTCCTCGCGCGGGCCAAGCGACTCGTCGAGGCCGGCCGGGACGTCGTCATCCTCCTGGACTCCATCACGCGTCTCGCCCGCGCCTACAACATCGCCGCGCCATCCAGCGGACGGACACTGTCCGGCGGCCTGGACCCCGTCGCGCTCTACCCGCCCAAGCACTTCTTCGGCGCGGCGCGCAACACGGAGGAGGCAGGCACCCTGACCATCGTCGCAACGTGCCTCGTCGATACCGGCTCCCGCCTGGATGATGTGATCTATGAAGAATTCAAGGGCACCGGCAACATGGAAGTGCACCTGGAGCGCCGCCTGGCGGAACGGCGCATCTACCCCGCCATCGACGTCATCAAGTCCAGCACGCGCCGCGATGAGCGACTCTACGATGAACAGACATACCGCGGCATCGTGACCCTCAGGCGCATGATGGCCATGCTGTCCAACTCCAACATGGACGCCTCGGACGCCACGGAGCGGATACTGGATCGGATCTCCCGCACGAAGACCAACGCGGAGTTCATCGCCACCCTCTCCCGAGAGATGTAACCGCCACCACCACCCCCCCTCCGAATGACATGGGACGCGCCCCCCTCCGAATGACGTGGCGGGTATGCGTTCCGTTGGGAATGGCCGTTCATGCGCCGTGCCATGGCAGCATTTTCGAACCCTTTTCGAAAAATCATAGCTAAACGTTGCCGTTCGAGTGTTGACAAGCCCAAGTACCCCCCCCTATAGTCAATGGCAATGACTACGCGTATTGGCAGGCGTAGCGCCCTTTTTGTGCGCATGAAGGACACGTCTGATTGCCTGCTGGCAGCGTGACAGAGAACAAGGTGAGAGACCCGGGAGGGCACGGGGCCCTTCAGGAGTTCGGGTAAGGATCGGATAGGAAGCGCGGGAAAGTCAGCGCCCCCAGCCGTGTCCACGGCCAAGCGGTGGGTCTCCTGATTCCCACAGACCGGGAGGAGTAGATGCATATACGAGAGCCAAGGCAATCGCGTAGCCCGACGGGCCCCGTGATAAATCCGTCGGTTTCCTCTACA
Organism: Dehalococcoidia bacterium; assembly: GCA_965224255.1. GTDB lineage: Bacteria > Chloroflexota > Dehalococcoidia > UBA6926 > UBA6926 > VXMO01. The sequence continues at coordinate 1,302,311 of CBDCYO010000005.1, forward strand.
CTCAAGAGACCGGGCCACCCCGGCCCACGATTACAGAATGGAAGGGGGCTTCCTGTGAAGCGCAAAGCACTCATTATCCTGACGGTCGCGATCCTCGCATTCGCCATGATCCCGGCCATTGGCGTTAGCGCGGATGCTGGCGTCGTCAAAATTGTCACTCCGGACCAGCTCGCCAACCCAGCCGGCAAGTCGGGCTCGGATTTCAACAACCTGGAGGGCGTCGAATACGTCTCAACCTCCATCGGAACGGATGACAACCTCCGGGATAGCTCCTCGACGCTCTACATCGTCATTGACGATAACGACGCGGATTCCAACCAGCTCCACAAGGTAACCTCCGTCTACGACTCCATCGAACGGGGTACTACTCCTGTCGTCTTCGATGTGCGGAGATCGGGAACGGGAACTTCTACGTTTGCGAACAGCGTTCTTGATGCCGACGGAAATCCAATCACCGAGTCCGGTGAACTAGACATTTTGGTAGTCACCGATCGGGACGGGGACGGTGTTACTGACGATCGTGACATCACTGTGAAATTCAACGGCATTAGGCAAATTGCCGCAGTTTCGGCCGTCGGAGATACAACTGTTACCGTCATCACCTCGCGCTTCCCGGCCGGAACCGCCAAGATGGAATTGGAGTACTCAACCTCCAGAACCGATGCGCTGGTGGACGCCGATACCGGCGCGAGCCTCGTACAGGTTCGCAGCGATTCCGGTGAGTCGATTTACGTCATCGCCTCGGAGAAGGCCCTCGACAAGTATGCCGCTGACGCGGACGGCATTGATGCCTCCGACTTCAGTGATGACAGCGCGGTCTCCCAGGACTCCGGCGTCTTCGTTGGCCGTGTTGCCCTGATATCCAACGAGTGGAAGCAGATGATTCGCACGTGGGTAACAGACGACAGTGATGCCGATGCGCCGCTGACGCTAGGCGAGTTATCCATTCCCCTCGGCGCCGGCGACACCGTGGACGGCATAGTAGATGGTGAACTCCCAATCCCAGCGAATTCGCCTATCAAGATTCCGGGGGACTTGGGGGACGTGAACACGGCGGCGGACGACCATTTCGTGTATGACAGCAATGCTGATGGCGTAATCAACAAGCTCGACTTTGACGTTTCGTACGTCAGAGGCACGAACAGTCGGAGCAGCGTCAAAGTATCGATTAAGAATGTTGCGGTCGCGGATGATGGCACAGTCAGTGTGTCCCTTGAGATGACGGGCACAATTCTAATGAATCCAGATGTGACTGCGGCGAGTTCCGACAAGATCCTTCTCAAGTATAAGAAGACAGGAAACGTTGATGCTCTTCTGGATGCGATTCAGGAGCGAATCGACGACCCGGACGGCAATGAGCTAAACGATGCCTTCGACGATCTCTGCGAGCACAGTGCCGACAACAGTGCGTGCGAGGACGGCACAGCCCTTAAAGACGCTCTTGAGTCCCATGCCGACAATTTGGGGATTAGCACAGATGACACAGGCGCCTCCATCCTCGTCAACTCCCTCATTGGCGTGACCGATGGCGATGAGCTTGAGATTCGCTATGACGATCCATCTTCCGGTCAGGGCATCAAGCGCGCAAACGCAACTGTGGACACGGTCGCCCCGTCAATCGGCGGATTCGATCCGGCGAAGGACAGCTTTACGACTGATGATAGGTTCGATGCCTCTTTCACCCTGACGGATGCGGGTTCCGGCGTCGTTGACGACGGGCACGAAGAGGGTATTGCGGAGACGCAATACGTCTCGGTGGATACGCGGGTTCGGCAGGTCGGCGGGACCTCGTGGGACAGCCCCGAAACTGAGGAGGAGTTGGATCAGGCGTCGGGTTCAGTTCCCGACGGATATGGGTATGAAGTAGACATTGATGTCAGGGACGAAACCAAAGCAGCAGAGGATGACGACAAGAACCTCCAAGTTGAGTTGTCGGTGACTGCCTACGATAAAGCGCGCAACAAGAAGTCGGTGACAATCGTATTCACCGTAGACTCGACTGATCCCCAGTTGGAAGGCGCAATCACCGGGTGGGGCGTCGCCTACAAGGATGACGCCGATCGGTCTTCGAAGGCGGGCAACGACGAGGCGGGCGCGTACGTTCTCCAGGAGAACCAACGCAACAGCATCGCTCTCGTCTTCGATGCGCCGGTGAACGGTGCAACTATTCGGGCCGCTGACGTCGGTGTTGGCGGTCACTCCGTCGCCTCCATAACGTGGCTCGATTACAACGGTGGCAATGTTGTGTCGGTTGGCGACGTGGAGGACATTGACTTCAACAAGAAGACGGCGTCCGGTAACCGGGTGCGTGACTTTGTTGAGGACAGCCTCGGCCGCGGTCTCGAACTCGATTTGGGCGCCTCCGGTCAGGACGCTCGCCACATCCTGTTCCTGGAAATCGATTCCGACCTTGATACGGACGCACAGCCTTCAATTCAAATCGATCGCGGTGATCTCGAGGATCTGGCCGGGAATACGGCCGGCAGCCTCGACTTCTCACGGAGCCATGACGGCCTGTATCCCAAGTTCGCGGTTGCTGTTGCCGACAAGCTCAGCAATGACACCTTGAGTCTGGAGATTACCTCCTCCGAAGATTTGGAGCGCGCGCCGACGGGCAAAATAAGCAAGGACGGCGTTGAGCGGAATCTGGATGTCGATTCCGCAGGGTCCCAGAAATGGGAGGTCACGGATGACCGCGCAAGCCTGAACCTGACGACGAAGAGCGGCGCCAATGACGGTGTCTGGGAAATCCATCTCACTGGCGAGGATAGGGGTGGGAACTCCATCACCGATATATCCGCCGAGTGGGAACTCGATACCCTGGCGAATAAAAATGAAGCACCCATACGTCGTGGCAGCGATACGGATGATGCTGCACGTCCCCACGCGCTTGAGAGGGACGACGTCGTATTCCTAAGCCTAGAGTTCGCGGCGGAAGGCGCTGAGTACACGGACGATTCCCAGAAGAAGATCAGCATCGCGAAGCTGACCCTTGAGAAGCTCGCGGCTGAGTCGCTCAGCGGGACCCCGAAGAAGATCGTAGCGAACCCGACGGTCGAGTCGACAACAGAGTTGGAGGCCTCCACGGCGCAGAGCTCGGACGGCGTGACGCACGTCATCGCGCTGGCGGAGCCCGGTCTTGGAGACTACCGACTGAAGGTTGAGTTCACCGACGTGGCAGGGAACACGGGCAAGTTCGATTACGTGCTGAGCGTCACCGCGCCGAAGCCGTCGAAGATTGCCGTCGTGCCCGGCTGGTCACTGATCTCCATCCCCGGCCGCCCACTGGACAGGTCCGTCGGTGGCGTTCTCAAGGACTCCGCTGTCACGGATGTCTGGAGCCTGAACAATGAGACGAAGATCTGGGATTTCGCCAGGCTGGATGCGGAATCCGGTGAGTGGATGGGTACCCTGACCCAGATAGTTGATGGGCGCGGCTACTTCGTCCGCAGCACGACGTTTGACCCGGTCAACGTCCTCATTGAGCGGTTCAGCCCGCGACGCACGCCGGCGCAATACGCCGTGCACACCGGCTGGAATAGCGTTGGCTACACGCCCGCCGGCCGTGAGGGCAAGGTGGCAGTCGATGCCTACCTCAGCTCCCTCGGCGCCAGTGGATGGGGCATGATCCGAACGTGGAACGCGAAGGCGACCCCGCCGCAGTACGAGACCTACTTCTCCAGCGGCACGGGCACAGACGGGTTCCCTGTGATGAGTGACAGTGACAGTACCGCGGTTGTGGAATCCGGTAAGGGTTACCTCCTCTTCGCCACTCGGGACGGCGTCATCGGCGGTTAGCCTGACCAATAGCCACTGACCCCTGCCATCGCACGGGGAACAGGCAAGGCAAGAAGAGCCCCGGGGCACATGCCCCGGGGCTCTTTCCTTATTCGCCCGTCATCCAGCCCCGCCCGGCGCAAAGGTACGTCCGCCATTCCGCCCCCCCCGTCATGCCGGGCACCCCCCCGTCATGACAGGGCGGAGCTCCGTTCCGTTCTCTTCCCTTTCGCAACGCCAGACGCGCTACTCTATGAGTGAGCACGCGCCATGACATCAACACCAACAACCTCGAAACAGGCCGTGAACCTTGTGGAACGAACCCTCCAGGGTGAAATGACAGCGACGTCACGCATCCTGAGCCTGCTGGAAAAGGGCGATCCCCAGGCCCACGAACTGATGGCACGCCTGACACCCCACACGGGACGGGCACATCGCATCGGCATCACAGGCCCGCCGGGAGCGGGGAAGAGCACCCTGGTGGAGACCATGACGGCCAAGTTCCGGCAGCAGGGCCGCACCGTCGGTGTCCTTGGCGTCGATCCCTCAAGCCCCTTCACAGGCGGCGCCATCCTGGGCGACCGTGTCCGCATGCGGGATCATTTCCTTGATCCAGGTGTGTTTATTCGCAGTATGGCGACGCGTGGCGCCTCCGGCGGACTCTCCGCAATCGCGCCCTCCGCGATACGTGTACTGGATGCGGCGGGGCTGGACGTCATCATCGTGGAAACCGCCGGGGTTGGCCAAACGGAACTGAATATCATGCACACGGTCGATAGCGTTGTGGTCGTCGTTGTGCCAGAGGCAGGGGACGCCATCCAGACCATGAAGGCGGGACTCCTGGAGATCGCGGACGTCTTCGTCGTCAATAAGGCAGATCGATCCGGCGCAAAACGCATGGCCAGAGACCTGGAAACAACGGTGCATCTTGGCAGCCGAGATGCGGACTGGTGGACCACGCCTGTCCTGCAGACGGAGGCTATCCGCAACAAGGGCGTGCCGGAACTTGTGGAGACCTTGGACGGCCGGATGCGCACGTTGTCAGACACGGGACGCCTTGCGGAACGGCGCGCTGCACAGAGACGCGCCGAATTTCAGGCGGCCATACGGGAACACCTGTTGGAACGTCTGAACAGTGGCGATGCCGCCCAGTCGCTGGCGGCGATTGTGCAGCGCGTGGAAAGCGGTGAACTGGACTCACGCACCGCGGCTGAGATGGCGCTGACAGACCCCGCGCTGCTTGCCGCGATGCTAGGGCACGAAGACTAGGCAACCAAGGCTGTCAGGTGGCTCTCCAGCCCCAAGAAGCGCCCAATATCCGTGGCTTCCCGCTCCAACGCACCACGTACGTGGTGCGTGGCCAGAACGTCTTCCATGCCAGCGAACGCCTCGATGGCGATTTCAGCGGCGCGGCCTCCGGAGCGGCGCGTCAAGCTCCAGCGCGCCACGGCTGCCCCATCGATGGTGACCACGGGCCGGATCATGCCGCCACCGGCGTTGACACGTGAAGCGTGCTGTGGTGCCACGACACGATCACGCCCTTTGTACCCCAGCAGATATGTATCAAACGAACCCAGCAGGCGGACAATCGGGGCAGTATCGCCATAGATCTGCTCGAGGCGTGCTCGGGCAGCACGGACAATCCACGCCGGTTCACCATCCATGGTTACGTCTTCAAGCTCATCGGCAATCGCTTCCCACGCGGCGTTCGTGTCGCGAAGAGGGAGCCCGGCCCACGCGGAGAAATCACGCGGCGTGGCAGGACCGAAGGCGCTGATATAGCGACGGGCGAAGCGGGCAAGAGCCTCACTCCGTGACAACTCAGATCGCTTGACGTCCCGTAGCCACGCATCAGCCGCGACGAAAGTCTCCGTGTGATTGTCACGCAAAGGTCCGTGGCACAGGACACCCAGAAAACCGCCGGATCGCACAATGTGATGCAGGCTCTGACCGGCGACGGGGATGCCGTGCGCGGATAGTCGTTCAGCGAGCTGTGGGCGCGTGAGCGGGCCTTCATCGGTTAGCGTGGCAACGGCCAGGGCCAACGCCCTGTCAAGTGTTGCCTCGTCGAGGTTCAACTGTTGGCGTCGGCCACGCCCGGCCGCAAAGGCAGGGGGGCCGAGGAGGGCAGTCATCCATCGTTGCTCCTCAGACGGGATGAGGTGCAATGTGCCGCGCATGACCCACGTTCGAACGATTGAACGATCGTCATCCAGCGCGCGGCGCACGTGCGCAACTGTGAGGCCCGAGCTGCGGGCGCGAATCTGGTAGGCAGCAGCAACGCTGTCCTGCGCCTGAATTCCACCAGAGAGCCGGACGATGTCCGCGACGTCGCTACCGGACCTGGCCCTGTCAGGCGCGTCCAACCCTTGCGCAAGAAAACGCAAGCGGCGAGTCTCAACAGCTGAGAAACTGATCACAGAGAACACCTCGCCGCTCACACAATGCGACGCGTCCCAAAGGAACGACTGGTGGGTGGCCGCTAGCCGGCTGCGGCGAGTTCGGAACGCGTAACGTGATAGTCGCGGAGCCGACGAATCGCTTGAGCGGCGTCCTGGAAGGATGGGAAGACCGCGATCCCCTTCTCCGCCACGGCGCGCCGAAACTCAGCCAGCGCCGCCTCATCCTGATTCCACGTGGCGATCACGCCGAACGGCTTGTCTGTGGATTCCTGGAACTCCTTGAACATCTGGATAAGGTCATCCGTGCCTTGTCCTTGTCGCTCCAACCGCCGTGCGATGAAGCCAATACTCGCCTCAATGACAATGATGTCCGTATTTGGATCCGCAGCCAACGCGTCCAGCATCTCACGTCCACGCTCAATACTGGTCAACGAGCCGGAGACATCCAAGGGGTTCTTGTAGCTGCCGCCAACAACGGTCACGATAGGCCGCAGAATGTCATAACTCGCCTCGGTGAGATCAGGCACCGTCAGCCCCTCACCTCCGAATGCATCAGAAACCAGAACGGATTGACCACCCGTCTGCGCGATGATCCCCATGCGATTGCCCGTGAATGACTTCATGAACTCCAGCGCCTTGAAGGCGTCCATCAACTCGTCCTGCGTATCGACTCGAATTGCGCCGGTCTGGCGAATCATTGCATCCCACAGCGCCATGTCTGAGGCAAGATGGCCGGTATGCGAAGCGGCGGCTCGCGCCCCCTCGCGCGTCTGCCCGCCCTTCCAGATAATCACGGGCTTGCGAGCGGCAACATCTCGCAACGCCTCGAAGAACTTCCGGCCGTCCCGTGTCCCCTCGACGTACATACCGATCGACGCCACCTCTGGGTCCTCGCCCAAATATTCGAGCCAGTCGCCTTGATCGACAGATATGCTGTTCCCCATGCTAATAGACTTCAAAGGGTAGAGGCCGTTTGTCCGCGCCCGAACCACGAAACTCGTAGCGTGCGTGCCGGAATTGGACATGAAACCAATGTTGCCACCCTCGCCGATCCACTGATCCTGCGAGTTGCGAATACCCACCTTGGAGTGGTACAGGGCCATGCAGTTTGGGCCGACGAGGTTGAAGTTCGCCTCTCGCGTTATCTGCGTCAAATACTCTTGCAACTGAATGCCCTGCTCCTCACCCGTTTCCGCAAAACCGGACGTGAAGAGAGACGCCGCACCCGCGCCTGCCTTGATGGCATCGGCCACGATGCGAGGCGCAATGGGGCGCGGGACGGCGACGATTACGTAGTCCACCTGGCCGGGAACCTCAGCGAGACTGGGGTAGTTCTCAAAGCCCAACTCAAGGATCCCCGGTATCTCGTTCTCATCGATCTGAACGGACACAACCTTCGCCTCGGCATCCCGGACGCTCTTCAACCACATATAGTCGCTGATCTTCTTGTCGCCGACGACGGCGATCAGGCCGGGATTGAACGCCCGATCCAGATTGGCCTTGCGAGTCGCGTCCATAGATTCTCTCCTTCAATCGCCCTGTGACACTATTTGCCCGGAGTTTAGCCGTCCGCTTGTGCCGTCAGGACAATGCGTGCGTCAACGGCAACCGCCCCGTTCGCGTAGGCGAGGACGGGGTTGAGATCCATCTCTGCAATGTCCGCTTCCTCGCTTACGAATGCTGAAGCGACTTCAATGACGCCCTGCAACGCATTCAGATCAACCGGCTGTACCGCACGGTGACCAGTCAGCAGGGGGTAGCCCTTGATCTCGCGGATAATGGCCGCTGCATCCCTCTTCGTGAGCGGAGCGATGCGAAAAGCAACGTCCTGCAACACCTCAACGGCGATGCCACCCAGACCGAACATGATGACAGGCCCGAATTGATGATCACGCGTCATGCCGATGATGACTTCCACGCCACCAGCCGGCGCCTGGGACTGCACGCTAACGCCGTCCACCGCTGCACGTGGCGATGATGCCGTGGTGCTGGCCATGATCTCGTCATATGCGGTGCGCACCGCATCAATACTCGAAATGCCCAATTGGACTCCGCCAACATCACTCTTATGGGTGATCTGCCTGGATGAGACCTTCATGACGACGGGGAAGCCGATGGCCTGCGCGGCCGCCACAGCCTCATCCGCGGTAGTCGCGAGTGTCGGCATCGTCACAGAGATACCCTGCTCCTGAAGAATCCGCTTGGACTCCTCTTCCGTCAGGATGAGCCGTCCCTCGGCCCGAGCCAAAGACGCCGTCTCACCAAAAAGCGCGGACCCTGACACTGCCACAAACACACCCCCACCATATTCCCCAGTTACGTGACGTGTCCCCAACTCGCTGAATACTGATTCGTGCAACACGACGTTGATAGTGTATACGAATCAGTAAAGACGCTGTGCGTCGTGCGCTAGCGCCGCCTAGAGTTGCGCAATACCAACCAGCACCGCGTTCACAATGAAACGGTGAGAATACGTTGTTGCCGGGGCACACGTCACAAGTGAGAGCGTCGGCTTGTCTACCGGTTCAAATACATCGACATCCTCAGGCAAAACGACCGTTGTGTCCGTTCCTCGATACAGAAAGACGTTACTCTCTGCCACGACAATGATGTCGACGATTTCCCCACGGCGAAGCATCGGCGCCACTTCATCAAGCCGCCTGAAAATGGAACCCTCACCGCGGAACGGTGAATTGACGTGGCCAGACATCACGGTGTTGCCAATTTCACCCGGCGTTGCAGACCTGATGTGGAAGCCCACTGCATGGTCGGCCGTCTGCCACTCGGCCTCCTCACCATCAAAGATGATATCCAGATCCACGACGTGAGAATCTAGATTGATGGCCGGAATGAGTATGCGTGTGGGCCGAGGCTCCTTGCCGTGTGTCTGAACCAGATCCTCGGGAGTGGTGAGCCGGAATCCCGTCTTGAGTGGCAAGGATAGCGTTTCAACCCCTGCCTCAGCGCGATAATGGCTAAAATCCTGAAGTATCCCATAGTCATCGTACGCGCTGACGTCCGCGGCGTCAGATGCCTCCGGGGTGTCGTCTTCGCGCACCTCGTCCATGATCAGCGGTTTCGCGGCCTCAGGCGTCACCGCCGGCCAGATGAACGGTGCCACGTCCGACGATGTGAAGGCCCGCTTAGGGGCAACGTCCTCCGCACTCAGATCCCGTGTCAAATCCTCCTGCGTGAGACCGCTCTCATCCTGCGTTACCGTCAGTTCATCGAGGCTTGACGCGCCATAGGCGCTGAGAGCGAAATACCCGCCTGAGAAGGCGATCAGCGCCAACCCGATGCTCGCCACGAGAATGCCCACGACGAACATCGGCCGCACGAAGACAAGGGCCCAGAGTCCGATTAGTCGGTCCATGTCCTTCCATCCGCCCTAGGCGATTATCTCCGCGATTCGCTCATCAAGAACTTCCGCGTTCACCACTCCCGCCCATCGCGTGTGAACCGTCCCATCCCTCCGAATAAAAAAAGTCACCGGCAGGCCGCCAACCCCATAATCGATCGTCGCCACGCCATCTGGGTCACTCACCATGACGTAGCCGGCATCCACGGGGACGTTGAACTCATCGATGAATGCCAGCGCATCCTCCGCCGTGTCCTGTATCGCCACGCCGATGAACGTTACGCCCTGATCAGCGTACCGGTCATGTGCCGCAACAAGGTGCGGCATCTCCACACGACAGGGTGCGCACCACGAGGCCCAGAAATTGACGACAATGGGCGTGCCGGAGAAATCAGACAGGCTCACCTCGCCGTCACCATTCAGCTGGGAAAGGGTGACGGACGGCGCGGCGATGTTGCCCTGACCTGGCGGACCCGTTGATATCGTCTCGCGCGTGAGAAGGCTGTAAGCGAGCAGGCCCACGAAAAGGACCATCACGACAATGGCCACGCCGATAACGACCGCACCAGGCCGCCGTTCATCCTGACCACCGAGGCCAGTCGCGGATCGAAAATCCGTCGGGTCGCCGTCAGTGCCTAAAGAATCAGAGCCGTCTGCTCTCTCGTCAGCGTCATCCATCGTATGCAATTCCCCGTGCTTGACATCAAGTATACGCCGCGAAGTCCAACCTGTTGCCGCCCGCTCAGCGGAGAGTACCGGCCGCACGACGTACGGTTGTCGCACCACAATAGAGCGCCAACGTGAAGATACAGAGAGCCTTGCAACGCAGCAGAAGACCGCGAGCCGATTTTAGTGGTAGCGGCGTTACGTTGCCGATCTAGGCGACCGGCGGCGGAAGTTTATGATCTTGCCAATCGGCACCGTGGATGTGCTCACGTAGCACATCCACTTCCTTTAGATTCAGCGTTACGCCGCCCAAGTGTGCAATGAACTCGCGAGCCCTGTTCACTGTGCCCTTCCCGGACATAACGCGACCATTCGGATTCATTAGCACGCCTTCCCACATCCGATTGGTAACGCTCCAGTTGATGAGATTTAGCCGAGCACAAAGCTCCTCATCGGCGATTCCTTCGCACCGTTCTCTCATCAACATGAAGGCACGCACCAGGGCGAGTTGCCCGATGGGTTTGCCCAACAGTGTATCCTCGCGTATTCGCTTGCGTGTGTCATCTCCGGCTGGAGTTGCATCCTCTAGGGCTTTCACGAAGAGATCGATGCCCGTCAGGACGCGTTCCCAAATCGCCTTGACATTGTGTGTTACGGCCTCTCGCCGTTCTTTCGTCATAGTGCGGGGAGAGCCCGAGCCGGCGATACCAAGTCCGTTAACGATTTCCAAAGTAGCGTCATAGAAGGTCGCAAGCGTCGTAAACTCAATTGCGGCGCTATTCAGAGTATTGGCGCCGATCCGAACGAGCCGCGAGTTAATGATGCTGCCTTTCCCAATGAACTCGCGCGTCATGACGGCAACGGCATCGTCATCGTCCGTAATGAGGTTATCCCCCTTCACAGTGGGCTTGGCGTACCGATTAATTTTATTGAAGATGAGGCGAGCCTTTTGCGGATTCCACCGTATGAGAATCGCCGTAACCTGATCGCGGGCTAGCTCTTGATTTGCCCGCATACTCGCTATCGGGCGGTTATTGTCATCCGCCCCATCGATGGCGAACTTGAAGGCCTTCGCCCGATGCTGCCCATCCAGCGGAACGAGGACTTCCTGTCCCTGAAAGGTCAGAAACCCCATCTCCCGGGCTGCGCTCTTATAGAGTTGAGGGAGGCTACTTCGCCCGCCTCCCATTTCGTCGAGCGACTCGAATTGCATGTCTTCGCTATTCATCACGGCCAGCACCAGTGAGCCGGAGAAGCGGTTCGGGTCAGTTGCGAAGTAGGGAGCGATGGACTTCCGGATACGCTGTACATTGATTTTTCGCTGATAGCGCTCTTCCAGGTTCTCTTCGTCCCCGTCCTCCCAGCCCTCAAGGTCCTGGGGGAAGCGTACCTTCTGAATGAATTCTCCGATGCTCATTGTCGTGAGCCAGTACTCAGTATTGCCAAACTTACCCCGTAAGGCGGGTACGGTGGTCGCCATGAGTTTGCTCCTGTTCTTCTATTGGGTTTTTTTGCCGTTCGTTAGTGCCCGGAACCTGAGGATGAGGGCGCCCTCCAATGAGTGCAGGCCCGGGTATGCGCAGTCGTCTTCGGAAACGTAGGAAAACTCGATCTCCTCGGCAAACGCGTGAAGGTACCTGTCTAGGTTCGGGTTATGCTCTTGCATCCGATGCTGATACAGCCGTTTGCTGATGTCGCTGCTCCTGCCAACGTAGAGGCAAGCACTTCCCAACCAGAAGGCGTACAGACCAGACAGACCCTCGCCTACTCGATGATGGGAACCGTAATGAAAAGCCAGGCGCCTCTCGTGCAAGATGGTAGCGGCACAACGGACGTCTTTGACCTCAGACACCGCACATTCCCTCGCACTCGTCATCGAATGGTGAATGGTCGTGTCCGTCAGGATCAGGAAAGGCTTCAATATCCGCGAGTGGCCTCAAGCTGCTGTGCAGATAGATTTCACCGCCAAAGCGTTCTGCTCTCTCGTTTGCGCGGAGCGCGGAATCCACAATGACCGCGTCGTTCCATGACTCACTGTCGTTGCGCTTCATCTCCGCCCATTCGGCATTCGTATGGAAGGGGCAGCCGATGCAGGCGCTACGGGGTAAGACACGCCCGCTGTAGCGTTCCGCGAACCAATCCTTGCAATCCTGCCGTGTCATGTCGGCCTGTATCAGCGGCCAATAGTGCTGAATCCATCGCTCCCGGCTCGGCTTCATCCGAAATATCTCGTCCTTGCTGATACCGATCCACAGCTCCAGGCACCGTCCTTCCCCCAACCTCTCCTTGTATCCAAGGCCCAGAAGGTCACGCAACTCTGTGGTGATTGGCTTCAGCTTGTATTCACGGGTACATTGCCGTTTTATCACACCGGTCTTCCCGTCAAGCGACTTGACGAACGCAGGAATCGAATTGAACGGTTGTCCCGTCGAGTTTGTGCCGGCGAGGATATCCGCCCGAATGTCACCAACGCTGACGCGCTTAACTGGGAATGGCAATTGCGGTTCAAGCCAGTCAAGGTGCTCGTACACACCCTTGGGTTCCCATCCGGTGTCCGCAAAGACAGCGAAGTCCGGCATGGGTTTGATGAGCCCACGCGCTGCCATCAGAGCCATCACGGACGATTGCACGCCCCCGCCAAGAGAAATCACAGTCAGTTCTGGTTCCTGCAACACTGGTCACTCCCCTTGTTCTCGTATTGGCGCGAGCGCTCTATGGAATCCTAGCGGTCGCAGTCTGGGTGATTTTAACCGCCGCCGCGCTTTAGCACTTGTGCTAAAGCGCGGCGGCAAGCATTGCACGTGCCTTCGCGTTGTCGAATTCGTGCCATAACACCAGTACCTGTACTCCACTCTTGCGTGGTGTGCCACAATGGGGCATCTATCGGGACGGTGGGGCTACACACTGACACGCAAGCTAAGGCCGTAGCCCTCGCCCGAAGACAAGGGGGATCATCAAGACGATGTTCATGCCGCTTGAGGGTGTCCGCGTCATTGACTTGACGCATTACACAGCAGGGCCGTACGCCACACGAATTCTCGGCGACTACGGCGCCGATATCATCAAGATTGAGAGGCCGGGAGGTGGAGACCCGGCGCGCCGCATCGGCCCCTTCTATCACGATGAGCCGGACCTCGAAAAGAGTGGCCTCTTCCTCTTCCTCAATACCAACAAGCGCTCTGTCACGCTCGACTTCAAAACAGAGAAGGGCAAGCAGATTATCAAAGAGCTCGTCAAAGACGCCGATATCCTCATTGAGAGCTTCCCGCCGGACGTGCTGCCATCCGTCGGGCTCGGCTATGACGAACTCAATCAGATCAACCCCAGGCTCGTCATGACCTCCATCAGCAACTTCGGCAAAACAGGGCCCTATAAGGACTGGGTTGGATTGGACCTGACGCTCTATGCAATGGGTGGCAACATGTGGGGCTCCGGTGATCCGGAGCTTGAGCCGCTCAAGACAGCGGGTCGCATGGCGAGTTTTCACGTCGGCTATGCCGCCGCCCTCGCCACCGCACTCGGTCTGACCAACGCGGAACTGCGCGGTGAGGGCGACAACATTGACGTCAGCTACTTCGAAGCCACTCTCCAATCCATCGACGGCCGTATGCAGCGCCTCCTCGGATATCAGTACAACAACAACGTCGCGATGCGCGTCTCGCCGGGCGCGAGCCTCGGCCTCGGCAGCGGCATCTATCCCTGCCTCGATGGCATGTTCATGACGACGGCAGGCGCAGCGCAATTCCCCAACATGGCGCGAATGGTCGGCGCGGAAGAGATTCTGACCCAGCCCGGCTGGGATACCGTCGCCGCGCGCTCCCGCCCGGAAGCCGCGGAAGAATGGGAGGCCACCCTCATCCCCTGGATGCTGGAGCGCACGACCAAGGAGGTGCAGCAGGCCTGCATGGAGCACAGCGTACTCGGCGCGCCCGTCAATACCATCCAAGATCTCATGAATGACCAAGACTTCAACGCTCGCGACTTCTGGCAGACCATTGATCACCCCGCCACCGGCCCGCTGACGTACCCGGGCTTCAATTCCCGAATTCACTTTGACGACGGAGAACGCCCTGTGCGCCGCCGTGCGCCCTTGCTCGGCGAACATACCCTTGAAATCCTCAGAGAAATTGGCATCGAGGGCGAAGAGGTTAGCCTCCTCCGATCTGAGGGCGTCATCTAATGGCCCTATCGTGATAATGATGGTGTAAAGACGCAAAGGAGCACAAAAAATGACGACAGCACAACGCCGCGAGATGAACAACACACCCGTCCCCGGCACCGGCCGCCTGCCGCTTGAGGGGCTCCGCATCCTGGACATCACCGTTGTGTGGGCCGGGCCATACGGCACCATGCATCTCGCCGATTGGGGCGCAGAAGTAATCCGAATCGAGTCCATCAAACACTTCGCGACGAGCACGCGGGGTCAGATGGCCCGCCCGCCACTTGAGTTAGTGCGCCTCCGCAATACCGGCATGGGCTATGTCGATGACACGCCCGGCGAGCGCCCATGGAATAGAAACGCCATCTTCAACACGCACAGTCGCAACAAGCTATCCGTGTCCATAGACCTGACGACACCAGAGGGGCAAGAGGCCTTGGAGCGTCTCGTTGCCAACGCGGATGGCCTGATGGAGAACAACGTCTCCATCTCCATGGAGCGCCTGGGCATTACATGGGAGCGCCTCTCGGCCATCAACCCACGTCTGATCATGGTGCGGATGCCCGCGTTCGGAATCGACGGACCCTACAAAAACTATCGAACATGGGGCAACCACATGGAAGCACTTGCCGGCCACCCGCTTCTCCGCGCCTATCCCAATGAGGATCCCTCTCGCGGACCGAGCGGCGTGCCAAGTGATGCGGCCGGAGGCGTCGGCGGCGCGCTTGCCTTCATCATGGGACTGCGCCACCGGAATAAGACCGGCAAAGGCATCCTGATCGAGGCTCCGACCGCCGAGAACTTCATCCCATTCCTCGGCGACTTCGTCATGGACTACGCCATGAACGGCCGCGTCTACACCCAGCTGGGCAACGCCCACCCCTTCCTCGCCCCCCACAACGTCTACCGTTGTGCCGGCGAGGAACGATGGATCACAATCGCGTGTCGCAGCGACGCCGAGTTCCGGACCCTCTGTCAGTTCATGGGCGAGCCGGCCATTGCGGACGATCCCCGATTTGTGGACACCCTCAGCCGCTATCAGAACCGTCGAGAACTCGATGATGCCATCTCCCGCTGGACCGCTGAGCAGGACGCGCGGGAAACGATGAACCAGTTGCAAGCTGCGGGTGTGCCCGCGGGGATGGTGATGGATGAACGCGATGTCCATGAAGATCCCCACGTGAACACACGAGACTTCTTCCAAAACGTGACCCATCCAGAGGCGGGAACACACAAGAACCCGACGATGGGGTTCAAACTGCAGAACACGCCGAACAGCATCCGCCGTCACGCAGCCATGCTGGGCCAGGACAACGAATACGTCTACAAGCAGGTGATGGGCTACTCAGACGAGGAATACCAAAAATTCATCGAGCAAGGCCACGTCGGCATGGACTACGACCCGGACGTGGCATAAGGAGACATAGATTCTTCGCTGCGCTCAGAATGACAGGAAGGGCCGCTCAGAATGACAGAGGGGCACTCAGAATACCAGAAGAAAGGCAACTCAGACTAGCAGAAATGGCAACTCAGACTGGCAGGAAGGGTGCTCGGCAGCCGCTAGAAGGGCGTCCAACCCACCGTCCTGCTGAGCCCCCTCACCTCTAAAGCCCCTACAACTTGCTTGCCAGCTCCTCCATATGGCCGGTCACAACGTAGACGACGCGTTCAGCGATGTTCGTGGTGCGGTCTGCGATGCGTTCCAGGTTATGCGTCGCCCACAGCAGGTACGTCGCCTCCTGGATACTGGATGGGTTCTCCAGCATGATTTGCAGTAGGGCGTGGTAGGACGAATCCTGCATTGCATCCACCTCATCGTCCTCTGCACAGATTTGACGCGCCGCGTCCGCGTCATGATCCACGAGGGCGGAAAGCGACCGACGCAGCATATCGCGGCACTTGTCCGCCATGCGCGGCAGCATATCGAGAGGCCGCACCATACTGTCCGCGCCAATCATCTCCGCTATACGACCGTTCCCCCCCGCGTGATCCGCCATGCGTTCCAGATCCACGATGATGTTGAGGACCGTAACAAGGACGCGCAGATCACCCGCCATCGGCTGCTGTGTCGCAATGACGCGGATGGCCTTCTCCTCGATATCAAAACGCGCCCTATCGATACGCGTGTCCTCGACAACAACCTGACGAGCCAGTGCAGCATCCCGATTCATGAGCGCCTCAGTGGAACGTTCAATCGACTTATCGACCATAGACCCCATCGCAAGCACATCGTCCTGTAGCTCATGCAAGAGGCGATCAAAATCCTGGCGGGTTGGGTGCCGTTCCATTGCCATCTTCGTTCCTTCTTTCCGTTCCGGAATCATACGGGGGACCTACCACGCTCGCCTAGCTGAAACGGCCCGTGATGTAATCTTCAGTCGTCTTCTCCCTGGGATTCGTAAATATGTCCGTCGTGGGGCCATATTCGACAAGTACCCCGGCACGATCCTCCGTCATATGCATGAAAGCCGTCATCTCTGAAACGCGCGCTGCCTGCTGCATGTTGTGCGTAACGACAAGGATTGTATAGTCATGTCCCAAATCCTGCATGAGTTCTTCAATCCGCAACGTCGATGCCGGATCCAGTGCCGAGCACGGCTCATCCATCAGAATGACATCCGGCTCCACGGCCAACGTGCGCGCGATGCACAATCGCTGCTGCTGCCCACCAGAAAGCGTATTGCCCATCTGCTTCAGCTTGTCCTTCACCTCATCCCACAGCACGGCCTGCCTCAGGCAACGCTCAACTATCGCATCGAGCGCTGCGCGATTCCGAATGCCCCGGCGCCTGGGGCCGTAGGCGATGTTCTCGTAGATGGACATCGGTAGCGGGTTGGGACGCTGAAAGACCATGCCGATCGTGCGGCGGAGCTCTGTCACGTCAACGCGTCGATCATAGATGGGCACCCCGCTCATTTCGACCCTACCCTCAACGCGGGCACCCGGAATGAGGTCGTTCATACGATTGAAGCTGCGCAGCAGCGAGGTCTTGCCACACCCGGACGCGCCGATGATGGCGGTAACGGTGCGTTCAGGAATCTCTATGGAGACGTCCTTCAGCGCGCGGAAATCCTCGTAGTACAAGGACATCTGCTCCGTACAGAGAGAGATTGGTCGCTCCATCGCCGGCAGATCTTCTGTTGCCTGTTGGCGGGACATCACACTATCCGTCGTCCTCTCTTCGACCCCGCTCGCGTCCACGTTGACTCTCGTCGCCATGATAAGCGTGCGACCCGACTGGACCCTACCGGGATCCTGCGCAGTAGGATTTACCATTATCGATCTCGGGTCCATTTATCCGAACCGGCCGGTGATATAGTCCTCCGTGGCCCGTTCTTTCGGCATGGAGAACACGTCGCCAGTTTCGCCAAACTCCACCACATAGCCGGCGCGCCCATCGTTGACCGTCAGAAATGTCGTGTAATCGGAAACGCGGGCGGCCTGCTGCATGTTATGCGTGACCAGCACAATGGTGTAGTGCGGCGCCAGATCTCGCATCAAATCCTCAATCGCCAGCGTCGCGATGGGATCGAGAGACGAGCATGGCTCATCCATCAGGATGACCTCCGGGTCCAGCGCGAGCGCCCGCGCAATGCAGAGGCGCTGCTGCTGCCCGCCGGAAAGCTTGTACGCAGAATCCTTCAGTCGCCCCTTCACGTCATCCCAGAGCACCGCCTGCCGCAGACACCGTTCCACCAGGGCGTCCATGTCGCCGATGTACCCTGCAATGCGAGGCCCGAAGGCGACGTTGTCATAGATGGACTTTGGGAACGGATTGGGCTTCTGGAAGACCATACCGATGCGAAAGCGAATCTCAGTGGGATCAGCATCCTCCGCGTAAACATTGTCCCCGTGGAAAAGAACCTCTCCCTCCACCCGTGCCGTGCGGATGAGGTCGTTCATCCGATTCAGGCAGCGGAGCAGCGAACTCTTGCCGCAGCCGGAAGGGCCGATGAACGCCGTAATCTTCCGGGGTGGGATATCAAGGTTCACGTTTGCGAGCGCCTGAAAACTCCCGTAGTACAGGTTGAGTCCCTTTACGGACAGGACGGGTTGGGCGGCGACGGCCGCTGCACTTTCCATGATCCTCTCTCTCCGGCGAGTGCCTATTCGTCAGAGCGCCGCTGGAATCGATCCCGTAAGAGAATGGCAGTGGCGTTCATGCTGAGCAGAACGAGGAGCAGGATGATGATGGCCGCGGCGGTCACGTGTTGCCAGTCCGCCTGCGGACGTGACACCCAATTGAAGATCTGAATTGGGAGTACCGTGAAGCGCTCAAATGGATGAACCGGTGTGAATGTCACGAACACCAGCGCCGCAATTGCGATGACTGGCGCCGCTTCACCAATCGCCCGCGACATTGCGAGAATCGTCCCCGTCAGAATGCCTGGCAGGGCGGAAGGCAGAACGACGTGGCGCACGGTCTGCCAGCGCGTTGCCCCAAGTGCCAGCGAGCCTTGCCGGTAACTGTCCGGCACCGCGCGAATCGCCTCCCGCCCCGCCACAATCAGGAGCGGCAACACCAAGAGTGTCAGAGTCAGCGCCCCGGCGATAATCACCCGGCCCATGCTCAAGAAGCCGACGAACACTGCAAGTCCCAGCAGACCGTACACAATGGACGGCACTCCCGCCAGATTGGAGATATTCAGTTCAATCAGTTGGGTCACCATGTTGCGTGGTGCGTACTCCTCAAGATAGATAGCAGTCGCCGTGCCAATCGGGAACGTGAATAGAGCCGTGAGCCCTGCCACCCAGATGGTCCCAAAGAGGGCCGAACGCAGCCCGGCGTCCGGCGGCCGGCGCGATGGATACGTCGAGAGGAAATCCCAGTCGATCCATGGCAAGCCGTCGATGAGCACATCAATGATCAGGGCGGCCAGCGTGGCGAGGCCGACGAACGTCGACACCAAGAACACAAAAACGGCGATCCTACCCAGAATTCGGCGTCCACGCAAGCTCCTGCGGAACTGCTCCGCGCTCACGCCACGGACTCCGTTCATGTTAGCCGGCTCCATCGCTCATCACCCCTAGTACTCCTGCCGCCAGCGCCTGACAACCCACTGGCCCAGGATGTTCATCACCAGAGTCATCACGAAGAGCAGCAGCCCGACCGAAAAGATCGTGTAGTAGACCGTGGTCCCCTGTGGCGTCTCCCCGAAACTCACCTGCACGATATAGGACGTCATTGTCTGAATACTTTCTCGAGGATCGAACGTCAACCGAGGCGTCGCCCCGGCTGCGATCGTCACCAGCATTGTCTCGCCGATAGCCCGTGAGAGCCCGAGAATGAGAGCGGCAACGATTCCGGACAGCGCAGCGGGAGTCACAACTCGCATCGCCACCTCAAACTTCGTCGCGCCGAGTGCGTAAGCCGCTTCACGTAACGACCGCGGCACGGCCAGCATGGCGTCCTCCGTCAATGAAGACACAATGGGGATGATCATCACACCCATCACCAGACCGGCGCTCAACGCGTTGAAAATGATCATGTCCGGGAAGATCGTTTTTTGTAGCAGCGGCGTCACGAATGTGAGCGCGAAATAGCCGTACACCACTGTCGGGACACCGGCCAGAATCTCCAGCAGCGGCTTAACGATCCGGCGAAATCGGTCCGGAGCGTATTCACTCAAAAAGATCGCCGTAAAAAGGCCAACCGGCCCAGCAACGAGAATCGCAATGCCGGCGACAAGAATCGTGCCGGACACCAAAGGGAGAACCCCAAACCTAGAAGGCGTAAAGAGAGGAGTCCACACGGTCCCGGTCAAGAACTCCCACGGGGACACCTCCGCGAAGAACTTAACGCTTTCAGACAAGAGCACAAACACGATTCCGAGCGTCGTTGCCACGGAAATGATCGTCGCCGCAAGAAGAATGGTATGGATGACTGCCTCAGAACCGCGTTCAGCGCGAGATCCTGAGAGCAACCGCGCCTCCAAGTCTTCCTGCGTCACGCGCGGCGCGGTGACTGCCCCTTCAACCAATAGTCTGTCCCTTCCCCACGTAACCCCCAAAGGCCACTGCTGAACAGAATGCGCCACGCAGATTAAGCAAACGTTAAAAGCCGACGGGAGACCGGCTAAATCCCAGACCTTTCGGTGATACGCCCCCCGCACACAGCGGCCGTATCACCGAAACCGTCAGTGTTGCATTCCAGAGCACTACGCCCCCGAGTACGCCTGCGCAACCTTCGCCTTCATCTCGGCGTAACTTGGCAGGGCAGTGTACCCGACCTCCGAGACAAGCCGCGGTAGATTGTCGAGGTAGTAATCAACGAACTCCTTAAGCCCAGGGTGCTCACGCATCTTGTTGACGTCCACGTAAATGAAAATCGGGCGAGCAAGCGGCGCATAGCTGCCATCCGCCACAGTCTCATCGTTGGGGGCAACGCAGCCGTTCCCACCATCAATCTCAACCAGCTTGAGCGTGTCCTTGTTCTCCGTATAGTAGGCGTACCCGAAGTAGCCCAGGGAATTGCGATCACCGCCGACACCCCGAACCAGCACGTTGTCATCCGAGGAAGCAACGTAGTTGGAACGTGACACCCCCTCATCCCCGTTCACCACGTCCGTGAAGTAGTCAAACGTGCCTGACTCTGTGTCGGGCCCATAGAGGTTGATGGACTGGTCGGGGAAACTGGAGCGGATATCGTTCCAGGAATCGACCGTGCTGTCCGGCTTCCAGACCTCGTGCAATTCCTCGACTGTTAGACAGCGTACGAACGTGTTCGCCGGATTGACCATCACCGCCAACCCGTCAAGCGCGATGGTCAGCTCGATGTACTCGATACCGTTCTCCCGGGCACTCGCAGCCTCCGTCGACTTCATTGGCCGAGAGGCGTCGGAGATTTCCGTCTCGCCACTGGTAAAACGCTTGAACCCGCCTCCGGTGCCGGACACCCCGACGTTTACGCGGACGTTCGAATACTCGAGCCCGAAGTCTTCGGCAACCGCCTCGGAAATGGGCGCGACTGTGCTAGAGCCATCAATCTCGATGGTGCCAGAAAGCCCCGTCGGCTCCCCCTCTCCCCCACATGCCACACCACTCAGCGCGATAATCGCTCCGAGGACGCCGGCGAACACAAACCGACGCCATGTCTTACCCACCTGCATTGTCACTCCTTCCATGCAATACACCCCGTTCCCAAGAGTGAGAATAGGCAAGCGACATTAAGAGGCGGACAACAGGCGGTTAACGCTCGATTAAAACGCCCAGACGACGCTCAGAAAAGAGCGTGGGAAAACAGGGAGCTGGCTGAGAGAACGGCCGCCCCGGAAGGTCAGCCCATTGCGCCCCAGGATGGCCCTGATTTGATATCGACGGCTAATGGGACATCGAGGATGGGCATAACGGCCGGCATCACTTCACTGACAATAGCGGTCAGGGCGTCCTGTTCAGCGGCGGGCGCCTCGAAGAGCAGTTCATCATGTATCTGCAGCAACATCAACGTCCGCATATTCGCCTCATCGAGGCGTTCCTGCACGCGGAGCATTGCGAGCTTGATAATCTCCGCCGCCGTTCCCTGCACGGGCATATTGATGGCCATGCGCTCCGCCGCGGCGCGCACCCCTTGATTCGAGGCGGTGATCTCCGGCAAGTAGCGGCGGCGGCCAAGCACCGTCTCAACGTAGCCATTCTCACGCGCACCCGCAATCGTCCTGTCCATGTACGTGCGCACCAGGGGAAACCGCTCAAAATACGCGGTGATAAACGCGTCCGCCTCCTTATGCGCCATCTCCAAGCGGGAGGCCAGCCCAAAGGCCCCCATCCCATAGACAATGCCGAAATTGACAGCCTTAGCGACGCGTCGATGCTCAGACGTAACGTCGCCCGGAGCAATGCCCAGAACCTGGGAGGCAGTCGAGGAGTGAATATCCTCTCCCGCCTTGAAGGCCTCCTTCAGACCCGTATCGTCAGAAAGATGGGCGAGAACGCGCAATTCCACCTGCGAATAGTCTGCCGAGACGAGCGTCGCGCCGTCACCCGCAACAAACGCCTCTCGAATACGTCGTCCTGAATCAGTCCGCACGGGGATGTTCTGTAAGTTCGGGTCCTGCGAGGCGATGCGACCAGTCACAGAGCCAGTCTGATTGAAACTGGTGTGGATACGGCCGGTGCTGGCGTAGACCTCCTTGGGCAGAGTGTCGACATACGTGGAAACCAGCTTGGACAATTCGCGATATTCGAGGATGCGGGCAACGATGTGTCTGTGGCTCTCCGCGTTCTTCGCCAGCCAGTCGAGCACGCCCGCGTCCGTTGAGTAGCCCGTCTGTGTTCTCCGTCGCGCAGGGAGTTTCAGCCGCTCAAATAGCACCTCACCCAACTGCTTTGGAGAATTGAGGTTAAACACCAGCGGCTCGTCCATGCCAGCCCCCGCGCCCACCTCGTCATAGATCTCCTCCGTCATGCCGTCGAGATGCTCATGCATCTCCTCCGACATCCGGGACAACAAGGCACCATCCAGCCGTACACCGTTGCGTTCCATCCGTGAGAGCACCGGCGCGAGAAGCATTTCAAGCTCCTCGAAGAGGTCCGTCCCGCCCTGCTCCTCAATAAAGGGCTCCCACGCCGCCTTCATCCGCAGAATGTAGTCGGCGGCTGAGCACACGTACTGCAGGGCGACGTCTCCTTCCAGTGCGTGAAACGGAATAGCCTTCGCCCCTGTTCCCAACAGCTCGCCGAGCGTCGGCAATTCCTGGCCAAACTCAGACAGAACAAGCGGGGAGAGCACAGTGGACGGCTTGCCCAGCATATGCGCTGCGACGGCAGTATCCCAAATGGGGTTCCGAATCTCAATCCCGCCCAAAGCGAGCGGTGTCAAAACTTCCCGAGCCACGTGAGTGACAACTATCCTCAATGACCCGCCCGCCACCTCCTCGGCGAGGTATGCACCCAGGCGCGTGAGCATGTCCCTGCCTGCCGCTCGGGGTATGCCGATACCCTCCTCCATGAGAGCGATATAGGCCGCCTCCCCCTCCCCCCACGAGAGGCCGATTGCCGCAGCCGCCCCCTCCATGACACGCGGTGACGTGATCGGCACGACAATGGCCACGTGCTGGGCATGGCTGATTTCCGCCACCAATGCATCCAGTTCCGCTTGGGTTTCAATACGCCGATATAGCGTCTCCACGTCGGGCTGCGGAGCGAGAGACACGACGGAATCTCGTACTCCCCCATCAAAGTCAGGGATCCGATTGATGAGGGACGTGAACTCCATCTCACGAAAGAAATCCACCAGCCGGCTGCGGTCAAAATTGTCCGTCCAGTGCAGATCATCCAGTGTGACGGGCAAATCAAGAGCCGTTACGATTCGTGTCAGCTGAAGGCCGTGTGTCGCCGCATCCTGTCCGTCGATGAGACGTTGGCGGAGGCGCTCAGGCGTGACCTCAGCGACACGTTCATACATTTCTCCGACCGTGCCATATTCCTGTAACAGGCTTGTCGCGGTCTTTGCTCCGATGCCGGGAACGCCCAGAATGTTATCTGAAGGATCCCCTTGGAGTGCCTTGAGATCCGGTATCTGCTCAGGTGAGAGGCCATATTTCTCCTGCACCGCGTCAGGACTGAAAAGTGACTCGTTGCGCGCGCCGCGCTGATACAAAACGCTGACTGTCGGAGAGACGAGCTGCATCGTGTCCTGGTCCCCGGTGACGATGACCGTGCGCAGACCGTGTTCCGTTGCGAGCCGGGAGAAATGGCCAAGGATGTCATCAGCCTCGAACCCTTCCATTTCAAGGATGGATAATCCAATGGTCTCAACGGCCTCGCGGACGCGTCCGAACTGTGCACGCATCTCGTCCGGCATGTGGGGCCTCCGCGCCTTGTAATCCACAAACAGTTCGTGGCGGAACGTCGGGGCGGACATGTCAAACGCAACAGCCGCGTAGGCGGGCCGCATCTGACCCAGCACCTTCAAAAGCGAGGCCGAAACACCGAACACAGCATTTGTGGCCTCCCCGGAATGTGAAACGGAGAGGTGACTGATCGCGTGAAACGCGCGATGAAACATCGCATGACCGTCGAACAGCACGAGGAGGCCCTCGTCAGCAGCTCGCCCCCCGCCGTGTTGTCTCAGTATCATCGATGCTGACCTTGCGCCGAGCGCTTCAGATCGTCCTCATGCCATGCCACGGGCACCTCAGCTTGATCCTCCGGCAGCATCCAGGCTCGCAGAGCCAGGACGCGTGAACGGGCCACGTGAAGCGCTCCCAACGCCTGGATAATGCCTTGCGCATCTGGCCAGGATGCCAGGTCAACCTCCCGTCGATAGGGGTGCGTTGAGATATGGAGCGGCAGCAAGCCCACTGACAGCTCATGCAAGGGGGCGACTGTCAGCGGATCATCGCTCAGTTCCCGCCCCAGACGCCCAAGCTGCTCAGCAAGGCCCTGTACTCGCTCCTCGGCCACCGTGAGAGTGGCAACCGCCTCCGCATATCGCTCCGTCGGCGTCATCTCACCCTACCGAACCACCTTCTTGGACCCACTCTGCTTCGAACACAGCTTTGCGCAGTGCCAAAACCCTGCCATCACTCTGCTATTAAGCCATTACATCAAAGGGTAGCGCACAAGCCCTGAACGCGCCGTACTAAGATGTCAACGCTGTTGACGATGCAAGCGCGTACCCCATAATCGAATAATGGGTGCGATCGACAATGACCAACGACCAAACCCCAGAGGCACGTGCGAATGGCTAGAGTGACCAGGCCGATGCTGTTACTGCTCTGCAGCGCCGCCCTACTCGTTGTGGCCGCCGCCTGTGACCGCTTTCAGCAATCCTCCCCGGTACCCACTAACCCGTCACCCACGGCCAGTGACGCTGGTGTGACGGACACCAGTGCCACCGGCCGGCCAACTCCGACGCTCGGCCCCGTCGTGCCGACCGCCGCGCCGACTGCGACTGTTATTCCAGATAGCGTATCGGTCAGTGGCAAGCCGGTCAGTGGTCGAGCGTTGCGTGGTGGAACATTGATCGCGTCCATGGATGATGCAGAATCCACGGTTGACGCGTTTAGCACATGGGAACAACTTAAGGGAGTGTCGTTCGCGACGATGCAACCTCTACACAACATGTTGATGCAATCTCGCACGTGGGGCACAGCCGACGACTTTCAGCGAAATAGCTTTCTTGAGCTTCACCCGGATTTGGCCGTCCGTTGGGAGACCGCGGACGATGGCCTGTCCGTCACCTTCACGCTGCGTGAGGATGTCTTGTGGACTGACGGCACAGCGTTCACCTGTGGCGACATCGCCTGGACGTACAATTCCATCCGCACAGGGCGGGGACTCATACGCAGTCCACGAGCCGTATACCTGTCAATTGTCGATGACGTCACCTGCGCCGATGACCTCACGGCGGTCTTTAACCTCAGACAGCCCAAAGCGGCCATCATCGATGCCATCGCCTTGCCCCACAACATCATTCGTCCGCGGCATGTGTACGCTGACGCCACCACCGAAATGAGAGAAACCCTCCCTACAGTGACGATGGGCCCGTTCGTCGTCTCTGAACACCTGCCTGGCGAAAGCATCACCTACAAGCGGAACGACACCTACTGGGATCAGCCGTTCCCCTACCTGGACGGGCTGAAACTCGTGGCTCTTCCGGAGTCGGCGGTGGCAGTCGGACTGCGGACCGGAGCTGTCGACGTTGGGAACCCGGTAGGCTACTCCAGTGAAGAGGCTGAGACGCTGGAACGTGAATGCACAAGCTGCCAATTCTGGCCCAGAACCCTGGCCATGCAGCACACGCACCACCTCCTGCTCAACCACTCCAGAGAACCCTGGAACCGCCCCGAACTTAAAGAGGCAATTGCCCTCGCCATAGACAACACAAAATACATACGAAACGTCTATGCAGGTTGGCACGTCTCGCCGATCGGATGTGGATTCTACCCATCATCCGAGTGGGCACCGCCCATGGACCGATGCACAGATATCCCGGGCTACGGCGATTTCTCCACGAAATCCAGTGCCGCAGCGGACAAGGCGCGAGCCAAAGAAATCCTGGCCGATCTCGGATTCTCCCCGGGTGAACTGAACATCTCCATCCTGTTTAGCGAGGAAACTCAGCCCGGGCTTACTGCTACTATTTCCGATATTCAGGAAATCGGCATCAACGCGGCCGCGAGCGCCCTGGATGACCGCGATTTCCTCGCGCTCATTGCAAGCGGCGACTTTGACGCCGCGGTTCACTCCAATTGGGCCATCGCAATTGACCCTGACCTGCTTCTCTACGCGCACTTCTACACAGGCGGCCGTGACAACTTCAACCAATTCAGTAGCGTGGAAGTTGATGCGCTCATCGACGAAATGAGCATTGTGCGAGACCGGGATACCCGGAAACAACTTGCCGTGGACGCGCTTATCCTCGCGCTTGAGCAACAGGCCAAAATCATCATCTCACACCGTGTCCTTGTCCCTTCCTACAGCAGCAGAGTCCGTGGCCTCATGCCCGGACTGGACTTTCAAACAAAGCGCGGGCCCCACCTTCGGTATGACCACACCTGGCTCTCACGCTGAGATGGCCGCACGGCCATCTCAGCAGGTTTTTGAGAGCCCCAACAGAGCCGCACTGCGGCCCCATCCCAGTCGTGCAGGGTTGACACTTGGCGAAAGCGCGTCATAATCACCTAATAGCTACTGAATAGCTACTGAATACTAAGGGGGGGGAAGAATACTCATGAAAAATAGGTGGGCATTACTGGTATTGGGACTGGTGGCGGCGCTGGCCCTGCTTGCGGCGGCGTGCGGAACCGGTTCCGAGGATGATGATGGGACCCCAGCGGCACTGCCCACGCCCAGAGGCGACATCACGAGTAGCCAACCGCCAACAGCAGTGTCAGGCGCGGTGGACACCACGGTGGAGCAGTCCGTCAGTGGCATCCCTCTTGATCCTGACGCCAAGTACGGCGGTGACTTCTACACCTCGTACACCATTGAAAGCCCGTACATCCCCTGGGAAGAGGCGGCCGGAATCGCATTCCCGGTTGGGCACCTGCTCAACAACATGCTGATCCGCCCGCGCACGTGGGGAGACAAGAACGACTACGCAAACAGTGCCTTCTTTGAGCTCAAGCCAGACCTGGCGACAGGCTGGGAAAGCTCCTCCGATGGAAAGACCATCGCGTTCACATTGCGTGATGGCGTTAAGTGGTCAGACGGCACCCCGCTCACCTGTAATGACGTCAAGTGGTCGTACGACACACTGCGCATGAGCCGCGGCCTGCGCCGCAGCCCGCGCGGCGTTCACTTCAATGCCGTTGACACCATTGAGTGCCAAGATGACCTGACCGTCGTCTTCAGCCTGAAGTACGCCAAGCCGGCCATCATCGAAGTGATCGGACAGCCCTACAACGTCATCTTCCCCGCCCACATCTACGAGAAGGAATTCAACGATACCGGAGACCTTGCGTCGATGCGCAACTTCCCGTCCAAGGCAACGACTGGCGCATACACGCTTGCCACCCACATCGCGGCGGAGGCCTACGTCTTCGAGCGGAATCCCAACTACTGGGATGAGCCGCTTCCATACCTGGACACCGTGGAAATGCAATTCCTCTCCAGAACCAACGTCCCTGTGGCGCTGCGTGCCGGGCGCCTGCACATCGGTGGCTCTTCCGGTTACACCGGCAGCCAGGCTGACACCCTCCTCAAAGAATGCAGTGCGAATGTCTGCCAATTCTGGGATCGCGTCATCGCCTCATCCTTCAGCCCGGCCATGTTCCTCAACAAGCAGCGCGAACCATGGAACAATCCGGCAGTCAACGAAGCCTTCGCCCTGGCCATCGACAACCAGAAATACATCACGACCGTTCGCGACGACTGGTACGTGTTGCCCACAGGCTGCGGCTTCTACCCGACCGGCGAATGGGTGATGCCGAAGGATCGCTGTGCGAAAATCCCCGGCTTCGGTGACGTCATGGGAACGAGCACACCCGCCCAAGATAAAGAGCGGGCCAAGCAAATCCTTAAGGACGCTGGATACTGGGACGATTCGGAGAACAAGTCGACCCTAGAACTCACCCTTGCCATCTGGCAGCCAATCCAAGTTGATGCCCCCGCGTTCATCGAAGACCTCACGGCCATCGGTATTGAGGTAGAAGCGGACATTCAGGAATCCGCGCGTGCCTACACCAACTGGTCAGACGGCAACTTCGACGTCGGCGTGCACAGCTTCTGGATCGCCGGTATTGACCCGGACATTACCCTTTATGAACACTTCTACACGGGTTCTGACCGGAACTACAACCGCTACAGCAGCACTGAGTTCGATACCCTTGTCGATCAGATGAGCCGTACCGTGGATAAGGAAGCGCGCAAGAGGTTGGCCTGGGATGCTATGGAAGTGGCCCTGAAAGACGTCGGTAAAGTCGTCGTCTCCCACAGCTCCTACGTGCCCGCTGCCAACGCGAAGGTCCGCGGCTTCATGCCAGCCCTCAACTACCTCGCCGGCTACGGCCCGCAGTACCGCTACGACCACGTCTGGCTGGACGAAGACGAATAACGCATACCTGATTAGCACCGTGAGTGCCGATCACCGATGGGAATCGAAAGTCCGCCCCCGCCGCTACCGGCGGGGGCGGACACCGGTTTTGCCCCACCAACAGACGTCTGATTTCACAGAAATCGTCACGCCGCACCTCTACCTGAACAGCACGCAGCAGATCCACACGCAGCCACCCCACGTCATTCCGAACAGCACGCAGCCGATCCACGTCATTCCGAACAGTACGCAGTGGAGTGAAGAATCTAACGCGCCTTTGCAGCAACGGAGGCGTAGATTCCTCGCTACACTCAGAATGACAGAGGCGGACGCTCAGAATGACAGACGGCGGGCACTCAGAATCACAGACAGCGGGCACTCAGAATCACAGAGGCAACGAGCATGCCCCCCCCTTGCCTCCGCGGGCAGACGCCATAGCATTACGAGGGTTGACGTCCGCCTAAATACTGTCATAATCCCAGAGTTACGCTTCATTACGGGGGGAGGGTGCTGTCATGAAGAATAAGTGGATATTGCTCTTGTTGGCACTAGTGGCGACGCTGGCTCTGCTTTCAGCCGCGTGTGGCCCGGGTGAAGAAGACGACGAGGACACTACAGACCCCACACCTGCCTCGGCCTTACCAACCATTCAGCAAATTGTGGGCAGTTCGCCCACTGCGGCCCCCGTGGGACCCACGCGGAATGAAAACGAATCCATCAGCGGCGTTCCTGCCGATCCAGATGCCAGATTTGGCGGTACGCTCAACATTGCGTACACCCGTGAAGGTCCGTCCTTCAGCACATGGGAAGAGGCGGCTGGTGTCGGATTTCCATCCATGCACCCGCTTCACAACATGCTGGTTCGCGCTCGGAGTTGGGGCACGAAGGACGACTACGCAAAGAACGCCTTCTTTGAAATCAGGCCTGATCTCGCCAGCAGCTGGGAATTCTCAGGGAACGGCCGGCAAGTGACCTTCAACATACGTGACGGCGTGGAATGGACTGACGGCACCCAGCTCACATGCACGGACGTGAAGTGGACCTATGACACCATCCGCACCAGCGCAGACATGCGCCGTAGCCCCCGCGGTGTTCACTTCAACGCCGTCAGAGACATTGTCTGCCCTGATGACCTGACAGTGGTCTTCAACCTCTCATGGGCGAAGCCGGCAATTCTTGAAGTTATCGGCATGCCGTACCACATCATTCGCCCGGCACACGCCTACGAAGGCACGGACCTCAACTCCCTTCGTGAGGACCTGCCCGATGTCACCAGCGGGCCCTACACAATAGCCCAATGGAATCCCGGTGAGCGGTACATCTTTGAGCGCCGTGACGACTACTGGGACGAACCGTTCCCGTACCTTGATGGCATCCAGATGCAATTGCTGAGCACGACGGCCATCCCCACTGCGCTGCGTGCTGGACGCCTCCACATCGGCAACTCATCCGGATACACCGGAGCCGCAGCGGACACCCTCCTTCAGGAATGCGGCGAAAACGTCTGCGACTTCTGGCCGCGCGTCATCGCCTCCTCCTTCAGCCCGGCGATGTTCCTGAACAAGCAGCGCGAACCCTGGAACGATCCGAAGGTCAATGAAGCCTTCGCCCTCGCAATCGACAACCAGAAGTACATCACGACCGTGCGAAACGACTGGTACGTCCTGCCCACTGGCTGTGGCTTCTACCCCACATCCCCGTGGGCCATGCCCCCTGATCGCTGCAGTAAGATCCCCGGATTTGGTGACGTCATAGGGACATCCACCATTGCGCAAGACCAAGAGAGAGCTCGTGGGCTCCTGAAGGAAGCAGGCTATTGGGATGACGCCGAAGACACATCGACCCTAGTCCTTGATCTTGCCATCTGGCAACCCATCGAAGGTGATGCTCCGGCATTCCTCGAAGACCTGACCGCCATTGGTATCAAGGTCGAGGCGGACATCCAAGAATCCGCGCGTGCCTACACCAACTGGTCAGAGGGCAACTTCGACGTAGGCGTGCACAGCTTCTGGATCGCTGGGCTTGACCCGGACATCGCCCTCTACGAGCACTTCTACACCGGCTCTGACCGGAACTATAACCGGTACAGCAGCGCGGACTTTGATAACCTCGTTGACCAGATGAGCCAGACAGTTGACCAGGAAACACGTAAGCAATTGGCCTGGGACGCCATGGAGATGGCATTGAAAGACGTCGGTAAGGTCGTCGTCTCGCATAGCTCCTACGTTCCCGCGCTCAACGTGAACGTCAGGGGACTGATGCCCGCACTCAACTACCTGGCCTTCTACGGCCCGCAGAATCGTCACGACCACGTCTGGTTGGACGAATAACGCGTACGTGATTAGCGCAATGGGCGCTGATCACTGAACGGGATCGGAAAAGTCCGCCCCCGCCGCCAGCGGCGGGGGCGGACACCGGTTTTGCCCGTCAATATGACATCGATCCCCACAAAGAGGCGTAACACCGCACCCCTACCTGAACAGCGCGTCCGCCACCCCATGGCATTCCGAACAGAACGCAGCGGATCCCCATGCCATTCCGAACGGAACGCAGCGGATCCCCATGTCATTCTGAACGGAACGAAGTGGAGTGAAGAATCTAAATGTCTCTGTGCCTCGACGCCTCCGCAGTCGGGCACCATAGCAATACTAGGGTTGACCTTCCTGCAACAACCGTCATAATCGGAAGAGTACACCCGAAAAACTGGGAGGGGAAGACATGCAAAAACGATGGCTACTTGTTCTGCTTAGCACATTTGCCGCGCTTGCGGTGATTGCTGCAGCGTGTGGAACTGGCTCCGAAACCGATGAGGACAATAGTAATGGCACGACGGCCGATCCGACGGTGGATGTTAGCCAAAGTCAACAGGTGACGCAGAGTCTGCCCCCCACCGCGCAAACACAGGCGCGGACTGCGTCCATCAGCGGCAAGCCGCTTGACCCCGACGCGAAATTTGGTGGAATCATAAGAACTGCAGCGTCGGGTGACGGACCGACGTTCAGCAACTGGGAAGAAGCCGCCGGCATCCCTGACGATGCAATTTGGCCTCTGTCCAACATGCTGGTTCAGCCTCGCACGTGGGGCAACATTGCCGATTACCAACGGAATGCCTTCTTCGAGATTCATCCAGATCTCGCCAGCGGCTGGGAGATTTCTGACAATGGGCTCGACTACACATTCACGTTGCGAGATGGGGTCGAGTGGTCTGATGGCACACCTCTGACCTGTAACGACATCAAGTGGTCCTACGACACGATCCGGACAGGCGAAGGCCTGCGCCGTAGTCCCCGAGCCGTCCACTTCCTGACGGTTGATGCGATCACGTGCCAGGATGACCTAACCGTCGTCTTCAAACTCAAGTATCCGAAGACGGCCATGCTCGAAGTCATCGCCCAGCCGTACAACGTTGTTCGCCCCGCGCACATCTATAAGACGATGCTGCGTGACGAAGGCAACCTGGACAAACTTCGCAAAGACCTCCCCACTGTCACGACGGGCCCATTCACCGTCGCAAATTACGTTCCCGGCGAGGTCTATGAATTCGCCAGGAACGATGACTACTGGGACGAACCCCTTCCATACTTGGACGGAATCGAAGTCCGCATCCTTTCCAACTCCGCCCAAGTTGCCGCTCTGCGTGGTGGCCGCCTGGACGTTGGCGGCAAGCAGGGTTGGGATCGTGGTCGTGCCGACACCCTCCTGCGTGAGTGCGACCGAACCACGTGCCAGTTCTGGCCGAAGCTGATCGCTTCATCCTTCAGCCCGGCTATCATGCCACACCATGACCGCGAGCCCTGGAACAGCGACGCCGTCAAGACGGCGATCGCCCTCGCGATAGACAACTACAAGTACATCGAGACCGTCACCCTGGGCTATGCGGTCCCACCGACCGGCTGCGGCTTCTACCCGACCAGTGAGTGGGCGATGCCACAAGAACGCTGTGCCAAGATTCCCGGGATGGCGGACATCTACGAAGATCATGAGGCAGCCAGCGCCGCTGACAAGGAGCGGGCCAAGAAGCTCCTCGCCGATGCGGGCTATCTGCCGGGTGACCTTTCCGTCACCGTGACCTTCTGGAGCGTTATCCAAGATAACGTCCCGCCCATCATTGAGGACCTGCAACAGATCGGCATCAAAGCCGAGGCGCGGATCCTTGAGACGGCCCTGGCCTACGACGCCTGGACGAAAGGCGACTTCGACGTAGGTGTCCACTCCTTCTGGATCGCCGGTCTGGATCCAGACGTCACCCTGTACGAGCACTTCTACACCGGCTCAGACAGGAACTACAACCGGTACGCCAACACTGAGTTCAACACCCTTGTCGATGAGATGAGCCGGACCTTGGACAAGGAAGAGCGCAAGACAATGGCCTGGGACGCAATGGAGATGGCTCTGAACGACGTGGCGAAAGTTGTCGTCGCTCATGGTTCCTACATACCGACGTTCAGTGCTCGTGTGAACGGGATTATGCCGGCCCTGAATTACCTCGCCGGCTACGGCCCACAGGCACGGTACGACCACGCCTGGCTCTCTGAGTGAGGCTAGCCTCATACCGTAACGCGCATCGGAATCATAAAAGAGGAGGCCTCCGCCGTACCGGCGGAGGCCTCCTCCCCTTTTACGCCCACCAACCTACCGGACGCCACATTGCCCCGCGCCGCCACTCACGTATCGCTCCGAACGACGCCCCCGTCACCCCCGCCATTCGGACGGCGCACAGCCACCCCATGTCATCCTGAACGGAACGAAGTGGAGTGAAGAATCTAACGCGCCCCTGCCGCAATGCGAGACATAGATTCCTCGCTACGCTCAGAATGACAGATCAAGCGCCCACGACGGCAGAAGGAGCCACTCAGTCTGACCGAGCAGCGCGAAGGCCAAGCCGCGCAGTGGCGGGAGTAGGAGGGAGTCGAACCCACCGGAGACGACGCAGGCCGCCACCCATCGGGGTTGAAGCCCGTGGGCCCCACCGGGAACCATCTACTCCCGCGCAGCACGGCGCGCCCATGCGCTACTGCCCGTAGCGGCGAGCGCAGGCACCGAGGCCACAGTCGCTGAGGCCCCGGCGTGTGGCGATCAGCCCCCTGAAAAATGCTCCGCGATGTACTTCTCAGCGAAGATAGCGGCAGTCGACCCATCGCCCACCGCAGATGCCACCTGGCGCGCGGATTGAGCACGTACATCGCCTGCGGCAAAGACGCCGGAGAACTTCGTCTCCATCTTGAGATTGACATGCAGGTGCCCCTGCTCATCAACTGGCAGGCTACCACGCAGAAACTGCGTGTTGGGCGTCAGGCCGACGTAGATGAACACACCATCGATGGACCTCTCGTACAGCGCGTCCCGTTTGCCATCCTTCAAGATGAGCGTATCGACCAACCCATTGCCCTTGATCCCCTCCACCGTCGTGCTCCACAAGAAGTCCATCTTCTCATTGGCAAAGGCGCGTTCCTGCAGAATCTTCTGCGCACGCAACTCATCGCGACGGTGGATGATCGTCACCTTTGACGCAAAGCGCGTCAAATACGCGCCCTCCTCCACAGCCGCGTCCCCGCCACCCACCACGACCAGTTCCTTGTCACGGAAAAACGCGCCGTCACACACCGCGCAATATGAGACGCCACGACCGGAAAACGCCTCCTCGCCGGGAACCTCCAACTTATTGTGCATGGAACCCGTCGCGATGATCAGCGCCCTAGCTCGAAGCTCGCCATCATCTGTCCGTACCACTTTGTACTCGCCCTCCAGCTCCACGCCCTCCACCTCGGAGTACCTGATCTGAAGGCCAAACTTCTCGGCGTGATCCATGAGCCTCTGACCCAGCTCCGGCCCAAGGATATGCTCGAACCCGGGGTAATTCTCGACGTCCTCCGTCACGGCAAGCTGGCCGCCAACGAGACCACGCTCAATCAAAAGCGTGTTAAGGCGGGAGCGCGTGCCATAGAGACCGGCGGCGGCACCTGTGGGCCCGCCACCCAAGATGATCAGGTCATACGTTTCCACATGTCACCTCGCAGCGCCCGGACGTGAGAGAACGCCAGACGGCATGACACCCGGCGTCACCTGTTTCCTCCGAGAAAAGCAGCCGATACGGCTCTTAGACGACGACTACCTTTGAAAGGAGCCGGTCCTTGATAGCCTTCTTTGGCATTGCGCCCACAACCTGCGCCACAACCTCGCCGCCCTGGAACACCATCAGCGTCGGGATGCTCATCACCTGGTACTTCAGAGCAATATTTGGCGCCTCATCCACGTTCAGCTTCGTGAAGCCCATCTCTGAGGAATACTCCTCCGCGAGCTCCTCGACGATCGGTGAGACGATCTTACAGGGTCCGCACCACGGTGCCCAGAAGTCCACAAGCACCGGCTGCTCAGCACCCAGAACCTCATCCTGAAAATCGTTCTCCGTCACATCCCGCAGCTTTGCCATCCCGAACCTTCCTTCCCTCTCTGACCACTATCCCGCCTCATCATCCGCGGGCATTTCTCACACAACGCTCGTGCGGGCGCTGCCTACGCCGGAACACTAGTACACGCAATGCCGCGCAACAAACGTGCCCCAAGGTGCGCCGCGACACCCCAGTATAGTACATGAGTTGCAAGCCCCGCCCGTCCCTGAAGCAGCACGGGTGTATGATTGCAGTACTGCGGCCGTGATGGCGATATCTGGAGACGCCTGCGGCCAATGCATAAGGAGGTGGGGACGACGTGCGTAATTTTGACTATGTAGCGCCTGCGTCGCTCGCAGAAGCCGTGCAGGCCTTTGGCCAAGCCGGCGAGAGGGCGCGCGCTCTGGCCGGTGGCACTGACATCATCGATCAGATTCGCATCGGACGAAGGACGCCAGAGCTGCTGATAGATACAAAGCGTGTGCCAGAGATGATGGTCCTTGACGACGACGGCGCGGGTGGCGTCCGCATCGGTGCGGCCCTCCCGCTAGCACATGTCAGGGATGATGATCGTATCAAAGCTGTCTTCCCGGCACTGGCCACGGCGGCTGGCCTCGTTGGGGCAGCGCAGATCCAGAACAGAGCCACTCTTGGCGGCAATATCGGCAACGCTGCGCCGTCTGGTGATACCATCCCCCCGCTCATCGTTCTTGGTGGAACGGTCGCAATCGCAGGCCCCAGAGGTACCCGTGAAGAGCCCGTCGCCAATGTCTTCGCCGGGCCGGGGAGCCTTACCCTGCAACCTGACGAATTCCTCGTCTCATTCCGCGTTCCGGCCCCCAAAGCAAACAGCTCCAGCTACTACGTACGATTTATCCCGCGTGCCGAGATGGACATTGCCGTTGTCGGTGTCGGCGTTTCGATGGCAATCAACGGCGGCGGACAAGTTGAGGACGTGAACATTGCCCTAGCGTCCGTCGCGCCCATCCCCCTCGTTGCCAGTGAGGCCCAAGACGTGCTCCGTGGCGAGACTCTGACCACAACCCTGGTGCGAGAGGCCGGTGAACGAGCAGAGCGCGCCATCTCTCCCATCTCTGACGTGCGCGGCTCAGCAGAATATCGTAGAGAACTGAGCAAAGTTCTCACGCGGCGCGCCATCGCCGCCTGCGCGGCACAGCTTGGCATCAACCTGAACTAGCCCAACCCCCCAAAGAGACCAAAAACAAGCCCAACGAGACGAAAAACAAGAAGAAGAAGGCGGACATAAAACCATGATGAGCAATCGCAGACTCGTTCAATTCACCGTCAACGGCGATCCGGTTGAGGTAGCCATCTCTCCCCGACAGACGCTATTGGAAGTCATTCGTGATGAACTTGACCTGACTGGCACCAAAGAAGGTTGCAGCAACGGTAACTGCGGCTCCTGCACCGTTGAGGTTGATGGCACCACAATCAATTCCTGTTGTGCGCTTGGCGTCGAAATGGACGGCAGAGACGTCAACACCATTGAAGGACTCGCGCCCGGCTTGGACCTACACCCCATTCAGCAGGCGTTCATGGAAAATGGTGGCCTACAGTGCGGTATCTGCACCCCGGGCTTCATCCTCTCCACAGACCATCTGCTAAAGATGATCCCGAATCCAACGGAAGGAGAAATTCGACTCCACCTAGCCGGCAACCTCTGCCGCTGTACGGGCTACGACAAAATCGTCCGCTCCGTGCAAGCCGCCGCCGCTGTAATGGCCTCCTGACCCGCGACAGACATACGTGTGAACGCGCGGCCAAAAGGCGCGGCGAAGCCTGCCTCGCTGCGCGGACGCCCCATAACAGGACAGGCCGCCCCATGACGCAGGACACATCTGCGGCCACGCTTGTGCGCGGTCGCTATGTCCTTGTCCGCGCCGAGCATGACGGAACCGTTACACTCCTGAACGATGGCGCCGTTGCTATCGACCCCGATGGCGCCATCCTTCAGGTTGGCGGCTACGCAGAGCTTAGTGAACGGCACGGAAATGCCGAGGTCATTGGAGACGGCACGCAATTCATCCTGCCGGGACTGGTGAATGCCCATCATCACGGCCGCGGCGTATCTTATCTGCAACTCGGCCAGCCGGACGGCCCCCTTGAGACGTGGATCAACCTCGCGTGGGGGCGCAAACCGATGGATTCCTATCTCATGGGCTTCTACACCCTGCTGCAGCAACTGCGCTACGGAACCACGGCCGTCATGTTCAATCAGGCAGGGCCGCTCTCAGAGGCGGAAGGAACACTGAACGCCTTTCGTGATATTGGCGTTCGGACCGCCTTCTCCATCGGGTTCCGTTCCCAGTGCTTCCTCGTCTATGGAGATGATGACGCCTTTCTGACGAACCTGCCGTCCGAGCTGTCACAAACGGCACGGGCTGTCATTGAGCAATCCCGCGTCACCCTTGAAGACAACCTCAACCGTGCGCTGGATCTGCGCCAACGCTACGAAAAGCCCAACCCGAAAGCCATCCGTATCCTGCTCAGCCCGTCCGGCTATCACTGGACCGACGAAGCCACCCTTCGGCGCATCGCAGACACCGCACGTGACAACCGCATGGGCGTCCACACCCACGTCCTTGAAACCGTCTACCAGCGCCTTTACGCGAACCGGACGCGTGGCCAATCACCCGTGCGCCGACTCGCCGATGTCGGGCTCGCCGGACCGGGCATTTCCTACGCGCATTGCGTCTGGGTCACTGACGATGACATTCGCATCCTCGCTGAAACGGGCACAAGCGTCTCCCACAACCCCAGCTCCAATTTGCGCCTCCACAGCGGCATCGCCCCCGTCCGCGCCATGCTGGATGCCGGCGTCACCGTCGGTCTTGGCACAGACAGTGTCGGGATGAATGATGACGATGACATACTGCAAGAGATTGGCCTTAGCCAGCGCCTGCACCGCGTCCCCGGCCTGAATCAACACCACGTCACCACCGGCGAACTGCTGCATATGGCCACCCTGGGCGGCGCGCGTGCACTCACACTTGACCATGCAATCGGCAGCCTTGAGCCCGGCAAGCGTGCGGACATCGTCGTTCTCGACTGGGATCGTGTCTCGTACCCATACCTGGATTCGGGTCTCGATCCGCTGGACGTACTCGTCACACGAGCACGTGGTCGTGATGTACGAACCGTCCTTATTGATGGTCGCGTTGTCTATCAAGATGGAGAGTACCCTGGCCTGGATGTCGAATCACTCATGGGCCGCATCGAGGACCACCTGCGAGGTGACCCGCCAAGTGAGGTTCTGGCGCGCCGAAACGCAGCCAAAGACCTTGAGCCCTACATCCGCGCCTACTATCACGATTGGGAGCTACCGAATGACCGCCAATTCGCGCTGCGCAACGCGAGGGCATAATCCCGCTGACCGGAGTGATCCACCACGCAAAACCCTTTGCACTGCGCCCCTCTCGACGTTCCGCACCAACGCAAGTACACTGAGCCTATCGCTGTCTCGTGCGCAAATGCACACCACCGAACAGCGGCGGCGGTAAATGCGGGCCGTTTGCCGGCCTGCCCTGGAGGTAGAAATTATGGTTGCAACACCCGAAAAAGCTATCGGCCAGTCGATTGCACGTGTCGACGCCGTTGAACGTGTCAAAGGCCGCGCCGTCTACGCGCCGGACCTGACATTGCCGGGCACGCTTCACTGCAAAATCCTGCGAAGCCCTCATGCCCACGCGCTCATCACGAGTATCGATACGTCCGCCGCTGAGGCATATCCCGGAGTCAAGGCCGTCGTCACCCACAAAGACCTCCCCGCACTCGAATCCGATGACCAAGTGGGCGGTGAAGTCACCCTGGACGCCACCTACCTCCGCCAATTCCTCATGGCTTCCAATCGCGTCCTCTTCCACGGCCACCCAGTCGCCGCCGTCGCCGCCACCTCCCTTCACATCGCAGAAGAGGCGCTTGATCTCATCAAGGTCGATTACCAGCCACTGCCGGCAGTCATCGGTATCGAAGACGCCATGAAGCCAGATGCGCCCGTCATTCACGAAGAAGTCCGCACCCGCAGCCTCGAAGGCCGAAGCGACAGCCCAACGAATATTTCCGTCCACATGCAACTCGCACGCGGTGACGTGGCCAAAGGGTACGAAGACGCAGAAATCGTCCTCGAAAGTGAGTACCGTGTTGGCATGGTGCACCAAGGCTACATTGAGCCACAGGCCTGCAGCGTCGAAATTGATGCAAACGGTCACCTCACGATTTACACCACCACCCAAGCCTCATTCGGCGTAAAGAGCCAGAACGCCGCGCTTCTTCAGATTCCCCTCAACAAAGTCACTGTTGTTCCCCTGGAGATCGGCGGAGGCTTCGGTGGAAAAGGATTTACCGTCCCTGAGCTACCCACTGCACTACTCGCCATGAAGACCGGATCTCCCGTCAAGACAGTTCTCAGCCGCGATGAGGTCTTCCGCGCCACCGGCCCCGCACCAGACGCCTACTGCTGGATTAAGGCCGGCGCGAAGAAGAACGGCGAACTCACAGCCTTCGAGGCGAAGTTCTACCTCGATGCCGGCTGCCTCCCCGGCTCTGCCCTCTACGTCAACAACATCCTCGTCGCCGGACTCTCGCCCTACAAGCTCCCCAACTTCCAGGCCGACGGCTACGATGTCCTGACCAACAAGTCCCGCTCCCAAGCCTATCGAGCGCCGGGCCTACCTGAGGGCGCCTTTGCCATCGAAACCATGATGGAT
The DNA here is from genome assembly GCA_965224255.1 of Dehalococcoidia bacterium. Classification (GTDB taxonomy): domain Bacteria; phylum Chloroflexota; class Dehalococcoidia; order UBA6926; family UBA6926; genus VXMO01. Next base: position 1,342,268 of record CBDCYO010000005.1, read on the forward strand.
GAACTTGCGCAGGCGCTGGACATGGACCCCATCGACCTCCGCATCGTCAACATCACAGACGATGGCGCGCCAATGAGTGACGGCATGGCTCTGCCCGTCACCCGCTTCAAGGAGATCCTCCAAACCGTCAAACAGCACGACGCATGGACATCAACTGTTCCTGAAGGCCGCGGGCGTGGCGTTGCCATCGGTATGCGACGTGAGGGCTCCGGCACCTCCACAGCCTCAATACAACTCAACGCGGACGCCACCTTCAGCCTCGTCGTCGGCTCAGTCGACCTTACCGGCACGCGAACATCCATGGCGCAAATTGCAGCCGAAGAACTCGGTGTGACTGTCGATGAAGTCCGCTCCACCGTCGGCGATACCGATTCCGTCGGCTACACTGATGGCTCGTGGGGCAGCCGCATCACCTACGTCACCGGTATGGCCGTCAAAAATGCAGCAGAAGATCTGATCGGCCAGCTCCGTGGACTTGCCGCAGAGCGCTTCCATGCAGACGCCGCGGATATTGAGTACGCGGATCGCATCTTCTCATTGCGTGACAATCCGGAGCAAACGGTTTCGCTTTCAGACCTCGCGGCCAACAACGTCGGCCGCGGCACCGGCGCCATCATCGGCAACGGCCTCGCGACGGGCGTGCGCCCCGTCACCAGCTCTGGCGTCCAAATCGCCGAGATTGACATGGACGAGGGCACAGGACGAGCGACCATCGCCCGCTACACAGCGTTCCAAGATCCCGGCCGCGCCATCAACCCCATGGCCGTCGAAGGCCAGGTACAAGGTGCTGTGGCGCAGGGCGTCGGCTGGGCCCTCTGGGAGAATTACGAATGGAGTGAAGACGGCATCCTGAAGAACGCCAACTTCCTCGACTACCGCATGCCCACCGCGCTTGATCTCCCAATGATCGAGACGATCTTTGTTGGCGGACCTGCACCGGAGAATCCCCTGGGCGTCCGCGGCGTTGGCGAAGTGCCGATTATCCCACCGCTGCCAGCCATCGGTAACGCCGTTAGCCGTGCAACCGGCGTCCGACACCGCGAGATTCCACTCAACCCTGAGCGCGTCTTCTGGACCACCCACCCCGCCAGCAACGGCCACGCGTAACGGCAGCACACCGACGAAACAAGTCGTGAGACAGGGGAGAGACCCTCGAAGGTCTCTCCCCTGTCTCCGTTTTTGACAAGAAGAAGAACCGTTTACTCGCGCGGGGCTGTAGGCCTGTAGGGAACATATGGACCGCAATCGATTGTGATTAGCATTCCATAGCGAGTGTAAAGCGGTGTAAGCCCCATCGTGCCGTGCTTGAGGATGACGGATGGCGCGTTGCAATTATCCGGGAATGCGCCATCGACGAAGGTCTGGAAAAGCTAATAGAGCGAGTAGCCCACAGCCGAACCTGAGATTACCTACTCCCCTGCAAGAAACCGCCGTGGGTTGTCCACCGTCATCAGCGTGATCGCCTCCTCGCCCACCCCCAGCTCTCGCAAATAAGGCAGAAAGCGGCGACTGACGAACGCGTACCCGTCCGGGTTCACCTCCCGCTGAAGCTCCTCCGTCGCCCCCCACGAATCGTCCGGGTGCTTCTTGATCGACCAATCATGTGACAGCATCAAATTGCGCTGAAAACCCGCATCCAACAGTCGCCTGACCATGTCCGCCTTTTCCCGCCAGCGCGCGTTCACCGCATGACCCGGCAGCTCATCCATTCCCAGGAAAACCCCCTCCCCCGCCAGAGTTGTCAGATAATCGAAATCCGTCGCGTCCGACGAATGGCCGATGCACACACGCCCCGGATCCACCCCTTCCTGGGCAAAGATGCGCCACTGCGACTCCCCAACCCTATTCTCCGGCTGCGTGTGGGTCGTGATGGGGATGTCCGTCTCATTGGACGCACGAGCCGCAGCGCGAAGCACCATCGTCTCAGCATCAGAAAGGTCATAACTGTTGTTAGCGACCTTGATCATGCCCGCCTTGATCCCCGTGCCTTCAATGCCCTCCGTGATCTCCCGCACATAGACTGCCGCCATGCGCTCCGGCTGTGTGAACCAGATCAAGCGTGGAATATCCACATACGTTCCCGTCGAGACGATGATGTTGATACCGGACTCCTCGGAAACGCGACGCAGCATCTGTACATCGCGGCCAAGCTCAAACGGCGTCGCATCCATCATGGAACGGAGTCCCTCCCCCCGCGCATCCCTCAACGCCACGATGCCACCCTTCTCGATGCCCGCCCAATCCATCAGTTCAGGGTACGTCGCGTGAACTCCAGGCGAGCCGACAAGTACATGCTCATGGGACAACGTGAATCCCAGGCTGCTTGCCGCCACTGGCCCCCTTGCAGTCTCAACCATCTCTCGTGCCATCTCGAACCTCCCCGCAGACGCGTGCCGCGCCTTCACCGTGATTTTCTCCCTCTCGCCCACAATACAACCAGCCCGCATGCATCCTTCCATGCCTCCTGCCCCGTAAGCCCTTCCCCCGTCATTCCCTCCGGCGCCCTCCCGTCATTCTGAGTCCCCCTCCCGTCATTCCTGAGCGCAGCGAAGAATCCACGTCCCCACAGCCGCAAAGGCGTGTTAGATTCTTCACTCCACTACATTCCCTTCAGAATGACATGGGGGTGCGACGCGCCCTGCCGAACAACCGGCGGGGCTGCGCACCGTTTGGAACGACACCGTGAGGGGCGAATCGGGAAAAGTTGCCGTATCCTGTCCGCATGACTCACGACGACCGGCCCCATGCGGACAGAGGTGACACAATCATCGTCACCGCAATTGCCGATGACCGCCCCGGCCTCATGCGCGCCATTCTCGAACCGATACACCGATCCGGCTTCCGCATTGAATCCCTCACCGCCACTTCACTGAAGACGGCCACCTGCGTCACTCTGTTCCTCCACGTGCCGGCCGGACAAATGACCGCCCTCCGAGCAGTACTCGTCGGTCTCACCGTCGAGCACAACGTCACCCTAAACGTCCACGAGATACCCGATGGCGCACTCCACACACCCGTTGACGGCCTTGAGCAGGAAATCGTGTTCGAGTCCATCGATGACTTCATTGCAGCGGCCAAACACCTTGAACGTCATGGCGCAACAATTCGTAGCGTTCGGACAGATACCGCGCATGGCGCTCTGACCACTCGCATTGCGATCCGCAGTGGCATCGATGCGGTGACGCTCGCACAAGAGCTACACCTCCCACCCAGTCGCGTATCCCCACTCCAGAGCGGAACGTTCTCCGCCCAAAACGGTTGAGACACTCTAAATTCACGTATCATGTGGCGCATGGATGCATCGACGCGAATCCTCATTGGTGTTGTCGCCGCAATTGTCATGCTCGCCGTGGGTGCGATCCTACTGACCCGCGTCGCTGACCGTGAAGCCTCCTACCCCCTTGATACACCTGAGGGCACCGTGCAGCGCTACATTCGGGCGATCTTGGATGAAGACGCCGATACAGCGATCGCCCTACTCACGGAGGATAATACCGATCCCTGCGCTGCCGATGTGATCCGCGATAGAATCCGGCGGTCGACCACTGGCGCCGGTCGACACCGCGTCCGACTTGGTGAACGAAAGGAAATCGATGCAATTAGAATCGAATTGACCCTCCTCACCACCTACAGCCGCGAACCTGAACTCTTTGAATTCCCGGACGAGCCTTACGTGTCCGAACAAATCTTTGAAATGGAGCAGTCCCCGGACGGCTTCTGGCTCATTGCAGAATCGGAATGGCCCCTGCACCTCGAATACATACGAGACGAGACATGTGATGTTGAAGTGAACTCTACAGCTACAGCAACCCCTGGGAATTCTCCATGAGCGTCCCCCAACGCGTTTACGTTTACCTGACCTCGTTCGTTGCGTTCGCCGTTCTGCTGCAGGGTGTATACGGCCTGGGGGTTGACGTTGCTCTATCGCTCACCTGGAGCGGCCCAGACACGGGAGATCGGGCGACATGGATTGCCATGCTCATCGTTGGCCTTCCCGTCTGGCTCGTCCACGATCTGCTGGGCCGCCGCGCCCTCATCAGGTCATCTGATGAGGCTGCCTCCGCCCTCCGCAAGCTCTACGTCCACGGCGCCCTCGTCCTGACAACCCTCTACGTCTTCTATGGCGCACAGCGTATTGTCGACGATCTCACTGGCGACTCCACCGGCCTCGAACATCTTGCCGCTGTGCCCCTGGCCGCCGGCTTCTGGTTCTATCTATGGCGACGCGACAACATAGAAGGGCAGACCGCCGGACGTGCCCAGACCATCAAAAGATGGCGGATCTATGGCCTAAGCGTCCTCTTCCTCGCGACTGCAGTTGCCGGAACCCTGCAGATCAGCCTCAGCTTGGCCTTCGCCGTCTACGACTCCCTCTTTGATTCGCAGGCTACACTCATCGCCTCCGATGAAGTGGGGGACGTCCTGCAGACCGCCGCCGCGTGGGCGCTCATCGGCAGCGCGGCGTGGGCAATTCAATGGCGTGCCGTTGCAACGCGTGATGAGGAATCCACCCTCCGGCAAGTCTACCTCTACGGCTTCGCATTCATCGGCGGCGCCATGCTCTCTCTCTGGGGAGCCGCAGCAACGCTCTACGTCATTATCTCCCGCCTTCTCGGCGTCGACGATACCTCAACGACAGTCGAATTCTTCCGCCAATTCATCATGCCGATCGTCAGCCTACTCATCGGACTTGTCCTCCTTGCCTACCACTGGTCCGTCATTCAGCGTGACGCGGCGCGCCGTACGACAAAAGCACCAACCACGCTCGGCTTCACCTTCCGGTACATCATGTCGGCCGTCGGACTCATCTCCCTTATTCCGGGGCTGTCTGCCCTCCTTGCCGTCATCCTCAGTGCCTTTTCCAGCCCACTCTTCGCAGCAGAAGCGGACGACACAGAAATCCTTGCCGTCGCCCTCACCTTGATCGTTATGGGAGCACCCCTCTGGTACTCATTCTGGTGGCGTGTCGTCAGAGCAGACCCCCTCAACCTGATACGCCGCATCTACCTCTACGTCGCACTGATCGCCCTCGGAGGAGCGGCCCTCTTCAGCCTCATCGGCCTTCTTGCGACCATCCTGACTGAACTCCTGGCGCCCGAAGGCATGGACCTTCTCAACGACACGACCAACGTCCTGCTCGCCACGCTACTCCCTGTCGCCGCATTCTTTCTCTACCACGTCACTGTCCTCCGCGACGACGCCAGACGCGCTCCCCGACCCGAACCACCAAGCCTCGCAACTCCTTCGACCCTCCCCAGCCCACCCAAGCGCATCATCATTGCCGCCACCCAATCGCTTGCCAACGCCGTCATAGAACGCCTCCGCATGATGGATGGACAAGAATCACTGGGACAGTACGAGATTGAAATCATGCCTCTTCGCGGCGATACCGAAAGCAATTTGACCAGGCCAACACCGGAAGCGATAGAAGCATTCTCAACGCGCCTGACAAACGATCTGCAAGGAAATACCGCAGGAATGCTTGTGGTGATCGATCGCCAGGAACTGCGCGCCTACCCGCTGGCGAACGACGACGACTCGTCAGGCTAGAACATCCCCTTGCCCTCGAGGGGGTCGACATCCATTGACACCCGTAGTGCACATAGATACTCTGGACGAGAACCCTTGACAGGGGCTATTTTTATTTGTGTCGAAAGCAACGTAGGCTTGAAAGGGTAAATCCAGAGGAACTTCGACACCGTTGATGGATGATCAACATATTCGCCTACACCTCGAAGAGCTGGAAGAGCAAACGCTCTCACCATATGCTCAACTCAGCCGACACTCGCACGGAAGGCGCATACCTGAAAACCCGTCCTTCATGCGGACAGAATTCCAGCGCGATCGTGATCGCGTCATCCACTCGAAGGCCTTTCGCCGCCTCAAGCACAAAACGCAAGTCTTCATAGCCCCCATCAGCGATCACTTCTCCACGCGCCTCTCCCACACCATCGAGGTGGCCCAAGTCGCTCGTTCCATCGCCCGCGCCCTCCGGCTCAATGAGGACTTGGTGGAAGCAATCGCCCTTGCGCATGACCTCGGCCACACCCCGTTCGGCCACCTCGGAGAGGACTTCTTCGACGAAAGAATCCCAGGCGGCTTTCGCCATGCCGAGCAGAGCCTCCGCGTCGTTGACGTGCTTGAAAAGGACGGGCGGGGACTGAACCTCACGTGGGAAATCCGGCAGGGCATCCTGAACCACTCCAAGCGCCGCGGCAGCCTCCAACCCATCCGTCACGCCGACGATGAGATCACCCTCGAGGCGGAAATCTGTCGCCTCAGCGATGCAATCGCCTACGTCAACCACGATCTCGGAGACGCTCTTCGCGCCGGTGTCCTTGAACCGGATACCATCCCGTATGACGTGCGCGCTCAGCTGGGCAACCACCACGCTGAACGCCTCAACACCATCATCTCCGATCTCGTCCGGACGTCCTGGCCAGTGACAGGAGAGGTTTCATCGCAGACCCCTGAAGGACAGCGCCCGCAGATCGCCATGAGCCAGCCGGTCCTGCGCGCGGTCATCGATCTACGAGAATTCCTCTTTGACAACGTATACCTGGCCGCCGCGCGTGCCCAGAATGAAGAACCCCTCCGCATTCTCGAGACACTGTGGGACGCCTTCACCAACTCCCCTCACCTCATCCCTGAAGGCTACGCACAGCCCGACGATGATCCCATCCGCCGCGCCGTTGACTTCATCTCCGGCATGACTGACCAGTTCGCGGAACGCACAGCGCAGCATCTCCACGACGGGCACCGACTGCAAATGCCCCGTGCAGAAGTGGCGCTATGACCATCGTCGACGACATCAAAGCCCGCACGGACATTGTTGATCTCATCGCCGCACGCGTCCCCCTCAAGAAGGCAGGGCGCAACTTCAAGGCCAATTGCCCCTTCCACACTGAAAAAACCCCATCATTCTTCATCTTCCCGGAGCGCGGCTCCTGGCACTGCTTCGGCGCTTGCGGCACAGGAGGCGACGTCTTCTCGTTCATTCAACGTGTTGACAACCTTACTTTCGCTGAAGCATTGTCCCGTCTGGCGGAGCGCGCCGGCGTCACCATGCCCCAAACGCGCCGGCCGAGTGAAACGCAGCGAAAAGAAAATGACGCCCTCTACACCATCCTGCAGAACGCGGCCGACTACTTTGCGCGTATCCTGGTCCACTCACCGGCGGGGGAACAGGCGCGGCGCTACCTCCAAAAACGCGGCATCACTGATCAGACCGTCTCGGACTTTCAGCTAGGACTCTCACCGCACGGCTCGGAAATTCTCAAACTACACCTTGCCGACCTCGGCCACAGCGAACAGGAAATGATCGCCGCTGGCCTGATTATCCAAAGGGACGATGACGGAGAAAGCGCATATGATCGCTTCCGCGGGCGGCTGATGTTTCCCGTGCGCGACATCAAGGGGCGGGTACTGGGATTCGGAGCCCGGGCCCTCGATGATGCCCAGCCCAAGTATCTCAATTCACCGCAAACGCCGCTCTTTGACAAAGGCGGCACGCTCTTTGGCATCGATCGCGCGCAGGAGGCGGTCAGAGCGGAGGGTGAGATCGTCCTCGTTGAGGGCTATATGGACGCCCTGCAAGCGCATCAAGCCGAACTTGCCAACGTCGTAGCCATCATGGGCACGGCGCTGACAGAGCGGCAGGTCAGCCTCGTCCGCAACCTCGCGCGGCGCTATGCCCTCGCCCTTGATCAGGACGCCGCCGGTGAAGAGGCAACCCGGCGCAGTCTCGAATCCGCATGGGGCATCTTCAGGCGAGAAGTCATGCGTGTTGCCGGTTCCTCCGTTCCAGTGGGCATCCGGCGTGAGTTACCCAAACTCCGTATCATCACACTACCTCCCGGCCACGATCCGGACGATGTCATCCGCCATGACCCGGAAGACTGGCGCCGACGCGTCGATGAGGCCACGCCAATCCTCGACTACCTCATTCAGTCGGAAGCTGCGCGCCCGGAATCCTCCACCCCTGAGGGCCGGCTCGAAACCGTCAATCGCATCTACCCGCTCATAGCGTCACTGAATAATCCCTTTGAGCAGCAGCAAGCCTTTGCCAAGCTCGCCGCCGCGCTCACAATCGAAGAATCAACCCTTGAGGCAGCAATCGGGCGGCCCGAGCGTCGCAGGCAGCCACAACGATCCCCTCGGCTCGCTGCCGGCATCGACACATCACAGAGTCACCTCGCCTCGGGTATTGGCGCGGACGCTCTCCAAGAACAGCACGGTGACATCGTTGAACAACACCTGCTCGCCCTGATCTTTACACATGACAATGATGCCTATGAGGCGTGGGAGCGTCTTAAACTGCCTGACCTCCCCCACGACTTCTTCTGGGACCCGGAAAATCGTGAACTGTGGCGCATGTTGATGACAGTTGACGTCGTTCAGCGCGCCGAAATGATGATCAGCCCAGAGGCTGACCGACTACGAGCGATGCTGCCGATGCAACTTGACCGCCGTGGGTTGAGCAAAGCCCTGAGCGACCTTGTCAGGCGCATGTGGGAACGCCAACTGAAACGCGACGAAACAGAGGCTGCGGAAGCAGTCGCGTCAGTGGCCGAAAATGATGGTGAGGCGGCCGATGCCCTGCGCACAATGACAGACGAAATGAAACACCAATTCGTACAACGCCTTGAGCACCTGCGCGCCGTGCAAACAGGCACTTGGCAGAAAGACATCCGGCGTGGCTAGGACACTTCCCCAGCAGGCTATGAAAGAATAACGGAGGACATGGCGCCATGACGTGGCAAACAGGCGTAATCAATCTCAGCGATGACGAAGGCGGTACCCTATCCCAGAAAGTAGTAGATGGCGTTGTCACCTTGGATCCGACAGCCTCATCCGAATTGCTCCGCGCACTCCCAAACGGCACGAAACCCGACGAGGAGGACTGGCCCGCCTCACGCGAAGAATGGGTCGAGGCCGCCCGCTTGGAGGCAGAAGCCGAGGCTGAACTCGCTGATGCTGAAGCGCTCGATGATCCCGTTCGCATGTACCTCCGCGAAATTGGCCGCGTCGATCTCCTCAACGCACGCCAAGAGAAAAACTTGGCGCGCAAGGCCGAGGGCTGGAAGGAACTCCAGAACCTTGAGGCGCAAAGCCGCCAGAATAGTGGCCGTAACGCCACCATCGCAAACATCGCCATTGACCTCCTCAACAAACTCACCACGCACCGCGATCTGACCAACCTCCTCATCGAACACCTTGAACTTGAATCCCCATGCACAATCCTCACCCTCAAAGAATCCCCCGACGTCGCAAAAACCATCGACATTGAAATGCACCATGAGCTTGCCCAAGAATTTGCTGAGCGGCTCGGTCGCGAACCAGAAGACGTGGAACGCGAAATTATTGAATTCTCCCGGGAGCGATGGCTTCTCCCCACCCCCCTCGTTCGTGCCTTTGCTCCCTCCCTCACCCTCGAGACGATCCCCCTCTTCCTCAACACACAGGACATACATGAGGCCGTCCGGATCACCGACGAAGAATGCCGCGAATACCTGGACGATATTCGCCGAGAAGGTGCAATGGCCCAAAAGCGTATGACGGAAGCCAACCTCCGCCTCGTCGTCAGCGTCGCCAAAAAATACATCGGGCGTGGCATGAATCTCCTTGACCTGGTTCAAGAAGGCAACATCGGCCTCATTCGTGCAGTTGAAAAATTCGACTACCGAAAAGGCTTCAAATTCTCCACATACGCCACCTGGTGGATCAGACAGGCCATTACGCGCTCCATCGCTGATCAGGCACGCACCATCCGCATCCCCGTCCACATGGTGGAAACCATCAACAAACTCATGCGGGAAAATCGCCGCCTTGTCCAAGAATTTGGACGCGAACCAACCACGGAAGAAATCGCCCAGCAGATGGAAATCACACCAGACCGCGTGCGAGAGATCCTCAAAATCTCCCAAGAACCCGTCTCACTCGAAACGCCCATCGGTGAGGAAGAAGACTCCCACCTTGGCAACTTCATTGAAGATAAAGCCGCGCTCGCCCCAGCGGATGCGGCCTCCTACCAACTCCTCAAAGAACAGATTGGCAGCGTCCTGGATACCCTCAGTGGACGTGAACGGCGCGTCCTTCAACTGCGCTTCGGACTCGACGATGGCCGCAGCCGTACCCTTGAAGAAGTGGGACGTGAATTCAGCGTCACCCGTGAACGCATTCGCCAAATTGAAGCCAAAGCCCTGCGCAAACTCCGGCACCCAACACGCAGCCGCCGCCTCAAGGACTTCCTCGTGTGACTGCCGCCCTCCCTGCCTACATACCACCCCGCACGACGAGGTGAATCCCCGTGGCCAACCTGCGCGAAACACTGGAAGCGGATATGAAACAGGCCATGCGTGATCGCGCTCATTCCCGCCTGTCCGCCATCCGCATGATGCGCAGCGCCCTGCAGAATGCCGCAATCGCAAAGGGACCCAACACAACCCTCGATGACGCAGAGGAAGCAGACGTCCTCGCCCGTGAGGCCCGCCAGCGCCGCGAGACCATCGAAGAATTCAAGAAAGCCGGACGCAGTGACTCCCTGGGCGACCAGGAAGCAGAACTTGCAGTCGTCGTATCCTATCTCCCTGAGCGACTCTCACGCGACGAAATTCTACAAGAAGCTCGCAGAGTCATCGCTGACGTTGGCGCGCTCGGCCCCGCAGATCGCGGCCGCGTGATGGGCGCCCTCATGCCCGTCATGCGCGGCAAGGCAGACGGGCGCGATGTATCTGAAATCGTCCAAGAGTTGCTCTCCCAATGAGCGCCCCTCGATAAACCCCCACATGCCACCCAGCACAACAACCTCAGACAACCCCCGCGCACTGACTCCCCAGCCAGAAGCCCTCGGCGGAATACGCTGCGCAGTCATCGTCTTCCCCGGAACGTGGAGCGACGGAGATTGCCATCACGTCCTCACAAACGTCTTTGGCGCACAAACGGACTATGTATGGCACACAGAAAGCGACCTCTCCCCATACGATCTCGCAATCCTGCCGGGCGGCTTCGCGTACGGCGATCATCTCCGCCCCGGCGCCATTGCCCGCTTCTCACCCATCATGGAAGGCATACGGCGCATGGCTCACGCTGGCAAGACCGTGATCGGCATCTGCAACGGCTTCCAAATCCTATGCGAAGCCCAGCTTCTCCCCGGCGCCCTCCTCCGCAACGACCACCTACAATACCGATGCCAATGGACTCACCTGCGTGTCGAAACCACCAACAGCCGATTCACCTCCGTAGCGGCGCGGGGCGACCTCCTACAGATTCCCATCTCCCACGGCGACGGCAACTATTTTGCCGACCCAGACACAATCACCCAACTCGAACAAGACGACCGCATCATCTTTCGATACGCCACCCCGGACGGTGAAATTACACAGGAATCCAACCCCAACGGCTCACTCGGCAACATCGCCGGCATCACCAATCCGAGCCGCAACGTGCTTGGCATGATGCCGCATCCGGAGCGCTGCTGCGAGCCTGAACTTGGCGCCGTCGATGGGCGCACCATCTTTGCCTCCATGCTGCGCCACGCCGGCATGCCATTGAACGGCTAGCATGCAGACCGCCCACACTGCATGACCGAAGTCACACTCGGCATCATCATTGCGCTTGTTGCCTCCCTCTCCTGGGCGGTCGGCTCAATCCTCGTCCGCCTTGGAATCGACCGTGTCAGCCCTCAATCGGCGACGTTCCTCTCCATCATCTCCGGTTTCATCTTCGTGACCATCATCGCCCTCATCCTTGACGTCAACGCATTCACTGAACTAACCCTACCAGCCCTTGGCGGATTCGCCCTCGTCGGCCTCCTCTCCTTCATGGGTGGTCGATTTCTCTACTACACCGCCGTCAGCATGATTGGTGTCGGCCGCGCGACGGCAATGGGCGGTGCAGTCCCGATGATCGCCTCTGGCCTCGCCGTCGTCTTCCTTGACGAGAACATGACCCTCCTCCTTGCCGTCGGCATCGTCGCCGTCGTAGCGGGCATCGGCCTCATCGTCTCCGGCCCCGCGCAACAATCATGACAACACGCAGCCCATCCCCAGATCCCTACATGGGCGCAGACCGTGAAAAACGACCGTCGCGATTCCGCACCCCCCTCTTCTACGGCACAGTTGTATCGCTGCTTTCCATCCTGTGCTATGGCAGTGGGCAAGTCATCTCACGCAGCCTTCTGAGCAGTGGTGAAACACCGCCCCAGATCGGCTCAGCCATCACCCTACTCGTTGGAATGATCCTCCTCGGTGCCCTCAGCTCACGGAATCTACCCAAGGATATTCGAGCGCCCAAACGTGCCCTGGCCTGGATCGCCCTTGCGGGCATCCTAGCCTCAACCGGTGCATTCCTCAGCTTCTTCGCCCTTGCCCTTGCCCCCATCGTCCTCATCTCACCCATCCTTGCCGTCAGCCCCCTCATGACCCTCCTCCTCGCCGCCATCTTCCTTCGACAAGTCGAAAAAGTCACAGCCCGTGTCGTGCTTGGCTCCTCCCTTGTCATCGTTGGCGTCCTCCTTGTTATCCTGGGAAACCAGTAAGTACCGTCACACCTACGCCATCGAATAGGACAAAACCATGACCACCAACGACTTCCTCCTAGAAATCACGCAAATCGTCAGCCGAGACAACGTCCTGACGGACGATCAAACACGTGAGCATTACTCCGGTGACGCCATCCCAGCACGCCACGGGGAGATTCCGGAACAAGTGTTACCCATCGCCGTCGTCAGGCCCCAATCGACTGCACACGTCGCTGAAATCCTCCGCGCGGCAACAGCCGCGCGGGTGCCCATCATCCCCTACGGCGGCGGCACCGGCGTCATGGGCGGCGCCACCAGCATCACACCCGGCATCGTCCTTGACATGGCATCCATGAACACCATTCTCACCGTCAGCCTCGAGGACGCCACCGCGACCGTGCAGCCGGGCGTCGTCCTCGGCGACCTCGAGGCTATCGTCCAGAACGCCAACCACTTCGTTGGCCATGATCCATGGAGCCAGCCCATCGCCACTGTTGGTGGGGCCATTTCCACCAACGGCGTCGGATACCTCGCCGCAAAATACGGCCCAATGGGCAGACAAGTCGTTGCCCTTGAGGTTGTCTTACCAACAGGAGAAATCGTTCGCACCCGCCCCCTACACCGTGGAACGGCCGCCGGCATGGATCTCACCAGCCTCTTCATCGGCACCGAGGGTGTGTTCGGCATCATCACGGAAGCCACCATACGCATCTTCCCGGAGTTGGAAGAACGCCGCCACTACGCACTGGAATTTGACAGCTTTCAGCAGGGCTTCTTCGCCATCCAGCGCCTCTTCACCGAAGGTTTGAGCCCGGTCGTTGTCGATTTCGCCCAGGAAGACCAGACCGAGTCCAGCGGCGAGCCCATCGTTGCCGACGGCCCCGGCCGGTCCGTGCTCCACCTCAGCATCGAAGGCTCATCCGCAGAGCTTGATGTTCAACAAAATCTCGTGTGGGAGATCATCTCCGCATACGGAGGGCGAGACCTCGGCCCTGACACCGCGCAACAGTTTTGGCAACAGCGCCACGCATCCGGACTCCGCTACAAGGAAGCCCGCGAAGCCGGCCAGCGCCACCCCTGGCGAGACCGCAGCGGACGTGCCGGCAGCTACATCCACACCGCCCTCCCCGCCTCAAAAGTCCTTGACCTCCGCTTTCGTGCCATTCGCCTCTTTCACGAGGCCGGACTGAAAGTCATCGAGTGTGCCATCTGGGGTGAGCCCCAGATGTTCTCCATCATCGCAATCGACCCCTCCAGCGACACCGCAGGCTCAGACCGCATGCGAGAAACATCCGACGCCATGATCTCAGAGGCCATCGACATGGGCGGAACAATCGAATACTGCCACGGCGTCGGCGTACGCCTCAAGCACCTCTTACCGAGAGAACTTGGCGAAGGCGGCGTCGCCCTCATGCATGCCATCAAGACCGCCCTCGACCCCGCCGGCATCATGAATCCCGGCAAGCTGCTGGACTAATCCACCCCCTGAGCACCCCCTCTACCCCCCCAGCAACCGCCCCACCCCCGCCTCCACCGCCATTCCCTCCGCCGACGCCCGTAGCCACGTCCGCAACTCCCGCCGCGCGATGGTCACACTCACGTCGTGCCCACGCTCGGCACGCAGCCGGGCCAGCTGCCCGGCAGCACCCGATGCCGCCACTTGGCCAGCCTCCGACACCGTGACATGCAGCGGGTTCCCTGGGTCGAACTCCGGAATCGGCAGCTTCCACAGGTGCTTCACCAGGTCTCGTGCCCCGAATTGACCTTTGGCCATCAACGGCGTCACGGCCTCGTACAAAGCAGCGCTATTGATGATGCCCAACAGGTAGTTAGCTTCCTGTATGTCCTTGCACGTTATCCAATACAGCGTGCGGTCGAGTACGGCATTGTCGTCCTGGAGCAAGGCGGCGGTTGGAGCGCCAGATTTGGTGTACGCGACCCGTATTGGCCGGTCACCCGGGTTCCGCCGCCACTCCAACTGCGCCGACAACTTGCCGTAATAGTTCAATTGCCCCAACAGGTTCAGCCTATTGGCCGCCGCCTTGTTCTCCTCCCACAGGCGGCTAACCGTCCGCCACCGGTCGCGCATCCGTCTCTCCAGCCCACTCAGCCGAATGCCGCCCACGCCATCAGGGTCGGTAAGTATCTGGGCTTCTCCACGCCTCAGAGGCAAGACGGCCTTGAGGGGTTCGAGTGTCGCGTAGGGCACAAGCGTCTCCCCCAGATGAACATCGAAGACGTGGGACTCCTCGATGGTCTGGCCGGTAATCGCCGTCAGGTCAAGGTCGCGCCATGGACTCTTATCCTGAGAGCCGCGCCGCGGGTTCACCGTCACCGTCTGACCAGCCTGGATGACAGTGACACTCTCGGTCTCTTCTGCGAAGAAGAATCGGCGGGGAACGATCGTGGCTCCATCGCGGGAATAGCCATCATACGGGGACTCACCGCCAACTGACGTATCAGTGATGCCGACGCTTTCCCGTCGCACGTTGGCCGCGCCCGCCTTGCCCAGCCATCGCTCCACGTAACCCCTCAGCGGCGTTGCCGTGTCGTCTCCGCCAGTTCGCCGTGCGAACACCACCGAAGCCGGCACGGGGAAGAACGTGTTGGGTTCCAGCCCCTCCAGGTCCCACGCCGTCTTGTGGCCGAAGTCCACCGACAGGACGTGCCCACCGCGACCCGCCCGCCACGCGCCGGTCCGCCACTTTGAGTACTGACCAGTCTGAAGGGCGCTGTGGGGCATCACCATCCCGATCACGCCCCCATCCTTCAGGTACAGATCAATACACCGAGCGTAGAACAGGCCGGCGACGTCCTGGTGAGTGGCATACCGGCCGCCCTGCCAAATCCCGTAGATGTCCTTGCTCTGGCGTTCCAACTCCGAGCGCAGCGTGCTGACGGTCTGGTTGTAGTTCAGCCACGGCGGGTTCCCGACAATCACGTCCACCTTGCTGCGGGACAGGGCGACGGGCCGCACCAAATTGCGCGTGTAGTAGGCCCAGATGTGGTTGCGACCCTCAGCGTGCAGCATTTGCAGGGACTCAATGGTCTCCCGTACGGTCTGTCGCGCAGCGGGGTCGATGATGCCGAGGTCATCAAGGGCAACATGTGGGTCGTCACCATGATCAATGTAGGTGGCGATATCGCCCATGAGGGCATCGAAATTTTCGGCGCGCTCCACCAGACTCACGGGAAACACGAGTTCCGTGTTCCGCTCGTCCTCCACCTGGATGGTGACGTTTTTCTCGGCGAACATGTCCCCGGTGCGGAATCGGAGCTGGAGGGAATCTCCCAGATAGATGGGGGCGGAGCGCGTTGTGCCGATGCCCTCCGTCGCGGCGCGGTCAAAAAGCGGCTTGGCGGCGAGCACCCACGCCGCACGCGCAAGATGAACGGCGACGGGGTGCACGTCAATGCCGATGACGCTGTCACGCAGTCGATTCAGCAGCTCACCGGCGGAGAAGTGGTTCAGCCCATCGCGGTTGTCGTCCGCCGCCTCGATGAAGTGGGTGACGGCCGCGGCGACGAAGGTCCCGGAGCCGCAGGCCGGATCCAGGACCTTCTGGTCCAGCGGATCCGTGACCACCTCCCGCACAATGGACCTAGCCAGCCAGTCCGGCGTGTAGTACTCGCCCAACTGCCGGCGTTCGTCCGGCGGAATGACCGTCTCGTACAGGATGGCCGCGACGTCGTTCGGGGCCTTTTGCCAATCGAACCTCGCCACGCGGCGGGCCAGCGTCCTCAGGAACCCGTCCGCGCCCACCTCCGTGGGCCAGGCGAAGAAGTCAGACTCCACAACACCCTCAAGCCCTGTCGCGCTACGGAATTTCTGGCCGAGGATGAGATCGGCGGGGTTGGATTCCGCCAGGCCGCGAATATCGATGCCAAAGGACGCCTGCACCACCATGCCGATGATGGCGCTCAGGTAGGTATGTCGAACGAACAGGTCGTCCATCTGTGCGGGTGAACTGACAATCTCGCCCAGGGCAGCCGTGAGCAGGTTCTGCCACAGATGCCGCTTCACCGTGATCGTTGTTGAACTGGAGTACTGGTCGTAGAGGGCTTTCAGCGCCGCTATATCGCGCTGGTATAACGCGCTGGTGGGGCCGAACTGCTCCGCGATGGTGAACCGCGAGGGCGCCTTGTCCTCCTCCGCGGAGAGGGCGTGGTCGCGGAGCCACTCGTAGAGGGTGATCCAACGGTCCGGATCCTCCAGGGTGAAGGCGTACGGCGGGGCGATCTTGACCGGCCCGGCGTTGGGCCAGCGCAGCAACCAATACTTGCCGTCGGTCAGGATGCCCATGCGCACCCTTTTCTGCTTTGGCGACTCCGCCAAGTACTCATCGAGTTGCCGTACGTTCTCTGGGTCGGGGTTGAAACCGCCGGCGGTGCCTATCCTGCGCTTGAACTCGATGAATGTATCCAACGCCGTCAAATCCACGGCGCGGCGTGAGCCCTCAGCAGGCGGGCTTTCCTCGACGATCTCGCTGGGTTTCACCAGGCCGGTGATCACCAAGAAATCCCGCACGGCGCTGGTGATGTTCGCCTCGGGCTCGCCGTTCTCGTGCCGACGAAGTATCTCGGCAGCCGCCTCGGCATAGCGAGGGTCACGTGTATCAATATGAAGCGCCATAGCGGAATCAGTGTAGCGCACAACCCCCGAACGCTCTGCCACCCCCCGAGCGCCCCCTCTGCCACCGCCCGCGCGCCCCCTCTGCCACCGCCCGCGCGCCCCCCCCTGTCATTCTGAGCGCAGCGAAGAATCTATCCCCCCCACACCCGCAAAGACGCGAGAGTTAGTCGCCACCGCCGGGCAGCAGTGAATCCCCCCATTCCCTTACGTCTGCGGGGTCCAGCCGCGTTACACCTGGCAGGCGGTCCAAGTCGGCATCCGAGGAGATGATCCGGTCCGCGCCCAACCGCCGCATCACTGCCGCGTGGACCAGGTCTCGAGCGCTTATACCCGGATGGCCGTCCGCCAGACTCGCCGCCAGATGGACATCCTCCACATAGACGGGTTCGATACGGTCATGCATCACCTCGGCGAAGCCCTGGACAACCTCTCTCCCCAAAGTCCATCGCCCCGAGGCAAGGTAGCGATGCACAAGCTCCTGAATGACCTCCACGTCAGTCACGAATGACAGTGGATGATCTGCGGCCATGAGGAGGACGCGAGCGCACGGCTCTCTGTTCGGATGCTCTCGACCGGATGCGTAGATGGGGACGTTGGCGTCAATGAAGGCCGCCGGGCTCATGGGCCGCCTCCAACTCACGCGAGAGCGTAGCAGCATCCGGCGGATCCTCTCCCTCAAGCCCGACCAACCGATTAACCGCATCCCTGCGCCGCCCCTGCATGATGCCTTCATACGCGTCATCGATCAGGCAGCGCACCACCTCAGAGATCGGCTCTCCTCTTTCCTCGACGAGCTCTTCCAACCGCCTCCGCCGCTCGACGTCAAGCCGTACATCCAGCCGTGCCACGTTGCCCCCCACTCATACGGAATTCCATGTACGGAGATAAATATGCGGCAACCCGACATCCCCCGTCAATCCTGTCGGCCTCCCCCACCACCCCTCGAGTGCCCCCCTGTCACCGCCCGCGCGCCCTTCCTGTCACCCTCCCCTGCCATTACGCACCCCCATGCCATTCTGGGGCGCCCCCTCTGCCCCCCCTGTCATTCTGGGCGCAGCGAAGAATCTACCCCCCCAGCCGCAAAGACGAACCACCACACGCATGGTCAGACGCACGTGTTTAGATTCTTCACTCCACTGCGTTCCGTCCCGAATGGCACGGCGAAGTAACGCCCCGTCCCGAATGACACGGCGAAAGTAACGTGCCGTTCAGAATGGCAAGGGATGACTGATGCCCCCTCCGTCATCCCTCGAGTGCCCCCCCTGTCACCGCCCGCGCGCCCCCCCTGTCATTCTGAGCGCAGCGAAGAATCTATCCCCCCACACCCGCAAAGGCGAACCACCACACGCATGGTCTGACGCACGTGTTTAGATTCTTCACTCCACTGCGTTCCGTCCCGAATGACACGGCGAAGTAACGCCCCGTCCCGAATGACACGGTGAAGTAACGCCCCGTCCCGAATGACACGGCGAAGTAACGCCCCATCCCGAATGACACGGCGAAAGTAACGTGCCGTCCCGAATGGCAAGGGATGACTGATGCCCCGTCCGGAATGACAAGCGTTGGGACGTGCCCGTCCCGAATGACAAGCGTTGGGCCGTGCCCCGTTCCGAATGACCTGGAGGGGAAATGACTACCCAATGCCCCGCGACAACGTGATTGGAAACTCCAGAACCACGTCCGGCATCCCCGGGTTGAGCTGCCCATCCTCCGCATAGAAATCGGCGCGAAGCGTGTACACTCCGTCGGCGGCATCCTCACGTCCGCCCGAACCCGCCCCCCGCACGGTAAGATCCCATGAGACCTCCCGTTCGATGGCGTCACCCGGCTTCAACGTCGCGTGCTGCGTTTCGAGAAAACTCGTGGGCGAAGGCCACTCGTCATCCTCCGCCCGCAACTGGATGAGGCGCAGCACCGGGCGGCCTTCTCCTCCACTGGCGGCCTCATCAACTGGCAGGACGACCCAGACGGGTACAGCCGGATCAAATTGGCTCCATGTCACGTACTCCCCGGGCTCCTGAGACACCGTGCGGAGCCAGGTGCGAGCACGCAACTCCGTCCGGTCCGTGATTGTCGCTGATCCGTGAATCTCCAGCTTCACCTCAAATGTCCCCCTCCACGTCGTTTGCATGACAGTCCACCACCCCCGTGGTTCCGGAGTGGGGGTCGGTGTTGTCGGGAGGACGGGTGTCGGCGTTCGCGTCGAGGTGGGCACAATGGTGGGGGAGGAAGTCGGCGTGGCAGAAGCAGTAGGGGAGGAAGTCGGTGTGGCAGAAGCGACCGCGGCCGGCGTTCGATCCGCTCTCCCAAAACAGGCAGATGTTAGGACAAGCACCAGCAGGAACAGCACCGCCGCAAGCACGCCGTACACATGATGGGACATGAAAAGAGTGCTTCCCAATCCGTCAGCTTCGCAACCCTCATCATACATTCTCCCCTCACCGGCGGCGTATTCGACCTATTCAGGATTGTAGGTGCGGCATGACTATACTGAGCAATGACCGTCGAGGCGGATGCTGACATCAGAGACCGCAGCGGAACACGGCCTTTCCGTGTTGCGCTGGCGCAAATCAACCCAACTGTCGGGGATATTGCCGGCAATACGCGCCTCATCGTGCAGCGTATTGCCCACGCCGTCTCCATGCAGGCTGACCTCGTCGCCTTTCCCGAACTGTGCATCACCGGCTACCCGCCTGAAGACCTGCTGTACAAAGACTCGTTCATTGATGCGGCGGAGCGAGCTCTCCACGAGATCGTCGAAGCCTCCGCTGGCATCTGTGTTGTCGTTGGATACCCGCAGCGCTCCGCGCAGACAGCTGCCCCGCCAGCTATCTACAATGCCGCCGCCGTCATCCATGACGGCACTCTCATCGATGTCTATCATAAAATCTTCCTGCCCAACTACAGCGTGTTCGATGAGGAACGCTACTTTTCCTCCGGAGACCGATGCCCCGTCTATGAGATCGGCGGCGCGCGCATCGGCGTCAATATCTGTGAGGACATTTGGATGGAGTCCGGCCCCACCATCGTTCAACGCGAAGCTGGAGCCCAGGCCATCATCAACATCAACGGCTCGCCATATTTCCGTGGAAAGCGCACCATCCGAACCACCATGCTTCGAGAACGCGCCTCCTCGAACCGCGTCTTTCTCTGCTACGTCAACATGGTCGGCGGCCAAGATGAACTCGTCTTCGACGGCGCAAGCATGATCCTTGACCCGCGGGGCGAAACTCTCGCGACAGCAAAACAATTTGAAGAAGACATGCTCATTGCCGACCTTCCACTCGCCGAGGCAGACTCTGCGCCCCGGACCGCTGACCTTGACAGAGCAGACCCGCTGATTGCGCGGTGGGCCCGCCCGACCGTGAAAAACATCACAACAACACCCAAAACCGAGGCAAACCGCATTTTCATACCTACTACTCCGCAGAATTCCTCCACCCCCCCCCCCGAATCCCCCCCCAAAGAAATCTACGCCGCCCTCGTTCTCGGGACGCACGATTACGTGCAGAAAAGCGGCTTCTCCAACGTCCTTATCGGCCTCTCTGGCGGTATCGATTCGGCGCTAACGGCCGCAATCGCTGCGGATGCCCTCGGCCCGGAAAACGTTCTTGCGCTTTCAATGCCATCACGCTTTACGGCAGACCGTAGCGTCACGGATGCGAGGACGCTCTGCGAAAACATGGGGATCACGTTTGAGGTGATTCCCATTGAAGACATGACACGCGCCTACCGTGAGGGACTTGCGCGGTTCTTTGCAGGAACGGAAGAGGGCATCGCGGAAGAGAATATTCAGGCTCGCGTCCGCGGCAATTTGCTGATGGCCATTTCAAACAAGTTCGGGCGAATCGTCTTGGCGACGGGCAACAAGAGCGAGTACGCAACGGGCTACGCCACACTGTATGGCGACATGGCGGGAGGCTTTGCTGTCATCAAGGATGTTCCGAAAACGCTCGTGTACGAGCTGTGTACGTGGCGTAATGCGAAGGCTGGACGGGACATTATCCCGCAGGCAATCATGGACAGGCCTCCGACGGCGGAGCTCCGCGAGGATCAACTGGATGAGGACTCGCTCCCGCCGTATGACCTTCTCGATCCGGTGCTGGAGGCGTACGTGGAGCGGGACTGCTCTCCGATGGAGATGGTGGAGCGAATGAACTTTGACAAGGACATCGTTGAAAGGGTCGTGACTCTGGTAGACCGCAGTGAGTATAAGCGCCGTCAGGCCGCCCCCGGAATCAAAATCACCGAACGCGCCTTTGGCAAAGACCGCCGCCTACCAATAGTGAATCACTACCGACCGGGCTAGGAGAGCCACGTCTCTGTGAAGTCGACCCTATACACTGTCCACGTGGCCAGGCAGAGTTGAGGCATGCCAACCCGGCATTGAGGTCTTCGCGGAAGGGAGAGTTCAACACATGACGATTTATCTTGATCATGCGGCGACGACTTCCGTCCATCCCCGCGTTGTGGAGGCAATGCTTCCGTACTTCGTGGGGCAGTACGGCAACCCCTCCAGCATCTATGGCCTTGGCCAGGACGCCGCCCGAGCTATTGATGCCGCACGAGATCAGGTTGCTGGCGTTCTCAATGCACGCAATGGCGAGATCGTGTTCACGTCCGGCGGTACAGATTCAGACAATTTGGCCATTCGCGGCACGGCATACGTTCTCCGGGAATACGGAAACCACATCATCACGTCCGCCAGCGAGCACCACGCTGTTATTCATACGTGCGAGTGGCTGGAACGAAACGCGGGTTTTTCCGTCACGTACCTACGGCCTGACGGTAACGGCGTCGTCTCGCCGGTACAGGTCGCGGAGGCGATTACGCCGCAGACGACGGTGGTCAGCCTGATGACTGCGAACAATGAGACGGGGACGGTTCAGCCGACCGCGGAGATAGCAGCTGTTGTGCGCGGCGCCGAGAACACGCATGGACATCGGATCGCCTTTCATACTGATGCGGTACAGGCGGCGGGGTATCTGAACCTAGATGTACAAGCACTCGGGGTGGACTTGCTCAGCTTGTCCGCGCACAAATTTTATGGGCCCAAGGGTGTGGGAGTGCTGTACCTTGGCCGCGATACGCCGTTCCAGCCGCAGACGATGGGGGGCAGCCAGGAGCGGAATCGTCGCGCTGGGACGGAGAACACGGCTGGCATCGTTGGGACCGGTCTCGCGCTGGAAATGGCGGAGAGTGAACGCGTGGACAGTGTTCCAGACATCGCTAAGCGTGCCGCGCGGCTCCACGACGGTATCATGGCAACGATTCCTGATGTGCATCTCAACGGGCCACCGATTGGAGATACGCGCCGGCTGGCTAACAACGTCAATGTGTCTATTTACGGCGTGGAAATTGAGTCGGTGCTGATTAACCTGGACATCGCAGGTATCGCGGCCTCATCTGGTAGCGCCTGCACGTCCGGCTCCATCGATCCCTCACACGTCCTGATTGCAATGGGCAAGCCATCTGAACTGGCTCGCAACAGTCTACGACTTACACTTGGCCGCGATACGACAGATGCGGAAATCGACCGAGTGCTGGAGGTGTTGCCTGAGATTGTGAAACGTGTGCGCGCTCTGGGCGGAAACCGATGGGGTAGAGACTAGTCTGCAAATGAGGTTATCCCCCGGTCTGTGTCAGTGCTAGAACACGGTTGATGACTTGTTCCACACTGAGCGTATCCGTCATCAGGACATGTGCATCGGGGGCGGGCTTCAGCGGCGAATCTTCCCGTTTCGCGTCGCGCTGGTCGCGTTCCCGCAGTTCGGCAAGGACGTCCTCCAAGAGCGAGATCCCGCCTCGAGCGCGTTCTTCAGCGTGTCGGCGGCGCGCACGTGTTTCCGGCGATGCGTCCAGATAGATCTTGACTGGCGCGTTACGGAGTACGACGGTGCCGATGTCCCGTCCCACCATGACGATATGCCCGAGGGCATCCTCGGCCATTTTCTGTTGAATAGTCACGAGGGCGCGTCGCACTCCGGAGAAGGTAGCAATGCGGGAGGCTGCAAGTGCTACTTCCGGCATCCTGATGAGGCTACTTGTGTCCTCCTCATTGGTGGTGACATTCGTGTCGTCGATACGGATTTCGGCGCCTGCAGCCAGCTGACTCAGGGTTTCATCGTCCCACGTGGCAAGGTCGGCGCGAAGGGCAAGCAGGCCGACGGCACGGTAGAGCAGGCCAGTGTCGATAAACGTCCAGCCAAGTCTGGTGGCGACTCCACGCCCAACCGTCGTCTTGCCGGACGCGGCGGGTCCGTCGAGGGCGATTGGGCCTCTGACAGTCATTGTGATTTCGGTCTAAGACGCCGCGAGGCTGTATTGCGGATCACTGACACACCCATGAGCACTGCCAGTGCGATATTGTGAATGGCGATGAACTGGTTGGACGTGCTCATTGTTGCCCTTATGGTGGTTCCGATGGCCCTTGGCTTGAAAGTTGGCCTGGTGCGAACCATTACTGGCTTGGTCTCCATGACGGTGGGGACATTTATTGCCACACTGTTCTGGCGCCAGATAGGGATTATTGTCGGCCTCTTTATTCCGAACGACAATTTGGCGGCACTGGTAGGGTACTTCATCATTCTGTTGCTAACGATTGCGGCCGGCTGGGCTGTCGCCGTCTTCATCAAGACCGCTCTGACATTTCTGCTGCTGGGATGGGTGGATAAGGTAGGTGGAGTTGCATTTGGGGCAGTCGTTGGGACGGTCATCGTGGCAGCCGTCGTTTGGTCGTTGGAGTCTTTCGCAGGAGGTGACGTGCGTGAAGCAGTGGATGCGTCCGTACTACGGCCGTACTTTTCGTTCCTTGTGCCAATTCTTCGTCGGATGTCCGGGGAAGTTGACCTACCAGCCATCAATTCGGCATAGATAATGAGTATAGGCTGACCCAGGACATAGGAGAGATGGACACAACGACAGCGGGCGGCACGATGCGTCAAGAGGTTGTACACATCCTCAATTCGGCCGTCCTTGTGCTGAACGGCAACTTTGAACCCCTGAACGTCACGCGGGTTCGTCGTGCTCTGCTGCTGCTGATTCGCGGCAAGGCGGAGATGATTGAGAATGGCCGTGGACAGCTGCAAGCCGCGACGACGAGCCTTGACGTTCCGTCGGTCATTCGTCTCTCCAGCTATATTCGTCGCCCGGCGCAACCACAGCGATTGACGCGTCGCGATGTCTTCCTTCGGGATCGTAACGCGTGCCAGTACTGTGGAAAGCCAGCCAAGGATCTGACGCTGGATCACGTTTTGCCGCGGCATCGAGGCGGTCAGAATACGTGGGAGAATGTCGTTGCGGCGTGCGTGCGATGCAATCATCGCAAGGCCGGGCGAACGCCGAAAGAGGCCGGGATGCGTCTGTTGACTGAGCCCATTGTGCCGCGTCCTAACCCCTACCACCCGTTCTATCGCTTCCTGGGATCCAATCAGGGTTGGCGAAAATTCTTTCCGGAACCGAGGCAGGGATCCCCATTCATTCCGACGTTCGACGGTGGTCCGATCTCCGGATTTTCGGGAAAAAATCACGTTCACGCTGATTCATGAAGACAAACGGAAACGAACAGGTGCAGGGGCCTGATCCACGACTTTCTCGCACCAACCAGAATCTGTGGAATGCCTTCATCGGCCATGCGCGCGCCAAGAGGCTCTACAACGCGTATGCCTCCAAGGCCGTGCTTGATGGCTATCCGGCGGTTGCGGAGGCGTTCCTTCGTGCCGCTCGCGCGCCGGACGCCTTTCCAGTCAACATCCTGTCCGCAGTAAATGAGTTGCGCTCAACACGTGAGAATCTGCAGTCAGTCGTTGACAGTCACGCGTACGACACCGAAACGCTGTATCCCCGCATGATGGCGGAGGCCCAGACTGAAGGCCGGGGGGATGCCGTCCTGCGCATCCAGCAGGCCATGGAACAGGATCGCCAGGATCTCGAAATCTTTCGCAATGCGCTTGCGCGCGCAGGGTGGGAAAGAGGCGATGGTACGGCCACAAGTCATGCCGAAACGGCTCAGCCGACCGACTTCATTGACGAGGAGATGGCTCTCGCCGCTGAGAATGTCACTGCTGACCGGGAGCGGGTCAGTTCACTGGTGCGCATCAGAGAAGTCATCTTTGGAATGCAAGATGGGCTCATCAGCACTGCAGTCTTGGTGTCGTCAGTGTACGCAGCGACGCAGGACAGTTTTGTGACGATCATAGCGGGATTCGCAGGTGGTCTTGGTGGCGTCGTGTCTATGTCGACGGGCAGCTACTTGTCTTCTCAGGCGGAACGTGAGATTAAGGTGGCCGAAATTGCCAAGACCTCAACCCAATTTCAGACTGAGCGGTCGGATGTGTTGGCACGACTGGTCGTGCTGATGCGTAACGAAGGATTGTCAGAGGAGGCGGCCGTCCTAGTCGCCGAGACACTGGGGCAAAACGAATCGGCCCTGTTCAATACGGTGATCGAAAAAGGGCTCGGTCTCTCGGCGGATGTTGATACGGTGCCGTGGAAGGATGCCTTCGCTATGGGCGCTTCATTCTTTGTGGGCGCCGCGGTTCCCATCGCCCCCTATGTGATCAGCGTCTTTTCCACAGTCTCGGGGATCACGGCAGTATGGCTTTCCATCATCGGGACGGCGTTGGGGCTGTTCCTGATGGGCGTGGGCAAGACGCGCTTCACACTACGGAATCCGCTTTTCTCCGGGCTGGAAATGCTGGCCATCGGCGTGGTGTCTGCCACGCTGGGCTATGTGCTTGGGTCCCTGATACCCACTCTCTTCAATGTGGAAATGTGAAACACGATGACGGCGTTGCGCCAACCTCAGTTTCAGCGGCTATAATGACGTACTGAGCACACGCCAACCGCGTGTCAAGAACCTGACTCAAAGGAGCTTGAAAGCATGGCCTACATCATTGCAGAGCCCTGCATCGACCTCAAGGATGCATCATGCGTCGATGTTTGTCCCGTGGACTGCATTCACACGACCGATGGCGACAACATGTATTACATTCACCCGGATGAGTGCATCGACTGTGCGGCATGTGAGCCTGTTTGCCCGGTTACTGCGATCTTTGAGGAAAGTGAACTCCCGGAAGAGTGGAACGACTTTATTCGCATCAATCGCGAATGGTTCGAGGGTCAGTAGCCGACTTCCCTCCTCAATAGCAGGAAATACTCGCGGTTGCCCTTGGGGCCCGTAATAACGGACTCGCGGACGCCCAGGACGCGAAGTCCCTTTTCAATCGCCCATAAGGCCACGTCTCCGGTTGCGTTCGCCCGTACAGATGGCGAATTCACGACGCCTCCGCGGCCGACATCTTCTCGTCTCGCCTCAAATTGCGGTTTCACAAGCGCGATGATGTGGCCTCGCGCTATTAGCGTCTCCGTGATGCTCGGGAGAACCAGCCGCAAAGAGATGAATGAAACATCCACGACGGCAATGTCCACCGGCTCATCAATGTCCAGCGGATGACGGGCATTGCGGCGTTCCAGAACGTTGACCCGTGGATCGTTGCGAATGGCCCATGCCAATTGCCCGTAGCCGACGTCGACTGCATGGACGCGCGTGGCGCCACGCTGCAACAGGCAGTCTGTAAATCCACCTGTTGATGCTCCGACGTCAAGGCACGTCAGGCCGTCAGGATTGAGGCCAAATGCATCTAGGGCGCCCGCGAGCTTTATGCCGCCACGGCTGACGTATGTTGGGCCAGGTGTACTGACGATCTCAGCATCAGAGGGCGCAAGGAACGCCGGGCGAAGGGCGGCTGAGCCGTTGACCGTTATGCGACCATCAGCGATCATCGCCTGGGCTGCGTCTCGCCCAGAGGCGATGCCTCTTTCAACTAACAGCCCGTCAAGGCGGACACGCGACCGCGAGGGCGTCTCCCTTCCGGGTCTGCGAGTGCCTTTTCGCTTTTGGCGGGACATACCGCACCTACAGTATCATTTACGAGAGTAGAGTCAGGAGAAGCATGTCCGAGGGCCGGTTAGGCGCAGCGTCAGGTGGACGCTCCCCCGAAGATACAGACCACAGACGAATGCCGCTTGCTATTCTGCGCCTCCTGCGGCCTGCGCAGTGGTCCAAGAATGGCCTCCTCTTCATCCCATTCGTCTTCTCGCTGAATCTGCACTGGGACCTCGATGATCCCGTCGCCGCAGGTACCTTGTTTCTTAGAGTAGTTGCTGGAGTGCTGATCTTCATTGGCCTTTCCGGCGCGACGTACATCATCAATGACATCATCGATCGTGAGCGGGATCAGGCGCACCCCACGAAGCATGCTAGGCCCATTGCTGCAGGCCACGTTACACCGACCGTAGCCACCGTTGTGTCCATCGTGCTGCTTGTCCTCAGCGTGAGTGCAGCGTTTCTAATGAGCTGGCTGATTGGGCTAGTCGCAGTAGCATATGTCGGCCTGACCCTCAGCTATTCCGCGTTCCTGAAGAACGTGATCATCATCGATGTGATGGTTGTTGCGGCGGCGTACGTGATTCGTGTGTTGGCGGGAGCGGTCGTCATCGACGTGCCGATATCTGAGTGGCTGTACGTGTGTACAACACTGGCAGCGCTGCTGATTTCTATCGGTAAGAGGCGTGCGGAAGTTGAACTGATGGACGCCGATGCGCCCAACCATCGAAGCACCCTGGAACACTATTCGCTGCCACTGCTGGACCAGATGATGGCTGTCGTCACGCCATGCGCACTCATTGCCTACGCCCTCTATACATTCACTGCTCCGAACCTCCCGCCGCAGATGATGCTCACAATTCCGTTCGTCATTTACGGTATCTTTCGGTATCTGAAACTGGCGCAGAAGAGCAATAGCCTGGGCGCGCCGGAGCGAATCTTGTGGGAAGACAGACCGATGATGTTGAGCGTCGCCGCGTGGCTCGTAGCAATTATGGCGATTCTGGTTGTCTTTCCGCGCCCCTCGTGATCTGCGGTGTGACAGTGCAGGTTGTTCCGCCTGTGCGTCGATGCGTATCATGCTCTGACGGGGGGTGGCCGGCTTCTATGGTAACGTCGCCGTATCGCGTAAGCATTCGCTCAGAGGATGCGCAGCGTGGAGAGTTCTCGCACCGCTGGGTGCGCGATGTTGTTCGCCACGTTCTGGCCGCTGAGCAGGCGCCGGATGGCAGCCGCGTCGAGGTGCTGATTGCCGATGACGAAACAGTCTCGGCGCTAAGTGCAAAGTTTCTGGGGCAGGACGGAACAACGGACGTGCTCTCCTTTCCGTCTGTCACAGAGAATTCTGATGATGACGGATGGCCTGATTTGGACGGCAACACGCGCGGCGATCTTGGACAGATCGTACTGTCTGCGCCGTACATTACGCGGCAGGCTGGTGCCGCTGGGATGACCGTAGCAGAAGAGGTCGCTCATCTCCTAACGCATGCGATATTGCATCTTCTGGGCCATGACCATGAACGTGGAGAAGATGAGGCTACGATGCGGGCGCGCGAGGATGCTATTCTCATGGACATTATCGGCAAGCCCGTTCACGGAACGGAATCGATGGCCTTGTCCCACACAACGGACGTCCTATCGAGCGAAGTTCCCGAAACTGAGCGCGTTAACCAGATTGATGAGCGGATCTCATGACGATGCAACAGGGAACGGAAGGCCCGCATCAGGTTCTCTACCGCAAATGGCGGCCACAGACGTTGGAACAGGTCGTCGGTCAAGAGCATGTTACGCAGACGCTTCTGAACGCGTTGACACTGGACAGGGTAGGCCACGCGTACCTCTTCACGGGCCCGCGCGGAACTGGTAAGACGAGCACGGCACGAATTCTGGCAAAGGCTATCAACTGTGAGACGACGCGCGGCATGGGTGAGCCATGCAACGAGTGCGAGCCGTGCAAACAGATTTCAAACGCCTCCTTTCTCGATCTTGTCGAGATCGACGGTGCGTCGAACCGCGGTATTGATGAAATTCGCGATTTGCGGGAGAAGGTGGGGTTTATGCCGGCGCGTGGGCGAAAAAAGGTGTACATCATCGATGAGGTGCACATGCTTACGGCCGCTGCCTTCAATGCCCTCCTCAAGACCCTTGAGGAACCGCCAGGGCACGTTGTTTTTCTGCTCGCCACAACTGAGCCTCACGCCGTTCCGCTTACCATCGCATCTCGTTGCCAGAGATTTGATTTTCATCGCATACCGGAAGAGAGCGCAGTATCGTTGCTGGGAGGCATCGCGCAAGCCGAAGGGTTCGCTATAGATTCCGAAGCGCTGAAGATAGTCGCCAAGGCCTCCTGGGGCAGTCTCCGTGATGCTGAAAACCTGCTGGAACAGCTGGTTCTGACTGCAGGCGTGGAGGCATCGGCCAATGATGCGCGGCGACTCTTCGGCATCGCTGGCTCTGCGCGCGCGAGAGAGTTGATTGCACCGCTTCTCGGAGAGCGTGACCTGGCCGCTGCGTTGCGTAACCTCTCAGGGCTGCATGCTGCAGGCGTTGACATGCGCCTGATCCACCGCGAGATCATTAGTGAGTTGAGATCGTTGATGCTGATTCAGGCTGGCGCAGCGGATGTGCTGGATCTTCCTGAAGAAGAGATCGCGGAGGCCAGAGAGCAGGCAAGGGAGATTGAGCTACCGATCATCAGACACGCGCTTAGTCAATTTGCGTCTCTGTCTGTGCCGAGCGGGAGTCCCCCACTACCATTGGAGATAGCCTTTGCGGGCATCGCATTATCCGGTGACGCGATTGCGCTGCAAACCGAGAATCAAGTGGAGAACAGGTCCGTGAGGGAGCAGGCGCCCCAGACGCGCCGCTACGCGGAAGAACCCGCCTCCGTGAGCCGTCAGCCGGCCGAGCGCCAGCAATCCTCCCCCACGCGTCAGCCTGTGTCTCCGCGTCCTCGTTCGCCGCAAGATGAGCCAGAGTTCCCACGGGATAGCTCCCGACCAGCGCCAATGGTGGCAGCGCGGCAGGGCACGACAGAACCATTTGTGATTCCACCCGGCGAGCTTAAGTTTGAGACACTTCAGGACAACTGGCGTCAACTTGTTGATGCTCTGCGCGGTGTCGGCTCAGGTGGCAATTTGGATGCATATCTTCGCAGCGTGTCCCGCCCACTTGCCATCGAAAATGACGACACGATCGTGATTGGATTCACGCACGCGTTTCACAGGGACAAGATCGACGATCCGAAGTATCGCCACCTGGTGGAACAGAGGTTTACGCAGTTGCTCGGCAAGCACTACACCATACGTTGCGAGAAGGTGGAACGTGACGATGTGGGAGGGCATCTCATCCGGGCGGCTCAACAACTTGGCGGGCGGATCGTCTCAGGCGGACAGCACGCGCCATTGAGCGATGAAGGGGAGAGTATAGACGCGGGAGAATAATGGCATGACGATGAACCGTAATATGATGCGTCAGATGCAGCAACTCCAGTCGAAGCTGGAGAAGGCCCAAAATGAACTCGGTGACATGACCGTGGAGGGCAGCGCGGGCGGCGGTGCAGTGATCGTTGTGATGGACGGCCACCAAAATATCCGCTCGGTGTCAATCACTCCAGAGGCGGTGGATCCTGAAGATATAGAGACGCTTGAGGACCTGGTATTGGGCGCCGTGGGCGATGCGAACAACAAGGCGAAAGATCTCGCCACAAATCATCTCGGTGCTATCACCGGCGGTCTGGGACTCCCGAAGTTTTAGTGGTGGTTCAGGTAATTTTCATCCCTATGCACGGGCTTGGAACAATGCTCACTTGCGCCCCACGAACAGCCCATGACCTCTCAGTCTGAACGGGGTGACGGGCAAGCTGAATCGGTCACGCAGTTGACCGAGCGGCTTAGTCGTTTGCCCGGCATCGGGCCACGCAGCGCACAGCGTCTTGCCTACCACGTCATTCGGGCGCCGAAGGAGGAAACACGTTCTCTGGCCGAGGCGCTGCTCAGCGTCATCGAGACTGTCAGGTTCTGCTCCGTCTGTCAGAATGTCACTCAAGCAGATCCGTGCTCCCGCTGCGCATTGCCGGTTGAAGATCAGTCCGTCATCTGCGTTGTTGAAGAGCCGCTTGACGTTGTTGCGATTGAGCGGAGCGGCGCCTTCAAGGGGCGCTATCACGTTCTCCACGGCCTACTCTCTCCGATGGACGGCGTTACACCCGAAAACCTCCGTATCCGCGAACTCATTCAGCGACTTAAGGACGGCGCGGTCAAGGAGGTCATTATTGCTACCAACCCCTCAATGGAGGGCGAGGTTACGGCTATGTACATTCAGGGTCTCATCTCCCCCGTAGGCATTCGCGTTACGCGCCTTGCTCGCGGCTTACCATCCGGCTCAGATCTCGAATTTGCCGATGCCGTGACGGTGGCGCGGGCGCTGGAAGGCCGCCAAGAATTCTGATTGTTCGGCTGACAGAGTCGGCGCATTCTCGCGTCCGCGATGTGCATCAGTGATTGCTTGTTCCGGCTCTCTCCAAGCGGTGTATGCTTGCCCCAACCTGAGTCAGCATGTGGAAGCCCATGAGGTGGTGATCATGTCGGATGTCGTGTACGAAAAGAGCCCTGACGGGCACTACGCTGTCTTTACGCTCAATCGTCCGGATCGGCTTAACGCAATCGGCGGGTTGCTCATGGCGGAGATGTTGGAGGCGCTGGATGATTTCACCAGGGACCCAGAGATGCGCGTTGGCATCCTCACCGGAGCTGGCAGGGCATTCTGCGCGGGGGCAGATATGCGGGAAGGCGCAGAGCGTGACTCCGCCATCAAGGTAGTTGCGGAGCGAAGAGATGCGGGGGAGTTCTCGGTCGAGCAGTACGAGGCTGAGGTTGCTGCCCTAGCGCCGTCTGCTCCCGTGCGGTTTGATCTCTTCTCACGCAACCCCAAACCGTTCATCGCCGCGATCAATGGGCTTGCGGTCGGCGGTGGGATGCATTTCGTCATGGACTGTGATATCCGCATTGCCTCGTCGGAATCATATCTGGGACTCCCTGAGCCAAAGCGGGGGATCGCCGCCGGTTACGGCAGCCAGTACCTGGGCCGCATGATCGCGCCAGGTGAGGCGATGTTTTATCTGCTAACTGCGGAGCGTATACCCATCGACGAGGCACACCGGATCGGCCTGGTGCATGAGATTCTGGAGCCGGAAAAGCTATTGGAGCGGGCGGTGGCCATAGCCGAGCTCATTGCCCAGAACGCGCCAATGGCGGTGCGCGCATCCAAGGCGATGGCACTTTTCCAGCGTCGCCACGAAGAAGCTGATCTCAAGGAGTACTCAGCGCCTCTGACGGCGGAGGTGATGGCCTCCGAAGACGTAGTTGAAGGTCGGAGAGCATTCGTGGAAAAGCGTCCTCCACGCTGGACGGGGGCATAGAGTCAGTCTAACTGGCGCCACATGATCACCCAGCGGCCGCCGTCGACACTGCCCCAGTCAGCGCTCTATCGGGCGGACGCCATTGTGCTGCGACACAGTGATCTCGGGGAGGCGGATCGCATTCTGACGCTGTTCACGATGGAGCACGGCAAATTGCGTGCGGTGGCGCGTGGCGTGCGCAAGCCTCAAAGCCGACTCGGTGGCCACCTTGAACCATTGATCCACGTCTCGTTGCAGATCGCGCGTGGTCGGACACTGGACGTCATTACACAAGGGCAGGCAATAGAGGTCTATCCCGCGGCACGTGCTGACTTCTTCAGGCTGCTGCATGGCCTGCATTTAGCGGAGCTGGTAGACAGGTTTGCGCAAGAGCAGGAACCGCAAGAGGAACTCTTTGTCCTGCTACGGGAAGCCCTCCTTCGTCTGGATAGTGGCCAGCCGCCAGTACCGCTTGCACGAGCATTTGAAATGCACATTCTTCGTTGGGCCGGATTTCAGCCCGTTCTCGACCACTGCATATCATGTGATATGGACATCAGCCGTGCACGCGGCCAACTTACGTTTAGCGCACAGCTTGGCGGCGTGCTATGTGCGGCGTGCGCGCCAACACAGCACGCATGGACTCGCACCATTCAGCGAGGAACATTGAATGACCTACAGATTCTGCAACGTGAGGGTCTGGGTGGAGCGGGTCTGATCTCGTCTCAGGAGTCGGAATCGGCAGAGACTGAAGCTCTGCTGCGGTGGTACCTGCACTACATACTCGAGGCGCCGCTCGATACAGCTGTCATTCTGGATCGGGTGCGGGCCGCCTCTGGTGTACGCTAGTCATTCGTGCTGTCTTTCTGACGCCGCTCGCCGATAGTTACCGTCCCATAACTGAGTGACTTGATGATGCGAGCGATGATGACCTGCACGGGAATCAGGCCGATAAGCGCGATAAGGCCCATCAACTGTAACTGCCCGAATGTGGGACCGTTTGCGGGTGCGTCCGCACCGCCCGCGGCTGCTGAACAGCTGACGCCGAGGAGTATCAGCCCCGCCATCTGAACCATGCCCACGATGAGGCGCAGGACCTGGAGCAATTTGACGCCTAGGTCCCGCCCACGCCAGGGTTGCAATAGCTGCTCCGGAGGCGGCCTGAGTCCGTTCTCGGTCTGACACTGCGGGCATGTATAAATGGCGGCGGTCATAGGTGTGCCGCACATGTTGCATCGCCCGGCGGCCGCCTCCTGACCCGTGATGACCACACGACACGCCGGACAACGTGGCGTTACTTCATGGCCACATGATCGGCACGTCCACGTGCGTCGTTCGGTCGACATCGCGCTAGAAAGTGGAGGTTACTGCGTCTTCTCGGCCGGCATCTCGATCCACGTCTCAGTCGTCAGCGTCTGCGCAACCAGCTTGCCGGTCTCCTCCTGCGTAATCGTGCCTTCGACAATGGCGAATCGACTGCCTTTGTTGACGACGTTGGCCTCTGCGCGGAGAACGCCGGGCTGGCCGGGACGAATGAAGTTGAGTTTCATCTCGATCGTCGCGTGGAGTTCATTCGGGGCAAGCAGGCTATCAACGGCATGGTGAATGCAGAAGTCCAAGAACGCCATGATCACGCCGCCCGCCACGCGAGGGTTGTCATCCGCATGCAGCACGTGGGGGTTCGCGTGCAAGATGGCCGTCGCCTTGCCATCACCCTTTTCGGCTAACTCTGCTCCCATCCACTCGATCAGCCGTTCCTTCTGCGCAACAGTATGAGTCATATCACCTCCGGCCAGCCCGTAGCTGGCCGCGTTGCTTCGGTCGCTTTTACGTATCATACGAAACGTGGACACGCTCAAACGAATTGAACCCGGGCAGTCTGCCCTTTCTGTTTGGGTTCGTCGTGGCATCGCTACGTCCATTACCCTGCTATTCGTGCCTGTTGTTGTGTTCGCCGTTACGCTTTCCGGGCTGCGCGTATCCTTCTCAGAGCCCGATGTATTGATTGATGCGCTGCGTGAGGCGGACTTCTACGGCTATACCCATGACTACCTGGTACCGTCAATAGTAGACGATGTCTTCCGCGAGACTGACCACGATGCTGTCCGGCTAGCCGAGCCGTGGAAGGATGACATCGCCGCCTCTCTTCGAGTTGGGTTTCCACCTGCGAAAATTCAAGAAGAGACAGAGGATTTCCTGCGCATCGCCTGGCCGTACGTGCGGGGCGGGGAGGACGAGTTTGACGTCCTGATTCCCATCGCTCCACATGCCGCTTGGGCCTTCGACGATCTGTCACTCCGCATCGCCGCCGAAAACCCGGAGGCCTATGAACCGTTGATTGCGCACCTGACGGATCGAGTGAACCGGGAGGCCGCCGGATATGCGGTGACGTCGGACACGATACGCGCGCTTGCGCCCAGCGACTGGCTGTTTCCGGTGCTGGGACAAGTCGTGGAGGATGTTGGCGCTTACCACATCGGTGAGACCGAAAATTCAGAGATTACGGTTCCGCTCGACGATCAGACAGCGGCGATTCAGATTGCGGTCGCTGAGGTACTTACAGGGGCAGACGTGGGCAATACGTCGTTGCCGCGCTCCTTGATGGCCAAGGTGGAAGCTTCTCTGCCGGCGGACGCGGTAGTGGTCCCGGGATTTGGGGAAGTTGACGGAGAACTCGTGACAAGGTTCATTCTGAGCGAGATCCCTGACGAAGAGATTGGACGCATCAAGTCGCAGGTGATCCGCGATGTCTCAGCCTATGCCGTCAACCAGTCCGATGAGCTGGTGGGCTCCGAAGTTCGGCTCTCCCTGTTGGACGTACGGGACACTGTTCCCAATGTCATAGCGGCGCGGGCGGATCGTTTTCTTGCGGAACGATTCAATGCCGTGCCGGACTGCCCGAGCGGCCAGGGTCTGAGGTTCCGGGTGTCCCAATTACTTCAGGGACTCCTGCCTCCATGTGTGCTTGTGGGAACCACCTATGAAACCTACATGAACATGCTCGGCCTCAATGTCGCGGGCATGACTCGTGATACTGTGCGCCAATCGATCCCGCTCTCCATTGCAATTGATTCTGAAAACCTTCGAGCCACAATAGCCTCGGAGGCACTTGACCTCATCGAGAAGACTCGGGACGCTACAGGGCACGGCATAGCGATCGATACAGCGAATCTGAGTTCTGAGCTAAGTCGGGCGCTATTTGACGATCCGAATCAACTTCGGGAGTACATTCGGGACGGAGTCTATTTCTCCCATGAAGACATCGAACGCGCCATGGGGGATGACGGTGAATCGTGGCTACAGTCTGCTCGTCAGTTGTTCAGCCGAACGGTCACCATCCTCTTGTGGGCGTCGACCGTCGTGTTATTGTTCCTGCTCGCGTTTATTGGGGGACGTGGCTGGCAGGGGCGCCTGACGTGGGCCTCTATCGCGCTCGGCATCGGCGCCGCGCTCGCGTGGCTGTTGCCGACCGCCTCGCTGGACTTGGCGATACAGCCGAGGCTCGAGGACCTTGCAGACGACTTGATGACGGCCTACACGAATAACGCGACTTCAGAGCTGGTGTCGCGCGGTGAGAGGCTAATCTCCTCGTTGATAGAAAGCGTGGCTCAAAATGTGAAGGCGCAGGCGATTCGTGTCGGAGTTGTCGCGGGTGTGGCTCTGATCGTTGCTCGTCTGCTCGCGGCGGAGTCGGTCGGGCGGAGACCGGCGGGGCGGTAAGGAAGGGAACATAGCCGCATGTTCGATCTGGGACCTTTTTCGTAGAATAGACGTGCAATGCTTAGAATCGGGCAAACTGCACCGGATTTTGAGGTTGTGCTCGATTCCGGTGCAGTATTCAGGTTGTCGGAAAACCGTGGACGTAACGTCGTTCTGTTCTTCTATCCACGAGCCTTTACGGCTGGGTGCACTGCGGAAGTAAATGGATTCTGCGACATGCATGATACGTTTGTTGCCAAGAACGCCGTTGTTGTTGGCATCAGTACGGATGGAATAGAGACCCTTCGACGGTTCGGCGCGGCAACACATGCTCCCTTTGGCCTTGGCAGCGACGCCACCGGAGAGATACGCAGACTCTATGATGTCGAACGCCGCTTTGGCCTTGGGACCTCACGCGTCACATACGTACTGGATGGTGAAGGAATCATCAGGGGAATATTTCATAACGAGATTCTTATGGGAAGCCACATCCGTAACGCCCTTTCCTCACTTGCGTCTCTGCCCTAAGCGCAAAGGATAGCGACCCTACTCAAGGGCGGATAGATTCCCAGTCGGCCCGGTGGGTACGGTTGATGATGGAGCCCTGTTTGACGTGCTTCGCTCACACGTGCTACATTCATGAGCGAACATGGGTTCGGCACAGTGGGCGCGATAACAGCAAGAATGGGAGGCCGAGTGATGGTTCAGAAACTGAGACAGAGACAGCAGGCAATTTTGAGGTTCATTGAGGACTTTCTGGACGAGAACGGGTACCCGCCAACAGTCCGGGACATTCAGGACGGGTGCGGGATTTCATCGACGAGCGTCGTTGACTACAACCTCAAGGGGCTCGTGAACAAGGGATTCCTACGACGCTCGAAGGAGGTTTCTCGGGGTATAGTCCTTGGCCACCGCGAGCGGCGTGTGAAGATTCCCGTTTTGGCTGCCATTGCTGCTGGAGAGCCACTACCCGTCTTCCCGGCGGACGTCGCGACGGCTATGGAAGAGGACTCTGTGGAAATCGAGCCCGGCATGGCCACAAATCGTGAGCGCCTGTTCGCCCTC
The DNA here is from genome assembly GCA_965224255.1 of Dehalococcoidia bacterium. Lineage (GTDB taxonomy): Bacteria > Chloroflexota > Dehalococcoidia > UBA6926 > UBA6926 > VXMO01. The sequence continues at coordinate 1,379,469 of CBDCYO010000005.1, forward strand.
CGTGTGAAGGGCGATTCGATGATCGATGCACTGATTAGAGATGGTGACATGGTGGTGCTCGAGGCACAGGAGTCCGCTCAGCCGGGAGAGATGGTCGCGGCCTGGCTCATTGAAGAAGAGGAGACGACCCTCAAGCGCTTCTTCCCTGAAGGCGGGCAGGTGAGATTACAGCCGGAGAATTCGGCGATGTCACCTATTTATGTCGATGCGCGCAACGTTCAGATCAAGGGCCGCGTCGTTGGTGTTCTCCGCAGGTATGAGTAAGGGGCGCCACTGAGGCTGTCCGTGCTGGATACCACCCCGGAAGCGGTACTACCGTTGTCGGCCCAAGCGAGGACCCCAGCCACGATCTCAATGACGGTGACATAATATGGCTCGTCCCGGAAATTGTTCCTGGTCAGTTGGCCCGAGGCCATTGGGAGGTTCTCACGCTTGAGAATTCCTCCGCGAGGCTACTTTCCGCACAGACAGCAAGGAAGCAGGACTTCGAAGAATCGTTGAAAAGGCGGCTGCATCGGATCTCTGGCTAGCGCTGCCGCTGTGTCTCGCGCCAAGCAAACAAGGCGCGCCTTCGATGGCGCGAACTCTTCGCTGGGATGGTTGGCCGGTTTCGTTAGTCCGCTGATGGGACGCGGCGTTGGCCCTGGAGTTCCATCTCCTTGTCGCAGCAGTTGATGGCGGCGTCTGACGCCTTTGTGGCGAGCACCTGCGTGCCACACGCCTCACACTCGTATCGCTTGCCAAGCTGAATTGCCACCGTGATTCCTCCCGTACTGTTACGCGCTCGTCAGGCACTCATCGGATGGCGCTACTTCTGCGCCATCGGCTCCCCATGGCAGATCAAGGAGCCATCTCCGCCCTTCGTGACAACAACCTCTACGCCACAGGATGCGCACCCGTACCGCTTTCCCATTTGGTTCGCCATTCTTCGACCTAGCCTCCCGCACTGCCAATACATGCGTCGAGAATTGGACGCGTCCACACGCCTGTGGATGCGCGCCATCGTAAGAAAGCACAGTATAAAGTTGCGTATTAGTGCCAGTCAATCGGAGTGGCGCCCCGGCGGCCTTGGAATTGCCGGCGCTACCGCAATCCCTGTGACCGATTTCTGGGCCGGATCGGCGTGCGCGCTGCCGCCGATGCGAGTACTATTGGCCGCATGAAGGACGATTGGAGCGCCGCGTTCGCATTCATTGCAATCATGATCTTCTTGAAGATCACGCTGGGGCTCATCATTTTCGTGTACATGCCTCTGCGAGAGGCCGCCTCCCTGTACACCATCATTCACCTGAGCGCCATTTTCGGCATCATCCCTCTCCTGGCACTACTCGGTGGCGGCGGTCTCTTCTGGTGGCGCGTCGTACGGATGCGCATGAGACGGCATGAGTTCCTGCAAATGGAGTGGAAACTAGAAGAGCAGGAGCCGTCCCACTGAGAATCCGGGTCGCTGGCGGGGGAGCGTTCAAGACGCGCGGCGGCGGCTCACTCCTGTGCCAGCACGAAGCAGTTGGACGCCTTGATAACTGCCCACATGTGCGCACCCTCACTGATGCTGAGCTGCGTGACGGCGTGCCCCGTCACGTGTGCCGTAAGGAGCAGGTCCGATCCGCAGTCGAGTAACACGTCAAATCCTGGGGAGCGCAGCATAACGGACGTAACTATTCCGGGGATGATGTTGCGGGCTGAAAGTCCACTCGGCAGGCTGTTCGCGAGGATGATGTCCGCGGCTCGAATGCCGATGGTCACCGCATCGCCGTCACGCGCGTCTGCTAGGGGGGTTTCCAAGGGGAGGGGAGGTTCTCCGAGCGTGTGGCAAATCATGATCCCGTCTTCCGATTGGCGGCGGACGATGCGCATGGACACGAGATTTTCGACTCCGGCCAGCCGTGCAATGCGTGGCGCTGCGGGCTGTTGGAGGGTTGTGACAGGATCCCCTTCAGCGACGATGCGGCCGCGATCAATGATCTGTACGTGATCGGCGAGTGCCAGAGCCTCTTCGGCGTCATGCGTCACGAGGATGACAGGTACACGAGATGCGGTGAGTACCTGACGGATTTCCTGGCGGACGGTGCGGCGCAGATCAGAGTCCAGTGCCGCAAAGGGCTCGTCCAGTAGCAGGACTCGCGGCTGCGTTGCCAGCGCGCGTACGAGCGCAACGCGCTGCCGCTGTCCTCCAGATAGCTGCCAAATGCGCCGACTCTCGAGGCCCTCCAGGCCAAGCGTACTGGTGAGTTCTCTTGCTCTCTGCAGTGATGCGGGCCCGTGTGCTCCGTATGTGATGTTGCCCGCTACTGTTAAATGTGGGAACAGGCCGTACTCTTGTGGCATGAAGCCGACTCCTCGTTTGTGTGGCGGCATCCACAGGCCTGCTGCGCGGTCGAATACCACCAAGCCGCCCATCTCAATTCGTCCCTCGTCGGGGCGAATCAGACCGGCGATTGCGCGCAGAGTCAGAGATTTTCCGGCGCCTGACGGGCCATAAAGCACGGTCACTGTTCCCACGTCCACGTCCCACGCGACATCCAGGGAGAACGAGGCGATACGGTGTTTCACCCAGCCGCGCGCTCTCATTCCAACCCCCTCGCCGGCGCCGTTGTGCGCACGGAAACCGCTGCGAGCGCGAGAAGGACAAGCGCGGAGGTGACGATCAGGATCACTGCCAGTGCCAGGGCTGCGCCGATATTGCTCTCCATTGCGCTCAGGATGGCCAGCGGCATGGTCTGCGTCTTCCCCGTCAGATTGCCTGCAAACATGATCGTCGCGCCGAACTCGGAGATTGCACGTGCCCAGGAAAGCGCGAGGCCGCCCATGAGTGACGGCCAGGCAATCGGCATGGCAATACGCCAAAACGTTCGCCATGGGGAGGTGCCGAGCGTCTGCGAGATGTCCTCCATCTCCTTTGGAACCCCCTGGAACCCCAGCTTTGCTGCCCGAATGAAGAACGGCGCCGAGACGAATATCTGCGCAAAGATAACTGCCGCCGTCGTGAATGGAAGCCGAATGCCCACCGCATCGAGCGCCCCCCCCAGTATCCCTGTGCGGCCGAATGCCATGAGCATCGCGAGGCCGGCAACGACGGGTGGCAGTACGAGGGGAATATCGATCAGCACGTCAATGGCACGGCCAAATGGCACTGTCCTCCGGGAAAGATACCGCGCAATGGGAATTCCTGTCCCTACGACGATAATCATGCTAATGGTGCTTGTGATGAGCGAGAGGCGAAGGGCAGTCAACGTGATTGGGCTGGTGACGCTGTCCCACAGGCTGTATCCGGAAATGGCCCGGACAAATAGGGCGGTCAGCGGGAGCGCGATAAAGCCGATGTATAGCAGAGTGATCAACCCACCAGGTGGCAGCGGGAGATGAAATGGTCGCTGTCTCATGCCGTTGGCACTCTTGCATCGAGCGTGGGAACTGGCGCGTCGCTCGACACAACGAGAGGTTCAAGGAAGCCGTGGCTGCTCACAATGCCGCGCCCTCTTTCCGATGAGAGAAAGCCCAGAAACTCCTGTGCGAGGCTCACGTTCGGCGAATCCTTGAGCACTGCTCCCGCATAGATGATGTCGCCCGGCTCCTGCGCAGGTATGCCCAGCCATCTCAGCCCGGTCTCCCGCACGTCAGTCCGGTAGACGAAGCCGGCATCCGCCTCGCCAAGCACTACCTTGGCAAGCACGGCCCGCACGTTTGTCTCCTCCGAAACGACGTTGTCCAGCACCCTCTCCGCATAGCCCTCCGGAAAGTCTTCCCTTTGCCCAAGGCCGCTAATGAGCAGGCGTGCATAGCGGCCCGCGGGCACATTCGGCAGCGCGATCACGATTCTGACCCCCGGCGCGATGAGCTCGTCAGAGGTTTGAGGGGCGTGTTCGGAATTCGAAATGGCAACGACCATTTCGTTGTAGGCGATTTCCGTGTAGGACGACTCAACCAGCAAGTGCACGATGACTGACAGGTGACTTGGGTCCGCGGGAATAAAGATGTCTGCACGCGCGCCTTCCTCAAGTTGCGCGCGGAGTCGTGAGCTACCGGCGAAATGTGGCTCAATATTTACGTGGCGGCGCTCTGACTCAAATTGGTCGGCCGCCTCCAGCAGCACGTCGGTGAGAGAGGATGCGCTAAATACGCGAAGCGTGATGGGGTCATCGAGACCGCTGGATGGAACACATGCGGCGGCGTGTGCGCTGAGCAAAATAATAACGGTCAGCATAAGGATGTCGTGGGTCCGGCGCGTATGGAAAGTCACAGTTCTCCCCATCATTGTAGTATCGCCACGTCCCTACACCCTGAGTCTCCATTCACACCGCCGTGTCAGGTATTATCAGCGCATGGCAACGAAACTTCTTTCCTGGAACGTCAACGGGCTTCGCGCAGTTCACCGTAAGAACCTCTTCCTGCCCCTTCTCGAAGAGGTGGCTCCGGACATTTTGTGTATTCAGGAGACCAAATCAAGACCCCAGCAGCTGACAGCAGATCTGCTTGAGGTCGCGGGCTATGAGGCTCATTTTGCCTCTGCGGAGCGTGCCGGCTATTCAGGCGTCGCAGCCTACTCACGGGTGCACCCTAGAAGTGTTTCAATATCCTTCGGCCCCGATGACCGTTGGGACGATGAGGGTCGTGTTTTAGCGCTGGATTACGGAGAGTTCGTCCTCTATAACGTCTACTTCCCAAACGGACGCTCGTCCAGGGAGCGCCTTAAGTACAAGATGGAATTCTACGATGCATTTCTTGAGCACATTGAATCCGAGAGGCGCTCTGGACGGAATGTCATCATCTGTGGCGATGTGAATACGGCGCATCAGGAGATTGATCTGGCGCGACCAAAGGAGAACAGCAAGACGTCAGGCTTTCTGCCTGACGAACGCGCGTGGATGGACAGACTGGCGGAGAGCGGCTACGTGGACACGTTCAGGCGCTTCGTGCCGGAAGAGAACGGGCATTATTCGTATTGGGACACGATGACCCGAGCGCGTGAGCGAAACGTCGGCTGGCGCATCGACTACTTCTTCGTGAATGAAGAGATGATGGATCGTGTCGCTGAGGCGTTCATCCTCTCGGACGTCATGGGATCAGACCACTGCCCGGTTGGGCTTGGGCTGTCCGTCAGCCTCTAAGAAAAATCGCACGCTCTCGTTCAATGTCCACTAATCTGGAGATATGCCCGGTTCATTGAACAGCCCTGAACGCCATATTCGGCGCACGAAGATCATCGCCACAATTGGGCCAGCCTCGTCCGATGAGGCGATGCTGGCGAGCCTTATCGAGTCGGGTGTTAATACTGTGCGCCTCAATTTTTCACACGGCACGCCTGACGAACATGCGGATGTTGTGAGGCGAGTGCGCCGCATCGCACAGCGGTTGAATAGGGCTGTGGGTGTGTTGCAGGACTTGCAGGGGCCACGCTTGCGGACCGGACCCCTTGTAGACGGGATTCCCGTCCTCCTGAGAGATGGCGAGCCGTTTGTTCTGACAACACGTGACATTCCGGGTGGCACGTCCGACATCGTGTCGGTCAATCATGCTCAACTGCCGCAGGATGTTCAGGTAGGAGATCGCCTCCTTTTGGCGGACGGCGCCATGGAGCTTGAGGTTGTACGGAGTGATGGGACGGATATTCATACCGTTGTCCTGCATGGCGGGGAGCTTGGTGAACGCAAGGGCATCAACGCGCCGAAAATCACTGTCAGCGTCGTCTCGCCGACCGACAAGGACAGAGAGGACATTGCGCTCGGCGTGTCGCTGGGTGTGGATCACGTCGCCCTGTCGTTTGTGAGGACTGCGGAAGAGATCAAGGCCACACGGGACATCCTGCGTTCCCTTGGCGCGCCCCAGATGTCCATCATCGCCAAGATTGAGCGCTCAGAAGCATTGGAGAACCTGGACGCCATTCTGGACGTGTCCGACGGAGTGATGATTGCGCGTGGCGACCTTGGCGTCGATCTTGGACTTGAGCGGGTGCCTATCATCCAGAAGACGCTTGTGCATCGATCCAACCTCCGGCGCGTGCCTGTCATTGTCGCGACGCAAATGCTGGAGTCGATGATCAACAACCGCAGACCAACGCGCGCGGAGGCTTCAGACGTGGCCAACGCGGTGTTGGAAGGCGCGGACGCCGTCATGTTGAGCGCTGAGACATCGATCGGCAGGTTTCCGGTGGAATCCGTCCGCACCATGGACCGCATCATCCGAGAGGCAGAGGTCAGCGAGGAATACGCTGAGGTGTCACGCCGGGCAGCGTCTGATATCGGCCCCGAAGGCCAGGATCGCAAGATTGCGCGCGCTGTCGTGGGTTTGTTGGCGGATCTGGATGCTGTGGCGCTGCTCGTGTTTTCTCCGGACGATCAGATGCCGCGAATGCTCTCACTGGAGAGGCCGACGGCCCCGATTCTGGCGTTCACGGACAGCCGTGCCCTCTATAGGCGAATGGCCATGTGGAACGCCGTTCAACCGCAGTGGGGGGCGAGTTATGACGCGACCGATGATCTGGTCCAGTACATGCTTTCCGAGGCGGGAGAACGCGGCCTAGTTCAGGGGGGTGATGAGGTCGTTGTTGCACGGCTTGCCCCTCATGGCAATGACGGCGCGCCCAGCTTCATCAGTGTTTTGCGCATACCACAGGCACAGTTGGGGCCGCGTAGTTGACAGTGGCAATATGGCGCGAGTATAACGAACGCGCTGTCCCCAATACGCGTTGTGCCGTCCACTTTGAAGAGTCTGGTCATCATCGACAAATGCCACGCCGACGACGGACAGTTCTTAATCGAAACGCCGTTCACGGTTTGGGAGGGGGGCGGCGAACAGGACACCGATACCCCGGTTGGAACGAGTGAGGCAGATGCTAATAGTGATCTCATCTCAAATGAGTCTCCCGCCGGCACTGCTGCCGTCCGGCACGCGTTTGGCGATACAGTCGAGGTGTCCGTTCCGGGTGTCACGCGTCTCTAAACGAACGGGACTGCTGACTGAGACGCCCCCCAGACGGCGGCGACCGTGACCACCCAGGTGCCTGGACGATGACAAGGGAACGGACGCGCGGGCAAGGCGAGCCGCCGGAAGGTGATCAAGCCCAGCGGCAGGGGCAACAGGCGGGCGCGACACATTTCGAGGCACGATTGGCCAAGCTGGAACGGCTGAGAGAGCGTGGCATTGACCCCTACCCACGCCGCACTGATCGTACGCATACAACGGTCGAGGCGCGGGCGCTCATTGAACAGGACCCGGAAACGCAGAGTACTGTGGTCGTCGCCGGTCGTCTCATGACGATCCGGAGTATGGGACGCCTGACGTTTACCACAATGGGAGATGGTGCCGGTGAGATACAGGTCAGCTTCACACGGGATCGTATGGAACCGGACGCCTATCAGGGACTCAAAGATCTTGACCTCGGCGATTTCTTGAGCGTGCAGGGAACGGTATATCGCACGCGCACGGGTGAGATAACCGTTCAGGCAGAGTTGTACAGCGTGTTGGCCAAGGCCCTGCGCCCGCCGCCTGAGAAATGGCACGGCCTGCGCAACGTGGAGCATCGCTATCGGCAGCGCTATCTGGATCTGATGGCGAATGAAGAGGTGCGGGAGATATTCCGTGTTCGTAGTGTCGTCGTGTCCGCCATTCGCCGATTCATGGAAAATCGCGGCTTCATTGAAGTGGAAACGCCTGTACTGGTTCCCATCGCCGCCGGCGCTATGGCCACGCCGTTCAGCACACGGCATAACGCGCTCGATATGGACCTCTTTCTGCGCATCGCAACGGAGCTAAACCTGAAGAAGCTGCTCGTTGGTGGCCTTGAGAGAGTGTTTGAGATTGGACGCATTTTTCGTAATGAGGGGATTGATGCACTGCACAATCCTGAATTCACGACGATGGAATCATATGAGGCGTACGCTTCATACACGGATGTCATGGAGATGGTTGAGTCCCTGGTGCGTGACAGTAGCCAGAGCGCGCTCGGCACGCTAACCGCTACGTATGACGGCCAGGTGATTAACTTCACGCGCCCGTGGCAACGAGTGTCTTTGGTCGAAGCGCTGAAGGAATGGAGCGGGATCGATCTCCTGGATGGACGGGTACGCACGGCTGAGGGCCTCCGCGGGGCGCTGCGTGATCTTGGTCTCACACCGGCAGAGGATTCCTCCTGGCCACAGTTGGTGGACAAACTCATCGGGGATCTTGTGGAGCCCCGCCTGATTCAGCCGACGTTCCTGGTTGATTATCCGATCGAGATGACGCCCCTCGCCAAAGTGACGGAGCGAGATCCACGCCTGGTGGAACGTTTCGAAGGCTTCATCGGCGGAATGGAAATCGCCAACGCTTTCACGGAGCTGAACGACCCGATCGAGCAAGCAGCCCGCCTCCGCGCCCAAGAAGAAAACAGGCAACTGTTCAGAGACGAGGACTTTGATCGACTTGATGAGGACTTCGTAACCGCCGTTGAGCACGGTATGCCACCCGCCGGCGGGCTCGGCCTGGGCATTGACCGCCTCGTGATGATTCTCACCGGTCAAACGACAATTCGAGAGGTCGTGCTGTTTCCACAGTTGCGCCCCCCGGAGTGACGCTGTACGTACGATTGGCTGACCCAGTCGGCCTGCTGGTTCTCCTAACTGCTCTTCTGGTTATAGTCTCGGGGACTGCTTGCGGAAACGCTGAGGCGGACGTTCCCACAGCATCGCTAACGCCTGCCGCCTCTCCAATGTCGGACGTGGAGACACCGGTTCGGGGCGGGGTGCTGATACTTGCCAACCGCGGGGATCCACCGGCGGCGTTCGATACGATGCGGACGTCCAGCATCGCACTGCACCACGTCGGCGGCGCAGTTTTCGGAACCGGCAACCTAGTGCGGCGGTGTAGGGAAAACATGTATCTCGTCTGCCCGGACCTCGCGACGAACTGGGTCGCGAATCCGGGTTTCACGGAATGGGAGTTTACGGTCCGCTCCAACGTGACCTGGCACGATGGTGAGCCGTTCACGGCGGACGACGTGAAGTTCTGGTACGACCTTGCTGCCGATGGATGGAAAATAGACGGCGAGTCCGTCCGCGCTCCAGCCTACTTTCGGGGCGACCTCGGGGAGATTGAATCGGTTGACGTATTGCCATTCAATCGCCTCCGTGTTCGGCTCGCCGCACCCAATCCTCACTACCTTTCCGTCCTGGCCAACCCGCGGCTCCGCATTGCCCATCCACGGCATCTTTTCGAGCCGCTGCTCGAGTCCGGCGGCTACAGCATCGCGCCGCTGGACGTCGGCGTTGTTGGCGCCGGGCCGTTCGAGTTGGAACGCTACGATCCGGGTAGCCTTGTTCGGGTTGTACGTAACTGGGACTACTGGGAGCATGGCGCGGGCGGCCAGATGCCGTATCTGGATGGTATCGACTATGTGATCATACCGAGTGCGACGGCGATGGACGCGGCGTTTCGCACGGGCCGCATTGATGGTGGAGCGCGGGGAGAGGGTCACTACCTGACGCGGGAGCGGCAGGCGGCCATCGATGCGCAGTTGGGGCCGAGTGAGGTGTTCTACGGGGAGATGCAGGGCGGGATGTTCCGCCTGGGCTTCAATGTTCTGCGCGAGGGGCCATGGCAGGACGCACGAGTGAGGCGAGCCATTTCCTTGTGGATCGATCGCGAGTCTGCCATTCCGACTGTGCTGGGCGGATTCGGTTATATCTCTCCGACATTCAGCCCAGCCAACCCATTCACGTCCGCAGATTTTACGACTTGGCAGCGATTCAATCGAGGCGCGTTGGAGAAGCGGCGTGATGATGCGACCGCGTTGATGGCGGAGGCGGGTTACGCGGACGGTTTCCAAATGGGCTATCTATGCCGTGCACGAGTGTCGGCACGCTGCGAGTTTCTGGATAACCAACTGGCCGGACTCAACATTGATTTACGGATTCAGATTGTTGATGAGGCGGAGTGGAACCGGGGCCGAGTTAGCCTCGACTATGATTCGCAGCCTGGCTCCAATTTTACATCCCCGATTCCGGAGGGGACTGAGGCGGCGTATGGAGTGTATAGCCGCTTTCCTGACGCCTACGCCAAGCACGAGGACACACGTGTCACGGCGCTGTACGGGTCTTTGCGCGGAACACGGACGCACCGGCAGCGTGTGGCGGCGTGGCGCACGCTGGAGAGCTATGTGGTGCGGGAACAAACATACGTTGTGCCGATAGCGGGAACCGTGCAGGTCGTGCCGTACCGGACGTATGTGAAGGGCCTCGTCATCCCACCGGAGGATGGCCACACACATACGGACTTTGCGACTGTGTGGCTGAGTAGGTGATGTAGAGGGTTGACGAATGCGCACATATGATCAACGATCTGGTTGTCATGCGGCCTCATCTCATTCAGCCAACCGTTTCTGACGCAGAGAATGGCCCGACGCCATCATGGGAGTCAACTGACGGCGGATCGGCGCTCTATCGCGGTGATGCGCTTGAGTTATTTCGGCGAATCCCCAATGACTCCATCGATTGCATTTGGACGGATCCCCCATACCTCCTGTCAAATGATGGCATCACCTGCGTGGGTGGTCAGATGGTCAGCGTGAACAAGGGCGATTGGGACCACAGCCAGGGACTGGAGGCTGACCACGAATTCAATGTGACGTGGACAGCGGAGGCATATCGCGTTCTTAAGCCAAGCGGCACGATCTGGGTCTCAGGCACGGTGCATGTGTATCCCAGTGTTGGGATGGCCCTGCGTCAAAACGGCTTCAGACTGTTGAACGACATCGTCTGGGAAAAGACCAACCCGCCGCCCAATCTGGGCCGCCGGACGTTTACACATTCAACAGAAATTGTTCTGTGGGCCAGCAAGGCAGAGAAGGGCAGCCGTCATCGCTACGTGTTCAATTACGACGGTATGCGCGCGGAGAACGGCGGCAAACAGATGCAGACGGTATGGCATTTCGGGGCGGCCGGCCGAGTGGAAAAGAAATATGGCAGGCACCCGACACAGAAGCCAGTGGCGCTCATCAACCGTTGCCTGCGGGCCAGCACGCGAGAGGGAGACGTCATTCTTGACCCGTTCGCAGGGTCAGGCAGCACTGGAGTGGCAGCGCTTGGGTTGGGGCGCTCCTTCATCGGCTTTGAAGCAGTTGAGGAGTATGTGGACATAGCCGCTCTCCGCCTCCAAGCTCTTACCCCCCCCCCCCCCCCCCCCCCCCAGTTTTTGTGCGTACCGAGGATGCGCCAGAATCCCCAGAGGATTCAAAACGACAACTGCCGAAACGTGCGAAGCGCCGCTACGGAGACAGGTAGACTGTGCCGCCGGGCAATACAACGACGGGCGAGGTTATGGAGCAAATGGTGTTGCCTGCCCTCGACCGCGGACGGTACACGTACACGCGTAAGAAGCAGGTGGGGAGCCGTTTCGGAATCCACAGACATTTCATTGATACGTACGCGGAGGATCAGCATGGCCGCATCCATCTGATCTCGCTCAAATGGCAGCAAGTGCAGGGCACAGCTGAACAAAAGATCCCATTCGAGGTTATCTCGCTCACTGAGCTCTTGCTGAGTAACGAGAGTTACTACAAAGCCCATCTGGTGCTGGGTGGCGACGGATGGACGTACAAAGACTTCTATGTAAATGGCGGCCTTCTGCCGTTCATCCGTAATGCGGACAGAGTGAACATCACAACATTGGACGTATTCGTCGGCGCGGCAAATCAGGGACTGCTATAGACGGTGGGGTACGGTGCCTGAAGTCAAGTCCGCTGTTGACTGTCTTATCCACGCCGGTCAGGGCAACTCACACAATCGGCTGCGGCTCGATGATGCACTGCGCGCTCTTCCGGAGAATCAGTCGGGTGTGGGGCGTCATAAATGCCCATATTGCGCGTTCGAGAGTGGGTACAGACAGGCCATGCGTGAAGTAAGCCTGTGAGTCAACAAGCGCTTGCAGGAACCTGCTTCTTAGCGTTGGTACTTCCAAGCTAACTCCAGTATCGTTCAGGGCCGCGAACTATACTTTTATGGGAAAAAGTATAGAATACTATATGGAAGCCAGCTCACATATAGATTGCAATGAACGAACTCAGGAACAGCCCCGTCGGCACACTTGTCCCAGTTGATTCCGGCAACGTGGCATTCGTGCCGAGCCCGTTGCCGGAGTCCCTTCCGTTCGGCGAGGAAACAATCGCTCTGCTTGACGCGGCGTCTCGCGCCGTAGGAATTCTGGCTGGCGCGGGTGAAACGATTCCGAACCCGTACATCCTGATCCGCCCCCTAATACGTCGCGAAGCTGTGCTCTCCTCCCGCATTGAGGGGACCATGTCTTCACTTTCAGATGTCGTGTCTGCGGAGGCTGGGCCCACTCCCAGACCAGGCAGCGATGTGCGTGAGGTGATCAATTATGTGGCGGCTCTTGACCACGGCTTGGAATTGCTCAAGCAACTGCCGATCTCCTTCCGTCTAGTCAATGAGCTGCATGCTGTATTGATGAGCGATGTCCGCGGAGCAGTGACACGCCCGGGTGAGTTTCGTGATACGCAGGTGTATATCGGTCCGCCTGGCTTCCCCATTGCCAGGGCGAGATTTGTCCCACCGCCGCCGCAGAACGTGCGCGATCTTTTTGACCAGTTGGAGGTTTTTGTTAATCGACGTGGCAGTAAGATGCCGTCACTGGTCCGCTGCGCCCTGATGCATTACCAGTTCGAGACAATCCACCCATATCGGGATGGAAATGGGCGCATTGGTCGGCTGTTGATGACGCTCTTTTTACAGGAGAGTGGGTTGCTGCCGCAGCCTCTTCTGCATATGAGTGCGTACTTTGAGCGTGACAGGGAGCGCTACTATGACGAACTGCTGCACGTCAGCGCGAGCGGGGACTACGAGCGGTGGGTGCGCTATTTCCTCCAGGGGGTGGAGCGAGAGGCTCGCGATACCGCAGCGCGGATACGGCGCCTGCGTGAAATCCAGGAGGGCTGGCGCTCCAAGCTACGTGGGCGGCATGAATCCGCGAACGGTCTGCGGCTCCTCGACGAGATTTGCGCCCGTCTGCTGATTACTGCACCGGGTGCCGCCAGCTATCTGGGTATGACAGATGCGGGTGCCCGTCGTGTGCTGGACCGGCTTATCGACGCCGGTATCGTGCGCCGTGATACGCGAACACGCCCCAATCTGTATGGCGTTGATCAGTTGATTGACGTTATTGAAGGGCAGAGCCCAATAGAGGTCAGCTAACGCTATCCCGCAGTTCACCTCCAGTATCGTTTCTGCCGCGCTTCTATACTTTGCAGCGCATGCGTATAGAAATGTGGCATGAGCCCAATTGCAGTATCGTTCAAGGCCGTGAACTATACTTTTGTTTGAAAAAGTATAGAAACGTGGTGTGAGTCCAACTGGCGTATAGGACCCCGCTGGTCTGCGTCAGATGGACGGCGGGTGCCATTGACTCTGGTGCTGCGTTCAGTCTGTGTGATTCGGAACGAGCGTGAATGGGGGTCTCTGTGAGCCCGAACGACGCACGTCGCCTTTCCTCGTGTCATTCTGGACGGCGCGTCGCCCCACCCTGCCATTCTGAACGCCGTGCCAGCAGCACCGTGCCCTTGTGTAACGGAGTGCACTAAAACCATGTCGTTCTGCAAGGAACGTCGCACTCTCCCTGTCATTCTGAACGGAACGCAGTGGAGTGAAGAATCTAAACGCGTGTGTGAGACCGTGCGTGTGGTGTTGTGCCCCTGCGGCAATGGGGGCATAGATTCTTCGCTGCGCTCAGAATGACAGGGAGAGTGCTCAGGATGGCAGAGCAAGGCGGCTCAGGATGACAGGGGAGGGCGGCTCAGGATAACAGGGGAGGGCGGCTCAGGATAACAGGGGAGGGCGGCTCAGGATGACAGGGGAGGGTGTCTTGCCCGTGTGGCGGTAGCGGTGTCAGAAATTGGTGACGTGGCGCTGCATGGCTTACGATTCTTCCAGGTATGGGTAAGGCGTGGGAAATTCTGGTTGTGGCGACGCGGCTGGGGCTGACTTCGTTTGGTGGGCCAGTCGCGCATATTGGCTATTTTCGCCAGGAGTACGTCGCACGACGCAAGTGGCTCGATGAGGACAGATTTACTGAGCTGATCGCGTTGTGCCAATTTCTGCCCGGCCCGGCGAGCAGCCAACTTGGTATTGCAGTCGGAATTACGCGTGGGGGGCTGTTGGGCGGCTTTGCAGCGTGGTTGGGATTCACGCTGCCTTCGGCGGTGGCACTGGTTGTGTTGGCGTACGGCATGCAGGAACTTGGCGTACAGGCGAGCGACGATTGGCTGCATGGACTGAAGATCGTTGCCGTCGCAGTTGTTGCTCTCGCGCTGTGGGGAATGGGGCGCGTTCTTGCGCCGGACAGGGCGCGAGTCACCATCGTGGTTGTGGCAGCCGCTGCCGTGCTCCTCGTAGGTGGGCTAACGGCACAACTGCTTGTCATCGCAGGCGGGGCTGTGCTGGGACTTCTTATTCTGCGGCCATCGGAGCGGCATGCGGGGAGTGTTTCTGATAGGGGTGTAGGTATCGGAGCGCGGGGCGGAGCGATGCTGCTCATTCTGTTCGTCGTTCTCCTGGCGGCACTGCCTCTGATGAGCAGGCTAACGGAGAGTGTGCCGCTCGATGTCTTTGATAGCTTCTATCGTTCCGGTTCGTTGGTCTTTGGTGGCGGCCACGTCGTTTTGCCCCTGTTGGAGTCAGAGGTTGTGCAACCGGGGTGGGTAACGAGTGACGAATTCCTGGCGGGATATGGCGCGGCGCAGGCAGTGCCGGGGCCGCTGTTCACCTTCTCTGCTTTTCTCGGTGCGTCGACAGGGGGTCTGACGCCACGATGGGGTGGTGGATTGCTGGCACTCGTCGCGATATTTACACCGTCGTTCCTGCTGGTGCCGGGCGTGCTGCCGTTCTGGGAACGACTACGGGGCGTCATGCGGGTGCGGCAGGCGCTGATGGGGGTCAATGCGGCGGTCGTGGGTCTGCTGCTGGCTGCTCTCTATGATCCGCTTTGGACCAGCGCCATTGGGACCCCGGTAGACTTTGCGGTGGCCGTTGCCGCGTTCGCACTGCTTGCGTTCTGGAAAGCCCCCCCATGGCTTGTCGTGCTTGTAACGGCTGCCGCAGGGGCGGCCATTGCGCTGGTGAGGTAAGGCTGCCGAAATGCTGAGGTACATTGGGCTACGAATTTTATTGTTCCTACCCACTCTGATCATTGCGTCACTCGTCATCTTTGTGATTCTGCGTGTGTTGCCGGGTGATGTTGTGGACGTGGTGCTTGGCGGATCCGGAGAGGTGACGCACGATCCGGAGCAGGTACGGCTCGTGCGGGAAGAGCTGGGACTGGATGAGCCACTCATCGCTCAATATGGCTCCTGGCTCTGGAGCATGGCGACGGGCGACTTTGGCGGTCGTTCATTTGTCAGTCGGGAGCCGATATCGTCGCTTGTGTGGCGGCAGTTACCCGTGACGGCGCAATTGGCGCTGTACACGATGGCACTTGCGGTGGTCGTGGCTATCCCGCTGGGCATTGCCGGGGCGGTGCGGCCGGGGCGGGGCGTGGATCTTCTGGTGCGGCTGTACGCGATTGGCGGTCAGGCTGTGCCGGGTTTTTTCCTTGCGCTGCTCGTGCTGATCGCGCTTGTCGTCCTTGTTGGGTGGTCGCCGCCTGTCATCTATGACCACATCTGGCAGAACACGCTGGAGCATATTCAACTGATGTTGTGGCCGACGTTGATCCTCGCCTGGGGTTATTCGGCGTATCTGACACGCATGACGCGGGCAGGAATGTTGGATGTGCTGGGGCAGGACTACATCCGCACAGCGCGCGGCAAGGGTCTGGCAGAGAGTATTGTGCTAACGCGCCATGCCCTTCGAAACGCAATGATTCCTGTCCTGAGCGTGGCCGGTATTCAGGTGGGTGCGTTGCTGGGTGGTGTGGTTGTCATGGAGACGATCTTTGGGCTACCGGGGATTGGCCGGGGCATCGTGGACGCTGCCTCGGACCGCGACTACCCGGTCGTTCAGGCGTACGCCATGTTGTTCGTGTTCATCATGTTGACAGTCAACCTGGTTATTGATGCCCTCTATGGCGTTCTTGATCCGCGCATCACATACGGCGACTAACCCGATACGTCGGCTGACGCGGGTTACACGGCGACACCCCGCCGCCGCCGCCGCGCTTTCGGTATTCATTGCTATGGGACTTGTGGCGATATTCGCGGGGCAACTAGCGCCGTACAACCCGCTTCTTCATGATGAGGCGAACACACTGCTGGGGCCGTCGATGCAGCATCCCTTCGGGACGGATCGGTTTGGGCGTGATGTGTTCAGCCGCGTGCTGTATGGGGCGCGGATCTCGCTAATCGTGGGGACAGTGTCTGTGATTGTCGGGACGGCACTTGGCACGGCACTTGGAATCATCTCCGCCTATGTGGCAGGCGTCACTGACCTCGTGATCCAGCGTGTTGTTGACGCCATCATGGCGTTTCCGCACATATTGATGGCGCTATTTCTGGTGGTCGTGCTTGAGCCATCGCCTGTGAGCGTGATCATTGGGATCGTTGTTGCGTTTGTGCCGCAGGTGGCGCGAATAGCGCGGGGCCAAGCGCTGGCAGTCAAGGCGGAGCCATATGTGATGGCAGCACGGTCGCTGGGTGGCAGCCCGATGCGGATCGTTATTCGGCATGTGCTGCCAAATTCGCTCTCGCCGGTCATCATCCATGCGACGGGTTTCATGGAGGGAGCTGTACTGACGGAGGCGACACTGAGCTTTCTGGGACTTGGCGTGCCGCCCCCGGATCCATCGTGGGGACGGATGCTCAAGGAGGGGTCTGAGGGGTACCTGGAAGCCGCGCCATGGCTGACAATTTTCCCCGGCCTTGCTTTGACCGCGCTTGTGTTCTGTGTGGCCCTGATCGGCGACGGAGTGCGGGATTTTCTCGACCCCCGCCGCAAGTAGATAGGATGATAGGGGGATGGCCTTTTGCCACACATGTGATTCTGAACGCAGCGCAGGAGCACCATGTCACTCTGAATGGAGCATACATCCACTCTGTCATTCTGAGCGGAACGAAGTGGAGTGAAGAATCTAGACGCGCGCGTGACCATATATCCATACGGCCGTGAGGAGATAGATTCTTCGCTGCGCTCAGAATGACAGTGAATGGCGCTCAAAATGACAGCAGGGTGCTCAGAATGACAGCAGGGTGCCCAGAATGACAGCAGGGTGCCCAGAATGGAAGTAGGGAGCGCGGGGGTGTCACCATGGGTGCCGAAATGGCCAGGGAGAGCCAGGAGCCACGAGGCGGCGTACTGTACGTCGTGGCGACGCCGATTGGCAATCTAGAGGATCTATCGGCGCGGGCTCTCCGCGTTCTTGGAGAGGTTGATCTGATCGCCGCAGAGGACACGCGGACCACGCGAAAATTGTTGACGCGTCATAGCCTACGCGTACCGATGGTCAGCCTATTCGAGGCGAATGTCCGGCGCCGCGTTCCGCAATTGCTCAAGGAACTAGCTGCCGGGCGGCAGATCGCGCTTGTGAGTGAGGCGGGGACACCTGCGATCAGCGATCCAGGCGCGCGGTTCGTGCACGCTACGGCTGAGGCCGGCTACACGGTGTGGCCGATTCCTGGCCCGACAGCTCTCGCCACGCTGCTATCCGTCTCGGGGCTTGAGGCGAACCGCTTTACATTCCTTGGGTTTCTGCCGCGGCGGGCCGGTCAACGGCGCCGACTGCTGGAGGAGGTTGCAGGGCAGTCATGGCCAATCGTGTTCTACGAATCCCCGCATAGGTTGTTGGTAACGCTGGAGGCGCTGCGGGAGGTTCTGGGGGACCGGGAGGCAGTCATCGGACGTGAGATGACCAAGCTGCATGAGGAGGTATTCCGCGGGACGCTAACGGGGGCAATTGAGCACTTTCAGAGTCCGCGTGGTGAATTTACCATTGTCGTAGCCAGAGCAGAGTAGGGTCAGGCGGCCTCACTAACCGACTATTGAACTTGCGACCGAAATACGTCTATAGCTTGCTCAAGTGTGCCACCGTATTCTTGGAGCCAAGTTGGTATCGAACCCGGCCGCACCGCAAGCCAAGCAGTGTCGGTTCCTTGCTGTCCGCCGTGCTGATGAGTGAGCCCTGGGAGAGTCCCAGTCCCACTCATAATCACGTCCTTTGGAATTACCCAACAATGGGCATCGTATGGACTAATGCCGAGGCAGATTGCGACCGAATAATTTTGATCGCGCAACTGCTGGAACTTGTATGAACTATTGGCCCATAAAGTAGAGCCCTTGATTTCGACCCGCAAGCCCGCAATGATGCGATCTGCATCACTGTCGGGAGACCGTCCCACTTGGAATCCCTTTTCCAAGAAATAGGCCTCAACAATGCCCTCGAAGATTGAGCCACGCCGACGCGATGGTTCCTGTCGAATCCAGTTGAATGGGCTTGCTAGCCAAGCAGGGTCATCCGAATTTCCGCCTTCCTCAAGGCGTGCGGCCAAGGATGCTAGCAGACTTACTTCCGGGTTCTCAATACTTGTACCATCCATTGCTAGAGCAGTCTCGGCTCGAGCACAGATTGGTAATTGGCGGAATCCAACCCCTTAGTTTGTGCGTCATCGAAACCTAGTCTCTTTGCCATGACGCGCATAGCCTCGGGGTTGTTATCAACCAGAGTGAAGCGGCGGCCGTGCTTTGCCGCTGCCTCTCCCGTCGTGCCACTGCCGGCGAAGAAGTCCAGGACCAGGTCGCCCGGCTTGGAGTGAACCTTGATGATGCGCTCCAGGATGCCCAGCGGCTTTTGCGTCGGGTAGCCGGTTTTCTCTTTGCCGGTGGTGGGAACGATGGTATGCCACCAGACGTCCGTCGGTGTCTTACCACGGGCGGCCTTGGCGGGGCCGACGAGCCCGGGCGCCATGTAGGGAATGCGATCCATCTCCTCATAGTTGAACGTGAAGTCGGCCGGGTCGTTGGCGTACCATAAGATGGTGTCATGCTTGGCCGACCAGCGCGACTTTGACCTCGCGCCGTAGTCGTACGCCCACACGATTTCGTTGATGAAGGAGTCGCGCCCAAAGATCTGATCGAGCAAAACCTTGCAGTAGTGCGCCTCTCGGTAGTCGACGTGAAGGAAGAATGAGCCGTTGGGCTTGAGGACGCGCTTCGCCTCGATTAGGCGTGGCTGTAGAAACTCCAGGTAGTCGTCGAATTGGTCTCCAAAGACTGATTTTCCGACGCGAACCGTCCGATATCGCTGTCCCTTGAACCCGATGCGGTCGCCGGACTCGTCGTCGCGCACTGTGCGCAAGGACTCGCGCGCCTGGGTGCGGCCTGTATTGAATGGTGGGTCGATATAGATCAGGTCAACGATGCCGTCCTGCATCGTCCGCAAGTAGTCCAAGTTGTCCCCATAGACGACGGTATTTGTCGCGCCAGAGAGGCCCTGTAATTGAAGAATCGAAGGGTCCGCACGGTGAGATGTCTGGTGATTTGGCCTAACTTTGTCCGTCGCCCGTAACGCCATTGCTCACGCCTCCCCACTGCTCGCGCCAACAGCGTAAGGGTAGCACGGCAGTACGTGAACAAACGGTCAGGCAGTGGGCTGGCCAGTGCCGGCCGATGCAGACTGGCCGATTGATCCGTTACGAATGGCGTTGGACAACGAAGTCGATGATGTCCGTGAGTGCCTGGAGAGCGAGGTTGCCGGGGCGGTTGACGGCGTGGAGGGACTTGCGGGCTCGTTCGGCGAGCGCGTTGGCGAGTGCGTAGGATCTGTCCACTGCATCGGAGGTGCGGATCAGTGCAAGAGCTTCCTCGACGCACTGTCCCTTGTCGTGTTCCGTCATGGTGGCGCGGTCGTCTCGCAGGCGGGCGAAGGGCCCGCTCTCCTTCAACTCAGGGTGCTGATTGAGGTACAGCAGAGCCGGCAGGGTTAGGATGCCGCCGCGTAAGTCGGAGCCGATGGGCTTGCCAACCTCTGCGGCGTCACCTTGCAGGTCGAGGATGTCGTCGACTACCTGAAAAGCGGTTCCGAGGCTCAGGCCGTACTCGGTGATGGCGTCGATCTCGGCCTCGGTTGCGCAGCCGAGCACTGCGCCGGAGACGGCGGCCGTGGTGAAGAGAGAGGCCGTCTTGCGCTCGACGCGGGCCCAATACTCCTCCTGACCGCCAGTCCAATCGAAGGCTTGATGGATCTCGCGGAGTTCACCGTCGGCTAGGAGCCGCAATGTGCGTGAGAAGAGGGTTATGACGCGCACGTTGTTCGTTGCGCAGACCATTTCGGCGGAGCTGGCAAAGAGGTAGTCGCCGAGAAGCAGGGCGACGTCATCGCCATAACGAGCGTTGATCGTAGCGGCACCACGCCGTAGGACTGCCTTGTCGACAGAGTCATCGTGGACGAGGGAGGCCGTGTGAAGGAGTTCGACGGCGACGGCCATGGCGATGTGCAGGTCGGGATCGAAATCGAAGAGGTGTCCGGTGAGCAGCGTGACGGCCGGTCGGGCGCGCTTGCCGGGCGTGGCGAGGATGTAACGTAGCAGGTCATTGAGCCAGGCGAAGTCATCCTCACCGATGGTCCGTAGACGGCGTTCCACTTCCGTCATGTCGGGTTCGATCATGGTGAGAAAGGCGGGGATCTTCGTGGATGTCGTGTCTGTCACTGTCACATGGCAGGTTGTAGCGCGCCTGTCTACGCCGTCGTCTCGCTTTCGGCGCCGCTGCCGAGATTGGCCATCTCGCGCGCAAGCACCTGTTCCTCATCGAGTTTAGTAAAGAGTGCTTCGGGTTGTGGCAGTTTCGTTCCCGGCGCCGGCGAACTCGCGGTCCACCCGCCATCCTGCACGTTTCCCAAAAAACCGAGCATCTCATGAAGCCGCTGGGAACTAAACGGTAGGTACGGGGCGAAGAGTGTCTTGAGTCCCGCGATGATACTGAGAATCGTAACGAGGGTTCGCGCGGTCTCGTCGCGATCGTCGCGGATCGTTCGCCATGGGGCACGATCGTCCAGATAGCGGTTTCCCTCTTGCGCGAGTGCCATTGCAACACCGAGCCCGGCTCGAAATCGGCAGGCGGTGATGTGTGCGGCGGCCTCTTCGAGTGCCGTACTCACTCGTTTTGTAAGCCGTGCGCCGGCCTCGTCCGGCTCCGCGTCCGGAACGACGCCATCGGAGAAACGCTGTAGAAACGTGAGGGAGCGGTGAACGAGGTTGCCGTAAGTTCCAACGAGTTCCGCGTTGACGCGTCGCACGTATTCCGGCCACGTGAATTCGGAATCGGATGTCTCCGGCATGCTGGCGGAGAGAACGTAGCGAAGGGCGTCAGGGTCGTAGTTGGCCAGGTATTCAGGCACCCACACAGCCCAGTTGCGGCTTGTTGAGAGCTGGTAGCCCTCCAGGTTCAGGAATTCGTTGGCGGGCACGTTCTCCGGCAGGGCGAGCCCATCGCCGTACGCCATCAGCATCGCGGGCCAGATGATGGTGTGGAAGGTGATGTTGTCCTTGCCGATAAAGTAGTAACCCTTGGCATCCGGTCCCCACCAGGCACGCCATGCCTCCGGATCACCCTTGACTTCGCGCGCCCATTCAACAGAGGCGGAAAGGTAACCGATGACGGCTTCAAACCAGACGTAGATGCGGCGATCTTCCCAGCCGTCCAGGGGGACGGGGATTCCCCAGTCCAGATCGCGTGTATATGCACGATCCTTGAGTCCCTGCGTGAGGAATCCGTTCGTGAAGTTGAGGACCTGTGGGCGCCAGTGGGACTTACTCTCAAGCCATTCCATGAGGCTGTTCTCGAACTCTGAGAAGCGCATCATGAAGTGGGTGCGCGTACGGAACTCAGGGGTGCCGCCATCGAGCGAGCTGCGCGGATTGATGAGTTCACGTGGATCGAGAGTTCTTCCGCAGCCGTCGCACTGATCACCCCGGGCGCTTGCATAGCCGCAGTGGGGGCATGTGCCATTGATGTACCGATCAGGAAGGTAACGGTTCTGCGTCGGGCTGTAAGGGACTTCGCTGTCTGTCTGGTACAGCAATCCCTTTTCGTGGAAGCGGCTGAAGAAGTCCTGTGAGATGCGATAGTGGTTCTCAGTCTCAGTGGTCGTAAAGAGGTCCCATGAGATGCCGAGGCCATTCCAGGATTCCAGGAATCCTTGGTGAAAACGGTCGTGAATTTCACGTGGTGAGATGCCTTCACTTTCAGCGCGCAACGTTATGGGGGTGCCGTGCGCGTCTGATCCCGACACCATAAGGACGTTATTGCCAAACATGCGATGGAAGCGAGCAAAGATGTCCGCGGGAAGGTATGCCCCCGCGATGTGGCCAAGGTGTAAGGGCCCGTTGGCGTACGGCCACGCGACCGCTATCAGGATGTTATCCGGCATAGGCTCCCGTCCACTATTCTAGCGGCCACACGGTCAACGTGTGTGCGTTCAGCCACAAATATCCACCGCGGTGAGCGCGAGGACGCGTGCGCATGTCATGACGTTCTTGATGCTAATGGTCCGTTCGGTGTTTGACGTGGGGCCATAGACAATTGTGACTGAGCCACCCTTGGTGAACCAGCCGGAGTCTGTCCACGCATAGGAACCGGGGTCTTGAGGCCCAACGCGTTCCGGTGGACTCCCTACAATTTCTGTATGCCGCCGCGCCACGGTCTGCGGCAGTACGTTATCCGTTGGTGTATCAATACCGTGCCCCGGCACCTTCATACTGCGCCAATCGGCTTTGTACGTCGCAGGAGGGCCATCAATGTCAATTGTAGCCTGTGGGTTGGCTGCGCGAACCCCTTCCAGCACCTTGTCAATATCAGCCTGTGTTTGCTCCCAATCCTGCCCCGGCACGCCGCGCACTTCAACGATGATTGCGCAATAGTCAGGCACGTAAGACGCCCGCCATTTGAGGAACTCCGTTCCGATGCCGCCATTGATCCCTCCCACTATCATGCGTGGAAGACCGGGTGTCGCAGCATGCGGTTGCGTGGAGAATTCCACCTGGTCCAGGGACTTGACCACGTCTGCCATAACGTTGACCGCGTTCACATGGTCAGAACGATGCAGCATCCCGATCCATGCCGACGAACCTGTAACGGTGATCACGTATTGGCACGCGCCTGAATGCATTGTGCGCACATCAAGGAATGACGGTTCACACACGATTGTGTAGTCACAGCCAATACCGCGCTCGACGAGGTCATACGCACCGACCCCGCCTTGCAGCTCACCCACCACGCCCGTGAAGAGCAGGTCACCGCGTTGTTGCCCGCCCGCGCGATGAATGGCAACAGTTGCGGCCGCGGCCGCTGCGACACCGGCTTTCATGTTGACCAGGCCGTGGCCCGTTAGGCGCCCATCCTCCTCATGGCAGTCCCAGGGATCCAGCGGGTAGTTGAGCGGGACGGGATCAATATCCAGATGGCCGTTCAGCATGAGTGATGACCCGCCGCCATTGCCCGGGATGCGGACGAGGAGATCTGGTCGGCCGGGTTCGTCTGATACGTCGATCAACTCGGTTGTCAGTCCGCGCGTGGTGAACCATTCCGCCAGAAACGTCATCACTTCGGTCTCATTGCCGGAAAAGCTGCGGTGCCGCTGTAGGTCTTTCATCAACTGCACGACTTCGTCGTGGTCGATGCCGTTCAGGACGCCCTGCTGGTTGATGGTTGTCATCTCACCCCCCCGTTATTCGTGCTGCCGCTGTTACGTGTCGTGGTGTCATATTGCGGTGATGCACACCGTCTACTATAGAGGCGAGATGAATAGACAGTCATTCATGTCCAAATTACTGTACGGCGTCGCGTCCGTGGGTTTTCGGTTCGCGTCCCGTCTGACGGTTGTCGGCCGGGAGAACATCCCTATGGATGGGTCTGTCATCATCGCGGCCAATCACACCCATAATATGGATCCGGCGGTGATCGGCGCTGTCATGCCATGGCCTGTGAAATTCCTCGCGAAACGAGAGCTTGTTACCGAGGGGAACGCCTGTACGCGCTGGCTCGTCCGGACATGGGGGATGATTCCCATCAGGCGTGATCGCGTCGACAGGGAGGCGTTGCGCATGGCGAGCGAGTATCTTGACAGCGGTGGCGCAATTGGGATGTTCCCGGAGGGCACGAGGAGTCGCGCTAGCGGTATGGCGAAGGCACGGCCGGGCACGGCATTCCTTTCCGTTGCGACCGGTGCGCCCGTGTTACCGGTCAGTATCGAAGGTCTTGCAGGGCTGGGGCACAACCCTTTACGGGCGCTACGGCGTCCGCGCCTGACGGTGCGCGTTGGTCCGCTTTTGGAGTTTGGTGATGGGGCGGGTTCCGAGAAGGCAGGACAACTTGAGCGGGTGACGGACGAGATTATGGGCGCAATCGCGGGCCTGTTGCCCCACCATATGCGTGGCTACTATGAGGATAGTGGGTGAGATGCATTCCCTCCCTGAGGGGTGCGGCGGCGGGGAGTGGTGATGGGAGCCATCGTTAGCTATGTTGGTGTTCGTGAGGCGGTTCCTGTCTTACTGCAAGCTCTTGCGCACGTCCGTGATCAGCGCTATGACAGCGTTGGTGTCGCTGTGCGGGATCCAGATGGCTACTTCAACACAGTCAAGACCGTGGGACGGGTTGATGTTCTGGCGGGCGCCCTGTCTGAAGAACCTCCTTTAGGGCATATGGGCCTCGGCCATACTCGTTGGCGAACGCATGGCGCCATAACGACGGAAAACGCCCAGCCGCATACGGATTGCCACGGTCTGCTTGCGGTTGTGGGGAACGGCATCGTCGAGAATCACGTCGAACTCAAGCTGGGGCTGCGTGCGCGTGGCCACCGTTTTCTCTCAATGACAGATGCGGAAGTGATTCCGCACTTGATTGAGGAAGAGCTGCTCATCGGAGGCGCGGAGACGAACCTTGAGGAGGCTGTGCGGTCGGCGCTGAGGCGAACGGAGGGAACGCTGGCCATCGTGGCGGCGCGCGCGGAGGAGCCTGAGACACTCGTTGCGGCGCGCAGGGGCTACGCAAGCCCCCTCGTCGCTGGATGGGCACACAATGAGGCATTCGTGACAAACGAGGCAGGCCCGCTGACGACCGTCGCAGACCGGATTGCGTTTCTTGCAGCCGATGAAGTGGCCATCATCACGCCGCGAGGCGTGGAGTTCAAGACGCTCATGGCCGGTGTCCCCATCGCCAAGCGCTCCATTTCACCATCGGAAGACCCGCTTGCGGCCGCTCGTGGCGGCCACATGACCTTCATGATCAAGGAGATCACTGAACAACCGGAGGCGTGGACGGATGCGATGCGTGGGCGCATTGACTTCGGCACGCTTTCACTGACGATGGATGAACTGGAGCCCATTCGTGATGCGTTGCGCAATGTCGAGCGCGTCGTTCTCGCGGGGTCAAGTTCGTCACTTCACGCGGCGCAGACCGGACGCCTGGCCATCGAGGAGTTGACCGATCTTCCCTGCCAGGTCGACGTCGGCTCTCAGATTCTGTTCGGTGACTTTCAGCTTGGGCCCGAAACTCTATTCATCGCCGTTACGCAGTCCGGCGAAACGCTCGACACTCTGGGAGTGCTGTCCAGGGCAAGTGAACGGGGTAGTCCAACGATTATTGTGACAAACGAGGAGGAATCGACGGGTGCGCTGATTGCCGATGCCGTCGTGCCACTTCGTTCCGGCCGCGAGTCCGGTATGGCCTCCACGAAGTCGTTCACATCATCTGTGCTCAATCTGTACCTCATCGCGCTGCACTTGGCGCAGATACGGTCACAAGAGGGCGCGGACTCCGTGCCGAGCCGCCTGAATGACCTGGCCCGTCTGGCTGGATATGTGAATCACATTTTGGAGGATCCGGCAGTGCTGGCCGCACTCGCGACGCGCTATTCAAACCGGCGCGATGCGCTGTTTCTGGCGCAGGGGCGCCTCTATCCGATAGCGGCGGAGGGCGCATGGAAATTAATTCAGCTGGGGTATATTCATGCCCAGGTCTTTCCCGGGTCTGAGCTGCTCCATGGACCTATCGCTCTCATTAACGGGGATGAGACTCCGGTCTTTGCCATCGCGCCACAGGGGCCAGAATACGGGCGTATGGCCCTGGCAATTCGGCTTGTGAAGGAGAATGGTGGAGTTGTCGCGGCGATACTGACGGAGGGTGACGATGAGCTCGCCTCAATCGTTGATCACCCCATCTTCATCCCGTCAGATACGCCGGAGCCGCTGTTGCCTCTGGTGACGTCCGTGCCTCTGCAGCTGTTTGCCTACTACGCCGGGATACAGAAGGGAAACGCGGTTGATGAGCCGCGCAACATCCGCCGCATTGAGGATTTTACTCAGACGTAACGGTTCGGTGTTACATGAGGACTCCAGCTCCGGCTAGGTCCCGCATTTCTGACTCTGAGTAGCCAAGCAGTTCCCGCAGGACGTAGTCGTTGTGCTGACCGAGCGCGGGCGCGCCCATGCGGATGACGCCGGGTGTTTCAAGGAGTCTTGCGCCGTATGAAGCGTGGCGGATCTCGCCCCAGGCCTCTTCCGGATGGGGAACATTGACGATGTAGCCGCGTGCATTCATTGCAGGGTCGAAGAAGGCTTCTTCGGTGGTTTGGCAGGCCGCGGCGGGTACGCCGTGTTTCTGCAAAATCACCATGACTTGCCTGGGTGTCAGGTTGCGCGTCCATTGAGACAGATGCCCATCCAGTGCGTCACGGTTGAGAAGCCGCGCTTGGAGCGTCGCGAAGCGCGGGTCCTGCGTCCAGGCAGGCGCGTCCTCGTTCGGCGGAGTGACGGCACGTACAAGGCCCTGCCACTCGTCCTCCGTGTGACAGGCGATGACGCACCACCGATCATCGCCGATGCATGGATACGCGTCGTGGGGAGCTGCGTATTCGCGTCGGTTGCCCGTCGGCTCCTGATTCACGCCGTTGATAACATAATCGAGCAGTGGCACGCCGAGCGCGTTTGCCTGGGCCTCCACCTGCGAAACCTCGATGTGCTGACCCTGTCCTGTCTTGAGTCTGTGGTAGAGGGCTGCTTGCAGCATGTAGCCAGAAAGGCCGCCGACGAAGAAATCGGCGTAATAGACGCCACATCGAAGCGACGGGGGCGACTCTGGGTGCCCCCACAGGTGCGTGACACCCGAGGCCGTCTGTGCCTGCAGACCAAAGAGGACGTGGGATGCGAATGGCCCAGTACTGCCCCAGCCGGGCATACTCATGTACACAATGTCCGGCTTAATTGCGCGGATACCCTCATAATCCAATCCCCAGCGGGATAGGGCACCGGCCGCGTAGTTTTCCACGACTGCGTCGCTGGTCGATGCCAGCTTGCGGACGATATTTTGGCCCTCTTCGAAGTGGAGATCGACGGTGATGCTCATCTTGTTGCGGTTGAGTTCCGGATGCATGGGCAGGATGCCGGTGATGCGGGAGGCAGGGTCGAAGAGCGACGATTCGATTTTGATGACGTCCGCGCCGAAATCGGCTAGTTGCCGTGTGCCGTATGGCCCCACCCAGATGCGGGTTAGATCCGTTATGCGGATACCCTCCATGGGGAGGCGTCCGTTCCCGGCGTTGGCCATGATAGGTTGAGCGGGCATTGCCGTGCTGCTGGTGTTCGCCTCCCGCAGCAGGTCATCTGTGTGCTGGCCGAGGAGGGGCGCCGGACGGCGCAGCTCCCATGGCGTTTCGGCGAAGCGACCTGCAGGGCCGGGCAGGGTGTACGTGCCGATGACGGGATGTGTTACTTCCTTGAAGTACTCGCGGAAGAGCAGGTGAGGGTTCTGGGCGAGATCAGCCGGAGTGCTAACGGGCGTGGCGGGGATACGCCGTTCCTGCGCCTCTTCGACGGCCTCTGCGACAGTTTTGGTCAGGAAGAACTCTGTGGCGATTTCGTTGATGAATTCCTGATTGTCTGCACGGACGGTGAGACTGGCGAACATCTCATCCTGGATGGCCTCGTTGCCAGTCCACTCGGCGAATGCCTTGAACTGGCTCGGCTGGATGGGGGAGAAACCGATCCAACCGTCCGTGCACTGAAAGACGCCTGTGCCGCCACCGCCGCCTGTTCCGGGACGCTGGGCGATTGCACTGTTGTAGCCGAATTGGGAAATGATGAACAGGATGTTGGCCGTCGCCTCCATCATCGAGACGTCAATGCGCTGACCGCGGCCTGAGTGCTCGCGCGCGAAGAGGGCGTTCATGATGCCAATTGCGGCGTGTGTTCCAGTGACGGAATAGCCAAGAAAAGCGGGTGACATGACGGGCTGGCGGTTGGGGTCGCCCTGGAGGAGCATTAGCCCGCCCATCGCCTCCGCGTGAAGATCCGTTCCCGTGTATTCGGCGTACGGTCCCGTTTGACCGAATGGCGTGATGGAGCAGAACAGAAGGCGGGGGTTCTCACGTCGAAGGGATTCGAATCCGAGGCCACAATCGTCCAGATAGCCGGGCGCGGTTGTCTCCAAGATGACGTCAGTGTTGCGCGCGAGCCGACGAATGATGTCGCGCCCCTCGTCTGTTGTGATGTCAGCGATTGCGCTGCGTTTATTGGCGTGGAATGCGTGGAAGAGGAGACTGCGTTCCGGGTCCGCCTGATTACCTGCGTATGGCGGCATGTGGCGGCTGACGTCGCCGGCAGGCCCTTCGATCAGCGTGACGGACGCGCCGAAGTCGGCAAGCAGCTTGGAGGCGTACATGGAGGGCAGGCCGCCAAGGTCGAGCACACGAATGCCTGCGAGCGCCCCGAACCTCTCAGCGTTGTCAGATGTCATATGTTCCTCCTAAAGCGGCATGTCTGCGCTGGGGGCGTGCGGGGGGTTTAGCCGCCGGAGATTTAGTCCAGCGCGCCGGTATCTTGAAGCTGCTTCACCTCGGTTTCCGAAAGGCCGAGGATGTTCCGCAAGACGTGACCGTTGTGTTCTCCGAGGGCCGCAGAGGGCATTCGTGAGCCGCCCGGAGTGTCAGATAGCCTGACGGTAACGCCCGGCTGTTCCAGAATGCCCCAGTCTGGGTGATCGAGGGTGTGGATGTATCCACGCTCCCGCAAGTGGGGATCCCAGTACAGCCCCTCGCCGTTCAGGACAGCGGTGGCGGCGACGCCTGATCGCTGCAATAGGTGCATGATTTGGCGCGGAGTTTGCGTCCGAGTCCATTCGGACAAGGCCTCGTTGAGCGCTGCCTCATGTGCCTTACGGCCTTCCTGTGTGGCGTACACGTCACTCTGTGCCCATGACGGGCTGCCGATGGCCGCAACAAGTGCCTGCCATTCCCCATCAGTAGCGCAGGAGATAGCGCACCATTCATCGTGCCCCTTAGCGGGGAAGATGCCGTGCGGCGCGTGGAGGGGATGTGTGTTGCCGACAGGCTCGCCGGGGCGGCCGTTGAGCTTGTAGTCCATGAAGGCTACTCCCATTGTGTTGCCGACGGCCTCCACTTGCGCCAACTCGATGTACTGTCCGCGGCCCGTCTCCGCCTTGTGGTAGATGGTGGCAAGCGCGGCGAGGGCGGTCAGACTGGCGACAAGAAAGTCAGGGTAGTCAAACTTGCATCGGGCATTCGGCTCAGATTCTGGATGACCCCACGTGTAACTGAGGCCGGACACGGAGACCAGATTGAAGCCAAAGGCGACGTGATCACGAAGCGGCCCGACGCTGCCCCACCCCGGCATGTTGATCTGAATGATGTCCGGATTCACCTTGACGAGCTCATCGTAACCGAGTCCGAACCTGTCAATGACGCCAAGAGCGAAGTTATCGATGACGAGATCAGACACGGCGGCGATTCGCCTCGCGATGGTCCGTGCCTCTTCTTTGTGCAGATCCAGTGTGATGCTGTACTTGTTGCGGTTGAGGTCCGCCACGTATGGCATTGTTCCCATGCGGTTGCCAGTGTCAAAGAGCGAGGATTCGACCTTGATGACCTCTGCGCCGTAGTCTGCAAGCAGACGCGTGCAGTATGGCCCGGCCCAGATGCGCGTAAAGTCCAGGATCCGCACGCCCTCAAGCGGCAGTGTATGTGATACGCCATTGTCATCTGCGCCTGCTGGAGCAGCCGGCATCTCCGCGGCCGACGTCGCGTGCTCATTCAGCAGAGGGGCGCGGCGTGGTGGCGCGATTGGTGTCTCAGTCATGCGGAACGGGGCCCCGGGGAGGGGATACTCACCGACCTCCGGGTGCTCAACATTTCCAAAGTAGCCGCGCTCTGCGAATTGGGAGTTGTCGGCAAAATCACCGGGTCGGTTGACGGGAGCAGCGGGGAGGCGACGCGCCTGTGCCTCTCGAACAAAATCTGCGACGGTGAACTGCTCGATAAATGGCCGTACGAGGGAATCGATGAACTGCATGTTCTCGCCCTGCCGTGCGTTGATCGGCAGCCAGAACTCATCCTGCAATGCCGGCTCACCTACCCATTCAAAGAAGACCTTCGCCTGGGGCGGTAGCAGGACGGCCAGACTCACCCACCCATCTGAGCAGCGGAAGATGTTGTAAGGGGCGAGGTTTCCGCTCGCACCAATGCGCTCTCCGATTTCGGACGTGGCGGAGTAGCGGATGACCTGGAAGAAGATGTTGGCCAGCACTTCTTGCATGGAGACTTCAACATGCTGTCCGTGGCCAGAACTCCGCCGTGCCATCAGCGCGTAGAAGACTCCATGCGCGGCGTGGAGACACGCGAGGATGGAGGCCTGGTCCAGAGGAGCCGTAGCGGGTGGCTGCTCATTGTCGCCCTGGATGGTCAACAGCCCGCTCATTGCCATGGCGTGGAGGTCTGAGCCCGTATAGCTCCCGTAAGGGCCGGACTCACCAAAGGGCGTGATGGAAACCGTAATCAGGCGCGGATTCACCGTGTGCAACTCGGTCTGGGAGAGGCCTATGGATGACAGATAGCCTGGCTCATTGCTATCCAGCATGACGTCTGCAGAGCGAGCCATCTCAATTAGGCGTTGACGGCCGTCAGGAGTGGCGATGTCCACGATGGTGCTCGATTTGTTTGAGTTGTAGGCGAGCCAACGGAGGCCGCGATCCGGACCAGGCTCGTCTCCGACGAACGGCGGTATGAAGCGAACCGGGTCGCCGCCTGGCGGCTCGATCTTGATGACGTCTGCGCCCAGGTCTGCAAGGAGGCGTCCGGCGTACTGGCCTGCTAGGCCAGAAAGGTCAAGGACGCGGATGCCCGCCAGGACAGCTTGCCCAGCCCCATTGTTCTCTGTCGTCATGTTGTCCCCTGTGTCCGCTGAACCGTGCACGAGGCTGATCCATACCGGAATGGACCGTGCAGCGGCGCATCAGACAATGGCAAGCGTAGCAGGATGGGACGCTCCGTCAAGCGTATTCCGTGATTGGCTGCGCCAGGATCCAAAGGCTGACCATCGTATAGCCGACCATCAGGATCAGCATGGGGCGCTGGCTTCTGAGCGCAACGTCGTGCTCGCCAAAGTGGCGCAGCGCCGTGGTGTGCGCAAGGAAGACGGCGATGACGTGACCGACAACAATGGCGACGAGGGCGAGTATCCACGTAAATCGCGCGTTGACGATGCCGATGTTGACCGTGTAGTCGGAGGTTCCAAACAGATCCCAACCGTAGCCGAATGGATCGGAGGCGTGGGGGATGACGACTTGCCCCTGAATGAGGAGATAGGAGAAGAAGTGGGCGAGATGGTAGGCGAAGGCAATCGGCACGAGGGAGAGGGCAAAGACGCGTGCCACCGGCAGGATGCGTCGCGTCTCGGTTTTTTCGCCTGAGCGCGCCATGATGGCGCTGAAGGCCAGATAGGCGCCAACGAAAATGCCTGCAAACACGAAGAGTCCGATGGTATTGACGAGTGTGATGGCCGTCGAGGTCCAGCCCGGTGAATTGACAAACGCCCAGTGGACGATGCGTGCCCATGGTGGCGTGTCTTGCAGTCCGTCGAACGTGACGGTGGAGAGCAAAATCACGACGAGGAACATAGTTGACGTGGAGGTGTCCGCACTATTGAGGAGGCCGCTACCGGGTGGCCTGAGGCCAAGCTCACGTTGTTCTGACGGTGCGGCGCGGAAGGCTTCGACATCATCGATTGATTCCGCTTTGCCGGATGAGGCCAGGACACGGATCTCTAGTGGGGCAAACCGGGCAAAGACCCCGAAGACAACGGCAAAGACGTCCGCGTGCCGCATCCATGAGTCTGGCCCAAAGGCTGCCATGCCCCACCACGTGATGATGCAGTAGGTGATGATGGCGATTGCGAGCGTACGGGGATCCGCTGAGCCCTCGTAGGCGATTTCAAACCATGCGAAGAAGAGGAAGATGATGAGGGCAGGCCACGCGCCCCATTTTGGCGGATAGACGGAATCACGTTGCCCAAGACTGAGCCCCCCGGGCACAACACGCCGCGCGATGGCGTCCAGCCATTCATAGACGGTGCGGACAGGATTAATCAGTCCCCAGACATTGCCGATGAGCGCGGACGCAAAGGCAATGCCAACCCACCAGTACACCCACACGAGAACTGGAGCGATGTTCAGCGTGGACTGCTGTACGCCCAAAGTGCCCGTGAGAACAACAAGCACAAGCACTAGGACTGCGACGATGCGCAGGGCCTGCACGATGAATGAGCCGGACAGGGAGCGGATGAGCCTGAACCGGAGCAGGTTGAGATGGGGGTAGTCAGTTGCGTTCGGTGTTTTGCGTACAAAGATGGCGACGATGACAAACGAGAGCGCAACGGTTAGTCCCGCTCCCGTCACGTACAGGGAGAGCGGAACCGGCAGATCATAGCGCTCGCCAAAGCCGTGCGCCAGCGCCATCGCAGGAATGAGCCATGCAATGGCCGCCAACGCGGCCGCAGGCCAAAGGATCGACGCGCCACGTCGTTTCATTCCGGCTCGCGCCCCTACGGTCTCACTTCAAGAGTTGCGATGACGCGTTCGGGAACCCCCGCCGACGATAGGCTCGTGCTTGTATTGTTCGTCGTCTGTTCGCCGGAATCGGAGGGGCTATTCATGCTGTCCGTGTCAGGAATTATCGGCGTTTCACCCATTGTGACGGAATGATTGGCATCAGGAGTGCCCACCATGGCCGCTCCCTGACTACCGGAGGTGGCCGTGGCCAAGTTGCCGTGTTCCGTGGGGGTGTCATTGCCGTTCGGTGAGGCGTTGCTCTCGGGCACGCCGCTGCTAATCAGCACGGTTGCGGAGTCGGAGGCGTCATAGAGGCAGTGGTTGGCGTCGGCAAGAGTGGCCTCAAGCACACGCGTGCCCGTGTCCTGCACAGCGACGGTTACGTAGGAGCGCGAGTACATGCCGTAGTCCACGCCATCTACGTTGAGGTGCCAATGACCGCCGCCGGGTTCGATGACGAGGTTCTCGACGTCTACCTCGATGAAGATATTGCCCTCCATGCGTGACTCGACCGCGCTAATACGGATGCTCGGCTTCGGCTGTCCCGCAGGAATTTCGGCGTGACAGGCCTCATCCGAGCCGTGGGCGTGCACGCCCACGGCTCCATGGGTAGTGATAGTGAAGCGGCCGGTTGCATTGGCAACGAAGGTCATTGGCTCGATGACACCCGGCTGTAGCGCCAATTGAATGTCATACCCATGGAGATGGACGGAGAGTGGCGTATCGCTGGTCCAGTTCAATGTGACGTTGTCGTCCTGGTTGACGGTGATGAGCGACTCGCCCATTAGCTCACCACCAGCGATGTCCATTGCAAAGGCAACATCCTGCGGCGCTCGATCCTCACAGCCCGCGACAAGGAAGGTGGTCACGCCCATGGTGAAGGCGGCAACCACTGTCCGCCAGTGGATTCTTCCCTCCATAGGACCTCCAGACAGTGACGCGGTAGCCTTGATGCGACGGAATCGTCCCTACCCCAGAACTGTGTCTAAAGGGAATAACGCGTGGCGCGCCGTGGTTAGGCTTCAGTGTAAACGATGGTCGTCAGCACTCCTCAAGACGTTTGGTGCGCCGGCGATGACCGAATCGATCCTGCTAGAGTTCCTTCACGATGTCATCGGAGAGCGCACGTGTGTGCTCGCTTGTGGGGAACGTACCGTCGCGCACGTCCTGCGCGTATGTGGTGACGGCGGACCGGATGATGTCGCTCAGGTCTGCATATCTCTTGACGTGGCGGCCAATGTGGTCGCTTACGATGCCAAGCATGTCACTGACAACTTGCACTTGGGCATCGCAGTGTGGGCCGGAGCCTATCCCGATTGTCGGAATGGAGAGCCGCTCTGAAATGATTTTGGACAGTTGCTCCGGCACGAGTTCGAGGACGATTGAAAACGCGCCCGCCTCCTGGACGGCTTCTGCGTCGTGGATCATCTTGCGGGCCTCTTCAACCGTGCGGCGGCCCTGATAGCGCCTTCCTATTTGAAACTCGGATTGCGGTGTAAAGCCAATGTGTCCCATAACGGGGACACCGCGATCGACGAGCACCCTGATTGTTTCGGCCATAACCTCGCCACCCTCGAGCTTGACAGCCTGTGCGCCCGCCTCCTGCAGGAAGCGGGCTGCGTTGCGGAGGGCATCTTGGGGGGCCGTCTGGAACGACATGAATGGCATATCCCCGATAACAAGAGCGGTTTTCGTGCCGCGCGCCACGGCCTTCGTGTGGTGGATCATGTCTTCCATCGTCACGCTAACGGTGGAGTCATAGCCAAGCATCACGTTGCCCAGACTATCGCCAACGAGGATGGCCGGCACGCCCGACTCATCGACAGTGCGGGCAGTGTAGTAGTCGTAGGCTGTCAGAACCGGAAAACGCTCGTTCCGATCCTTGAATTCCTGGATTTGCTGGATAGTGGTGCGCACGGCGTGGGTCCTTTGCTGCGCCCCGACGGCAGCACTCAGTAGTAGCTGCGGGCTTCGATGCGATTCGTGCGGGAGACGATGCGGTTGCGGGCGTCGACACGCACGATGCGGGGACTGACGCGGCAAGCGTCTTCCTCTGTCATTTGCATGAAATGCAGGACGATGATCAGGTCTCGCTCCCGTACGAGCAGCCCGGCCGCGCCGTTGACGCAGACCTGGCCGCTGCCACGCTCGCCATCGATGGCGTACGTCTCCAGTCGTGCCCCGTTTGTAATATCGAGAACTTGTACAAGCTCATATGGCAGGATTCCGGCGGCTTCAAGCAGATCGGGATCGATCGTAATCGAACCCTCATAGTCGACGTTCGCCTCGGTTACAGTGGCCCGGTGAATCTTGCCGGCCAGCATGGTGCGCATCATGGATTCATTCGTCCTATCGTCGTTGATGCCCGCCAATCAATGCGAGTATCTCCGTCCCTCTCTCCTCATCAAGTCGCTCTGCGTCTACAGCCAGCTGCACCGTGCTTTGTGCGAGCGCCGCGTACAAGGGTACTACGTCTGGCAACGTCGACCGCACCTGCTCCACGTGCGCCTCCACAGTCCCGAGGTCACCACGGACTATCGGGCCGGTCAGTGCTCCTGCCGTCCCCTCGCGTGCGACGTTGCTAACGGTTCCGCGTATCAGGGGCAGTAACGCCTGCAGGGCTTGCGACTGATTGTACCCGAATTGCGCCCAAATTTTGGTGGCCTCTGCAATGATCGTGATGAGATAGTTTGAGGCGAACACGCCTGAGATGTGGTACAGGACACGCGCCGTTCCATCAATATCGATTGTCTGTCCACCCAGGGCTGCTGCCATTGCATGTAACTGGTCATGTAAAGTGCTGTCCTGTGATTCGATTGCGAACGTGACGCCGCTTAGACTGGGGGGCTCATCCGCTCCCGCCGGGAAGGTTTGGAGGGGATGAAAGCCCCCGATGACTACTCCCAGCTCCCGTGCTGCCGAAAGGGCACTCAGAGATGTTCCTCCTGAGCAATGAACTGCCGCCGTCTGGGCACGCCAAGGGACGCTTTTAGCGACAGTCGCAATGGCGTCGTCCGGAACGGTCACGAATATCGTGTCCGCCACGTCGACGAGCAATCCAGCGTGACGTGTGTGGATTGCTCCACCGATGCGAGCGGCCAGATTCTTGGAGCGTTCTGAATCGCGGCTCATGATCGCCGTCACGTTGTAGCCGACGTTAGCGAGGCCGATGGCCAGTGCCGTGCCGACGGCGCCTGCGCCCAATATGCCGACCCTCTCGCCGCGCAGAGTTGTCATTGCTTCAGTGTTCCCTCATCGTCGCTAGATGTTCCGCGGCAGAAGGCACGCCCGCCAAACCCGTCGCTGATGTGATGGAGTCGATAATCGCACGCTCAACGACCTCCGCAGCCGCCGCGCCGATTGGCGTGAGTCGAGAGTTATCAAGGGCCGGCGTGGCGGGTGGGGCAGTGGAGACAAAAAACAACGTATCGCCATCTCCCATTCCATAGGACGGCACGATCGCACGTGCGATGCCGCTGTGGGCCATCATTGCGAGCCGGTTGGCCTGTGCCACGCTGAGAGGTGCATCCGAGGCGACAACACCGATGGTCGTATTCGTCGGCCCGCGTTGGAAACGCCCCCCGGCTTCGGGCCGCTGTCCGCTTCGGAGGATCTCTCGTGTGCTACGAAAAGGGATAGTGCGGGCATCATCGTTGCGCGGGCCGGCGAGGATGGCACCCGTCTCAGGGTCGATGACGTCGCCAAAGGCGTTGACGGCCATGACAGCACCCACAGTGTGGCCATCCGGCAACTGCATCGCTGCCGTGCCGATGCCGCCCTTAACGGCGTGTCCGTATCCGAGAACTTTTGCAACGGTCGCACCGGCTCCTGCTCCGACGCTGCCGGACTCTGCCGGTGCATCGGTTGCCGTGCGCGCAGCGTCGAACCCCGAATCGTGCGTCGGCCGCCGCTCTGAAGATCCAATGCCAAGGTCATAGATGACCGCGCCTGGCACGATGGGGATGGCGCCGTTCGGTGTGCGGAATCCGATGCTCTCGGCTTCGAGGTATCGCATAACGCCCTCAGCGACGTTAAGGCCGAAGGCGCTGCCGCCGGTGAGGAAGATGGCGTGGACGCGCTCTACGAGGGTGCCCGGGCGTAAAAGGTCTGTTTCCCGAGTACCGGGCGCGGCGCCGCGTACCTCCACGCCGCCGATCGCGCCATACTCCGGAAAGAGCAGGACAGTCGTGCCGGTTGCCGCCTCTTTATCCGCCCAATGCCCAAGGCGCACGCCAGGGACGGATGTGATCGTCCGGGGCTCGTTCATGAGCTGCGCTCGTCCCCTGGTTCCTTCCCCTTCCCATCACTGGGCAGGCTCCATGGGTAAAAGGGAATGATACAGCGATGCGGCCAGTTGCGGGTGCAATCGTCTGCGAATATGCTACACGTGCGATGCGTGCTGGTTTCCGCTTTCTCCGCCAACCTCTGTTTGCCGCAATCGTGCTCATGCTTGGGCTCACAATTGTCCTAGGCGCGTGTGAGCCGCCGGAGGACGAGCCTAGAACTGCCAGCCCAACGCCGCAGCCAACCCAAACTGCTGGCGATGCCTCGGGCTCGCAGCAGACAGTTCAAGAGGAGATACCCACAGTGACCGATAGGACCAATCGGTGGTCTGAGCCGCCGGCGATGCAGATCGATTCTAGCAAGGCGTACACCGCCACCTTCGAGACGGAGGCGGGCAACTTCGTCATCGAGTTGACAGCCGACAAAACACCGCTAACGGTCAATAACTTTGTGTTCTTGGTCCGTGAGGGATACTACGACGATACGACGTTCCATCGTGTTCTCGAGGGTTTCATGGCGCAGGGCGGTGACCCCACCGGCACCGGCACAGGCGGGCCGGGCTACACCATCACTGATGAGTTTGACCCCACGCTCCGCCATGATGGTCCCGGTGTGCTGTCGATGGCAAACATCGGCCGTCCAAACACAGGTGGCGGCCAGTTCTTCATCACCTTCGGCCCAACGCCATGGCTTGATGATGCGCACGCCGTCTTTGGCCGAGTGACAGAGGGCATGGACATTGTGCAAAAGCTTCGCATCAGAGATCCGCAGTCGGACCCGAACCCGGGCACCCGCCTCCACAGTGTGACCATCACCGAATCCTAGTATTCACTCGAAGTTTCCTGTTGCAGGTGGCGATACTGACTGGGGGCGTTGTCGCCCGCGCGAAGACGCGCCATAATGTCGCTAATTCAAAAGCCCGCAAAAAACGGGCAAAAAGAGATGACTCGTGAGAGTCACGGGAGGGGGTAACGGGGATGGATTTTCGATTAGCTCCCGATGATCAGGCGCTACAGGATGAGGCTCGCGCATTCACGCGAAGCGAGTGGGCGGAGAAGGTTGCGGATCCGCGCGGCTGGGATGAGATCGGCCTGCTTTCTCCCTTTCATGCAGACAGGGAGGCACTGACGGCGCAGCGGGATTTCTCAAAGAAGCTCGTGGAAAAGGGCTGGTGGACAATGCATTGGCCGGAGGAATTCGGCGGGCGCGACGCCTCAATCACGACGCAGTTGGCCTATCGGGAAGGTATGGCATATGAGGGCGCTCCCGCCTCCTTCGGCGGCGGACTGGTGGCGCCCGTACTGATGCTGCACGGGACCGACTGGCAGAAGGAGGAGTTCCTGCCAAAGATGGCCAACGCGGACATCGATTTCGCGCAGGGATTCTCTGAGCCCAATGCCGGCTCCGACCTCGCAAGCCTTCAGACCCGCGCGGTCCGTGACGGCGATGATTACGTCGTCAATGGCCAGAAAATCTGGACGTCTGGCGCCCACTATGGCGAGTGGTACCACGTCCTGGTGCGCACGGATCCGGAGGCGCCAAAGCATCGAGGCATTAGCTATGTCCTGATGCAGTTGCGAGATGACGATGGTGCCGTTATGCCAGGCATTACGCTGCGCCCGCTTTTGGACATGACAGGCACGCGCCGGTGGAGTGAGGTGTTCTTCGACAATGTTCGCGTTCCGGTGCGCAACCTCATCGGTGAGGAGAATCGAGGCTGGTACGCCGCAATGACGACGTTGTCATTCGAGCGCTCTGGCATTGAGACTGCCGCCAAGTATCTGGGTGAGATGGAGCGGTTCATTGCCGTCGTACGTGATGTTCGGTATAACGGTGAGCCTGTTCTCAGCGACCCAATCATTCGCCATAGAGTCGCGGATCTCAAGCTCGAGCTTGAGACACGTCGCATGTTGTCCTATCGCGTCGCGTTTATGCAGTCGCGCGGAGAGCTCCCCGTGAAGGAAGCCTCCATGGGTAAGGCATGGGGCGATGTGCTCGGCAAGAAGTGGCCTCAGTTGATGGCGAGCATTTTGCAGGAGTACGGGCGCCTCGGGCTGGGTGAAAGCCGCGCCCCGATGGGCGGATATCCGGGCTTCCGCTACGGCGCGATGCACGGCAGCGGCCTCGGTGGCGGCACGACGGAGGTGCAGCGCAACATCATCGCGCAACGCGGCCTCGGCCTCCCCCGTTGATTTTCTAGCTTCGTGCTCTACGGTGGCGTGCTGGGGTGGTTCGCTTTCCGCGTTGTGGCTGTCTTTCTGAACGGAACGCAGCCCGCGCCGTGTCATTCTGAACGGAGCGCAGCCCACACCCTGTCATTCTGAACGACGCGCAGCGGAGTGAAGAATCTAACGCGCCTCGGCGGCAATGGGGACATAGATTCTTCGCTGCGCTCAGAATGGCAGGACGGGCGCTCAGAATGACAGAAGAATGTCAGCGAATTACCTGCGGCCACCGGAATGGCATCATTATAAAAGTACGGTCGCCATCCCGGGCACTTCGAAACCCCATTCACGACACTCTGCCCAGTCGATAGACTGGTAGCACGATGTTTGAGGCTCTTACTGAACGGCTGACTGGCGTTTTTGATCGACTATCAGGCCGCGGGCGCGTCACGGACGGGGACGTCGAGGAGGCGCTGCGCGAGGTTCGCCGTGCGCTCCTTGAGGCCGATGTCAATGTACGCGTCGTGCGCAACCTTCAGGAGAAGATACGGGATCGTGCCGTTGGCCGCGAGATTCTGGAGTCTGTCACGCCCGTCCAGCAGATCATCAAGATCGTGCAGGAAGAGCTGACAGAGGTTCTGGGAAGGGAACGCCGCACCCTGGACGCCGGGAGTAGCCGCCCCGCCACAATCCTGCTCGTGGGGCTTCAGGGCTCCGGCAAGACGACGACTGCCGCCAAACTGGCCTCCTACCTCATGCGGCAAGGACAGGGAGCACTTCTCGGTGCGGGAGACGTGCGGCGCCCCGCAGCCATTGAACAGCTGCACGCGCTCGGACAGCAGATCAACGTGCCAGTGCACGCTGAACCCGGCAGTCAGGACGTGGTTGGCGTTGCGCGTTCATCCTTAGCGGCGGCGACGCAGGCGAATGTCCACTGGCACATCTTTGACACGGGAGGCCGCCTGCAGGTTGATGAAGCCCTCATGGCGGAACTGGCCAACGTTCGGGCGGCACTGAACCCAGCTGAAGTACTGCTCGTCGTCGATGCGATGACTGGCCAGGACGCCGTCAACGCGGCGGAGGAGTTTCATCGTCTCGTCCCCCTAACGGGACTCGTGCTCACCAAAATGGACGGCGATGCACGCGGCGGCGCGGCCCTGTCCATAACGTCCGTCACCGGACTGCCGGTCATGTTCATTGGTCTCGGCGAGCGAATGGACGCTCTGGAGCCGTTCTATCCGGACAGGCTCGCCGGACGCATTCTTGGTATGGGTGATGTGGTCACGCTGGTCGAAAAGGCGCAGCAGACAATCGATGAGGCCAAGGCGCAAGAGATGGAGCGAAAGCTGCGCACGGCCAGCTTCACCCTGGAAGACTTCTTAGACCAACTGGGGCAGCTCCAGCGGATGGGCGGGATATCGCAGCTTGCCGACCTCATTCCCGGGTTCTCTCGGATGAAGGGCGCGGTCTCAGCTGATGCTTTTGATGAGAAGCAGATCAAACGCGTTGAAGCAATTGTTCTGTCCATGACGCCGGAGGAGCGACAGAGGCCGGAGATCATCGGAGGGAGCCGCCGCAAGCGTATTGCGCGAGGCAGTGGCACGCAGACCGCCGACGTCAACCGCATGCTCAATCAGTTCATGGAGATGCGGAAGATGATGAAGCAACTCTCATCAGGCCGCAAAATCAGGGGCCTTCCGTTCGGTCTTCGCTAGCTGCCTGCGCCCGTAGACCCTCCTGCAAACGAGCCACCAGTGCCTTGAGAGTCTCCAATAGCGCATTCGCCTCTGGCGGTGGTATCTCGAATGGTTTGCGATTCGTCTCCGGAAAAACCATCCAGAAATAGAAACCCTCCCACGCACGATCCGCTGCGACAGGCCCCCCCGCCCGCATGATCGTTTCCAGGTACTTGGCGTGGAATCGCTGCCGCACGTGGTCACGAAGTGACGAATCCTGAGATAACGACGGCATCGCATCAAATGCCGCCTGCCACTCGTCGCTAGTGGGAATGCTCATGCTGCCAGTTTAGCCATTGATCTTAATCAGGATCGGAGAGTGACCGCCCGGCCCCCACTGTTGATATTCCAACGAACGATGCGAATCATGGGTGAATGGTAGCGGATGGACTCCTGACCGCAAAGGGTGCACTCCCTAGCGGTAGTCTTCCCGCGCAGACGCCGAGAAATCCCGCGACCAGCCCCAGTGTTACCGCCATAACGCGCGGGGCGGCTCGATTGCCTCTCCGCCTGCCATCTCCTCGCTATAGCTCCTGCGGGATACGATGATTACGAAAATCACACTCGCAATGAAGTAGATGCAGCCCGGGATCGACAGCGTAAGCGGAAAAGCAATTGGCGCAAGCGCAAAAAATATCACCGCCCAGTAGCGGTTTGCCTGAGAGATTTCGTGACGGGTGAGGGCGTTCCACGTTATTCCTCCGCCAGCTGCGAATGCAGCAGCGCCAAGCGCAACATATATCAGCCAATAGGGCGGCCAATACTCGTGTCCATAGTCAGCGGGCGATTGCAGTGTAAGAACAATGGCCGGACCAAAAACGCAGCGGCCACCAGGAAGCAGCAGGCTGTTAAGAAACCTGAGAGGAGGCCCGCCGCCAAGCTGTTCACGGACGTAACCGTCTTGCGCTAGTACAATGCTGCGGGACCGACCGACACGCTGCCGTCGTCACTGTACTTGATTCGCCCGTTCCTCTTGCCTCGTCATTCTCAAACACAAGTACTGCCGGGCTCACCCTATGCTCCCCGCGCAATTTGTCACGTCCACTATACGTTTTCAGATAGACATACTCGTCTCCAAATGACAGTCAGGCCGCGGGAGTGCGGAGCGTGATTAGATCCACTAACCCTCTGTCATTATGGACGCCCCAGATATCATTCTGAACTCAGCGAAGACTCCATGCCGCTCCACCGCCGCCAAGCCGTAGCGCCTCACCCAGACGTTTGGGCGCATCAATGCCGGGAGGCCGAAATTTCACATGGCGCGTGGCGCCGCGGCGGGAAGTTAATCCCGCGCGGTGGCGGAGCGTGGGCCGAACGGTTCCGGCTGGAAGGGGCCGTCACGCTCCTGTAGGTAGGCACGCAGACCGCCCTCCTTGCCGGCGTCCTCCATGCGGCGCTTGAAA
Source organism: Dehalococcoidia bacterium (assembly GCA_965224255.1). GTDB lineage: Bacteria > Chloroflexota > Dehalococcoidia > UBA6926 > UBA6926 > VXMO01. The sequence goes on from CBDCYO010000005.1 coordinate 1,421,858, forward strand.
TCTTCACGCTGTGAGGTGTGCGCCAGCGCGGACAGCTCAGCGTTCAGGTTCCAGGCATTGTGGAATCCCATCATGTTGAGTCCCTGCGTCGCGACGGCCAAGTTGATCTTCACCGTCTCCGGGCTGACCAGTGCGATGCGCTCCCCGACGGTGACGCACTCATCCATGAGCTCATCGTGCGGCACAACCTTATTCACGAGGCCGATGCGCAGCGCCTCCTGCGCGTCGATGTGGTCGCCCGTCAGGCCATAGCGTAGCGCGTGCTTATAGCCGGCAAGCAGCGTCCAGATGAAGTTCGTGTTGGAGATGTGGCGAATCTCAGGCTGCCCGAAAACGGCGTTCTCAGACGCGATGGTGATGTGTGTCGTCAGCGCGTACCAGGAGCCCCACGCCAGCGCCCAGCCGTTGATCGCACCGATGATCGGCGTCGTCAGCTCCCACATGTGCATGAGGCGTCGGATGCCCGCGCGGTCCTGTGTGCGCCACTGATCAAGGAACGATGCCACGGACTGCCCTTCCTGCAGGCCATACGGCCAGACGGTATCGGAATTGCCGCCGCCCGCGCCCAGGGACAGGTCCGCGCCGGCGCTGAACGCGCGGCCCGCGCCCGTCAGAATGATGTAGCGAACGTCCGGGTCTTGCTCCGCCTCATCGAACGCGGCGTGCACGTCCGCGCGTAATCCCTGATTGAAAGCGTTCATCTGCGCGGGCCTGTTCAGTGTGATGATCACGCCCTTACCCTGCCGGTCATACAGCACGTTTTCGTAATCGCTCATGATGTCCCCCTTCACGTTGCTTGGGCATGCGCGCCGGTCTGCCTCGTAGCATTTTTGCGCAATCGGAGCAGTTTCTCTACAGAGGGTACCATTCGGCCATTGATGTGGTAGCATACTGAACAGACGTTCGTGGAACGTGAGTTCTGTTAGCGCCGGGGAGATTGAGAGACACGTGAAAGGAATGATATGATGACGACTGCAACGGCCCCAAAAAGCACGGAGACAATGGTCACCGAGAAGGAAAAGGCACTCGAGCAAGCGTTGACGCTGATCGAGCGCAGCTTCGGCAAGGGCTCTCTCATGCGGTTCGGCGAATCCGCCGGTCGTTTTGACGTTGAAGCTATCCCCACCGGCTCTCTCTCGCTTGATCTCGCGCTGGGCATCGGCGGTATTCCCCGCGGACGCATCACAGAAATCTACGGCGCAGAATCCTCTGGGAAATCCACCCTCGCCCAGCACATCATCGCAGAGGCACAGCAGAAGAGCGGCACAGTCGCGTACATCGACGCTGAGCACGCATTGGACCCGACGTACGCCGCAGCTTGCGGTGTGAATGTAGATGACCTGCTAATCTCACAGCCGGACAATGCGGAGCAAGCTCTCGATATCACGGAAGCTCTGGTGCGGAGTGCGGCGGTGGACGCGATTGTCATTGACAGCGTTGCCGCGCTGGTGCCAAAGGCCGAAATAGAAGGGCATATGGGAGATATCCATGTGGGACTACAGGCCCGCCTGATGTCTCAGGCCCTGCGAAAACTGACAGGAGCGACCCATCGTTCGAAGACGGCGGTTATCTTTATCAACCAGATTCGTGAGAAGGTCGGTGTCATCTTCGGCAGCCCCGAGGTCACACCCGGCGGACGCGCGTTGAAATTCTACTCGTCGATTCGAATTGATTTGAGACGCATGGAAACCATCAAGCAGGGAACGGAGAGTGTGGGACTACACCTGCGCGCACGGGTGGTCAAAAACAAGATGGCCCCACCCTTCCGCGTCGCTGAGTTTGACATCATGTTTGGGCATGGCATCAGCCGTGAGGCGGACCTCATCGATCTCGGTGCGCAAACCGGTATCCTCAAGAAGACGGGGGCGTTTTATTCATACGGAGACACCCGCCTCGGTCAGGGACGGGAGAACGCCAAGGCTTTCCTCCGTTCCAATGTGGACATCTCCACCGCCCTTGAACAGGACATCCGCGGAAGCCACGATTCCCAGGCGGCAAGCACCGCTAACTTCCTGCCGACGTCCACCGACGACGAGGCGGAGGCCGTCACCTGACCCCATACACAGCTCGATACCTGAACACAAGGGGCTGCGGGACTCCCGCGCCCCTTTTTCTTTTTGGTTACGCACTCGAACTAGCCACTGGCGCGAGCTACTACGCCATGACGGCACGCACGCGCGCACGGCCGCACAGCCCACCACTACCCGGGGAGTATCGCTATGACCATTGATCCTGTTCTGTTCGTCCTTCTCATTCTTGCGCTCGCCGCCACCGGTACCGCTGCCGGCTTTGTCGTGCAGCGCATGATCACCGCCGGCAACCTGCGCGGCGCTTCCCTAGATGCTCGCCGCCGCATTGAGGAAGGTGAAGCTGAAGGCAAGGAAATCATCCTCCGCGCCCAGCAAGAGGCCATTCGCTTTGGTAATGAATCTGAGCGTGAGGCACGCGAAAGACGCACCGAGGCTCAGCGCATCGAGCGCCGCCTTCAGCGCAAAGAAGAGCAGGTAGACCGCCGCCTTGAAGATTTCGAGAAGCGGGAACGCTCACTGGTTGAACAGGAGGCAAGAATAGACGCGATACGCGGCCAAGTGGATGAACTCCACGCTGAGCATCTTCGCGAACTGGAGCGTGTCTCCAACCTCACCATAGCGGAGGGCCGCGAACTACTCCTTAGTCAACTCGAGAATGAGATTGCAATCGAAGCCTCTCGCCGTGTCCGTGAGATGGAGGATGCCGTACGGGAGGAGTCCACAGAGCGCTCCTTCAAAATCATGGCCCAATCCATGCAGCGCTATGCCAGCGAGGTCGTCTCCGAACTGACGACAAGCACCGTCACCTTGCCCAGCGAAGAGATGAAGGGACGCTTGATCGGCCGCGAAGGACGAAACATCCGCGCCCTTGAAAACGCGACGGGTGTCAATCTCATCGTGGACGATACGCCGGAGGTCGTGACTCTCTCAACCTTTGACCCTGTACGACGTGAAATTGCTCGCATGACCGTTTCACGCCTGGTGCAGGATGGGCGCATTCAGCCCGCGCGCATCGAGGAACTAGTCCAGAAGGCACAGGATGAAATGGATGACATTCTCAAGCGCGCCGGTGAGGAAGCCTGCTACGATGTGCGTGTTCAGGGCCTCCATCCAGACCTGATCAAGACTATCGGCCGGCTCAAATTCCGCTATAGCTACGGCCAGAACGTTCTCCAGCACAGTATCGAAACGGCGCATATTGCCGCGGCACTCGCCTCTGAAATGCGCACCAACGTCGATATCTGCCGCCGAGCCGGCTTCCTCCATGATATTGGCAAGGCCCTTTCCCACGAAGTTGAAGGGCCACACGCCGCCGTCGGGGCGGACTTTCTTGAGCGCTACAAGATCAATCAACGCGTCGTCCGTGCCGTCGGCGACCATCACGGGGAAGAGGGCTGGAAGAGCACGGAGGCCTTCGTCGTCGCCGCCGCGGACGCAATCAGCGGCGCGCGGCCCGGCGCGCGCCGCGAGAGCGCCCAGCAATACATCAAGCGGCTGGAAACCCTGGAACAGATTGCGCTCGGCTACGATGGTGTCGAGAAGGCATACGCAATTCAAGCAGGCCGCGAAGTGCGCGTCATGGTCAAGCCGGATGATGTTGATGACGTCGCCGCCATGCGAATGGCCCGTGACATGACCAAAAAGATCCAGGACTCCATGGAGTATCCCGGGCAGATCAAGGTCATGGTGATCCGGGAGACGCGTGCCGTGGAATACGCACGGTAGGCGCCGCCCTAGCAATCATGCGCATCCTCATGATTGGAGACATCGTTGGGCAGCCGGGCAGGCAGGCCGTTCGGCGCGCCCTCCTCGGCTTGCGCGATGAGCATGATGTCGATCTTGTCGTTGCCAACGGCGAAAACTCCGCCGCCGGTTTCGGTATCACGCCTGGCGTCGCGAGCGAACTGAGGGACGCCGGTGTAGACGTCATCACCTCCGGCAATCACATCTGGGACCAACGAAACATCATACCCGCCCTTGACGCCGAGACCACCATTCTGCGTCCACTCAATTACCCGCAGGCCGCGCCAGGCCGCGGCGCTGTCATGGCAAATGGGGCGCTCGTCGTTAGCCTGCAGGGACGGACGTTCATGCCAGTTCAGATCGACGATCCGTTCCGGGCCATGGACACACTGCTGGACACGCTTGAAGACCGCCCTCGTGCAATCGTCGTGGATTTCCACGCGGAGGCAACGTCCGAAAAAGGCGCCCTCGCGTGGCACGTGGACGGGCGTGTTGGGGCTGTGGCGGGTACCCATACGCACGTGGCGACTGCGGACGCGCGCATTCTTCCCAACGGAACGGCGTTCGTCAGCGACCTTGGCATGTGTGGCGCCATTGATTCGATCATCGGGAGCGATCCGGGGCCCGTTCTCCAGCGGTTCCTGACCGGCATTCCCGTTCGCCTCACTGTCGGCTCCGGGCCAAGTCGTTTCAATTCCGTTCTGATCGAAACGGACGACTCCACTGGCCTTGCCCTCTCCATTCAACGCGTCGATTGTGCTGAGACAGAATGAGCTCGGACCTGCACACCCACTCGACGGTTTCGGATGGTATTCTTACGCCCGGCGAATTGGTCAAGCAGGCTGCTGACGCCGGCGTTGTCTACCTTGCGCTAACCGACCACGATTCCACAGACGGCCTGGCGGAGGCGCGAGAGGCGGCGGAACACTATTCCGGCCTGACGCTGATTGCGGGCATAGAAATTTCAACGGACGTGTCGGAAGGTGAGGCACACATCCTTGGATACCTCTTTGATACTGCGGACATGGATCTGCAGGCAACGCTTCTATCGTTTCGTGATGACCGCGTCGGACGCGCGAGGCGCATAGTAGAAAACTTGGAGCGTCTGGGCGTTCCGGTGTCGTGGGAACGCGTCGCTGACATTGCGGGTGCAGGCGCTATTGGCCGCCCCCACATCGCGCAGGCGTTGATGGAGGCAGGCCATGTCCCCAGCATCCGTGAGGCATTCGATCGTTACATCAATAACGATGGGCCCGCGTATGCGGGCCGCCGCAAGATGGCACCGGAGCAGGCCATTCGTCTGATTAGGCAATACGGTGGGCTGCCCATTCTTGCTCACCCCGACGAAACGCCTGGCCTTGAGGATATGCTCCCCTCGCTGGTGGCGGCAGGGCTGGTTGGCATGGAGGTCTACTACGGCCTCTATGATGTGCCACGCCGAGAGCAGCTTCTCCGCCTGGCACGGGAGTATGATCTCCTCCCTACAGGCGGCAGCGACTACCATGGTCCCGGACGCGCTGCTGAATGTCCCCTCGGCGGATCCCAAACCCCCATTGAGGCTGGCGAACGGCTACTAGAAGTACACGCGTCGCAGAGGGACTTCCGGTAGTGCGCTAGAACCTGTGGAAGCAGGCTAACTCTTCCCTCTACCTACATCTCCACGTGTTTTTCGCCGCTCAAGTAGTCTTCAGGGTCCTTTGAGAACGCCACGCGGCAACCGGGACCACAGAAGTAATACATCGTCCCGTCATGCTCATATGAGCCGCCCGGCGGCTTGCTGGGACTAACCATCATATGGCAGACCGGGTCTTCCGATGGCTCCTCTTTCCTCATGAATCCAAGTATCTTGCTGACCATCTCTTTTAACCTCCACACGCAAACGCGTCGTCTCACTGTCTACGTCACATATGTGCATTATGCTATCTTACCGCACGTGCGTCTTTCGGAATGACGGAGATGGAGCGCTGCCACCTCCAATCCACCCGGATTCTCCAATCAGCCCGTCAATGAATTGCCTGACACGTACAGGAACGACCTGTGCAACGGCGGGAGCATCGGTGGTTAGGACGTACGGAAGGATTTGAGGCGGAGGGAGTTGAGAACAACGCTCACACTGGATATCGCCATTGCAGCCGCAGCCATCATCGGCTCCAAAAAACCATGATCGCCAAGGGCGAATTGCAGAGACTCAGGAACTCCGCCATTCATTAGCGGATAGAGAATACCTGCCGCAATCGGGATGAGGGTGACGTTGTAGATGAACGCCCAGAAGAGGTTCTGCCGAATGGTCAGGACAGTCCGGCGTGAGAGTTGAATTGCCGTCGCCACGCCATTCGGATCGCCGCTCACAAGCGTCACGTCTGAAGCCTCCATTGCCACATCTGCGCCTGTGCCGATGGCGATACCAACGTCCGCCTGCGCCAGCGCGGGCGCATCGTTGAGACCGTCCCCGACCATTGCGACGTAGCCCCCTTCGGCCTGCAGGCTTGCCACAGCCTCCGCTTTCTGCGCCGGCAGCACCTCGGCACGCGCCTCACTGATGCCGACCTCTCGCGCGATGGCCTGCGCCGTCGCTGTATTGTCCCCCGTCAGCATGACCGTGCGGATGCCTAACGCATGGAGTCGTTGCACGGCTCGACCGGCCGATGGCTTCACAGGATCCTGAATCGCCATGGCGCCGATAGGCGTGCCGTCAACGGCGACGAACATCTGCGTTTTACCCTGCTCCGCAAGAGCCTCCGCCCTTTTCCGCAGCGATTCCGGAATCGCTGACGCCCCACGTTCAGCCACCAGCCGCGCGCTTCCGACAACAACAGCCCGACCGTCAACCATTGCAGAAACACCTGCCCCGGGAAGCGCCTCAAAGCCGTCGACCTGCTTGACGTGCCCATTCATACGGCCTGCCCGTCTCGTCACAGCATCGGCCAGCGGATGTTCGGAGTTCGCCTCCACTGCCGAGGCGATGGCCAGCACCTCATCCTCGCTGATTCCGTCGACGGGCAGGATATCCGTAACGGTTGGCGCCCCTGTGTGATTGTCCCTGTCTTGTCGAAGGCAACCGTCTGGACTTTGGTGGCAAGCTCTAGCGCCTGTGCATTGCGAATGAGAACACCGTTCTCTGCGCCTTTACCAGTACCGACCATGATCGCCGTCGGCGTTGCGAGTCCCAGGGCGCATGGGCAGGCGATAATCAGGACGGCAATCATGTTGAGCGTGGCCAAGGTGATCGCTGGATCAGGCCCAAGAACTATCCAGAAAATGAAAGTTAGGATTGCTACGCCAACGACGACAGGTACGAACCACGACGAAATCAAATCCGCTAGCCGCTGTACGGGTGCTTTGGAGCCCTGCGCATCCTCCACAAGGCGGACGATTTGTGCCAACGCTGTGTCCTTGCCTATGCGCGTCGCGCGCAGGCGGAACGCGCCCGTGCCATTGACCGTCGCGCCATAGACACCATCGCCTGTCCCCTTATCCACGGGGATACTCTCGCCTGTCAGCATCGATTCATCGATAGTGGACGCACCGTCGATGATGACGCCATCCACCGGAACGCGCTCTCCGGGCCGGACGACAACAATGTCATCCGGCAAAACGCTTTCCACCGGCAGCATTACCTCTACGCCGTCTCGAGTAACCCGCGCGGAACGAGCTTGCAAGCCCAACAGGGTTTCGATGGCGTCCGATGCTTTCCCCCGCGCCCGCGCCTCCATCCACCGCCCCATCAAGATCAGCGCAATAATTATGATCGCCGTGTCGTAGTAGACGGCAGGCTCACCACCGACGGCGCTAAACAACCCGGGCAGAAACGTCGCAACAACACTGTAGAGCCAGGCCGCCGCCGTGCCGAGCGCGATGAGCGTGTTCATGTTGGCCGCGCCATGTCGGACGGCAAGGAGCCCGCTGCGGTAGAACGGCGCGCCCGCCCAGAACTGAATTGGAGTTGCGACCATAAACATCATCAGGAACATGAACTGAGAGGGCATGATGCTAACCATCCCCAGTACGAGCATCGTGATGCCTGTGCCAAGCGCGATGAGGAATCGCATCCGAAGTGCGCGTTCCTCTTCCACCTTGGCGACAGCGCGTGTGTCCTCTCGCACCTCGATGCTCGCCACACGGAGTCCCGCGTCCACCACTACACCACGCAAATCACTCGTATCGATGGCTGCGCTATAGTGCTCCACAGTCAGAGCGGTCTTATCCTCCTCGCCCGGCGCCACCCAGCGGACCCCACGGAGATTCATTAGCGCGGAGATGGCCTTGTCACGCAGATCCTCGCCATTCGGATCGGATTCGATGAATAGCCGCTGCGTCTCCGTGCGCGCACCGTAGCCGGCACTCTTCACCGCAGAGGCCAGGACATCCAGGGAGAGGCCTTTCTCAACTTCAACCACAGCTTTCTCGGTGGCGAGGTTGACGCGTGCCGCACCGACGCCCGCAACATTGGTTAGTGCGTGTTCAACGTGCATGATGCACGCGGCGCACGTCATGCCGGAGACGCTGATCGAGATGGTCTCAAGCTGTGAGAGCTTGTCTTTGGGTTCGGTTGCTGCCATGCGAATAGCATAACCCTATCCGCGAGTAGGAAAGTGCCGCACCCTGCCGTTGCAAACAAGGATACTATCGATACTATGGAAAGCGCGGTATGCGCACGCTGGGGAATCGTCTAACGGTAGGACGACAGACTCTGAATCTGTTAGTCGTGGTTCGAATCCACGTTCCCCAGCCAAAGGCCCACTACTGCATTGCATCCCTGAGACGGCACAGCGACGAGCGATTCGCTCACTATTTGCACGGAATAAAGCGTACCGTCGTTTCCAGTTCCTCCAGGACATGTTCAAGAGCTATGATCGTGTCATCCATGTCCTGCTCTGTGGTGGCATGAGAGAGCGAAAGTCGGATTGCACAGTGAGCGTCCGCCTCGCTGCGCCCCATCGCCAACAACACATGCGTCGGTTCCGGTGAGCCTGCCTTGCACGCCGAACCTGCAGACATAGCGATGCCGTGTCGGTCCATCGCTACAACGACGGACTCGCCGCGCAGCTCTGGAAGGGTCATGTTGAGCGTGTTTGGCAGGCGCATCGTTGTATGGCCATTGAGGCGCGCCTCCGGGATGAGCCGGTGTATGCCCTCCTCCAGGTGGTCACGCAGGCGTGCCATCGGCTCGGACTCGCGGGCTGCGTTCAGAGCAAGTTCCGCTGCCCTGCCAAGTCCAACGATTGCTGGAATATTCTCCGTGCCGGAGCGAAGGCCGCCCTCCTGCCCGCCGCCATGAATCACCGGCTCCAGCTTGACGCCGCGCGCAACATACAGCGCGCCCACGCCCTTCGGCCCGTGGAACTTGTGAGCACTGAGTGAGAGCAGATCAACACCAAGCTCCATCACGTCGACGGGTATCTTGCCCACGGCCTGCACGGCGTCTGTATGGAAGAGTGCGCCACGCTCATGGGCCACCTCTGCCAACTCCCTAATCGGATAGATCGTTCCGACTTCATTGTTCGCCATCATGACGGAGACCAAGATTGTCTCGTCAGTTATCGCAGAACGGAGCGTGTCAGGCCCAACCCAGCCGTCCTCATCGACGGGCAAGTACGTGATGCGGTAGCCAATCTTCTCCAGAAATTCACATGTCTTGATGATGGCGGGGTGCTCGACGGCAGTTGTGATGATGTGGTTGCCCCTGTCGCGGTGTGCAAACGCGACGCCCTTGAGCGCAAGGTTATCGGCCTCTGAACCGCCACCGGTCAACGTGATGCGGCGCGGACGTGTGTTAATGAGCTGCGCGACGTGCCGCCGCGCATTCTCCATCGCCTCATGAGCGTCTTGTCCCACACGATGAATACTGGACGGGTTGCCGAGTGTTTCGCCGAGGAACGGCAACATCGCTTCACGTACCGCGTCCGCTACCTGCGTCGTCGCGTTGTTGTCCAGGTAAATCCGGCGCTGTGGCTCACGGCGTTCCAACGGCCGAACCGGAAGCTCGGTTCGTGCTGGCGTCGCTGTACCCGTCGCCCCGTATGTCTGCCCTGCGTGGTTCGAGGATGATGTTCCCTCTTCAATCTTGATGATGTCGCAAAGAAGTGATTTGTAGACGGGAAAGCCGCTAATCTCGTCGTAGTTCTCAAGATCCGTCAATTCGTTGACGTTCCATTCCTGCCATGCCTTGGGGCCGACGGGCGTGCCGCCGCCCATATTGGCCTCAATGGCGCCCTTGACAATATCGTCTGTCACGACGGCGCGGAACGGTACAGCGCCACGCAGTGTCCGTACTTCAACGAGGTCTCCAGTGCCAATGCCGCGCTCGGCAGCGTCATGCGAGTTCATTTCCACTGTCGGCTCAGGGTGATCCTTCACCAGCCCTTTGATGCCGTGGTGCTGCGAGCGAAAGTCAGTGTTGGGTCGCGCTCCGGAGTTGAACACCAGCGGGAAGCGTCGAGCCACGTCCGGGCTGCCGAGCGGTCCCTCACGCGGCTCCGTGTAGCGCGGAAGCGGCTCGTAGCCATACTCGTCAAGTGTGGTCGACCATATTTCGAACTTGCCGGACGGCGTGTCGAAGCCGGGCAGCCCGTCTTCTCGCAGGCCTCCCTTTTCCCACTTCTTGTAGTCAAACATTGGCGTTTGGCGCTTGACAGAGCCCCCTGCCTCACGCACGTCGTCAACCGAATAGCCGGAGCCTTCCAGCGCTGTACGGATAACGTTTTCCTCCGTCTGCGGGTACAGATGGCCATAGCCCAGCCGATTTGCCAGCTCCGCCATGATCAGATAGTCGTTCCGCGCCTCACCGATCGGCTCAATGACCTTTTCACGCAAGCGAAATATCGGGCCGTAGGTCATATACGAATCGATCTCGAACATGGTGGTTGCGGGCAGCACGATGTCTGCATATGCCGCGTCCGCCGTCAGTTGTCGATCAATGCTCACCAGGAAATCAAGCTTCGATAATGTCTCGCGCCAGATCGGCGTCTGAGGCCAGGAGGTGAGCAGTGAGGCCCCATGCACGATGAGCCCGCGAATATGGTACGGGTCTCCGTGGAGAACGGCGTCCACCAGTCCACTGGCGTGGGATTCGCCGCGGTAGTTGCTGTAGATGGGAAATGTGTCTCGTGCGACGGCGCGGTTTAGATCCGGGTTGGGCTGATTCATGGAGCGGTTGATGGGAAAGTGCGTGTCCTTCATTGCCAGGCCGATGCCGCCCGGCACGTCCAGCTGTCCCGCCAACGCAAACAGTGTGTACACGGCGCGGATGGCCTGAATACCGCTGTTCGAATACTCGAGTCCCGTATACATCACGGGGCACGCACCGGATGAGTTGGCAATACGGCGCGCAAGGTCGCGAATCACGTCGGCCGGCACGCCGGTAATCGACTCGACTACCTCTGGCCGGAAGTGCTGCACATAGGTTTCGAGTTCCTCAAAGCCCTGTGTCCAGTTCTCCGCGAAGCCCTCGTCATAAAGTTCCTCATCCAGAATGACCTCAATCATGCTCAGGGCCAGCGCGCCGTCGGTCCCCGGGCGGATCGGCACCCACTGAGCCCCCGTCCGCACGGCCGTTTCCGTGCGCCGCGGATCGATGATGATGATGTCCGCGCCACGCCGTGCCGCCGCTTCAAGGCGGTGCATATCCAGAGGGGGTGAGTCCGTCGCCGGATTCGCGCCCCAGACGATGAGCGTTTCAGCGTTTTCCATATCGGCGAACATGTTGATAAGCATCCGCCCCATGGTCACATCCGGCGCAATCATCGCGAAGGACACGTAGCACAGCGCCCCGACGCCCATCGTATTTGGACTACCAAACGGGAAGAGGACGCTGGATGCGGAGGACACGGCAACACCCTTGGGCTGGTACACATCGCAAAGGGAAAGCTCGAATGAGCCCCTTCCCGTATATACCGACACGGCCTCGGGTCCGGACTCCGCCTTGATTGTGTTTAGGTTCTCGACGATGGTGTCGTAGGCCTCGTCCCAGGAAATGCGCTCAAATTCATACGTGCCCTTTGGACCAACTCGGCGCATGGGGTAACGCAAACGCTTGTCCGAGTAAATGATTTCCGGCGCGTGCTTGCCGCGCTGGCACAGCATACCGAGGGGATGAGACGCATCCGCCCGAATATCCACCAGTTTGCCCTCGTCCTTCGTTAGGGCCACCTCAACCCAGCATCCGGCCGGACAGATTCCGCAAATGGAGCGTTTCCATTCAACATCCGCCGTCAACTCGATTTCCTTCGCCATATCGACGGTTGCCATGGCCGTCACGGTTCACATCCTCCCCTGTCAGCACGCCTCGGTCTTACACGTAATGGTACAACCGTCGCGCCCCATCATCATTGTCCCGCACCTCTGTCCTTCCGGGTGCAGCGAAGAATCTACGTCCCCATTGCCGCCCAAGCACGTTAGATTCTTCACTCCGCTAACGTTCCATTCAGAATGACAAAGTGCCGTTGCGTTCCATTCAGAATGACAATGGCGACGCTGCTCGCCGAGCCCGTTGCGAGTATGGCTACGGACAATCACAGCCGGAACACGCAAAGCGAACCACCCCAGCACACCAACTTAGATCGCGAAGCTAAAAATCAGCGGGGGAGGCCGAGGCCACGTTGAGCGATGATGTTGCGCTGAATCTCCTTGGTGCCATGCCCGAACGTTCGGCCCGTGCTCATCAGGGCGTTTACACCGATGAAGCCGTCCATGGGCGCCCATGGCGCGCCATGGGGCCTCACCAGCGCTGCACCACCGATAATGCGCGTGAATCCGCGCCACAACTCCTGGACCAACTCGCCGGACAAGACACGGGAGATTGACGCAATGCGCGAAACATCCTCGCCCTGCCGACTGTCCCACGCCCCCTTCCAGCAGAGCGCACGGAAGACCCCGATCTTGATACGCAGGTCGGCGATCAGTGCCCGGCTGATGGGATCATCCAGTAATTTCACACCGCCCACAGAGTAATCGCGGGCAAATGTGGCGAACCGCTCCCACTCACGCAACAAGGTGGCCGGAGAACCGACCTCGACGCGCTCCGCGGTCAGAGACGCTGCCATCACGTACCAGCCGCGATTTTCCTCTCCGAGCAAATAGCGGGAGGGCACGCGCACATCTTCAAAGAACTCCTCGCTCCACCGACGCCGCCCTGCCATATCGTTTATGGGGCGGATGGTGATGCCGGGTGAGTCCAGCGGTACGAAGAAAATCGAGAGCCCCCGATGCTTCGGCGCGTCCGGATCCGTTCGCACCAGCATGCGAATCCACGTGGAATGGTGCGCCGTCGACGTCCACATCTTCTGGCCGTTAATCACATAGTCATCGCCATCACGAACTCCTCGAGTCGTCACTCCGGCGAGGTCGGACCCGTTGCCCGGCTCCGACAAGCCGAGCGCGATGGGCATGTCCGCGTTAGCAATCTTTGGCAGCCATTCCTCCCTCTGCCAGGGCGTCCCGTGCAAGATGAGCGCATCGCCGCCAAATGCGCCGCTGGCGGGCGCTCCGCGGTACGCCATCTCTTCACGGTATGTCAACATTCGTGTGAAAGATGCGTCCTGTCCGCCATATTCCCCGGGCCAATGCATCGTGTACCAGCCCTTACTCACGAGCTTCTTGGCGAATCCCTGCGCGGCGTCCAGCGCCTCCGGATCATCGAGGTGCCATGACGCATTGGACACGTCATTCATGTGGTAGCGCGCATCATCCCAGTTCTGGGCGACAAAATCGCGAATCTCCTCACGAAAGGCGATGTCCTCAGTCGACTGTTGGAAGTCCATTGCGCGTCGCTCCTCTTCTCCTCTCACGTGGCAACCGACGCCTCAGTCTACCTGATTCAGAGGGGCGGGCGTGGAGCCAGGGGACAACAGAGCGAACTGCTATGCGCCTCGTCATCATTCAGAGCGCCCGCGCGACGGCGCGCTGGACGCACTGTTGCCGCCGAGGCGAATAGCGCGCGTCGTCATCATCCAGAGCGCCCGCCCTGTCATTCTGAGCGCCCTTCCTGTCATTCTGAGCGTAGCGAAGAATCCATGTCCCCACTGCGGCAGAGGCGCGTTAGATTCTTCACTCCGCTAACGTTCCATTCAGAATGGCGTGTGGCCTTAAAAACTAGTCCTGCCCTGCAAGGGAGCTCCGCGGATACGAACCCAGGAGTCGAATGCGCTTGCAAATTGTGCCCAGCCCCGTCTCAACCTCCGCGTACGCCTCTGACAGGCCCGCGTCCTGGATATGCCCCAGATACTCCACAATGAACGTGTACTCCCACAGTCCGGACCGCTGATCCAGGCGGGAGGGGCGCGACTGTAACATCGTGGCATTCAGCTGGCGCGCCGCGAAGAGATTCAGGACCGTGACGAGAGCACCGGGCTGATTTTCCACGTCGAACAAAATGGTGGTCTTGTCGCCACCGGTCGCCTCAGGCGCGCCGTCATGTCCGAGAACCCAGAACCGCGTGGCGTTCTCCTGCCCGTCCTCCATATTCTCGCGCACGATTTTGAGGCCGTAGTACAGTGCCGCCACGCCGGTGGCGAGGGCGGCCGCGCCGGGATCATCGGACGCCGCCGCAATCTGCGCCCCGCGCGCCGTACTCGCCTCTTCAATCAGCTCGATCTCGCGTCCCAGTTCCTCACCCAGGCGCCGGATGTTCCTCCGACACTGGCTCAGCGCCTGCGGATGTGAATAGATGCGCGTCACATCCTCCAGCGAAGACCTGGTGAGCAAGTGATGGTGGATGGGCAAAAAGACTTCTGCGACAACGCTGATGCCGTCCGTTGCCCCCACGAAGTCAAGCGTGGCTCCAACTGTGCCTTCCAATAGGTTCTCGATGGGCAGCACCCCGTAGTCGATCTCCTCCCGCTGAATGGCTTGACAGATTGCCTCCGCCTCCATCGGCTCGAAGATAGCTTCCCGGCCGAAATGGTGAATAGCGGCCAAGTGTGTGAACGTCGCCTCTGGCTGAAGGAAGCCGACGGTTGGTCGAGGGAAAGTCATGCCCGCTCCACCTTCATGCGAACGACACCCCGCTTTCCAACCTTGACAATCGCCCCGTCAACATCTTCCGGCGCAAGTTGAAGAGTCGGATCAGTTTGGCGGCGGGCATTGATCTCAAGCCCTCCCTGTTGAATCAACCGGCGCGCATCGCCTCGACTCGTCGCGAGCCCCGTCGCTACTGCCACATCGACTGCGGTGAATGGCGCGGTCATCGCCCGGAGGACTGCTTCTTGCGCGTCCTGCCTCATGCTGCCCTGATCCACTACTCGCGTAAACTCGGCATGCGCCCGTTCTGCGGCCTCCGCTCCGTGCAACCGCTCCGTCACCTGCCGTGCAAACTGCTCCCGTGCATCTTGCAGATTTGATTCGGAGGACAGCCTCCGCCGAACAGCTTCAATCTCAGTGTCTGGCGTATCCGTTAGCGTGTTCAAGAACAGCGGCAACAGATCATCGCTGACCTGTGTCAACGTGAAAAACATATCGACGGGGTTCTCCGCCAGTGCAACCGTATTTCCGTACGTCTTGCTCATCTTCCGCCCATCAAACCCGGGGATCAGCGGCGTCATTAGCACGTGCTTCGTCTTGCCGTTGTAATTCCGCACCAGATCGCGCCCAACCATCATGTTGAACATCTGGTCACGCCCACCCAATTCTGCATCTACGCTCAAGGCCACAGAGTCATAACCCTGTAGCAGCGGATAGAGTGTCTCATGCAAATGCAACGGCCGCTGCTGTGACAGGCGTTCTTGGAACATGTCCCGCTCGATCAGCTGCTGGACTGTCATATTTGCCGAAATCTCAACCATGTCGCGCAGCGTGAGTCTATCCAGCCACTCACCATTCCGCCTGATCTCGATGGGGTTCTCGCCACCCAGGTCCAGTACGCGCGCAATCTGCTCTCGCCACGCTTCCGCATTTGCCAGCACCTCCTCCTGCGTCAACTGGCTTCTCTCCGCAGACTGCCCCGTTGGATCTCCAATGCGGGCCGTGAAATCCCCAAACAGGAAGATTACACGGTGCCCATTTAACTGGAACCACCGCAGGACCCGCAGCGATAGGTAGTGGCCAATATGCAGACGTGTGCTGGTTGGATCAAATCCCTGGTAGATCGTGAGCCGGCGCCCCGCGTCCAGTTCCTCTTGCAGTTCTTCCCTAACGATGACGTCTTCAAGCATGCCACGCCGTAGCAGATCCGAGAGTCGCCAACTGGCCAGTATATCGTCCGCCGGCGGCCTCTCCACACCACGTGACGAATCACCGTCCGGCGCGAGTGAGTGGAGCAGGGCAGTGCCAGCCTCCGTTTCCACCACACGTTCCAGGGACTCATCACCAAAATTGACTGACATTCGCTCAGCAGATACATACCCGTAGGAGATATCCCCGCCCAGCAGTGCCTTCGCTAGCAGCGCCAACTCTCGTGTCGCTGCCTCCACCCGCTCCAACGTCGAATTCGCAAAGCCGTCAACGGGGAAGAGAATTGTCCGGCTTTCCGCCTGCGTCATCGCGTTCTCAGCCTGACGCCACACCCACCGACGAGTCCGGATGATATTCCCTGTGGCGTAGACTGGCTCCCCCGCCGGGATGGAGCCGGTTTCACGTTCGCCTCCCGCGAACGTGTCGCCCTCGCGGCTCAACCGTACCTGGACATCACCGGCCAGCCGCTCCATATCGTGTGCGCCGACCGGTATCAGGTGCCTCATCGAGACCAAATTGGCAATATCAGCGGCCGTATTGATCGACCGAACGTAGTCGCCGCGTAGACACCTCTGCGCCAACGCCGTAATCGACGGAGGGTAGCTTCGAGAGTTGATTCCGGCGGCCTCAAATGCCCGTTCCCACGCCGTGACTGCCGGATTCCCGTGCAGCCCGGCACCGCCCAGCCGCCACGGCACCGACTCACCGGCCTTTAGCAGTGCACGTCGAAGAGGGCCCTCGTCCTTGCGGGAGCGCGTTGCGGCATTGTGCACGAACACAACGCCAACGACATACGTCGGATGCCGCTGTAGAAGGTCGTTTGAGATTTCAAACAGCATCGACGACGACTCTGTACCCAGGAATTGGAGAGCGAAGTGGTGGCAGGAGAGGGATTCGAACCCCCGTAGCCCTTAGGGCGCCAAGTTTACAGCCTGGTGCGTTTGTCCACTCCGCCATCCTGCCCGTGCTCCGCATTCTACCGATCATCCCTGATGCCGCGCCACCACACGATGCCTACCTGCAGGCTCAGCACACCCTGGCTGCAGGCGCTAACCCGCCCGGCCGACGGCGCGTGCGATGCTTGCAATCTCCTTAGCGAGTTCCGGAAGCCACTCCACAGGCAGCGATTGCGCGCCGTCCGAGAGCGCGGTGGTCGGATCCGGATGTGCCTCAATCAGCAGGCCGTCCGCCCCCGCCGCAATCGACGCCTTCGCCATCGGCATAACCAGATTCCTATCCCCCGTGGCATGACTCGGATCGACGACAACGGGTAAATGGCTCTCCCTCTTGAGAATCTGAACCGCGGTCAGATCCAACACGTTGCGTGAAAACTCATCATCGAATGTCCGAATGCCACGCTCGCAGAGAATCACGTTCCAGTTCCCCTCGCTGATGATGTATTCTGCGCTCAGCAACCACTCCCGGATCGTCGCGTGAAAACCTCGCTTCAGGAGAATTGGCTTCCGCGTCTTGCCGACGGCTTGGAGCAGCCGAAACGCGTGCATCGTGCGAGCACCGATCTGCAGAATGTCTGCGTACTCCTCGCACATATCTACGTCCATCTCGGACATGACTTCTGTGACGACCATCAGGCCATACTCATCCGCGACGGAACGCAGAATCCGGAGCCCTTCTAGGCCAAGCCCCTGGAACGTGTATGGCGATGTCCGCGGCTTGAACGCCCCACCGCGCAGAATAGTGAACCCCAACGTGCGATTGACCTCTGCAACCTGACGCACCTGCTCCTCGGTCTCCACCGCACAGGGCCCCACCATCATCGCCACAGGTGCGCTCGTACCGATCTTCACGCCGTTCGGCAAATCGATGACCGTATCCCGCTTGCGAAAATCCCGGCTCACGTGCTTATAGGGCTTCATGATGCGGATCACATGATCCACACCGGGCAGAATTCTCAGGATGTCATCCCCGCCGCGTGTTGTATCGCCAATGACGGCGACGACGCTGGTGAACTCGCCCGGCTGCACGTCAGCCCCGTATCCGAGCTCCTGTATTTTTTCGACGACACCATCGAGGTCGTTTTGCGTGGCGTCATTGCGCATTACGACGATCATTTCGTCCGTGTTCCTCCGGGCCCGTGGCCCTTGTCCTCTCCTGTTCTTCCAGGCAACCGAACAGCTCTACAACTGAAAAGCCCCCCCGAATGATGCGGGAGGGCAGATGCTCCGGTTATGCAGTGTGTGCCAACTAGATAGACAACACCGGAGGCCCACCCCACGGGGGGCGCCTAAAGGCATAATAGCGGTACCCTCTGCTAGCCATCACGCTGAAAATCCTACTGATTCCGCGTTTATCCTGTCAAGCCTTTGTACTCGGTTTGAAACCGTTCTTAGACTGCTTGACATTTTCATAAGCCTTGAATAGACTATCCAAGCCCCGGAGGCGGTATGGCTCGTGGAAAGACCAAGCTCATGCGGCAAGTAGAGGAGCGCTATGGGCGACCCCTCGAGCGGCTTTTACCCGAAATGTATAACGAATTGGGGCTTCCCGGCATGTCCGAAGAACTGGGCATTAGCAAGGGAACCCTTTGGTACTGGCTCCTCAAGCTCAATCTGACTGTGAAACGTGTTGCCCTCGCGCCCGGCGAGAGCTTGGAAATCAAGCGCGAAGCCTCCTGATCGGCGGCAAGAAACAGCCCCATTGTGCGCCGGTTCACCAGAGAACTCGCCGCCCTTGTCGTTGTGGTCGCACTCATTGCACTGGGTTTCCTGCTGACCCCAATGGTCGGTGGTATCCTCGCAGAGCGTGCTCATAACGCGGATCAAGCTCTCCTGCAGAGCAGCGTTGCCCTTTACCAGGAATCCCGAATCTTTCCCCAGCCGGAGTGGCCAACGCTATCAGGCAGCAGTGGAATACCTCATGAAGGGGCCATCGACGGCTACCAGTGCGACGATTCAGATGCGAGCGAGGTCTGCTCATGGCTCGCCTTTGAACTGCTCACAGAGCAGGGCGACTTTACGTCAACCGACCTCATCACTTCTGCCGAAACAACACTCAACGTTGGCGCCACCAACGCCCCCAGCGGCACCTATGGTTGGTACGTCGACTCAGAGGGCCTCGTCAACTCAGTACCGCGCTTCAGCAGGGACGTTAGATATCCCTGAGGCCAGCGAGCACGCGCGCTGCCCGCTTCAGCACGGTACCTGCTTTATGCGCGCTGCCCGCCTCAGTGGTACCCGCCATTATTCTCGAGTGCCCTCCGGTCATTTATTCTTGACCTGTTCTTCTCTGCCGTTCTTGAGCGCCCTTCTCTGCCGTTCTCGAGCCACCCTTCTCTGTCGTTCTTGAGCGCTCTCATGTCATTCTGAGCGCAGCGAAGAATCTATGGTGTCGGTCCAGCGACCTCGATAGGCTATGCCGGGTATACAATCTCCCCGCCTGATGTTTGCCGCGAGGGCTGCCGGGAAACCTCTGCCCCCTTCGTCTTCCAGAAGATCTCCGAGATCTCTTGAACCGTGGCCACCAGCGCCTGTGCATTCTCCATGCTCACACTCTGACGTGCTGCGGACCCCTGCTTCATGGCCGTAAAGAACAGCCCGTGCAGGTTCGGATACTGCTCAAGATGCTCCGGCCGGAAGTAGTCGCCCCACAGTATCCGGAGTTCCTTCTTCGCAAGCTCTGCGTGTTCCTCCTTGACCGCGATGTAACGCACCAGCTTGTTGCGTGCCTCCGCGTCCGTTGGGTCGCCCAGATCCGCGATTAACTGCACCATTCTCACGACTGTGTGGGTTGCGATCTGCGCCTGATGCGGGTCATAGATGCCGCATGGGATATCGCAGTGTGCATTCGCGGGGACGGCCGGTAAGAACCTCTCCACCGTTCGAAGGGCTATACTCAAAGCGAACATTGTTTCCTCCTGTCAATCGTTCCCGTGGGTTCGCGCGCTCAAACCGAGTTCAAACGTGAATGATGTTACAGCAGCCCCCGCGCGCTACGCAAGAAATCGTTACCCGAACGTGGGGTCGATTTAATGCCCTGGTGGCTACGGTCCGCGCGACTGCTCGATCTGGCTCGCTCACGACGCCTTCGCGTCGTTGGCCATAGCATGGAACCCCTTCTGCTTGACGGTGATCTCATTCTGGTCACGCGTCGCTTCCCCGGCGGAGGACACCCACGCCGAGGCGATGTTGTCGCCTTTTACGACCCAACGGCATATGAAATCTCCCTCAAGCGCGTCTGCAGCCTCCCAACTGAAACGGCCGCTCTGAAAGATGGCCTCCTCATTATCGATGGGAAGCCGATGCTGGAACCGTACATTGACTCCAGAACAGACAGGGCAAGGCAGTTCAGCGACATCCAATGGGAAATCAGTCAGGACGGCTACCTCCTACTCGGAGACAATCGAGCAGACAGTCTCGACAGTCGAGCGTATGGACTCATCGCGCGGTCGGCCATCTTCGGCCGCGCATGGTATCGCTACGCCCCCTCGGCCCGTGCTGGTATCCTTCCCGCTGACAGATGTCGTGATAAGGGGATAGGATAGAGGCGCGGCGTTTTCGACTGCGCCGGACACTGCACGGAGCATATCCCGCACAGAACAGGGGAGTGATTACGACATGACGATGCCTGAAGTTGGGCAGCCGCTGCCCAACGTGAGCTTTCGAACACCGGACCGCGAGACGGTTAATTCTGCGGATCTCAAAGGCAACCAGAACCTTGTCATCGCCTTCTACGCCGCCGCCTTCACCGGTGGTTGAGAGCGGGAGCTACGGGAGTTCGAGCGTCTGCACGACGAATTCCAAAAGCTCAACACCCAGGTCTGGGGTTCAAGCGTAGATTTAGCCCCCGCACAGGGAGCATTTGCCACTCATTGCGGCCTCAGCTACAAGCTGGTGAGCGGCTATCCGAACCACGACGCTGCAAGAGCTCTCGGCGTCTTCAACGAAGAGCGCAGCATGATCCGCCGCGTCACCTTCATCGTCGATTCACAGGGCATGATTCGTCACATCGTCGATGATCCCGGTGACATGGAACGCCATGCCCGCGAGGCTCTGGAGGCCGTTCAGGCGCTTTCGTAACCGTGGATAACGTTCCCCCTCTGGTGGCCGCGTCGGGAAGAGGCCGTCTGAGATATGATGCGGCGGTCGGCTACCGTACCGTGAGCCGAGGTGGCGTCCCCGCCAGTGCCGGCCCTCCGTGAGACGTCGCATCCCTCGGCGAGTCCTTCCCCCTGAGCGCCGAAACGATGACCGCCGCCACGAGCGTCACGATCATCACCGTCAGCACTTCCTGAAAGCCGAGCGTCACCGACAGACCAATCGCCTCCTCCACCGCGACTCCCTCGGTTAACAACCGAGCCTCTTCATTGCTTTGAATCACGGTATAGAGCGTGCCCGCGACGGCAATCCCCGTTGCTTGGCTGACCTGCCTCACCGTCGCGATCATTCCGCTCGCCGTCCCTAGATGCGAAGGCGGCACCGCACCCATAATCGCGCTGTTATTACCGGGTCCGAATATCGAACTGCCGGCCCCCTCAGCAAGCAAGAGAGTGATCAGGATTGCGACGTGCGTATCAATTCCAACGCCACGCAGGCCACTATACGCCCCCAACATCACCAGGAGTCCTGCCGTTGTGACGATGCGCGACGATACCTTATCTGCTATCCACCCCGCCGCCGGAGCCACGCCAAGCCGCACAACGGGCAACGTAATCAAAATGAGTCCGGCCTGGCTCGCTGTTAATCCACGCCCTTCTAGGAGGAAGAAGGGCAACAGGATGATGATCGCCCCCTGGCTCAAGAACTGTAACGCGTTCGCGGCGTTTGCCATTGAAAACAGCCGACTCCGAAACAGCGTCAACTCGAGCACGGGTAACCGCTCCCGCAGAAACCGTGCTCCCCGATAAAGCTCCAGCACCGGCATCCGATGCCGTGACTCCACGTACAAGAATCCCAAGAAAGAAAAGATCGCCAGCGCCCCGAGGCCGATGATCAATGGCTCTGTCCATCCCAGCTTCGGCCCCCGATTCAGCGTTAGCAGAAACGCGGAAATAAATGCGAACAGCGTCACAGCCCCAAAGAAATCAATCCGGACGTGTCGCCCCTCCTGCCGATCGTTCTGCAAGAAAAGCAGCCCCATTACGAAGAACACGGCCATGAATGGCACGCGGGTATAGAACAGTGATTGCCATCCCCACAGATCCAGTAGAAAACCGCCCAGGGGTGGACCGCTTGCCAACCCCACGCCCACGAACGCATTCTCCATTCCCAGCGCCCGTCCCCGCTCCGACGCCGGAAACGCCGAGACCACCAACGCGTTCCCGTTCGCAATGATCATCGCCTGTCCAATCCCTTGGACAATGCGCCCAAACAGTAGGGCGGGCAACGTGGTGCTCAAGGGTGTAATGATCAACCCCAGCCCGAAGACGATGAATCCTGCCAGAAAGACCTGCTTCCGGCCGATGGCGTCACCAAGACTCCCCAGCGTCAGCATGAGTCCGATGCTCGCCAGAAGATACGCGACGCTCACCCACAAAATCACGCTCGGATCGACATTGAACACTCGGCCCAGCTCTGGCAGCGCGATGTTTGTGATGGAGCCATCCACCGTGCTGGTCAGTATCCCCAGCCCGACGGTGACAAGCACCAGCCACTTGTAGCCCCCGCCCGCGCGAAGTCCTTGTCCCAACGTCATTAGCAAAAGGTACACTGTGACGCCGGGTATGCCATAGGCTTTACAGTGAGCGCCGACGTCTCTTTTGGCACCTTCGGCAGGTTGGGGTGCGGATTACTTCTTCTCTGTCACACCACAGCGCATCATCTGATCAGCGCATCATCTGATCCTCGGCCGGCATCACATCTGCCAGCCGCAGCGAAATGCCCCACGATCTGACAAACCCGCTGCTAAGCGCGTGTGCCACCTGTCTAAACGGAGGCATGCCGTCCAGCGCCCGTGTAAGCGTTCCTGCCCGATCATTGAGATCACGCCGAAACCGTTCCCGTCGTCCCGGCTCCAGCCGCAACAAATCCGCCAGCCCCGCTCCTGTTGCAACCGACGGTATTGTTCCCTGCTGCACAATGACTCCGCCCGTGCGACGTTGCGCACTCGCAACTATCTTGCGGCCCGCCCAATATATTTCATGCCGGCCCGGCGACTCGAAGCAGCCGAAGTTCACGCCCGTCTCCGGCCAAATTGGCGAAGGATCTCGGACGGTAGCACGGATTCCCAGCGATGCGAGCCCTGCGACAAGTGCCTGATTGACCGTTGCGTAGCTGCCCAATACATCACTAGTAAGTGGTGGCTCCGTGAGCCGAGCGATCACGCTGTAGGTGATGTCACCGTGACTGTGCAGGATCGCTTTGCCTCCTGTTGGGCGCCGCACCACCTCAATGCCCTCTCCCTCACAACGCTCTGGATCCAGCAACTGCCCGGCCTGCTGATTCCTTCCAAGCGAAACGGTCTGGCAGGGCCATGAGTAGATTCGGATCACTGGCAGAGAATGGCCTTCCGCCACGCGGGCGGCCAGCATCTCATCCAGGAGCATGTTCGCCTGCCCCGTCTCCTCCGCCTCCATGATGAATCGCCACTCCCCGTTCACCTGGCAAGGATACCTGCTCCGTACTGGACAAGAGTCCGGACCGGAATGGAGAAGGGCGGTGAGGGCAGTTCAGGCCCAAAAGCGGAAAACGGATCATCCCAGCACAGCAACCACAATCGCCACCTGAGCAAACACGCGTGAGTGTATCGCTGCGGTGTATACTTGTGCCAGCACCGTGCGCATTGCGCGACGTCAGGGGACTCCATGCTTCAGGGGCCCGTCGAGGGTAGTCAAGAAGAACAGCAGCGGCCGGAAGACAGCGAGATGGCGCGTCTTCTGGCGACTGAAGGGCAGAACATGCCCACCCTCCGTCGTGGAGAGGCCGTTGAAGGCACGATTGTCCACGTCGATGAAGAAGGTCTGCTTGTCAACATCGGCGCAAAGAGCGAGGGCGTCATACTCTATCGCGAGATGCGAAGCCTCCCTGAAGAAGAGGCGCGTGCCTTCAAGACGGGTGATTCCATCGTTGCGACCCTCATTCGAACGGATGAGGCCGGCCAATATATGTTGTCCTATGATCGTGCCCAGGCGGAGCGCGGCTGGCGCCAACTAGAAAAGGAAAAAGAAACAGAGGAACTGGTTCCCGGCAAGGTCATCGGGCACAATCGCGGTGGCATTCTCGTCGAAACTCGCGGCGTCCAGGCCTTCGTGCCACTTTCTCAACTCTCCCCTGAGCATCGTGAACTTGCCCAGGGTGAAGGTGACGACCAACTTCAGGCACTTGACACCCTTGTCGGGCAGGAATTTCAGTTTAAAGTCATTGAGGTCAATCGACGACGACAGCGCGCTATCCTCTCAGAGCGCGCTGCATCCCAGGACATGCGGGTTGAACAGCGGCAAGCGTTGTTGGCGGAGCTCCAAGAGGGCACCGTGCGGACGGGTCGCGTCACCGGCGTCAGGGACTTCGGAGCATTTGTAGATCTTGGTGGCGCGGACGGCCTTATCCACGTCTCGGAATTGGCGTGGGAGCCCGTTACACACCCCTCGGAGATCGTACAAACTGGACAGGAGCTTGAGGTTCACGTCCTGAAGGTTGATCACGAAACCGGGCGAATCTCCCTTAGCCTCCGTCGCACCCAGCCGGACCCGTGGCTCAAGGAGGTGGAGGCGTACAGCGAAGGTCAAATCGTTGAGGCAACTGTCACACGTCTCGCGGTATTTGGCGCTTTTGCCCGGCTGGAGCAAAGTAATATAGAAGGCCTGATACACATATCTGAAATGACGGACCACCACATCAACCATCCCCGCGAGGTCATCAAGGAGGGTGACGCCAGACGGGTCAAAGTGCTCAGAATCGAACCGGACAGGCGCAGACTTGGCCTCAGTTTGCGTCAGGTAGACGAATAGAGCGACCGATCAGTGCGGGCGCACATATTCACAAGTAGACTGAGCGGAGAAGACAATGGCGAGCAGATTTGAGAAATTCTCGGAACGTGCGAGGCGTGTGCTCTCCCTAGCGCAGGAAGAGGCTGGGGAACTCAAGCACAATTACATCGGCACCGAACACGTGCTCCTTGGACTCGCACGTGAGCCTGAAGGAGTTGGTACCCGTGTCCTCGTGTCCCTTGGCGTTGACCTCTCGAAAATCCGCTCAGCCGTCACCTTTATCATCGGGCGCGGTCAGAAGCAGCCGACCAGTGACGTTGGTCTGACGCCGCGCGCCAAGAAAGTCATCGAACTCGCCGTTGATGAGGCCCGTGAAATGTCTCATCACTACATCGGCACCGAGCACCTCCTCATCGGCCTCCTCCGTGAGGGCGATGGCGTCGCGGCCGGCGTCCTTGAAAGCCTGGGTGTCACTCTTGACCGCGTACGGCAAGAGACACAGCGTATCCTCAGCCAATCCGGCTCACAGCCGGGCGGCAAGGCAGGCACGCGTACGCCGACCCTAGACCAATTGGGCGTTGATCTGACGGCCCTGGCCCGTGAGGGGAAACTGGACCCCGTCATTGGGCGGCAACAAGAGATTGAGCGGGTTGTGCAGATACTCTCTCGACGCACCAAGAACAACCCAGTTCTGATCGGCGAGCCCGGTGTTGGCAAGACCGCAATCGTTGAGGCGCTTGCCCAGCGCATCGTCAGCGGTGACATACCGGACAGCCTCAGCGGCGCCCGGCTCGTGACCCTTGACATGGGTGCCCTCGTTGCTGGCACCAAGTACCGCGGCGAGTTTGAAGAGCGCCTCAAGAAGGTCGTCGATGAAATTCGCTCCGCCAAGAAGACGATCCTGTTCATCGATGAGATGCACACCCTGGTGGGAGCTGGTGCGGCTGAGGGCGCTGTTGACGCGTCCAACATCCTCAAACCGTCTCTCGCTCGTGGTGAGTTGCAAACCATCGGCGCAACGACGCTGGACGACTACCGTCGCTATGTGGAACGTGACCCTGCGCTTGAGCGGCGTTTCCAGCCTGTCCGTGTTGAAGAACCCTCTTCGGATGACACTGCCGCGATACTCCGCGGTGTCAAGTCTCAGTACGAAGAGCATCACGGCTTGACCATCACGGATGAAGCTGTGGAGGCGGCCGCCGCGCTCGCATCGCGCTATATCGCGGACCGGTTCCTCCCAGACAAGGCAATTGATTTAATTGACGAGGCCGCCAGCCGCGTGCGTATCCGCGCGTCCTCAATGCCCCTATCCGTCAAGGAAGCCATGAGAGCCCTTGAGCGCATCCGTGCAGAGAAGGACAACGCCGTCGCCGCCTCCAACTTCGATTTCGCTGCCGAAATGCGTGAGCGTGAAGTCAGCCTGGCAGAACGCATCGCTCGCTTGGAGCAGGAATGGCAGAGCGAGCAGCAGGCGGCCGTGCCTAAAGTGACCGAGGATGATATTGCCCAGGTGGTCAGCATGTGGACCAACATCCCCGTCACGCGTTTGGCGGCTGAAGAGAGCGAGCGCCTCATCCACATGGAAGAGGCGATGCACAACCGCATCATCGGCCAGCATGAGGCCATCCTCAACGTTTCGAAGGCAGTACGACGTGCTAGGGCAGGACTCAAGGATCCCCGCCGGCCAATTGGCACATTCCTCTTCCTCGGCCCAACCGGCGTCGGCAAGACAGAGCTTGTTCGCGCCCTCTCTGAATTCATGTTCGGCTCAGAAGAAGCCCTCATCCGCCTGGATATGTCTGAGTTCATGGAGCGCCACACCGTTGCCCGGCTCATCGGGGCGCCACCCGGATACATCGGTTTCGATGAGGGCGGCCAGTTGACGGAGGCCGTGCGCCGCAAGTCCTACTGCGTCATCCTGCTGGACGAGATCGAAAAGGCCCATCCGGAGGTCTTCAACATCCTTTTGCAGATCTGCGACGATGGTCACCTGACCGACGCCAAAGGTCGCAAAGTTGATTTCCGTAATGCCATCATTGTCATGACCTCAAATATTGGTGCCGAGGTCATCAAGAAGAACTCCAACATCGGATTCTCCTTCTCCCGTGATACATCGGACGAGCGCAAGCAGAATTATGAGCGCATGAGGGACAAGGTGTTGGAGGAGGTCAAGCAGTTCTTCCGCCCTGAATTCCTGAACCGGGTCGACGCACAGGTCGTCTTCCACTCACTTGAGCGTGAACATATTAGACAGATAGTTGACCTAATGATGGACGATGTTGAGAAGCAACTGGCGGCTAGGCGGATCACCATCGAAGCCACGGATGCATTGCGCGATTACGTTGGCGAGAAGGGCTATGACGAGGTCTATGGCGCAAGACCACTCCGCCGCGTCATCCAGGACCTGATTGAAGACCGCCTCTCTGACGATATCCTGAGCGGCCTAATTAAAGAGGGTGATGCGATTCGCGTCGATTACGTGGACGGAGAAGTGGTCGTTACGACTCCTGAGCGCGAATCGGTTGAAGCCGTCGAGGTGGTGGGCTAAGCAAAACGGCAGAGTCTGGCACGGCACGATGCCACGACCACGCATTGACTGTAGTCGCGTGGCCTCTGAGGCAAAGGCGTCCCGGGGTCGTGCCCTGCCCGTCCCATGAATCCAGCGCCGTGGCTTCTCCGAATGAATTCTGCATCTGCTGCGGCAAGGACGATGCTTGCCCTGTGCGTCCGCAGACTAGGGACGCACATATGAGGAGAGCGATTATTCCGGGATATATCGGATGAAAACGATGACGGAAAGAGTAGACGCTGATCAACTCGACGAGAAGAACGTGGAGCTGCGAAAACTGCTCAGCGACATGGGCTCCGTCGTCGTCTCTCTCTCTGGCGGCGTTGATTCCAGCCTCCTTCTTGCGTGTGCTGTCGATGAGCTCGGCGATGCTGCCCTAGCCGTCACCGCCCTGTCACCCACTTTTGCCGAATCAGAGGCGGCCGATGCTCGCGAAATCGCCGATTTATTGGGCGCGCGGCACCAATTCTTCTACACCGACCAGTTGGAAATTGAAGGATTTACGGCCAACGATGGCCGCCGCTGCTACTTTTGCCGCGTCGATATGTTCGCTCATCTAAAGGAAATCGCTCAGAGACTTCTCATTCCGTGGGTGATCGACGGGACCCTGGTCGACGATCTAAGTGATGCGCGCCCGGGTCTCCGTGCCAAGGATGAGCAGGGCGTGCGCAGCCCATTCGTGGAAATTGGACTAACGAAGAATGACGTGCGCGAACTTGCGCGAAGACGCGGCCTTCCAAACTGGGACAAGCCGGCCGAATCCTGTCTGGCCTCACGCATTCCACTTGGAACGCCCGTGTCCTTTGAGTTACTGGACAAGGTGGCTCGCGCCGAAAAATACTTGCATGATAACGGATTTCGGCAAGTTCGTGTCCGCCATCATGGGGCAATCGCGCGCATTGAAGTCGCGCCGGAGGAAATGCAGCGGCTCATCGCTGATGACCTGCGCGAAGAGCTTATCGGGCACATCCGCGCCCTGGGCTATCTCTTCGTCACTCTTGATTTGGCTGGCTACCAGATCGGCAGTTTGAACACCCGCCGTGCGACCATCGTTTCCACCGCCATGAGCAGCGGAGAGTCGGAGGCTCCGCGCTGCTGAGGAGGTTGGATCCATGCGTATAGCGTATCTCCAGTGTGCGAATGGAGTGAGCGGCGATATGCTGCTCGGCGCGCTCGTCGATGCGGGCGCCCCTCTGGAACCCATCCGACATGCGGCAAGCATCTTGTTCCCGGATCAGAGGATTACCCTCGCCCGGAATGAAGTCAAGCGTGCCGGCATCCGTGCCACGCACATCACGGTAACCGAGGCGGATCCACCTGACACAGGTGGATCCGCCTCCCACGCCCACACGCCTCTTTCATCGTTAGTAGAGCGTGTTGAACGTTCACCTCTTGGCGATTCGGTCATTCAGCAATCTCTGCGTGTTCTCACTGCGATTGGACAGGCTGAGGCACGCGTGCATGGCGGAAGCCCCGAGAATGTTTACCTAGCCGAGCTTGGCACGGCGGACACCCTTATAGACATCGTTGGGACGGTGATCGCCTTGGAAGCCTTGGGTGTTGAGGCTGTCTACGCGTCCGCCCTCCCCATCGCTACGGGACGCGTCTCTACATCACACGGCATTCTGCCGGTCCCGGCCCCCGGCGTTCTTGAACTGATGCGGAATTCAAACGCGCCAACGCTTCCTCCGCCGACCAGCGCCTCCGGCGAGCCGACGGGCGAAATCGTCACGCCAACCGGCGCGGCAATCATCACGACACTCGCGAGCTTTGTACCCGCGCCCGCCATGACGTCTGTGCAGGCGGTGGGATACGGCGCGGGCACCAAGGATCCACCTGGTCGGGCGAACATCGTCACCGTGATGATCGGTGAAGCTGCGCAGCGCGTGGCGCAGACGCGCGACATGGTGATGCTGGAAACGACCATCGACGATATGAACCCTGAGTTCTATGAACATGTGCGAACCAAGCTTATGGCGGTGGGAGCGCGGGATGTATGGCTCCAAACCGTCCAGATGAAAAAGGAGCGGCCGGGCGTCATCCTCAGCGTGATTGCGCCGCCGGAGTCTCAGACGGCGGTGGCAACCGAGTTATTGCGTGAAACGACGACTCTTGGCGTCCGCGTCTTTCCCGTCATCCGCTATGAGGCATGGCGAGAGGTCATCGAAGTCCAGACGCCCCTCGGACCTGCCCGCGTCAAAGTCAAGCGGCTGACCGCAGACGGAGAAATCATGGCGATTTCCCCAGAGTATGAAGACTGCCGTCGCATCGCAGAGCTTTCGTCTTTGCCCATCCAGCGTGTCTACGAGATTATCCGCCGTGCTGCTGAAGACGACGTGCTCACCGTCGCGCCGCGCACTTGACGATTGATTGCCCGCAATTCATACTGAATCAGGCTAGCGGGCGCTAGCTTCTTTTGTTGTGCCGTAGTGGAAGCGAGCCCGAGTGGCGCAAGGGTAGCGCAGCCGATTTGTAATCGGCAGGTTAGCGGGTTCGAATCCCCTCTCGGGCTCTTGCATGACCACGATGCCGTGCATGAGTACAACGTACATTGAACAGGGAACAGAAATACCGGAAAGGAGAGAGACAGAGGCCCACATAGCTCAGTCGGCAGAGCACGTTCTTGGTAAGAACGAGGTCACCAGTTCAAATCTGGTTGTGGGCTCCAACTCGAAGGAGGACGGGAGCGAATGGCAAAGCAGAAATTCATGCGGACAAAGCCGCATCTCAACGTTGGGACCATTGGTCATGTCGATCATGGTAAGACCTCGCTGACAGCGGCGATCACGAAGGTCCTGAACCTCGCCGGGACAAGCGAGTTTCGGCCGTTTGATTCCATCGATAATGCGCCGGAAGAGCGGGCCCGTGGCGTCACGATCAACATCTCTCACGTTGAATATGAGACCGCCACTCGCCACTATGCTCACGTCGATTGCCCCGGCCACGCTGACTACATCAAGAATATGATCACTGGCGCTGCCCAGATGGACGGCGCGATTCTCGTCGTCAGTGCCCCAGATGGTCCGATGCCGCAGACACGGGAGCACATCCTGCTTGCCCGGCAGGTGGAGGTTCCCCGTATCGTCGTTTTCCTCAACAAGGTTGACATGATGGACGACGAAGAGCTACTTGAGTTGGTGGAAATTGAGGTCAGGGAACTCCTGTCCCGTTACGATTTCCCCGGCGATGAGGTTCCGTTTATTCGTGGCAGTGCCCTGCAGGCGTTGGAGAGCGACTCCACGGACGCCAGCACGCCAGAATACGCCCCCATCCTCCAGCTCATGGAGGCCGTGGATGCCTACATCCCAGAGCCTGATCGGCCCCGTGATCTGGACTTCCTCATGCCTATTGAAGATGTCTTCGGCATCAAGGGGCGTGGCACCGTCGTCACGGGCCGTGTTGAGCGTGGCCAGATGAAGGTCGGTGGAGAAGTGGAGATCGTCGGGTTTGGGGAACAGCGTAAAACCGTTGTTACTGGTATTGAGATGTTTCATAAGACTGTCGATCAGACGGAGCCGGGTGATGCCATCGGCCTACTCCTCCGTGGCATCGAACGCGATGACGTGGAACGTGGGCAGGTTGTGTCAAAACCCAACACGATAACGCCCCACATGCAGGCTCAGGCGCAGGTCTACATTCTCACGCGTGATGAGGGTGGGCGCCACACCCCGTTCTTCGATGGCTACAAGCCGCAGTTCTATATTCGCACGACGGACGTCACCGGTTCCGCCCACCTGCCGGAAGGCACAGAGATGATCATGCCCGGCGACAATGTGAGCATGCGTATTGAACTCATAACACCTGTCGCCATGGAAGAGGGATTGCGATTCGCCATCCGCGAAGGTGGCCGAACGGTCGGCTCTGGCGTGATTACCGGCATCATTCAGTAGGTGAGACACATCGGGGACGGATAGAGTCACTGCGACGAGGCAAGCATGGCAAAGAAGCAGGGTAACCGAATCGTTATCACCATGGCGTGCACTGAGTGCCGTGAGCGCAATTACTCATCCATGAAGAATCGCCGCAACGACACTCAGCGCATGGAATTAAACAAGTTTTGCCCGCGGTGCCACGTACGTCGCTTGCACCGTGAGGTCCGCTAGGCTGATTGGCCCAACCGTATGAGCACACGCACGCAAACGACAGGCCGCCGCCGCGCGAGTGGCGCATCCCTCGCGCGTATGCCGCGTGAGGTCGTGTCCGAGCTTCGAAAGGTGACATGGCCCTCTCGCGAGGAAGCCGTGCGACTCACCGTTATGGTGCTGGTTGTATCTGGCATCGTCGGCCTGTTCCTTGGAGGTGTTGACTACGTGTTCAACCTCCTCGTCACTCGTTTTCTGCTGGGTGTCTGACCAGCCGGTCCGCATAGGCAAACACATGACCTCACAGCCGAGCGACGTTATTGAGACACAGAGCCGGTGGTACGTGGTGCACACGTATTCCGGCCAGGAAGATCGCGTCCAGCGTAACCTGGAAAATCGTATCGATTCGCTTGATGTGAGGAATCGGGTGTACCGCGTCGTCGTTCCAACCGAGGACGAGATTGAGATTCGCTCCGGCCAGAAGCGAACAGTGACGCGCAAAGTGTTTCCCGGCTATATCCTTGTTGAAATGCTCATGGATGATGAGACGTGGCGCGTCGTCAGGGAAACCCCCGGCGTCACCGGGTTTGTGAGCAGTGGCGATCCTCCGCGGCCCGTTCCCCTTGAAGAGACGGAGGTGCGCTCCATCCTGGATCAGATGGAACAAGAAGCGCCACGCGTCCGTGTGGGATACCAGAAAGGACAGAGTATACGGATCACGGACGGGCCATTCCTGGATTTCATTGGAACCGTTGAAGAGGTCAGTCCGGATCGTGGCAAAGTGGTTGTCATGGTCTCTTTCTTTGGCCGAGAAACCCCCGTCGAACTGGACTTCCTCCAGATAGAAAAGCTGTAGCTGCTGGGGTACGTCCCGGCAAGGTTCTGCATTCAGACGCACAACATACCCGACCGAGTAACCGAGTAAGAGATGGCACGTAAAGTACGTTCAGTCGTTCGTCTACAAATTCAAGCGGGCAAAGCAACGCCCGCGCCGCCTGTGGGCACGGCACTCGGCCCGCATGGCGTCAACATCATGGGATTTGTCAAGGAATATAACGCCCGAACGGCGGACCAGACAGGGAACATTATCCCCGTTGATATTACGATCTATGAGGATCGCTCGTTCACCTTCGTCACCAAGACACCGCCCGCCTCCGATCTCCTGCGAAAGGCTGCCGGAATTGAGAAGGGTAGCTCGGATGTGAGAACGGAGCGCGTTGCCACTGTCTCACCCGATAAAATTCGAGAGATCGCTCAGATGAAGATGGCAGATCTGAATACAGATGATCTTGAGGCGGCCATGCAGATGGTGATGGGCTCGGCCCGTAGCATGGGCATCGACATTGAAGACTGATACACGGATATAATCGACAAATGCCGAAACACAGCAAAAGATACGCCGAGGCCGCGGATAAAGTCGGTAACCTCACGTTCTATGACCCTGATGCCGCGCTTGACCTGGTCAAGACCTCCGCAACCGCGAAGTTTGATGAGACCGTCGAGTTGCACGTGCGGCTCAATGTTGATCCCCGTCAGGCGGATCAGCAGGTGCGCGGCGTTGCACTATTGCCACACGGTCTCGGTAAGCCGATCCGCATTCTTGTTTTTGCGCAAGGTGAGGGCGAACGCCTAGCACGTGAGACTGAGGCGGACTTTGTTGGCTCCGATGATCTCATTGAGCGTATCGAGGGCGGTTGGACCGACTTTGACGTCGCGCTTGCCACACCTGACATCATGAATCGTATCGGGCGGCTTGGGCGTGTGCTCGGTCGGCGCGGCCTGATGCCCAGCCCTCGCGGCAACACAGTCGTGCAGCCGCAGGATTTGCCCCGTGCCATTGAGGAATCACGCAAAGGGCGGGTTGAATTCCGACTTGATCGCACGGGAATCATCCACAGCCCGATAGGAAAAGCCAGCTTTGGGCAGGAAAACTTGAAGGGCAACATGGCGGCGCTGGTCAGCGCCATTATGCGTGCACGCCCGGAGACCATTCGCGGGCAGTTCATCCGCAGCATCAGCGTTTCCAGCTCTATGGGGCCGGGCGTCCACATTGATCCAGTTGCGGCCGGAGTGCTGCAACCTGCTGATTAGATAAGCGGCGTAGAGATGAGAACATAATGCCATCAGCCAAGAAGATTGAACAGGTAGAGGAACTGACGCAGTTCCTGGATGGTGCCTCCCTGATCATCGGCGCGAGGTACTCTGGCCTCTCCGTCCCGGAAATGGAAGGCCTTCGCCGCGCGCTGCGTGTCAATGATACGCGCTTGAAAGTTGTCAAGAATCGTCTTACTCTTCGCGCAGCGGAGACGTTGGGGCAGGACGAGGAAGTTGGCCAACTGCTTGACGGCTCCGTGGGTCTCATCGTCACGCGTGAGGACCCAATGCCTGTCATCCAGGCGTTGATGGGCTATGTCCGCGCCAGCCGCACGCAGTTGCGGATTACCAACGCCGTGCTGGAACGCCGCGTCATATCGGCGTCTGAACTGGAGCGAATCGCCGCGCTTCCACCGCGTGCGGTCCTGCTGGCACAGGTGATGGGCGCCATGAACGGCGTGAATCAACGGCTCGTCGGTGTACTAAGCGCCCGACTAGGCAGCATCGTCAATGTTCTACAACAGAGACGCAGACAGTTGGAGGAGAGGAGCTAACGGAATGGTGACGAAGGGTGAGATTGTTTCCGCAATTGAGGGCATGTCCGTCCTTGACCTGGCTGAGTTGGTGAAGGAGCTTGAAGAACGTCTCGGCGTGACGGCTGCCATGCCCGTTGCCGTTGCAGCGGAGCCAGCTGCCGGTGGTGGCGGAGATGCCGCGGCGGCATCCGCAGAGGAAGAAAAATTTGAATTCACC
Source organism: Dehalococcoidia bacterium (assembly GCA_965224255.1). Classification (GTDB taxonomy): domain Bacteria; phylum Chloroflexota; class Dehalococcoidia; order UBA6926; family UBA6926; genus VXMO01. The sequence goes on from CBDCYO010000005.1 coordinate 1,456,175, forward strand.
GTGACCCTCAAAGACATCGGTCCGAATAAGATTGATGTCATCAAGGCAGTCCGTGAGTTGGTGCCAGGACTCGGCCTCAAGGAGGCGAAAGAACTGGTAGAATCCGCCCCCACGGCCGTCAAGGAGAACGTGGCCAAGGACGAATCCGATACCGTCAAGGCAAAGCTTGAGGGAGTCGGCGCAGCCGTCGACGTCACCTAGAAGCCTCGGGGCTACGCACATGCGGGAGCCCCGGCGCCCTGCGGTTTAAAGCGTATCGACCGGCGGCTTGTCCGTAAGGGCGGGCCGCCGGTCATCATTGTCGCAGAAGGAAGACTGAGGACGTGAAGGCGGACAGGTGCGCGAGGCAGCCGTAAGAGAGACCGCAGGAATCGACTATTCGGCCGGACTGCGTATTCGCGATGTCCCGCAAGAGGAACGACCCCGCGAGCGCATGCGGGATCAAGGACCCCACGCCCTTAGCAACTCAGAGCTGCTGGCAATACTGCTGCGCGTTGGCCGCCGCAACGAGAGCGCTGTCATGATGGCAGTTCGCCTGCTGCGAGATCTCGACGGACTGAAGGGCCTGCAACAGGCGACGTTCGATGAGCTATCACGACAACCCGGCATGGCCGTCGCCAAGACGGCACAAATCAAAGCAGCGCTGGAACTGGGTCGGCGATTGCAGGCCGAGGCGCCTGGTGCGCGGCCGACCATTTCATGTCCTGAGGATGTCTACAACATCGTTGGCTCCGAGATGGCCTTTCTCGAGCACGAGGAACTTCGCGTTCTCGCTCTGGATACCAGGAACCACGTCGTGCACGTCGAAAGCCTCTATCGTGGCACGGTCAATTCTTCACAGGTCCGGCCGGCAGAGGTATTTCGCGAAGCGGTGCGACGCAATCAACCCAACATCATTGTCGTGCACAACCACCCTTCGGGTGATCCCACCCCAAGCCCAGATGATGTAGAGACGACCCGTCGCTTAGTTGATGCAGGAAAGGCACTTGAGATTCAGGTGCTGGATCACATCATCGTTGCCCATAATCAGAACGTACCCTTTGTGAGCTTGCGCAACGCGGGGCGGGGATTCGATTCCTGAAGGAAAAGTGAGGTCTCCAGAGGCCGCAACGTGATGTAAAAACGGCAGGCCTCAGCGTACGATCATGCTGCGGATACTTGCCAAAATCCGTCGAGGGCTACGCATCCGGGCACCTCTTGCGTTTGCTCGTGCCGCGTTATTTCCAGATATAGCGCTCACTCCGGAGGATTCTTCCGTCGCTCCGGCTTCCTGTGCCTCGGCGTCGTCCGCCTCGCTGCCCTCTTCCTGCCCCAGTTCACCCCACGCAAAGACGAGGGAGTAGATGAAGCCGGCGATGGGAACGCCCAGCATCGCCCCCCATGGGCCCGCGAAACGTGTTCCGATGACAACGGCTAGCAGGACAAAGAAACCAGGCATGCGTACCACCCTGCCGTAAATGCGTGGAAGTACGACGTTGTTCATGAAAAGACTCCAGGATATGAGTGCAACAGAAACGATGATCGCCGTCGTCACCGAACCCGTTAGAAGCGCGATCGTAATGGGGATACCAATGGCGACAATCTCGCCGATGATCGGCACGAGCTGAATGAGGCCGGCAGTTATCCCAATTGGCAAGGCGAATGGCAGGCCCGCGGCAAGCATCGTTGTTGTTATTGCCACTGCATAGAGCCCGACGACTATGGCGATGCCCTTGAGGTAGGAAAAGAAGGTTCTGTCGAGATGGGCAAGGATCGCCGCTGCCCTATCGTGATACTCAGCGGGAAGGAGGCGGTAAAAGAGATCGAGTAGCTGATCCTTCTCGAGAGTCATGTAGAACGACAGCGATATGCAGAATACGGTTTGAATGAGGATGTTCGTCGTGCTCCCGACAATACCCAGGGCGTTGTCCTGAACCCACGCACTGATTGTCGCGCCGAGTGTCGTCAGAGGGTCTGCAACTGGTGTAGCTACATCGCCGCCTCCCGCCGTACGCAGGGAATCAAAGAATTCATTGACGGCCGATAGCACCCCGGACAACCTCACGGCGTAATCAGGTAAATCCCTTGAAAGACTCACCGTTTGCGCGATTGTCAGCGGCACGAGGAGCCCAATCAATGCAACGACGGGTAGCAGAATGATGAGGTAGGCGATCGGCACCGCTGCCCAGTATGGTCGTGGAACGTAGACGGAAACAACGTGTCCGAGGCGCCTCACCGCCGCGGAGAGAATCCAGGCGAGAAATATGAGGATCAGTACGTCAAAGAGCAGGCTGAAGAGGTCAGAGACGCCCTTAGCGAGATAGACGCCCGCCGCCAACGTGATGATGACGATTGCCAGCCGTAGGCCAGCTAATCCTAGTAGGCCGCCCAATTCAGCCCCTCATTTGCCTGGTGGACGTCGTATAGTGCCCGTCCCTCTCACCACGCGGCCTCGCCCACAAGACCACGTGATGCCCATGCCGCCGGTACGGGACTGCCGCCAGCAATTTTACTCCATACTTCCAATGTGCCCACGCGTTACCCTGAAAGGGAGCCTGAGATAATGAAGAACTTCCAGATGATGCAGCACGCCGGAGAATATGACCATGAATGATGCGATGGAAATACTTTTTGCCCTTCTTGCAGGATATTTCTTCGGGTCGTTCCCCACGTCGGTCATCGCATCCCGCATTGTTGCCGGCGTTGACGTGCGTCACGTCGGAACAGGCAACGCCGGGGCGGCAAACGTCTTCCGCGAGATTGATCCCCGAGCAGGCGTCATCGTTGCTATCGTGGATATCATGAAGGCCTTTATCCCTGTCATCGTGGTCGACCGCGTATTTGATCTTGGGCCTATGGCAGCAACTGCCGCGGCGGTGGGCGCCCTGTGGGGTCATCAGTTTTCCCTGTGGCTCAAATTTAGAGGCGGGGCCGGGCTGGCTTCCGCGGTCGGTGGAGTTGCCGGACTCCTCCTGGGTCCGATCGGCGCCGCGGCATGCATCGGGCTGCCGATACTGCTACTGACGCGAAACATGGGTTGGACAGGTGGAATCACGCTGGCTAGCACATTGATGCTGGCCGCCGCGTCCACACTAACGGGCGTACAGATGCCCGCCATTATTGCCGTCGACGACGTGGCGTACCTGTACGGTGGAGTGCTCATAGCGCTCCTTCTTGCGCTGCCCTTCTGGCTGCGGCTGCTCTTCGCGCTTCGCGCCGCTCGCGCCGAAGACGGCGCACCCGATGCCTCGTCGACCACGGAGAACCAAAAATAAAAAGTGTTCCTATGGCAATGACGATAGGCGGAATGAAGAATCCCATATGGATGATGAGCGCAAAGGCGAGGGCGGGTTCCTTTGCGACCTGGTAAAAGCCCAGGAATGCGACGGCCGCCGCCTCAAATGGCCCGATGCCAGATGGTAGGCCCGGCAGAATGGACCCCAAAGTCATCGTACCCAGGACAACCACGTAGATGATGACGAAGAGCTGCCAGTACTGCGGATAGCCGGCTGGCTGCAGGTCGTTGTTCAGAGCAACAACGAATGCAGCCAGCCCCAGCACGAGCCACTGCGCCAGCGTTATACCCATCACCGCAGTGAGCTTCCGTGGTTGTCCCACAAGTTCCTGCCACGCCGTTGAATATGTCCGCACCAGAGAAAAGCGATCGAAGAAGGCTACGCGGTGCGTATAGAGCGAGATGACCGCGACAACAATGACGATGCTGACAAGCCCGAGCATGACCCACCGAAGATAGGCCGCCCCCTCCGGCTTGAACAGGGCAAAGCCAATGGCGAGGCAACTCAGCGTGATGGCAAGATCCGCTACTCGCCCTAGGATGATCGATGCAAGTACTGCTCCCCGGTCGTATCCCTCACGCAGCGCGACATAGCCAAACTGGATCGGTTCCGCGACAACCCTGATTGGCGCGAGGTTATTCAGGCCTTGCCCGGTGTTCTCTACGAAGAACAGAAGCGTGGCCGGGGGCACCCGTCCATGGAACAGCATCCTCCATCGGTATGCGCGCACCGCATTGCTCGCCACCACTATGGCGAACACGGGAATCATCAGGAACCAATTGAATTGTGATAGCTGATTGAGTAGCTCTGCCCACTGAACCTCTCGAACGACAATGTAGGCAACCCCTACTCCGAGGGCCATGCCGATGAGGATTCGCCCATAAAGCCAGGGTAGCCGCAGCATATTGGTTCCTGACTCCATCCTAGTGTATGAATTCACATGGTGCCAATGACCAGTGCATTCCACCCCCGGTGTGGCCTATGGATCGCCGGCGCGTCAGGCGGTTGATCGAAGCCGATTTGCCTCTGCCTCTGGCGTCGATCGGAGGCGGGCATACATCGACCGGGCTGCGTTGTCTACGTCCTGCCCCACGGCGTTCATTGAACGGGTGGCTTCCAAGAGCAACTCAACCCCTCCCAGATAATCGCCAGCCGCAATGTTCTCTGCCTCAACGGCGTCTTCACCGAATCCGTTATGGTAGTGCGCCAACGGAAAGGCGATGCCAGTTGATTCGTATCCGTGGGCAACAAAAACGGACGCCTCGCAGACGCCGCCGCTCATAAGTTGACGTTGCACGGGAACAAGAGACTTGCGTCCACGCAAACGCGTTTGCGCGACGTGCAAGACCTCTTCTGCGGATTGTGAGAATGTCGAAACTGCATCCCCGACGCGGATGACAGGACCATTGCCCTGTTCGGCTCCTGCGAGTGCCCTGGACGACTCTACAGAAACCACGATGGTCTCACGAGGTAGGGAGCCATTTGATGCCAGCAGACGAGCTCCCAGTAGGCCCTCCTCCTCCGCTCGCGTAAAAACCCCGAAGATATCAATGGGGGCGTCTTCTGTGGAAAGCGTCTCCAGTACTGCCAACGTGGCCGCACAGCCTGCAAGATCGTCGCATGCGCGCATAAAGACGCGGCTGCCGCTTATTTCAAAATCAGGAAGGTCAAATACGGCAAAGGCGGGTAAATGCACTTCGTTCGATTGCTGAAGATCTGCATAGAGAATGCGCGTGACTGGGTCGCCGCCTGCGCCTGTGGTACGGGCATGGCACATCGAGCCGTCTGCGCAGTGAACGATCAGGGGGATGTGCTGGTTGTAGACGACGTCTGAGACGCGGCCACGCATTTGCAACGTGAGGCGCGCGCCTGCGACATCCGTGACTTCAAATCCAGGGTGGTCCATGTGGGCGACAAGGGCGATGGGGCGGACGGGCTCTGTGTCCGATGTTGGTTGGCGAGTCAGCCGGGCCACGATGTTGCCATAGTCGTCCCGCTGGTGGGGAATGGCCATGTTCGTGAGGAGGCCCTCGATGGCGCGGGCGACATTCTCTTCAAAGTAGGAAATGGCCGGTTGCTTGCCCAAGAGCTCAAGAATTTCCAGTGGGCGGGGCAGTTGTTGCATTCGGTTGGCCACTCCTGGTCAGCAGTTTGCGCGGCGCAATTTCTGGATGCGGAGGAAGGCCGAGGTATTGTCCCACATATCGCTGTTCGGTGTGGCATAGATGCTGAGCCTGCTTTCCCAGCCACGAGCTTGTGCGTTATGTCTTCTGGAGAAGTGAATCAGCGCAATGTACGGGATGAGATACACCATCGGATGCCGAGAGATTGACAAGACTGCTAACGTGTCTATGCTGTTAGCCAATCCCGTCGGTGGATTGGGGAGCGGTGTCTGGTTGTGGCTTACGTGTGATCGTGGCGGTCGGAACCAGGACAGGAGGTGCGGAGATGAAGGCCATAACGGACGAGGCAAAGGCCGTCATCGCAGAGGACGAGGCACTCCAGGAGGCGAATACGTCTGAGGTGGAGATGGAGCTAGATGAGACGTCGCCGGATGTCCCGGACAGTGAGGCCGCCCAAAAGGAGATGATTCACCGCGGGGACCCGACGGACGGCGATGACCACGACAGAGGCGCCGCAGGGAATCTGCGCGATCCACTTCGGGGATATCTACAGGACATCGGCCGGCGCAAGCTGCTGACAGCGCAGCAAGAGACGGAGTTGGGCCGTCTCTTGGATGAGGGGCGTCTAGCGGCCAGGCGCCTCGAAGGTGCGGGTACGATACGGTCCAAAGAGCGACGGGATCTGAAGGAAGCGGTGCGAAAGGGAGAAGATGCCCGCGCGGCCATGGCCGAGGCCAACCTTCGCCTCGTTGTCAGTATCGCCAAGCGCTACCAGGGCAGAGGGCTGTCACTATTCGACCTAATTCAGGAAGGCAACATTGGGCTGCTCAAGGCCGTGGATCGCTTTGATTACCGCCGGGGCTTTCGGTTTTCGACCTATGCAACGTGGTGGATCCGGCAGGCAATCGCTCGCGGCGTTTCTGAGCAGGGGAGTAGTATTCGCCTGCCGGTGCACGTGGGTGAGCTCTTTGCCAAGGTTGACCGCGCCCGCCACCGTCTCTTGCAGAAGCTCGGGCGTGACGCCACACAGGAAGAACTGGCAGCCGAGGCCGAGATACCGGTTGAGAAGGTGGAACAGTTGCTCACGTTGTCGCAGCAGCCGACCTCCATCAACGCGCCCGTTGGCGAAGATGGTGCGACACTGGCGGACTTTGTCGCTCAGGACGATGAACAGGTGATAGATATCGTCTCCCAATCGATGTTGAGAGAGCGGATTGCCGAGGTGCTGGCCTTGCTATCCCCTCGCGAGCGGCTCGTGCTTGAGTTGCGCTTCGGTGTCATGGACGGCAGGGAATATACACTGCGGGAAATCGGCAGCATGCTGAGTCTGACACGGGAGCGGGTGCGGCAGATACAGGCTGGCGCCATGAGGCATCTGCGGCTGCAGCGTTTTCGAGAGCGACTGGAGAGCTACATCGAGAACTAGCGGCTGGATGTGACCGCACGGGGCACTGTTTTTTCGAACGGCGCGTCTGTCTCGCTGCGTCATTGTGAATGGCGCGTCACGTCACCCTGTCATTCTGAACGGAACGAAGTGGCCCCATGTCATTCTGAACGGAACGAAGTGGAGTGAAGAATCTAAACGCGTTGGTCAAACCGTGCACGCGGTGTTTCGCCTCTGCGGCAATGAGGGCATCGATTCTTCGCTACGCTCAGAATGACAGGAAGGGCGCTCACGAATGACAAGGGGGTGGGCATCCACGCCCTGCTGAGCGACTAGGGCAACAGGCGGCTTCCGCTAACGCAGAGATGTGACCTTCGGCGCCTCTTCTAAACTTTCGCTGTTTGCGCCATTGACCAGCCTGACTTGCCGAACTCGCCGTCCTGTCGTTGAGAGAATGGTCATTGAGAGACTACTCTCGCTCACAGTCTCGCCCGGGTGCGGTATCCGTCCCAGGACATAAAGGATGAGTCCGCCCACGGTGTCAACACCCTCCGCGTGAAGTTCAACATTGAACATCTCATTGATGTACTTGAGTGGAGTGCGCGCATCGACGATCGCCTCCTGCTCACTCACGCGATTGACGAGGGGTTCACTGGCCGTGAATTCGTCGTCAATGTCGCCGACGATTTCCTCTAGGAGGTCTTCGTTGGTGACGAGGCCGACAAGACTACCGTATTCATCCACGACCAGGGCAATGTGGACGCGCCGCGCCTGAAATTCCCTCAGGAGGTCGCCAACGCGCTTGGTCTCAGGAACGTGGAGAGGAGGCCGAACGATGGTTTCAAGACGGGGTTCCTCGTCCTTGTTCTGAAACGATGCCAGCAGGTCTTTTGCGTAGATAATGCCAATGGTCTCATCAAGGTTGTTGCGATAGAGGGGAAGGCGACTGTAACCCTCACGCATGATGATTTCAATGGCATCTTCAGGGGAGGAGCCAACCTCAATTCCGACAACGTCCGGGCGAGGCACCATGACCTCACGGACTGCCAGTGATTCAAGTCGTACGAGGCCGCGCATGACGTTGCGTTCCCACTCCTCGTCTGCGGCCGCTGCCGCCTCACTACCATTGCCGTTGCCGGCGTTACTCTGTCGTGTGTCGGATCTTTCGGTAACTGCTGATTCCGCATCCTTCTGGCTCAGTAATCGGGCAAGTGGATGGAAGAGGGTGCGTAGAGCGGTGGATGGAAGTAGAAAAACGGCGTTGACAAGTGCGGCAACTGGGGCGGATGCAAGGGCCAATCTATCGGCGTCATGGCCACCCCACACCCGTCCGGCGGCTTGTGCAAATATCGCGACCACAATTGTGATGACCAGCGCGAGCGGGATTTCTAGTGATTGCCAGGGGCTGTGGAGTGAGACAAGGGCAAAACTGATGATGGCAAAGAGAGCGGTTGCAGAGGAGCGAACCATCAGAGCGACCATCGAGAGCGATTCGTAGGATTCTTGGAACTGCGCCAGCCTTCGTGCACCCGGCCTCCGCCGCTGCACCAGACGCTCAAGGCGCTCCCCACGCGTCTGGGAAAACGCATCCTCAAGGGCTACGACGAGTGCAAGAAAGACAAGGGCGAACAGATACGCTGGTAACAGAATTGCGGACACAGGCTCTTATTCCCCGACGACGCTACAAACCCGTCGACCTGGCCGGAATACCGTCCGTTCCGTACTGGGAGGCTCTATATCGTTTGCCATATCTGAACGTCGATATGCTAGGCTGGCGCGCGCCACGTGTCAAGGCGAGTTTGCTGGACGTTCGACGCTGCGAAAACTGCGACGGTGAATCCGCGTTGCGCCCAGATGACGCAACGCCTGCAGATGCTGGGCGGTGCCATAGCCCTTATTCTGCGCCAGGCCATATCCGGGATAGTGTGCGTCCATCCCGCGCATCACGTCGTCTCGTGCGACCTTGGCGATAATTGACGCGGCGGAGATTGTGATTGAAACCTGATCGCCGTGTGTGAGTGCCAACTGGAGCGTGCCATCCGGCAAGGGAAGCGAGAATCCATCAACCAACACGCCGTCCACACCGCCTCCAAGGGCACTCAGTGCGGCCAACATCGCCTCACGCGTGGCGGCGGCGATTCCGTTCCGGTCGATTTGGCTGGCGGGAATCATGGCGAGTCCAACTGCCGCGTCCTGCAGGATGAGCACTGCGAGTCTCTCCCGTTCTGCCGCCGTGAGCCGCTTTGAGTCATCAACGTCATTGAACCATTCGACGGATCTGGCGGGAAGGATGACCGCAGCCGCTGCGACTGGCCCGGCAAGGGCGCCTCGCCCGGCTTCATCAATGCCCGCGATTCGAAGCGCACCCTGCAAGAGCAACTCTCGCTCATAGAAGAGGCCGGGACGTGTTGTGAGTGGGACGATGGCGCGCTGTGGTCGAGAGACGTCGCCGTCCGATGGATCAGCTTTCAGTGGTGACCTCTCGCGAAGCGGCGAGGACCTCTCGGATATGATTGATGGCGCCGGCGTGCAGGTTGGCGTGCGTGGTGAGGATGATCAAGTAGCGGATACGCTGCATCCCGCTGGCTGTCTCAATGTCCAGACCCTCTGGTCCAAGCTCCTCAATGGTGCGTGAGACTGCCTGGAAGGTCAGGCGCAGGTACTCGAGCAGTTCCAGCTTTGGCGGCTCTATGAAGTGCGCACGCTGCGCCGTCGTATAGTCCTGGCCGGTGTCCTGTTGCGGCAGGCCGAACTGATGCGCATAGCCGTGTGTTTCATAGATCTCCGGCCTGTTGAGAATCTGCCTGTGGAGCAGGGCATCCTGGACGCGCGCGACGTGCCAAAGATAATAGCCGGCGGACGGCGTTTCTGGGAATGGTCGCCATGCCATATCCTCTTCAGTCATTGTTTCCACTGCCTGCGTCAGGGTGCGATGACAAGCCTGGAACACGCCTGCAAGGGTGTCCCCGGAGGGATAGCTGCCTTGTGTCCGCGTGCTGGCATCGCCGCGATTTAGGAAGTCGCGCAGGCCGTGCGATATGGCAATAATCGACATTGTGATCTCGTAGGCAATTCTACACTGCCCGTGCCGTCCGTTGTGCGCCAGTCACGTCTTCTGCAGCGATTGAGCTCTCAATCACGCCACCGCCCAGCATCCGTTCGCCGTCATAGAGCGTGACGGCCTGCCCCGGCGTGACGGCACGCTGTGGGTCATCAAAGTGCAGCGTAATGACATCATCGCCCTCCAGTGTCAGCAGGGCGGGCGCCTCCGGCGACTTATAGCGCACCTTTGCGCTGACGCGAAGCGGTGCGCCGTTCGTCGGCATAGTGCCTTCGATAAACGTCGCCTGGGTAGCTCGCAGACCCTGCGCCAGAAGCCGATCCTCCGGGCCGACGATGATCGTGTTATCAGCCGTATCGATATCGATGACATACATGCGGCGTCCCGTAGGGGAAGGCGGCAGGCCCTTGCGCTGGCCTATCGTGTAGCCCGCAGTACCGGTGTGGGAGCCGATGTGCTTGCCGTCAATATCAACAACGGGGCCGGGGGTAAGAGCCATGTGTTGGGACAGAAAGGCGCGGTAATCGCCGGATGGCACAAAGCATATCTCCTGACTGTCCGGCTTGTCCGCGACGGCCAGGTTCAACTCATGTGCGATGCGTCTGACCTCCTGCTTGGGTAGTTCGCCGATGGGAAAGAGGGAGCGTTGCAGTTCCTCCCGCCCGAGCCCGTAGAGGACGTAGGTCTGATCCTTGGATGAATCAATTGCCTTGTGGAGCTGAATGTGGCCGTTACCGACAACTCGACGACGGACGTAGTGGCCTGTCGCTATCCAAGATGCCTCCAGTGAGAGGGCCCGCTGCAAGAAGAAGGCGAACTTAATCTTGTCGTTGCAGGCGATACACGGGTGCGGCGTCCGGCCATTGCGGTATTCGCGGATGAAATACTCAATGACGTGCGCGCGGAACTCCTGCTCCATGTTCAGGACGTAGTGCGGAATGGCGAGCTGTTGGGCGACACGCCGCGCATCCAACACGTCCTCCACGGAACAGCACGCCCGGTTGTGGCGTGACGCCCCTTCCACGTCCTCGCTCCAGAGACGCATCGTCACCCCGATCACATCGTATCCCTGCTGCTTGAGCAAGTAGGCGGCGACGGAGGAGTCGACCCCTCCGCTCATGGCGACAATGACTCTTTCCCGAGTGCTCATTTCACTTTCTACGATATGGAATTCTCCTATGTGGCGCAAACGGAACGTGCCCACATTGCGGCCTCGTCAACCGGCGATGCCAAGGACGATGATCGCGAGGACGGCAATGATCAGCCCCCAGCCTTTACTCCAGGTCATCTCTTCGTGCAGGAACATGACGGCGAGGATCGCCGTGCCGACGAAGCTCATCTGAACGATAGGGTAACTGATGCTGGCATCGCCGATACGCAGCGACTCAAATAGCAGCACGGACCAGGCGATCTGCAGCAGGGCAATCCCCGGCGCGAAGAGGACGACGTTGCGTTTTAGGCTGAATGTGCCCGTTTTGAGGAGCGTGCCGATGGCTGTGGCCTGAAAACCGACGGTTTGTGTGAGGATCAGAGGTATCGCCGCGATGTCGCCCGTGTCCAGTGCCATCTTCGAAATGAGGCCGGCGACGCCGAAGAGGATGGACGCGGCCACGGCCAGCAGCAGGGAGCGCGTATTTGCCTGCATGTCCTTGATGCGTGTGATGTTCAGCAGTACGAGAACCGCCACTACGGCCAGCACGATGCCCGCTACTTTCAGCAAGCTGATGGACTCCCCCAGGATGATGATTGCTCCAAGGGCAGTCACGACGAAATTCAGGCGGAAAATGGGCGCATTAACGCTTGCATCGCCCTGCCGCAGGCTCGCAACAAATAGCGTTAGTCCCGCGTAGGCTATGACGCCCGCCGGTACCCCGTAGAACCACGCGCTGCTATGAATAAAGGCGATGGGGCCATCGCCGCCAAATAGAAGCCAACTCGCAGCGGAGGTCGCCCAGAGGAGGCCGGTGAAAATAGTCGATTGCCAGAAGACGAAGTTCGGAGCCTCGATGCCCCGGTTCTGTGCGACACGGTATAGCAGATCAGCGACCGCGCCGACTATCAGTGCGCTGATCGCGAGTATGACTGAGAGGGAATCCATGCGTGAGCCTCAGCGCAAGGCGCCCGCATTGTTGCGTGGCGGATGCTGGCGTAGTATGGCCCAATGACGCAGCAGTCCACGTTCATCAGTACGGATCCGGACATCGATGGCATCACGCTGGCTCGCAAGGCTGTGGAAATTGCCGAAGATCGACAGGCGAGCGATATTCTGCTGCTTGATGTGCGGGGAATCTGCTCCTATGCGGACGCCTTCGTCCTCATGACGGTGGAGTCCCGCAGGCAAGGGCAGGCGGTCCGGGAGGCGATGCATAAAGGACTGAAGGAGTCCGGTCAGCCGGTTTTGCGCACTGAAGGAGACACGGATTCGGGCTGGCTCCTGATGGACTTTAGTGATGTCATTATTCACATCTTCGCTGTAGAGCAGCGGGAGATCTACAGCTTGGAGCAGCTGTGGCGCAGCGCCGTGCCACTTGTCAGGATTCAATGAGCCACTGCTCCGTGGCCTGCGTATAGTCGCCTAGTTCGGCCTCCGTGAACCAGAGCGTGACTTCTCGCGCAGCGGATTCCGGCCCGTCCGAACCGTGAACGAGGTTACGCCCCACTGTGAGACCAAAATCGGCACGAATAGTGCCGGGGGCTGCCTTTGCGGGGTCTGTCGCGCCCATCGTCTGTCGCGCAAGCTCAATTGCCCCCTCGCCCTGCAGAGCGAGTGCGAGGACGGGCGTGGACGTGATGAAATTCAGCAGACCTGGCAGGAAAGTCTTGCCCGCGTGCTCGGCGTAGTGTTGCTCCGCCAGACCACGATCCATCTGCGTCAACTTTGCCCCGACAATTTTGAGGCCGCGCCGCTCGAAGCGACTAATGATTTCGCCAACGAGGCCACGCTGGAGGCCATCCGGCTTGACCAGAATCAGTGTGCGCTCAACTGCCATTACGTGTCTGGATCTCCTATTCAACTGATTGGGAGTGAACAGTCCGCCGCGGGTTTGCCTGAAGTGGTCACGCCCCTGATTAGCGTAGCAGACACTCCCGGCCTGCGGGATGATGATTCGTCACCCTGTTGACACACGTGGCCAAGTCAATTTATTTTCGTTTTGTGAAAATATTAGAAGCAAGTGAATATTCCGCTGGAGGGCGGCGTTCTAAGCGGACCACGGGGAAGCCTGCCGCATCCACTCCGGCTGCGAATCGAATAACCCAGCGTCTCATTGCCGATCTGGAATATATCCTGCGGCTGCTGAGGCCGTCGATTCCAGATGATTGGTTCACCATTGAACTCACAATGCCCCAGTTGCGGGCATTGCTCGCGCTGCGCCGACATGGTGACTGCCGTATGGGCGCCGTTGCGCATCAGATCGGTGCGTCCTTGTCCAGCGCAACCAACCTCATCGACCGTCTTGTCGAACGCGGGCTTGTGGAGAGATGGGTTGATCCCGGTGACCGGCGCTCCGTTATTTGTCGCCTTTCTGCAGATGGCCTTGAACTCGCCGAGCGGCTGCTTAATCTCCGCCGGCGGGAATGGGAAGAACGTCTGGGAGAACTGACGGCCGAGGAGGCGACTGAAGCACAACGAGGTCTGGCCGTCCTGCTTGAGGGACTCACGAGGCTGGAACAGTCAGAATCGGCCGTCAACGGCGATTCCGGAGGGCGTGCCTCATGATAGGTGGACCGCCCATGGGGACAGGGATGCGAGGCGGGCCTGACCTGCGTGAAAACCAACCTGAGCTGGAGAAGAGGCAGAGGTTCGGATTTCGCGCCATTGCGTCCCTGACCGTCCCGGCCTACCGCCTGTATTTCCTCTTCGTTCTGGGGCAGATGGGCGCCATGAATATGCAGATGGTGGCCCGCTCATGGTACGTCTACGAACTGACAGATCGCGTCTCACTCCTTGGGCTGGTTGCACTCGCAAACGCCATCCCGATGCTCTCACTGTCCCTCTTCGGGGGTGTGATGGCGGATCGGCTTCCAAAGAAGCAAGTGCTTGTTGTCGGGCAGTTTGCCTCAACAGTCGTGACACTGGGCGTTGCGGTCTCCATCACGGTGGGCTCCATTACATGGGTTCATCTGATTGTGGCGTCGTTCCTGCAAGGCATTGTGATGGCGCTGATGATGCCTGCGCGACAGGCGATCATTCCGGAGCTTGTGGGCGCACGCATGATCACGAATGCCGTCGCGTTGAATGGCGCGGCGATGAATCTTCTGCGCCTCATGGGCCCGGCACTCGCCGGATTCCTCATCGCGCTCTGGGACATTGAAGCCGTCTACTACGTGATGGCGATCATGTATGGCACCGGCATCATCGTCCTCATGAGGCTGCCGCTGACCGGCGCGGTTGTGCTGCGGGGCCAGGGCATGCTCAAGCAAGTCGTTGAGGGCTTCTCCTACATAAGGCAGAATGCGGCGATTCGTATGCTGCTGTTCTTCACCCTCTTCTCATTTGTCCTTTCGATGCCCTATATTTTTCTCCTGCCCGCCTTCACCGACACCATTCTGACGGTGGACACATCTCGTCTGACCTTCTTCACGTCGTTGCCACTGGTAGGCCCGCTGTTTGAGACGCTGGATAACTCCGCCGCCCGGCAGGGTTTCCTGATCAGCATCTCCGGCATTGGCGCGCTCATCGGTTCCGTATTTGTCGCGACCATGCAGGATAAGAAGCGCGGCCTGTATCTATTGATCAGCATGTTTGTGATGGCCGCGACGTTGATCATCTTTAGCTTTACGAACTCATACCTCGTGGCTGTGATCATCTTCATCCCACTGGGCCTAGCGCAAGCGGGACGGATGGCCCTCAGCAACACCCTCGCACAGGTCTATACGGAAGATGAATATCGGGGCCGCGTGATGAGCATCTACATGCTCAACTGGGGCATGACGAACGTGGGTGTGTTCTTTGTTGGCGTGCTTGCGGACTTCATTGGCGACCGCTCCGGATTTAGCGGGGCGCAATGGGCCGTTGGCGGATCTGCAATTTTGCTCATGGTTGTCACGATTTACTTCACGTTCTTCGTGAAGCGCATCCGCTCATTGGACTAGTCAGGCCCCCTAAGAGTGCAGTCAGGGCATCCATCAGCAGAGAGTCAGCTCGACTCAGCTACGTCTAACGAGCCTCCGGGCGAGAGGCGTGGCGGCGGCCGGGGATCACTACGAGAGGCCGTCTCCGCCTTCACAATTCGCGATTATCGCATCCTGTGGGCCGGCGTGAGCATGCACGCCATGACGCTCTGGATGGAGATCGTGGCGCGCAACTGGCTCGTATGGGAACTGACCGAAAGCCTGGCAGCCGTCGGCTGGGTGAACTTCTGGCGGACCATCCCCGTATTGTTCCTTGCGATTCCCGCCGGAGTGCTGACGGACAGGCTGAATCGCAAGACGATCCTCGTTGTTACGCAGATTGGGATACTGATAGTTTATGTCATTCTGGTTGTTCTCTTACTGCGTGACCAGCTGCTGCTATGGCATGCATATGCGCTGTTTGCAGGGCGTGGCGCGATGATCGCCTTCAACCAGCCGGGGCGACAATCCCTGATCCCCGCGATTGTTGGGCGGGATCAGGTGCCGAACGCGGTTGCGTTGCAACAGTTCTCCTTCAATGGAACACGCATCATCGCGCCGGTCGCGACCGGCATTCTCTTTGGGCTACTGGGGCCGGCGTCCGTTTTCATCATCATTATTGTGTTGGAGTTCGGCATCATCGGCGCCTGGCTGTGGATGAAGACGTACCCGCATGCGACACGAGCAATTGCATCGACCGGTATTACGGGCGCACTTCGCGATACGCGGGAAGGCCTCGTCTACGTCATAGGCAACAAATCGATCTTGATGTTGCTGCTGTTGGGCTTGTTGTCGCTCGTATTCCTACAGCCATTCATGGTGCTCTTGCCGGAGATTGCGGATAACCGATTCGATATCACCACAGACTGGCTTGTGATGTTCATGAACGACATTGGCCTTGGCTTCATCGTCGGCGCGACGCTATTTGGCACCTTCCTCACATTCATGGGAATCGGCTCCATCATGGGACCAATGCTTCTCGCGTATCTGGGTAACGTGCGCAACAAGGGGGCGCTCATCGTCGTGAGTATGGCTCTCAGTGGTGTCGTCCTCGCGGCGTTGGGGGCAGCTCCCTGGCTTGTGTTGGGACTGGCAGTCATGGTGCTTCTGGGGTTACTTGATTCCAGTCAGCGCGTGATCACAAACAGCCTTCTCCTCACACAGACGGATAGCGAATTTCACGGCCGCGTCATCAGCCTATACCTGCTTGATCGGGGCTTTGTGCCAATCGGCAGCCTTGTGGCGGGGTACATGGGCGCGGCATATGGTCCAGGCCTGTCGCTGGCCATACTCGGTGGCGCGCTCACCCTCTCCGTGATCCTTGTCGTGGCTGTGAGACCCTCATTCCTCCGCGTCCGCTAAAACGCGTACCCTAGTCCCATGACCACGCCGGAATGGAGTACCGTTTCATGCTCCGCGGATGGGACGAGAGGTATCGGCCGTGCCATTGGTGAGGCCGTGGAGGCAGCCACTCTGCTCCTGCTGATTGGGCAGCTTGGCGCGGGCAAAACCACGTTGGCGCAGGGACTTGCAGAGGGTTTGGGTGTAACGGCGTACACCAAGAGTCCCTCCTTTGTGCTCGTGAATGAGTACCAGGGCCGCCTTCCGCTGTTCCACATGGATTTGTACCGCATAGATGACCCCGCCGAGGCGTGGGAGTTGGGACTGGACGATTACCTGAACCGTGGAGGTGTGCTGGCGGTCGAATGGGCCGATCGGGCCACGTCCATCTTTCCCGAGGATCGTCTTGAAATTCGCATTGGCTACGTCTCGGATTCGGAGCGTCGGGTGACGATACGGGCGTTGGGCGCAACCGCCGCTCGCGCCCTGAACAAGGCGTCTGCTGCGCACCGGAGCATGGGGTGACGGCGCGAGTGTGGACTAGCACATGATCCTCTCAATTGACACTGCGACGGAAACGGCGAGTGTGGCCCTGGCTCGGCACGATGGCTCCATAGTCGCCGAGTTGACGTGGCGCGCGGGCCGCAACCACACCATGCATCTGCATCCCACGCTGCGCCACATGATGATGCTGGCCGATGTAGGACCCCGCGACCTTACGGCCATTGTCGTGACGCGGGGTCCCGGGAGCTTTACGGGTATACGCATTGGCCTCGCCACGGCCAAGGGACTGGCACAGGGACTCAGTCTGCCCCTAGTTGGTGTGCCGACCCTGGCGGTTGCGGCATTCGGCGCGATTCACCTGGGACGTACGGTTTGGGCGGTCGTTGATGCTGGCCGTGGACAGTACGCATCAGCGGCCTACGGAGCGTCCGACGATGGCGGTGTCACTCAGTTGGTTGACGAGGCCATCGTTTCACCGGGTGAACTGTGTGACGTGATTGCTGCGCGGGGCGAAGGATACCTTCTGACGGGTGAATTTGACGCCTCGCTGGTCGAACTCGTGAAGGAAAGGCTGGGGCAGGCACCGAGCATTGCGCCGGAGGTGGTACGTACGCGATCTGCGGCTCATGCAGCGCGGCTGGGCCTGCTGCGAATACAGCATGGGGACGTGGACGATGTGGCGATGCTGGAGCCGTTGTATCTGAGGCCGCCGGCTGCCGTGGAGCGTGCCGCGACTCAGGCAGCTACTTCTCACTAGCCTGGTTTCGTCTCCTATTTTTTTCACGCAGACGCTTTCGTCTGCCAAGTCGAGACATCACAACCAGCGCCAGGATGATGGCCACGATGAATCCGAAACTGATGACTTCGTCCGTCCAGCCAGCCGCGCCGGTCAGCGTATGAGCCGGAGGGACGACAAGAATAGTAGGCGCGCCGAATAGTGCCATCATTTATCGCATCGCCAGGGCGTGAAGCGGCGCACGGCTACCACAACCACAGGAACGCTCCTCGCCTGCCTCGGCATATCGTGGTCTCTCCTCTTCGACGCGTGTATACTTCTGTCGCCACAGCAGTATAGATAGCTCGTTCGTGGGTCGGTACCCGTTGACGGTATCCGTCGTGGGATAGGGGCATCGTGCCCCCTTGTCGACTCACGTGGGCTAATGATCTGCTGTGGCAAGAGTAGTCACTATCCTATGTGCGGCAAGGGGGGTCACTATCCTATGCGGCAAGGGGGGTCATTATGGGCATCGCAGGCATGGTCTTGGGTATCGTGGCCATCGTGTTCGCGTTTATCCTGCTCATCGGCCCGTTTATCTCTATCCCGTGCATCGCCGTGGGATTGCCACTCTCGGCAGTTGCCTTTTTCCGCGACCGAGCCAGTGGGCGAGGATATGGCATGGCCGTTGCGGGGATAGTGACGAATGTTGTTGCAATCGTGATCGCCCTTGTCAGACTAACCTTATTCGTGAGCTTCTGACGTAACCGCATGATACGCGTCTTTAGGATCATTCTCTGGGTCACCGCAACACTGGTGCAGGCTTTGATGTGGCTTTCTCTAGGCCTCCGAGACGACCTTGGGACTGGCACCGTTGCCGAGATAACTGGCCTGAGTGTTATCACTTTCGCGCTGACGTTCGGAATAGACCGCATCCTCGTATTGTTCAGCGGACAAGCTGGCGAACAGCCGCAAGCTGGCAAGAAGGAACAGGCTGACGAGCAAGAGAATCCTACGATATAAACGTTTGATTAGGTAGAGCACAGCAAAGTACGACTCGATGGCGACCAGCCGTGCGTAAGAGTATGGGCGTACTATGTGATGCCGCTCATGCGTAAAGTGCTATGAAAGCCGGTATCGCCTTGCGATTTCTAAAGGCGGCGTGGTAGAGCATTGTCCTGCTCGAATTGACAACAGCGCCGTTCGCACGAATCATGGTGTCGTTTGCTTTATGCGCTTTCCGACTGCCGACAACGGCCTGCAAAGAGATCCAGGATCCCCAAAAAATGTCACGACATCCAACCTCCATAGAGCGCAGCGTGTCCGCGCGGATTCCGACTGCTCACGGCGAGTTCCGGCTTGATTACTTCACGAATACAGCTGATGACAAGGAGCATCTGTCCCTGGTCATTGGCGACATCTCAGAGTCCGAAGGTGTTCTGACGCGCGTCCATTCGGAATGTTTCACCGGGGAGGTATTGGGCTCCCAACGATGCGATTGCGCCGCGCAACTTGACGCGGCGATTGAGGCTGTGGCACAGGAAGGCGCAGGAATCGTCATTTACTTGCGGCAGGAAGGGCGCGGAATCGGCTTGCCTGAGAAACTACGCGCCTACAACCTGCAGGATCAAGGCCTAGATACTGTTGACGCTAACCTGCGCCTCGGCTACCAGGCCGATGAGCGCGACTACGGTATAGCGGCTCTCATTCTCAAAGACCTGCGGGTGAGGTCGATTCGGCTCATGACGAACAACCCCAGCAAGATTGCGAAGATTCGTGAGCTTGGCGTGGATGTGGTGGGCAGGGTGCCCGTCCCGGGTCCGGTCACAGCACAGAACGTCGACTATCTCACCACAAAGGTTGAGCGGATGGGGCACATGCTCACACTGGAGGAGCCTTATCAGGATACCCTTCTCAGTCCCTTCGTACCTTCGGCGAAGAAACGTGCGATCTCGGAGGCTAACCAGCGGCCATTCGTGACACTTACATATGCCCAAAGCCTTGACGGCTCCATCGCGCGGTCAGATTTGCTGCCTCTCAGCCTCAGCGGTTCACAGTCGGCGGAGATGACCCACCTGCTACGCTCGTCCAACGATGCAATCCTTGTGGGCATCGGCACCGTCATCGCGGACGATCCGCGTCTAACGGTTCGGCTGGCGGACGGAAAAGATCCGCAACCCATCATTCTCGACAGCCGTCTCCGCTGCCCGCTCAACGCGACACTGCTCCAAAGCTACCGAACCATGCCGTGGTTGGCCACGCGAGACGACGCCTCAATGGAACGGCAAGTGGAGTTGGAGGGAGCGGGCGCACGCGTCATACGTCTTCCGGCGCGCGAAAAGGACGGACTTGTTGACCTTGATGCCCTGATGTCAACTCTCTTTGACAATGGCGTGCGGAGTCTGATGGTGGAGGGTGGCGCGCGCGTCATTACGGAGTTGTTAGCGGCGCGGTTCGTCGATCACGTTGTCATCACGATTGCGCCGATGCTCGTTGGTGGCCTACATGCCGTTGCGGGCATCAACAGTACCAGCGGTGCCCCATTCCCATATCTTCAAAATCTCGGCTACACGAGGGCTGGCGAGGATTTGATTGTGTGGGGCAGGCCGGATTGGTCGCCGGATTGAAGGCTAGCACGCTCACGTTTGTCGCGCCGCGGCGTGTCGATGTTCAGCATGAAGAGATAGATGGCGCGTCTCCAGGCCGCGTTCTCGTGCGAACGTGTGTGTCGGCAATAAGCGCGGGCACAGAACTCCTCATCTACCGGGGGCAAGCACCGTCCGAGATGGACGCCGATGAGTCCATTTCAGCCCTTGCAGGTAATTTGTCGTTTCCTCTTCGTTATGGCTATGCGGTAGCCGGCGAGGTGGTCGAGATTGGTCAGGGAGCCGACAGTGAACTGCTGGGCCGCCGTGTCTTCGCTTTCCATCCGCACACGTCCTTATTTGAGGCGGATCCGGAGACGCTAATGGACATTCCGGACGGCATTGACTGGGAAGATGCCGTTATGCTGCCATCGATGGAGACGGCCGTTAATTTCGCAATGGACGGGGCGCCGCTGATTGGTGAGAATGCGCTGGTCATCGGGCAGGGCGTCATTGGACTCCTGACAACGTCCCTGCTGGCACAGATGCCTCTTGGCACCATTGTGACCCTGGACGTTGAGGAATCCCGGCGCAAGGCGTCCCAACAGCTGGGTGCACGTGCCGCGCTGGATCCCGGATCTTCCCACGTGATGGAGGATATCAACGTGGCGTTCGGCGAGCATGGGGCGGATATCGTCTATGAGTTATCAGGCAGACCGGAGGCACTGAATACGGCGATCGCGTCGACGGGCTATGGCGGACGCATTGTCATCGGCTCGTGGTATGGAACGAAGCGTGCACCGATCGATTTTGGGGGAAGCTTTCACCGTAGCCGTATGCGTCTCATCAGCAGCCAGGTGACGACGATTGCACCAGAGTTGTCTGCACGATGGAGTAAGCAGCGTCGATTCGAGACAGTATGGCGAATGATCGAGAATATTCGGCCATCGCGGCTTGTGACCCACCGTTTTCTGCTTGAGGATGCGCCGTCCGCTTACGCCATGCTGGATGAGCACCCTGATCAGACGCTGCAGGTGTTGTTGGCGTACGATAATTCCGAAGATGGGCGTTAGTGGCGTAAACGGCGCCTCAGGTGGATACCGGAGGTCAAGTGTATTCGGTCTCAGTCGTGCGGTCGTTTGCTGCCTGGCACTATCTGGTCGGAGGCGACTTTGGCCGGGAGAATCAGCGAAACAGCCATGAGTATGGCGTGGAAGCGCTGTTGGAGGGGCCTGGACTAGATGAGCACGGCTACCTGGTGGACATTACCGCAGTCCGCACGGCACTGGATGATGTGGAAGCCCGGTACGCGGCAAACACACTCAATGACCTTGAAGAGTTTGTGGGCCTCAATCCAAGCGTGGAGAACTTTGCCCGTATTCTGTGGGGTTTCATCACCGCCCGCATACCCGTGGATTCGCTGACCTCCCTGACAGTGCGCGTGCGAGAAGATGACGATGCATGGGCGTCCTACCGGAGGGAATTCTCCGCTTGAAGGTCGGCCTTGTCATCTACGACAGCCTGGATACGCTTTCGGGCGGCTATCTCTATGATCGCAAGCTGGTGGAGTGCCTAACGGCGGCGGGCGACGACGTCAATATCATTAGTATTCCCTGGCGCAACTACGGCCGCCATCTGACAGATGCGTTATCGCGCGGGCTGCGGCGGCAGCTGACGTCTGCGAACGTGGATGTGATGTTGCAAGATGAGTTGAATCATCCATCGTTGTTTCGCGTGAATCGCGCGGTTCACGGGCGGTGGCCGATTATTTCCATCGTCCACCATCTGCGTGTAAGCGAGCTGCGGGCGCAGTGGAAAAATCGCATATATGGCGTCATTGAGCACAGCTACCTGCGTTCCGTCGATGGTTTCGTGTTCAATAGCGAAACGA
The DNA here is from genome assembly GCA_965224255.1 of Dehalococcoidia bacterium. Taxonomy (GTDB): domain Bacteria; phylum Chloroflexota; class Dehalococcoidia; order UBA6926; family UBA6926; genus VXMO01. The sequence goes on from CBDCYO010000005.1 coordinate 1,478,166, forward strand.
CGCGTGACACGGTTCACGCACGCATTGGAGGCCGTAAACCGTACATCGTGGCCGTTCCTGCGGGCGACCGGCTCCAATCCAGCCTGACGGAGGAGGATGTGACGGCGCGTGCCATGTCAGATGCTCCTCTCCGAATCCTTTTCCTGGGCAACGTGATAGAGCGTAAGCAGCTACATGTGCTACTGGAGGCGCTGAGGTTTGTCGGTAACGCGCCGATGCAACTCGACGTCGTTGGCGGGCTTGAGGTCGAACCGGAGTATACGGAGCGAACACGACGGCAGGTGGAGGCGCTTGGCCTTAACGAGCGCGTCATCTTTCACGGGCCCGTGAAAGATGACGCGCTCCGCGAGCACCTGGAAAGATCACATGTCCTTGCCGTGCCGTCCTCGTATGAGGGATTCGGCATCGTATATCTGGAAGGAATGGCGTTTGGTTTGCCCGCGATTGCAACGGACTCCGGCGCCGCGCATGAAATTATCACAGACCGTCAGAACGGATTCCTTGTTGAATCGGGGTCCGCGCCCGAACTGGCTATGCGTCTGCGTGATCTGGCAACTGACCGAGTTCGCCTGGCGGCTATGGGTGTAGAGGCACTGCAGAGATTTGCCCGCCATCCCTCATGGGATCAGTCGATGTCAGCAATTCGTGAATTCCTTCTAGAAATCGTTGAGCAAGCTCGTGCAGGAACCTGAACACTATAGTGCCGTCCGCTACCTGACGGCCAAGGTGGCCGTTGATAATGATGCGCTCAACGCGCGTGTATTCGCCGCGTTGGAGAAGGGTGTTGCCGCCACTGAGAAACAGGCACTCCGCGTTATTGAGCTAGGCGCCGGCGTTGGGAGCACATTTCGCCGTCTGTATGAACGGGGCATCATACACAGCGGCGAGTATGTGATGGTGGACCGTGATGTCGAGGCTCTTGAGGAGGCATCGCGCGTGACTAATGCCATTCTTGATGACGATGGCCGCGCGGAGTTGTCAGTAAGCTATTGTGCCGATGATGCTATCGAATATCTGAACGGTGAATCGAAGGCGGGCCGAGGGGCTGATGTGATTGTTGGGCAGGCATTCGTCGACCTAGTGAACGTACTTGAATTCGTCCGCGCCGCCGCGTCCGTGCTGCGGCCCGGACGCCTACTCTACCTTCCCATTACCTTTGACGGAGAAACGGTATTCTGGCCGCCCATAGACGCTGAACGTGATGAACGTATCATTACCGCCTACCATGCAACGATGGACGCACACCAGACGCCGGACGGCCTGCCAACAGGAGGCACGAAGGCGGGACGGACGCTTCTGCGTGCGCTTCCCAGCGCTGGCCTTGAGATAATGGCGGCGGGCTCCTCAGATTGGGTCGTCTTTCCGGGAAGCGCGACCTATTCGCAGGATGTGGCGTATTTTCTCCACCACATCATCAACTTTGTTTGGGAATCCCTTCAGGACAATGAGGCGATTCCGCGTGACGAACTTCAGGAATGGAACGCCGCCCGGCATGCGCAGATCAATCGGGGGGAGCTTGTCTACATCGCCCACCAGCTTGACGTGCTTGCCCGAAGGCCCGAATAGGGCCCAGGGGCTAAGCGTCGTTTGTTGGGGCGTCATCCAGGACGATGACATCGTCTGCGCCGCGGGCACGTAGGGCAGTTAGCAATCTCTCGCCGATGTCCTGTGGAGATGTTGTCAGATCCGTGACCAGTGATTCCCGTAGCATGATCGTGCCGTCTGGAGAGGCGGCCAACGCCTCAACAGCCAACCTGCCATCCGACACGATTGCGTAGCACGCAAGAGGTGTGCGGCAGAATCCGCCGACCGCGGCGAGGAATGCGCGCTCCGCATTGGACGCGATGCGATGAAGTGGAGCCTCGGTTAGCGCGGCCACCGTACACGCCTCAACATCGTCCTCCCGACACTCGATGCCAATGGATCCCTGCCCAACGGCAGGAAGCATGATGTGCGGCTCCAGGTATTCGGTGATGACCGGTTCTAGACCGAGACGCTGGAGGCCGACGGCGGCAAGGACGGCGGCCTCCGCCTCAATTTCGTGTTCTTCTCCGGTCACCTTTCGCACTCTCGTGTCTACGTTGCCGCGGAGCAGCACGATTTCAAGATCAGGTCGATGGGCAAGAACCTGTGCCGCCCGCCGGATGCTGCCCGTTCCGACACGCGCACCGGGTTGCAGTTCTCGCAGGCGCTGGTTGCCTCGTGAGACCAGAACGTCCCGCGGATCGCTGCGGGGCATGACGCCCGCGAGGGTGTGGCCGGGTGGTAGCCGGGTTGGCAGATCTTTAAGGCTGTGGACAGCGAAGTCAATCTCACCATTCGCGAGCGCGATCTGTATCTCCTTGACGAACACGCCCTGACCGAGGTCCGGGATGGGTGTAGTCGGTCGGTGATCCGCGGTAGTCTGGATGCCGACAACCTCAAAAGAGAGATCGGGACGCTTCGCCAACGTGGCCTGTATGAAGAGGTCCGTCTGGATGCGCGCGAGCCTGCTGGTTCTCGTGCCAACACGAAGCGTGCGGCGGCCCTGCCGAACGGTCATCGGTTGGCCCGGGCCCACGCCCGTACGGCGTCAACGATGCGGGAGGCTGTGTGCTCCGTTGCCTCAGCGGTGATAGTCAGTCCAACCTCCTTGGCCCCCCGTGACGTCGTTGGCCCGGCGGAGATGAAGGAAATTGTGTTGAGCGTCAGGGAATCACTCCCAAGTGCATTGATAAGATTCCGGGCCGTTGACGGGCTGGTGAGGATGATGGCGTCAATACCGCGCTCAATCGTTGCCCGCGCTCGCTCCCCGAGTGCAGGTCCCGGGATGGTTCGATAGACGACAATAGGCGCCGGCTTTAGCCCACGCTCTTGCAGTGCAGTTGGCAGGGCATCGTCCGCGAGGTTGCCGCGCGGCAGGAGGACGGAATCGCCACCATCTCCGACAGATCCGATAGTGTGGGCGAGAGCGGATGTGTCGTAGTGCTCCGGCATGATGTCATGCCGGAGACCGTGTCGGTTGAGGGCCGCGGCCGTCGCGGGCCCGATGGCGGCGAGTTGTAGAGAAGACAACGCTCGTGCATCGCGATCGGTGTGCAAGAGACGCTGCATGAAGTAATCGACGCCATTGACGCTGGTGAACGCGATGAACCGGTAGTGGGCAAGCTCATTCAGCGCCACGTCGACATTCGTCCACTCCTCAGGCCCCTCGAATGCAACGGCTGGAACATGCACGACTTCCGCGCCAGCGTCATCCAGCAACGTGATCAATTCCGCTGCGCGTGTCTCGCCGCGTAGAACCATGATCCTGTACCCAAAGAGGGGACGTCGTTCGAGCCACGCGATCCGGTCACGCAAGCTCACGACCTGTCCGCAGATGAGGACGGCCGGTGCGCGGGCTCCCGCCGTTTGTGCGGCGTGGACAATCGTTCCCACCGTCGCGACGGTTGAACGCTGGCGTGACGTCGTGGCGTTTTCGATGAGTGCGGCGGGCGTGTCGTCCGTCCATCCCTCCGCACGCAGGGACTCGACGATGTTTACCAGGGTTCGAACTCCCATGAGAACGACTGTGGTTTCACGTTTGGGCCCCACATCCGGCTCTGTGCCGCCTGCACCCTGACCTGTCAGAATGCGAACCGCCGAGGCGAGGTTGCGATCTGTGACCGGGATGCCAGCGTAGGCGGGCCCGGCGAGGGCTGATGTCACGCCGGGGACGATATCAAAGTCGATGCCCGCCTCCGCAAGCGCCACGGCCTCCTCTGCGCCACGGCCAAAGAGAAATGGATCTCCTCCCTTAAGACGCACGACGCGGGCGCCCGCACGGGCACGCTCGATCAGCAGCGTATTGATATCCTCTTGCAGGTGTTCACCGGCGCGGGATGGGTGTTTCCCTACATCGACAAGTTCCGCCTCGATCCGCGTCTCGGCCAGCAGTGATGGATTAACGAGCCTGTCGAAGACGATGACATCGGCGCGGCGAAGGAGTCGCTCTCCCCGCACAGTGATCAGTCCGGGGTCACCGGGCCCCGCGCCCACCAGATGAACAATGCCTCTCTCAGCCACTGCCGTCGCCCGTCAGCATCGTGATGAGATACTCGCGTAGCGCCGTTTCGTCACCAGCCAGGACGAAACGGCGGGTTAATTCATCAGTGAGCGCATCCTCCCAGCGGCTGGCACGGGGCATGCGCTTGGCGCTGCGCAACTCTTCGCGGATAGTCGCCAGCACATTGAGCAACATCCCATACTCGGCAGGCAAGGCATCATCGATTTCCCGCCGCAGAAATGATGCCATGGCGGGGCTGCGGCCATTCGTTGAGATAGCCACTGTTGCGTCGCCACGCCGTACAAGAGCTGGATAGATCCACATGCACAGGTCCGTGATGTCCACCACATTTAGCAGGCACCGTTCACGTTCCGCCTCCATGACGATCTCTTCACTCAGGTCACGGTCATGCGTCGTGGCGGAGATAGCGAGGAACGCGCCTTCAAGGTCACCTGGTAGATAGGTTCGAGTGTGGAGAGTAATCTCTCCTCGCTGCGCCATTTCACTGAGGCGTGAGCGCTCTTCCGGACAGATGACGGTGACTGCCGCGCCTGCTTCGACAAGAGCCCCGGCCTTCATCTGTGCCTCGTCATCCTCGCCGATGACGACACACTTCCGCCCGCGCAGATCCAGGTAGATGGGAAAGTAGCCCATGTTCGCCCTCGATTGCAGGTCGGGGCCGCCTACGGCCCAGTGGATGTCATGGGCGATACCTGCGCAGGCTCGCCTGCAAAGGTATCGGCAAGCGCAATCACTAGAGGGCCCATCTTGGGATGCACAGGCTCCACGTTTGGCTCAACGCCGTGCTCTCGTAATGCGCGTGTGCACACAGGGCCGACGGAGGCCACGACGATATGTGAGGAGAGGGCGCCACGCAGCTCATCGACCAGGCCCTCTTGCTCAGCAATTCGGAAGAGGTTGTGTGCCTGCGATTGCGTGGTCAGCATGACGGCGTCCACGTCGTGGCTGATTATTCGGCGAATTGCATGGACGACGGGGCCCGTGTCATGCGGCAACTGCCACGAATAGAGCGACACTTCAATCACATCTGCGCCGAGGGCGGTTAGTTCACTCCGCAGCCATGCGTTGATCTCGCCATAGTGCTGCAAGGCGATGCGGCGGCCACGCAGGTTGATGTCAGACGTTCTTATGGCCTCCAGAAGGTCTTGTGAGGTGTACGGATTCGGTGCCGCAAGCGCGACGGGCACGCTGTGTGACTTCATCACGGCGATGGGTTTGGGGCCGCGGCAGAGTATGATCGCCCGTCTGAGCGCGTTGAGCAACTCATCTCTGCGTCCCCACTCATCCGCGGCGTTGATCAACGCCCGAGCGCCAACTCCTGTTTGAAACACGACCGCGCTGATGTCGCCCGTGCATACGCCCTCGATGACGTCCTGAACCTCCTGCCGCATGGGTAGGGGCTCTTCACGAAGCGCGGGTGCTGAGATAGCCTCCCCGCCGTGGCGCTCGACGAGGCTGGCAAGTTGCGCCGGCATCCGCGCTTCAAAGACAACAACGCGCCGTCCGGCAAGGTCAGCCACGCGTCTCCTACCTTCTTTGGATACTGGCTATTGCGGATCCGCTGCCATGAGCGGCACTACGTTGCGCATTCGCCCTCGCCACGCTCCATCACGTACAGCACGGTCTTGTCGTAGTCAATGTACTGCTCGAGGTTGACCTTATTGAGTGGGCCGACATCCGCGAATTCCTTGATGACGCCCTCAAAAGGCTCTCGGCCGAGGCGGTGTGCGAAGTCCTTGAAGAGCTCACCGTCATCCCGGTTGTCCTTGTAATACCGCAAGATGCGGAACACGGCCTCCGTGACGCGCTTGGCCGGAATCTTGCCGCGTGGGCGAACTCCAAAGCGAACATCGGCATTTTCATGGCTACCACCAAGAAAGACCTCATAGGCGGGAATCTGCCCGCCCATCGGCCCCTTGATGAAGGCGCCGTGAAAGCCGATGTCGGAAAGGTGATGACGCCCGCAGCCGTTTGGGCAGCCGCTCATCTTGATGTGCATCTGCTTGATGAGCGGGTCGTCGAGCAGGCCAGCGTGGCCGTTGGGGTTGCGGACCGCGTCTGCGACAGCCTTGTTGAGCCCCATCGATGACGTAATGCCAAGCTTGCAACTGTCTGTGCCGGGGCAAGATGTGACGTCCGTGATGCCGTTCAGTCCCCCTTCAGCCAGGTCGAGTTCCTGAAGCGCCTGGTGAACGTCGTGGAGAAAGGCGTTGGGCACCCAGCGGAGCATCAGGTTCTGCTCCGGCGTCGTGCGAACACGGTGGCTGGCGTATTTTCGGGAAATTTCAGCAACGCCGCGGAACTGCTCCGGCGAGAGGTCTCCGCGTGTCACTGTGATGCCGACAAAGCTGTAGCCGTCCGCCTCCTGTGCGATGACGTTTGTCTCACGCCAGTTCATGAATGCCGCATCGTCCTCGCCGCGCGGCTGAATGCTGGCCGGCAAATCCGGAATATCCGCCGCCTCCTCATCGTAGAAAAGCAAGTAGTCGCGGTCGGCGTAGTTCTGTGCCCAGTCTTGCTGGAGCTCTTCTTCGACCTGCTGACGAAAGGAATCAATTCCTTCCGTGTGGATAAGGACCTTGATTCGGGCCTTCATCTTGTTTCGCCGCAGCCAGGCAGTGCGGTTGAACACGCGCAGCATTGCTTCCGAAACGCGCAGGAAATCATCGACGGGCACAAACTCATAGATCGTTTCTGCCAGAAGCGGCTGAATGGACGTGCCGCCACCGACGGTGATCTTGAATCCCTTGACCTCTTTGCCGTCGATCTCACGGATGCGGGCGACAAAGCCCAAGTCGTGCATCGGTACAGTCGCGCAATCGTGGTCGCCACAGGAGAAAGCGGGTTTAACCTTGCGTGGCATGTGAAAGGTGAAATCACGACGTACGAAATTGCGTACGAACGCGCCCATGTAGGGCAGGATGTCAAACGCCTGGCGGGGATCAATGCCAGCCATTGGGCAAGCAGTCACGTTGCGCACGGAGTTGCCGCACGCCTCCTTGGTGCTGAGACCGACGCTCTGCAGGAGGTGCATGGCTAAGGCGGCGTCTTCGAGCTTAAGGTGGTGGAGTTGGACGTTCTCCCGTGTGGTTACGTGCCCCTTCCGCAGCGGTGTCCAGCGCTCTGCAATTTCGCCGATGGCGTCCATTTGGTCCGCATGGACAAGCCCCCCGGGGATCTTGATGCGAAACATCTGGAAATCCGGCTGACGCTGTCCATAGACCCCCAACCGTAGTCGGAAGGACATGAACTCGTCCTCAGGAATTTCCCCAGCGCGAAACTCCTTGACTTTACCTTCGTAGTCGGCGATCTCCTCATCCAAGTACTGAATGATGGACGGTCGGGCGGAACGGCGTCCGGTCTCTGTTGACGTACTCACTTGATCTTCCCTCCACGTAGCCCTGTCTAGGGTACGCCACCTATCAACACAATCTCAAACGTTTTTTAACTTCGCGATGGAGTTGAGTGGCTAGTGTAGTTGGCAATGCGCGTTCCGGCGTGGGGAGTCGGTGAATCTTCGTACCGTCGCGATGGAGTTGAGTGGCTAGTGTAGTTGGCAATGCGCGTTCCGGCGTGGGGAGTCGGGCGTACATCAACGTGTGGCCTCAATCAGGATCTGAGCGACCTCTGGTCGCGTGAACTCCATCGGTGGTACCTGGCCATTGCCGAGCATATCTCGCACCTGTGTTCCGCTGAGAGTGACGCGTTCCTCCGCACCGTGTGGGCAGGTCTTCATGGAGGCCATGCCCTCGCACCGCTTGCAGAAGAAGGAGTGATCGAAGAAGAGCGGGGTGATGCCAAGATCGGCGGCGGGCAGACTACGGAGCAAATCCTGCGCCTCATAGGTGCCGTAGTAGGCGCCGACGCCAGCGTGATCCCGCCCCACGATGAAATGCGTGCAGCCGTAGTTCTTGCGGACGAGGGCGTGGAATACGGCCTCGCGCGGGCCTGCGTAGCGCATGGCGGCGGGCAAAACGGATAGGTGTACGCGGTCGGCGGGATAGTAACCCTCCAACAGTGCTTCATAGCACCGTATGCGGACGCCTGCCGGTATATCGTCCGGCTTCGTTTCACCCACGAGTGGGTGCAGCAGCAGCCCGTCAACGATCTCCAGCGCGGCCTTCTGAATGTATTCGTGTGCCCGGTGCACAGGGTTGCGCGTTTGGAACCCGACGATGGTCCGCCATCCCTTTTGTGTGAATGCGGCGCGTGTCTCCACCGGATCCTGGCGATAAGGCAACACCACAGATTCCAGATCCTCGCGTTCGATGACAGTCACCGAGCCGCCGATCAGCATGTCATGATGCTTGTACAGCGAGGCGACGCCTGGGTGCGCCTCTTCCTGCGTGCCAAAAACGCTCTCCGCTTCCGCTCGCTTGTCGTAGGAATAGACTTCATCGACCGTTATAACGCCGACGAGACGGCCCGAAGGATCGTGCAGTGCGGCCTCCCGACCGGTTGAGAGCGTGCTGGCAGCCTCAGCCGGCGCGGAGAGCGTGATGGGCAGACTCCAAAGTGTGCCGTCGCCCAGCCGCATGTCGTGCACCGTGCACTCGTAGTCGGCACTGTTCATGAATCCCGTCAACGGGCTCATTGCGCCGACGGCGATGAGATCAAGGTCCGCGGCCTCGCGCAGGGAAAGGGTCAGGCGTGGCAGACCGGCGGCCCGGGAACGAATGTCCTGGGCTTCCGCCGGTGACGCCAGCCGGTTGATGAGTTCGCCGCCGTGAGGGGCGATGGCGTATGTGGGTTCTGCGATGCTTGTTGTCATAGTCTAGGTTGTTGCTCCCACCAACTCGCCGGCCGTGCCGTGCCGCGCGATACCTCTGTCTTCCAGGGCCGCCAGCACCTTACTGAGGCTCTCCTCAATGGTCTCTTCCTCCGTGTTAACCACCACCTCTGGGTTCACGGGCTCTTCGTACGGATCAGAGACGCCGGTGAAGTTCTGAATCTCGCCCTTCAGCGCCTTCTCATAGAGCCCCTTGACATCGCGTCGTACCAGCTCATCAAGAGATGCGTGGACATGGACCTCAATGAAGTGGCCGATCTGCTCGCGCACCTCGTCCCGCACTTCACGGTATGGCGAAATGGCGGAAACGATGCCCACCACGCCGTTGCGGGTGAGCAGGCCACTGACGAAACCGATGCGGCGGATGTTGGTGTCGCGGTCTTCCTTGCTGAAGCCGAGTCCCTTGCTGAGGTTTGTGCGAACCACATCGCCATCGAGCAATTCGGCCTTGATGCCCTGTTCCCGCAGCACGGCGAGCAAGCGCTCCGCGATGGTGCTCTTGCCGGCGCCGGAAAGGCCGGTGAACCAGACTGTTACTCCCTGTTGCTCTGCTGTCACTCTCTACCCTCCTGTGGGTGCTGCTGCTTTATGCGATTCCTTACGTAATCCTGGCTGGTGGCTGGCAGAAATCTCACGTACGGCCTTAGGCAACGCCTGCCGTCGATACGACCTTGCCGGTCTCCGGATCGATGTGGATGCCGCACTCCACCTTGTCCTCGAAATCGGACCAGCGGCCTGCGCGGGGATCCTCTCCGGCCTGAACGGCGCGTGTGCAATTGGTGCAGCCGATGCTGGGATAGCCGCGATCATGTAACTCGTTGTAGGGCACGTTGTTCTGGCGGAGGTAGTTCCAGGCATCATCCTCCGTCCAGTTCGCGAGTGGGTTGATCTTGATGAGGTCGAACTTGGTGTCCCACGCGACGATGGCGATGTCCTTGCGCGTGTCTCCCTGGTCGCGCCGCAGGCCGGCGATCCATGCGTGTTGCCCGGCAAGGGCCCGCTGGTTCGGCTCCACCTTGCGGATTTCGCAGCAGAGGTCAGGGTCCACCTTCCAGAGTTCCGGCCCATGCAGTGCCGCCTGCTGCTGCACCGTTACGTCTGTCTTGAACGCGATGGGGTGGAATCCGTAGCGACGCGCTGTATTGTCCTTGAGGGTATGTGTCTCAGGGAAGAGAAAGTCCGTGTCTACGTAAAAAACGGATACAGCAGGGTTGATCTTCATGGCCATGTCCAGCAGGGCCATCCCGGAGACGCCGCCAAAGCTGCAAGCGAGTGTGATGTCTGGGAAGAAAGTATCCAGCGCCCAGCGCATGATCTCACTGGGGTGCGCGTTCTCAAGCTCCGCGCTGACCTGTGCCAGACGCTCCTCGGTCCATTCCGTCCGAATTGTCTCGACGGTCGTCATTTCCCTCAGTTCCCCCTTGATTCCGCTCCTGCGTCCGCGACGGCCCTTTCCTTGAGTGTGTCAGGGATAAGAAAACCGCCCCAACTCGTCGGCGGGGCGGCTTGCGCGCTTTCCTGTGTTTTCAGGTTTGGCGCTGCTCTGTGTCTGAGGCTGTCTTACGCGCGAGCGACAGCCCCCCGCCCCGGTGTGGGCATATAACAACACGAGCATGTCACCGCGGCGCGCCGCGCCAAAGCGATCGCTGATGGGCTGTGCCTACTTGATTGCGTATTCATATCTCGCCTGCATTACCTGCGCGTACTATACCCATCGGCGCGTAGTACTGTCAATATGCTGTGATAATTGCCACAAGTGCCCTACTCCTCCATTTCGCTAATGGCCATGCGCATGACCTCCGCTTCCTCCAAGAGGCGCCGAAAGAGTGGCCAGATGTCCTCGTCAGTCGGGTCCATGGTTGAGATCGACATGACACGGTGAAGGACGCCGCTGCTAACACCGACGGTTATGAAATCGCCGTCCTCCGGAGAGTCGATACCCAGTGCTCTGGCGACCAACTCTGCTTGCATGCGACCCATATGCGTGTTGGGGCAGTGGACGAGCGCACGCCCATGGTGGAGAAGGGACACGCCGCTCTTTCCCCGACGCAGGTTCACCTCGATGCGGCGTTGGGGACGGGCGAGGAGTCTCTCTGCGTATTGCCAGGCCTTGTCCTGCGATGTGGGCATTGGATCTCGTTGCGCGTTCGTCCGTTAAGTACCTGTGACGAAGAGGGTTGTCTTGTCTAACAGCAGGCACGGCTCACCGGTCTGAGATGGATCATGAAGGCTCCAGGCACCAGTGGCATTGAGGGGACGCGTGCGGATGCCGTCGTTACCACCAAAGATGAGCAGCGCGTGTCCCTCGCCGGAATCTTCGACGATGGCCGCGTAGGCAGGGCAAGGACCGTCCTCGCTCCAGCCGGTGACTTCAACCATCGAAACATCGTCGCGGACGCCCGGAGCCTCGACGTGGACGATCTCCTGCGGTTCATTGACGACGCTGAAAACGCGGTGCAGGGAGTAGTCACAGTTGTTTCCGGCTTCAACCTCCACCTCGATGAATCTGGTCACGCATCCTTCCTTTGCTTACGTCGTGTGCCCATTGTAGAGGCGGGCACAGATATGGATGGTGGAGGCGGGGGGGAGTTGAACCCCCCGTCCAGAGGCGGAACCTGGTACGGCGCTACAGGCTTAGTCGGTCTATAGGATCTCGCCTATCGCGGTCCCGGCCGACAGGGTCCGCGATAGCCAAGCCGGCGATGGTCTTTCGTCCCACGTCACCGGCTGACGCAGGACGGCACCCTGCTGAAATAGCGCCCGGAACCGCCCGCAGGGACTGCGGAGCCGAACGTCACCGCCTAAAGTTTAGGCGGCGAGGGCGAGCTGCTTGTTGCTGCCAGCTACTGTTTTTGCCGCGGGATTAACGAGGTCACGGCGCCTCGGCCTGCTCACGCACCGGAGCCAACCCCTGTCGAATCCGCGCGCCCCCATACGGGGTGATGCCATGCGGCCGCTCCCTACGTCACAGCCGCATCGACAAGTATACGCGGATTACGTGTGGACGGCGCGGCCTACCTCCGCCTGCCAAGCGCGCGTGCCATTTCCAGGTCCGCGTCTCGCTTGGCCAGCACTTGCCGCTTGTCATAGGTCCTGCGCCCCCGTGCGAGGCCGAGCTGCAGCTTAGCGCGATGGCGCGTGATATAGAGCCTCAGCGGTATCAATGTGAATCCACTGGACGTGACACGCTGATGAAGTGCCATAATCTGCCGCTGGTGAAGAAGGAGCTTTCTGGGACGCGTCGGTTCGTGGTTGTAGATGTTGCCCTGGGCATAGGGGGGGATGTGCATACCGTGCAACCAGACTTCACCATTGCTGATGCGGGCAAAGGATTGGGCCAGCGTCACACGCCCAGCACGCACAGACTTGATCTCTGTGCCGGTGAGTGCAATGCCTGCCTCCATGCTCTCAAGGATGTCGTAGTCAAATCGTGCACGGCGATTATCGGCGATGAGGCGGTCGCTCCCAGCGGCTCCATTCGCCGATTTTCCGTTCGGGTGATTCCTGCGCGTCCTTGCCCCTGACATGACGCTTCCATTATGACGAGCAATTTCGCCGCGGTTTGCCTGCTGCTGACAATGAAGACATGACGAATGGCGTGGACATGCGCCAAACTGTCCCCAAAACTCCTCCCGCTGCAGGAAATTCCAATTGAAAATGTGCCACTTTGCAGCTTGACAGCCGCCTACTAGGGATTGATTATTATCAACTTTGTTCTCCATATGTAGTTCGGCGAGCCGGGCATGTAAGGAGAGACGCGACATGAAGGGGAGCGAGGAAAGAGCGTGACACGGGTGCCTCAAGCGGAGGCGACTGGGCTGAGATGCGGTGCTCGCATTGCGGAAACTCGGATACGAAGGTCCTGGATACCCGGCACAGCGATCAGGGAGTGCGGCGGCGGCGTCAATGCAAGCGATGCGGCGCCCGCTTCAGCACGATGGAGCACTTGCTGGCCACTTCAATGGCCGTCCTGAAGCGTGATGGACGAACGGAGGAATTTAGCCGACAAAAGCTGACGGCGGCGCTCCGCACGGCGTGCGCCAAGCGCCCAATTCTGGCGGGTGCAATTGAAAAATTGGTCGATGAGATTGAGGACGATCTTCGGAAACAGGGACGGGCAGAAGTGAGTACGCGAGCGATTGGTGAGATAGCAATGGACAAATTGAGCAGAACTGACAGGGTTGCGTATATCAGGTTTGCCAGTGTCTACCGTGATTTCACGGACGAGGATGACTTCCGCCAGACACTCGAGGCGCTGGCTGATGGCTCTGCACCAAATGTGGCAGGTCAACTCTCCCTCATCCCCCCGGAGCGATCCGGCGGACGGCCGCGGGGACGTCCCCGTAAACAATGAGAAGAGGGCGACGAAACATGTCGTGTCGCTGCCCCTTCACGTGTCTTCCCAAGATGGACCTGCGGTGAGAGATATGAAAACAAGGTGATTGGCCAATGTCTACTACAGCCGATGAACATGATGGAATCGCCGTCGCCGCGAACCGAAACGCCTTGCGTGAGTTGGTTACGGCACAGCTCTCCGGGCAGTCCGCGGAGCAGATAGAGACTCTGACGGACATGATTGTCCAGCTGGCGGACACCTTGCCACTGGGCTCTGCCGGCACCCTCCATCGTCTGAACGGCGCGGCAAACGACGACATCAAAAAGATCATTGGGGCGGCGCAGCGCAACAAGACAAACGGGCATCACCTGAACAGAACGGCGGAGGCAACAGCACCACCTGCCGGCTTCCAGTGGGATGCAAGCGGCGAGGCGGATCCCGTCCTGTCCCCTAACTCCCGCGCCATTCTGGAAAACCGCTATCTGGCGCGTAACGCGGACACCGAGGTTGTCGAGGATCCACGCGCTCTATTTGAGCGCGTGGCACGGGCCGTGTCTCAGGGCGAATGGTCAGTTGGCTCCAGCGAAGCCGAGGTTGCTGAGTGGGCCACCCGATTCTATCGCGTCATGTCTACGCTCAAGTTCTTGCCAAATTCACCGACCCTCGTGAACGCTGGCAAGGACGGGCGCGGCTCCCTGAGCGCCTGCTTTGTTGTTTCGCCACAGGACGACATGGGCTCCATCATGAGGGTTGCCTCTGACGCGGCAATGATTGAGAAGTGGGGCGGCGGCATTGGATTCGGTTTCTCCAATCTTCGACCAAAGGGTGATCCCATCGCCACAACGCACGGCATGGCATGTGGACCCGTCGCCGTGATGAAGCTGTATTCGGCGGTGGGTGGAACACTGACACAGGGTGCGTTCAGGCTTGGTGCGCACATGGGACAACTGAGTGTGCGCCATCCGGATGTGCTGGAGTTCATCCATGCCAAGGACGATGACGTCTCGCTGCAGAACTTCAACATCTCCGTGCAGGTGACGGATGAGTTCATGCGGGCCGTGGAGAGGGACGAGGAGTGGGACCTGATTAGTCCCAAGGGCGGCGGCGTTTCGAAGACTGTCCAGGCGCGTGACCTGTGGAACGATATTTGCGATTCTGCGTGGAAGACCGGCGATCCGGGCCTAGTGTTTATGAATCGCGTCTGGGAGACTCAGCCCAACCCCCAGCTTGGTCTCATTGAGACGTCCAATCCATGTGGAGAGGAGTTTCTGGAAAATTACGGAAACTGCTGCCTCGGCTCCATTGATCTCGCCAAACACATGAACGGGGATAGCACGGGATTTGACTGGACGTCCCTCGAAGACACCGTTCGGACGGCGGTTCGGTTCCTAGACGATGTGATCGAGATCAACACATTTCCCCTTCCGGAGTTGCGGGAAATGAACCTCAAGACGCGTCGCATCGGTCTCGGCATCATGGGCTGGGCTGACGCGCTGGTCGCTCTTGCCGTTCCGTACGATTCTGAGCATGCCCTGGATCTCGCGCGACAAGTCGGCCGCTTTATTCGTGAGACGGCGTGGTCGGAGTCTGAAAAACTTGCAGCGCAGCGCGGGCCGTTCCCGGAATATGAGCAATCCCGACTGAAGCAGCAGGGGATGCCGCCCGTTCGCCACTCGAGCGTGACGACGATTGCGCCAACCGGCACGATTTCACGCCTGGCCGACTGTTCCTCAGGCATTGAGCCCCACTTCGCCCTGGCCTGGTGGTCCAACATCCTGTGGGAGGATCATGAGGGCACGAGTACGCGCTTTCTGGATGCGCCACTTCCGGTTCGTCGTGCGCTCGTCGTTGGTATTGGTGAAGATGAGGCGGAAGAAACGTTGGCCCAGCTTGCCAATGACCCAGGCTGGCAAAACGAGGCTGTCTTGGACCTCATCAACAATCGTGGAGTGCGGACAGCGATGGCAATCGATCCAGACTGGCATGTACGGATGCAGGCAGCATGGCAAGAGAACACCACGAATTCTGTGTCAAAGACAATCAACCTCGCCAACGAGGCAACCGTAACGGACATCGCAAAGGCGTTTTGGGATGCTTGGACAACCCAATGCAAGGCGATCACCGTTTATCGCGACGGCTCCAAGAGTATGCAGGTGCTGGAAACAGGAGACACGTCTGCGATGGACGATGTCGTGGAGCCGATCCAAATCAATCGCACGCCGCGGCAACGGCCCCAAACGCTGCACAGCATTACGGACCGCATCCGCACGGGACACGGCAACCTGTATGTGACAATCACATTTGACGACCAGAACCGACCGTTTGAGGTATTCACGAACCTTGGCAAGGCCGGTTCAAGCGATGCAGCGTACCTCGAAGCTGTCAGTCGTCTTGCCTCGCTGGCACTGCGCTCCGGTGTAGGTGTGGAGCAGGTAATCGATCAACTGCGTGGCATCTCAGACGTCCCGACGTGGGATGAAGGCCAGCAGGTGTTGAGCGCGCCGGACGCGGTTGCCCTGGCACTTCTGCGTCACGCCCGCCCGATCGACGAAGAGCGGGAAGAGATGGCGCGGCGCGCGAGAGAGACCTTTGGTGAGAAGTTTGATTTGCGTGAGCTTGGCGAGATGCAGCCCGATACGGCAGTCCAAAGCAGGCTCTTTAGAGGGACGCAACAGCCCGCGCCGCGGGTCGGCACGCAACCGCAATGCCCTGATTGCTACGGCACGCTGATCTTCTCTGAAGGCTGCATGATGTGCCTCGCATGCGGCTACTCGAAGTGCTGAGGAGGCGTCTGATCAAGGACGACGACATCACACGAAGTATTTAGAATCCCCCTCATCCTCCTTTATCCCTAGTCATCGGGCCGGCCCCCACCCCGGCCCGATGACTTTTGCAGTGATGTGGACCTCTGATCCCCACCGGTCCTACCGCGAGAATATATCTACTATTTTGCGTCTCTGATGTGCCGCAGGGCGCCAATCAGCCACAAACGAAAATCGCGCTGCCTGACGTCAAAGAGCCGGCCGTAGATTGTCATGGGAGGAGCAGATGACGTGTTGCGTCCTCCAATTTCCTCTCGCGCTAGCTGATGCGCGAGAGGCCAGTTCTGCTCCTGCTCTGCCGCCTCTCGCCGCGGAACAATCTCATCCACTGGCAGATAGCGCACATTTGGGACGACTCCCAGAAATTCCTCGAACAACGCCCAGTACTCTGCACGCGTCAAATTGCCTGGGCCGCCCAAATCGTACACAGAGTTGTAGGCGCGGCGCTCGAGGTGGGCGTGGATCAGGTAATCGGCCAGCTCATCGAGGAAGATGAAGACCATTGGCTGGTCAGGCGTGCCGTAGACCGTGATTGCGCTGCCGGACTGAACTGATTGTGCGGCTCGTCGGACGATGTCACCTGACGTATCGATCATTCCGCCAGGCCGAAAGATGGTTCCTGCCACGCGTGCGTCCATCAGATGTTGGTCTGCGCGCGCCTTGGCGGGGTAGACGGGGTAGAAATCCCAGCGGGTATCGGCGCCGCGAACGGAGATGAGGGCCATGTGCTTGACCCCGTTGTCCCTTGCTGCTTCTGTCAAGTTGATGGTTCCTTGATATTCGACCGCCTCAATCAGATGAAGACCACGTGCTGCGGATTGAGCACCGACGCATGCAATCACCCAGTCGATCCCTTCGCACGCGGCCATCAGAGAATCCTTGTCTTGGTAGTCGCCCTCCACGTAGTCCACTCCCAGATCGGGCTCCTCGGGGCCCGTTGTGTGGACAAGGGCGCGCACCTGCGCACCGGCCTCCCGCAGCTTCTGCACGACAATTCTGCCCGTGCGGCCGGTAGCCCCGGTCACCAGATAGTTTCCCTTTGCGATTTCCTGCTGTGTGATTGGCATTTTGCCTCCGCCCTTACCGCGGTGTCTGGCTGAAGGACACCGCTCCGTCCGATGATTCCATTGATGTGACGCCGTGCCGGTCAGATTGTGGCGAGATCAGCCTTTATCCAGCATGTCCTCGATCAATCGGATCAACGTACGAACAGGTTGGCCGGTCGCGCCCCGTGTCTGCCAACCACGATCACGGTCTGTACTTGCGACTGACGCGATGTCCAGGTGTGCCCAGGGTGTGTCCCCGGCGAACTCCTGCAGAAACTTGGCAGCAGTGATGGAGCCCGCCGGCTGTCCCCCCGTGTTCTTGACCGTCGCCACCGTGCTCTTGATCTGTTCCTTGTAGTCGTCCCACAGCGGCATGCGCCACATCTTCTCACCTGAGGTCTCGGATGTGTTCTGAAGTCGTTGCGCAAGGTCATCGTCGTTGGCAAACAGACCCATGGCGACGGTGCCAAGCGCCACGCGGATGGCACCAGTAAGGGTTGCTACGTCAATCAGCGGGGACATCCCCTTGCTGTTTGCGTATGACAGGGCATCGGCCAAGATCAGGCGCCCCTCCGCGTCCGTGTTCTCGACTTCCATGGTCTTTCCATTCATCGCGGTGAGGACGTCACCGGGCTTTGTCGCGCCCCCGCCCGGCAAATTCTCAGTCGCCGGAACAAGGGCCGTGACATTGATGGGCAAACCGAGCCGTCCAATGGCCTGTACGGCGGCGATGACTGCCGCGCCGCCCGCCATGTCGCCCTTCATGGCGCTCATATTCGCCGATGGCTTAATGGAAATACCACCGGAATCGAATGTAACACCCTTGCCGATAAGAGCGACGGTGGGACGCGAATTGTCCGGATCTCCACGGTGTTCAAGAATGATGAAGGCAGGCGGCTGGTGGGAGCCGGCGGCAAC
The DNA here is from genome assembly GCA_965224255.1 of Dehalococcoidia bacterium. Classification (GTDB taxonomy): domain Bacteria; phylum Chloroflexota; class Dehalococcoidia; order UBA6926; family UBA6926; genus VXMO01. Next base: position 1,496,122 of record CBDCYO010000005.1, read on the forward strand.
GCCGAGCAGGCCGCCCATACCCATCTCTGTGATTTCGCTGACGCTTAGATTCGTGAACGTGATACCAGCAGCGTCCGCGGCTTCGCTGGCGCGACGCGCGAGGACTGTGGGTGTCATGCGATTGGCAGGTTCGTTGGCCAGATCACGGGCCAACGCGACAGCCTCCGCGATAATCACGCCGCGGCTTAGTCCTCGGCCCAATTCCGTCACCGCCTCGCTATCCTCTGCGACAAACGTCATGGATTTCAGTTCGCGGTTGCTGTCGTCATCCTGGTTGATCGAAGTTACAGTGATGCGGTAGAGGCCGAGCAGAGCGCCCTCTCCAGCCGCCTGCGCCGCCTCCGCTTTGCTGATGATGCCAGCTGCTGGAGGCTCTGCAATGACGGTCGCGTAGCCACTTGAGCGTGCACGTTTCGCAACGTCCGCTGCCAGGCGGCGCACGATGGATGTGTCTATCTCTCCCGGCTTTCCGCAACCGAGGACCATGACGCGGCGCGGCGCAATTCGTCCGATTGTGTGAACGATGGTCATCTCGCCACACTTGCCACGGATCTCGCCATCGTCGATGAGCGCCGAGATTTGGCCGCCGAGCGCCTCGTCCACAATGCCAGCCACACCGGAGAGAGGCTTCTGAAGCATCCCTTCCATGATTTCGACGACGGCGCAATCGGCCTCCGTGTCGATTAATCGGCCCTGAACGGCTGCTAATTCCAACTGGCACACTCCATCTTCAACGTTGGTGGGGTCCACACCCATCTAATGGTGGGCAAGCGCGTAAGACCTTTTTGGTGAGTATAGCCCGTCACGCGCGCCGGCCCTGATCACATTCATCGCCTGGTGTACCCACGGTGCACTTCCTTAGTGCCCAGGCATGTCGCGATCTCGTTTAGCGTAGGGCTGATGTCCTGAGACGTATCAACGGTTATGTGGCCACGCCGTATCTGCTGAGCCGATCGCCGCATGCGATCGTAAACGTCAATGCCGGCGGTGGAGCTATCCTCCGTCACGTGTTTGGCCTCCAAGTTCGCCGTGCGCTCGGCCAGTCGCTCGCGAATGACCCGCTCAGGTGCAGTCGTTTCCACAATGATCACGGTCGCGTCGTTCCGCTCCGCAATTCGATACAGTCGGTGCCGATTGCGCCGGATAAGGTTCGTGGCGTCAAGTGCGGTGGTGTGTCTGTCCGCCAGGAGCCTTTCAAGAAGCCGATGGACTGTTCGAAAGACGTGAGCGTTTTCATTCGGCGCGTGCGTGGGCCTGGAAAAGAGGGCGGCGCGAATGGCATCGGTTTCCAGGATAACAAGTGATGGGATGACGCTGGCAAGCGAGCGACACAAATAAGACTTGCCGCTTCCGGGCAGGCCAGACAGTACGATGAGAGCCGGTTTGCCGGTCGTTGGTGGTAGGGGAAAGAGGTGCGCGTCGATGTAATCGATATATGGGGCAGGCTCGTGGGGAGTACTGGCTGCTTGCGGGACAACCTCTTGGCTCATCGGTCTAGATCGGGGCGATCGTAGAGCAGGGTCGCGAGTAAGGAACGCTCAGGGGGGAGACCGGTTTCCGGATCGGGCGGCCACGTGGCGGTGGTTCGCCGTAGGAATGTGAGTCCTAGGAGGATGCCGCCGGCAACGGCGGCGGTGTACTCGCCAGAGATGAGGCCCGCAAGTGTGTAGATTGTCATTCCCGCGATGACTGCAATCGGCACAGTTCTGCTGGGTGGCTTCGCTCTGCCGCCGGGTAGTACATTTCGCATGACCTTACGAACGGATACCAGGAGAAACGTTAAGATACCAAAGGCGAAGCTCAGTGGGTCGACGGCTAGGAGAGCGCCCGCTGACGTTCCGTTTCCCCGCCCGCCCTGAAAACGGAGAGTGGCCGGCCACATTTGACCAACAGCGGCACCGATCCCACCGGAAACCAGCACCCAATCTGGTGATTCACTTTGCAGCAACTCTCGTGCTAACAACGCAGCGACTGTTCCCTTACCGACTTCAATGATGAAGAACAGCACGCCGATGGGCATACCAGCCTGCCGCCACATGTTGCCCGTGCCTATGTTGCCGGTGCCCGCTGTCTTGAGGTTGATACCGCGCAATCGTGCGACAACGTAGATGATTGGAGCCGCGCCGATGGCGTAACCAAGTACGAAGGCTGCGATATATGTCACTGGCTGGTCGGGCGCAAACGCTATTGGCTCACAACTGACGGAAGACTACCGTGTCCATGCATCGAGTCCGATTCCTTCGTCTGACTCAGGTTGCCTGCTCGTCACCACCAGGGGGGCGCTGATGAGTAGCAAGGCAGGTATGGTCAGTAGCGCGATAATGGCAATGCGAAGGCTGGTGTTGATCCCGCTTGAGGCGATCAAGAACCCCAATGGCAGCGAGGCCGCAAGTAAGCCGATCTTGAGTAGGCGGTCGCTCATCCTGATTGCGGCGGCAACGACGACGGCAAAGGCGCCGAATAGTGCCGCGTTCTGGGCGTCGGCCTGCTCGATCGTGGCATAGAAGCCCCGATCGAATGCCAGCAGGGCGATGGAGAGCAGAGTTATTGGCAGAACCACGAGTATCCCGTGAATCCAGTCCTTGCGGCTCAGCCACACCAGCAGTGCCGTAACCGTGCCGATGCCAGCTCCGCCGAGACCGATTCCGAGCACCCAACTGAGGGGATCCCTGGCCATGTAATCGCCTTCCATGACGCTCCAGGCGGCATGGGCAGTTGTGCCCAGGCTGACGATGCTGATGAATAGAACGGGGAAGATGGCATAGCCAAGCCAGCAAAATACCCATGCCTGCTTGCCAAAGCGGTAGACACCCAGCGTTGCAACTGCTAATGCCACAACTGCGGTGCCAATGATCCACTCAAGCTCATACCATCGGTGAGAGGCAAAGAGCAGCATGACAATGAGGCTGGGCGTAGCGGCAATGGATGCGTCTAACCAAGAACCCTGATTGCGGATGCGCTCTACCTGGGCAGCGACCGCGTGCGGGTCGCCAAACGCTCTCACGGCCTGCTCATTTGCTATGGTGGGATCAAGCCCCTTCTCACGCAGGCTTGTGCTGTGGTCCTCGATGTGATCGGCCAACTCTCTCAAGACGTTCCGACGCGACCTGATACGCACGAGGATCTGGCTTGTGAGGGCCTGTATGGGTGTGGAGATGCTGCTCGGAGACGGCATGTCCGGTTGTGCCGCTACGGCGCAGCGTCTGAGATAATCATGTTTATCGCGCGAGAGAAGTTGGACCATTCGGCACGGCGCTGCTCAAGCCGCTGTAGCCCGTGTTTGGAAATAACATAGTAGCGTCGGTTCTGGCCGCCTGGTGCGGCCCGCCACAGCCCGTCAACAAGTCCATCGCGCTCCAGGCGGTGGAGGGCGGGGTAGAGCGTCCCTTCCTTCATCGTGAAATAGCCCTCAGATCGGCGGTCCACTTCTCGCAGAATTTCATAGCCATACATTGGCCGCTCGCTCAGCAGCGCCAAGAAGAGGGAGTCGGTGTTCCCCTTTAGGAGCTCTCGCTCGCTCATGCCACACCCCCGGCATCGAGACCCGCCTGCGACGCCATTTTTTGCTGACCATCAGTGACCCCGTCCCTACTCAGGCCAACTGAGGCCCATTGTACCACCACGTCTGCACGGGAGAGGGATGTCTTGCCGAATAAGGCTATTCAGAACCGCCGCTTGGCGCGGGAACCGGCGCACCGGTCTGCAGGCCGACGCCAAAGCCTTCAGTCATGACGCGACGGAGCTTGCTAATGATCGTTGCAGCAACGAGTGCGACTACAACAAATAGCAGGCCGGAAACGATGAGGACTGGTATGGACCCCACGGCGTCTGCGATAAGGCCGAAGATCGCGTTGACGATGGCCATTAGGCTCAGAGCAGACATCGCAAACAGGCTTGAGACGCGTCCGCGAATTGCGTCTGGGACAACGGTCTGGATGTACGCAACCGTCAGAGACATGAAGGGCGCTTGAGTGATTCCCATGATGAACGCGCCGACAAGTCCGAAGGTCTGCGATGGAGCGAGGCCAAGGGTCAGCACACCAATTGAGCTGCCAAACGCAGACACGAGTAGGGCGGTGCCCTTGCTTCGCTCACTGCGGATGCCCGCCACGGCCATGACGCCAAATATTGCGCCTAATCCGAACGCAGCCAAGAAGTAGGGAAGGGCCGTCTCCGTCGTCTCCCACTGCTCCTTGCCATGAAGTGGAAGGATCGACTCAAAGCCCATCGTTAGGCCGCAGTGCAGTGCGACGAAGATAAGCATGAGGCCGACAGTCGGCGTCTTCCACGCATAGACCACGCCCGCTGTAATAACTGTCCAAGCGGAGTCTCCACGGGCGATTGCGCCGGTTGACGCAGTTCGGACCATCAAAACCATGATCGTCGCGACTGTGTAGCCACCCGCCGCAAGCGCAAAGGCGATTCCAATGCTCGCCTCGCTGAAAAGGGCAAGCATCCCCACGGCCGTGCCGCCAATCAGCCGTGCACCCTGCAGCGAGACATTGTTGAGCGCAACGGCATTCAGAATGTCGTCCTTGCCGACGAGGTTGGGGATGAGAGCGCTCTGTGCCGGCATCTGGACTCCACGCGCTACTCCACTAAGCAATGACATGAGAATCAGGTGCCATAACTGCACGGAGTCCGAGAAATAGAGCTGGACGAGCACGATGGCAAGCAAGACGTTGATGACGTGCGCCAGCGCGATGAGGTAGCGTCTATCAAATTTATCCGCGAGAATCCCGCTGAAGGGGGGCACGATGACGAATGGGATGAGAGCGGCAAATGTGGTGATCCCCACCCAAAACGCGGAGTCGTCGGAGATTCTGAAGGCGAGGACGCCGCGAGCGGCGATGAGTCCCCACACGCCCGCGCCGGCAAAGGTGGCGGAAAGCCAGAAGCGACGGTAGTCACTATATTTGAGTGCTGCGCCGTATCGACGAAACAGGCCTATCTCCTGTGACGGGGCGTTTACGCTCATGAGTTACCTCTGCATCGCTATGACCGAGCCAGACGTAGAATCATAGCAATTCGTGACGCCCATTGCCAAATGGAGAGCGGGGATGATGAAGCACACGTCATCCTGACCGATGCGTTGCTCTGCCATGTCGTCCTGAAGGAAGCAGCCGCCATGTCATTCTGAACGGAACGAAGTGGAGTGAAGAATCTAAACGTGTGCGTCAGGCCGTGCGTGTAGTGTTCCACCCCTGCGGCAATGGGGACATAGATTCTTCGCTGCGCTCAGAATGACAAAAGGTAAACGCTCAAGATGACCGGGAGGCGTACGTAATGACGGAAGAGCGCTCAGGAGTGATAAGGGGGGCGTACGTGATGACGGAAGAGCACTCAGGAGTGACAGGGGGCACCGATTCTAGAGCGCGCTGAAGACGCCGGCAATGATTTGCAGGGCGATAATTGCAACCAGCGGCGTGACGTCGATCATGCCAATGAGAGGGATGACCGATCGTAGTGGAGCGAGGATCGGCTCCGTGACCTGGTAGACGGCCGCGATGAGCATATTTTCCTTGCTGACGTTGGGGAACCACGAGAGGATGGCCCGTACAAAAATGGCGACTGTGAGTACCTGGGCGAGGATGACGACAAAGCTAGTGAATATTCCCATGTCTCCCACTCGTCATTCCCGAAAGGCCGGGAACGTGGACTTTCATTGCCTCCCAATCAGATCAGTGGCGGGTGGGGGCTGCAAAGCTCTCCCGCTGAACGGACATGCTCGGCCTGAACACATGCTCTCAACGCCTACGCCTTTGCGGCGGTGAAGGGTGCACATATAGGACGTGTCCAAGAATGTCATGATAGCTGCCGCGCCTTCTCAAAAGCGGCAATGACCGCCTGTGTGATGGCCGCTCGCAGTCCTGCGTTCTCCAGCACCGCAAGCCCCTCCGCCGTTGTGCCGCCCGGAGAGGTCACCATGTTGCGCAATTCAGCCGGATGCTTGTTGGACTGATCTGCCAGTGCGGCGGAGCCGAACAGAGTCTGGCGAGCGAGCAGTTCCGCCTGGTCACGCGGCAGCCCAATGTGCACACCCGCGTCGATCAACGCCTCAAGAAAGAGGAAAACGTAACCGGGGCCACTACCGCTCAGCGCCGTCGCCATGTCGATGTAGTGCTCGTCATGGACATAGAGCTCACGACCCATCGCGCCGAGGATGCTCCTGATAAGACCACGTTGAATCTCATCGACATCGTCGGTGGCAGTCCATGCGCTCATGCCATGGCCAATCTGGGCCGGCGTGTTCGGCATCACTCGCGCAATGCTGGTGATGCCTGTCAGCGAACGCAGCCGCTCAATGCGGATGCCGGCGGCGATTGAAACCAGCGAGACGTTGGTCGAATGGGGTGCCTTCAATGCCGACACGGCATCGATGTGCTGAGGCTTCAGCGCAATGACAATGAGGCTGCCAGACGGACGACGTTGCACGGCCTCCGTGTTGTCCGCGACGGTGATGACACCGTGCTTCTCGCTTAAGTGGTCACGCCGGGCGGCGTCGATCTCACCAACAGTTATTTCGCCGGGCTGAGCCACACCCTTCCGGATGATGGCGGTAATCATGGTCTCTGCCATGACGCCACCGCCGATGAATGTGATTCCAGCCACTCGCGGCCTCCCTCCGTTCACAAAGTATAGCCGCCCACGTGCCCGTTCGCAGGTTGAGGCCATAGGTGCCCTATCTCTATACTGGAGGCGTGACCAACCCAACACGTCTGAAGATGATGGCGGGTTGGAAACTCCTTGGAGCGCTCCGCGGTAGCTCAGTTCGGTAGAGCGGTCGGCTGTTAACCGATTGGTCGTAGGTTCGAGTCCTACCCGCGGAGCCAATTTGTTCATGGGTGTGATGGCAGGTGGATTGTGCTCACGCGGCGGGGGTGGTGTCATTCTGAACGGCGCGTATCCGAACCCTGTCATTCTGAACGGCGCGTATCTCTAAATGTCATTCTGAATGGAACGAAGTGGGGTGAAGAATCTAACGCGCCTGGGCGGCAGTGCGGGCATAGATTCTTCGCTACGCTCAGAATGACAGACAAATGTGCTTTGTGATGACAGAAGTGGCGCTCTGTAATAACAGAAGCGGTGCTCTGGGGTGACGAGGGGTGCTCTGGGGTGGCGAGGGGGCGCTCTGGGATGGCAGAGGTAGGCCGAAAGTGACGAAGGAAGATGTGTGATGGCGACTGCATATCGGGAAGTAGGGAAATCCACACCACGTAAGGACGGCCCCGAAAAGGTCACCGGTAGAGCTGAGTACACGGTGGACGTGACCCTGCCGGGAATGCTGTGGGGCCGGGCGCTACGTAGCCCGTATGGGCACGCGCGCATTGTGAGCATTGATACCTCCCGCGCACGTGCAGCGCCTGGCGTTCATGCGGTGCTGACGGGTAATGATTCCATCGTTCGTGGAGTGCGTATCGGCAGGCGACTCTTTGATGTTCCCGTTCTTGCACAGGGAACGGCGCTATTCATCGGCGACAAGGTCGCCGCCGTCGCGGCGGAGACGAAAGATCAGGCAGACGCTGCGCTTGAACTGATCGACGTCGAGTATCAAGAGTTGCCGATCGTTGCGGACGTGGGTTCAGCCCGCGCCAATGGTGCGCCCGTGTTGCATCCTGATTTCAGTTCGTATCAAGGCCTGCCGGCGCCGATTGACGGCAGACACCCAAACCTGTTCGCACATCAGGCCTGGACAAAAGGTGACATCGCTGATGGGTTTGCTGAGGCGGACGTCATCATTGAGGCGGACTACACCCTGTCCAAGGGCCACCAAGCGTATCTGGAAGCGCATAACTGCGTTGTCCTGGCCACGGAGGATGGCCGAACGGAGATATGGGCGAGCAATAAGGCGCCGTTCAACTTGCGGGCCCAGATGGCGCAGGCGTACGGCATTCCCGCCGACTCCATGAGGGTCAATCCGACGTACATTGGTGGCGACTTCGGCGGCAAGGGTAGCTCAATGGACGTGCCGTTGGCATACGCGCTGTCTCGCGCGACGGGGCGTCCGGTCAAGATGGTGATGGACTTTACGGAGGAGCTTCTCGCGGCGAATCCGCGTCACGGCGGTGAGGTGACGATCCGCGCCGGTGTCAAGCGCAACGGTACGCTTACCGCGTGGCAGGCGGAGGCGTATTGGAATAGTGGGGCGTACGGCGGATTCAAGCCCGTGCCAACGGCGAATCTGGTGGGGGCGCAGCATCTGGCCGGAGGGCCATATCGCATTCCGCACGTGCAGATCGATTCATGGCAGGTCTACACCAACAGTGTGCCGGGCGGTCATTACCGCGCCCCCGGGGAGCCGCAGTCAATCTTTGCTGCGGAATCACACATGGACTCTCTGGCCCGCGCAATCGGTATGGACCCGCTGGACTTTCGCCTGATGAACATCATTGGCGAGGGAGAGGCCACGCCGACGAATCATCACTTTGCAGACCTGCGCGCACGGGAGACGCTGGACGCGGCCGTCGCGACGGCCGCGTACCATGATCCGAGGCCACAGTTCGTCGGGCGCGGGATGGCCATGGCGGATCACGGAGCGCCAGGCGGAGAGACGACGGCCACTGTAACCGTCCTTGATTCCGGAGATGTGATCGTGGAGACCCCCCTGTTCGAACAGGGCGCCGGTCAGTACACAATTTTGGCCCAGGTGGTCAGTGAGGAGACCGGCGTTCCAGTGGAACGTGTGCGCGTCATTCCACGTGATACGGACAGTGTAGAGTTCGACTCCGGTATCGGTGGCAGCCATACGACGCGACTCATTACCGTGGCGGGACATGAGGCCGGTTCCATGGCTCGACAACGCCTCCAGCGACTTGCGGCCGAACTGTTTGGCTGGAACGAAGAGACAATTGCGGCGCGCGATGGACAGCTTGTAAACGAGCGGTCCGGTGAGTCCATAGAGATTGCCGATCTTATCGCGCGCGCCGGAGCGCCTGTTGTGGAACGGGGTTACGTGAAGGATGCGTCACCATCACCTATGACATCATTCGGTGCGCAGATCGCTCAGGTGCGCGTTGATCCGAATACCGGTACCGTGACGCTTGAGACGTTTACAACGGCGCATGACGTGGGAACGATCATCAACCCGGTCTCACACCAGGGTCAACTGGAGGGTGGTGTTGTTCAAGCCATCGGCTTCACCCTGATGGAGGAGCTCGTGATCGATGAAAGCGGACGTGTCGCGAACCCATCACTCGCGGAGTTCAAGATTCCGACCGGGCGCGACTTGCCTGAACTGCGCACCGTGCTCGTTGAAGCGCCGAGCGGCTCAGGACCATATAACATCAAGTCTGCTGGCGAGAGTTCAAACACTCCGACCGCAGCGGCGATTGCGAACGCGATTGAGGATGCCATCGGCGTCCGAATCAGGGACCTGCCCATTACGGCTGAGGCTGTGTATCGTGCCCTGCGAGAAAAGGCCTCCTCTTCAGATCAAGAGTGATTGAAGGGGAAAGCCCACGCGTCGGGTGCAACTAGCGAGAAGTCTGAGCAAACGAATTGGTAAACAGCAAGGGAGGGTGGGCCGCACCGCGGCCCACCCTCCCTTGCTGTTTACTGCGTGTTCGCGAACCTACTAAGGCTGCTCCTCGGGATCATCGTCGTCTGGAGTCGGGTCATTCGTAGGGGCGCCTCCGGGACCTTCGCTCTCAGTGCCACGTCTCCGCAACAGCAGGAAAGCGCCGATACCAAGCAGGGCAACAACGATTATGCCCACGATGATAATGGCAGGGCCAATGCCACCTTCCGCCTCCGTTGGAGTCTCAGTTGGTGACGGTGCAGCCGTTGGAGTCGCCGGCACGGGTGTCGGTGGCACCGCCGTCGGCTCAGGGGTCGGCGTCGGCGTGGGTGTATTCGTCGGAACAGGTGTGGGCGTGGGTGTATTCGTCGGAACAGGCGTGGGCGTGGGCGTGGGCGTGGGCGTGGGCGTCGCTGGCACAGGCGTGGCCGTCGCCGTCGGAGTCGCTGGTAGAACGGCCGCCACGACTCGAATACCGAACGGCTGCTCCACCGAATCGTCGCCGGCAGTGGCGGTGAGTGTTACCGTTGCGCGGCCTACGTTCCTGCCCTGCACGCGGAGTTGGAAGCCCTGGCGGATGACGCTGGCGACTCTTTGGGGTTGCACGTTGACGGCATAGGTGAGCTCTACTGATTTACTTGAGGTCTCAAACGCATCAGTGATGTCAATGACCTGCACATGGCCTGCCTCAAAGCTCGTCCTGTTGGGACTCCAACCTTCGTTGGCGGTTACAGCAAGAGTCGGCGCGGGGTCATCTGCGCCTCCTCCGTCTTGGCCGTAAGCGGGCGGTGTTCCTAACGACGCCTGAATGCTCAGAAGCGCGACCAGCACGCCTACGAGACCCAAAAGAAGATACCTGCTCCGTGTGTGCGTCAGATACGTGCGACCATTCGAACCGATCCACGAGACCGAGCGATTAAGTTGATGATTCATGGACGCTGTCTAATCCTTTCCGCAGCCGCGCTCTGTGTGGTCCTGTCCGACCAGGACCTCCCGCGCGTCCCCCCGATGGGCGACCCTTCTGGGGACACGCAAATACGCCCATACACAACCCAAGTGGGATGCATGACCATTGTCCGTAGAATTGTAGCAAGTGTTACGCCTACTCGCAACACCAAATTGACGCCTGCCACGATGAGCGAACCCCCTAGGCTCTCTCGGGCAAAAGCGAGCGCCAAGACCGCCCACTGCCTTCCCTCCGTTCACGTGGCCGATGCTACCCAAAGGCAGTGAGGATTGCGTCATATCCCCATAAACTGTCAATCTTGTCCCAGGAAAGCTGGGTCTTGGAGGTGCACACGATGGCTGGTCTCGACCGCTCAATGCTGGAATCGACGTTTAATCGTCTGGTCTTCGAACATAACACTTCATGGGTGAACACACTCAATCCTGAACACCCCAACTACAACCCGGTGCTTCGCCTCTCCGATCAGAATGAGCGCGCCAAACATGGCGATACGCACGCAGACATGGAGGCGCGCATCAAGATTATCTGTGCGGCACTACTAGACGTCATCGTCGAGAACAACCGCGCACTGACGGATGGAGCGGCGAGGAAGTGAGGGAGCACCGAGCGGTGCTCCCTCACTCCTTCCTACAGCTATAGCACCTGCCAGGTGCGCTTTCCGTCCAATCGAATAACACGGCCGATGTTGGAGCCGACGGGCATGTGACCGGATGCGACGGCCAAACCCTCGTCCTCCAGCCGCTGTACGAGGGATGCGCGTGTCTGGGCGGCCAACGGCTTATCAACATCGAACCCCACGTTCCATGAGGTCTCCGTTAGCTGGGCAGCCGTGTGCAGAGCATCGCCGATGATGATCGCCCTCTCGCCTGCGGAGCTAATCAAGAAGCACTGATGACCGGGCGTATGGCCCGGCGTGACGAGAGTCGTGATCTCAGTGGTAATCTCCTCTCCGTCTCCGACAAGCTGCATGGCGCTAAGCGTCTGCAACGGAATGACGTTTTGCTCCATGTGGGGAGAGTTCACGATAACCTCCGCGGACATGAAGTGCTCCCAGTCACCCTGCGGTACGAAATACGTGGCATTGGGGAACGTGGCGCGGGGTGCATCACCGTCCCACGTGATGTTCCAGCCGACGTGATCGCCGTGCAGGTGAGTAATGAGGACGCGCGAAACGTCGCCCACGCTGATGCCTGCTCCGTTCAGTTGATCCATCAGCTTTCCGCCAATGCCGCCCATCATCTCGTGTGGGCCTCGCCCGAGGCCGGTATCGACGAGCATCGTCTGCCCACCAGATCGCACGGCAAAGAACCCCATCTGGAACGGCAGCAGACCGTCCGGAGTCATCGTGTCCTTGTATGGCCCCCACGCGTCCGCAGGCACATCCGGGAAGACCATGGCCGGCTCGCGCGGGGCGGGCCCGATGTCAACGAATGCCAGGATTTCAACATTTCCTACCGTGATGCTCGTACTCATAATGTCTGTTTCACCCCCCGCCTTTCGGCGAATACAACCCCACCCGTTTCGGCTCACCATCGTCATGATGACCCTCACCAGGATTATGAACTATATGGAGGGGCTGCGTCCCCACTGCCACCATGTCAATCGCCGCCCGCCCCGATGCTATACTGCGGAAACAATGAATGATGTCTGGGCGAAGTGATGCGCAGGATCCTTGTCGGCTCCACTGAGCCACGCGCCGGTAAGACAGTAATCGCATCGGCGCTCGTCCAGTTGGCGGGAGATGGAGCGGTGTTTCGAGCGGCAGCGCCCGCGGGAAATACAGCAGAACCCGATACGACGCGCCTCTTCCCCGCCGGACCCGCCAATGATAACGCGCAGCGATTTTTCGCGAATGTCGACGCCGCGCGTGAGAGCTTGAGCCGCCTCGATTCCAATAGTTCCCTGGTCATTATCGATGGAACCGGCCTTGATAACGGCAGCCTGGATGCAGCACTCGCGGAGGCCCTGGATGCCGATGTGTTCCTCGTCCTGTGGTATGACGAACACTCCATGGGGGAGAACAGCGTGTCCGGCGTCCGCGCAGCTACACGTGCGTTTGGTGACCGCTTGTCGGGCATCATCATCAACGCCGTGCCGGAGCTACGCATGCATTTCGTTGAGACGGAACTCGTACCGGCAATCGCCGCTGCGGGCCTCGCGCCCACCGTCGCTCTCCGCCAGGATCGAATGCTCAAAGCTCCGACTCTTCGGGAAATCGTAGAGCATCTTCATGCGAACGTCGTCGCGTATCCAAACGGGCTGGATGTCCTGGTACCGCGCATCATGGTCGGTGCGCTAGCGCTGGATGGCGGCATCTACTACTACGGTCAGGCGGATGAGAAGGTGGTTCTGACACGGTGGGACCGACCGGATCTTCAGATGCCGGCGATGGCGACGGGCTGCCAGGGTCTGATCCTGACGGGAGGTCAGGGGCCGATTCCGTACGTACAGAATCGCGTGGACGAGCTACGCATTCCGGTTGCCGTTGTGCCCGGAGGAACAGTCGCGATAGCGACGCGTCTCAGCGACGGCGTGCTCGGGGGGCGTGGCGTGATGCATCCTGACAAGATCACCGCGATGGCTCAACAACTCGAAGGCTTTTCCATCACACGGGAATTATTGGCGGTTCGCCCATGACCCTGTCTGGCGAGTCACACATCCTGGGACCTGCTGAGCGCTTTGGCGTGGAGGCCATCGGACAACCGGGAGAGCGCCGTTTCAGGATTCTCGTTCAGGGACCAGGTGGCCAGGCGGTCATCTGGCTGGAAAAAGAAGACGTGAGTCGCCTTGCTGTTTCAATAGAGAGGCTATTGCAGATGGTGCGCCGCTCTGTTGAACGGGCAACATCCCGGCCGGTCAACCTGGACAAACTCCCATCGGAGTCACCCTCTCAGTCGTTTGAGTTCCAATCGGGCTCGTGGGCGGTCGGATATCTGGATACTGCTCACGTCATTGAGTTTCAGGCGCATGACATTGAGGACGATGATGACTCCCCGCCTCGCCTGCGTTTCTGGACGACGATGGCGCAAAGCCGGGAGTGGTCAGAGAAGGCAATGCAGGCCTACACGGCCGGCCGGCCGCGCTGCCCGTTGTGCCAAGGGCCGATGAATCCCGGCACGAATCATGTCTGCCCCATGACGAACGGCTACCACCACGCGACGGCTGGAAGCTCGCAATAGGCGCTGGCGAGCACGTCCTGCGTGGCCACCTTCGATGATGGAGCGCTCCGAAACCTATACATATGCGAATCCTGAACCTCGCGTGGCAGATACAATCCGCGAGGGCGAGTTTGTAGAGATCCGGCCACATCCGTATGGGTCGAACGCCGTTTTTGTCGGCGTCATTGATGGACCGGCGGGCGCTGTGAGGGTCATCTATAAGCCACAACGAGGAGAGGCGCCGCTGTGGGATTTCCCGCCAGGGACACTGTATCTGCGGGAGTGTGCAGCGTTCGTGTTGAGCCGCGTACTCGGTTGGAACATCGTGCCATTCACCATTGCACGGGAGGGGCCATACGGCATCGGCGCCGTCCAAATCCATGTGGAGCACAACCCGGCGGAGACCTATTTCACGCTGCGCAATGAGCATTACCACGCTCTGCAAAGAATCGCGTTATTCGATGCGCTAACGAACAACGCGGATCGCAAGGGCAGCCACTGCCTGCGGGATGAATCCGGGTGTCTATGGGGTATCGACCACGGCCTGATGTTCAATGTGGAATATAAGCTGCGCACCGTCATCTGGGACTTTGAAGGAGAGGAGATTCCAGCAGATCTCCTTGAGAGCCTGCGTGAATTACGTCCCCAAATTGAGAATGGGGCGGATTGTGCGACTGCCTTGAGCGGCCTCCTCTTTCCCGAAGAGGTGGGGGCCCTACGTGAGCGGCTGAACGTGTTGCTGGACGAAGGCGTCTTTCCTGTTGCGGGGCTGGAGCGAAACGTGCCCTGGCCGCTGCTGTAGAGTTACGCCTGCTCCTTCCTGGTTCGGCGTTCCGCCAGCCAGCGTCTGAGGCGGAAGATGGGCCTCGCACGAAGATGGACGCGATCTCCCGCGTGGGTTGCCACATCCGTGTTCCCTGCCAATATCGAGGCGCGCCATCCGTGCAGCTCGGCAAGGGAAACAGCCTCATTGCCAAATTCGGTGAACTGCGACCATTTTGCCCGGCGGCCACTCTTCTCCAACACTCGCCCACCCGCTTCGTTGATGAGGAGGACTCCCGCCGCCACGTCCCAAATCTTGGGCTGTGCAAACAAGCAAAGCTGCATCGCTCCGCGAGCCACGAGTGTCATTTCATATGCGATTGATCCAAGAGACCGTATCTCCCCGAGTCGCATGCGGAGTCCGTCCTTGAATCCCCACATGCGCCAATAGTACGAAGGCATGCCGGTCAGGCGACCCCGCTCAGGTTCGGCGTTGGGAGCCACTGAGAGGGGACGGCCGTCGTGGAAAGCGCCGCCACCCTTTCGCGCATGGACGACTGAGCCCCCGTTCGCGTCAGGCACAAACACTGCGCCAACGGCAGGACGCCCCCGATACAGAACACCAATTGACGAGGCGAAGACGGGTAGGCCGTTCAGGAAGTTCGTCGTCCCATCAAGCGGATCGAGAACCCAAACGAAATCTGCTGAGCCGTGCGCCGAATTTGGATTCTCCTCCCCGACGATACCGTGATCAGGAAACACGTTCGAAATGGCCCCGCGCAGCCAGTCCTCGGCTTCGCGGTCGGCCTGTGTGACGGGGTCACGACGGTCCCGGGACTTATATTCGATTGCGAGTGGCTTGCGGAACTGACTGAGGAGAATCTCTCCCGCCTTGTGCGCAAACGTGACGGCTTGGTCTTCTATCTCCTTCAATCGAGCGGCCTGAATGCCCTCGATGGCTCGTTGTGTCATTCGATGCGCTGCACAGAGATATTTCCCCGTCCGTTCTGCACACATTGGCCTGAGTCCATCACGCGCTCACCATGCCATGCAGTTGATGCTGCGTCAAACCCTGAGTGTTGCACCTAAATTGCGCGGCGCTTGTGCACGGCCGCAACAGCGAAAACGGCAGTGGCGATGAGTGCCATCGCGGGGCCGGATGGAATATTCAGGCGATAGGAGAGATACAGCCCCGCGGTGGCCGAAAGCGCGCCAATAATTGCGCCGATGACCATGCCACCAACGAAGCGACGCGCCAACAGATGGCCGGCGGCGGCGGGCGTGATGAGCATCGCCATGACAAGGACGATACCTGCGGCCTGAATGCCAATGACGATGACGAACGCGAGGAGGGTCAACAGGGCGTAGTCGACGAGGTTGACGGGAATGCCAACGATTTCCGCGCTAACGGGATCGAAGGTCGAGTAAACGGCGACGCGATGAATGGCGTAGATGCCGGCGATGACCAGAGCGGCAAGGCCGAGGGAGATGTAGACATCTGTTGTCGTGACGCCAAGCACCTGGCCCAAGAGGAGGTCCTCCACATTGACCGTCAGCCCCTCCGCCGTTGCCAACATTGTGAGCCCCAGCGCAAACATTCCCGCAAAGACGATTCCCACGGACGTGTCCTCACTAATACCGGTTCTGCGGCTGATGAAGCCCATGAGGGCCGCAATGCCAACCCCCGCCGGTACTGCCGCTGCCAATGGACTGAACCCCAACATGAATGCGACAACCATGCCCGGCAGGACGGAATGTGCCAGCGCGTCACCCATGAACGAACGCCCGCGCGCAATGACGTATGCACCGATGATGGGGCACATCACGCCGACGAGGACGGAAACGATGAGCGCCCGGACCATGAATGCGTAGCTGAAGGGGGCGAGAAGGGAGTCAAGCATGACGGGTGGTGGGGGCTAATCGTGCATTTCTTGTACGGACGTGCGACCTGACGCATACGGTGCATGTCCTCCACTGGCGAAGACGACGCCGTGGGAACCGTACAATTCCTCCAGCACCTGAGGTGTAAAGGCCTCTTCCGGCGGTCCACACGCGCAGACGTGGCGGTTGATACAGAGGCAGATATCGAACCGCCTGGCCAGATTCGTCAAATCATGAGTGGCCAGAAGGATGATCTTGCCCTCGTCACGCAGGCCACGCAGTACTTCGACGATGTCCTCCTGTGCCCCGACGTCCACACCGCTAAAGGACTCATCAAGGAGGAGAATGGACGCCTCCTGACACAACGCGCGGGCAATAAATGCTCGCTGGCGCTGCCCGCCGGATAACTCAGTCACCAGGGAGTCCCGGCTATCCCACAGATTGACGCGATCCAGGCTCTCCCTACACAGGGCACGATCCTCTTTCGTGTAGCGACGCAGCCAGCCGCGAGAGTTCGTTCGGCCCATCATCACAACGTCCTGCACAGTGAGGGGAACTCTCCAGTTGATGCTGTCACGCTGCGGCACGTACGCCATACCCCCCTCATTCAGTGGCCGCTCCGCGCGAATGGTGGCCGTTCCGTGGTGAATCGGGATACGACCGGAAATAGCCTCAAAGAGGGTGCTCTTGCCGGCGCCATTTGGGCCAACAACGCCAACCAGCGTTCCAGGCCCGAATTCGAAGCTTACGTCAGTCAGGATGCGCGTCCCAGACCGCTCAACAGTCAGATCGTTGACGACAATATGTGGCGGTCCAACCGACACGCCGTTCACCTTAGCCATTGTGAAATCTCTCGCAATGCAGGATCTCCGGGCTGGTGCATTCAGGCGACGTACGTCTGGGTGGTGCGGGGTAGGGGCTGATTGAGGTGAGAGCACGCCGCACAGGTGATGTAGAGCTCTATCCGGTGGCCGATGATTCTGCCACCAATTTCGTTACCAATGAGGCGCAAGACGCGCTCAACGGTGCCCGCGTGGAACTCACCGATTGCGCCGCACGTGACGCAGACGGTGTGATGGTGATGCTCCGCGTGCGCCAGCGAATAGCGCGGCTCTCCATTGATGAGGCTCAACTTGCAGATGATGCCGGCCTCCAGCAACAGCTTGATCGTACGGAAGATCGTTGCGCGGCCGATGTGCGGTAGATCACGCACCAAATCCTCCGCTGTGAAGGCGTCGCTTCGGTGTTCAAGGCCGCTGATGATTTCCCTGCGAGGCTGCGTGGAGCGGTAACCCTGGTTCTCGAGAGCCGCGAGGATGTTTGAGTCTGCCGCGCCGATGGTCATGATACAAAGTCCCATTTTGAATCTAACAACTCTGACCGAAGATATCTCTCAGTAAAGATACAGTGTATCAATAGCCAGGTTAAGCCCCCCCGCCAATTTCCCCCTGGGCTTTCCGCTGGTTCTTAGTTCCCGATCAAAAGGCCCGGCTGGCACCGCATGCAATAGTCGGTGATTCGTCGGTTTGCGCTAAGCCGGCTGATGCGCCCTCCGCACCGCGGGCAGGGCGCATCAGCCTTGCCGTGCACGGACAGCCACCCGCGCCGTTCCTGGTGAATCTCATCAGCCATGATGTCTCGCAGCACGACGACGGCCCGCTTGAGGACCGTATAGACGGCGGCGTGGAGGCGCGCGCTTTCATCCACGGAAAGATCCGCTCGGCGTCGGAACGGGGAAATGCGTGCTTCCCACAAGATTTCATCCGCGTATGCATTTCCGATGCCCGCAACAAGTTCGCCGCGCGTGAGGATGCCCTTAATCTCACCGATAAATCGCCGTAGGCGCCCGGTGAACTCGTCCAGGCTGAGGGGGGCATCCAACACATCTGGGCCCGTTTCCTCCAGGCGGGGTATCTCCTTTAGCCGATTCGTCGGCGCGTAGTACACCATGCCCATCTGTCGGTCATCGCTGTAGCGGAGGTCAATCCCATTTGAGAGGCCGAGGCTGAAACAAATCATTTTTCCTACTTTGTCGCCGTGAGACGACAGCCTCAACCGCCCCGTCAGCATTGGAAAGATCACCAATGCCATCTTGCTTGTCAGTGTCAACGTGAGGCTCTTGCCATATCGCGAAATGTCGGTCAGTGTTCGCCCGCATATGTCCGTCGCGACATCAATCTCGTTCAACGTGCGCAGGACCGTCGGGCGAATGATGTGCGCGGATTCTATTGTTGTGCCCACGATGCGCCGCGCCAGAACTTCCCGCGCGATGGCCAACTCCGGTGCCTCTGGCATAACCTCACGGCCCTCCTTTTCGGCAAGAGTGCACCATGACAATTGACGGTGGCTAGGGCACATCAGAGAAGAGCCATCTCACCCCCCTGCTGGAGAGACATGATTCCCTTCTTGTGCCGTGTACCCATCTGGCATCTCTGTTGGGTTAGGTTACTTGCAGACACAAGAGAAAGGAGCGGGCGCACGGGCACCGCTTTACACCGATGCAATGCCAACTTAAGCTGTATGGTGCGCATCGCGCCAAGCCGAGGTAGCTCAGGTGGTAGAGCACGCGACTGAAAATCGCGGTGTCGGCAGTTCAACTCTGCCCCTCGGCACATGCGAGCGAGAGTTACGCTTGGCGGTTGATGACGGCGGCGATGGTGATGCGTGTATCGTAAAACAGCCGCCGAACAGGCCAGACAGGCGGAAGTGGCGCAGTGGTAGCGCGTCTCCTTGCCAAGGAGAAGGTCGCGGGTTCAAATCCCGTCTTCCGCTCCAGACCCCTTCACGATCTCTGCGGCCAAACCGTGAGAACGTGAAGGCTCTACGCCCCCCACTCATTTACGTCACTTCTATAGTGTGCTCATGGTGACCACCGAAGATCGTGCCGGAGAAAAAGCGAACGCATCTTCGAAAAGGCTTGACAAGCGAACGAACGTTCGTTTATCGTGATGTCACTCCTTCTTCTCCTGATCCATCCCCCCGCGCATTTGGATGGGTGGGAGACAGGCGCTTCCCGCGGGTAGGGGAATGTGCCACAGAGACGCGGCGGGGCACCCGGTGCCCCGCCGCGTCTCTGGTTTCCGTTTAGCCGCCCGCCCCGTGACGGTATTGATTAGCCCTGAATGCCGCCCGTATAATGTCCCTTGCGCTCAAAATCTCTAAGTGGGGGCAGGTGAGATTGAATGCTCTAGGGACGCATGTGCTGGTGGAACTCCGTGATTGCAAGGCTGATGCGCTGGATGATCTGTCCGCCGTGGAATCCGCACTCATTGATGCCGCAAGGCGCATTGGCGCAACAATTCTCGGTCACGCGTTTCACCAGTTCAGCCCTCAGGGCGTAACCGGCGTCGTCGTTATTGCCGAATCGCACATCTGTATCCACACGTGGCCGGAGCACGGCTACGCCGCTGTCGATATCTTTACCTGCGGCGATACCACGTACCTTGAAGAAGCGATCCAGCTGATCGCCGAAGCATTCGGCTCACAGGAACAGTCGATGGTTAAGCTCATGCGTGGGCGATTGGACACGCCCGCGCACGCTGTGGCGGACGTGCAGCCCGATTTTGCCGGTGTCTCAGGCGCCTGATCAACAGCGGCTTGGCGAGCACGACGTTGCCGAGCTCCCGTACTCAACAGCGGAATGGGTTGCTGAGGCTGTTACGCCCGACTTGCATCAATTGACACGGATTCGCCGTGTTGTCCATTCAGGTCGCACGAAGTACCAATATGTTGAAATCTTTGACACGGAGCCGTTCGGCCGCGTCCTGCGCCTGGACGGTAAGACACAGTCAAGCCAGTCCGACGAGTACGTGTACCATGAGGCGCTCGTTCATCCTGTGATGTTCCAACATCCTGCCCCCCGCCGCGTGTTCATTGGCGGCGGCGGTGAGGGAGCGACTCTGCGGGAAGTCCTGCGTCACTACTCCGTCGAGAGTGTCGTGATGGTGGATCTGGATGAGGAAGTCGTGAATCTATGCCGTGAGCACCTGCCCACCTGGCATCAGGGAGCATTTGATGATCCTCGCGTGGAGTTGCGGCATGAGGACGCGCATACGTATTTGGAATCTGCACAGCAGCCCTTTGACGTCATGATCCTCGACCTCGTGGATCCAATGGAAGCGGGGCCAGCGTACCGCCTCTACACGCAGGAGTTCTATCAGATGGCAAGGGATAGACTTACGGCGGACGGGGCGCTTGTTGTACAGTCGGGCCCTGCCATCGCCGGCATGACCGCGGGACCTGCGGCCGCCCCAAGCAGCAATGAGCCGATGGCGTTGACAGACCTAACACGCGGGTTTACTGCCTTGCACCACACACTGGACACCGTCTATCCGGTTGTCACGGGCTACAGCCCCGTAATCCCAGACTTTGGCGGCGCGTGGAGCTTTGTGTTGGCTGCGAAGGGTGAGAACAATCCCGCCGTGTTGACGCCGGAACAGGTGGACGCGCTCATCGCACAACGGACCGACGGCAACCTGCGTTACTATGATGGCATCACGCACCGACGCATCTTTTCCCTCCCCAAGCCCCTGCGCGATGCGCTGGCTGCGGAGACGTGGATCGTCACTGAAGAGCATCCGTTACTGGTCCCGTAGGGCAGGACATTCAAGAATTGCCTGCTCGATTCCCCATCGATGACGCCGACGTACTGAATGCTGCGTGGCGTGGCGCATGTGCGCCATAATGAAAGTCTGAATAGTGGGACGTGCCCACAGGGTGCATACTCACTGCATCTGACGATCGGGGCACCGCTGATAGAGGTGCGAGAGGTAGGTGGATCATGCCGCGTCTAACCGGAGGGCAAGCTCTTGTACAGGCACTGAAGCGTGAGGGCGTGGAGGTCATTTTTGCGTTGCCCGGCGTGCAGTTAGATTGGGCGTTTGACGCGCTTTACGACGAACAGGACTCGATTCGCGTCATTCACACACGGCATGAGCAGGGCACGTCGTATATGGCAGATGGCTACTCTCGTTCCACAGGCAAGGTTGGAGTGTGCCTTGTCGTGCCGGGCCCGGGCCTGCTGAACGCGGCGGCTGGGCTTTCTACGGCATACGCCACCAATTCTCGCGTACTCTGCATCGCCGGACAGATTCCGACGCACCATCTCGGCAAGGGACGCGGTGCGCTGCATGAAATCAAGAATCAACTTGAGACCATCGACGCAGTCACCAAGTGGGCAGGTCGCGCGATGGCTACTCCAGATGTTCCCGGGCTCGTGCGAGAGGCTTTCCATCAGTTGCATACCGGGAGGCCGCGGCCCGTGGAGATCGAGGTGCCTGTGGATGTCCTCATGTCAGAGGGTGACGTCGAGTTCCAGGAACCCGGGATACCCTCCCGCGTGGAGGGTGATCCCGACCAGCTGGAAAAAGTGGCGCAGGCGCTTGGAAACTCCGCCCGCCCACTCATCTTCATTGGCGGCGGCATCGTCAGCAGCGAGGCATCGGCTGAACTGCAAGAATTGGCGGAGATGCTGGGTGCGCCGGTCATCGTTTCGGCAAATGGGCGAGGCGCCCTGTCGGATCGCCATCCGCTCGCCCTGCCGTCCATCGCCGCGTACGATTTACTCCCAAACGCGGACGTCGTTCTGGCTATTGGTACCCGATTCGTGATGCCGGGCCCCAGCCCGTATCCGATGGATCAAGGGCAGATGGTCATTCACATCGATATTGATGACACGGAACTCGGGCGGAACACCAAGACGGACATTGGCGTCGTATCCGACGCGAAGACTGCTCTTGCAGACCTGGTTCGCCGTGTGCCACGCCACAACAAGGCACGCGAATCCCGTGATGACGAAATGGCCGCCGCGCAGGCGGTCGTGGAATCCAAGCTGGCCGCCATGTCACCTGTGTCGGAATTTGCGGGGGCGATTCGCGCCGCTCTTCCTGAAGATGGCATCTTCGTCACGGAAGTCACACAGGTTGGCTACTTCTCCAATCAAGGTTTTCCCGTTTACTCACCGAGGAGTTACATCGGCGCGGGCTACCAAGGAACGCTGGGATTCGGGTTCAACACTGCGCTCGGCGTCAAGGCTGGGAACCCGGACCGCCCCGTTGTGGCGATCTCCGGCGACGGTGGATTCATGTACGGCTCACAGGAGCTCTCGACCGCAGTCAGATATGGCATTAATCTTGTGACTGTTGTGTTCAATGATGGAGCGTATGGCAACGTGCGCCGAATCCAAGACACGTCCTTCAACCATAGGCTCATCGCGTCTGACCTCCACAACCCGGACTTCGTCAAATTTGCGGAGTCGTTTGGTGCGCAGGGCAGGCGTGCAGAAACACCGGACGAGCTAACAACCCAGGTCAGCGAGGCTTTGAAGGCGGAGTCGCCGGCGCTCATAGAAGTGCCGGTGGGTGTCATGCCAAACCCGTTCCAAATATTCGCTCCACCGCCGGATATGATGGAGCGCGCAATGCAGCTGGCCAAACAGGGCGCCTAGCTCCCCCGCCTTACTTCATGGGAAGGCCAATCGTGTACGGCGCACACAGCGCTGGTATGCTTTAAATAAGTTGGCTTTTCCATGACGAGCGATCCGGCGCGCGCAATTCTCCACAACTTGAACGACGATCAACGCCGCGCCGTGGAGGCAGTAACCGGTCCGGTCCTGATAATCGCGGGGCCGGGATCTGGCAAGACGCGCGTCATCACCCACCGCATTGCTTACCTCGTACGCGTTTTGAACGTGAACCCGCGGCGAATTCTGGCCGTCACGTTCACCAACAGAGCGGCGCGTGAGATGCGTTCCCGCGTCAACGGTCTCATCGGCGAGCGTGCTGAGCAGCTAACCATGGATACCTTTCATGCCTTCGGTGCCCGCATTCTCCGTCAGCATGGGGACAAAATCGGTGTAGAAAACGATTTCGTCATCTATGACGAGGATGACCAGACCACCCTAATGCGTCGCGCAATTGAGGCTGAGGGCCTTGATCCGCGCAGCTACCGTCCCTCCACCATCCTCAACGCGGTCAGCGGAGCAAAGAACATGATGCTGACCGTCGGTGACTACTCCGCCCAGGCTGCCAACCGCTTCGAGAAGATTGTGAATGCCTGCTATGACCGGTATGAGGGATTGCTCCGCGCCGCCCACGCCGTCGACTTTGATGACTTACTCATCAGGCCGGTTCTCCTGTTGCGCTCACATCCCGAGATCCGTGCACAATATCAGAACCGCTATGAACACGTTATGGTGGATGAGTGGCAAGACACGAATCGGGCGCAGTACGAGTTGACGAGCCTGATTGCCGGCAAGCATCGCAACCTCTGCGTCGTTGGTGATCCTGACCAGTCCATCTATTCATGGCGTCACGCCGACATCGAGAACATCCTCCGCTTTGAACGCGATTTCCCGGAGACGCTGACGATACCGTTGGGGCGGAACTACCGCTCCACGTCAACCATCGTTGAGGCGGCCCACGCCCTCGTGCAGGCGAATGAAGACCGCAAGGAGATAGAACTTTCGGCAGAGAAGGGTAGCGGTACGCTTCTCACCGTTGAAGCCGCAGCTGATGAGGGGTACGAGGCGCTTTACATCGCGGAAGAAATCGAGCGACTGGTCAGCGAAGATTCTGTGCGGCTTGACCAGGTCACCGTCATGTATCGAACCAATGCACAGTCCCGCGCCCTAGAGGACGCGTTCAACCGCGCCGGTATCCGCTACCGCATCGTCGGCGGGCTACGGTTCTGGGAGCGGCGAGAAATCAGGGACGTCGTCGCATATCTGCGCGTCCTCTACAACCAGTATGATGATCTCAGTCTTTTGCGTATCGTCAATGTACCGGCGCGCGGCATCAGCAAGCGGTCAATGGATATCCTTGTGCAGTGGGCGAAGGATACCGGCGTGCCGCTCTTTGCAGCCATGCAGGCAGCCGCGGCTGATGAGAAGAACGCCCCAACCGTACCCGCGCGGGCTCTGGGTTCCATCCGCACGTTCGTCAACATGATGACGGAGCTTTCTGAGGCATCCCGACATAAGGACGTTCTCGAATTCTTCGACCACGTGTTGGAAGCCACGGGCTACAGCGATTATCTGGCTGCGGACGAAAACGCGGAAGATCGACTCGATAACGTTGATGAACTGCGTAATGTCGCTGTTCAGTACCGGGAACTGTCGTCTGAGGAGGGAGGTGCATTTGCGTCTTTTCTCAATCAGGTGGCACTTTCAACGGACCTTGATGCAGCCCTCCGTGATCACGGAGTTGAGCACCCCGACGCGGTGACGCTCATCACTCTCCATCAGGCCAAGGGACTCGAGTTTCCCATCGCATTCATCGTTGGTGTTGAGGAAGAACTGCTCCCCCATATTCGCTCCCTGGAGTCCGGCGACCCCGCTCAACTGGAGGAGGAGCGGCGACTTTGCTACGTCGGTATGACGCGAGCCATGGACCGCCTCTACATGACGCACGCCCTGCGGCGCAACACCCGCGGTACCTACGCACCGCGCCGCGCCTCCCGTTTTCTCCAGAGCCTGCCGCATGAACTGGTCAAACAACGCACGCGGCCTTCATCCAGCTTCTCCGGTCCTCGGGAGCCGATGCCGCAACCCAAACTGGATGTGCCGCCTACCCCCGCTCCATTTCGACCCGGCGATCACGTCGGCCACGTGACGTTCGGGCAGGGTGTGGTCATTGCGTGTCTTGAGACGCAAACTCGAGATGACTTTGAGGTGACCGTCGCGTTCAAGAATCAGGGAGTCAAGCGACTGCTGGCCGCGATCGCCGCACTGGAGAAACTGAACTGACCTGGAATAACCGTCCCGCCCGCGTTCAAATCATTGCCGACGCCGAGTCACTTGCCGGCCTCGTTGAAGCGTTGTCCCGGACACAGTGCGTTGTCGTCGATACGGAATCGAACGGATTCCATCGCTTTCCAGATCGCCTCTGCCTCGTCCAGATCGCGATGGGGGGCAAGGCGTGGGTTATCGACCCATTGGGGATGACGGCGGACGATGTTGTGCCGTTGGGCCGCCTACTTGCCGACCCATCCATTGAGAAAGTGATGCACGCCGCCTCAAACGACATTCGCGTATTGGACAAGGAATGGTCGTTTCCTATAGCAAACGTATTCGACACAAGCATGGCGGCCCAATTCTGCGGCATGGATCGCGTGGGACTCAACACGGTCCTGAAGGAAGTGCTTGGTGTTGCAATCATTAAATCCAAAAATCTCCAGCGCGCGGACTGGACGGTGAGGCCGTTATCTGATGAAGCTCTCCAATATGCAGTGGATGATGTCCTGCATTTGCAGGACTTGCGGCGTGAGCTTGGGCAGCGATTAGTCGAGCTTGGGCGTATGGAGTGGGTTGAAGAAGAATTCCGGCGAGTGGAGGCTGTGCGCTATCGTGCGCCTGACCCGCCGGAATTCGCCTTCCTCACCACCAAGGGCAGTCGTGGTTTGGCCCCGCGTGAGTTGGCCGTCCTCCGGGAGTTGTACCTCTTTCGCCACAATGAAGGACTGAGGCGGGACACTCCGCCGTTCAAAATCATGAGCGATTCTGTTCTGGTAATCATTGCGAGTGCGGGCGACGCCGATCTGACGGTACTAGAAGGCGTTCCAGAGAGCGCTATACGTCGATATGGCAAGCATCTTCAGCGCGCCCGCATGCGCGGCCTTGCGGCGCCTCCCATCACGCGGAGGCGCGCGGAGAATCCGAATGCGGCGGAGGACAGACCGACACAAGAACACGTCAGGCGCCTAAAGGACCTCAAGGCGTGGAGACTGGATCAGGCGCAGGAGTTGGGACTTGATCCCGCGTTGCTCTGGCCGATGCAGAGCCTTGAGCGGCTGGCGCGTGATCCGGCGTTGCTGGATGATGAGACCGGCGAAGGAAGGCAGATCGTGCGCAAGTGGCAGGTGCGGGAGTTCCGAGACTCCCTGCGCACGCTGTTGCACAACATGGGGTCGGTGAACAGCCCGCCCAGAATATGACTCTCTCACGGACAGAATTGATGTTAGCCGAATAGTAGAGGAGAGCTATGAGCATCGAACGCATACAACCCGATGGCCTGACCAAGCCGACGGCCTACACGCAAGTTGTTAAGAGCGGCAACACCGTTCACATTGCCGGGCAGACCGCAATAAACGCGGACGGTCAGATCATCGGCGTTAGCAATATTGAGGAGCAGGCGGAGCAGGTGTTCAGCAACTTGGAGGTTGCGCTTGCGTCCGTCGGGGCAACATGGGGACACGTCGTCAAGATCACGACGTTTCTCACGCGTCGCGAAGACATTGACGGCTATCGGAGGGCGCGAGAGCGGCACATTCCCACTGATCCTCCGGCAAGTACACTGCTGTTCATCAGCGGCCTCGCGCACCCGGATTACCTCATTGAGGTTGAGGCGACCGCCGTTCTGGACTAGTCCACGTCCTGGCTGGCCTGCATCTGCTCCCACTTCTCCCGCTTGATGTCCATCAGCATGAACCGGTAGCGACCCTGCTCTCGCCAGCCGGTCTGGGAGAAACCGGCCTTTGTGAAGGCGCGCTGCGCGCGAACATTCCATTCCAGCGTCTTCAGGTAAACGCGCGACAATTCAAGCTCCCTGAACATCCAGCCCGCCAGCAGCTTGACCGCCTCGGTTCCATACCCGCCATTCCAAAAGGCGCGATCACCAACCATGATGCCCAATTCTGCCTCACGCGCCTTCCTGTCGAGGTCATAATACATGCAGTTACCGATGTGCTTGCCTTCAGTAAGCTCCACGATGGCAAAGCGGTGGCTACGCTTTGATACGTAACCGAGATCATCATGGTGGATGGGCATGTACTGCTCGTAGGTCATTTTGAGCGGATACGTGGCATCAAGCTCCGCAAGCTCATCGTCCGTGCGCCACAGGTAGTCATTCCATGAGTCGATTTCGGCCTTGTCTCTAAGGCCGACCCGCTCGCCGATCGTAACAAGCCCCCTAGTGTTTAGCGCCATTGGTTGTGTCCGCCTGCGGGGCCATCGCGCGAATGGCCCTTTTAAGAACTTCCACATCCGCATCGTACGTCATCCGGCCAAGCGTGGACGGCTCCAGCGGCAACCACTCCACGACGTCAAACTCAGCATCATGATCCTCAAGGCTTCCGCCGATGGGTTCCATAAGGTAATGAAACACCTGCTTGTCATGCAGGATACCCTCACGCGTAAAGCGATAGCCCACCTTGCCGAGAGCGGCAAGAATCACGACTCTGAGGCCCGTTTCTTCTTGAACCTCTCGCACCGCCGTCTCTTCGTGTGACTCATCCTGCTCTGGGGTGCCCTTTGGCAGTGCCCACAGGCCATTGGCGATACGGCCGCAAATGATCACCTCGATGCTGGCCTCAGGCGTGCATCGAACCACAACGCCGCCTGCGGACACATCATATTGCACCCGATTTGCTGCATCATCTTCACGTTGGCGCGTCACGTGACTGTCCATCCTTACCACTCATCCTCGAACGCGCCGTCCTCGATGTCCTCATCTATGCCGAGATCATCATCGTAATTCTCAAACACATCATCCTCGGTGTCGTCCGGCTCAAGGGCTGTCGTGTCCAGTCCCCCTGCATTTTTCCGGAGGATGTCCGCATTACCGTCGAAGCTCTGCATGCTCTCCAGAGCGTCAAGAGCAAACTCGCGAAAATTCTCGTCGGAGTGCCGGAGAAAACGACGGAGGACGCGCTGCGCAGTTGGGCCACCAATGGCGTTCAGGGCGGTGACGACTGCGCCCTGAATCTCCGTGTTCTCCTCCCTGCCCATGCGCGCCAGGGCGGGGATCAGCCGCTCATCGCCCATTCGGCCCGCCGCTCCCACGGCTTCGAACCGTACCTCCTGCGATTCGCTCTCCAACTCCTCCTGAATATAGGGAAACCAGGATGCATCGCCATTTTGCCCCATCGCGAACAGTGCGGAGGCGCGCAGGGTTTCACTGGCGCTCTCGTACGTCTCACGAATGATCTGTCGTACTTCTTCGGATGTGAAGGCGGCGATTGCCTCGATAACACGCCGGCGTACTCCAAATGAAGGCTCCTGTTCATTTCGTATGATGACCAGCAGCCCCTCCCGGACTCGTGTGGCGTCCCGCTCCAGCAGATCACCAAGCTCAGCACGGACAGCAAAGCGCCCCAACGACTGTGCCGCTACGGCCCGGACGCGCTCGTCCTCATCAACGAGCAGCCGTTCAAACAATGGCTTGATGAGCGAACGATCCTCGTTCTCCCACAACCCCAAGATTGCCGCCTCGCGCACCTCTTCATCCTCATCGTCCATGAGCGCCATGAAGATGCGGTCAAAATTGTAGTCGACGTTCTGCTCTGTAAGTTCCACCAACTGCGTTGTTATGGAACGGCGATACTCGAAGTCGATGTCACGGAGCGTGTCAACCACGCGTCCCAGCGATTCACGATCCGGGTCGGAAAGCTCTGCGAGGTTCGCGGCTGTCAACGAGGATGGGTCCTGTCGTAGCGCGTCGATGATGTGGTCGACGCCGTCCGACTGCATCCTATTGGCTTCCCGCTGAGCTACTTAGGGTCCGTCTTGGGGGCAATAGAGACGCCGTCACAGAGGATGGCGGGTGTGGAAAAGGAGCCGCCGAGCTCCGTAGGATCCACTCCAATAGCCATAATGCCCTTCAGAATCTCGTAGATATTGCAATGCAGCATGGTGTCCTTGACGCGTCCAACGACTTCGCCACCCTGCACACGATAGCCGAGCAAGATGTTCCCGCCTGCGTCGCCGCCCAATACGTTCCCCTGTCCCATGCCGATCAGGCGCTCGACGATTACACCATCACCCATCGCCTTGAGCATGTCCTCGAAGGATGCATCGCCCGGTGTGATCGTCAGATGAGATGTGGACGCCCCAGGCATGGACCCCAGCCCCCTGGAGGCGCTACCCGTCGGCTCCACTCCGGCCTTCGCCGCAGTCTGCAAGTCATACAGAATAGTCCGCAACACGCCGTCCTCGACCAGGAACTGTCGTCGGCTCGGTACACCTTCGTCGTCGAACGACCGAGAGGGTGGCTTCAGTGGACGTGTAGGATCATCCACGATGGATAGCCGGGGATCGAAGACCCGTTCGCCGATACGGCCGCCCAGCGGCGATGATCCTTGCAACACCGTCTTGCCATTGATGCCGGACAGGAACGGGCTGAGCAGGACGGATGAAACGGCGCGTGGCATGAACAGAACCGGCATACGGCCTGCCTGTGTCGACGCGATTTCCCGCGCCCACTCAATCTGACGCCCAAGACCGTCAAGATGACGCTGTATATCCCAATCCGGACTGCAGCCACGATCGCCCTCGCCAATGAACAACATATCTGTGCCACGAATCAGCGTGCCGGATACAAAGAGCCCGAATCCGCTCTTTCGATGGCTAAAGCTGACTCCGTTGGAATTTAGGAATGTAAAACTACTTGTGCTGCGCGTCAGGTTTGCCCCGTATAGCGCCTCAGGCTCCAGCGGCTTGGCGGCATCGAGCAGCCGCCGTCCCGCATCTACCATCGCCTCCATCGTAATCTCTTCAACCCTGGGGTCGTACGTTTCCACGAGTGCCGTGTTGTTGGACGGCGTCGGTAAGGTAAGCACGGACTCAGGACCGTAGCGTGCGAATTCAATGGCCCGGTCAACTAGCTCCTCCGCCTTGTTCGCGTCATTCGTTGACGATACGCCCATGCGCCCACCAGCGAAGACGCGGACGCCGAGTCCCCAACTCTGGCGTGTCGCAATCTCCTTGAGCTTCTCAGCCTCGAATTCGACGGGCGTCGATTCACCCTCGCTGACCATAACCTCCGCGGCAGTTGTCCTGTTGCGCGCGTAGTTAAGCGTCCGCTCAAGCAGCGCCATGTCCGCCTGGCCCACGGTTTACGCGCCTCCGACCAGGCAGCTGCGGATTCGAATATGTGGGCTGCCGTTGGAAACAGGAAGGGGCGCCTGCCCACCCTTGCCGCAGCCACCACCTTGGTTCATATCAAGATCGTTCGCGACGGCATCAAGATTCTCAAGCGTGGCGAAGACATTGCCAGACAAAACGACAGGCCGCAGAAGCTCCTCAATGCGTCCATTACGAATGCGATAGGCCTCTCCGGCGGAAAACGTGAACATCTCCATAGAGGTCATTCCGCCGTACCAGTTCTTGGCGTAGACGCCGTCCTTGACCTCTGCGATCAGTTCCTCCGGCGTCGCTTGGCCTGGCTCGATAAAGGTGTTTGTCATTCGAACGATCGGTGGGAAGCGGTAGTCGATAGCGCGCGCATTGCCCGTTACAACCTCACCCATCTTGCCCGCCGTTTCTCGCGAATGCAGGCGGCCAACCAGCACTCCCTCACGGATGAGGTCTGACCGACGTGACGGAATACCCTCGTCATCATAATCGTATGAGCCGCGAAGGCCAGGGATTGATGCGCCGTCCACAATGGTGAGGTGCGGTCCTCCAAAGCGCCGTCCAAGCACCATGATGTCTTTCATGCGGTCGTTTTCGTAGACAAAATCAGACTCGGATAAGTGGCCGAACGCCTCATGGGCGAACACGCCGCCCAGGATGGGATCACAGATAACCGTGTACTCGCGCCCATCGATTTGGGGCGCGTTCAGCAACGCGACTGCCTTCTCCGCAATCTCCCGCATCTCGTCGTGCCGCCCCTTGAGGGTGGAGTAATCGCCGAGGCTGCCGATGCTGATGCCGTACTGCTGAACATCCGAGTTCTTACGGGCGATGGCGCGGGCACTGAAAGTGACATCTACACGTTCCTGTCGAATGTATGAGCCCTCCGAGTTGGCGAAATGCGTGACTCGTCGACGCTCGCCGGAACCGATGGTTGTGCTCTGGATATTCGGCACGGCCCACATCGCCTCCACATATTCCTGCAGCAGCCCCACTTTCTGATCGAGCGGTATCAGGAACGGGTCGTTCGTCAGCGACGGCGGCGGTTCTGCCACAATGGCCTCCCCAGACGCCAGTTCACCGCCCTCTCCTGAGGCCAATCGCGCCTGCTGTACTGCCATCGCGATGCGTGTGCGCAGGTCAGAGGATTGTGTGAACGTCACGAAACCCCACGCGCCGTTCACGTAGGCCCTAGCTGCTCCCCCGCGACTTGACGACCCGCCAATATCATCAATCTCCCGCCCACGCATCGCAATATGGCTGGCCTCAAGGTTCTCCAGCCGCAGCTCAACGTAGTCTGCATCGTGGCCGCTCAGAGCCTGCGTCATCTCATCGCGCATACGATATGTCCGTTAGGGTGGTCTGCAAAGCTGGTGAGCAGGGGAAGGCGGGATAAAACAAACATGGCCCGCCAGGTGCACTCATGCGCGGGATGCGGTCATCGATGCGTGGGCTCGCCACCAAAGAAAGCCCGGCTAGAATAAGCGGGGAATCCATAGGGAGAGTCTACCACGCGATGACACAGAGACGCCGCCAAACGCGCCGTGCGCAACGAGCGCAGGATGTCTATCGCCTGCTGCTTGATCACTATGGGGTGCACACCTGGGAACGCCGCGCAGAGCCGCTGGAGGAATTGATCTTCACTGTCCTTTCCCAGCACACATCCGACGTCAATACGTTTCGTACCTTCGCGGATCTGCGAGCGGCGTTTCCAACGTGGCAGGACGTTGTTGACGCGCCAACCGAGGCCATCGCAGAGGCCATCAAGCGGGGTGGGCTCTCACGAATTAAGGCGACGCGCATCCAGGCCATCTTGCGGGAAATCGAACGCGTACGCGGCGAGTTAGCAATCGGCTTTCTTGCAGCCATGCCGCTCAATGAGGCACGACAATGGCTGTTAAATCTGCCGGGCGTGGGCGAGAAGACGGCAGCCTGTGTCCTGCTGTTCAGTTTTGGACTGCCTGCGCTGCCGGTTGATACGCACGTCCACCGCGTCTCCCGCCGCCTGGGCCTTATCACACGTAAAACGAATGCGGACAAGGCGCACTATGCCTTGGAGTCGCTCATCGAGGAATCACAGGTCTACCAGTTCCACGTGGATCTGATTGAGCACGGTCGCCGCGTCTGCCATGCCCGCCGTCCCAATTGCGCCGATTGCCTGCTCTCAAACCTCTGCCCAAGCAGCACTGAGAAGCTCACGCCGCACCCCGCTTAGACGCTACGAGTAAAATAGGGTTTCACGCACGACGGCCACATCCACTTTCCGGAGCGGCAACAGAGGACGATCATCATGGGCATCAAAGCGGGCATCATCAATGTGACAGGCTATGCGGGGATGGAGTTGGCGCGCATCCTGCAAAGCCATTCTGAAGTGGAACTGACTGTGGTGACGGGTCGATCCGCCGCTGGCGAGCAGCTTGATGAGTTTCTCCCCCATCTCGGCGGCATGCCTCTTACGATTGTCGAACAGGATGAGCTTGACGACGTTGATGTTGCGTTCTCCGCCCTTCCACACAAGGCATCGGCAGAGGCGTGTGTGCGGATGCTGAACAAGAACGCCCGTGTTGTCGACATCGCCGCCGATTTCCGTCTGCACAACCTCGATGAGTATGAGGCATGGTATCAGCCGCACCCCGCACCGTCCTTCCTCGAGGAGGCCATCTACGGTCTGCCGGAGTTACACCGGGACCGGATCAGGCAGGCACGACTCATCGCAAACCCAGGGTGCTATCCCACTGGAGCGCTGCTTGGCCTGGCTCCCCTCGTTCGGGAAAAGCTCATCGAGCCGAGTATCATCGTGGATGCAAAATCGGGCGTGTCCGGCGCGGGACGCTCCCTGAGCCAGACTGTGCACTTCTCTGAGGCGAATGAGAATGTGTCTGCCTATGGCCTCTCCGGCCACCGCCATTTGCCGGAGATCACGCAGGAAGTGCAAGAGATGGACCCCTCCCAGCGTTGGGCGGTGACGTTCACGCCACATCTGATTCCCATGACACGCGGCATCCTGAGCACCATATACATGATGCCTGCGGATGCCCGATTGCCCGCAAGTCCGGAAGGCGCCAGGCGTCTGCGCGATCTGTATGAGGACTATTACGCGTCTGAACCGTTTGTCCGTGTGACAAAGTTGCCGCCGCAGACCAAGCAGACGGCCGGCGGTAATTTCACGCAGGTCTACCCCGTGATGGATGAGCGGACGGGACGGATCATCGTCGTAACGGCGCTCGATAACCTTGTCAAGGGTGCCGCTGGGCAGGCTGTCCAGAACATGAACTTGATGTTTGGAGTGACGGAAACAGAAGGCCTGCTGGATATGGCACTCTACCCTTAACCTGCGCCGGCAACCTGCATCAGCGCAACGCCTCACGCCGCCGTGCCGACCCACAGGTACTGGCTAATTGGACCGTCCGCGACGGGGTAATCGATCCGCTCCACGCGAAACCCGGCCTCTTCCATGAGCCTTTGCCACAACGCAATGGGAAACAGCCCTGTTGTGTGGTGGTCTACTTCGATGCGACGTTCCCCCTTCTCCGTAATCAGAAACACGAAAGTCGACTGCAACAACGATGGTTCATGCATGTCCTGCGCCGAATATTCGATGTAGGTGAGTTCGTTATCGCCTTGTCGGTGCGTTTGGTAGTTGACGTACGGTGACTCAAACCCATCGCGGTAATGATCCGGCAGCGTCATGAAGAGACCGCCGTGCTCCAGGTGTGCGCGGGCCGTGGTGAAAGTGGCAGCGAGATCGCTCTCTGCCGTCATATAGGAAATGGCATCGTGGATAAGGACGGCATCGAACGTGTGGCCAAGCCGAATGTTGCGCATATCACCCACGATGTGCTCGACCCCGGGGTTGAGCCGGCGGGCATTGGCGATCATCTGCTCCGATAAGTCGACAGCTGTCACCTGAAAGATATCGGTGAGGTGAGAAATGTAATGTCCGCCGCCAGTGCCGAGGTCAAGGACGCGGCGGGCGTTGAGGCCCAGTCGTGTCAGGAGTTGATTGCGCCAGTGCGGCGCCTCATCCGCGTACTCCTCAGGCGGGCTCATCAGAGGCCAGAGGTAAGCGAGGTCGCCATACAGGCGGTGGCGCCCTTCTCCGCCAAGACGATGGGTCACTCAGACTCCTCCGGCGGAGTGAGGTGCTTGGCGAGCGCCCTATAATCCTTTCTGATCGACCGCACCATGAACCTCGCCATAATGCGGCCTATCAACTCCATCACCCTGTTCATGCCGCTGATCGTGCCGTGCATGGACATGCTTGTTCCGCCGCCCGGCTCCGGCTCAAAGTGATAGAAGAACGTGTACAGGCCGCTGCGGCTACTCCCCTCTGAGCCGTCGACCGTGAGTTCCAGGAGCTCCGGCGGCTCGTGTACCGTCACCCGAAAACGCTCGGTCGCATCCTGAAAGAACATGCGACGGGTCTCCTGAAAAACCGTCCCCTCTCCATACTCGCCTTCTGAAAGAACCTCGGCATGTTTGAGGCCCGGCATCCACTGATCAAATGCGTTCACATCGGTTATCGCCGCGAACACTTTTTCTGGGGCCACGGGAAAACTCATCTCAAGCTCAAACTCGATAGCCACGGGGCTCCTCCATCCATGCAAAGTGTCTTGTCGTTATCCACGGCTCAATCCTTCGCCATTGTAGAGCGACGCCCGGCGACCCGTTCGCGCTACAATCTTGGCGTGCCCCGCAAAGGGGCAACAGAACGTAGGACAGGGTCTGGGGGACAGCATGACGGCGCAGATGATCACGGCCAATGGTATAGGCCAGTGTTATGAAGTGACCGGGCCGGCGGGCGCGCCGTGGGTGACACTTGTTCACGGCTCCGGTGACAATCGCAACGCGTGGTGGCTGCAGGTCCCCGCGCTTGCGGAATCATTCCGCGTGCTCACCTACGATGTGCGCGGCCACGGCGACACTGAAACACCCGTAGCCGATGCTCTCAGCCAGATGACGTTTGTGGACGACCTCACGGGGCTTCTTGACGGGCTCGACGTGGAGCAGACGGCGTTGATCGGCTACTCGATGGGTGGCGGAATTGTGAGGAACTTTGCGGCAGTGCATCCCGATCGTGTGTGGGGCGTTGTCATGTCCAACGGAGGGCGACTAGACCCGCCAGCGCCCGCGACTGATGATGAAACGGCGGCGGCCCGGGCGATGCGTGAGGAGCGCGCGGCGGGCATCCGCGCCGGCGGCATGAACTCAGTCTTCGATGCGTGGCTCACTCAGGTCTACACGCCGGAATTCCTCGCTGCGTGCCCAGAGATCGTTGCGGCGCACCGCGCCATCATGACGGCGAACGATCCTGACAAGTACATCCGCGTATTGAGTGGCATGGGTGGGTCATCTGGGGTGGACGTGTCGAACATTACCTCCGCAGCCATGATTATCGTCGGGGCGGGAGATGAATACACGGGCCCGGAAGCGGCGCAGGCACTGGCAGAAGCGATGACGGGTACTAGAGCGGAGGTTCGCGTGTTCCCCACACGCCACGGCACCCCCTTCGAGCGTCATGAGGAATACAACCGCACGTTGCTTGCGTTCCTTAACGCCAACACTCCCCATACCTAACATCCGCTGCGGCTAGAGGGCTCATTGTGTTAATTCGGTAGTCGACGCGTGCAAGAATGCTTGACAGGCAGGGAGGGCATCCATAGCATGGTGCGAAACGCGGGCAACGCGCCGTGGCACAAGTAGCGGCACGGCAACGAGTGGTACCGGCTGGCTTGTAGCCTACCGGGAGGGGCGGAAGCATATGTGGGCGTATGTTATTCGACGGCTTTTGTTGGCGGTTCCCACGCTATGGGGCGTGACGATCGTCGTATTCCTGATCATGCGTGTCGCACCGGGAGATGTGGCGGTGCTTATCCTGGGCGGCGAAAGTGGGCTGGTGGGAACGCCAGAACAGCTTGAAAGGCTCAGGGAGGAACTGGGACTCAACAGACCACTGTACGTTCAGTACTTCGACTGGTTCTTTGGCCTCCTGACCTTTGACTTTGGGACGTCATACTTCTACAACGCGGACATGTCCCAGCTCCTGGCACGCAAGGCACCGCTTAGCCTGCAAATCGGAGCCATGGGCCTCATAATCGGCAGTATTCTCGGTATCACAGGTGGCGTCATCGCTGCCCTCAAGCAAGACACATTTTTCGACTACCTCATACGTGGCCTCGCTATTCTCGGTATCTCGGTTCCGACGTTCTGGAGCGGGATGATGCTGATCCTGATCTTCGTTCGAACCTTTGATTGGATACCAGAACAGGGGTATACCCCGTTATGGGAAGACCCGATTAGCAACTTGGCTCAACTCATTTGGCCTGCGCTGATTATCGGACTTGGGTTCCTCATGGGCGTGCCCTTGCGCATGATGCGAGCGACGATGCTTGAAGTCATGCGTGAGGACTATATCCGCACTGCCCGCGCCAAGGGACTCCGGGAGAGGGTCATCATTGTGCGCCACGCCATGCGGAACGCCCTCATTCCCGTTCTAACCCTGATTGGTATCTTCCTGCCGATTACTGTGACGGGACTCGTCGTCACTGAGCAGGTTTTTGGCCTGCCAGGTGTTGGACGGATGATGGTGGATGCTATCAACCAACGCGACTATCCCGTTGTCCAGCTGGTCGTGACCCTCACCGGTTTCGCGGTCGTGTTTGCCAACCTTGGCGTGGATCTTCTCTACGGCTGGCTTGATCCGAGAATTCGCTACTAATCCGTAGGCACGGCTTGTGAAACACAAGAAAACGAACCTGATTGACTGATACGCGAGGCGAAAAAGGAGATACAAGATGGCCGCGCAGACAGAGGCAGTAGCCGAGATTATTGTCGGGCGGGTGCGACGGAACCTCTTCCAGAGGAACTGGTTGTTGTGGAAGCGTCGACCGCTCGGCATGTTGGGATTGGCGCTAGTCGGGCTGCTGATTTTCATGGCGGCAACGGCGCCGCTTTGGGAGGTTTTTACGGCTACCGCGGCCGGTTACGCAGGGGATCAACCCTACAAGTTCGCCACGAGCGCTGAAGCTCAACTTGTTCCCCCGAGCGCAGCGAACTGGTTTGGTGGGGACCGCTACGGGCGGGATCTCTTTACCAGAATCATCTTTGGGGCCCAGATTTCTCTGTACGTGGGATTTGCCGTCGCGATGGGCGCTGGCACCATTGCAGGAGTCCTTGGAATCACCAGCGCCTACTTTGGCGGTTGGGTTGACCTGTTCGGGCAACGCCTCGTCGATATCCTCCAAGCGTTCCCGGGACTCATCCTGGCCATGGCCATTGTTGCCATACTGCAGACCTTCAGCATCGAAGTGACCATCGTCGCGATTTCGATTCCGGCGCTACCGGCCATGATTCGCGTCGTACGCGGTCAAGCTTTATCAGTCACCAAGACGGACTACGTTCTCGCCGGTCGCACCATTGGCGCGAGCCACTTACGGCTCATTTTCCGATACGTCATGCCCAACTCCATGGCGCCGTGGATCATCGTCGTCACCGGCCGCTTGGGTTCCGCCATCACAACGGAGGCCTCGCTGAGCTTCCTTGGCCTGGGGGTTCCTGAGCCGTATCCATCCTGGGGCGGAATGCTTAACGCGAACGCTTTGGACTTCGCAGAGATTGCGCCGCACGTAATCATCTTCCCGGGGGTCGCCCTAAGCATGGCCGTGTTCGGGTTCAATGTCTTTGGAGATGCGCTGCGCGATGTGCTTGATCCGCGACTACGTGGCCGCTAAGGACCGTCCGAACGTTCCGGCAGAGACGACTTCATCTCCGTGAGACCATGTGACCCAGCCCCAGAGGCTGGGTCACATTCTTTTTGTCAATTGACTGGTACACTATGAACAACATCTAACGTGCTAATCCCATAGCAGCAAGGGGAAGGATCGCTCCATGAATCGCATAATAGGGTTCGCCCTTTTAATAATTTTCTGCACTGTCGCTGCGGCGGGGTGCGGCGCAGAAGAGGGCATACCTATCTATTTCCAGTCTGATCGTGATGGTAATTGGGAGATCTACTCAATTCACCATGACGGCACCATGGAGACCCGGCTCACAGACAATCCCGCCGATGACATCTACCCGGCAGTGAGCCACGATGGAATGAGAGTGGCGTTCATCCGAAAGCGGGGTGATTCTACGGACGTCATCATGATGGACGTCGGCGGGACCGCTGAAACGAATATCACTAATGGGCAGGCCGGCGGGACGGTAGAGTCCCTCTCCTGGTATCCCGCCGATGATCGCCTGCTTCTGGCCATATCCACAGGGGCGATAGCGGAGGGGCGCGCGCAAGTCTACTCAGTCTCTGACACAGGTATCGCCTCTGACGGTACAGGTATGACGCTACTCAGCAAGGATACGAGCGTCATGTATCGCAACCCGCGCATTAAATCCCAGGGCCGTGAAATTGCGGTCGCGGCCGGCCCATCGATGGACACACTCGATATCCACCTGCTCGATGCCGCAACCGGAGACTTCATCCGAACGATTCCTCAGGAAACGTTCCGTACGACGGGCGGTGACTTCGAGGCGGTCGGCTCTGTGGAGGACTATCCTGAATACGACCCCTCGGGACGTGCCGTGCTTTTCCAGTCGACCGTTGATGCCGACTCAAACTCTGGTGGCACTTTCCATATCTGGCGTGTCGAGGCGGACGGTCGTCGACCAAATGACCGCACGCCGGACGCGGATTACAACAACACGCAGCCCTCTTGGTCAAGCGCGCTTGACGGATTCACGATCGCCTACGTGAGTGACCGCGATGGCAACAATGAAATTTACCTTCGGAGCCTCAGTACAAGGGACGTCACACGGCTGACCAACAACCCAGCTAGCGACACGAACCCCAGTTGGCAGAAGAAGTTACCTGAAAGCAACTGAATCTGGAGAGACAGCGCGCAACTCAGGAAGAACAGGATTCGCAAGTGGGGGAGCCGCCCAAGGCGGCTCCCCCACAACGCTTTAGCGATTCTCCCGGTTCCAACGTGTGAACCGGCGTTCCAGAGCATCGACAGCGTAGTAAACACCCAACCCCAGCAGAGCCATGGCGATCACGCCAGCGTACATTTCCTCATACGCCAGCCGCCCCCACGACTCTACAAGGATGTAGTAACCCAGCCCCTGTCGTGTGCCGAAACTCTCCACGAAGAACAGCACGGCAATGGAAACTCCGGTGCTGACTCGAAGGGCAGTGAATAGACCAGGCAGTGACGCTGGAACGAACACGAATCGGAAGAGCTGGAAACGATTGGCGCCAAGGGAGCGCACGGAGAGGATCAACTCAGGCCGCACAGTGCGAACTTCATCACGCACAAGGATGAGAATCTGGAAGAAGAGAATGAGCGCAATCATGGTGACCTTGCTGGCATCTCCCAGCCCGAGGAACAGCAAGATGACCGGCAATACAACGATCTTTGGAATGGGATAACTGAGGTAAATGATGGGTGCCGAAAGCGCGTACAGCGTGTTACTGGCGCCCAGAAGCAGGCCCAGCGGTACCGCGATTGTGATGGATACGGCAATGGCGAGAATGACACGGTAGGCGCTCACTGCCGCGTGCCCTAGAAGACCCTCATCAAGCTGATTGATGAACGCCAACCCGACTGGTATCGGACTCGGAAGGACCGTCGAATCTACGAGCCAGGACAGAATCTGCCATACAAGCAGCCCGACCAGAATGACGATACCGATTCCGCCAAGCGTTGTGGCATAATTCCGTGCTCGGGTGAACGCTGATACGTTCATTCGGAAGCCGCTACTTCCGGTCTGATGTTGAGCCTGGCCCTCACCTCAGTGACCAAATCCTGGAACTCGTGGGAGCCGACGTAGTTGCCGTGACCGGCGCCCGGATTGTCAATAATCGTTGAAGGCTTGTCGGAATCGCTGCCCATGATCAGAATGTGGTTTCCAAGGGTAACTGCCTCAGTGATGTCATGTGTTACGAGAATGGCGCTGCGTCCTCGTGCAATTCCCAGCTCAAGAGCGAGGAATTGAAGTGACTCACGCGTGAGAGCATCCAGAGCGCTGAATGGCTCATCCAGGAGAAAGAGCGAGGGAGAAACGGCGAATGTGCGCGCAATAGCCACGCGTTGTTTCTGGCCGCCGGATAACTGAGCTGGGTAGCGGCGTGCCAACTCCCCAAGGCCCAGACGATGTAGCCAAGACTGCGCTTGCGAGCGCCACTCCTTTGAGCTGACGCCTCGCAGGCGCAGTCCCAGTCCCACGTTGTTTAGTGCCGTCTCCCACGGCAGCAGCCCGTGATCTTGCAGGATGAGGCCGATGTCACGACGAGGGCCATCGATGCGCTCTCCGGCGATAGTCACAGTGCCTCTCTGCGGAAAACGCAGCCCAGCAAGGATGTATAACAGCGTTGTCTTACCACATCCGGATGGCCCAATAACTGCCCACGACTCTCCCGCCAAAACCTCCCAGGAGAACCCCTTCAGAACTGCGCTGTTACCTCCGGCGTACCCGAATGTCACATCTTGAAGAGATGCGATTGGGGCTTGTCGTGCCATGT
Organism: Dehalococcoidia bacterium; assembly: GCA_965224255.1. GTDB lineage: Bacteria > Chloroflexota > Dehalococcoidia > UBA6926 > UBA6926 > VXMO01. The sequence continues at coordinate 1,536,769 of CBDCYO010000005.1, forward strand.
GTGAGTCGGGCTCTCGCCGTGCCGGAATCAGCTGTCCGGATAGAATCGTGGAGAGACCCAGTGCTCGTAGTCCTGGGCGCTGACAATCAGCTTCTTTTCGATGAGCCAATCCGTGGCCTTCTGCGTCTCTTCCGCTGTCGGCACATCCCGGCTGGGGAACGGTGGGACTTTGAAAATTCCGACGAGGACCTCAGGCAGACGGGCTTTTGCCGGCAGCAGGTGGGCATAGTGGTCCGGATCCGCATTGATTCGTTGTACGGCCCCTTCGTGGATATCCAGGAACCTCTTAACCAGATCTTCGTTGGTGTTCAAGTACTCAATGTCGAATTCCAGAACGCTCATGCCGAGGCGGCTTCCCCGATCGTCCAGGATGACCTTTCCTCCAGCGTTCACTGCCAGTGTTATCAGCGGCTCCGGCAGCACCGCTGCGTCAAGTTGGCCCTGAGACAGCAGCTCCATGCGTACGGGAATCGCCGCAACCTCCGTCTTCTCGACGGCATCGCGCGCAATTCCGGAATCATCGAGATATTTATCCAGATGGTATTCAATCAGTGAGTTTGTGGAGATGCCGATGCTCTTGCCCACCAGGTCCTGTGGCGTTTCAATACCACTGTCCGCACCAGCGACCAGGGCGATCATCGCCACCTCATTTGTCGCCCGGTATGTCGTTTTCACTATGGAAACAGTGTGGCGCGCGTTGTTGAGCAGTCCGGTGGCAATCAGATCAGCAAGCTGGCCGTCAATGCCGCCGGTCTCCAGCGCCACGTTGCGCTCCAACGCGCTGCTGAACGTGACAAGCTCTACGTTAAGGCCTGCTGCTTCGAAGAGACCTTCCTCCTCCGCGGCATAGAACGGCACGCTATCGATGATAGGAAGCAGTCCAATGCGGATGGGTGTGGTATCAACGACCGGCGTGCGTGTGTTGGGCACAGGCGTTGGCGTTTCTTCGGCGGCGTCGCAAGCCATTCCCAGAACCGTGACGGCCACCACCCCAATGATGACAAGCATCAGGCTAAATCGACTACGTTTCACAATCACTCCTCCTCGCTTGACATGTTTCCTTCTTCAGCAAAAACCGAATTCTCTACAGTGCGGCCACCCTCCATGCCCGCATACTGCAGCCGTGGGGTCAATGGAAAAGTCACCGGGTCCAGGGCAGCAAGCGCCTTGGCGGAGATGTAGTCGACAATCTCGTCCACGCCCCGGGGTTTCAGATAGAAGGCGGGAGATGGAACGAGAATCGTTACGCCAAGTGTTGCCAACTTCTGCATGTTTTCCAGATGGATTGCCGATAAGGGTGTTTCACGGGGAACGAGGACCAGCGGTCGGCGCTCCTTAACAGTCACATCAGCGGCCCTGCGCAAGAGATTATCGCCTAGGCCGTGAGCGATAGCCGCTACAGTCGCCATGCTGCAGGGGGTGATGATCATGCCACGCGTTGCGATTCCTCCGCTTGCAATCGGCGCACCAAGCTGATTGACCGTGTAGTACGAGAAATACGGATTCGCCGACCATTTCTCAAGCGTCCGCGCAAACTGCTCATCCATCTCCTGTGCCCACACGTGCCGCCCACCGGACGTTATCGTGCAGACGATCGGTATCTGCCGCTCCAGCAGCGTGTCGATAATGCGCTTGGCGATGGCGGCGCCGCTGCCGCCTGAAATGCCAACGACCACCGGCGCTTCATTAGTCTGCGGATGAATCTGCATCTCCGTTCACCCCGTAAGCACGACGGCGGCCGTGAACAGGAACACGATGATGGCAATGACGCCATTGATATTGAAAAAGGCAACGTTTACGCGGGACAGATCATCCGCTTTCACGAGCGAATGCTCCCAGGCAAGCAGGGCGCCGGCGATGAGGACGCCGATAAAATATGGCCACGCCAGGTTCATCATGATGCCCAGGGCAAGGAGTAGTGTGATCGTTAGCAGATGGGTGACCCGTGCCCACCGTAACGCCGCCGCAATGCCCCACTTGACGGGTATGGTGTGAATCTTGCGCGGCACGTCAAAGGCGTAGTCCATGCACTGGTAGATCAGGTCGAACCCCGCAACCCATGCGGTTACGGCAAGTGCCAGGAGAATCGCCTCGAGTGGCAGTTCGCCAGTGACGCCGATCCACCCTCCTGCAGGGGCGATGCCGTCTGAGAACCCCAGCCAATAGTGGCCCATCCACGTAAAGCGCTTTGCGTAGGAATACGTCGTAATGATGATGGCTGCGACGGGCGCGAGGATCAGAGCAAGCGTGTTGAGCATCGAGGCCGCAACGAAGAAGATGACGAGGCTGATCAGCAACATGCCCAACATGTCCGAAGGACGGAGCAACCTGGTGGGCAGGGCACGCATTGCCGTCCGCGGATTCTCCGCGTCCATCTTGCGATCGATGAGCCTGTTGGCGCTCATCGCAACAGTCCGCGCGGCCACCATCGCCACGGTTATCCAGGCGAACTGCGATAGTGTCGGCAGCCCGTCCGCCGCAAGGATCATTCCCAAATAGGCAAAAGGCAGTGCGAAGATGGAGTGCTCAAACCGTATGGAATCGAGCAAAATGCCCGGTCGTCCTACCAGAGACCAGGGACGTGCGACCGGTGGGCGTCCGAATGTCATCGTGAGATACCGTATTCGCTCCAGCGTCGCGTAACTCTCTCAACGATGTCTGGGTTCATGGCGATGTCCGGCATCCACTGGCGATCCCCCATTTCGTCCGCTCCGAGCTTCCGCGTGGCATCAATGGCGATCTTGCTGCCGACGCGTGCAGTCGGAGAGGCAACGTCCAGATCATCGATGGGCCCGTCCGCGAAGAAAATGTCCCGCCGTGGATCCACATTGTTTGACAGCCGCCATACGATCTCCGATGGGTTGTGAATATCAACGTCATCATCGAAGACGGCGATGGCCCGCGCGAGAGACATGAGACCAAGGCCCCACATGCCACTGACCGTCTTCTGAACCTGGCCCGGGTACTCCTTCTTGATGGAGACCAGCACAAGGTTATGGAAGACCCCCTCCGCTGGCATATGCACGTCCACAATCTCCGGCAGCATGAGCCGCATCAACGGCAGGAACAGGCGCTCCGTCGCCATCCCCATCCAATAGTCCTCCTGCGGTGGCCTCCCGACGACGATGGTTGGATAGATCGCGTTGTGGCGTTTCGTGATGGCCGTCACGTGAAATACGGGGTACGGCTCCTGGATTGAGTAGTAGCCGGTGTGGTCGCCGAATGGGCCCTCCGGGCGTCGTTCGTCCAGATCCACGTAGCCCTCGATGACATACTCCGCCTGGGCGGGAACATCGAGATCGACAGTCACACCCTTGACGATGGGCACGGCCGTGCCGCGGAGAAATCCCGCCAACACGTATTCACTCACGTCGGCCGGCAGCGGGGCCGATCCGGCCCAGATGAGAGCTGGATCGCTACCCAACGCCACCGCGACGTCCATACGACTCTCCCCACGCTCTGCCGAAGCCCGCTCATGCTGCGTGCCCACCTTGTGCGTCTGCCAGTGCATGCCCGTTGTCCGCCTGTCATAGACTTGCATGCGGTACATACCAAGATTGTGCGTGCCAGACGCTGGGTCCTTCGTGATGACGAGGGGTAGGGTGATGTAGCGGCCCGCGTCCTGCGGCCACGTCCTGAGAATAGGGAGCGAGAGCAGATCCACATCCTCGCCCTCCATGATGATTTCCTGTGCCGGGGCATCTTCTCGTTCGACGTGCCGTGGGCCTATGCGGCCAAGCTGCACGAGATCACCGAGCATGCGCAGTTTTTCCATTATTCCTTTCGGAGGCCCCTGCGCCATCTCCATCATCTTCTCGACCTTGGCGGGCAGTTCTGCAAGCCTGTCGACGCCGAGCGCCCACGCCGTGCGCTGCTCCGTGCCGTACAGATTGATGAGGACCGGCGTGCCCTGATACCCCTCCACGTTCTCAAACAGGAGGGCGGGGCCGTTTTCACGGAGAACGCGCTGCGTAATCTCCGTGATCTCCAGATCCCATGTCACTGGAGCACGAACGCGGCGTAACTCGCCGCGCTCCTCCAGGAAACGTACGAAGTCGCCTAAATCACGGAACGACTGACTCATACCGGATCATCTCCGTATTCTGCCGTTGGTGTGAATCGCTGTCCGGCGCCGACGCTTGAGAGGAGCAACCGTTTGAGCTGCGGCGCCGCGGCCGTCAACGGAGAGGGCTGACCGGTGTAGAGCCATCGCAGAATGACTTCATTCAGCGCGCCCATCCACGCATAGGAGGCAAGCGTTGTGTCCAGCGGTAGGATGGAGCCGTCAGCAACGGCTGCGTCAAGCCGCTCTCTGATTAGCGTCGCAAATCGATCATGAAGTCGCAGCAGTGACTGATCAAAAGCGGGCCCGAGTCCCACGCCACTGGCCAAAAGAATCTTGGCGAGCCTCGCGTGGTTGGAAAACGTTTGTAGCGTAGATTCAATGACCGCGCCGGCCTGATGGGCGCCGCCGCCATGACCGGATATCGACGAATCGGCACTGGACAAAAGTCGATCCGCGAACCGATTCACCAGCGCGAAGAAGATCTCCTGTTTACCGGGAAAATGGAAATAGATGCTGCCCTTGGAACCACCGGCGACATGCGCAATGTCATCGACGCTTGCGCCATGATAGCCGGACTCAGCGAAGACCTGTGCCGCTGCTTCAAGGATGCGTTCCCGCGTCGCGACTTTTCTGGCCGCAACGTTGGGATCAGCCTCCCGCGTGCCCTGCCTCCGTTCCGTACCGCCGTCTGAAACCGTTGAGATGTTCGCCCTCCGCACAAAACCGACTGACCAGTCGGTCGGTCACTCACTCCACTGTATTGAAGGGCGTGATGCGGGTCAATGGGAGATTAGCTATCTTCAGTTGCTGAGGGCTGCAAGATGTTGATCACGTCCAATAATTCGCCGTAGGTGCCTGGGCCGCCGATAAACTCCCAGAGCTCCTCGCCCAGTAGAACCTGGTAATCCATGTCCATGATCTGGCGAGTGAATGAATGCCGGTACTTTTCTCTGCTTAAAAAGGGATTGTAGGTCAGGCCCAGAAATGCTTGCGCGCCGCTGGTGCCCTCTCGGGCGCAGATCGCCAGGGCGTATAAAAGCTTCCTTTTTGACTCTGCTGCGACGTCCAAGTTCGGCAGTGGAGTCTTGAGTTCCACAAAGAGAGGACCACCTGTGAAATCCCCGACAGACAAGTCAGCCGTTACTGAACGTTGAGACTGCCCTCCCCCAGAGAGCTTAAGATCTCGCGCAACTCACGTTCATGGTCCGGTCGTCTATCTTTGATGCGTCGACGCGGCGCGGTCCGGAGGGTTGTTACAATCTCTTCGATCATGTTGACAGCAGCATCATTGAGGTTTCCTGTCACCTGGTGTTCAAGATAGACATCCGAGAATCGGTCGCGAGCCACTGCCTGCGCCAAATTTGGATAGAGTTGTGTGCCCATAGCGGTTACAACGCTTCTCTCGGCACGGGCTGCAAGAAGTGCCTTGTCGCTGAAAATAAGCCGATGGAATGGGTACTTCAAGAGGAGGTCAGATGACGATTCCGCCTCTATTTCCGAACTATGTTCAGCCTGAAATCTTGAGAAAATCTGTTCGACGGCGTCCCGGGTCTCGGCGCGCATGCGTTCAGCTGTCGGATTTCCAGACGAGGATACTTTCGAAGAAGTCGCCTGCGCGACGACCGGTGCGGCGATTGACGTGACGCTCGAGTCGTGTCTCTAGCGTGAATCCTGCCCGCTCTCGAATTGCATCGTAGAGGCCAAGCTTGTCATTCACTACAACAATGACGTGCCCTCTCTGTGCTAGGCCAGATTTCACGTTTCTGAAAGAGTGCGCCATGTCGTCCACATACGCCTCGCGCGCTCTACGTGAAGTGCCTGACGAGGCCGCGCCTATCTCTTTGTCAGCCTCCCAAGGGAGCCCCAACAGTTCGTAGGAGTACCGGTGTTGTTCGTGATAATTGATAAGGCCGACGTACGGGGGCGATGTTATCACAAGGTCGAATCGTGGGAATTGAATGGCACGTGTGTCTCCGGTGATAATGGATAGAGCAACGTCCTTGCGCAACACGGAGAATTCTCGTATCCGTTTAATCGTATCAGCGCTATAGCGGTATAGAAACTGCGCCGCGTTCTGGGTTGGCGTGCATATTCTGCTGTGCTTGTAGCAGTGATATGGCTCAATCTGGGGTTGCTTTGGAAAATCGAGGTCAAAATGCGTCGTTCGTCTGGCCGACCGGGCAGCTCGTGACAGTATCAAACGCAGGACATTGGAGTATCGATATTCGTGAACGAGGCTCTCATAGGAAAGCAAGGCATTCAAGGCTTCTGGTGCGAACCATGAAGTTAAGTAACCATTGTGATCGTAAGGAGTTCGTAGTTCCCCGAGGCGAAGCTGTCTCGTGTTCCGCGCGCGGTTTAGGATATCCTTGACTTCATAATCCAATAGATCTATATCGTACTTGCCTGTTTTGACTTGCGTAACTAAGTTATTGAATGCGGAAATGTCGCAACCAATTGCATTTATGCCAAGTGCCGCTGCTTCTACTAGAGTGGTGCCGGAGCCGCTGAAGGGGTCGCAAACCGTCGTCGGTTCAAACTTCTTCAAAAAGATTTCCGCTATCTGCGGTATGAATTTGCCAAGATATGGGTGAAGGCTGTGAACGTGCTTGGTTCGGTGACGCTGCGGTAGGTCAGTCTCCCGCCAATTGAGATTGAGCGTTGGGAGATCCGTTCCGGCGTTATAGACTCAAAGTCTAGGAACGGTTCAGCGCTGTATGCGGGGGAATAGCCGAATGCAGCCGCGCCGTTCTCATTGGCTTGGCTCACGAGATCCCGTTCTGTTACCGTGCTCATGACACTGAGAACCGCTAACTTCAGTGCGCCGTGCTGGCGCGTCTCCACAGTGGCTCAGCCATGCACAAACGATACAGGGGACTTATATGACGCGTAAAGGCCCAACGCCCCGCCCTGAGGCCTCTCCTGAGGCTGTTCACCATGCGACAGGCAAGTTTCCGGACGAGTGGTATGTGATTCTCGATGCAGCAGGGGCGCAGACCCTCCCGCACAAGGAAATCGCGGTCCTCCTCAACACCCAGCACGGCGTATCGCCCTGGTGGAGTCAACACGTAACAGTGGAATATGAGCGGGCGCGTGGAATGCGTGAGAAGTACCAGACCACGCGCGGCTACCAGGTTAGTGTGAGCAAGACGGTGCCTGTTCCCCTTTCCGATCTCTACACGGCGTTCTCCATGGTTGAACACCGTGGCCGATGGCTGACTGAGGCGCCAATAACAGTACGCAAAGATACCACCGAAAAGACGACCCGCGCCACATGGACGGACAGTGACGGCACGATGACCAACATCGATGTGAATTACGACGCGAGCGGTGATGGCCGCAGCCGCATCACGGTCATGCACTCCAAACTGACGGGCACTGAAGACGTTGAGGCCCGCCGCGCCTACTGGAAAGCGGCACTGGAGCGTCTGAACGACTATCTGAGCGGGTAGGAACTCCCACGGCTCCGCCGAGACTATGTGCTTGGCGAGTCGTCCACCGCCCCGCCGGCGGGGGTGAGCAGGGGAGCAGTAGAGGTCGCGTGGCCGTTAGGCGTCTGGGCCACCCCGTATGAAATCGCGTTGAGCCGAGCGTAAATGCCTTCGTTTGCCAATAACTGCTGATGCGTGCCGATCTCCGCAATCATGCCGTCGTCCAGAACAACGATTCGAGTCGCCTCGCGAATGGTTGAGAGTCGGTGCGCAATGACGAATGAGGTCCGCCCGGGCAATAGTCTCCGTAGTGCATCCTGTATCCGCGCCTCCGTCCGCGTATCAATGTTGGCCGTCGCCTCATCCAGGATCAGGATGCGCGGGTCGGCCAGAATGGCGCGTGCAAAGCTGACCAGCTGCCGATGCCCGACACTCAGATTCGCGCCGCGCTCCTGGAGCTGCGTGTCGTAACCGTCGTCCATATGCATGATGAGGTCATGTAGTCCCGCCGCACGTGCCGCCGCCTCAAGCTCCTCACGCGTTGCACCGGGCCGCCCAAATCGGATGTTTGACTCGATTGTATCGGAGAACAGGAACGGCTCCTGTGGGACGATGCCCATCTGATGCGCCAGACTCTCACGCTGCACAGTGCGCACATCGTGCCCATCGATAGCAATGCGACCGCCGGTCACGTCATAGAACCGGGCAATGAGGCTAATAAGCGTCGTCTTACCTGCGCCCGTCTCACCCACAAGCGCGATGGTCTCACCCGACTGCACGTCAAGGGAGATGTTTCGCAGAACAGGGATATCGTTCTGGTAGGCGAAGGACACGTTCTCCATGCTCACGTAGCCCGTGATGGGCGGAATTGGCTTCGCCCCCACCGGGTCAGCCACCTCCGGCTCCGTGTCCAACAGTTCGAAAATCCGCTGACCGGACGCCATTGCCCGCTGCAACTCCGTGTACTGCATTGTGATGTTGCGGATCGGGTCAAAAAAGCGCTGTACCCAGAGACTGAAGGCAATCAGTGACCCGACCATGAGGCTTCCCTGCAGCACCTGCCAGCCGCCATAGATGATCACGAAAGCCATGGAAATGCCGACCATCACCTCCACCGCCGGGAACATGCCCGCCGTTAGCCGCGAGGCGCGGAGGTTTGCCTCAAGGTGGTCGTAATTGATCGCACCGAAACGGCGCATATTCTCCTGTTCGCGATTCATGCTCTGGACGACGCGCACGCCTGACACGTTCTCTTGCAGACTGCCGTTGACGACAGAGATAGCTCGTCGCACCCGCAGAAACGCCACCCGGGCCCGTCTCTGCCAAAAGATGGACAGGACAATGAGCGCAGGAACTACGCTGAGCGTCACAACGGCGAGCGACCATTCCATCACCAGCATCATCACGACGATGCCGACAAGCGTCAGAACATCGCTTACTGTGCCGATGATTCCGCCCGTCATCACCTGTTGGATCTGTTCAACATCACTGACCACGCGAGACATCAGCCGCCCCACCTGCTGCTTGTCATAGAAGCCCAGAGACTGCCTGTGGAGATGTTCGAATAGCTGGGTGCGGATATGGACCAGCATCCCATGAGCGACTTTGGCCATGTATCGCGATTGCAGCCACAACCCGATGGCGTTCGTGATGACGAGGCCAAAAAACATGCCCGCCAGCCACATCAGGCGTGTTGTGTCACCGGTCGCAATCGCCGTGTCAACCGTGATGCCAATGAACCATGGCATGGCGACGCTGCTAAACGTCGCGGCCAGCATGCCGACAAGAGCAATCGTGGCCCATAGCCTGAACATTCCGATGTAGGGGATGAGGCGTAACGCGATGCGCCGGTCATAGACCGCACCGAGGTTCTCGTCGTCCCAGCCGTCATAATGGCCGCCACCGCCACCGCCTCCCCCGCCCATCATGGCAGTGATACTCCACCGGCAGCGGTTCTCTCCGGAACGGATGCGTGCGCCTCTTCCTGATGGCGTAATTGAAGGTCATATATCTGACGATAATGCCCTGGAATTGCGATAAGATCTGCGTGTGTGCCTCGCTGCACAATGTGGCCCTCATCCAATACCAGAATCTGATCTGCCCTGAGGACACTCACGAGGCGCTGAGCCACGACGATGGTCGTACGTCCATCCATGACGCGGTTGAGGGCCTGCTGAATTGAGTACTCCGTGTCTGCATCCACGCTCGACAGGGAATCATCCAGGATCAGGATACGCGGATCAAGAAGCAGTGTTCGGGCGATGGCCAACCTTTGCCTCTGGCCTCCGGAAAGATTGATGCCGCGCTCGCCAACCCACGTGTCGTAGCCATCAGGCAGGCCCTGAATGAAACTATCAAGGCGCGCGGCGGTTGCTGCGGCGATGATCTGATCCTCAGGTGCGTCCGGCTGCCCATACGCGATGTTGTCACGAATCGTCGCAGAAAAGAGAAAGACGTCTTGCTGCACGATGCCGATGGATCCACGCAGATGGTCCAGCGTCATATCCCGAACGTCCACACCGTCAAGAGTGATGTGTCCCGCGGACGAGTCATAGAAGCGTGGGATAAGGCTGACGAGCGTGGTCTTGCCACTGCCTGTCGCGCCGACAACGGCGATAATCTCCCCCGGCTCCGCGATGAAAGAGATGCTCCGCAGTACGTCATTGTGTTTGCCGTACCCAAAAGACACATCATCGAATGAAATGCGGCCAGCAACTATGGCGTTGGCATTGGCGTCGGCCTTCTCGCGCACCTCGGGCCGGGCGTCAAGTATCTCAAAGATGCGCTCTCCGGAGGCGACGGCCCTCGAGAGCATGTTGCCGAGCCAGCCTATCATTCGAATGTAAACGGTTATCGTCAGCAAGTAGAACAGGAACGCCGTCAGGTCTCCGGGCGTCAGATCACCCCGCATGACCAATATGCCGCCAAAGAGGAGCTGAATACCCGCGGCAAAGTACACGGAAAAAGTCATCAGGGACGTATTGACCGCCTGCTCCTCGTTCGCCGTGATATTGCGCTCGTAGAGCTTGTGCGCCTGTCGGGAGAACCGTTCCGTCTCCTCCTTACCGCGCCCGAATGCCTTCACCACGCGGATCCCGGACAGGCTTTCCTGTAGCACCGTACTCAGCGCCGCCATCTCCTCTTGCACCGATAGCCAGACAGGCCGCAGACGGCGGCTTGTGCGCGTCGTCCGGTACGCGATGAACGGCAGGACGGCCAAGGTTACCAGTGCAAGCTGCCAGTTCGATTGCAGCAAGATCATAGTCACCATCAGAAGCAGAATGGCGACCTGCACAATGCGAACGAGGGCGAAGCTGATCAACATTCGTACGGACTCCACGTCTGCCGTCGCCCGAGACATCAACTCTGCCGTCCGTGACGTGTCAAAGAAGGAGAAACTCTGACGTTGGAATCGGTCATACATCGCGTTTCGTATGTCATACGCGACATGCTGCGAGACGGCCTGGCTCAGGTAACTTTGGCCATAGGACGTTGCGCCGCGGACGATCGCGGCAGCAAGAATCCACCCTGCCACAACGGAGATGGTCGTTACGGATGCTTGATTGAGCAGTTGATCAACTGCCTGTCCAACCAGCCACGGGACTACAAGAGCGCTGCCGCTGGAAACGAAGAGCAGGACATACGTGAGCAATGCCCGAGTCCAGTACGGCAGGAGAAATGCCTGCAGTCGCAGAAATATCCGAACGTTGTACCAAACGCCCGACTTAATGGCAGGACGGTTCATAACACACGAGTATACAGCGCTTTACGTCACATTGAACCGTCCCGTGGCACTCCTCATGTCGCGTGGACGCCTCCTCTCATGGCTGTGGGAAGAGGATGGGGCCTTCACCGAGCATATAAACCTCCTCACCCGTCACCTCGTCGCCGTCTGTGACAGCGCCCCGCACGTAGATCCACCTCCCGGACTGGTTTGGCGGCAAGCTCACATGTGTCCAGTCCGCGGGTGTGATGTTGAATCCGGGAATGAAGATGCGCTCATCATTTCTCCCCAGCGTTTCCGCTTGCAGCCAAATCTGATTCTCCGTGACGTCCCCCGCCTCAGAAGCCAGAAGGCGCAGGACCAGCAAGGTGCCATCGTTACGGACGTAGCCACCAACCGTTGCGAAATCGCCATCCCGCGCCGAGCGATTGCCGAGGGTGTGACTCGAAATTTCGAGGGTTAGGCTACCAGCCAGCGTCATCTCTTCATCCTCAATACGCACAATGCCCTGCGCAAAAAGCGTGCGAGAAAAGGGAGCCGGCTCACCCGTGAGGCGCGTTTGCCGATATCTCTGCTCCGCAAGCGTTAGTGTGTTGAGAACATGCCCCCGAGCATGATCCGGCGCAATCCGATATGCGATTAACAGCAACACATACGCCTGCTCTGCCGTTGATCGCTCAGCCTCGATGTAGGCTCGCCTTTGCGCATCCAATGGCGTTTCCAGCATCTGGAGTGCGCTTGTGGATGCGGAACGTTCCGCATCGGGTGGGATGTCGGATGTGGAAGCATCGGCATGGGTCTGCCGGTTCACTGCCTGTTCAGGCACTAAGGCAGATTGCATATACCCCGCCTCAACACGAGAAAGTTCGATATTTCTGAGGATGTCCCGGCTGAGGTTTTCGACGCGCCGTGTGTCGCCCGATTCCGCAACGGCAGCCAGCTCCAACGTCCGCCGTTCTATGAGCTCCAGATAGTAGATGGCCCGGCTCTCGTCGGAGAAGGTCATGGCAAGCCGCGCGTGTTCCGTCGCACGCTTAACGGGGTACAGCGGGCTGTCCGGCAATGCGTCCGTGGAGGCGTATGCGGCGCCAGTGCTTAGGACAACGGCCAAAACCAGAGATGCCATTCCAATGGCCCATGCCCGCGACAATGCGGGCGCCTGGCGCTTCCACCATCCGAGAAGTGACGTGTGGCTCGCCGTACGTTCTCTCACTGCGAGGTGGTGCTGTACAGCACCCTCAAAGCGCAAACGACTCACCTGCCGCAATTCTTCATCACGCATGGGTGCGATGCCAGCCGTCGCGGACATAGTCAGGAGCAGGGGCCGCAACTCATCGGCCATATCGGGATAGCGACTCAGGCAATCGTCGATAGATTCGCCGCGCCTGAGCGCATCCATGCACTCATTGATTGCCTCGGCAAGCGTAGAGTCTTCTGGTGATTGCATCGTCACGGCTCAGCCCTATCCTGCGAGTCACGGGGCAACATCAGGCGGCGCAATGCTCGAATAGCGCTATGCTGTAGCGCCTTGACTGCGCCCTCTCTGCGATTCATCGCGTGAGCAGTCTCCGTAATCGATAATTCGGAGCCGAAGCGGAAGGAAATCACCTGGCGCTGCAAATCTGTCAGACTTGCCATCGCGACGCGTAGTCCCTGAAGGTCGGAGAAGAGGTCAACCCTCTCCTGCGGGTCGCGATCCCGGGACGGAAGCGAGGGCACGTCGTCCAATGGCGTTGCCGTGCGAAGTCGGCCACGTCGATAGTGATCAATGACGCGGTTGTGTGCGATGCGCATGAGCCATGCCGAGAAGGGAACATCCCGCCATTTGAAGGATCTGATTGCTTCCAACATACGAACGAATACATCTTCCGTGATGTCCTCTGCGTCCGCGTTACTATTCACGCGGTACGCCACATAACGAAAGACCCTGTCGGAATAGATGTCATAGAGTTGACCGAACGCCCCTGCCTCCCCGTTCTGCGCTTCCTGAACTATCGCTGCGATCTCGGTGTCAGTCGGGAGTACCTCCGACCTCGAGTAAACGCCAGCTCGCTCGTTATTCATTCACTACATTCCGGTAACGTGTGACTTCGTCGTGAGGTTAGGGAGCTTTTGCCTCGTCATCGTATTCTTATGCTTTGGCAGGCGATGGGAGCTCGCGAGTGAACGACGAATCCACGAACTCAATGCCCTGGTCGCTGCGGCCTATGCATGAGGGAGACATTACACAAGCCGTGGAGATTGACCGCGATGCGTTTCCGGAAAATAAGTACGCCCCGTCGTTTCGACGGGATCTTCGCGAACGAGGGTATGTGCACTATTTTGTGGCGGTTTCTCATAATGCGGTCTACAACGATTATGCGCGCGCGCACGGATTGTCGCTCCACCCAGTAAACACTGCGGGTAGGCGTTCGCGCGGCGGACGCCTAGCAGGCGCTGTCAAGCGCCTGCTAGGCGTTGGAACGGATTCCTGGCCAACCACAGACGAACTCATCGCCGGCTATCTTGGGCTGTGGGCTGTCATTGATGAGGGTCACGTGACGACCGTCGGCGTCCGCAGAACCCATCGTGGGCAGGGCATTGGTGAGCTTCTCATCATTGGCGCAGTCGAAGCGAGCAAGCTACTCAATTGTCGCTCAGTCACACTGGAGGTGCGCGTTTCGAATGAAATCGCTCAGAACCTCTATAAAAAGTACGGATTCAAGATTGTCGGGCAGCGCAAACGGTATTACTCGGACAATGGGGAAGATGCCTACATCATGACAACCGACCCCATCGATACGCCTGATTATTCATCCCTGTTAAGCGGCATGAGCTACCGTCATTCTGAGCGGTATGGCGCGACCGTCCGCACATATGGCATGGAGGATGACGCGGCGTCGTAGGCGTCTGCTGCGACGACCCAAGAATTGTTGTCATTGGAGAGGCGGGACGTATCCGACGAGTTCCACGTAGCCACTGCCACCCACGCGCCCGCCGTTGAATGTGATTTCCGTTTCCACCAGGCCCTCCCAATAGATCCTGCTGCGGGGAAACGCCAGTGTGAATTCCTGATCATCCAGAATCGGCGTCAGCTTGGCCGACAACCCCTGGCGTGGGATGCTGATGTCCCAGCCTGCCGGATATTCACCGCCCGTGTGCGGGCTGGTCCAACTGCCGAGAACGTCGATCGCGATGTCTTCTTCTTCGATGTGGGTTGTCATGCCCGATGGGCTAATCAGCGTGCCGTATATGATATTGTCCCCGTCAGCCTCCCGCGTCTCCGTTACCATCAGTTCGTGACCACTATCCATCGAAAGGGAGAACCACTGCCACCCAGTTGGGTACCCTTCGACGACAAAATCGCCCCATTGATGATCCATCCAGGCGTGACCTGTCACCGTGAGCTCTTGTCCGCCCGTCGTGAGTGTTCCGGACAGATCCATGCGCGTCCAACTGTAGTAGTATGTCCACCCACCGAGGCCGGCCAGATAGCCGACTTCGTTGTGCAGAGCAGCCGGCTTTGTGGCGTTCACCGTGAGGTCGAACGTGTAAGACTCCAGAGATGCGGAGAACGAGTGCCTGCCGTCATCGCCCTTTAGTGTCCAGTCGAAGAAGCGAAGATCGAAACCCGACTCGGGCTGCGCTTGCCCTCCAATGCCGAACTGCACAGCCTGCTCTCGCGTTACAGCGCCGACGTCCATGACGGACGCATGCGACATGTAGCCCAGATTGCCCGTCTGCGGATCGCGCGCCTGAAAGACAACGAAGTGAAATCCGTAACGACTGCCCCGCTCGTCTTCCATAATTCCGCTGTAGTACCACCACTCGACAGGATCGCCGTGCAAAGCCTCGTCCGCGGGCAGCGTCAGCGGGCGAGGTGTGTGCGTCGGTGTGGCGTCTACGAGAGTCCCTGCTTCCAGTACAAGCGTGGGAATTGGTGTGCGTGACGTGGTCTGTTCAGGAATGGAAGTTGGTGCCGCCACGCCGTCGCAGGCCACGATGAGCACTGCCACAATCGCGATGGCAAGAAGGCCAACGGCCCCCAAAAGCGCATGCGAGCATCGCCCATAGATCGTGGAGGAGTTCCGTAGTGGCATATGGTGCTCATTGTACGAACACACGACGCCTCTGATGTGCGATATAGTTATAGAGTTCACAAGCCCCCGTCCTATTCCTACGCGGAATGGATAGGGTAAGCCGGACGGACGAATAGTGATTGGACGGACATAGACAATGACAGCGATGCAGGCAATGACCCTTACCCAGCTGGGACCAATTGTCGCCGCCCCCGCAGGGCCGGAGGCGGCGGCTCGATTCTTCCGCGGCCTTGGGGATCCCACTCGCCTCCGAATCCTCCGCATCCTCTTGGAATCTGAGCGCAGCGTTTCCGAGCTTGTCGAGATGTTGGGTGCGCCACAGGGGCGTGTTTCCAGCCACCTTTCTTGCCTCCGCTGGTGTGGCTTCGTTGACGCGGACCGGCGCGGCCGTAACGTCTTCTATTCCGTTACGGATCAGCGTGTTAGGGATATTCTGGTTCTTGGCGATGAGATGCTGACCGAGACTGCCGGGCGCCTCATGTCATGCATGGTCATTGACCAGGAGACCGATAGCGGCTAAAACTTTCCGTGCGGCCTAACATGCCCACATTCCCGGGCCGGGTCGTGTGGGCCGTGTCATCTGCGCCCGTATCAGAGAGGCCTGGTGATATTTAGCCTCCCGTTTCTCTTTGCATTCAGCGCCGGGTTTGGCGCCCTCGCGAGCCCGTGTGGCATCGTTATGCTGCCTGCCTACATCGGGTACTACATTGGCTCTCAAGAGGAGAACTATACGCAACGCCCCATCGCCTTGAGGCTTGGGCAGGCGATGCTGGTGGGGAGCACGGCGGCGCTTGCCTTCCTGTTGCTATTCGGCGCGTTTGGCGTCGTCTGGAGCTTTGTGGGGACATTCCTGCGCGATCTCATGCCGTACATTGCGATCATCGTTGGCATCGCTCTGGCGCTACTAGGGGTGTACATGATCGCCTTCATGCTGGTGAATAAGCGTGCCCTGACGCTCATACCGACCATTGATGTTAGCTGGGGGACGGGGAATCGTGGCTTGGTCTCTGTTTTCCTGTTCGGCCTCGCCTATGCCCTCTCCACTCTCAGCTGCACGTTCCCCATCTTCCTGGCGATTCTCGCTCAGGGGCAGGTCATCGGTAGCTACGCCGCCTTCATCATGTTTCTCATCTACGGCGCTGGTATGGGAATCGGCCTCATCGGCCTCACGCTTGGCGCGGCGGTGGCCAAAGACCTCATGCGCAGTGTGATTCGTGAGGTCATGCCAATGGTGGAGTGGGCAAGTCCCGTTATGCTCATCGGCGCAGGGCTGTATATCACCTGGTACTGGTGGGTTAACTGGTTCGCCTTTAACGCGAGCCTTTAGCGCTACCATGCGCGCCCTCTCGCCGCAGACGCCTTCTGTTGCTGCCCATGCCCCTTGTGTCCTGTGACCCAAGCGACTCAATTGGCAGGCCGTGTGGCAAATCAGCCAAGAGATGGCATCGTGTGTACGTGCGCGCGGTCCGCGATAGCAGATACGTGTCCTCTGACGGTCCGACACCCCGCGAAATGACGAGGAAACGCCGACGGTACAACGAGCGCAACGCATCCCGCAGATCCGTGGGCGCTGTTTCGAGGCGGTCAGTAATTCCCTTGAGTGTGACGGAATGCGCCGACTGTGCAAGAACGATGAGGACGCGCTCTTCGTCCGGACTGAGTCGATGTGTCTCAGGCGGCATTGCATGATCCGTGCTCTCTTGGGACATGAGCGACTTTCCTTAAGCCAGATCTGACACCGTGACGCCGTTGAGCCGTTCAAGCGCACGATCCAGCGCGTCATCTGCCACGGTCAGCGAACATCGAATATAACCCTCACCGGCCTCACCATAACCGCGCCCGGGCGTGACGACCACGTTCGCCTCCTCAATGAGCCTCGATGCAAACTCTCCCGATTTTGTTCCGTCCGGAAGCTTTGCCCACACGTACAGGCTTGCCTTTGGTGGATCAACCTCAAGTCCCATTTTCCGCAGAACTGGAATGAGTCGATCTCGCCGATTCTGGTACACGGCGTTGTGGTGGGCGATGACATCCTGCGGTCCCTCGAGCGCCGCAATTCCCGCCAACTGTACAGCCTGAAAGACGCCGGAATCCACATTCGACTTGATGCGCATCAGTGCATTCGTCACCTCGGCGTTCCCAACCGTCATGCCGATCCGCCAGCCGGTCATGTTGTACGACTTTGATAGTGAGTGAAACTCAATGCCGACCTCCCGCGCCCCAGGGGCCTGCATAAAACTGACCGGTCTATAACCGTCGAATGCCACCTCCGTGTACGGTCCATCGTGACAAACGACAATATCGTACTTTTTGGCAAAGGCGACGACACGCTCATAGAAATCCAGCTCTGCCACGGCGGCTGTGGGATTGTTCGGGTAGTTTATCCACAAGATCTTGGCGCGTCGTGCAACGTCCTCCGGTATAGCGTCGATATCGGGCAGGAATCCCGTCTCCCTCGCAAGGGGCATGAAATAAGACTCGCCACCAGCCAGCATCGTGCCGACGCTATAGACGGGGTAGCCGGGGTCCGGCACCAGCGCAATATCTCCCTTATCCAGGTAGCACCAAGCGATGTGTGCAATGCCCTCCTTCGAGCCGATCGTTGGCAGAACTTCCGTGTCTGGATCAAACTCCACACCGAACCGCGTTTTGTACCAGGCAGCCACGGCACGCCGAAAGGCCGGCAGACCGTCTGATTCCGGATAACGGTGATTGGCGACATCCTCCAGCGATGTGACAAGCGCACTGATCACGTGTGGCGCGGACGGAAGGTCAGGATCGCCAATCGCGAGGGAGATCACATCCTCCCCTCGTGCGCGCTTCTCGTTGATCTTGCGTGTGACCTCCACAAACAGATATGGCGGCAGTTGCGCAACGCGACGCGCTTGCGGCGGTAGGGGCATGCGACTGAATCTCCTCCGTCCGATAGTGGGAAAGCCGGACAATTGAACACCCTATTGTAACAATCTGTACGCTTGTTCCGCCCGTGTGTTTGTATTTGCGTCACTTGCGCGGCTAGCATGAGGAATGAATGCGCAAGATGGAGAAGCAGAGGCTGCGGGCAAAGCACTCATCCCTCGCCGGCGCCGCCCCATCTATTACGGCTGGTGGATGGTCGTCTCCGGCTTCTACCTCATGTTCTATACGACAGGTGTCAGCTTCTTTGGGTTCAGCGCCTTCTTCGACAGTATCCGCCTCGACCTCAACTGGTCGCGCGCGCAGGTCTCCATAGGACCGGCCATTCAAGCTGTTCAGACCGCTGTCCTCAGCCCAGCGATTGGCGTCCTGACTGATCGTTTCGGACCTCGCGTTGTGACGATGGTAGCGATGTTCTGTGGCGGCGCGGGATTCATCGTTCTGAGTCGCGTCGAGCATGCATGGCAGTACTATGTTGCCTTCATGCTCATCGGCAGTGGCATGGGCGCCACGTCGTACGTCATGGTTGCGACTGCCATCAGCAACTGGTTTCTACGCAATCGTGGCAAGGCGCTGGGGCTGACATTTATGGGGCCCGGCTTCGCCGGCCTCATCACCGCTGTGCTCGTCTTCCTGATCCGTGAGTATGGATGGCGCGATGCTGCCTTTCTGACCGGAATCGGTACCTGGGTTATGTGTATCCCGCTTGCCCTCGTCCTTCGACGACGCCCTGAGCTCTACGGTCTCCGCCCAGATGGTGATCCCCCCACATCTGATGATCCGGCCACCGAAGGTGAATCCCCAGTGGATGTCTCCGCCGACACTGAGCAGTCGTTTTCCTCAGTGCGCGGCATCCTACTCAGTCGCTCGTACCTGCTCTACGTTGGAGCGCTATCCATGCAACAGATAGCCATCACGGCGATGGTTGTGCATCACATCCCGGCCCTGATCAGCTACGGCTTCAGTGAGGCAACGGCCGGCGCGATGGTTGTTGTCTTCACCGTTGCAAGCATCCCAATGCGCTTTTTCTCCGGTGCGCTGGCCGATCGTTTTGACAAGCGTCTTGTTCTGGCAGCGATGTTGAGTTTTCAGCTGGTGGGCGGAGTACTATTCATCTTCATCGCCAACCTGTGGGTCGCTGTGGTGTTTGAAGTGCTGTACGGCACAGGATGGGGCGGCAGCAACGCGGCGCGATTGTCCTTGCAGGGCGAGTACTGGGGGCGCAATATATTCGGCTCCCTGATGGGAATGCAGGTAGGTGCAGGCGCGCTTGGGGGCCTCATTTCTCCTGTGCTTGTCGGCTACCTGGCAGATACGTACGGGTATCGAGTGGCATTCACGACGCTAATCGTTCCGCTGATTTTAGCGAGTCTGATGGTGCTTGCACTGAGGCGTCCCGAAAGTACTAGCGCCGCGACAGGGAGGTTCGTGAGCGCATGACGCAAAAAATCGTTTTCACCGCGTGGACGTTCGCCCGGCACCCGCGTCGTGTCTTCTACGGCTGGTGGGTTACCCTGGCCGGTACCGGCCTGGCTGCATATACAGATGGTGTGGGGTTTTGGGGCTTCTCCAACTTCTTCGCCGCAATCGTGAAGCACTTCGGCTGGCCACAGGGAGTTGCCGCCATTGGTCCTTCCCTACAGCGCCTTGAATCAGGAATAACCTCACCCCTAACCGGCATACTGGTGGATCGGTGGGGAGCACGGCGCGTCCTATTCATCGGGTTCTTTGTGGCAGGCGGGGCATGCATGATGATGAGCCGCATTGAGAACCTGTGGCAGTACTATGGCGTCTTCATCTTCTTCGCATTCGGCCTCAGCGCCAGTTCCTTCATGGTCACTGCTGCGGCTATCAACGCATGGTTCAGGCGCTATCGCGGCCGTGCAAACGGCCTGATGCTCGTTGGACCGGGCATGTCTGGGCTGCTGGCCGGCGCGTGGGCGTGGCTGATACCGGAGTTTGGCTGGCGTACGGTCCTGTTTGCCGCTGGCGTCGGATTTTGGGCCATTGGATTCCCCCTCATCATGCTGATTCGTAATCGACCACAAGACTATGGCATGGAGCCTGACGGTGAACCCGCTTCCATCGATGATGACTCACTCGAACCCCGCGCCCCTTCCCGTGTGGACGTTCAGTTCACGTTGCGAGCAGTCCTTCGCAGTCGTGGCTACTGGCAGTACGTGATTTCCATGTCCCTACTGGGAGCCTCCTGGTCTGTCGTGACCTTTGAAGCCCTTGTCCTCAAAGACAACGGCCTCTCGACCGAATTCATTGCGTTCATGTTTGTCTGGCAGACCGTCTCAAGCATCCCCATTCGTATCATCGTCGGGACGCTTTCTGACTACGTGGACAAGCGCATCGTGCTCGCTGCGGCGATTGTTGCCCAGGGCGTAGCCATCGTGTTATTCCCGGTTGCAACGGAGCCCTGGATCGCGCTTATCGCAGGGTTCCTTCTTGGCAGCGCCATCGGGTCGCAGTCGCCCGTCCGGCTCGCGTTTCAGGCTGACTACTGGGGATTAGCGATCTTTGGCCGTGTGTCCGGCATCCAACAGGGACTTGCCTCGCTGCCCGCGATTATCGCGCCGTTTGGCATCGGGTGGCTGTATGACCAGACCGGAAGCTATCAACTGGGGTTTTTCATCGTAGCGGCACTCCTACTCGTTTCCGTGCCGCTGACATTGACGGTGTCGCGACCCCGCCTGCCCGCAAGCGTCCCACCGCCGATCTCCTGATTGAACTTGGATGCCCCTTGGCAGCCTTGGCACAGGTACGCTGATATCCGCTGGCGGCTATACTACACTTGTTGCGCCCCCACCGCGGTGAGGCGCCATCCCAGGAGGTCGCCGTCAACGGAGCATTATCGATTCTGATTCATCCTAACCGCATCTTTTACGGCTGGTGGATGGCAGTTGCCGGATTCGGCATCCTCTTCTACACATCGGGGGCATTCTTCTACGGATTTGCCCCGTTCTTCGACAAGATCCTTGATGAGTTCGGCTGGCCTGCCGGACTCGCGTCCGTCGCCTTTGCCTTTCAGCGGATGGAGCAGGGAATCTTTGGGCCCTTTGTCGGCTACATCGCAGATCGCTTTGGACCGAGAAGATCGCTCCTCGGGGGGCTCTTCGTCCTCGGGCTGGGGTTCATTGCCCTGAGCTTTATCCAGGACATTTGGCATTTCTTCGGGGCGTTCGCCCTCATGGCTCTTGGTCTAGGATTCGGCTCATTCCTTACGGTCAACACGGCAGTCAATGCCTGGTTTGTGCGCAAGCGTGGCAAAGCCATGGCCATTGTTTCATATGGCGCCGGCGTCAGCTCACTTTTGGTGCCGATTATCGTTGGCCTCATCGCATTTTTTGATTGGCGGGAGGCGCTGCTCTATTTGGGTTTCGCGACGTGGGTCGTCGGCCTCCCGCTGGCGCTGATTATGCGTGACACACCGGAGAAATATGGGCTCCGCCCGGACGGCGCGACTGACGAGGAAGAGGCTGAGTGGGCTGCATCGGCAATCGATGGCCGCTATACCGATACGGCTTTCACAGTTAGGGAGGCCGTGAGGACGACAGCATATTGGAAGTACGTTATTGCCTCCATGTTCGGCTTCGTCTTCTTCTCCGCCTTCATCATTCACCAGTTTGTCGCCTGGAAATCGTTCGGCCTCACTGAGTGGTGGGCGGCAGCACTCGTCACGCTCATGCCACTCGCCAGCTTCCCGGGCCGCATCGTCGGCGGCGTCCTGGCCGATATGTATGACAAGCGGAAGATCGTGGCCGTTTCCTGGACGATGCAAACCATTGGCGCGGTCATCCTGTTCTTTGTGTCCGACCCAATAACGGGCATTATCTTTGCCATCTTCTTCGGGTTCGGGTTTGGTATCGGTAATCCGCCGCGCTCGGCACTGCTGGGTGAGCTATTTGGCCGCCAGGTCTACGGGACGCTGCTGGGCATACAATTCAGCGCGACATCACTCGGCGGCATCATAGCGCCAGTCTACGCCGGTACGATGTACGACAACTTTGGTGCCATGGGCTACAGAATTGCGTTTCTGTCACTCGGGCTACTTGCCGTCATTTCCCTCTACTTGTACCTCACGATGAAACGGCCGCAGACTCCGGACCGCATCGCGAGAACCTATGTGAGGCCCTCAGAGGCTAGTCGCTGATCAGTTCACCAGCGTAAACCGTCGTTGCCGGCCCCGTCATGTAGACGGTGGTGTTGGGGTCCCCGTTCCACTCGATCGTGAGAGTCCCGCCCGGCAACTGAACGGAAACATGGTCATCCACGAGACCCGCAACATGCGCTGCAACAACACTTGCACAAGCGCCCGTGCCGCACGCGAGTGTTAGCCCCGCTCCGCGTTCCCACACGCGTATGGTCATAGAATCCCTCGCGCTGACATTGGCAATCTCAAAATTGATGCGCTCAGGGAAGAGGGGGTGGTGCTCAATCTGTGGGCCAATGGTTTCAAGTGGAAAGTCCATAACGGGTGTGTCCAAGAAGGCGACGGCGTGTGGATTGCCCATTGCAACGAATGACAGGCTCAGTGCGGTGCCGCCCACATCAAGCGGGTAGCCCGTTACAGGGGCAGCTCCGCCAACAGCAATAGGGATACGCCGTGGCTCAAGCTCCGGCGCGCCCATTGCGACGCGCACGGCCTCGATAGCTCCCATCGCCGTGCCGTTCTGCGGCCACACCGTCATCAAACCACCGAGTGTCTCAATCTGAAGACCGGCGTCTTCGGTGTTGCCAGGGTCCACCACCAAGCCGCGTTCCGTTGCATATTTGGCCACGCAGCGGATACCGTTGCCACACATCTCCGCCTCGGAGCCATCCGGATTGAAAATCTGCATCTGCAGCGCCGCCCTCCGTGACGGCCGAATCACGAGGATGCCATCCGCGCCCACGCCGAATCTCCTGCTGCATGCCGCCCGGGCCACGTCTGGCCAATTGGTCCGATCTGAGTCTGCGGGGCCAGCCTCGACAACGATGAAGTCGTTGCCGGTGCCGTGCATCTTCACGAAATTCATGCGAAACGTGCCTCCAGTGCGCTGGAACCCACGAGCGTCCGCTCTCTATGCCGAGTATAGCGCCGTCGATCTACAACCGGCCCCCTATGGAAACCCCAGACTTTTGCGCAGATCCTCTATGAGCCCGTCTGAGTGCGGTCCCTGATCCACGTCGGACTCCTGCGGTGACGCGTCCAGCCAGGAAATGCGCTCATCGTCACGGCGGAACCATGCGAACTGCGTATGAGAAAAGCGACGCGTCTTGCTAATTGTGGCCTGCCGCATCTCGTCCCACGGCAGCCGCCCGTTAATATAGGCGGCTACCTCTCGGTACCCGATACTCCGAAACGCGGACAACGATGGGGAATAGCCCCGTGCAAGCAGCGTCCGAACTTCATCGACCCAGCCGGCCCCTAACTGCAGATCTGTTCGGCGTTCAATGCGCTTTTCGAGCGTTTTTCGGTCCATCGTAAGTCCCGCCATGCGGATATCCCAGAGCGGCGGGCTCTGAGTGCGCTGCTCAGAGAATGGCCTGCCTGTCGCTCGTACAACCTCTAGCGCTCGCACCGTACGGAGGAGGTTATTGGGATGAATGAACTCCGCCGCGGCAGGATCATGACGTGCGAGTTCCGCGTGCAACGCGGCGCGTCCCTCCACTTCGGCCCGTGCCATCAACTCCCGTCGCAGGTCCGGATTTGGCGCTACCTCCGGGACGTTCCATCCTTCCACAAGTGCCCAAACATACTGGCCCGTTCCACCGACGATCAATGGTATCTTGCCGCGGGCGTGAATATCCTCGATAGTGCACGTGACGGCCGTGAGGAATCTCCCGAGAGAGAACTCATCATCTGGCGCAGAGAAACCGTAAAGATAGTGCGCAATTCCGCTGCGCTCCGTCCTGCTGGGAATTCCAGTACCAATGTCAAACCCTCGATAGACCTGGCGACTGTCCGCGTTGATAACCTCGCCGTTAATCTGTCCGGCAAGCCGCACAGCGGCCGCAGATTTTCCGACCGCAGTCGCCCCCACGATTACCGCAATGATAGGCACGGCCATTGGACGACGTGGGGAAAGAATACCCGGGGAGGTTAGAGGCCGCCGGTATCGTTCTGCGGCAGATCCACCCACGCGCCACCCTGGCGCATAGATGCAACGAATGCCTCCGCGGCGTTAAGCGATTGCAGTCCCTGTTGGAGCGTCAACAGCAGGGGAGTCGGCTCCGGCCCCCCCATCACCCATCCAACGAATTGCTCCTCGACGTTAACGTGCCTCTCCTCCTCATATGGCCCCCGAAGGTCATCAGGAACCGGCACAACAGCGCCCTCTGCGGCGTCACCCGCCGTGATGCGCACTGAAGAGAACGGATTGGCCGGGTACGCCTCTACGCTAAGCGTACCTTCCTCGCCATGCAGCGCGATACGTGCGTTCTGGATGGCCCGAGGCATCAGGTTATCGTGCGTATACCGAATCGCCCGGTCTTCCCCGAGATCCGCGACGATTGCCGAGAAGCCAACCCTTCGGTTGCCTACTTCATGCTGCATTCGAACCGCGAGAATGCGTACGTGCGAACCCGCCCATCTGTTGAGAATGTCAAAGTAGCTGCCGAAAGCGAGGTACGGTGTGTGCCACTGCACCTCCACGCTCAATACGCGTCCAATACGGCCTTCTGAAAGCAGGCGCAAAACAAGCGCGTCCTCCCGCGCGTACGGGCCGTGTGGAAACGCCGCATACTGCCGTGCCTTGAGGTGTGGCCGCGCCTCCAGAGCTGCGACGATCTCCCTCCCCTCCGCCGCCGTCATCGCCAGCGGGTTCATCGTGAAAAGGTGCTTACCGTTCTCAAGCGCGCCGAGGAGGATATCGTGATGCTGTGGAGCTTGCGTGCCATTGAAGACCAGGTCAACGTCCGGCGACGAAACCACATCCTGCCACGACGACGCCTGCACGGGGATTTCGAATCGGTCGGCGACTCTCGCCGTCGAATCGGGACTGTTATTCGCGACGGAGACAAACGTTACGCCTGACGCTTTTGCAAGCTCTGGCACGACGCGAGCCTGAGAAAAACGTCCTGCGCCGACCAACCCAATGCGAAGAGTGGAACCTGTGGACATGCTGCAATACTCCTTGATGTAGCCAAGACGAGAGGCAGATCTACCGGTGAACAGGATGGAGTTGCTGTGCCGCCCCGGTCACTCACTACCAGTGTATAGGTGCTTCATCCTCCATGCGATAGCCACAACTGTCCCCGTATAGCCAGCGGCCTTGCCCCCGATGGGCTGACCAACCAAATGACGCACGCTGGCCTCCTCGCGCTACACTCTTAGAGAACAACAGAGGAAGATGGCGGTGAGCGATGCCTAAGGTTTATACGCGATACGGCGACACCGGCCAGACCGGCCTTCTCTATGGCGGCCGTGTCCCCAAAAACGACCCCCGCACCGAGGCGTACGGAACCGTCGACGAAGCCGTCTCGGCCATCGGGCTCGGCCGCAGTTATGCGGACGTTGACCGCGTCTGCGACATCGCGATGGATCTTCAACGTGAGCTCTTTACCGTCGGCGCGGAACTCGCGACGGACGTTACCCACTTCGAAACCTTCCTCAAGCACTTTTCACCCATCACGCAGGAACATGTCGATGCCTTGGAGCGACACATTGACTCCCTCCAAGAGGAATTTGAACTGCCACGTGCCTTCGTGATCCCCGGTGCCTCTACCGCCTCTGCGGCCCTGGACCTCGCTCGCTCCACGCTCCGCCGAGCTGAACGCCATGCCGTGGGACTTGTGCAGGATGGCCTCCTCCGAGAGGAATCGCTTGTGATCCCGTACCTCAACCGAGCCGCGGATCTCCTCTTCATCATGGCGCGCTACCTGGATCGCCATCTGCCCACTGAGCTCCTGACCGGTGAACACTGAATCACGCGGACCGCGCATTGCGGTCGTAGATTATGGCGCGGGCAATCTTCGCTCTGTCGTCAAAGCGCTCGAGACGGTCGGGTTTCGTGTCGCGGTGACGGAAAGGACGACTGAACTCCGCGACGCTGATGGCGTTGTCTTTCCGGGGCAGGGCATAGCCGGGCCGGCCATGGAACGGCTCCGCGCCGCCGGTATGAACTCCGCCCTCCAGGACCTCATTGCGCGAGATACGCCGTTCTTTGGCGTCTGTCTCGGGCTCCAACTCCTATTCGAAAAGACAGAGGAAGGTGATGCCGAGTGCCTGGGCCTCCTCCCCGGCGAAAATGTCCGTTTCCCCCGGGATTTGACCGTACCGCATATGGGTTGGAACGACGTCGAGTTCGTTCAGGAACACCCCGCCGCCGCCGCCATCCCGCCCGGCTACCAGTTCTATTTTGTGCACAGCTACTATGCCCGTCCCACCGCGGAGGATGTCCTCCTCGGTGTGACCGATTACGGCGGCCCATTTGCCAGTGTTGTGGCCCAAGGTAAGCTCATTGCCACCCAATTTCATCCGGAAAAAAGTGGCCGCCCCGGTCTCGCGCTCTATCGCGACTTCTTCAACTGGGCTCTCTAAGGGCCTCGGACAATGCACATCATCCCCGCCATCGATCTTCGGAACGGCAAGGCCGTGCGCCTCGTGCAAGGTGACTATAACCGTGAGACGGTCTTTGATAATGATCCTGCGGACGTTGCCCGAAACTGGGAAGCCCAGGGCGCCAACAGAATTCATCTCGTCGACCTCGATGGTGCGCGTGAAGGAAGGACAGCCCAGGCCCAACTCGCTGCCGCAATTGCGGCAGCGGTGCGTATCCCCGTGCAGCTCGGCGGTGGAGTCCGCTCCATTGACGATGTTGCAGCTCTCATTGACGCCAACATTGATCGTGTCATCCTTGGTACCGCAGCCGTCGAAGATCCTACGCTTGTTCGTGAGGCCGCCGAACGGTACGGAGAACGAATCGCTGTCGGCATTGACGCCCGCGATGGCCGTGTCGCCGTTCGCGGCTGGACCGAAACGTCTGACATTGAAACTGTTGCTCTGGCCCAGCGCCTTGTGCAGGCCGGTGTCTGGCGTTTCATCCACACGGACATCGCGCGTGATGGTGCCATGCAAGGTGTCAATGTGGATGCGATGCAGACCCTCGCGGAAGCCGTCTCGCCCATCCCCGTCGTCGCCTCGGGTGGAGTTACCAGTCTGGATGACATCCGCGCACTTGCTGAGACAGATGTGGAGGCCGTCATCATCGGCCGCGCCCTCTACACAGATGACATTTCCCTTAGCGACGCCATCGCCGTCGCTGTTGCGTACTAGTTGCCGATCGCGGCCTACACTATCTGATGCACATCCTGCTCTGCAGAAGACCCGCGGAAAGGTGATGTCCTATGCTCTCTCGCAGAATCATCCCCTGTCTTGATGTCAAGGGCGGGCGCGTCGTTAAGGGAGTCCGATTCAGGGACCATCGTGACGCCGGCGATCCCGTTGAGCTGGCTCGCTTCTATGATGAGCAGGGCGCAGATGAACTCGTCTTCTACGACATCACCGCGTCATCCGATGGCCGAGCCATCATGCTTGATGTTGTCAGGCGCGTTGCTGAGCAGGTCTACATCCCACTAACCGTCGGAGGCGGTATCCGCACGATCGATGACGTCCGAACCATGCTCAACGCGGGCGCGGACAAGGTCAGCATTAACACTGCCGCTGTCCAGAATCCCGAACTTGTGCGCGAAGCCGCCTCTCTCTTCGGCAACCAGTGCATCGTTCTCGGCATGGACGCCCGCCGTACTGGCTCTGCCTCCGCCGAGTCCCCGCCCTCCGCCATTCCGGAAATTGCCATCGACAACGCAACACGGTGGGAAGTCCGCACCCACACTGGCAAGGACGGCGGTATCGCTGCGGGCATCGACGCCCTCAAATGGGCACAGTATGCCGCCGAACTCGGCGCCGGTGAGGTCGTCCTCAACAGCATTGACGCCGACGGCACGAAGGCTGGCTACGATCTTGAACTCACTCGTGCCGTTGCCGATGCGGTGTCAATTCCTGTCGTTGCCAGCGGCGGCGCAGGAAATGTTGCGCATATGTGTGCCGCGGTCACCGATGGTGGGGCTTCTGCTGCCCTTGCCGCGAGTATCTTCCACTACGGCGAGTGCACCATCGCAGAGGCCAAGGATTATATGAGAAGCCAGAACGTGCCTGTCCGACCGATTACAGATGCCCGTCAGTGATGGATGGTAAACGGTCACGCCGTACTCGCAACAGTCTGCGCGCCGTGCTTCTCGACGCCTATGGCACACTGTTCCACTATGAGCCGAATCGCCTGGCCAGCGTGTTCCACGACATCGTTTTCCACCTGAGCCTCCCTGTTGATCCTCACACGCTACTCGAACGATGGCGTGTGCATGAGGGCGCGTTCCGCGCGTCCCGCGTGTGGTTGAACGAACGAGGACAATGGAATGCCCCGCCGCCGCACGAATTTACTACATACAAGCGGGCGTGGAGCCGCGCCTTTGAACGTGCCTCGGCAGACCTGGCGATAAGCGCCGGCTACGCGCCTGCGGCTGTCGGAATGATTGTCGAAGACCTCACGCGCAGGGACACCTATCGCGATGTGTTGCCGGCACTGGAAGCCCTCCGGGCCCGCGTTCCACTTGCAATCGTCAGCAACGCCGACAGCGATTTCCTGGACGGAACGTTGCAGACGAACGGCCTGACATTTGATTGTGTTGTTAACTCGGAAGACGCACGGATCTATAAGCCGCATCCCCAAATCTTCCAGATAGCCCTTGCGGCGATGGGCATCGATGATCCAGCGCATGCCATCTATGTGGGTGATTCGCCGCGAGAGGATATCCTCGGGGCGCAAGGGGCTGGCATTCCTGCCGTCTGGATCAATCGCAGCGGCGAAAATTGGCCGGATGACTATCCTGATAGCATTGAGTACGAAATCACAAGCCTGCTTGGGCTCGTTGACATCGTCGCCTCGAAGACCTTCTCAACCCTTTAGACCTACCGAATTCTGCCTTCTACCACGCCCGCCAGCATCCGTCTACTGCGATTCCGAACGATATGTCTCTACTCACGTCGTTTTAGAACGGAGCGTCGCATTCCCCCATGTCATTCCGAGCGGAGCCGCCAATACCCCATGTCATTCTGAACGGAGCGTACTAGAACCATGTCATTCTGAACGGAACGCAGTGGAGTGAAGAATCTAACGTGTGTGTCAGACCGTGCGTGTGGTGTTCCGCCCGTGCGGCAATGGGGGCGTAGATTCTTCGCTGTGCTCAGAATGACAAAGAGAGCGCTCAGAATGACAAAGAGAGCGCTCAGGATATAGGGGCGGAGCATCATCATGACGGGAGTAAGGCATCATCGCCGCTTTGCAGAGCTTGGCGCCGCCTGGCAAACGCGGGCGTCGCTGTGAGCGAACTTCCTGGCACGTATCGTTCCGTAACACGCTCTACAATGAACCCGTGTAATCGCGACGTACCGGAGGGGCAGGCATGTCTACGGAAATCATCATCGACGAACAGGGCTTGGTGCCCGCCATCGCGCAGGACGCCAACACGGGCGCCGTCCTGATGGTTGCCCACATGAATCAGGAGGCGCTCAGCCGCACGCTCCAAACTGGTCAGGCGTGGTTCTATAGCCGCTCCAGGCAGGAACTGTGGCACAAGGGCGAAACTTCCGGCAGCACCCTAAATATCGTTGACATCCGTCCGGACTGTGATGGCGACGTCATCCTCTTGCTGGTCAATCCAGACGGCCCCGCCTGCCACACGGGGAATGAAACATGTTTTTATCAGGGGTTCGATCACGCTGAATGGACCATGCGGGCAAGAGGCGAGCAACAGTTTGGCGCCGTCTTGCAGGAGCTGGGGAGAACAGTCGCCCAGCGTCGGCGAGATATGCCAGAGGACAGTTATACGGCGAGCCTGTTTACGCGTGGCACTGAGAGAATCGCGCAAAAAGTTATTGAAGAGGGAGGGGAAACTGCGCTTGCGGCCATGGCCAAGGCACCTGATCGCGTGTGCGCGGAGGCCTCGGATCTCCTCTACCACCTCATCATCTTGCTTGAGGATGCAGGCGTGTCACTCAGTGATGTTGCCGCGGAACTGGCAAGTCGTCGAAACTGACCGGCGTACCTTGTTCGTTGCCCTCAATATTTCAGGTGCGATACACTGAGCGGTACCTGAGTTCGCATGAATTGTGGGGGAGACGTTTATGCCATCATTAGCCTTCTTCGAAGGGAAAATTGTTCCGCTTGAGGAGGCAAAAATCGGGGTCGTTACGCATGCCTTCAACTACGGCACAGGGGTCTTTGAGGGCATACGTGGCAACTGGAACGCGTCTCATGAGCAGCTGTACCTATTTCGGGTGCGTGAGCACTATGAGCGCCTGTTGCGGTCTTGCAACATGCTGCATATCAAGCTCCCCTACACGCTTGATGACTTTGAGCGAATCACGCTTGAACTTGTGCAAGAGTGCGGATTCAAAGAGGACATCTATATTCGCCCGCTTGCGTACAAGTGCTCAAACGTCGTCGGACTTCGTGTCCATGACCTTGAGGACGCGTTTCTCGTGTACATCGTTCCGTTCGGCAACTACCTTGACTCAGACGCGGGTATTCGCTGCACGTTCTCAAGTTGGACGCGGATACAGGATAGCGTTATCCCCCCCAGCGCCAAGGTTACAGGCATGTACGTTGGCAACAGCCTGGCCAAGAGTGAGGCCGTATGGCGTGGCTACGACGAGGCGATTCTCCTGACCCAGCAGGGCAATGTTTCTGAAGGTAGTGGTGAAAACATCTTCCTCATCAATGACGGTGTCCTCAGTACGCCACCGCAGACAGATGGCATCTTAGACGGCATCACGCGCAATACAGTCATGGAACTGGCGCGAGATGTGCTCGGCGCGCGCGTCGTCGAACGGACGATTCCCAAGACCGACGTCTACGTTGCGGACGAACTCTTCATGACGGGTACTGCAGCACACGTTACGCCAGTTCTTGAGGTGGATGGTCGCCCCATCGGTGATGGTGGCATCGGCACGGTCACTGCGGACTTGCAGAAGCTCTATTTTGAAGTTGTGAAAGGCGAGCGCCCTCAGTACGACCACTGGCTAACGTCCATCTATTCATCGGCGGCACAGAAGACATCCACCGCCCCCTAGTCCGCTGGCTCTTCCCACGGGACCTCATCGGCGGAATGACACCACTCGCAGCGGCCAGATGAGGCCAACTCCGACGTCGGCGTTTCCCGTCCGCAGCGGTTGCAGAATCGCAAGGGCGCGTCCAGTTCCCGGCATTCCGTGCATACGAACGAGGCGTTGGCCGCTAACGGCTGTACCGCCAACGGCAAGCCGCTGCGCCGTCCACATCGCCCGCAGGCGAGTGTCATGAGGTACGAGTGCGATCGTCGTTCTTCGGCTGTGGAGAGCTGAACTCGACGGTCACGGCAACGGTGGGTTCCAAAGTCGGTCTGTAGGGAATTTCACGCCCTTCCGTGATGGCAAGCGGATTATCGCGAGTGAGCGCAAGCGCCCGCTCTTCGCCGATGAGTAAGGCGGCGGCCTCAAACCCCAGGCGCATGTTGGGAACGCGCTCTCCTGTAGCGGCGTGAGCGTCTGTGGCCAGCACGTGTGCCATATCTCGTCTCAGCAGGTACACGCCCGTTTCCAGTGCCTGAGGGCCGTAGTGACCGAGCAAGCTTCCGGTGTTGATCTGTGTCAGCAAGCCCATCGAGATGAAGGCGCGCAGGATGTCCGGATCATTCTGAATAACACGATTTCTTTCAGGATGGGCCAGCACAGGGCGAAAGCCGTGCGTGATCAACTCCTGCAACTCCTCTTCCACATAGTCAGGCAGCGAAGTGAACGGTGGCTCCGTCAGGATGTAGCGGGTCCCGTTTAGCACTGCCACGCCGCCTGACGTGGCCTGAGCGCTGAGATTCCGCGTAATCCGTATTTCCTGCCCTGTTGTTAGAGAGAGGTCGATTCCTTCCTCCACGACTGCGCGCTGTAGAAGGTCGACCCGATTCTGTGATTCCTCCTGGGTGGAGCGATGCGAGCGGGGGAAATTGTGCGGTGTGGTCGCAATGATTCGCGTGCCTGCCGTGTGGGCCATGTGCGCCATTCCAAGCGCCTCCGCCCGATCCCGAGCACCGTCATCGATGCCGGGAAGAATGTGGCAGTGAATGTCGACGAAACCTGTCGTGTTGTGGGTTGTGTCACGTTCGTTGCCCTGCTTCTCTTCCGTCATTGCCGAAACTCTTTCCCCCGCCTAGCCCGGCCAACGGAACCGGTGAACGCGAAAGCCCTCGGCATACTGATAACCGGGTGACTTGCCCTGCTCTTCGTGTCGGGATCGAATTCGCTCCAATAATGCATCGGGATTGCGTATCTGGCTCGTGTGCTCACGAAGTGCCGCCGCCTTGAGGTCGATAGCATCTGTGATATCAATCCACGTGTCAGGATCATCGCTCCATGCCCACGCCTCGGAGACGATGTGCGGTTCGAAGCCTTGGGCTGCCAGATGCGGAAAATGATGGACGTCCCGCGCGTAGGGATACATAGCGTCGAATGCGGCCTGTCCGGCGTTACGGTGGTCGCGGTGGTTGTGGCTACGGCGGGCGGGATCGAATGTGAAGACGACCTCAGGTCTGAAGCGACGGATCTCCCGTACCAGGTGTTCACGTAGTTCGCGTGTGTCTTCCAATTCTCCATCCGGATATCCCAGGAATGTGACATCGTCGATTCCGAGAACCTTTGCGGCTGCGCGCGCTTCCACCTCGCGTATGCCTATAAGGTCCTCCGGCTTCATTCCAGGGTCCGAGGTACCGGCACGACCGTCCGTGCAGACTACCAGCGCGCCTTCCCAACCCTCTTGTATCCATTTGCCGATCGTGCCGCCACATCCAAACTCCATATCGTCTGGATGCGCCGAGATCGCCATCAGCCTTTTCGGCCTACCCTCCGTGTCAATCATTCGCCTGCGTCCCCCTGATGTTAGTCATTCTCATCAGTATCAAATGCCATCCGGCTTATGCCATAGCGGCGAAACTCCTCCGCGAATTGCAGGCCATG
Organism: Dehalococcoidia bacterium; assembly: GCA_965224255.1. Taxonomy (GTDB): domain Bacteria; phylum Chloroflexota; class Dehalococcoidia; order UBA6926; family UBA6926; genus VXMO01. Next base: position 1,570,016 of record CBDCYO010000005.1, read on the forward strand.
CGACTCACCGTTGCGTGCAGCCCAGCGCCGAATCCACGCTCCGGAATCGGGGCCAAATTGACTCGCGTGGAGTATTGTTGCCTCAATCTTGAGGTCGATTGTGTCCGTGATGTCAACGAAAATGTCTGGATGTTCTGTCCCCCAAAAGTAGACGTCCGTCGTCTTGTGAGGTTCGAGTCCGTCATCGGCATGTTCCGGAAAGTGCAGTCGGTCACGTGCGAACGGAAAGGCAGCGTCCATCGTGACCATTCCCGTGATGCGATGATCGCGATGAATGTAGAAAGTTGTGCGGAAGGGGTCAGTGGTCAGCACGATGTCCGGGCGAATCAGCCGAATGTGACGTGTGATTTCGCCCAGAAGCTCACGCCCGTCAACCAATTCTCCGTCTCCGTTCTGGAGGATTGTGACCCCTGCGACGCCGAGCATGGCAGCAGCGTCGCGTTGCTCCTTGTCCCGTATACGGGCGAGATCGGCGTTCGTCAAATTGGGATCTTCCGTGCCCTTGTCGCCGTTCGTGGCGATAAGGTAGTGCACGGCAACGCCTTCCCGCGTGAATCGCGCTACCGTGCCGCCACAACCAATTTCAGCATCATCTGGATGTGGCGCAACGACCAGCACTCGTTCGACCGGTCCGAATTCAGGTATCGGCATGACCTTCTCCCCGCCGCCTAGGCGCTCCGCGCCCCGGCGGCTTCTGATGGCTGATTGAATCGTGCGTGAATGGCTCTGGCGTACAGATTAAGCACCATATCTGCACTCGCCGACCACTGGAGGGCAGCGGCTGCCCGCAGCGAACCGGCTGCCAGCCGCTGTCGGTTCTGATGACTGCCCATCATCGCTGTGATTGCCGCGGCAAGTAACTGGGAATTTCCGGGTGGGACGAGAAGTCCCGACTCGTCATGTCGAATGAACGACGCCGGCCCCGGGAGGTCTGATGCAATCACCGGTGTGGCACATGACATCGCCTCCGCTGCCGCGATGCTAAAACTCTCGGAGTACGACGGTACGATTAGTGTGTCCGCCGCCGCGTAATGGCGTGGCAACTCATCATTGGGTATACGGCCGAGCCAGCGAATGCGCTCTGCGATGCTAAGCTCTTCGGCTAGATGGTGGAGGCCACGCGCAAAATCAGCGTTCGTCTCACCTCCGATGATGCGTAGCCGCATATGGGGCCTCTTCCGCAGCAGACCCAGAGCATGTAGCAGGACGTCCGCCCCCTTGATGGGGTCAAGCCGCCCGACATACAGGAGGCTCTCCTCCTCAGGCGCAATCTGCAAACTCCGCCGCGCCACTTGCCGGTCGAGTGGGCGGAATCGACTGGCATCGACGCCGATTGGCGCAATAGTGATCCGGTCTCGTGTGCCGCCAAGCTGGCTTGCAATTGCCTCGGCTTCAAAGGCAGTCCACGCGACGATGCCATCAACTCCCTGGGAAATGTCGCGTTCGCTCTGATGGCGCTGGGCTGGTTCGTGGGCGTCGCTGAAGGCCTGCTCCTTGACGGCACCAATCGTGTGGAAGGTCGTTACATGAGGCAGGCGTAGCATGCGCGATACGTCCAGCCCGACGCTGCCAGAAAGCCAGTAATGGCTGTGCAGTACATCACAACTTGGATTCAGAGCCGTTGCCAATTCATCGGCAACGGCGGGGATATATTCAGTCAGGCCATCAGTCGGCACATCGGCCGGAGCGGAGGAGAGATGGCTGACAGTTACAGTAGCAGGTAGCTGCCTCTCTACGTGGCCCGAGGCGTGGCTTCTCGTGAAAATTGTCACGTGAATTCCACGCTTTGCCAGTTCCCCTGCAAGACCGAGAGTATAGATGCTCATTCCGCCGGCCTTTCCCTCACCTACAGGTTCCAAGGGGCAGGAATGCAGCGTTAAAAACGACACCGAGCGTATACCCATATCTCTCGGGCTCAGTGCGCTCTCACAACTCATCGTGCGATTGGCCAAGGCTCAGTGCCGAAAAGGCCTCTTGGATGAAATTTCGCGTGATCTCCTCGAATCGCGCCCCCGCAGTTTGGCCGGAAATGCGTTGAGCCGCGGGGGACTGCTGGAATCCAAGCTCTTGTGCGACGCCATCGGCTATGAGGACACGTACTGCTTGGCTGTCGTAGTAGTAACATGGGCTCTTCGTGAAAAGAAAAATATCCTCCGTGGCATTTGATGGCCGGTTGACGCCGCTCTCCGGCATGGGCTCCCTCTTGATCCACGTGATGTGGGATCGGAGCAGCCAGCCATCTTCTTGCAGGGCAAACGCCACACGCCACGGTATTCCCGGAAGATCTCGATCCTTAAGCCTCCAATCCGTCGGCACCCTAAGGTTGCGCTTCTGGATTTCCTTGCGCGTGTTCCTTACCTGTGCATTGGGCCCGCTGTGTCCGACTCCCCCGTTGCGGGCATAACCGTCGCCGATGTTAAGCCAGATAGTGCCGTCCTTCGCACGCACACGCCAAACTTTGCGAAAGGCCCGAGTGAGATGCTCTACATGCTCGCCGGGTGACGATTCAGCCCCAATTTGCCCCTCGTGACCGTAGTCTCGCAGTCCCCAATATGGCGGTGACGTCACGCAGCACTGCACAGATTCAGGCTCGACGCCATCCAGTACTTGCCGAACGTCCCCGATGATGACATCTGCCATTGCTGCCCTCCCCGGCCTGGGCGCTGCGTCGTCTTTCATGGCGTTGTTGCCTCGCCGTTGCGATCAAGGCGCCAGTGATAGAGGACGCGATCGCTGCCACCGAGGTCATATTTGTATGGTTCATTGCCGCGCAGAAAGTCGTATTCTCGCAGACCTTGCTCGATAGCTCCACGCACGTCGTACGCCTTGAGCAACAGCCCAACGGAAAGTTGACTGTACTCCGGGTCATATCCGCTGTTGTAGAGAAGTAGGCGATCGGCTTCGAAAAAGCTCATCGTCGCTGAGACAGGCTTGCCCTGCACGTCCAGAAAGGCCAGATGAAGTGAGTCGGCATCAGCCATGATCCGCGTTAGCGTCTCAAGAAAGGCGCGACGATCCGGTGTAAGGAACTCTGACTTGGCCTCACTACTCTTACGCATGAGAGAAACGAAATCGTCCAGAGCGCCGGATAAGTCATCCTGGCCGTGGTTGTACAGGCGATAGTGGGCATCTCCGTTGGCCTCTAGGCGCCGAAGTTTACGCCGCAGCTCATGGCGGTCCTTCTTCGACAGGCTCTGCACGTGTGCATCCCAGGTATCTGGCAGGGTGATGTAGGGAGAAACATCCCACACGGAGCGGTCGACTCGCCAGCCATACTCTGAGGCGCGGGCTTGGAGGATATTCGTGGAGGGGGAGTCATCACGAATGCCAGTCAGGTTGATGGATTTCCATCCTTCAGCTGCACCGTGGCGAAGAACTGTGTCCCAGACCGCCTCTTCTTCGCTCGGGAGCGACAGGATGTCCTGGTAGTCGGTGACGTTGTAATCCAGGCTGAATGTTACTGCGCCTCTGTTGTGATGCAATGGCGCGACGCCATGCAGCGAGCCGTCGGCAGAATCTCGTACGGTCAGGACGGTGTGCTCATCGGGAGAGTCGCAACAGTTTAGGGCCCATGCCGTTTGCCACGGTAGGGAAAGGAAGATTGATTGTGTCTCAGATTTGTTGAACAAAGGCGACCATTCGGGCGCCACCGTTGTTAGAGATTCCCACTGCGCGGCAAGGTTCATGCATCCGCCCTTGTCGCGGACGTGAGTGTCAGGAATTCGGCACGAGTTGCGGGATCGTCATTGAAGCTTCCGCGATATGCCGTTGTGATGACGCGGCTTCCCGGAGCTCGTACACCTCGAATCGTCATGCACAGATGCTGGGCTTCAATACGGACGGCGGTGCCCTGCGGTTTGAGTGTTTCGGTCAGGATGTCCGCGGCCTGGTTCGTCACACGTTCCTGCATCTGTGGCCGTCTTCCGAGACACTCGATCGCGCGAGCGAGCTTACTGATGCCGACGACGCGGCCGGATGGGATATAGGCGACGTGCACTGTTCCAAAGAAGGGCAGGAGGTGGTGTTCGCAGATGGACGCGAATGGGATGTCCCTCACTACCACCATGCCGCGTCCGCCTTCTTCATAGGATACGGTCAGGAGATCCCGGGGATCCTGATCAATTCCGGCGAAAAACTCGGCGTACATCGCTGCAACGCGTGCCGGCGTCCCCGTAAGGCCATCACGTCTCGGATCATCTCCAATGGCATGAAGAATGTCTTCAACGGCGCGGCCGATGCGCTCTTGATCAATCATCGGGGAATCGATGAACGGCTCCAACTCACTTCACCTGTAGTGTAGCGCACAGCACAGGATCTCAGTTCATTCCCAGTATTCGATGCACGGACTCACGGTCTGCCGGCACATCTTCCACACTCAAACCCCTGGCGACGACGCTATCCGGATCCTTCAGTCCGTTGCCGGTGATGATGCAGACGACGCGTCGATCGTGCATCTCAGGGTGCGCGGCAGCGTATTTGGCAAGACCGGCAACTGATGCTGCGGAGGCTGGTTCACCGAAGATGCCTTCCTTGCTGGCAAGTAGTGAATACGCATCCAGAATCTGCTCATCAGTCACGCTGTCAATTTGCCCTCCGGACTTGTCCCGAGCGGCGATTGCGCCGTCCCAACTCGCTGGCCTGCCGATGCGGATGGCAGAGGCGATGGTCTGCGGGTCTTCCACGGGGTGTCCGAGAACCAATGGCGCTGCGCCCGCTGCCTGGTACCCCATCATGCGCGGCAGGCGCGTGGCATTGCCGATCGCGTGATATTCTTTGAATCCCATCCAGTACGCCGTGATATTGCCGGCATTGCCTATGGGAATAAACACATCGTCTGGAGTGTCACCCAACTCGTCGATGATCTCAAACGACGCGGTTTTCTGTCCCTCCAGGCGATCGATGTTGATTGAGTTCACCAGTCGTATGGCACCTGGTCCGGCGAATGAACGGACAACATCGAGGGCATCGTCGAATGAGCCGGCAATGGCCAGGATTCTGGCGCCATAGATGGAGGCCTGTGCCAGCTTGCCTGCTGCAATGTTGCCCTTCGGCACGATGACGATACTCTCCATCCCGCACGCTGTGCTGAAAGCGGATGCGGAGGCGCTGGTATTGCCGGTTGAGGCGCAGATGACGCCGGTGCAGCCGTCTTCCAGTGCCTTGGCGACGGCGACGACCATCCCCCGATCTTTGAAGGAGCCGGTGGGGTTCATGCCCTCCAATTTAAAATACAGTTCGCCAACTCCCAACGCGGACTCCAGCCTGCGTGACCGTATCAGCGGGGTGTTCCCTTCCCCCAGCGTGATTTGTGGTGTCGAGTCCGTAATGCTGCGAATGAGATGGCCATATCGCGCAAGCACGCCCATGACGATGCCGTTCACATACGTGCCTGCGTGCAGGGATGCCCGTGCCGACTCATGCCATCTTCCACGTCAGTCCTCCTACCGATACTGTACGTCCAGATGCGTCCGGTGCACTGCTTATTCCTCGACGCGGATGATGCTGCCGATTTCCTTGACGACGTCAAGTGACGTCAACTTTGTGGAGGCGTCACGTACTGCGGATTCCCGCGCCCGATGCGTCGTAATCACGATCTCGGCGGCGCCCGCCGTCTCATCGACCTCTTGCTGGATGACGGACGCGATGCTGATAGATGCATCACCAAGTACACGTGCAATTGTCCCAAGGACGCCGGGCTGGTCGGCGACGGTCATCCGCATGTAGTAACGAAAGTCGAGTTCCTCAATTGGCCGGACGCGGCGCCCTGTCCAGGAGAACTGTCGCAGCGTCGTTTGACGGTTTCCCACAAGACCGCGGGAGACTTCAATGAGATCACTCAACACGGCACTTGTTGTGGGGCCTGCGCCCGCACCGCGGCCATAGAGGAGCAGTTCTCCTGCGGAATCACTGTCCAACTGTACCGCGTTGTACACGCCCCCAACCTTGGCAAGCAGGGTGTCGGAGTCAACAAACGCGGGATGCACGCGTACATCAAGATCACCGCCGTCAATGTGCTTTGCGATTGCCAGCAGTTTGATTGCGTACCCAAGTTCTCGCGCGTAGCGGAAATCACGCGGAGCCAGATTGCGAATTCCTTCACAATAGATGGAGTCCGGGGAGACGGCTGATCCATATGCAAGCATTGCGAGAACGGCAATTTTGTATGTGGCATCAATGCCGTCAATGTCATTGCCGGGATCTGCTTCTGCGTAGCCGTGTGCCTGAGCATCCGCAAGAGCCTCACCAAACGGGATGCCCTCCGATGCCATCTGCGACAGGATGTAGTTCGTTGTTCCGTTGATGATGGCACGCAGGGCGTGGACGCGTGCGCCGGTCAGTCCGTGCTGCAGCGTGGAAACGATTGGAATGGCCCCGCCCACGGCGGCCTCGAACTTGAGCTCGGCGCCATTGGCCAGTGCCATGGCGATCAGTCCGCCACCGTGTTTCGCCATGACTTCCTTGTTGCCCGTGACAACTGAGCGACCTCTTGAGAGGGCGGTTCGGATGGCGTGTAGGGCAGCGCTTTCTCCACCCATGAGCTCGATGACGATATCAACATCGGGATCATCAAGGATTCTCGTGACGTCTGAAGTCAATAATGAGCGATCAACATGGGGAGATCGCTGACGCGCCTCATCGCGAATAAGGATGCCATGCAGTTTGAGGGGGAGGCCGACTGACTGCTGAACGAATTCGCCTTGACTGCTCAAAGCCTCTGCAACTCCGGTGCCGACTACTCCCATGCCGAGCAGTCCGACACCGATGAATCCCCGCTTGCTGAGGCTCCTTGCTCCGTTAGCCACTCGCGCTCCTCGTCGGGAAGAGCTCACGATCCTGTCGGAGCTGGGTGAGGACCCAATCGTAGCGATCTGAACTTAGGCCGCCGCCGGGCCTGCTGAGGGCTTCAACAGCCACAAGCTCTGCGCGGCGTTCGGCAATCCATGCCTGCAGCGCTTGTTTTTCAAGTGTTTTGACATGGTCTTCTCGGACGTCACGTAACTCCAATTCGCCACTGGCCATGATGAGGGAGGCGCCAGTGTTCGTCAGGATGGGTCCGGAGACTTCACCATCGCGCAGATCGACCATGACTTCGTTGTATTCCTCCTTGATGCCATGGGGGGTCCAACCGAGGTCTCCACCCAATTCGGCTACTCTGGAATCGTCAGAGAGTTCGCGGGCAAGATCGGTGAACATCTCACCGGCGTCAATTCTGTCAAGTGCAGAGCGGGCCCTCTCGAGGCCCGTTTCAGTGCTATTGAACCGAATCTCGTAAAGGTGGCGTTGTTCTATTGTGGCGGGCAAATTCTCCATGAGCACTGCCTCGAGTTTGCGTTCCAGAGCGCGCCCGTGCGCCAAATCGCGGAAGAAATCCTCCGAAACCTTGAGAATCTCAAGCCTGAGCCTTAATCGCTCACGGTATTCGGACTCAGGGATATCCGGGTTGTCGATATTGCTGCGGCCCAGGATGCGTGCACGCATCTCATCCACAATGTCGCCGTCGCTAGAGACGACATTGTCAAGTGGGGCATACTGGCGAATGATCTCACGTCTTTCCATGTCGTTGACCATGTCGAAGATGAGGTTGTTGAGGGACTCCGGCTGCCATGTGCCAATAGCCTGCGCCTCCGCGATGATCATGCGCAGGCGCGTCAGGTAATCGCCCCACGTAAAACGCGTGTCGTTGATGATGAGGGCCGTTTCACGGTGGGGCTGGACGAAGACGACGTAGTAGCCCGTTGCTGGAATGACCAATGTGGTCAGGAGCAAGAGGACACCCGCCAGCGAAAGTATTTGAGCGAAGCGATGGCGTCGACGCCGCTCTGTTTCTCGCCGGTGGCCGCCTATTGCAGGCGAGGCAGCGGTTACCTCGCTATCGTTCTGGGTTGGTTGGGTCATTGTGGGCGCCTCGTGCGGTTAGCTGTGTGGCCGCGCGAGTTATCTACTGAGATGTGGTTGCTCAGCGGGCAGGCTGAAGATCGCGGAGCGTGTCCGTCGTAAAGGGAATTAATCCAGCCTGGCGGGCGCGCTTAATCTGCTTTGCTAACACTCTCTGGTGCCGTGAGCAGGTGCTCGTCTTGCGCCGCGGTTCAATGCGAGCGCGTTCAGAGATGAATCTGCGCAGGGTTTCAGGCTGCTTGTAGTCCATGATGGCTTCTTTGTCCGCGCAGAACAGGCACACGCGGCGGCGGGGATAGAACCTTCGTCCACCCTCCCGACGGCCGCCTGAGGGTCTGTCACCAGGTGGACGCCCCCCCTGCGGGCGGTCTGAAAACGGGCGGGGAGGCGGCGCGCTGGCCGGCGGATACGCCGACCGCGGCGGGGTGGGAGTTTCTGATGTCATGCAAGTCCTCCGAGCGTGCTTGTGATTAAGTCTACATGTCTTTACGTGTCTACGGGCAGGTCCGGTTACCTGTGCAGATTCTACTAGAAGGGGAGATCATCCTCCGGTCCGCCGCTCATGGCATCGCCCGGGTAATCCTCTTCCCTGGGCATTCCGCCGCCACCCTCGTTAGGCCGGCTCATGAAGACCACGTTCTGGGCGACAATTTCGATTGTTGTGCGTGCCGTGCCGTCACGACCTTCCCAACGGTCCGTTCGGATGCGGCCGTCAACGTAGACCTTCTGGCCTTTGTTGAGGTACTGATTGCACCGTTCGGCAAGCTGGTTCCACGCGACAACGCGGAACCACTCCGTCTCCTCGTGTCGCTCACCGTCCTGAGTGTTGAAACTACGATTGACGGCGACGCTGAACGTGGTGACCGGGTTTCCGCCGGGGGTGTAGCGCATCTCGGGATCACTTCCCAGATTGCCGATTGCAGTCATTCTGTTAAGCGTCATTACGTTGCGGTTCTCTTTGAACGTGCCTAGATGCGCGTAACAAATGTGCGCAGGTGACTGTCGTTGGCGCTGAGGCTTGTTTTGAGTGCGGCGATGGCATCTCCGGACATATCGAACTGGGAAACGAGCATCGTGCCATCATTTCTTGCTTTGATGGGGTAGGCAAGGCGACGGCGCCCCCGAACGTCCGTCTCCTCTGCAGTCCCTCCCCGATCGGCGATGAGCTGCTTGATGCGGTCTACTGCGGTATTGAGCTCTTCATCCTGAATCTCAGGATGGAGAATTACCATGAGTTCGTATCGGGCCACGCATTCCTCCCCTCGCTGGATGTTACTAGCGAAGTATACACGTGACGGCGCAGAAACCGCCTGTGATGATGCTCTGCACGTTTAGTCGTAGAGCTGCGGAATTGGATGGGAATCTGTGAGCGAACGCACTTCGGCACGGGCCGCATCGAGTAGGGAAGTATCCTCTGGGTTTCGAAGCACGCGCGCAATGAGACGTGCAACAGCCTGGGCGGCATCCTGATCGAAATTTCTGCTGGTTATGGCCGGTGTGCCAATGCGGATGCCGCTGCCGACGCGTGGCGGCAACTTGTCAAACGGGATGGCGTTCGGGTTGGTGATAATGCCCACAGATTCCAACAGGTCCGCCGCATCTTTACCCGTCGTTCCGAGTGGGGTCACGTCTACGAGGAAGAGATGGCAGTCCGTGCCACCGGAGATGATGCGCATTCCTGCCTCTGCCATCTCCGTCGCCATTGCGCGCGCGTTGCGGAGTACGTGCTCCTGATAGTTTCTGAAAGAGGGTTTCAGTGCTTCCCCGAAGCAAACAGCCTTCGCCGCGATGGTGTGCATCATCGGGCCGCCTTGCGCGCCTGGGAAGACGGAGCGATCGATAGCGGATGCGTACTCCTGCTTACTGAGGATGAATGCGCCCCGCGGGCCGCGCAGGGTTTTCTGCGTTGTGGAGGTCATGATGTCCGCGTACGGTGCGGGGTCAGGATACACGCCTCCAGCGATGAGGCCGGCGTAGTGCGCCATGTCAATCATGAGGAGGGCGTCGACGGAGTCGGCGATTTGGCGGAGGCTGGGAAAATCGATCGTGCGCGAGTAGGAACTTGCTCCTGCCACGATGATCTTCGGCCGGTGCTCCCGCGCGAGCGACTCCACTTCGTCATAGTCGATCATCTCTGTTTCCTGATCCACGCCGTACGAGACGAATCGGTAGTATTGGCCAGAGAAGCTGACAGGGCTGCCATGGGAGAGGTGTCCTCCCTGATCAAGCCTCATGCCGAGGATGGTATCGCCGGGCTTAACGAAGGCAAAGTAGGCGGCCATGTTGGCCTGCACGCCGCTGTGGGGCTGAACGTTGGCATGTTCCACGCGGAATAGCTTCTTCAGGCGCTCTCGTGCCAGGTCTTCAACGACGTCCGCAAACTCACAGCCGGCATAGTAGCGGCGGCCGGGATACCCCTCCGCGTATTTCTCCGTGAGGGCAGAACCCTGCGCTTCCATCACCGCATGGCTTGTATAGTTTTCTGAGGCGATAAGGATGATTGAGTCGCGCTGCCGTGCTTCTTCGCCCTGGATGGCCGCAAAAATCTCCGGATCGGACTGCGCCAAGTGCGACATGGATTCTCCTTTACCCTACCCCTAAATCCAGTATAGCAACGGAGTCTGGGTCCCTTTGCTTGTACGTGGTCCTCAGCCACTTCGCCATCGCAGCGATTGGCCGTCGGTCTCAAGGCTAATCGTGCCATGCTCATCAGTGCGGAGAATGACAGGCGCGTCGGGCAGGGACTTCAGTCGCTCCAAGCTTTCCGCATGAGGGTGGCCGAAGCTGTTAGCCGCGCCCGCGGTAATAACGGCAACGCGTGGGGAGACTACGCGCAGAAATTCATCTGTGGAGGCGTATCGGCTGCCCTGGTGCGCGACTTTGAGGACGGTTGCTTTAAGTGGAGCGCCTGACGTGAGTAGAAACTGTTCCGCTGGGGCGTAAATGTCCGCAGTAAACAAGAAAGAGATTTCCCCGTACTGCAAGCGAGTAACAATTGAGTTGTCGTCGTGTTCTGACGCCGTATCGAATGGTCTTTCCGCCGGGGGATGCAGAATGCCCAGTGTGGCGCCACCGCCAAGGTTGAGGGTGATGCCTCGCTCTGCCCTGATGACTCGCGTTGCGGGTCTTTCATTTAGTGCTTCCACCCATTTCTGACCATATACAGTGTCTGATTCCAGCTGCGGATCAATGACGAGCCCAACCCGATAGCGTCGCAGCGTTTCTGTCAGTCCAATGATGTGATCGGCACTCGGGTGCGTGAGAATGATGACGTCGATACGTCGTGACCACCACGGCAGATGCTCGGCGAGGCGTTGTTGCGCGACAGCACCGTTTGGGCCTCCGTCGATGAGAACTCGTCTACCTGTCGGCGATGTAATGAGAATAGAGTCACCTTGTCCGACGTCCAGCACATGAACTGTGAGCGGCTCGTCACGGGCCAGGTAGGGAGCCGCTGCGCCAAGGCCTGCCAACGTTGTTAGTACCATTAGGCCACCCATGGTCGGCCAGGAGGTCAGGAGACGTCGTCTGCTAGGTAAAGATATGCTCGGGAGGGTAACCACTGGGCCCAGCAGTCCGGAAGGATTTCTGAGAATTGGCACTAGAAAGAGCCCAATTAGCAGGGCATACGTTAGTAGAACGGCTTGGGTGCTGAGTGGCGGGATGGTGGTGGTGGCGAAAGGTGGGGCGGCGAATACGGATGAAATACTGAGGAGATATGTGAGCCAGGGCCATGCCACCCACCCCACGAATGAGGCCAAGACTCCATCGCTATTCAGACCAATGAAACCCGCGAGAGCGGACGTCACGAGAACGAATGGCAGCGAAATCGTACCGAGGAGGCTGGCCGGAATCGTGAACAGCGAGGTCGCACCGAAGTAGTGCAACAGTAGCGGCTTTATCGCGATCACTGCCCCCAGTGATGCGGCAATGCCAGTGACGCCGAATTGTCGCAGGCCACCAGTCTGACGCCGATCCATTTCCTGTTCTGATTCGCCAAGAGGGGCACGGATAAACCTCTGAAGTGGATCCGTGAGAAAGACAATCCCTGCCATTGCCGCAATCGTCATCTGGAATGACGCCGTTGCCATGACGGAGGGCTCCCACATGGCGAGGATCGTTGCTGCGATGATCAGGGCAAGGCCGCCACTCGGCTGACGGCCTGCGGCAATTGCAGCAAGGTAAACGCTACCCATAATCGCCGCGCGGACGACGGGGGGATTGAGGCCAGAAACGGCTGCGTACGCCCAAATCAGTGCCAATGGCAACAAGACGTGAAGGTAGTGTCTGCGGCCAAACACTATAGTCCCTGTGAAGAGCGCCAATCCGAGGACAACACTGACATGCAGGCCGGAAATGGCGAGTAAGTGCGCGGTTCCCGCTCGCCGCCACTCCTCGCTCAACTCGGCCGGTAGGTCATCACGTTGACCCAGGAGAAGGGCGCTTGCTAGCTCCGCCTGTGGTGAGGGTAGGTTCCTGTACAGTGACGCGCTCAAGCTGCCACGCACTGCGTTCAGCCATGTCATTGGCAAGGGAGCGCGCTTTTTGAGGTGAATGTCCGGTCGAGTCAGGATCACAAGCGTGTCAGACGTGTGGTTCTGGGGAGCGACTTCCCAGGCCTGCCCAGGTAGTGGCTGATCGTCATCAGGAAGCGGGTGTCGCGGAGTGCCTGTCAGTAGGACGTGGTCGCCGGCGCCGAGCGAAAAGGATGGTGGATATATCCACGCAATGGCGTCGCCCGCGACGTCGATCGAACGCTTATCGCTCTGGTCAGCGGCCCATGCTCTTTCAAGTTGGACACGGATGCGCGTCAGTTGTCCGCGTCGCGATGGCGTATCACGCACGGTCCCAGCCAGGACGAACTCTCTGCCGGCCAGGCTTCCTGCAGAGACTGCCGTTGAATGTGCATCAGTGAAGGTCCCACGCGCCATCCCAATCAGGATGCCGAGAACAAGCAGTGAGGCCAGGAAGAAGCTTGACCGTCGGGAGAGGATGCTTGCCACGAGGACAAGTGACGCAAGCCCAAGGATGAGCAATACAGGCAGTTGAACAATGAGCGATAACACAAGGCCGGAGAGAGCCCCCCCGGCCAATAGGAAGAATCGCACTGAGACCTAGCTAACCGAGATGAACGAGCGGATTGCGGCGAGTGTGGTGGGGCCGATGCCGGGAACATCGAGGAGTTGGTCTATGTCGGTGAAGGAACCCACTGCATCACGGTGGTTGACGATTGCCTGTGCGAGTATGCGGCTGATGCCCTGAATGCCCTCAAATTCACCCACGCCCGCCATGTTGACGTTGATTGTCGTTCGCATGGTAGGAATGGCGTATCGGGCGCCATCATGAATGGGTTGTGCGAGATTCAGGGTGTGGACGTCAGCTGTTGACAGTACGCCGCCAGCCGCCTCAATTGCATCTATTAGCCGTGTACCGTTTGGCAACATGTAGAGTCCGGGCCCAACCACGGCGCCCGCTATATGCACGGTGACGTCGCCAACTGCCTGCTCCCCCTGAAAAGGGACGTAATAGCGTTGACCATCTTCTAGCCGTAGGGCGAGATCCACGGCGTCAGTGTCGGCGCCTGACGTGGGGCCGCCGGCCGTTTCCATCACATCAACAAGGCGAGCCCCATGTGGCATCGTGTATGTGCCTGGGCGCTCTATTGCCCCTACGATGTGGACGAATACCGGTTCGCTGTTCGGTGTGTTCCGGGTTTGAATGTCATAGTGAGCACCATCCGTGATTATGGCAGCCAGGTTGAGTTCAGATACATCCGCCTGCTCAGCGATACCCCCTGCGGCGGAAATTGCGTCCGTAACGCGGGAACCGGCCGGAAGGGAGTAAAGACCGGGCTGTTCAATGCTCCCGGAAAGGTAGACGATAGCTGTGCCGGCCTTCTGGGCTGAGGTATCGTCTTCCGGCACGATGTAGCTATCACCGTCCTTCAGCGTCTCGGCCATGTTCGCCAGGTTGCTATCTGCGCTCTCGGTCAAACCTCCGGCCATCTCGACCGCGTGTATGACGCGTGAGTTGACGGGCAGGGCATAGACGCCGGGACTCGAGACCGCGCCGCCCACGTGCACAGTTACGGTGCTCGTCGCAGGCAGCGATTCCGGCATTTGAATCTCAACAGGAGGTGGAGTAAGGGCGATTTCTCGTGTTACCAGAATGACGAATGCTGCCACTGCTAGGCCAAATAGGACACCGCCAATGTACGGTCTCAGCCGTGAAAGACGTGATTCTTCTGCAGCCTGCCGGGCATCAGACTGGGATTGCCAATCCATCCAGAATCAACTCGGCCTGGTTCTCAATACTGCTTTGGCTGTCGATCCCAACGATGAATCAATTCTGAGCGATAATGGGCGGCTGAGCATGACTCGTTCCTTCTCTTGACGCGGGATATTCGCTACCTCTACTTGTAGGTTGGTGCCCATATTACAGAGCACGCCAAGCGTGAATTATATTCCGCACTAGTGGATTGCGCATACCTCTCTCTGTGCAGTGGACGATGTGGACGTTAACTCCTGCAGCCGTATGCTCATTGCAAGAATAACATCCGTTGAATGCACCGTTATCGATGGTCCGCCGTTTTACCGAGGGATGCTCATCTGTACCCAATTCCTCTCTGGCATCGAGGGTAACTGTCGCACTCCACAATCCCTTTTCCATCAGAGTGCGGCTGGCGGTTTCATCGGTCCTTATACGTTCCGCATAGCTGGCCTTGGGGAATAAAGCGCCAAACACCCTTAGATTACCTTGGCCGGTTACACCTTGCAAAAAGAAGTCAATATCCTTGGAACTTAGTCCTTCGGTGCCCAGCGCCGCCATTAGGTTGTTGAAATCTGCCCCACCCAAGCGAATAGCACGAACCCTCTCTTTCCGAAGGGCGACGTTGCTATTCAGATATTCTTCGACAAACATCTCCCAAGCGTCGCCACTGGCTCGCCGGTAGCTCTGCCCAGGTTCGCGTTGGTCGGGGAAAGCATCTTGCAGGTGCGCTGTGTATTCATCCTGTATCAACTTCCAGATATCATGCTTATTGACCTCAGGATACTTGTTAATCGCGAAGGTCAAGGCGACGTGAATTGCCCAAGCTCTGACATTCGGCTTGCCCTCGGCCTCCCATAGGGTCAAGAGAAGTGTTCTAACCTGTTTGGAAATTTCGGCTTCTACCACGTACGAAACACCAGAATTGTCTCGGTATTGATAGCTGCGCCAAAATGTCGCATCTTCGGCAGTCTCTTGCTCGGCAATCGGCGATAAAAAGTCTCCGAGAGAGTGACTCCCAAGCCGCTCATCAATTCAGCGGTTATGGCTCCGTTGTCAAAGATTGTATCTCTCAACACTCTTTGGCCTATGACAACGACAATCGGTCCCCGTGTAATGCGGGCCATCTCACTCAGGGCAGAGTAGTAATCGGCGTGAAAGGCAACTGCTTGACGAGTCGAATCAGGAAATTTGCTTATAGCGTCCAGTGCCTTTTCCAACGTTCTGGACGGTGGAGCAGTACGTTCATGCCTACCCCATCCTAAAGTCAGGGATTTCGATTTCTTGAGAAAATCTTTGGGGTAATCCAGCCACGCCAACATATTCTTCGAAAACTGGGCGTAGGATACTCCGTTCCGCTCATCCCCGTATGGAGGGGAACATATCAACCCTGCACACTCCCCGTCCTCCAGCCCGATGTCCCGTGCGTCTCCAAGCGCAATATTCGCCTCGGCTAAGTTCGGTAGTTCCGCCGCGGCAGCAATAGCCTTCCTGGCTCTTTCTTCAAAGCGAATGATTGGAGCGACATTGAACCGATCTATTTCTTCTGGGCTCATTCGGCGCAATCTAACCTCGTTGCGATAAGTAAGGCTTACATCGCGTACAGTAGAGGAGAACAGGGGGCAGAGGGTATCTGCTGGATCCATGTGGGTGGAGATTGCTCTACCTAGCGAGTATAGAGGTCCAGTATGGTCGGGCTTAAACCAGAACGCTAATTCTTTCCCAAGTAGAGGAGGGTGAGCATCAGGGTCAGTATTCTGAAGAATCTGTTCAAGAAGGGTAAGAGCCTGCGCAGCCTCAATCGGTGTCGTCTTTGCTCGTGAAATCAGAACAGCCAGCGGATTAACGTCTCTCCCAACTCCTACTCTTCCACTGCTAACCGCTTCAACTAAGACCGAACCGCCGCCGCAAAACGGGTCCACGATTCTGTCGCCTGGTGCGGTATATTTTTCTATCAGCCGTTTTGCCAGTGGGGGGATCATTGCAGCGACATAAGTGTGCATCCCGTGGGTGCCGTATCGCGTGTCGCAACCCCTGAAATCCCAATCGCTCTGTGCAACACCGGCCGCCATGGCCTCTGTCATAAAGTTTTCTCCCGTGCTTGTCGGAGCCCAAATCCCCCTAGCGCCAACTATGTTGACGCTTCAGCTACAACCCTTTGGATTATCCGGGCGTCTCCCCGCCTCTCAGTCTAGCATGGGGGCGGCGCTTTTCCGCAGGGTTCCACACCTCTAATTCCTTAACATCGATCGTCTTGGGGCATGGGGGCGGCGCTTTTCCGCAGGGTTCCACACCCGATCCATCTGGTGGCCGGTGTCAGTGGACGTGAATCTGGTAGTCATTCAAGCCATATACTCATGGCTGGGGCTTGGCTGTTCCCATGAATGGTGTGAACGAATCGACCATGCGTAGGCCGTTCCGGAAGTAGAGGTTACGTGCCAGTGAATCGTCCTGATAGTCGTCGTGCCGATGAATTGCGTCCAGTGGCGATTACACCGGGCTACCTCGACCACGCTGAGGGATCCGCGCTCATCGTTCAGGGGAGCACGCGAGTGATTTGCACGGCCTCAGTTGAGGATCGGGTGCCGGGCTGGCTGCGCGGCCAGCAGATGGGTTGGGTGACCGCTGAGTATGCCATGCTGCCCCGTGCGACGCATACTAGAACTGCTCGAGCTCGCGCGCAGGGTCGAGACGTGGGACGCTCACAGGAGATTCAAAGGTTGATTGGGCGTTCACTCCGGGCCGTTACAGACCAGGGCGCGTTGGGTGAGCGGAGTATCACATTGGACTGCGATGTGATACAGGCGGACGGTGGCACCCGAACTGCGGCAATAACCGGCGCCTACGTCGCGTTGTATCAAGCATTACTTTGGGTCCGGCGGACGGCAGAGCGCATCGGAGAGGAAAACCCGTTTCCAGAGTTTCCCCTGAAGGAGGCTGTCGCCGCGGTGTCCGTCGGTATTCTCGCGGACGGGCCGGAAGAGGGCCTCTTGCTTGATCTCAATTACGAAGAGGATTCAGAGGCGAGCGCGGACTTCAACATCGTCGCGACGAAATCAGGCCAGCTTGTGGAGGTTCAGGGAACGGCCGAGGGATCGACGTATACACGTGCCCAGCTTGACGCGGTTCTTGATCTGGCTGGTTCGGGCATTGCGGAACTGATCATTGCCCAGAAGACGGCCATAGATCAGTTGATGTGATGGCATGGCTGTGAACAGAAGGGGTTCTGCCTCCCTGGTGCGCGATACAATGCAGGTGCGATGACACAGGGAAACACTGCCCCTGAGAAAACTCCTCTGACCGGGTCCGTTGCGCTGGTCACAGGCGGATCACGAGGCATTGGGCGGGCTATCACGCTGGAGCTTGCCAGATTGGGCGCAGAAGTTGCAGTCAATTTCTTTCGAAATCCAGAGCAGGCACGTGACACGGTTGATGTCGTGAGGGCGCAATATCACGTCCGCGCGGAGTCATTCAAGGCACATCTTGGGGAGACGGCGCAGGTTGAGGGACTCGTTGAGAATGTCATTCAAACCTTCGGGGGTCTGGACATCCTGATTAACAATGCCGCGTCAGGCATACAGCGCTCGGCGCAAGAACTTGAGCCCCGTCATTGGGACTGGACGATGGAGATCAATGCGCGTGCCCCCTGGATGGCGGCCAAAACTGCCGTTCCGCACATGATCGCGCGGGGCGGTGGTTCAATCGTCAACATTTCAAGCATCGGCTCCGGTCGTGTGATGCCTCATTACGCGTCCGTCGGTGTATCCAAGGCGGCCCTTGAGGCGTTGACCCGCTACCTGGCTGTGGAACTTGCGCCGCAGGGCATTCGAGTGAACGCGGTCTCAGGTGGCCTGGTCAAGACAGGAGCGCTGGATCACTTTCAGAACCGCGAGGGCATGATTCAGCGCGCGATGCACGACACGCCAGCAGGCCGGATGGTCATGCCAGAAGACATCGCTCGAGTCGTCGCGTTCCTGTGCCTTCCGGAATCCCAGATGATCATTGGGCAGACAATCATCGTTGACGGCGGAATGACACTCCCGTGGCGGACAGATTGAACGACGAGCAGGTGAATGCCGTCTCCACGGATGAGCTGCGTGCTCGCGCGCAATCTGCGCGTGAGCACGACAGGCCGATGGAGGCATGGGAGCACCTGCAAGCGGCGCTTGAGGCCGACCGACATGAACACGGGGAGATGCATTCCAACGTCATTCTAGACCTGAACAACCTTGCCACCGTGTTTCAGGAGTTGGGAGATATGGGCGGCGCGCGACAGCACTATGAGATGGCACTGGATCGGGCGCTTTCGTATTACGGACCGGACGATGAGAACGTCGCCATCATCCACAACAACCTTGGCGGTGTGTTGCAGGAATTGGGGAATTTTGATAACGCGAAGGGACACTTGGAGATGGCCCTCAGGATGCTGAAAGCTGCCAGGGGACCAGACGACGTTATCGTGGCGTCAATCGTAAATAACCTGGGTGGACTTGCCCATGAATCAGGAGATCTGCAGGGCGCAAAGGCTTACTATGAGCAGGCGCTCGAGATCGATGAACGGCTTCGTGGCCCGGACGATCCGCTTGTAGCGGCTGAGATTAATAACATCGCGAGTGTGTTGCGAGACCTCGGCGACATGGAAGGCGCACTGGCCGGTTATCAGCGTGCCTTGCAGATCGATGAGGCTTTCTATGGGGCCGATAGTCCGTTGGTTGCAATTCGTGCGAACAACCTCGCCGGGATACTACAATACATGGGCGATCTGGAGGGGGCGCGGGTGCTCTTTGAACGGGCGAGCCGAGTCCTGAATGAGACCCGTGGTGAGGTACACCCCGCCAGCCAACTCGTCCAGAACAACCTGGACTCCATGCCGCCGGCATAGTGATGCCACCACACTGCCGGAAAAACAGAGCCGCCAGTCAGGCACCCGATGTGGGTTGTGAATGGGTTCTCTCCCGCCCGTTATACTGGCGGCTAGGGGTAACGAAAAGACGCGGCCACTCATAGCCGTGTTCAGAGACGGGAATGGAATGGCAAGGCAGATCCACAAGCCGTCTTCCACAGCCGGGACTGATATGTTCGAGCAGCAGCGGGAGCAGCGCATTTCCCGAGAGGCCCCCCTCGCCGCGCGTATGAGACCCACGTCCTTGGATGATTTTGTTGGCCAGGGGCACATCTTCGGCGAGGGGCACGTACTGAGGCGCTCCATTGAGGCGGATCAGGTGCCTTCAATCGTTCTGTGGGGCCCACCCGGTACTGGCAAAACTACGCTTGCTGGCATCATCGCGCATATGACCCAGTCCCACTTTGAGCCGGTCAGCGCGGTCGAATCCGGAGTCGCGGATTTGCGACGTGTCCTCGCGGACGCGCGCAAACGCCGGGGGATTACCGGTCAGCGTACCATCCTCTTTATCGATGAAATTCACCGGTTCAACAAGGCGCAGCAAGATGTTGTTTTGCCGCATGTGGAGGACGGCTCCGTCACACTAATTGGAGCGACGACCGAAAATCCGGCGTTTGAGATTGTCGCGCCACTCCTTTCGCGCTCACGTGTCTACACTCTCAACGCCCTCATGGACGAGGAGATTAGGCAGATCATCGACCGTGCTCTCAAGGATTCGGAGCGCGGGCTTGGCAATTTGCACGCGCGGTTGAATGATGATGCCGAGTTTGCACTCATCACCTTGTCCGGTGGTGATGCTCGTACAGCGCTGACTGCCCTTGAAGTCGCCGTGAATGCGATACCACCCGAATCCGATGGCAGCAGGGTCGTTGATCTGCCAACGATTGAAGACGCAATGCAGCATCGTGCAGTGCGGTATGACAAGAGCGGTGAGGAACACTACAATGTCATATCCGCATTTATCAAATCGATGCGTGCCTCAGACCCGGACGGGGCACTGTACTGGATGGCACGAATGATAGAGGGAGGCGAAGATCCACTGTTCATCGTGCGGCGCATGGTGATTTTTGCGGCAGAGGACGTCGGACTCGCTGATCCACAAGCGCTGGGCATCGCGACTGCGTGCCAGCAGGCCGTTCATTTTGTTGGGATGCCGGAGGGCTATTTGCCGATGGCGGAGGCGTGCGTGTACTTAGCCTCTGCTCCGAAGAGCAATTCCGCGTATCGCGCCTATTTGGCGGCTCAGCAAGATGTACGGAACACAGGAGCTCTGCCGGTGCCGCTGCATCTGCGCAATGCCCCACACCCGCTGATGAGTCGTATGGGTTACGGCAACGGGTACATGTATCCGCATGACTACCCCGGTCACATTGTTGATCAGCAGACACGGCCGGAAGGGCTGGAAGACCATCGCTATTACGAGCCCGGTGAGAATGGTGGGGAGTCAGAAATCGGCGCCCGTCTTGAGGAATACGCGAAACGCCGCCAACAGGCCAGGCAAGATGCCGGTAGTGGTGATACGGCTCCTGATGAAACGGACGGATAGTATAGTGTGCGAACATATTCCCAGACGTGGGCCGCTGATGCTGATGCGAAGGTCACCAAATGTCACAGGATAACGTTGACAATGGCGCTATGGGGCCTGACCTCGTCCGCTCACTGGCGGAGTTGAGCCGAGTGGGAATGACCGAAGAGGAGATTACCGCCTTCGGCGGTCAGCTTCATGCCATCATCGAGAGCGTGTCGGCCTTACAGGAAGTGGATACGACTGGAGTGGAGCCGACCGGCCATGCGATTGATGTGAAGAACGTGTATCGCGAGGACACGAATCGGGAATCCTACACGCGGGAAGAGATGTTATCCAACGCGCCTGCATTTCAAGAAGGGTACGTCCGCGTCCGTTACGTCTTTGGCGATCCGGACGCTCCATAGGATCAACTCAGCTCTCCAGTGCGCCTTCCGGTGGCCCGACAGTCTCTATGATCCAGGATCCCAACTTATCTCTCAACTCAGTCTTTACCTCGGCGAGGCGATGGCTCGCCCCCGGGTAGAGGATGAGTTCCTTTGGCTCCTGCGCCCACTCATAGATGCGTTCGGCATCGGTATGGGGCAGGACGTCATCGTCACGTCCGTGTACGACAAGGAGGCGCCTTGGGGCAATCTCCGCAACGTCCTGCGCGCCAAATGTCTGCCCGGACAGTGAGGCGACGGCGACGACGAGAGGTGAGAAGGTGGCCGATTTAATCGCCACGGCGCCGTTCGATGAATGGCCGACGAGAGCAAGGCGTGCTGCTCCGAGCCCCCGCATGAATGAAATGCCGGCCAAGACATCAGCGACGGCCTCAATGAACACTTCAGGGCGTCGCTGTCCAAGCCGCAGGGACGTGATGCCGCGTTCTGTCAGTTCTCGCGCCAGATCCTCGTAGATGCCGTCGGCGGGCCCTTTGAGTTCCCGGCCTCCTCCGATAAATATTGCTGCCCCGTCCTGGCCCTCACGTGGATGGAGAACGGCCGGAATATCACCGCGATTCGTGCCGATGACCAGGTCAACAGTTCCGTCCTCATTTGGACGGGCTGAAACTCCCGTAAAGGTGACGACAAGGTCATCATCCTCCGGGGATTCTCCATGGTGGCCGCCGGTGGGGTTGCTGCCGATGCCGTTCGATCCCGACTCAACCATCGTCCATCCCCTTCCGGCCACGGGTTGTTCACTCCGTCAGCCTGGTAGCTGTCCGGTCATTTTGGCGGCAAATGCCGTGCCACAAACCGCCCCATGCGGTCCAATGCCCCTTCAATGTCCTCTACACGCGCAGCGTAGCAGCACCGAATAAAGCCTTCGCCGGAAGGCCCAAACGCGTTGCCGGGGACAACGGCCACGCCTTCCTCCATTAGCAGGCGCTCTGCAAACTCTTCGGATGACAGACGCGTCGGCATGATGGAGGGAAACGCATAGAATGCTCCACGTGGCTCCACGCAGGGGAGGCCGATGCGGCGTAGCCCTTCTACGAGCAGGTGCCGCCGCTGGTCGTACGCCTCCCGCATCTCCTCCACCTCGCGCTCCCCACTACGCAAGGCTTCTGTTGCGGCAGCCTGTGCGGCCGTCGGCGCGGACATAATTGTGTACTGGTGAATCTTCATCATCGCCGCGATGATGTCCGGTGGCCCCGCCGCATAACCGACTCTCCACCCAGTCATCGCAAAGGATTTTGAGAAGCCACCCAGTACGATTGTGCGATCCTTCGCCTCGCTCAACGAGGCGAAGGACGTGAAGGACTCAGCGTTAGGATAGACAAGCCGATCGTAAATCTCATCCGCGATGATGAGGAGATCATGTTCTGCGGCCATTTCCGCGAACTCCAGCGTCGCCGCGTGTTCAAGCACTGCGCCCGTGGGGTTCGACGGGTTGTTGATGAGGATTGCGCGGGTGCGGGGCGTTATGCGTTTTTCAACTTCGGACGCCCGCAACCGAAACTCATCTTCCATCAGCGTTGACGCGGTGATAAGAGAGCCCCCCGCCATGTGGACGACAGGGAAATAGGCCACATAGCAGGGATCACTTGTGATGACCTCATCGCCCGGGTCCAACGTGGATCGCAATGCGAGGTCAAGAGCCTCTGAGACGCCGACGGTGATGAGTAATTCTGATTGCGGATCAAACTGCGCGCCGTAAAGCCGCTCTAGGTAGGCGGCGAGTTCGGTTCGGAGTTCGGGAGTGCCGTAATTGGATGTGTAATGCGTGTGGCCGCGTTCAAGCGAGTCAATGGCTGCCTCACGAATGTGCCATGGAGTGACGAAGTCTGGTTCGCCAACGCCGAGTGAGATGATCCCTTCCCGTGACGTTATGAGGTCGAAGAATTTTCGAATGCCAGACGGCGGGATCTCCTCCACGCGCTGCGCGGTACGGCGTCTGGCCGTCCGAGCACTGTGTGGATTAGGTGCCCGCTGCGGCGTCATCGTTGTGATTCCCTGTAGTCTGCGCCGTGTTTCACGGAGTCAACTACAGTGAAACAGGCAGCCGCTGCGGCCCGTCGTCCTTCACCTCTAACAAGGAGCCGTCTTCCTTGTACCTCTTGAGGATGAAGTGTGTCACTGTGCCTTGCACGACCTCAAGGACGGCCAACTTGCTGGCGATAAAGTTTGAGATGGCGTAAATGCTCTCGCCGGTCACCTGGACTGAAAGGTCGAAATCGCCGGAAACGAGGTGCAGGGAGCGCACTTCCGGGAAGCGTGCGATGCGATTCGCGATGGAATCAAAGCCCACGTCTCGTTGCGGCGCCACGCGGACTTCAATGAGCGCGTGAACTCTGCCATTCCCCACAGCATCCCAATTGATCTGCGACTTGTAGGAGAGGATGACGCCGTCCCGTTCCGCTTTGGTAATTGCGTCATGGACGTCTCTACGCGAACGGCCCGTCATCTCTGCGATGCGTTCCGGCGGTGTGCGTGCGTCCTGCTCCAGTATCCGTAGAATGTCATCCATCAGTGAATCATACCGATTCCGAGTCAGGGGCGTCGTTCCCCACGTTCGGGCGTCTGCTGTGCCAGTCGTTTGCTTGTTCGTAGGTATAGGCGGTGCGGAGAATCGTTTCTTCGCCAAGGGAGGGGCCAATGAGTTGGAGTCCCACGGGCAAGCCGTCCACGAAGCCGCATGGCAGACTAATTGCCGGTATGCCTGCGATGTTGGCAGGTATCGTGCAAACGTCAGCCAGATACATCTGCATTGGGTCGTTAGCGCGTTCTCCAAGCTCGAAGGGACGTGTGGGTGATGTGGGTGTGAGGAGGACATCGAAGCGTGTAAACGCCTCCTCAAACTCACGGCGGATGAGCGTGCGCACCTGCTGCGCCTTTCGATAGTAGGCATCGTAATAGCCGGAGGAGAGCGCGTATGTGCCAAGCAGGATTCTGCGCTTGACTTCCGGGCCAAACCCGTGTTGGCGTGTCTTTTCCATACCTTCCCACATGTCGGCCATGCCGTCCCAGGAGTAGCCGTATTTGACGCCGTCGTATCGCGCCAGGTTGGATGATGCCTCCGATGGCGCGAGGATGTAATAGACAGGCAGCGCATATTGCGTCAGTGGGAGTGAGACTTCCCAATCGACGATTGCGCCAGCCTCTTCCAGTACTCGAGCTGCGGCCAGGACGGCGTCACGCACTTGAGGTTCAACACCTTCGCCGACCATCTCCTTGATGACGCCGATCTTTACGCCCCGAACGTCCGGCACAAGGGACTGTGTGTAGTCGGGCACGTCCCTGCGCAGGGATGTTGAGTCCATCGAATCGTAGCCCACGATGGCGTTTAGGGTTAGGGCGGCGTCCCTCACGTTTGATGTGAGTGGCCCAATCTGATCGAGAGACGAGGCAAATGCGATGAGGCCGAAACGGCTGACCGTTCCGTAGGTGGGCTTGATTCCGACGACGCCGCAGAAGGAGGCGGGCTGACGGATGGAGCCACCGGTGTCAGAACCCAGCGCGATGAGCGCCTCACCGGCGGCGATTGCAGCTGCTGAACCTCCGGACGAGCCTCCCGGCACGCGGTTTGCTGCCCATGGATTGTGGGTGGGGAAAAATGCGGAGTTTTCCGTCGAAGACCCCATCGCGAACTCGTCCATATTGGATTTGCCAACCAGAGTAGCTCCTGCATCGAGGAGTTTCTGCGCCGCTGTGGCTGTGTAGGGAGGGATGAAGTGTTCAAGCATATGCGATGAGCAGGTTGTCTTGATTCCCTGCGTGCACATGTTGTCCTTGAGGACCAGGGGAATGCCGGTTAGCGGCGTGGCATTTCCGTTACGAATGCGGCGGTCTGCCTCCTGAGCTGCTTTGAGGGCCTGCTCCTCCGTTACCGTTACCATGCCATGCACGTGCGGTTCGACGGTTTGTATTCGTTCGAGGACCGCCTGGGCCAGCTCGACGGCACTGATTTCCCGCGCCGCAAGCAAACGGGAGGCCTCATGCGCAGGCAGATGATAGAGATGGTCTCGTGATGTCATTGGACGGGCGTGTCTAAAACAACTTTTGTGCAGGTTCCGTTATTTGCGACTGTTGATTGAGCAGGCCAGACACGTGCTCCCAAATGTGGGCGTGAATTTCTTCAGAGGGTAGTGTGGCATCCAACTCAAGGAAGCGGTTCGGATCCTCCGCTGCAATCCTCCGATAGCCTTCACGAACACGCTGATGAAACTCAGATGATTGCCCCTCCATCCGATCGCGCTTGGTGGGCACGCGGGAAAGACCCTCATCAGGGTCGATGTCCAAAAGGATTGTCAGATCGGGTTTAAGCCCACCTGTCGCCGCCATGTTTATATGGTCGACCTGATCGCGCGGGAGCTTTCGACCAAAGCCCTGATACGCCGTTGTGGAGTCCACAAAACGATCGCAGACTATACTGTCTCCTCGTTCCAGCGCGGGGCGAATAACCTGAGTGACGAGTTGGGCGCGAGCAGCGGCAAACAGGAAGAGTTCCGCGAGCGGTTCGACCTTGCCGGGGAAGCCTGGGCTACCAAGCTCCACGAAGAATCCCTGCTCAGCCTGGTGTTTGCTCTGGTGCGTGACGTAGGAGTAAATGAAATCGCCCAGTTCGGTGCCGCCCGGTTCACGAAGCAGGAGCACCGTGGCATGAGGTGACAGTTTTTCGGTCAGCAGGTTGGCCTGCGTTGTCTTGCCGGCACCGTCGCCGCCTTCGAAGGTAATGAAAATGCCCACGGCGCATTCAGCGGCCGACAGCCACGGGTACGTCGGCTCGGTAGACGCGCACACGGCGGTTCGGTTCACGACCATTTGAGTGAGATTGCAGGCTTGCCTCATGTGCCATCTGGTGTTGGAGCCGCCGAATGTAGGCATTCTGCGGCCTCAACTCGATCTCGTTGATGTCCCCTGTAAGCACACGTTGGAGTGATTCCTCCGTGTCCTCCAGGATGGACTCGATATCCTCCGTGATGCCGCGGGAGTGTGCGATGGCCTGTAGAGCCTGTTCAAGCTGCGTGGGGGTGTTTTTTCGGAGCACGTAGACGGGCACACGGCTCTCTTCTGCGGTTCGTACAGCTGGCGTGCGGCGTCGATAGAGCTGCTTTGTTGTCAGCATCACGTCCGCCGCGCTGATCGCGTCGACGACGCGGAAGGGCAGACTTAGCGCATAGAGCGTCTCTTCAAGCCGTCCTCTGCCAATGCCATGAGCGAAAACGTCTGTAGACGCGCGACGGGATGTTTCTTCGGGGGATTCTTCCAGCGCCAACTCCCCCTCCATGGCGTGTGTGGGGTGATCCCGATTGTCAAGAACGCCAAAGGTCTCCTGCTCTGGCTCCTCTTCCTCCACGGAACCCTCTTGGCTCATTTTCCGTACTTGTGGCCGAGGTGGGGCGCCACGCAGCATCATATCGACGGTGCGGGCAACGTCCGCGTGAACGGCAACTTCCGAACGGCTACGAATTTCCACGACGACATTGAATGTCGGCGGAGCTTTGCGCTCAAGCACCGTCTTGCGTGTGCGACGGCGTCGTGCTTCCTCGTCGCCAAGAGTGACCGCTTGAATCCCGCCGACGAGGTCCGCAAGTGTTGGATTCTGGACGAGATTGTCGAGTCTATTGCCGTGCGCAGTGCCAATGAGCTGCACGCCGCGTTCGGCTATCGTCCGCGCCGCGGCGGCCTCCGCCTCCGTGCCAATTTCATCGATGACGATGACTTCCGGCATGTGGTTTTCCACAGCCTCGATCATGACGTGATGTTGAAGGTGGGGTTGTGGCACCTGCATGCGGCGCGCACGGCCCAGCGATGGGTGGGGAATGTCACCATCGCCTGCAATCTCGTTGGATGTGTCAACAATGATGACGCGGCGCTGAACATCGTCCGCAAGGACGCGCGCAACCTCCCGCAACATCGTGGTCTTGCCGATGCCGGGCCGGCCCAGCAACAGAATGTTCGCCCCGGACGTCACGAGATCCTCGATGATTCGTATCGTGCCGAAGATCGCGCGGCCTACGCGGCATGTAATCCCCACAACGCGTCCCTGGCGGTTCTTGATGGCGGAGATGCGGTGCAAAGTACGCTCGATTCCGGCACGATTATCGTCGTTGAATTCACCAACGTGCGCCACAACGTAGTCGAGATCTTCACTGGTGACTTCCTGATTGCCTAGTTCGATCTCATCGTCGAGGTAGCGTGCCTCGGGC
The DNA here is from genome assembly GCA_965224255.1 of Dehalococcoidia bacterium. Lineage (GTDB taxonomy): Bacteria > Chloroflexota > Dehalococcoidia > UBA6926 > UBA6926 > VXMO01. The sequence continues at coordinate 1,597,244 of CBDCYO010000005.1, forward strand.
GGGCGCCCGAGATCCAGGACGATTTCAAGCAGTTGATCCGCGTTTCCGTAAGCTATCAGCGGGGCGCAAACGTGCGGAGGGAGGGTAGAAAAAAGAGACTCCATGTCGTCGACTTCTGACTCGGCGGCAACATAGATCTGGTGGGTCAAACGTCGGCTCCTTGTCCCCGGTCCTAATGCTCTTTTGAGCTTACCGCACGAGCGTCCATATTTCTGCGGTGTTCTCTACAGGCCTACAGGCGCCAGAGCGCCTTCAAGTACTCGCTGTCCAACCTGGTAGGCAAAGCTTCGATATCTGACCTCTGGCCGGAATCCACGTGTCATGAGCGCGCGTGCGGCGGTCCCCTCATAGGATGGCGCCAAGAACTGAATTGTTCGTGACGCGCCGCAAGATTGTATGACTGCCTCAATAAGGACCTCGTGGATGTCCGGTTGTTCGGATGACGCCACGCCTCTGGCAATGACGGTATTGGAGCCGGCCTCTCCAAATCTGACCCATCCAACCTGAGTGTCGTCGATGGTCGCAACGATGTCTGTAGTTTTGCGGATGTCGATCCAACGTGTAGCCAAAGAGTCCTGCCACTCACGTAGCGTCAGGCCGTCAGCGATCCTCATCGCCACGGGCGTCCCTGACGTGTGAAGTCTGAAGAGTTGAAAATCTGCAGGTTGAGACTGAACACTGACTGAGATGTTCGAAGGGATCTCACGCGGCAACCGATCTCCGGCACGCCGAACGAATAGCTCTTCTTGGGCATAGCCGCGAAACCCGGTTCGGCCAATGGCCTGCAGGAGAAGGCTGTCTTCTGAGAGACGGAGAAAAATGTTTGTTCCACGGCGTGGCCGCAGCTTCCTGTCAAGTTGGGTTAGAAGCTCCGCGCACATCTCTTCTGCGCCGGGCGGGACAAGCAGATGCTCAATTTCCCATGATGACCCACCCTTTGTGCCACGAACGACGACAACTGCTCCGGGTGACCCTCCCTGCGTGAGCATGAAGGTGTATGTTGCACCCCGGCGTGGTAGGGATGCGGCGCCAACTACTCTGGCGACGGATCGCGGCGTGTCAGGCTCCTGGCCTAATCGCTTGTATGGGTAGGCGAGGTCGATCGTTTGTCGAGAAATGAGGCCAAGCAAGCCAGTGATGTCCTGTGGGCGTGCGGCGCGAAACATCTTTCAGTGTATCCACACACGTATCGACCGTTCTGCACGCATTACACGACTAGTGTACGCGTCTCTCAGACGGAGACTCAAGAAATTGGAATGCGTGCGTATTCCTGTGGTGGGCAATCGTTCGTGGACAGTGGGATAGGTGGCACGTATACTGCACGGCACAGAACAAGTGAATACGGGTCTTGCGGGAGCTGGGGTAAGCCTGGCTGAGAGGCCCCGACTGTTGGATCGGGGCGACCGTCGGAACCTGAGCTGGATAATGCCAGCGGAGGGAAGAGGCTACGGGAATGCCACGGGCATTTCCGATCCGAAGACAACGCCGTTGACATTGTCAGGGGCGTTTTGAGTGTCTCTTATAGACGAGCGCTCCTGCTGCATCAAGTTGCAGCCCAGCTTCGCGAGACCGGAAGCGGAGGCGTGCAGCATGGTGATGCGCATTTTCGGGATAGGTTTGCCAGAAGGACGGCTTGCGGATCGTACGCGGCCACGCTGGACCGTCGGGCTTGTGACGCTCTTCGCGGCAATGCTTGGCACGGCGTGTTTTTCGATGGATCTTGACGCAGAGGATCCGCCGCGCGAGCTGATTGTTGCCGCACACGACAGCTTCACGATCGGCACGGATGTCATCGCCGAATTCGAGACGCAATATGAGGCGACCGTCACAATTGTCAAGTCCGGTGATGCAGGCGAGGCGCTGACGAAGGCTATCCTCACCAGGGACGCGCCGACGGCGGATCTGCTCTATGGCGTCGATAACACATTCCTGGGTCGTGCGCTGGAGGAGGAGATATTCGTCGAATACAGGTCCCCACTGCTGGATAGAGTGCCGCAGGAGTATCGACTTGACCCATCCAATCACGTGATGCCTGTGGACTTTGGCTATGTGGCACTGAACTACGATATCGCGTGGATGAGGGAGAACGGCACCACGCCTCCTGCTGATCTGGGGGCGCTCGTGACGCCGGAGTATCGCGGCCTGACGGTAGTGCAGAATCCGGCGACGTCCTCGCCGGGGTTGGCATTTCTCATAACGACAGTTGCGGCCTATGGAGAATCCGGAGAATACACTTGGCAGGACTATTGGGCAGATCTGTTGGACAATGAGGTTCTGATTACCGACGGGTGGACAGATGCGTACTACACGGCTTTCTCCCTCTATGAGGGGGATCGGCCGATTGTGGTGAGCTATACGACGAGCCCGGCAGCGGAGGTTTTCTACTCGGAAGGCGCACATGTCACGCCGCCGACCGCAAGCGTGCTGGGAGACAATTCCACATTCCTACAGACTGAGGGCATAGGGATTCTGCGTGGTGTCCGGAATGAGGAACTGGCCCGGCAATTCGTGGACTTTGTCATGGATCGTCGCTTTCAGGAGAACTTCCCGACGATGATGTGGGTCTATCCGGCGAATGAACAGGCCACGCTGCCTGAGATTTTCGAATTTGCCCCTGTTCCGGATAAACCGATATTGATCAGCCCGAGCGACATTGCGGAGAACCGCGAACGGTGGATAGATGAGTGGCGGGCACTGGTGAGGGGCTAGCGGGCACTCACTGAGAGGTGTGGGAGAGAGCTGTGGCTGCCCTGCGTCTGGGTGGTATTGTCCTGCCCCTTGGGTTTCTTGTAATTGCTTTCGCGTGGCCGCTGGTGACCACTCTCCGTGTCGGTCTTGGCTGGGAGGGGCAGGGACTCCTAACGCCGTTCTTTGAGGCCGCGAGCGATCCGTACCTGAGGGGACGAGTGGTCTTTACAGTGTGGCAGGCCACGCTCTCAACTGTACTCGCGCTACTGTTCGGTCTGCCTTCCGCATACGTCTTTGCACGGCATCGGTTCCGGGGGCGTGGAATCCTGCTCGCGGCAATAACGGTTCCATTCATTTTGCCGCCAATCGTTGTTGCGCTTGGGTTGCTGTCGTTACTCGGTCCATCCGGACTGGTCAATACGTTTCTCGTTGACGTGGTGGGGTTTGGAGAGCCTCCCATTAGGCTGCTCAACACCTTCGCGATCATCCTGATTGCGCACGTCGTGTACGAGTACGCGATTGTCGTGCGGCTGGTTTCCACATTCTGGGCGAACATGGATCCGGCAGTTCAAGAGGCGGCGGCGATGTTGGGCGCATCGCCGCGTCACGTGTTTTTGAGGGTGACTCTGCCGCTGTTGGCGCCCGCATTGGCGGCGGCGGCGGCGTTGGTTTTTTTGTTTACGTTCACCAGCTTTGGAATCATCCTGATCCTCGGAGCCCCGGAGCACGCCACCATCGAGGTTGAGATATACACGCTGATGATGAAGCTGTTCCGTCCGCAATTGGCCGCGGCGCTGGCGCTGATCCAACTTATTGCCACATTCGGAATGTTGTGGATGTACGTACGGCTGCAATCCACCGCCGTGAATCGAATGCGACTCCGCGCACAGGCTGTGACAGCGACTCAGACCCGCTCACGGGCGGACTCCATACTTCGGATGGGGGTATTCGCGACGGTTTTCCTGGTGTTAGCGCCGCCACTAGCATTGTTGGTGAGATCGTTTATGACGCCGGACGGTGCAGGATTGGATGGCTATGTGGCGATCATGTCGAACGCGCGCAATGAGTATTTCTACGTCTCGCCGGTGGCAGCCATACGCAACTCGTTAGGATTTGCAGTCGTGACAGTCATGTTGGCCGTGCCACTAGGAGTCCTGGCCGCGTATGGTTTACGAAATCCACGGGTGTGGTGGCGCCACCCTTTGGACGCGCTGTACATGTTGCCGCTGGGTGTTTCGGCGGTGACGATAGGACTCGGATACCTCCTGAGCATGCGGGTCGGCGTGTTCGACGTTCGTGCGACGGTTGTGCCCATCATCCTTGCCCACACGTTGATCGCATACCCATTTGTGATCCGGGCGACGCTGTCCACGATGCGGGCGATACGGCCTCATTTGCGAGAGGCGGCGCAGGTACTGGGTGCAGGACCTCTTTCCACGGTGATGCGTGTGGATCTGCCGATTCTATCGCGCGCCGTGGTCGTTGGAGCGGTGTTTGCGTTCGCCGTGTCACTTGGGGAGTTTGGGGCAACGCTTCTGCTAAACCGACCGGAGTATACGACGATGCCCGTCGCGATTCTGAGTTATCTAACGCGGCCCGGCCTCTCCAACCTTTTGAACGCAATGGCGATGAGCACGGTGCTGATGGTTGTTGCCGGTGCGGGATTTTTCCTCATTGAACGTGCGAGGTATCGCGGCTGGGGAGAGTTTTAGGTATGCCTCCCTTGCTGAACGTTCGTGGGCTATCCAAGAGTTTTGACGCCGGGTGGAATTGGGCACTGACGGACGTGTCGCTCGATGTCGAGGCTGGAGAGTCACTGGCAGTGCTGGGTCCGAGCGGCTGCGGGAAGAGCACGCTGCTGCGGCTCATCGCGGGGCTTGAGACGCCGGACGGGGGAGAGGTTCGTGTGGACGGGTCGTTGATGAATGATGTTCCTCCGCACAAAAGAGGTTTTGGGCTGATGCATCAGGACCTTGCGCTGTTTCCACATCTGAACGTTCGGGCCAACGTGGAATTCGGTCTTCGGAGTCAGGGATGGCGCGCAGATGCTGTACGCGTTCGAGTGGATGCACTCCTAGAGCTGATGCGAATTGAGCGACTTGGGAACCGATCTGTGGATACGTTGTCGGGCGGGGAACAACAACGCGTGGCGCTGGCCCGGTCGCTTGCGACCCACCCGCGGCTGCTGATGCTGGACGAACCTCTTGGGGCGTTGGATCGTCACCTGAGAGCTGAGCTGGGCTATGAGATTCGGCGCATCCGTGACCACGAGGGCTCGACGATCATCTATGTGACACACGACCACGATGAGGCATTTGCTATTGCGGACAACATTTTGGTGTTGGAGGAGGGGCGCGCCGTTCAGCATGGAAGCGCGGAGGATGTTTGGCTCAATCCCGCCACTCCCTTCGTGGCGCGTTTCCTCGGACACGCCAACCTGTTCCGATGTGCCGTCTCGGTACGTGCTGATGGTGTTACTGAGATGAAGTGTGCTCTGGGCTCGTGGCCAGTACACGCCGGTGCGGCTTTCGACGTTAACACTAGGGAAGGCACGGTCCTCATCCCTCCGGAGGCCATCGATGTTCGGCCATATGGGAGTGGACAGACGGCTGGACGAGTCGTTTCGGTGACATTGTACGGCGGGAGCTATGAGGTGGCACTTGAGGTCATGAATGAGCTTTTGCGCGCACGTATCGCCTTGGGAGGCGCGGGCCGAAGACCCGAGGTGGGTATGGTTGTCTCCGTTGCGATTGACCAGGCGCAAGTTCGGCTCTTGCCGTGGACGGAGTGAGCAGCAGTGGCCGCTATTCGTTAGGTGTGGGCGGCCCGGTCAGTACACAGCCGTGCGTGGGAGACACCAGGCGTGCGGCGCTACGTTCCGCCAAAGCGACGCTCGAGGATGACGAGAATAGAGCCATCTCCAACGGTGATCTCGGCGTGCGACCAGGCAAGCTCGTTGCTGACACCGCGTGTTCCGCCATAAGCGAGTGAGATATCCAGAAGATCGTATTTGAGGCCCCACGTGGTAATGATCGCGCCGGTTTGGCTGAGGGGTAGCAAGGTCACGTAATCGCCGTGTTCGCCGCTGACCGGGCTGGATTCGCCCTGTCGAATGACAAATGCCTCACGCATTTCATCTATGAGTCGGATGTCGACTCCAGCGAGGTCCGGTCTCGCAAGCAAGAACAGGTTCGCTACTCCGTGGTCGATGCGGTCCGGTCCGGTCAGCGCACCGAGGACACGGATGCGGCGCGCACCACGGATAACCGCCTCATCAAGGGCCAGTTCCAGGTCTGTTGCGCCTTTCTCCGGCGGATGTTCGACCAAGTGCCAGCCGCGCTCGCGAGCGGCCTGCACGGCGTCGTCCGGTGCAGAATCGAAATCGCCAATGCAAAGCGCAGGCGAGATGCCCAAATCGAGGCAAGTGACGATGCCTCGATCAGCGGCAATTATCAGTTCGCTTGTATGAAGAGCCGTCATGACGTGAGGGCCGGGTGTGACATCGCCGCCTGCGACGATGCAGGCCGTGAGCATCTGATTCGGCGGTGTACTGCGAGAGGTCATACGCGCACTGTGGTATTTTCATCTAGCTGCACGATTGGCGGGCTCCTGTGCCCTCCAACCTATACAGAATCGCAGGCCTTTGCGTTGACGTTTAGACGGTCATTTCGGAAACAGCAATAGGAGTCTACATGACACCGAATCGTGCACTCTCACGTCGATGAAGGAGCGAACGACGCTGAATCTCATTTTCATCCGGGCGATCGACAGAGGAGCCTCTTTTAGGTTCGCATGGCTTGCCCTGCTATGCCTGATGGGTATCACGTTGTTCTCAGCATGCGATACGCCAATGCTGCCGCACACCGATAGCCCCGCCCACGCCAGCGGCGCCCATGCCGGAGGCAACGGCAACGCCGGAACCAGCAGCCACGTCCACACCCTCGCCAGAACGGACACCCCTGTCCACACCAGAACCGACTGCTGTTGCGCTGTCCCCTCTCCGCGATTTTGCACGTGGTCGCTGGCTGGAAATAAAGCACCCGCGGCTGGCCTCCTCGATTGAGGAGTTGGGCTGGGTGCAGGACGGTGTTGAGGACGTGGAGTACGGGACCGTTGAGGACATCCTCAATCTCGCAGTGGTAAGTAGCAACGTCGCCTCATCTGTCGTTTCGTTGGACTGGGTGCAGGACGGTGTTGAGGACGTGGAGTACGGGACCGTTGAGGACATCCTCAATCTCGCAGTGGTAAGTAGCAACGTCGCCTCATCTGTCGTTTCGTTGGACTGGGTACAAGACGGAGTTGGCAGCACTGAGTCCCAAAGAATTCGTCTCATGAGTAGTTTGAGCAATGACGAGGTCGCTTTGTCAGTCGTCTCTCTGGACTGGGTACAGGACGGGATTGACGATGTGGAGTCCAAAGTGCTTGAGAATGTGTCCCACTTGTCGTCTCAGGACGCGGAGGCTGCTTTGTCCTTGGTCTCCTTAGAGTGGGTGGGGGACGGTGTCGACCGTACTGACTCCGAGGCGATTGAAGATATCCGCTCCCTCTCAGCGCTAAGCGGCCTCGCCCCCTCGTCGATCATCTCTTCAGACTTGGTGCAGGACGGCATTGACGAAATAGAGACGGGAGCGATTCATAGCATTGGCGATATACGGAGTGCCGAGGTTGCCTCGGCGGTCGTTTCGTTGGGCTGGGTGCAGGACGGTATTGACGACGTAGAGGCAGGAGCGATTCGTAGCATTGGCGATATACGGAGTGCCGAGGTTGCCTCGGCGGTCGTTTCGTTGGGCTGGGTGCAGGACGGTATTGACGAAATAGAGGCAGGAGCGATTCGTAGCATTGGCGATATACGGAGCTCCGGGGTTGCCTTGTCTGTCGTTTCTCTGGACTGGGTGCAGGATGGCGTTGAGGATGAGGAGTACGGGACCGTTGAGAACATCCTCAATCTCGCAGTGGTAAGCAGCAACGTCGCCTCGGCGGTTGTTTCGTTGGGGTGGGTGCAGGACGGCGTTGAGGACGAGGAGTACGGGACCGTTGAGGACATCCTCAATCTCGCAGTGGTAAGTAGCAACGTCGCCTCGGCGGTTGTTTCGTTGGGGTGGGTGCAGGACGGCGTTGACGACGTAGAGGCAGGAGTGATTCGTAGCGTTGGCGATATACGGAGCGCTAAGGTTTCCTCGGCGGTTGTTTCGTTGGGGTGGGTGCAGGATGGCGTTGACGACGTAGAGGCAGGAGCGATTCGTAGCATTGGTGATATACGCAATGCCGAGGTTGCCTTGTCTGTCGTTTCGTTGGGGTGGGTGCAGGACGGCGTTGACGCACCAGAGGCAAGAGCGATTCGTGGCATTGGCGATATACGTAGTGCCGATGTTGCCTTGTCTGTCGTTTCTCTGGGCTGGGTGCAGGACGGCGTTGAGGATGAGGAATACGAGACGGTTGAGGACATCCTCAATCTCGCAGCGATAAGCAGCAACGTCGCCTCGGCGGTTGTTTCGTTGGGCTGGGTGCAGGACGGCATCGACGAAATAGAGGCAAGAGCGATTCGTTGGATGAGCAGCCCATGGGGTGGCGAAGTTGCCTCGCCAGTCGCCTCTCTAGGTTGGATACAAGACGGCATTCACGAGTCGGAGGTCGGGACAATCGCTTTCCTGAGCCGTCTAGGAAGCGCGGAAGTTGCCTTGGCGATCGTCTCGATGGACTGGGTGCAGGACGGTATTCGCGAGACGGAGGTCGAAGCGATCCGCGTGGTGAGCAGCATACGGCGTGCGGAGATTGCCTCGGCGATTTTATCTCTGGACTGGGTACAGGACGGTATTAACGAAATAGAGTCAGGAGCGATTCGTAGCATCAGCGATATATCGAGTGCTGAGGTTGCCTTGTCTGTCGTTTCGTTGAGCTGGGTGCAGGACGGCGTTGACGACATAGACGCAAGAGGGATTCATAGCATTAGCAATATATCGAGTGCTGAGGTTGCCTCATCGATCTTATCTCTTGGTTGGGCGCAGGACGGCATCAACGACGTGGAAACCGACCTGATTCGAGAGTTCGTACCCTTAGCGAATACGAACGGGGAGGCTGCGTCACGAATTGTGGGTATGCCATTCCTCGAGAGCATTGAGCGGCCCGACATTGCTGCCATCAGGTCACTGCGGTGGCTTGGAGCCTTCCGGCCTAATGCATTCGCCGACGTGTTGTCCCATGAGGCGCTGAGGGATGGCATAACGAACGACCTCGCCCCAATTATCGCCATCCTGTATGGCGTCGCGATGTACAATCCCGAGCTCATCGATGTCCTGCTCGACCCTTCAGGAACTTCTTCGAAACAGCGGACCATCACGTTGCCGCTAGCGGGTGAGGTTGTGCTCGTCATCATCCGAACGAATCCGAGCGGCGCGAACACGATGGAGTTGCTGGAGCACTCCGTGCGCAGCGCTGAAGAGTTCATGGGTGTTCCGCTGCCGACCAACTTTGTTGGTGTGCTCTACGATGAAAACCTAGTACCTGGTGCCTACGCGGGGGCGAACTTCGGGACTCACATCGCCATCCTTCCCAAATACGATGATGCTGGTCACTGGTTCGCCGGCACTCTTATTGCTCACGAGGTCGCGCATTATTATTGGCGTGGCAACGTAGACTGGATCGACGAGGGCGCGTCTGATTTCCTGGCTTCCGCCGTTGAAAATGAACGAACCGGCCGCCAGATTAGACCTACGAGATCTCCTTGTGGTTATGTCAGCACCATCGCTGAGTTGGAGAGGCTTCGTCCCTCCCAAGGCGATGCTGCTTTTACATGCAACTATTCGCTGGGTCAAGGCCTATTCGTGGACATGTACCACACGCTGGGTGAGGAGAGATTCCGGCCGGGGTTCAGGAACCTTTACCTTTCCCGGGGCGGATCACTAGGCTACCGGGACGTTAGAGAGGCGTTCCGCTCGGATGATGAAGCTGCGGTGCTAGTCATCGACAAATGGTACAGAGGTACGGAATCATGACGCGCGACGCCGTGAAGACAGAGAGTTTGCTCGTCGGCAATTCCGGGGTCGCTACCTGAACCCACCAGAGGTGGAGGAATTCATAGTCGAACCCCCAGTAGGAGTCTACATGACACCGAATTGCGCAACCTCACGTCGATGCAGGAGTGAACGACGCTGAATCTCATTTTCACCATAGCGATCGGTAGGGGAGCCTCTTTTAGGTTCGCCCGGATAGGCCTGTTATGCCTGATCGGTATCACCTTGCTCTCAGCATGTGATAACAGTGCGCCGCCACCGATAGCCCCGCCCACGCCGGAGTCGCCGGCCGTCACCATGTCCGCTCTCAGCGATTTCAAGCATGGCCGCTGGCTGGAGTATGACGACCCCCACTTGGTTTCTTCCATTACGGAGCTGGACTGGGTTCAGGACGGCATCGACCGCGCAGAGTGGGGGACGATTCAGGACATCCTCCACCTAGCAGCGGTAAGCAGCAACGCCACAACGTCTGCCGCCTCTCTGAGTTGGGTGAAGGACGGCGTCAATGACCGGGAGGCCCAAGCGCGCACTGTGGTATTGTCGTTTGACTATGCAATTGGCGGGCTCCTACACCCACCGACCTATACTAGTATCAGCGTCGAGTAGGGACTTGGGCAGGGGGAGAAATTGGTAACCACCGTTGACCGTTCGCGTGAGATTGCCAACAGGACCCTGGAAAACGTCGAGCGGGTTATCGTCGGCAAGCGAGCGGCTGCCGAGCTTGCGCTGACGGCGATTCTGGGTGGCGGTCACTTCCTGATAGAGGACGTGCCGGGCGTTGGGAAGACGATGCTGGCACGCAGCGTGGCAGTTTCCCTCGGCGCATCGTTCAAGCGTGTTCAGTTCACTCCTGACCTGCTGCCAACGGATGTCATCGGTGTCAACTTGTACAATCAGCGCACGGGGGAGTTTGAGTTTCGCGCCGGGCCTGTGCTCGCGCACGTGCTCTTGGCGGACGAGATCAATCGCGGCACGCCAAAGACGCAGTCGGCGCTTCTGGAGGCGATGGAGGAAGGGCAAGTGACGGTGGATGGCGTGACGCATCCGTTGCCACGCCCCTTTCATGTGATCGCCACGCAGAACCCACTGGAGCATGAAGGGACGTTCCTGTTGCCCGAGGCGCAGCGCGACCGATTTTTCCTACGGCTGTCGCTTGGCTATCCGACTGTTGAATCTGAAATAGAGATCATGGATCGGACACAGTTGGCGCATCCAATTGAGTCACTTGGGGCGATCACGACACCTGAGGAGACACTGGAATTGCAGCAGACGGTGCGGCGTGTGTATGTCGATGACCTCATCAAGCGATACATCGTGGACATTGTGGATGGTACGCGGGGCCACGCATCCGTGTATGTCGGCGCGTCTCCACGTGGTGCGCTAACGCTGTTTCGTGGCGGGCAAGCGCGGGCCGTGATGGATGGGCGCGACTATGTTCTTCCGGACGACGTTAAGCATCTGGTCGGCCCGGTTCTGGGGCATCGCATCATCTTGAATCCCAATGCGCGAATGCAAGGTGTTTCCGTGGATGACGTGATCGCGCAGGTGATGGAACGGATACCCGTGCCCGGGGCTGTTCCGCGAGGGTGGCTGCGGAACTGAGGGTCGAAACGTGAGGAACCGTCGCGTCTATCTGGGCGCGTTGATTCTCCTGGCACTTCTCCTGACCCTGGGGTCAGGATTCTATGTGATGTCCAATCTGTTGAGTGCAGTCATCGCCGTGTTGGTCCTGGCCTGGCTGTGGGCGAAACTCAGCATGAGGGGGATCAGCGCGGGGGCCGAGGATCAGCCTGCTCTGGCACAGGTGGGAGAGGACGTCACGCAGACGGTATGGCTTCAGAACTCATCCCTGTTGCCGCGGCCCTGGCTGCACGTGGAAGACGTGGGCAATGTGCCCGGCTTGCCCTCCGAAGTGATGGATGTTCCAACACGCGGCGCGAGGACATGGACAACGTTGGGAACCCGCGCGGAAAGACGAGGTCGCTTCCATTGGGGGAGACTGCGCCTTACTGCCTCAGACCCCTTTGGGCTATTTAAGACGAGCGTTCTGACGGGCGAGGAATGCGAGCTTGTTGTGTATCCGGCACCGTTTCCCCTGGATGACTTTGTGATTTCGAGCGCGGAAGAAACGGGCGACGCGCCGGACTATCGGGCAACGTCACAGTTCACACCGAATGTGGTGTCTGTTCGTCGCTATTCGGTTGGGGACAGCCTGAATCGCATCCACTGGAAGAGCAGTGCAAAGCTGAATCGCCTGATGGTGAAGGAATTTGAGACTGAGGTGCAGTCTGACCTTTCGATCCTTTTGGATTTGAACCGCTCAGTTCAGGTGGGAGCGGGGTTGAGCGGGACGGAGGAAATTGGGGTCACAGTAGCCGCCTCGGTGGCGCGATATCTGTTGGATTTTGATAACGGGATTGGCTTTTCAGCGATTGGAGACACGGAGTACACGATTCCAAGCGGGACGGGTGACAGGCACTTGTGGCGGATTCTGGAGGCCCTCGCGCTGTGTCACGCAGAAGGGACGATACCGCTGGGGGAGTTGCTGGCGGTCCATGAGGCAGGTTTCAGCCGACGAACGGGCGTGATTGTAATCACGCCTTCCGTGGAGGAGGCGATGATCGCGGCAGAGTTCCTCCGGGAAAGGAACTCACCAGGGGCAATCATCTTGCTGGAGCCAATGAGCTTTGGGGCGCGAGGGGATTATTCGGCGGAGTTGTCACATCTCTACTCGATGGGAATTGCGGCGTATATCGTCAGGCTCGGGGACGACATTGGACGTGCCTTGAGTTTCAACGCTCTTGGGCCGATTGCCTTGGAGCCGGGGAATCGACGTGCCTTTACACGCCCAGAGAGGTGGGGGGCGTGAGTACGGCGACGGAGAGGGTGGCTCCAACCGAGCCCATCGCGATTCCGGAATGGGTGACACGGGTCGCGCGGCGGATCTGGACGTATCCGGAGGCCGGGTGGCTGACGGTTGGGCTGTCTGTGTTGGTGGCGGCAATCGTGGTGTGGTGCGTGGAGAATGCGCACTGGGTGCCAGTGCTTCCGTGGCTGATTCTTGTGGTTAGTGTGGGTGCGGCTTCGGGACTCATCAGCGCACAATATGGCCGTAACCACGTGGGGAAGCATTCGGTGGCGCTGTTGATTGCTCTGGGGCAGGGCTTTGTTCAGACGTTGACAGTGGTGACGTCGGCGAGCATCGAGGGGAGTGCATTAGGCGCCATTTATCGAATGACGCTGTGGGCGCAGGCGTTGCTGGATGGGGGAGCAAGCACAGATCGGTTGACGTTTGTCTTCCTATTGCTCGTGGGCGCGTGGGTCGTTACGTATCTTACGGTGTACTTGGCGCTGACGCTGCGGAACGTTTGGGCGACATTGCCGGCCGGTTTTGCCATCGTGACGAATCTCACATATCTGCCGCCGAGTTGGTTGCCGTGGTTCATGGCGTTTCTGTTGGCAGCGGCGTTGTTGATCGTGTGGCTCGTCTATCTAGAAAGGCGCCGTGCGTGGCAAGAGACCTCAGCGGCGCAGGGATCATGGCTCCCCGTTCACATGATGCACGCGGGCATCTGGTTCGCGCTAATCGCTTTTCTGATGGTCACGTTCACGCCATCCCTCGGGGCGGGGCCACAGGCGATCCGAGCGTTGTGGACGGAGATGCGGTCACCCGTCGCTGAGGCAGAGGGAATGTTTACACGCATCTTTGCCTCGCTTCCCGCGCGTCGTTCCATGGGACTGTTTGGCTTTATGGACGAGCTGCCGTTTCGCGGAAATATTTCCCTACCGACAGACGTGCTGATGCATGTTGAGAGTGATGAGCGATTGTATTGGCGTGCGCGGACGTATGATCGATACGCGGGCTGGGGTTGGAGTAGCAGTACGCTCGTCGTTGATGACCGGCGTGGCCTCGAAGACATTGCGGGCGGCAGCTATAGAGACTGCGCTGAATGCGTACGGAACATCACATTTGAGTTGAAGGCACCGGCAAGCACGGTATTTACTGCCGCGACTCCCCTGCGTACGACGCTGCCCGTTGAGGCTCAGTTCAATAACCTGGACGCGGATGAAGGGCACCGACTCGTCAAGCTGGAAAGCACTAACGTATTGCAGCCAAATCAGAGGTATACAGTGCAGTCCTATGTTCCCACTGTGACGGTTGATGAACTCAGAGTATGGGACGCAGATTATGAAGACTGGGTCACTCAGCACTACCTGCAACTACCCGACGCCCTGCCACTCCGTATCCGGCTCCTCGCCGAGACGCTCACGTTGGGGGCGGAAACGCCGTATGAGAAGGCCATTGCCATCCGCGAATACCTGCGAACCCTAGACTATTCGCAGGATATCAGCGCACCGCCGCCGGGCTCGGACGGACTATCGCATTTCCTCTTCGGTGAGCAGGCGGGTTACAGTGAGTACTTCGGCTCTGCGATGACGGTGATGCTTCGCGTCGCAGGGGTTCCGTCACGTCTCGCGGTGGGGTACCTGCCCGGGGAATATGACCCTGAATTTGGGGTGTACATTGTGCGGGAGTCGGATTTGCATGCGTGGCCGGAGGCATATTTCCCGGGGTTTGGGTGGATTCCGTTTGAGCCGACACCCAATGTTGAGCCGGACGCACCCGGTGGACCTGTGGGAGATTCCTCCTTCTTTGCGGCACAGGCCGGTCTTGACAGCCCGAGTGGCGATCTTGCTGGATTCGCGTTTGAGGATGCGGATCTGATCGAATCAGACAGCGCGATCATCGATCTGTCGGATGAAGAGCTTGATGCGGTAGGAAGCGGCGGGCCGCTGCGGGATGTGCATCTTGGGACTATCGGCCTCTATGCGGCGGGCGCTATAAGTGTAGCCGCTATTGCCGCGTTGGCTTTCCTCTGGTGGCAGGCGTTGGCACGGCCGCGAACGGCCGTGCGGGGGTATGTCCAGATGGTGAGATTGGGCCGATTAGCGGGTATGAAGACAAGGGTTGATGAGACACCGGAGGAGTATGTGCACCGGCTGGCGATGGCATCGCCACGCGCCGCTCCGGCGCTGTATGCCGTCGTACACTGGTATGACCAGGTTCTGTACGGGCCGGACAAGCAGGTGGCACCGGACACTCCCTTTTCATGGAGCAGCATCGTCGTTGGACTTCTGACGCTGGCGGTGCTGAGATTCGTTCCGATGGGGCGTACTCGTGTGCAGAGAGGGACTGCCGATGCAGGCTAACGCATACCGAGTACTATCGACGCCGCTCGGATTTATCGGCTTGGTGTCCTCACCGAAGGGTCTCAAGGCAGTCTTGGGGCCACACGATACGCGAGCCGGTGTCGACGTGGAACGCGGCGACAATCTCGTGCCCGCCGCCGACGCTTCGAGTAATGAGATCCTGGATCATTGGATGCTTGCGCTGACCCGTTACGCAAATGGGGAGTCGATGGAGCTATACGGCCCCCTGGATATGGATGGTGGAACAGAGTTTCAGCAAGCAGTGTGGCAGGCACTGTTAGAGATTCCGGCGGGCACCGTCTATACATATGGCGATGTTGCCCGTGCGATTGGCCGACCAAAGGCGGCGCGCGCCGTGGGGCAAGCCGTCGGTTCGAACCCACTGGGGATAATCGTTCCTTGACATCGCGTTGTGGGCGCGGACGGCGCTCTTACGGGATTCGGCGGTGGGTTGGTGATCAAGGAACGCCTATTGCTTCATGAGGGCAGGGCGGATGCGACAAGACAACGTGCGATAACGGAGTCCCGCCCAGGATTCAGATTGACGCGCCGGGAGCGTGGCCTGCGGCCGCGGCTCGGCGCCATCGACTGATCAGGGGCCACGCCCCGACTACTGACTGTCGAGGTCTTCGTCTTCGACGGGCGCACGCGGGCTGGAGCGGGCGCGTTCCAAGTACATCGGATCGCGGAGAGTCTCCTCGATCATTTCTGAGGCGCGTTCACCGGCTGCCTCAAATGGGAGGAGTACAAGCGTCGCGCCAAGGCCTTCCAGTCTATCTGCGGTAGATGTTGACTGGCTTGTGAGCAGGACGGGGTGCTGGAACGCGTGCTCACGCAGGGCTTCCAGGAGGCCGACTTCAATCTCTGGGGAGCGGATAGTGGACACGGCGATGCGTGCGGAGGAGAGGGGAATTCCCTGGAGGAATTCAGGGGCTTCCACGTCCGCGAAGCGTATGCGGAAGCCGAGATTCTGAAGGCGGCGAACGGCGACGGGATCAAAGTCGATGCCCATCGCCTGGACTCCTATCTCACGGAGGCGAGAGAGGATGACGGTGCCGAGCCGCCCAGTGCCAAAGACGAGGACCTCGGCCGGATCGTTTGTCTCATCGAGGATTTCATCCTCGCGGTGCGCGAAGGGTCGCTCAATCCTGTTAAGTATTGGCTGGACGAATCGATAAATTTGATTGGCGTACGTGATCATGTAGGTGGATGCGGCGAAGGTTATGAGCCCAACAAGAGTAACCAGCGCCAGGCTGGCTTCATCCACATGGCCGAGGTCCAGTCCCAGGGCCATGAGAACAAATGAGAACTCGCTGATTTGGGCGAGTGCCATGCCGGCAAAGAGTCCTGTTCGTGCGCGGAATCCCATTGCTGTTGCAATGCCCATGACGATGAGCGGATTTCCTACGAGCACGAAAAGCGATAGGCCCAGCGCCGGGAGAATTTGGTCGCGTAAATCGGAAAAACCAAGGTGGACGCCAAGGCTGACGAAGAAGAACAGGAGGAGGAAATCGCGGACGGTTGTGAGGCGTGCAGCAACGAGTTGGCGAGGTCTCTTTGTGGCCAATACGACACCGGCAAGAAACGCGCCCATTTCGGCGCTAAAGCCTGCCCATGTCGCGCCTGCGGCCATGAGGACAGCCCAGGCAATTCCGCCGAGTACGAGTACTTCGGGGGCGGTTATGATGCGGGGCTCGATGATGGGTATGAGAAACCTGGCGACCAGGATCATGACGACAACGAGTGCTGTGCCACGTAGTGCGCTGAGTGCGAGCTGTCCAAGAGCTTCCTCACCGCCCTCGACCCCTTCAAGGCCGGAAAGAAGCGTGAGAGCGATGATGACAACGATGTCCTGGACGATCAGGATGCCCAGCGCTATGCGGCCGTGTAGGGAGTCAATCTCACGCCGATCTGAAAGAACCTTGACGATGATGACAGTGCTGGAAAAGGTCAGCGCAAGCGAGATGTAGAGAGCGGGCAGGGGGTCAACACCGAAGGTGAACGTAATGAGGAACCCGAGGATGGTGGTGATGATGACTTGCCCGAGTCCGGAGATGACAGCGACGAAGCCTGCGGTGCGGATCAGGGCGGGATCAAGCTTTAGTCCGACGACGAAGAGGAGGAGGGCGATGCCCACTCGCCCGAAGATGTCGACGAACGCGGAATCTTCGGGCACCAATGCGAGACCGGCCGGGCCCACGATGACTCCGACACCGATGAAGGCAACCACAATCGGCTGCCGCAGGAGCGTCGCAATAACGGCCGCAATCGTAGCAACACCGAGAATCTGTATGAGGTCAACGAATTCGCGAGACTGGTCCATACTATTTGCCGGGGTGCGATGGCATCCGGTACGACGTGGGCGCTACGTGCCAGGGGTTTCTTGTCCAATCATAGCGGACGCGTTCTTTGGGCGGTAAGAGCAGGACGAGCAAACGCAGCGACACCTCAATGGCCCCTGTTGTCAGTGAACGGTGGGCCGGGTTTAGTCCCGCTGTTGAATGATTTGCGGGAGGATGTCCCGAACGACGTCGATGCGCATCAAGGCGGCCGTGCCGATTCGTTCAGGATCGCGAGCTTGCTCGGGTGGCACGACGCGTTCCCAGACCTGCTCCCATAGCGGATCATTTTTGGGGTGGAAGGTCACCTCTCCATAGAATCGCCAACCGATGCGAAGGTCGTGGTTTCGGAAGATGACGGCGACCTTCGGATTCTCCTCCATGTTGGCCATCTGGTTACGTCGCTCTCGTTCCCACCATGCGATGTGCTCATCATCCCAGATCATCACACTGCCGCGGTACCCCACGCCCGGCATTCCATCGCTAGCAGCCGAGGCGATGATGCACGGGTAGCCCTTTTCCAGTGCAGAATTCACGTGTTCACGCATCTCATCGGTCAATTTGATCATGTAGTCGAATCCTCCGTTATCAGTGCGGCTGGGTGAGCCAGGGTGCGACGCTTCCCTATGGAGCAGATGGCTTATGCCTAGTGTAAACTCTATGCTCACTCGCTGATAGGGTGCAGGCCGATTCAGATGGAGGTTGAGTATGACAATGCGAGGTGCAGCGGCGATTGTTGGCTTCGCGGAAATACCAACGCGTCGCGCGTATGAGGGCCGCACAGCCATGGGACTGATGGCGGAGGCATCACGCGACGCGATGGCGGATGCACGTATTCGCAAAGAGGAAATCGATGGCCTCGTCGTGGAAGGCGGTGATTTCTATCCTGCCGCAATCGGCGAATACATGGGTCTCAATCCGAATTTTGTGACAGGTGTTAGCACGATGGGGGCCAGCGGGGCGACGGCGACGTCTGTTGCGGCGATGGCAATTCACTCCGGCCTTGCAAAAAACGTGCTGGTGACACTCTCGGCACCGCGTGAGGCTGGAATGCCATGGGGGAATCCGCCTTCGCCCGGGATGCGGACGGAGTTTGAGAACCCCTTTGGCCCCGCCGTGGCGGCGAATACCGGATATGGCCTCATGTATTCACGCCATATGTTTGAATACGGGACGACGCAGGAACAGCTTGCGCATATCGCCGTGAATCAGCGGTTCAACGCACTGGAGAACGATAACGCGGTCTTTCGTGGCCAGCCCTTGACCGTTGAAGATGTTCTGAATTCGCGCTATATCAACTATCCGATCCGCTTGCTGGAGTCTGTGATGCCCTGTGCGGGTGGGGCCGCAATTATCTTGACTTCCGCAGACAGGGCGGATTCGTTCCCAAACAAGCCCGTCTACGTTCTCGGAGCAGGAATTGCATGCGATCCGCTGACTGGATGGGCGCGTGAGCGGCTGACCAGGTCCGTCGTGACGCGGTCAGCGCCTATTGCGCTTCAGATGGCGGGATATGGGCCATCTGATATTCAGTTTGCGCAGTTCTATGACTGCTACACGATTCTGCATGCCGTGTGCTTGGAAGATGCGGGGTTGGTGCCGAAAGGCGAGATCGGGCCGTTTTTTGCCTCCACAGATACGACATACAAGGGTGAGTTCCCCATCAACACAGACGGTGGACAACTTTCGTGCGGTCAACCGGGGGACGCGGGCGGTTTCCGCCACGTCGTTGAGGCAACAAGACAGATTATGGGCCGTGCAGGCGTCCGACAGGTGGAGCGCAATGATCTGTGCATGGTGAACGGTTGAGGAGGCACGGTGAGCAGTATGGCCACCCTGGTCCTCGGGTCCGAGGACACGCTGTAACGAGATTGAAGTGGGGGCGGATTCCCCGCCCGCGTGATTAAGTGAGATATGACGATGACGACTGACTATACAAAGCCGGTGCCGATTCCCGGCAGTCTATACGGAACGACGCGGGGAGATTTTACGAAGCCGTTTTGGGATGCGACCAAGCGACATGAGTTAGTGATTCAACGGTGCCGCCAGCACGATGGTTTCTTCTTCTACCCGCGGGAGTTGTGTCCGGTGTGTCTTTCAGATGATCTGGAATGGGCGCCCGTATCTGGGCGCGGGCGCGTCCACGCCTATACGATTGTGTATCAGCCGAATGATCCGAGGTTCAATGACGACGCGCCGTACGTGTATGCGGCCATTCAACTGGATGAGGGTGCACGGATTATTTCCAACGTCATCGATATTGAGCCGCATGACGTGCAGGTCGATATGCCCGTCGTTGCAGTGTTTGATGACATCACGCCGGAGTGGACGTTAGTCAAGTTCAGGCCTGCGTGACGCGGGAGGATAACTATCGCGGCTGTTGCTGTCGCGGGCACCAAGTCGGGACGACCGCGAGCGTGATTCGCCGATGACCAGCCGTGAGGCTGGCGCCGGTGCGCCCGTCTCAAATCGGACGGGATGGGTGGTCATGGGGGCGCTATGGGCGCTCGACGGCACGTCCACCATCATGATCTTCCTGATCGGCGTGGCGCTGCCGGAGATCCGTGACGACTTTCAGATGCGCCCGGTACAGGAGGGTTTTCTCGGCTCAGCATTCTTTATCGCCCTCACGACGCTCTCGTTGCCGTCCGCAATCTGGATGTCACGTTTTAGTCCCCGCCTCGTGACGCTTCTCGCCTTGGTGGGGATGTCGGCAGCTGCGGTGATGCAGGGTTTCGCACCGAATTATTGGATGCTTCTGGCGGGCCGCTTGCTGTTTATGTACGCGCTTGTGTCACGGACGCAGGCGGAAGTGTTACTGATCCAGCAATGGTTTAGAGGTCCACGAATCGCGACGCTCAATTCCGTGACGGTGGCGAGTTTCGGGTTGGGTCAGCTGGTGGCGATTGGGGCAGTGCCGCTCATCATGCCCTACATCGGAGGGTGGCGTGGCGTGCACCTGCTACTGGCCGCTGTCTATGCGGCTGTGACGGTCGCGTGGCTGATCGTTGGGCGGGAGAGGTCCTATCAGTACACGCCGAGAGAGGCGGCGCCAGCGGGAAGGGGAACGGGACCGGCCGCAGGGGGACCTGCGGGGGTGCTTCGACGGCATCCGATGTTATTTGTTCTGGCGTCGACGCAGTTTGGCGGGGCTATTGCGTGGGCATCGTTCATCACGTTCTTTCCGACGTTTGCGTTGGAGGAACGGGGTTTGTCACTTGTGACAGTCGGGCTGTTGTTTTCTGCATTTCCAATCGGTGGGACGATTGGCTCGCTGAGCGTGAGCATATTTTCGAACATGGCGCGGAGGCGTAAGCCATTCATCTTCGTGCCCGGTTTCATCATGCCCGTGCTCTATCTGACGATCATGTCTCTTTCCCCGGAGAGCCGCTTTCTCGCGTGGTTGCCATTAGAATCACGTGAGATGGGTTCCTGGGCGCTTGCCTGGGTGCCGTTCCTGATCGCGCTGGGGATGATGACGACGGCTGTGGTGCCGATGGTGCTGACAGTGCCGTATGACATGCAGTTGCAGCCGCGTGAGGTCGCAGTAGCGGTAGGCCTTGTGAGGACCATTACGCCGCTTGGGTCTGCGATTGGGCCGATTTTGGCCGCAGTGTTGCATGAGGTAACAGGGTCGCTTGAGACGGCGCTGTTCATCGTGCTGCCCGTGTCAGTCTCCGTGGGCCTGATTGGACTACTGCTTCCCGAAAGTCATCCATCACGGAACAGAAGCCCGAGTCAGGCAGGTGGCGAGGCGTAGGGCACCCACAGGTGCCCTACGCAGTTGGGGTACTAGTGGGATTTCCACTCTGGCGCGCGCCGCTCCGCAAAGGCCTTCGGCCCCTCCTGAGCATCCTCGCTGGCAAGGACTTGGGCGCTCAATTCCTGCGCGAATCGATATGAATATTCGGGCGGCATGCTGCGTCCGATGTACGCAATCTGCTTGATCGCTTGAACGGCCATTGGCGCACAGAGTTTGACCTCCGCGGCGAGCGACTCAGCCGCCTCCATTAGCGCGTCGCGATCCGAGTAGACGGCCTGAATGAGGCCAATGCGGTGGGCATCCTCGGATTGGATGCGGCTTCCGGTAAGCATCATGCGGAGGGCATCACCGGTTGGAATCATGCGCATCATGTGGTGGAGTCCGTAGGCGGGCATGATGCTCCAACGGGGTTCTGGTAGGCCGAATTGGGATTGCGAAGTGGCGATGCGAATGTCGCACTGCATTGCGAGTTCCAAGCCCCCAGCGACGCAGAAGCCATCAATGGCAGCGATGATGGGCTTCCAGACGCCAAGGTCCGGAATAAAGCGCGAGCCTGAGTCATTGGAAGTGAACGCAGAGAGGCCGCGGGACTGTCTGTCTCCAACCTCCTTGAGGTCCGCGCCTGCGGAGAACGCCCGACCACCCGCGCCGGTGAGGATGGCGACGAGGAGATCATCATCGTCGCGGAAGTCGATCCAAATCTCATGCAAGCGGGCGCCAACCTCAGAGCTGAGGGCGTTCATTGCCTCTGGGCGATTGAGAGTGACGTACGCGATTCGGTCGCGCTTTTCATATAAAACGACATCTGCAGAATTAGCCATTGTTCGATTCTCCTTTTCGCACACATGATGTGCCCTGCGACGGCTTCCATGTGGGACGGTAACGGGGGCGTAGCGCTACGTCAACCGGCGCAGTGATGCCGTATTGTAGATAGCACGATGGGTTCGATTGCACTACTGCTATTTGGCCGGGGGCCTTTGCGCTCCTTTCAGTCACGCGATTATGGCTTGTTCTGGGCCTCGTCCGTTTGTTCCATTGGCTCGCACATGATGCTGATTCTGTTTCGCGGGTGGGTGGCACTTGAGCTAACAGACTCGCCAGAGATTGTGGCGGCGGTGGCGACGGCGGGGGAGTTGCCATCGCTGATACTTTCCCTTCCGGGCGGCGTTCTGGCTGACCGATTCAGTCGGAAGGGAATACTCATTGCGGCAGAGATGGTGACGATCCTTGCGCTGCTGGCATTCGTGCTGCTCATTGCGGTAGATCAGTTGGAAGTATGGAGCCTGTTCACACTGACGGCCATTGCCGGCATTGCGTTCGCCGTCGCGATTCCTTCGCGGATGGCTGTCGTGCCAAATCTTGTGAGCCGGGAGAACATGACGAATGGAATTGCGCTTTCGTCGATCATGTTCAGCGGCGGGATGCTCATCGGCAGTTTCATTGGCGGGCGGATCTTTGATGAATTTACTGGCACCGTTGCGTTTGCGACGGCGGCGGCTATGTCGGCAGTATCCATCGCGTTCATCCTGCCAGTGAATACACAACAGGCTCTTCGCCGTGGTGGCCAGAGCATGGTCACGGTCTTGATGGATACAGTGGATGGGGCCGTATTCGTCTGGCGCTACAAGGTCATCTTGGGGTTGATGACGATCGCCGGTGCCGCGATTATCTTCGGCTCGCCGTACCAGACGCAGCTTGTGGTTTTTGCACGGGACGTGCTCCATCAGGGAGCGACAGCGGCCGGCGACCTGGGCGCCGCGGCAGGAGCGGGATCCATGGCGGCCTCCATCGCGGTGGCCTCCTTCAGTTCACCGCGGGCCATCCGCAACTTCGTGGTGACGGGCGGGCTGGGATTCGCCGCAGCACTCATTGCCTTTAGCTTTTCGGAGTCGCTCTTGGTCTCGCTCATTTTTGTCTTCATCGCGGGGTACGGATTCCAATCATGCCTCGTTGCGACAACGGCACGCGCACAGATGCTCATCAGTGATTCAATGCGGGGGCGCGTTGCCGCCGTACGGACGATGACATGGGGAGCTGCGCCGATTGGATTCACGCTCATTGGTTGGCTCGCTGAGAACTATGGTGTCTCAATTGGCACGGCGATCATGGCCGTGATCACTTTGGCTTCGATCGTGTTGAGCATCGTCGTGTTCAAATCGTTGAGAAGCACGGCAGGATCGGACAGGCTGTTGAGTATGGAGTTAGAAGGGGATCCGCTGGACGTAGACGTGTACGTGCGTGACATGAGTTAGGCCAGAGATGTTCTGCTCTCATTCGGTGTCAAGTGGGTCCGCTGCGTCAGGATTTTGGGGCCAACCACGCGTTGCAAGGTGCGCGTCGTAGATTCTGTGACGTCCTCGATGGACATATTCTTGAGCTCCGCGACCTTCGCGGCTATGAGGCGCAGGTCCTTCGGCTCAGTCCAGTTACTGCGATTCTTCTTGTAGGGCTGGGGGTAGGAATCCGTTTCGAGGACGATGCACTCGAGCGGGATGTATTTGGCGATGATGTCCTGCAGGTCCGATTGTCGGAGCAGTGGCTTGGCGAGCGAGAAGTAGACGCCCTGATCCAGGCAGGCACGCGCGTAATCCGGCGACCCCTGAAAGTAATGGGCGACGGCGGGGACTGAACGTCCGGTTTCCTCCCGGATGATTCTCAGGGGCTCCACGCCGGCTTCGCGGTTGTGGAAGATGACGGGCAGGTTGAGATCAACGGCGAGTCTCAGTTGGGCGCGAAAGGCATGTTCCTGCACGGCACGGTCTGGGCGGCCGGGCTCCCAATCAAGGCCGATTTCGCTGATACAAACGACACCACTCGACATAGCCAATTCACGGAGACGAGTGAGATCCTCATCAGAAAGAAGACCAGAGATGTCCATAGGATGGATGCCGACGCCTGCCCACACGACGCCCGGAAACTGTTCGGTCAGGCTCACACACCGTTCCGACGATTCCACAGTAACGCCGGCTGCGATGATTGAGTGGACGCCGGCTTGCCGTGCGCGGCCAATGATGCCGGGCAACTCTTCGGCGTCATACTGATCAATGTGGGTGTGCGCATCGATCAGTACGGTACGGTCTTCTGCAGTGGCCATGTGCATTGCCTCAAGCGGCTCTCCAAGTGTGATGAAACAAGTATAATTCGCTGAATTGGGTTCAACGTAGGGGGCTGGCGGTGTCGCCATGGGGCTTGGCATGGAGACAGACACGAGGCAAAAGGGTGCTTGCGCTTGTGGCCTCGCTTGCCATTTTGCTGACGATAACCCTCTTCGTCCTCGGCCCGCTTTACCTCGGCACCGTTGAGCGACTCGCATTCCAGAATTATCTGCAAAAGACGGATAACAACCTGGCCACGGCGCTGTTTACGGGCTTTTCGTCGTTCAATCCTGATGAGTATCACGGGGCGCGAGGCGTCATTCTCAATGCCGCTGAGGAGTCGCTGGGTGAGGCGCTGGATCGACGAGGAGTCTACGCAACGGCATATCAGATCCGGACAGCGTTGACGGGGCCGGAAGGTCAGGACGCCGTATCCACGCTAACGTTTCGAACCGGTTTTGACGACAAGGTGAATGTGGTTGCGGGACGTCAGGCGGGGTATGCAGCGAGCGGGCCGCTTGAAGTGATGCTTGGTAGGGCAGCGGCAGAGAGGACGGGTCTTGAGGTCGGCCAGACGTTTCGCCTAAATACGCGGCTGCCCCCACCGGCGATGCCGTATGATGCCGTGCTGGTGGGCATCGTCGAGCCAGTGAATTCACAGGATGAGTACTGGTTCCAGGTGGGGGGTCTTTTCCACGAGCGCCTAGATGCGAGACGCAACGGCGCAGGCCTGTGGATGATCAGCCTTTTCTTGCCAGAGGAGACGTTGGTTGACCGTATCGGGGCGGAAACCCCGTCGCTGCTCGGCCTCGTTACGGACACCCTGTACATCGACTCGGCCGCGTTGCATGACATGGGAGTGGCACGAGCAGAGGGCGCGTTTGCTGAATTGGAGGGTCGATTATCGTCCGTCGCGCCGCGAACGATGTTTATTTCCCTACTGGCAACGCAGTTGCCCGACGTTCGTGATGACATCACGCGCAACCAGATGCCGCTGGTCATCGTTCTGGTCATCGTTGGGGCGACTTTGCTCTACGCGTTGATGATGATCGCGGCCACAGTTGGGCGGACAAATGAAGGTGTTGTTGGGCTCCTACGGAGTAGGGGAGCGGATGGACGTCGAACGGCCACGCTGATCCTGGTGTGGGCCATTGGCGCGATACTCATTAGCGCTGCGCTGGCGCCGCTCATCGCCTATGGAACGATCAGGGCAATGAGTTGGTTGGAGGGCTGGCGGATGGCGTTGGGTGGAGCGGAACTCACCCCGGCGCCCCTGTTGCCTGTCTTGCCGTGGCTGGCCGTAGGCGTGGCAATCACGGTTGTCATTATGGCAGTGCCGGTCATCGGTGTTTCCCGGATTCCCGTGGCCACGCTACAGAGCGAGAGGTCACGTCCGAGCAACATGCCCTGGTTCCGACGTGTTCACTTGGACATCATCGTTCTGGTCATTGTGGCGGCAATCCTCTGGCAAATTGAGATTCGAGGCGTGGAGGAAGGCGTGGCCGTGTCCGGGACGGATGGCGCATCCGAAATCAACCGCGCCATCCTGTTTGTGCCGATAGGCCTAACGCTTGCAGGGTTGTTGCTTTTTTATCGTCTTTGGCCGTACGGAATTCGGGTTGTGGCGGCAGGCGCTCGGCTGGTGGGGCGTTTGCCCATTGATATGGCGCTTGAGCGGATCAATCGGGCGTCGACGCCCGCCGCTGCGCTTGGGGGTTTGCTGCTGCTTTTCGGCGTGCTGGGCGTCTTCATCGCGACGTTTGGAGGAACGTTGGATCGCGCAGCGGCCGATCAGGCGATCTTCCAGGCCGGTGTCGATGCACGTATAGACCGATATTCGACATTTTCCGGCAAGTCACTAACCGAGGCCGCCGAGCGATTTCGTGCCATAGAAGGTGTAGAGGACGCATCAGCGGCTTATGCCAGCGCCGCCGGACTTGGCTCGATACAGGTGGGGACGCTCGTGCCGATCATGGGAATTGATCCGTCAACCATTGGTGGACTGTTGGAGTTCAGGGACGATTTTTCAGGGATTCCAATGGAAAATCTTCTGATCGACCTTGCTCTCAGTGGTGAATCCCCCACCGCGCCGCGCACCATTCCCGATGGCACGCAGACGATAGGCATCTGGGTTAATCCGGAGCTGCCACAGGGGAATCGGTTCCTCTGGATTCAGATTGTGGACGGTCTTGGACGGCCAGATACATATAGCCTGGGGGCGCTGGATTTCACGGGCTGGCGATTTCTTGAGACTGCGCTTAGTCGGGGAGTTCACCCCCCTCCGCCGGGGCCGTATACGTTGGCAAGCATCATGATTTATGAGCCGGTGGAGGGCGACAATGGGACGCCCGGCTCATTTGTGCTGGACGATCTGATTGCAGTGGACGCCGCCGGGACGCGAACGGTTGTGGAGAATTTTTTACGTGTGGCGGATTGGTTGCCGATTCTGCTGACGGGCGAACGACGTGATGTCATTGAGGTGGGCGCCTCGCAGACCCGGCGCCAGGGAACGCTGAGTTTCACGTGGGGACGTGATACGCGAGACGGCGTGCGGGGAATCTACACATCACCGGGAGCATCGGCGATACCGGTTCTGGCGTCTGAGGATCTTTTACTCGCACGAGGATGGCAGGTGGGGAGCCTTGGCGCGGTGCACGTTGCGGATCGGCTTGTGCCGATACGGGTTGTGGGAACGTTGTTGAGTTTCCCTGCTGTGACGCCGAGCTCAGCGGGTTTTCTGATTGCGAATGGGCAGTCGTTGATCGATCACGTTAACGCGGTGAGCGTGGACAGGAAGATATGGCCGAACCGTGTGTTCCTTTCGCTCCAGAACGCGACGGAACAGAGGGAGACTATTCTGGAGGCTATCCAGGGCATCCCCAGTTTGTCGGGTGAAGTGACGGATCGCATCGCTATTCAAGAGGAGACGCAGCGTAGCGCACTTGCCTCCGCAGGCTGGAGAGGTATGACGCTAATTGCCCTGGTGGTCGGGATTGGCGCTCTGGTCATTGGCGTCGTGACGCATGGGGCGGGGGCATCATCGGAGAGGGCGCGTGAGAATGCGGTGTTGCGGGCGCTGGGTGTGGCACGCGGCACAGCGTTTTTTTCCTTTGTGGTGGAATACCTGACGATTGTTGTGCCGTCCGGGGCGGGCGCAGTTGCTATTGGGCTTTATCTGAGTGGCATACTCGTGCCACGGTTCCAGGGGTTGGCGGGCACAGAGCTTGTACCGAGCCTCATTCTTACGACGGATTGGCAGGTGGCCGGGCTGGTCGTTGGACTGATGTGTATGGCGGGAATTGGGTTGGCTTTGGCACTGTGTCGGGCGTTCCTATCTCAGCCGGTGGCATGGGTACTGCGCGGAACAGAGGCGTAGCGTGGATCTGAGACTCCTGCCCCTGGTGGCACGCCGGCTGAGGACGTATGCCTCGTTGCTGTTGCCCGTCCTGCTCGGCTCGACCGTCGCAGCTGCAACGATGGCTAGCATCGTCATCTACACGCAGGCGTTGCGTGACCTTGGTCTGCGACACGCCATCACGAACGCTGAGCAACAGTCGCTTGATCTTGACGTGCATTTCCGCACGTCCGGCATCGAACGTGATGTCTATGAGTCGGCGACGGAACGTGTTCATTCCCAGGTGGTGTCTGCGTTTGAGGGACTCGCCGAGCGTGAAGTACGGAACGTGCGGTCATCGACTTTCCTCGTGTTGGCGGACGCAACAACTGAGATTGATATGGATACGACGCCTCGAGCCACGTTCCACATTCTCGAGTCGCCATTGACTGAGCTTCTGCACATTGAAGGACGCCTCCCGGAGTCAGGAATCGTTGACACGACAAACGGGGTGACGACGGTGGAGGCAGTCGCAACGCGTCAGGGGGCCGAATATCTCGGTCTCTCGATCGGAGACACGGTGACTTTTGTTCCGTTCTGGGAAGACCGAACCGATCGGGTTGATGTGCGATTGACAGGATTGGCGTCACCAACTGAACGCGATTCGCATATCTGGAGCACTCCAGCACTCCAGCGAATTATTCGCGAGCCAACACTGCTCAACACACTACCAGTCATCGTGACTGAATCGACCCTGGTGGATACCATTGGCGGACTCTTCGTCAAAGCGGACGGATCCTACTATTCCCGCTATCTGTTGAATCCTGAGGAGATACGAGCTGCGGATGCCGAGCGATTCAGTCAGGCGATTGCCGGCCTCAATGCTTCTCTCGGCGGGACGATAAGCGGGTACCGGCAAAGCACTGAGTTGGACACCGTCCTGAACACATACGATACCCGGATTCGGTTCATCGAGGCACCGATTGCCATCATATTATTCCTCGTAACGGCGATGGTTCTGTACTCCATCGTCTTCCTTGCAGGACTCGTCACGGACAGGCAACGGGCGGATGCGGCGCTGTTGCGGAGTCGGGGCGCGCGGACGCCACAAGTGCTGCAAATCTATGCGGCGCAGGGCATGTTGGTCACGGTGGCAGCAGTGCTGGCGGCGCCGTTCATCGCGGCAGGGCTGGTGGCGAGCGTTGGGTACTTGCCGATATTTTCGTCGTTGGGGGGCGAGGGAGCTTTACGTGTCTCCATCACACCGATGGCGTTTGGTCTGGCAGCCATGGGTGGTGTGCTTGCGCTCGTCGTGCTTCTAGTTCCGACGCTCCGTCTGGCGCGACGCAATCTCTTGGAAGAACGGCGCCTCGCCGTGCGCCCGAATCAGGTCGGGTTTGTGCAACGGTATTATGTGGACGTCGGGTTGGCGGGGGCAGCATTACTTTTCCTGTGGCAGCTTGGCCAGCAGGGGTCTCTCGTGGCTGACGCGCTCTCTGGCAGGCAAGGCGCTGATCTTTTCCTTCTGCTGATACCGACACTCTTCCTGCTCTCGGCAGGACTGTTGTTGTTGCGTGTCCTGCCGCTCATTGGCGGATTGGTGGCACGAATAGCGGCACCTGTATCGCCAACGTGGCTCGCTCTCGGCTTGTGGCAAGTGGGACGAAACCCATTGTCAGTGACACGCCTGGTTCTATTACTGGTACTCGCGGCGGGGCTTGGCGCATTTGCCGCGAGCTTCGGCGGCACGCTCGACCGTAGTTATCAGGAGAGGGCGCGCTACGAGGCTGGAGCGGATGTGCGCGTTGAGAATGCAGATGTTGCCCGTAACCGCGGTCCAAGTCAGGACATGCAGGCGCTGGTGGAATCACCAAGGGGGGTCGCGGCGGCGACGCGTGTCTTTCGAGGGTCGTCAGGCTTTGCAGGTGGAACGTCGTCGGAGCGCTTTGAGGTTCTGGCCATTGACCCAAAGATGCTTGCAGACGTGACGTGGTGGCGTGATGACTTTGCGGATTCGTCACTGGAGGACACTCTCAGCCCTCTTAGCGCGAAAGAGATCGCGTCTTGGGGGATGGCGCTGCCGGATGGCGCGCGCCATCTTGGTGTCTGGGTTCGTAGCGCCGAGCAATCCGACCCGCGTTCACAGCTGGCCGCAATAGTGGAGGACGGAAACGGGCGATTTTTCACCATGTATATGGGATCGCTCGAGAATACAGAGTGGACGTACATGGAAGCTCCTCTCGAGCCGGTGCGTCGATTCTTCTTCCGGCGAGCAATCCCAACCATGCAGCCGTCACCACCGTTCACTCTCGTCTCATTGCAAGTCGTTCAGCGTTCCCGATCGGAAGGCATGTCGTCAGGCGCGTTCTTTGTTGATGAGATTGTGACGCGTACCGCGGAGGAAGGTTCGAATCCCGTTTCTGTCCGACGATTTACAAACACGGACGGCTTGGCGGTGATCCAGATCGGCCCGCTGACGCGTACGGACTCGTTGCAAGTATTAGACGGCGCGGGGCGTGACGGTGGCCCATCGTTGTTATTCAGCTGGGGGGCGACGACCGCGTTTGTTCAGCGGGGTTTCTACGCGGGTCCGGAGACGTACGAACTGCCGTTGCTGGTCAGTCCCGGAATTCTGCGCGCGAGTAATCAACACATGGGCGATAGGATGGACATTGCGGTGGGCAGCGCGCGCGTGCCGGGGCGAGTTGCGGGAGTTGTGGACTTCTTTCCGACGATGAATCCGACTGACGGTGCGGGTTATGTGATTACGGAGATCACGGGCCTGCTGCGTCATCAAAACCTTGTTGGGCAGGGCGCGGAGGTACAGGCCAATGAGGTCTGGTATCGCCTTGAGCATGGCCTTGGGAGTGAGGCGCGCGCAGCTACCATAGCTGCCATTGGAGAGTCCGTGGCGGCAAGCACGGCAATCGACCGTGAAGAGTTGCTTGCGACATCGCAGGCAGATCCGCTGGTTGCGGCGGGATGGGGTGCGCTCCTGCTGGCGGCATACGGTGCGGTGTTGTTCCTTGGCGGAACGTGTTTTGTGGCGCACTCAGTCCTGACAGTGGGGGAACGGGGGAGGCAATTCGCATTACTGCGGACACTGGGGCTCAACAGTGCACACATACGGGCAGTGGTCTGGTTTGAGCATATGCTTGTCGTTGGAATCGGCATTGGCGCGGGATTCCTGTTGGGACAGCGAACGGGTGCTCTCCTGATGCCGTTCCTAGATCGAACGCAGGATGGTGTGGCTGTTTTGCCACCCTACATTATTGAGACGAGCGTTGTGTCAATTGGCCTGGTGTATGGACTGATGGCTGCGGTGTTTGTTATCGCCACGGGGTTCGTCGTGCGCATGTACAATACGCTAGCCCTCGGACAGACTCTTCGTATCGGGGAAGACTGAGCGAGGGTTGACCGCCAATGACCACCACCTCAACGCCGCACAGCGTACACATCATCTGCCGGGACCTGTTCAAGATATATAAGGCGCAGGACCTGGAAGTCGTCGCGCTACGCGGGCTGGATTTTCAGGCGGCGCGCGGGGAGTTTGTGGCCATTGTCGGTGCGAGTGGAAGCGGCAAGTCCACTTTGCTCAACATTCTGGCGGGGTACGATACGCCGTCCGCAGGCGATATTCGTGTTGGTGATCGTGACTTGTTGGTGATGCGAGGCCGTGCAGTGGAATCGTATCGCCTGCGAGAGGTTGGGTTCGTCTGGCAGCAGACGGGTCGCAACCTCGTCCCGTACTTGACGGCGCGTGAGAACGTTGAACTGCCAATGCTGCTGGCCGGTATGGGTGGCTCACAGCGGCGTGAGCGTGCCGAGGAGCTTCTGGACGCCGTGGGCCTGTCTGAGAGGGCAAAGCATCGTGCGAATGAACTATCGGGCGGCGAGCAACAACGTGTGGCAATTGCGATCGCGCTGGCTAACCAACCGGATCTCCTCCTCGCTGACGAGCCGACCGGCGAGCTTGATACGCAGACGGCGCACACCGTGATGAGGCTATTCCAATCACTCCGAGACAGGTACGGCACGACGATTGTTGTGGTGAGTCACGATCCGGAGATTTCCAGCTTCGTCGATCGCGTTATCATCATCAGAGATGGGCGGGCGAGCGCAGAAATCGTTTCGTTGCACTCTTTCAGGCCAATGCAGAGCGATGGCGCGTCCGAATTGCCTCGCGAGTACGTGCTTGTCGACAGCATGGGACGGCTGCAATTGCCGCGTGAGTTGATGGATCGCGTGCGGCTGCGGGAAAGGGCCGTGGTCACCGTTGATGGGGACCACGTGGTCGTGACGCCGTCGGATTCCAGTGAGTAGTGCTGGTGTGAGTGGCGCATCTCGCGATGGATTGGGCCCGGAGATTCTTGCGGAGACGCGAGATGTCGAACGCGTGTTCACGCTCGGTGCAGACAGAGTGCGTGCCCTTCGGGGAGTCGATATGCAGGGAGCGGCGGGAGAATACATCGCTTTGATTGGCCGTTCGGGCTCTGGCAAGACGACGTTGCTGAACATCCTGGCGGGGCTGGATCAATCCACTGCGGGTGAGGCGTATCTTGTCGGTCAACGTCTCAATGGATTATCGGAAGAGGCACGGGCAGCGTTGCGGCGTCGGCACATCGGCATCGTTTTTCAATCGTCGTCACTGATGCCACTGCTGACGGCGGGGGAAAATGTTGAGCTGCCACTGCGCATTTCCGGTTGGTCACGTAAGGACAGGGAGGAGCGCGCCCGCGAGGTCATGGATCAGGTTGGGCTGTTGCATCGGATACGACATCGGCCGTATGAGTTGTCCGGAGGGGAGCAGCAGAGGGTTGGAATTGCGCGGGCGATTGCTTCACGACCCAGTGTGCTGATGGCCGATGAGCCGACCGGCGAACTTGATTCCGTCTCTGCCCAGACGGTGTTTGCGCTATTCAGGAGACTGGTTGAGGAGGAGAAGGTGCTCATCATTGCGGCGACGCATGATCGCGCCATCATGTCGCGGGTGGATCGGGTGCTGGAGCTGCGGGATGGATTGCTCACGCGGGGCGCGGCGCAAGATTAGATGTGATGTCTCTCTGACCGACGCGTCAGCCGTCCACCTTGTCATTCTGAACGGAGCGTAGTGGAGTGAAGAATCTGAACGCGCCCGTGGCCCTTGCGTTTGCGCGATAGCGGGCTGGCCTAGGCGCGGGCGGCTGCAACCATTTCAGCGATTGCGGGGAGGTCTTCTGCTCGGCGGTAGGCGATCATAAGCTCGTCGATGTGAAATGATTCCAGGCGCTGCAGGTGTTCGCGCAGGCTGGCCACGTCTGTAAAGACGAGTTCTGCCGCGAGTTCTTCGTAGCTAGCGGTGTTGGGTTCTCTTCCGCAGAGCTGTTGGAGGTTGTAATTGCGTCCAAAGTTCGTTACCCACCACTCGCGCACCTCCGCCGGCTCGACGTAGCCGAGCGTCGTTACGACCTCAAAGTTGGGGTTCTTTGCTGCCTGTTTAGTCTGTTGCGCTGCCTCTAGCAGTGTGGGGTTGCTCGTATAGAGATGGACGCCGTCTGCGCTGTCACGGGCAATATCAAGCCAGTAGCGACTCATAGAGGCGATGGCGATTGAGATGTGCTCTTGGACTGGTTGAACCCGCTGGGAAACCTCGTTGTATTTGAAAGCCGTACCTTCCATGCTGACAGTTTCGCCTGCGAGAAGGCCATTGATGATTGTGATGGCCTCTGCCACAGCCTCGTCGGGACGGTCGGCGTCAATGCTGGTTATGTAGGGTCGCGAGCCGCGGCCGAGAGAGAGATCGACACGTCCACCTGAGAGCTGATCGAGCGTGGCGGCGGCGTGCGCAATGACGGCCGGGTTACGGTGGTAGGGTGCCATGACACCGACGCCGATGCGCGGCGTGGAGGTGTACATAGCGGCGAGTGTTGCTGTTGTCCAGACTTCCCACTGGGAGAAGGCCGCGTCCGGAATCCAGATGCGCTCAAAGCCGAGCGAGTCGTAGGAGCGGATGTAGTCGAGGAGTTCTGTGACGGGAGTTCGGACGGCGAGTTCAACACCGATGCGCATTTGTGGGGACCTCCCTCTCTGCGTTGATGGGTTCAGGCTGCGATACATCGCGTCGTGCGTCAAGCAAGGGCGTTTATGATTGAAGGAGGCGGTGCGTGGTACTGCTTCTATGATTGATCTCGCAACTGACTGAGGTTGAGGGGGATTATCGGCGTGTGGGAAGAAATTCTGTCCGATTTTCGGATGATCACGGATGATCCGGGGCCATTCCTTCGCTTCTTTGTCGTGTGGGGCGGAGGCGCGCTCGCTCTGATGTTGATGGTGTGGCTGGCGCTGCCGCCACTCATCCGCGGCTTCTTACGGGCGCTTGATCGTGTATTTCCCGGTGGGTTTGAGTGGCTGCAGTCCGACCTCAGTTCGATGATTGTGCAAGCCTCCTGGTTCATCATCGCCATCGCCACGATAGAGATTGCGGCAGCGTTTGTGTTGGGGTACTCGTCGCTTGCGCGAGGATCCATGTCCTCCGCGGGGCGCTGGATCTTGGAGACGGCCGCTAGCAATGCCTTGCCGGTCATCTTCATCGTTCTCGGCGGTGTTATAGCGATGCGTATCGTCACGTTCAGCGTGCCCAGGCTCGTGGAATCCAACGTTCGAGCGCGAGCGCAGGTTGGGCTGGAGGAGGAGATTCAAAAGAATATACGGACATTGACGGACGTGGTGGTTGGGACGTCACGAGCGGTGATTGTGCTTTTGACGCTGTTTCTGGCATTGAGCCAAATTGGCGTTGATCTCGCGCCCTTGCTGGTGGCGGCGGGCGCGCTGGCGGTGGGCGTCGGATTTGCGGTGCAGAATCTCATTCGTGACGTGCTGGGTGGGGTTTTCATTACCCTCGAGAACCAGTACCGGGTTGGGGACGTGGTGAATATTGCGGGTATTGGTGGCCTGGTAGAGGACATCAACTTGCGGCGAACGTTACTGCGGGATCTGGACTACCGTCAGCACACGATTCCGAACGGAACGATTACGACAACGACGAATTACACGAAGGATAAGTCACGCGTGAACATCAACATTGGCGTGGCATACAAAACAGATCTTCAACAGGCGATTGATGTACTAAATCGGGTGGGGCAAGAGTTGGCCAATGACGAAGAGTGGGGGCCGATCATCCTCGCTCCGATCGCGGTGCTGCGCGTTGATAACTTCGGAGACTCCGGCATTGAGATCAAGGTGCTTGGGGAAGTTCTGCCGATCAGACAGTGGGATGTGGCTGGGCAGTATCGGCTGCGCGTCAAGCGGGCCTTTGACGCCGAGGGAATCGAGATACCGTTTCCTCACCGAACCCTGTATTTCGGGGAAATGTCCCCGGAGGCACTGGGGATTCGTGGGGCGATTATGGACGCACAGCAGTCACCAGGGCCGTCTGCCGCCCCAGCCAGCCCCGCGGTTGACATGGAGCGTTCCTCATAGCGAGGTGCATGGCGAGCTGGGCAAATGGCAGAACCACTCTTTGAGTACTGGTCGGAAGTACGTGCCCGAATCAGCACCGCCAGCCAGGTACTGCTGGCGTGTGATTTCGATGGAACGGTGTCGTCCATCGTGCTGCGGCCAGAGGACGCCACAATTTTGCCGGAGTGCGTGGAGGCGCTGCGTGATGTCGCGGCTCTGCCTTCTTACGAGGTTGCCATCTTGAGCGGTCGCGCTCTCGCGGATGTGCGGGCTCGCGCCGGCCTGCCGGAGGCGTTTTATTCCGGCAATCATGGCATGGAGATCGAGGGACCGGGACTGACAATCAGAGATGAAGCCGTGGAGCGGGCGCAGCATCTGATGGTGCGGCTTCGTGAGGCACTGCAACCGGTGGTTGCAGAATTTAGCGGAGCGTTTGTAGAGGACAAAGGAGTGAGTCTGAGCGTTCATCACCGTATGACGCCAGAATCACTCGCGCCGCAGGTTCGGGAACGTGTGTCGCAGGTGGTGGCACATGCGATAGCTGGGGAGAATGTCATTGTCGTGCAGGGGAAGAAGGTGCTGGATGTGCGGCTGCGTGCGGCTTGGGACAAGGGCGCCGCGCTGCGTGCCCTCGTACAGGTGTTGTCTCAGCGATCTGGAGGCACGCCACGGCTGCCGATCTATGTTGGGGACGATGCAACGGATGAGGACGCGTTTCGTGAGGTGAATCGAATGGGTGGTGTCTCCGTGCTCGTTGGGCCGGCGGAACAGAAGACAGAGGCTGAGTATCGTATTGACTCTCCCGTGGACGTAGCGGGGTTTCTGAGGCGGCTGACGGAAATGGCCACACGCGACTGAATGGATGATTCGCTATGATTGACGCGAACAGGCATCTGCAAACGTGAGGTTTGAGCGATGAATGCTGTCGATATTATGTCGTCCCCAGTACAAACCGTGCGTGCCGCCGCGACTGTCGTGGATGCTGCGAATATCATGCTTGACCGCAACATCAGCGCGCTCCCCGTCATGAACGAAAGGGATCGTCTGGTCGGCATCATGAGCCACTCCAATTTCTTTCTGCATCCTATCCGTGATCCCGGTATGCAGGGAACCGTGTTTGAATTATTTGGCAACGTCGTCAGTGAAGAGAATCTGAACAACCTAGCGGATGTCCTGGGAAGGATATTCGTCTCCAGCGTCATGTCGTCGCCCGTTGTGACAGTTCGAACGGAAACGCCCTTGGACGAAGTCGTTCGGATCATGAACCAGCGGCGCATCAAGCGACTTCCCGTCGTGCATGGTGACGAAGTAGTGGGAATCGTGACCCGGCATGATTTTCTGCGACTCGCGTCCACTGGACGCAACTCCTAGACTGACCGGGACGCACCTACAGTTGAATCCGTCGGCGGAGTGCGGAGACCTCCCGGCGGAGCAACACATGGGGGACTAATGGCAACGACACTGACGCGCGGCAAGTATGTCCTCATCCGGGCGGATCTCGGTGGAGAGAGCGTCGTTCTGACGGACGGAGCCGTGGCGCAGACGGACGGAGAGATCGTCGACGGGGGGTCGTATGCTGATCTGCGGATCAGATATCCATCCGCGGACGTGGTGGGCAACGGCCGCCAGTTTCTGATGCCGGGCATGGTCAATGCCCATCACCACGGTCGAGGGCTATCGGGGTTGTTGCTGGGGCAGCCGGATGGTGGGCTTGAGACGTGGATTAACCATTCATGGGGACGTCGGGCAGTTGAGCCATACAACATGATGTGCTATACGCTGCTTAACTTGATTCGTTCCGGTGTAACGACGGTGATGTTCAACCAATCCGCGACTGCGCGGCGAATGGTGTGGGATGAGGCGCAAGCCAATCTGCGAGCGTTTGGTGATGCGGGCGTGCGCACCGCGTTCTCGCTCTCATTTAAGAATCAGTGTTATCTGGTTTACGGCAACGATGAGGACGTACTGAGTCAAATGCCGGAGGGGCTGGCCACGGGTGTGCGCGGCATGATTGAGGGCTCCGCACTCTCTACAGAGGACTATCTGGAGTTAACTGCGTCTCTGATTCAGAACTACCCCGTCGATTCCACGAATATGGTGCGCGTACTATATAGCCCACAGGGCTACCACTGGGCGGATGAGGAAACACTGGCGCGGATCGCTGAGCTAGCACGGTCGGCTGATGTCGGCATACACACCCACGCGGTGGAGAGCTTCTATCAGCGGCGCTACGCGGAACGGCTGCATGGGCAGACACCAGTGCGGCGCCTCTATGAGATTGGATTTCTTGGTCCAAAGACATCACTTGCGCATGGTGTGTGGCTGACGGCGGAGGATATCACAGTGTTGGCGGAAAGCGGCACCAGTGTTAGCCACAACCCGAGTTCAAATTTGCGCCTGCGAAGCGGCATCGCGCCTGTGTTAGAACTGCATCGGCAAGGCGTGCATGTGGCTATTGGGACGGATAGCACGTCGATCAATGACGATGATGATCTGCTGCAGGAAATGGCTCTAGCCTTGCGTCTTCACAGGCCGCCAGGACTACGTGTTCCGCATTTAGGCGCGCACCAGGTTCTGCATATGGCGACGCTGGGCGGAGCGTATGAGACAACGTTTGGTGAGAGCATGATCGGATCGCTGGAGCCGGGCAAGCGCGCGGATATGGTTCTTCTGGATTGGGATCGCATTTCATCCCCGTATGTTGCGGAGAACTTGGACGTGCTTGATGTGCTGGTTGCGCGGGCACGGGCAGCGGACGTGGAAACGGTCATCGTCGAAGGTGTAGCGATTTATGACGACCGAGAATTTCGAACGATCGATGCGGCCAGTGTGATAAACGCTGTGCGTGAAGAGTTGAGTACGGCGGCGCCCGACGAGTTGACGTATCGACGGCATCTTGCCGCTCAGCTGGAGCCTTTCCTGCAGGATTTCTACGCAGATTGGGAGGTTCCCACTGCTCCCATGTATCACTACCAGAGCCTCATATAGGCATGATGGTGACCGTCAAATCGGATAGACGGCCGGGATTGTTACTGCAACCATTGCGTCGGTAAAGGAAAGTGGTGGTTGCGCGAGGCGGAGGAACCGATATGGCGGTCGCGATAAGAAAAGCGGATAGCCAGGGTACCAGCACAACTGCGGATGAACGTTGGCAAGCCATCCAGAATCATGATCCGCAGTACGAAGGTGTGTTTGTATTCGGCGTTAGAACGACGGGCGTCTATTGCCGCTCAACATGCCGGGGCGCCCCGGTCTTGCGTAAGAACATCGAATTTTTTGACAGGATCGCGGAGGCGCGTGCGGCGGGTTACCGCGCATGTAAGCGATGCAGGCCGGATGAGGGAGGACCATACTCCCGTGCCGTGGATACAGTCACCCGAGCTTGCGCTCACATAGACGTCAATGATGAATCGCATGTCTCAGTGAGCATGATTGCGCGAGCGGTGGGCGTCACCGAGCATGCAGTGCGTCGCTCGTTTGCAATGGTTCTGGGAGTGACGCCGCGACAATACGCGGATCATCGCCGTCTGCAACGATTCAAGTCTAGTGTGCGCAACGGCCATGAGGTGACATCAGCGCTCTATGGCAGCGGGTATGGCTCTCCAAGCAGGCTCTACGAATCATCTGATACGCATCTTGGGATGACGCCGGGGCAGTACATGCGCGGCGGCGCCGGCGTGTTCATCCACTACACCATCATTGAAAGCGCGCTGGGACGACTGCTGGTCGCGGCTACTGCGAAAGGCGTGTGCCGCATTTCATTGGCAGATGAGGATAGGATTCTGGAAGATATGCTGGCACGGGAATTTCCTCACGCGGAACGAATTCGAGATGATGGCAAGCTCCAAGAATGGGCCGGCACGGTGGAGGCTGTCGTGCGTGGCGAGAGGCCAGGCGCAGATGTGGCGCTGCCGTTGGATGTGCGTGGAACGGCGTTTCAGCGACGCGTCTGGGAAGTGCTGCGGCGAATTCCTCGAGGTGAAACCCGAACATACGCTGAAATTGCGAATGCCATCCAGCAGCCGAAGGCGACGCGGGCCGTGGCCAATGCGTGCGGCAAGAATCCGACGCCCGTCCTTGTGCCGTGCCATCGTGTTGTGCGGTCAGATGGCGCAATGGGAGGCTACACACTGGGAATCTCGCGGAAGAAGACGCTTCTCATGCAGGAAGGGGCCCGGCGCGCGGACTCTAGCGACTCTGCCCCCTGAGCTCCGGTAGGGCAAGACGGAGAAGCATGACGACGATGACACCAGTACTGGTCAGGGCGGCGAGGGCCAGTTGAGGTCCCCACTGTTCTGCCAGCCACCCGACGGTTAGCATTCCCAGCGGACTCGCACCAATGCCGAGGGCGACTGCGCCCATCGCACGGCCGCGCATTTCTGGCTTGACGGCCTGCATGGCGATGGTCGGCTGCATCGTGGCGAAGCCGGACATGCCGATGCCAGCGGCGATCAGCAAGGCGAGCGAGAGGGCGTACCACTGGGAGAACGAAAACAGGATCAGCATCACCAGCATGAATGCTGCTCCAAGTGAGTAGACGCGCTGGTGGTTGCGTATCTGCTGAGAGGCAATGATGATCGCGCCTGTCAGAGAGCCTATGCCGGCGGCGGCAACGAGGACGCCGTAGAGAAACGCATTGGCCCCAAGAACATCACGCCCGATGACCGGCACCATGGTCAGAAATGGGAAGCCGAAGAAGTTCAGGCTGACCGTGATAGTGAGGGCGGCGATGAGGACACGGTTTGAGGCGAGCGCCGTGACCGATTCGGCGATATGGCGGAGGACAGACGCCTGTATTAGCCCCGTGGGCGCGCTTCTTGGGATGGTCAGTAAGACGCCGCCGGCGATGATGAACAGTCCGAGCATGAGCGCGTAGGAGCCCTGGAAGTCGATTAATTCAATGATGGCGCCGGCGAGGAGCGGTCCGATGACGCTGCTACCCGTGAGAGCGACGACGTCCATGGAAACGGCATTGGTGAGGGCGTCACCGTGAAAGATCTCGGCGAAGTAGGCACGGCGCGCGGAAAAATCGACGGCCCACGCAGAGCCGGTAAGAAATGTGGCGCAGTAGGCGTGCCAAGGCACCACCTCGCCCCAGATGAGAACGGCAAGCATTCCTGCTGTGACGGCTAGATTGACGACCTGCGTCGAGATCATCACGTACTTGCGTGGGAAGCGGTCTGAGATGCTGCCGGCCAATAGGCCAAGCAGGAACATGGGTGCCATCCTGAATACGCCAACGAGGGCAACCTGTGATGGGGAATCGGTCAGCACGAGAACCAGCCACGATAGGACGGCCATCTCCATCATGCGGTTTACGTACCATATCCAGCCCGCCAGCCAGAGACGGCGAAAGATTGGATTTCTGAGTGAGCGAAAGGTCCCAAAACGGGACTGTACGGTCGGTTCGCCTCCGATCGTGGTCATCGAGGCTGCGCCTCTGATTGGCGAGTCTTAGAGGCTACGCCAGCCGTCGACTTGGATTCCTTGTGAATTTTGGTACGAGAGCGGAATCTCAAGCGTCGCAGCTCGATGTCGACAAGAACTCGGCAAGCTCCTCGTTGAATTGATCCGGCCGTGTGGCATGCATCGAGTGACCGACGTCCGGCCACAGACGAAAATTGAGATCCGGCGCGGCGATGCTGCGATAGTACTCAAGCTCTTCAGGGATCATGTAGCCGCCCGCGTTGATGTCCGCGACGAGAACCAGGGTGGGGGCATTGATGCGTCGCATGTGATCCTCACATCGAAACGCCCATTCTCTGTTGTCTGTAAGGAGGCGCGTGACGGCGTGGGGAGAGAAGTGATGGTGACGGTAAACGAGGTCGTCTGCCTCCTCTTGTGACATGCCCTGGGACTGCGCCTCGGCACGGATATCGGCCTCAGGCCTGTTGTGTCGGGCGAGCGCCATCGGAAGGCTGGTGACGTGGGTGTTGACCATTTTCCAATAGACAGGGTCTTCCAGAAAGGCGCAGCAAATGAAATCTGAATAGTCGGAGGCCATGATGGTGCCGATGTTGCCGCCCCAGGAGTGGCCGACGTAGGCGGGCTTTTCCAGGCCAAGGACATTGATGAGTTCCACCACATCGGTGGCAAAATCGCGGAGCATGTACCCTGTGACGGGTTTATCAGTCTGGCCATGGCCGCGGTTGTCAGGCGCAATGATGTGGTAGCGATCCTGAAACGCCTCGGCTACCGAGGTCCAGGAGGAGCCAAGCCCGGTCCAGCCGTGGACGAGGAGCAAATCGGGATTGGCGGGCTCTCCCCATTCGAGGTAGTGCATTTTGAGGCCCTGAATATCGGCAAACTTGCTCTCCGGCATGGCGTTCTCCTGTAGTCTTCGTGGCGTCGGCACCGCCAAATCGTCGCTCTGTTGGGAAAGTGTAGCACGCCCGCCTGACCGCCCCGCCCGTTGTTCAGAATGACACGTGGGGCGCTACGGCCTCGTTCAGAATGGTGCGGGGGGGTGCACCGGCACGCAGTTGTCGCTTCCATGTGCTTGCTGTTGTTCGCGTGTGTCGCGGCCATTCCGGCGCACTCTGTCACTCTGAGCGCACACTCCGTCATTCTGAGCGCACTGTCTGTCATTCTGAGCGCAGCGAAGAATCTATGTACCCGTTGCGGCAAAGGCGCGTTAGATTCTTCACTCCACTACGTTCCGTTCAGAATGACACGTGAGGTGCTACGTTCCGTTTGGAATGGCCGCATGGGGTGGCGCTCCGTTCGGAATGGCCGCATGGGGTGGCGCTCCGTTTGGAATAGCGTAGGCGGGGTGGCGCTCCGAACAGAACGACACGAGCGTGCTGAGTGCTATGATTGGCGGGTAAATGCACGGGAGGAACTCAGCGATGTCCCGGATGTGATCCGTTCCCCACACGCCACTGATTGCCCGGCAGATTCGCCACATGCTGAAATCACATAATTCCGGAGAGTTAACGCTTGCCGATGCGGGTACCGCTGTACGGTTGGCCGGCTGGATCCATCGGCGTCGCGACCATGGCGGTCTCATATTCCTGGATGTGAGAGATCGCTCCGGTCTGGTGCAAGTTGTGGTGGATCCGTCTGCTGCTGAGTCCGCGTACCGGGCTGCTGATGCGCTGCGAAACGAGTGGGTGGTTGCCATCACCGGCGAGGTACGGCCACGGCCGGCGGGCACGGGGAATCCCCGTATCGCGACAGGTGACATCGAGGTGCATGCCACTGACGTGGACATACTGAATCCGTCCAAGACGCCGCCGTTCTACATCAATGAAGAATCGGATGTGGATGAACCGCTGCGTCTGCGTTACCGTTATTTGGACTTGCGGCGTGAGCGGCTGGCGGCGAATCTCCAGCTTCGACACCGCGTTGTGAAGTTCATTCGCGATTTCCTTGATGGTCGGGACTTTTGGGAGATCGAGACACCAATGCTGATAAAGAGCACGCCGGAGGGCGCGCGGGATTACCTTGTGCCGTCCCGTGTTCACCCCGGTCATTTCTACGCATTGCCGCAATCACCCCAACAGCTGAAGCAGTTGCTGATGGTTGCAGGAACCGAACGCTACTTTCAGATTGCCCGCTGCTTCAGGGATGAGGATTTGCGGGCCGATCGTCAGCCTGAGTTTACGCAACTCGACCTGGAGATGAGTTTCGTGGACCAGACGGATGTTCTTGACTTGGTGGAAGAACTCTATGCGGGCCTTGCCCGCGAAACGGCGCCGACCAAGCGGATCAGTTCACCGTTTCCGCGTATGACCTACGCAGAGGCTGTGAGGCGTTATGGCACAGACAAACCGGATCTACGGTTTGGCATGGAAATCACGGACATATCCGCCATCGTGCGGAACAGCGGAATAGGCGTGTTTGAAGCAGCGTTGACGGAATCTGGTGGCAGTGTGCGCGGGATTATCGCGCCCGGCTGTGCGGGATATAGCCGGCGAGAGTTGGAAGATCTGACGGAAATTGCGCGCCGTCAGGGGGCACGTGGGCTCGCCACGATTGGTCTCGACGCAGCGCCGGACACAGATGTATCTGAGTTGCAGACGGAGAATATTCGCTCCGCATTGGCGCGCCATCTGGCTATCGAGACGGTTCGGACGATAGCAGGCGAAATGGGCGCATCGGCAGGCGATCTCTTACTAATCGTCGCCGCGCATGAAGACACAGTGAACGCGTCTCTAAACTCCCTGCGGACTGAGCTTGGCGCGCGCCTTGAGTTGGCGAATCCAGACGAGCTGGCATTCGCGTTTATCACCGAGTTCCCACTATTTGAAGCGGGGAATGAGGATAGCCGCGAGTTGAATTCAGTCCATCACCCGTTCACGGCGCCAATGCCGGAAGATGTCCATCGCCTGGAGGAGGCGCCAACGACCGTGCGTTCCAAGGCATATGACCTTGTTGTCAATGGACTTGAGCTGGGGTCGGGGTCGATCAGGATTCATGATCGGACGTTGCAGGACAGAATCTTCGCGTTGCTGGGTTATTCACCGGAGCAGATAGAAGAACGCTTCGGCCACATGCTTGAGGCGTTTGAGTATGGCGTGCCTCCACATGGAGGCTTTGCGCCGGGTATCGATCGCACGGTTATGGTGTTGGCAGGCGAACCGAACATCCGAGAGGTTATTGCGTTCCCCAAGACACAATCAGCGCAGGATCTGATGATGAGCGCACCTTCAACCGTGGACGGCCAGCAGCTACGTGACCTCAATTTGCAGCTACAGCAGCCCGCGCAGCCGGCCGTTACCGTGGACCGAGCGTGAGGCTTGCCGATGTATAATGATTTCCCCGCCCCGCGATCAATCTGGTTACGGAGTTCCCACGTGTGAAGATAACGACTGAAGATATGCATGATCGCCAGATCGGTCTGCTCATCGAACTGGAGGATGCGGAAATTGAGCAGCATAAGCAGAGAGCGTATCAGCGCCTTGTGCAGCGCTATGCCATTCCCGGCTTCCGGAAAGGAAAGGCCCCGCGCGCGATTCTGGAGCGCCACATCGGGGCGGATACGCTCGTTCAGGATGACATCGAAGCACTGCTGGATAGGTCTATCGCTGAGGCAGTGGAACAGCAAGACCTTGCGCCCATCGCGCGCCCGCAGGTGACGGATCTGGAGTCACTTGATCCAATCACCTTCCGCGCAACTGTTGCTCTCAGCCCGGAAGTCGAACTGGGAGACTATTCCTCCATCCGTATTGATTGGGAGGAGCCGCACGTCACGGATGAGCAAGTTGAGGAAGTTCTCGAAAACTTGCGGCGTCAGGGCGCGCCGTGGGAACCGGCGGCCAGACCTGTACAGTTCGGCGATCTTCTGACCATTGATGCTCATGGCTACGTGGACGAGGAGGCTGAGGCGGAATCTGAAGGAGATGACGACGCCGCAGATGATGCGTCCGGCCGCAGAGTGTTCGTGGAGGAGGCCGGTATCAGTTACCTGGCACAGGAGGGGGTAACGTATCCTGCCCCCGGCTTTCCGGACCAACTGGCTGGTATGAACGCCGGCGAGACCAGAGAGTTCACCATCTCCGTGCCGG
This sequence comes from Dehalococcoidia bacterium, assembly GCA_965224255.1. Taxonomy (GTDB): domain Bacteria; phylum Chloroflexota; class Dehalococcoidia; order UBA6926; family UBA6926; genus VXMO01. The sequence continues at coordinate 1,641,630 of CBDCYO010000005.1, forward strand.
ACGATTTCACTATCCGCAACCTGAATGGCAAGGAAGCGCACTTTACTGTCACGGTGCGCGAGGTGAAGGAACAGATCCTGCCGGACGCCGACGATGAGTGGGCCAAAAGCCTCGAAGGTTTCGGTGAGGACACCTTTGAAACAGTGAATGCCCTGCAGGGGCGAATCCGTTCCGATTTGATTGAGCGGGCGCAGTCCCAGGCGCGGGCGGACTATGAGGAGAACGTTCTGGAGCGGTTTGCTGAAATCGCAACGGTCGTATATCCGCCGATTGTGTTGGACATGGAAATCGATCGTATTCTGCAGGATCAGGACCAGCAGATGCGCGGTATGGGCATGTCCCTGGCCGCGTATGCCCAATCAACGGACCAAAGCGTAGACGCGCTGCGTGATGCTGTACGTCCACAAGCAGAGCAGAGAGTGTTGCGCGGCCTGCTCATCACTGACCTGGCAGAAAAAGCTGGTGTTGAGGCGTCCGGTGAGGAGATCGATGAGGACGTTGCTCAGGTAATTGCCTCGCAGCCAGACGAGGCTGCGCAGGAACAGGCGAGGCAAGTATTCGCCTCTGAGGCGGCCAGAGAAACTGTGGAGCGACGAATTGTCGCACGCAAAACGATGGATATGCTGGTAGAGATCACCCGAGGTCAACGTGAAGACGTGACGAGCGCTGCGGAGAGTGAAGTGGCTGGTAGTGATGAGGACGCGGACAGCGGAGACGATCAAGTAGATCAGGCTGCGGCCACGGAGCCGCCGAACTAAAGGAGAATTCACATCATGACAACATGGACACGCGGAACGGGTGAGGGCATGCCTCAAGGTATTGCATCGGCAGGACCGCAAGGCATCGTGCCAATGGTTATTGAGACAGGTGCACGGGGTGAGCGAGCCTTTGATATCTACTCTCTTCTTCTGAAGGAGAGGATTATTTTCCTGGGCACGCCCATCAATGATCAGGTCGCAAACCTGGTCGTCGCACAGCTGCTGTATCTTGACCGCGAGGATCCTGACAAGGACATCTCGCTGTATATCAGCAGCCCGGGCGGCGTTATCACGTCCGGCTTGGCGATCTACGATACCCTCCAATTGATTCGGGCCGACGTTTCGACAATTTGCGTGGGGATGGCCGCAAGTATGGCGACCGTTCTGCTGTGCGCGGGAGCGACCGGCAAGCGGTATGCCCTGCCGAATTCCACAATCCACATGCACCAGGCGATGGGTGGCGCGCAGGGGCAGGCGTCAGACATAGAGATTGCGGCGCGTGAGATTCTGCGGCTTCAGGAAATAATTCGTGGCATTCTCTCACACCATTCCGGACAGCCAGCCGAGAAGGTGGCACGGGACATGGATCGCGATTACTATCTCACTGCTGAGCAGGCGAGGGAGTATGGCATCGTCGATGAAGTTCTCACGGGGCCGGAGAGGAATGGCGCCAGCTCGTCCTAAGTAATGGACAACCCCGCCGATACGGGGGTGCACGATGCCCCTAAATCCAGGTGGGGAGAGTAAAGGCAGAGGCAATGGTGGACGAGACACGCGGACCAGGTCGCGGCACCGCACGGTGCTCCTTCTGCAATAAGCCAGAAGGAGCCGTCCGACTACTGGCGGGGCCGAATCACAGGGCATATATCTGCGATGAATGCGTTCGTGTCTGCCTTCAGATTCTGGATGAGAGACGCCAGGACCAGCCGCGTGAGCAGGTCGCCGATGCGGGGACTAAAGAGCAAGAAGAGTTGCAGCTGATTCCGACGCCCAAGGACATCTATAACCTGCTCAGCGATTTTGTGATCGGTCAAGAGAGAGCCAAGCGTGTCCTGAGCGTTGGGGTGTACAACCACTACAAGCGCGGAACGGTACAACGGCAGCAGGATCCTGACGTTGAGCTCGATAAGACGAATATCCTACTTGTCGGGCCGACCGGAAGTGGCAAAACGCTATTGGCGCACACGCTCGCAAGGATCATCGATGTGCCGTTCGCCATCGCGGATGCCACCTCGTTGACGGAGGCGGGGTACGTCGGGGAAGACGTTGAGAATATTCTGTTGCGGCTCATTCAAGCAGCGGATTATGACGTATCACGTGCACAGAGCGGCATCATCTACATCGATGAGATTGACAAGACGGCGCGCAAGAACGCGAACCCGTCCGTGACGCGGGATGTATCAGGCGAGGGCGTGCAACAGGCACTGCTGAAAATCATTGAAGGGTGCACCGCCAATGTGCCGCCACAGGGCGGCCGAAAGCACCCACAACAAGAGTTTATTCAGATTGATACCAGGGGAATTCTCTTCATCTGTGGAGGCGCATTTGAAGGGATGGATGAACTCATTAGCGCCCGCGTGAACAAGGATCGCCGGAGTATGGGGTTTGGCTCGGAGCGCGTGGCCGATGACCGCGCAGAGCGAAGTCACATCATGGCGCAACTGAGCCACGATGATATCCTCGCCTACGGAATGATTCCGGAGTTTGTCGGGCGTATGCCTCTTGCTGTCGCGCTCGATCCTCTGGAGAAATCGGATCTGCTTGATGTGCTTACCAAGCCCCGGAATGCTCTGGTCAAGCAGTACGCAAGCCTCCTCAAACAGGACAACGTCTCACTAGAGTTCACGGATGAGGCATTGGAAGCTGTGGCGGACAGGGCACTGTCACAGAAGACCGGGGCGCGTGGGTTGCGCACGGTTGTCGAGGAAGTGCTGCTTGATGTGATGTATGAGTTGCCGAGCATGGAAGGCATCACGCGGTGCTTGATCACGGCTGATTCGATCCGGAGCGGCGTTCCGCCATTACTGTTCAACGCCAAGGGTGCGACGGTTACGCTGAGGCCGCAAGAGAAGAGTGCCTAGAGCACGTCCCCCCTTACGAATTCGTGGCTAGTACCGACTCAATTTCTTCTGTAATGTCAACTCCGCTCAGAAGCGGCGAGCCGTCTGCATTGCGCACGTTGCTGTCCGCAATTCTTATCTGGCCGTCTGCGATCTGACGCAGCGCGGCGACAAGCGTCAGAGCCTCCCGGCGGAGGCCCTCTTGCCGAATCTTTGCGAAGAGGGAGTGAGTTTCTCCGTACGCGTTGCGGAGTTCGTCAACAGATTGCCCTGCTATTTCCTGCCAAAGAGAGTCAAAGTGTGGCCCATGTATTGGGAAGCGACAATAGGCGATTGTAGGTCCCGTATCCACTTCTGCCGTCGAAAGTTGAACCAGCGCGCCGGACTCGGTTGCGCCCGTTCTGATCAGTTCCCAGATAACGTCTTGCCACGTTCCGGTAGGGCCGCCGGGAGCGGCTGGGTGTAGGTTGAGAGCGGGAATGGTGTTGATGATGTCCTCGCTGACGATCAGCATGAATCCTGCAAAGACGAGGGCATCCGCAGGACGCTGTTGGGCGAGTGAAAGCAGATCCCGGTTGTAGCGCTCCCGCCATTGCGGCTCTTCGTCTCGTCGTTGCCGATAGTCGCGTAGGGACAGCGAAAGTGTCGGCAGGCCGTAGCTCTCGGCTTGTGAGAGAAACAGATCGCTGCCCTCCGCCTCCCCCCACTTACGCGTGCAGAGTACATATTCAATCGATGCGTTCAATTCGCCGCTGGATATTGCACGCTGTGTTACGGCGAGCAACGCGCGTGATCCTGGACCACGACCCGTCGAGAGCCATCCGAGCCGTAACGGTGGCGCGAATTGTGCATCAGATGCCATGGAGGTAAGGGTAGCATCTGCCGCGCAAGTTTCGGGGCGCGCAACGTGGGTCGTTTAGCTGCGCAGGAGGTTAGAGTTCCTTCCTGCGCGTGAAGGGCGATGCGAGCGCACGGGAGAGTACAGTCCAGCGGGTGGCGAGGTGGACGAATGGCGTGGCGCGGCGGCCGTGGATAGACGCGTGACGCAGCGCATCCAGAAAATCCTCTCGGCCTTCAAACGCGGGCAGATCCGTGTACGTGTTGCCGATTTCGTATGCCGTGTGGGCGTCCGTGACGCCCACCGGACGAATTCCGTGTTCAGCGCCGAACTGCCGTATAAAATCGACTCCACGCATGATGTCGCCCTGAAGCGTGATGCGCGCATTGAACGCCTCAATGACGTCGACATCCGGGAGGATGTCACGCAGGGCGCTTTGTGTGATGTGCTTGCGCCGAAATCGATCAAAGGGATGTGGAACTTGGACAATTCCGCCCTGATCTTTAATGTGTCGTACTGTCTCTCTGGCAGAAAGACCGCGCGGGATATCCTTCTCGAGGAATAGCCCGATGATCTCCCCATCCGCCGTCCGTAATTCCGCGCCAATGATGACTGGGAATGGCGCAATTTCCCGCACGGCTATCGCGCCCCGGATGGTGTGGTGATCCGTGACGGCAATGAGGTCAATGCCCTTGCGCTGGCAGGCGCGAATGAGGTCTTCAGGTCTGAGATGGGAATCCGGCGAGACTCTGGTGTGGATATGGAAATCGGCTCGCACCGGATGCGTACCGCCTATGGCTCGAGACGGTCCCAGCCGTCGGTCGGGCTAGGCTCGTTCAACGTAGTCGCCGTTTCGCGTGTCGACGACGACGGCAATGCCGTTTTCGATGAACATCGGCACGGTAATGACGAGGCCCGTTTCTAGCGTGGCAGGCTTTGTGCCGGCGTTGGCCGTATCTCCCTTGAACGCGGGCGGTGTCTCCACAATCCGTAGCGTTACAGTCGTTGGAAGCTCAATACCAATTGGCTCGTCCTGGTAGAAAACCATGTCAAGGTTCATATTCTCCGTCATGTAGGGTAGGGAGTCTTCTACTTGCTCACGATCGACGGGGAACTGCTCAAAGGATTTCGTGTCCATGAAGTGGTAGAGGCCGTCATCAGTGTAGAGGAACTGTACGGAGCGAGTCTCCAGCGTTGCGCGTGTAAATCGCTCTCCGGCCTGCACGGTGCGCTCAATTGTGTGGCCGCCTTTGATATCACGCAGTTTCATGCGAACCTGTGCTGAACCACGACCGATCTTGAGGTGGTGGAAGTCGAGGAGCTGATAGAGTGTTCCGTTGATTTCAATGGTCACGCCGCGCCGCAGATCGCCAGTTTCGATCATTCTGTGTCAGCTCCCATTGGTGTGCTCAGTCTGAATTTCGGTGCGCTGCTGAGCACGTGACAACGCCCGTCTTTCAGTTCAACGATGTCCTCGATGCGGACACCTCCCCAGCCTGGAAGATAGATGCCCGGTTCCACGGTGAAGATCATGCCGTTCGTCAGTGCGTCCGGTGCGCCTTTGCCGATGCGTGGGTATTCGTGCACGGCAAGGCCAACGCCGTGCCCGAGTGAATGGCCAAAGTGATCACCATGACCCGCCTTTTCAATGATGTTGCGAGCGAGCGCGTCCGCTTGGTCTCCTGTCATGCTCGCTTCAATGGTCGCGATGGCCGTCTCTTGGGCGGTTAGCACAATATCGTAGATCCGATGGAAGTGTTCGTCCGGCTGCCCGATGCAAATCGTCCGAGTGAGGTCGGCGTGATAGCCGTCCACGCGTGCCCCGATATCGATGACGATGGGAACACCGACGGCAATACGCTCTGCGGACGGTCTATGGTGCGCCATTGCGCCATTGGGGCCGGAGGCGACGATCAATTCAAAGGCGATTCCTTCCGCCCCGCGGTTTCGCATGGCCACCTCAATGCGCCATGCGACGTCCTGCTCGGACGCGCCCGACTCTAGCCCGTCGGTCACTTCCGTAAAGGCCTCATCAGTGATACGGATGGCGGAGACCAGAGACGCGCGTTCTGTTTCATCCTTGATGGCGCGGATGGTTTCGATCGTCTCACTAAGTGGCACAAGCTGCTTGCTACTTTCTCCGCAAAGCTGGGCGAGCCGCTTGTGCGTGGCGACGGTGACGTGCGATTCTTCGTAGCCGATGCGCGTTGCCGCACCCATTGAGGCGATCATTTCCTTGAACCAGTCACTGCCGGGGCCGGCCATGTGGACGATCTCATACTCCGGCGACTGCCTGCTCGCCTGCTCCGTGTAGCGGGAATCTGTGGCGAGCAAAGCTCTTTGCGGTGTGATGAATAAGGAGCCTGCGGAGCCACTGAAGCCGCTCATATAGCGGCGATTTTCCGGCTGCGAGACCCACATCGCGTCGACGTTCGCCGGGTCCAGCGCCTCCCGAAGCTTGGCTATTCGATTCGTAATGCTCATGGGGCTTTCGATTCTCCAGTGGCTTCGTCGATAAGGAAATCCAGCGCCCAGAGGTAGGCGCGGGATCCAAACCCGGCCATTTGTCCGCGGGCGATTGGGGCGATGACGCTGCGACGGCGAAACTCCTCCCGCGTGTGGATGTTGGAGAGGTGCACCTCAACAATGGATGTGCCCAGGTCCTGCAGCGCGTCGCGTAGGCTGAGCCCGTAATGGGTCAAGGCACCGGGGTTGATGACGACTCCGTCAACGCCACGGGAGATCTCTGACTGCAGAAAATCGATGATCTGACCCTCGGCGTTGGCCTGAAAGCAGACGGCATCGGCCCCGCGCTCACTCGCGTGCTGAACGAATGCAGTTTCGATCTCACCAAGGGTTGTCGTGCCGTAGATGGCCGGATCCCGTTGGCCGAGTCGATTGAGGTTGGGGCCGTTGACAAGAAGGATTCGCATAGGGCTCTGTGTCGTGCTGTTCTTTTGCCATCTTATCAGTCGTCGGTGCCGGACGCGGCGTTTCGCTCCATGCCGGGGTGGGCGCGGGCATATGCCTGCGCCATCTGCGCCTGCGTGACGTGCGTGTAGATTTCCGTCGTCGCAACAGATGCATGTCCAAGCATCTCTTGCAAGGAGCGAAGGTCTGCACCGCCGTCAAGCATGTGCGTTGCGAATGAGTGGCGCAGCGTATGTGGATGGACGCTTTCTGGCAGATTGGCCGCGCGTGCCCATTTCTTGAAGGAAAGCTCGATTCCGCGTGTGGTCAGTCGTCCACCGCGGCTGTTCAGGAAGGCGGCCTCGCGAACGGAGTCACGACGCGCTAGGAATGGGCGCGCATCGTGCATATACAGTTCAAGTGCCCGCCGACATGGCTCGCCGAAGAGAGTTTCACGCTGCTTCGATCGCTTGCCCCAAACACGGGCGATGCCGCGATTCATGTCGAGGCCTGCTATGTCCAGTGAGGCGATTTCAGCGACTCGTAGACCGGCGCTGTAAGCGAGCTCAAGGATGGCGTAATCGCGCAGGGCAAGGGCACGCTGGATGGCTCGCTGCGGATCTGTTGCTTGCGCGTCGATTGAAGATGCGAAGTGGAGGGGGGTGCTAACGAGGCGTTCAACGTCACGCTCAGAGAGGAGATCGGGCAGGCGGCGGCCAATTTTGGGAGAGGGTGTCCTGGTGATTGTCTCAGGATTCTCGACGATGCCCTCACGGGCAAGGAAACGCCAGAAGGTGCGGAGGGCAGAGAGGCGGCGGGCAATGGACGTTCGCGCTGCGCCAGACACGGTCAGTTCATAGACCCAGTGTTGGGCATGGTCTCGCGTCACGTCCGGGAAGTGGTGGATGCCGCTGGCGGCCAGGAATTGCAGGAATGCGCCGACATCGCCCGTGTAGTTGCGGAGTGTGTAGCGGGATGCTCCGCGTTCGAATTCAAGAAATGTGGCAAAATCGTGCAGCCGTTCAGTCCAGTTTGTGGGCAATAGCGTAGGTGGGGCCGTTTCCGTCTCTCCTGCTGGGCGCGGTTGTGCCATAGGGTATTTTAGCCCGGTTCTGCAATATGCGGCTGAAGGCCATGGGTAGAACATCCTGAGCGCATGTCCCCGTCATTCTGAGCGGAGCGAAGAATCCATGTCCCCACTGCGGCACAGGCGAAGGCACCCCCCTATCGTCTGAGTGCTGTTCGCCCGTCATTCTGAGCGCAGCGAAGAGCCTATGTTGAGACGTGCGAAGGAAACGAAGGGCGGTCAGACTTCGACGAGTTCACGTTCGGGTTGCGTGTCACGCAACTCATCGCGGGAGCCCTGCCAGCCGCATTCCTTGTCGTGGCAGGCGGCGTTGTCGCGGCTTGCAGCGAGGATGAGGCCACCGCAGTCTGGGCACGGTTGGGGGAGCGGCTCCACGTTAGTGAGGAAGTTGCATGTGGGGTAGTTTGAGCAGCCGTAGAAGGGGCGGCGTGATTTGCGTGAGGATCGCTGGACGAGCTCGCCGCCGCACGCAGGGCAGTGGGCGCCAGTGCTCTTCTGCATCCTCTTCATTCCGCGGCAGTCCGGGAAGCGTGAGCAGGAGAGAAATTGGCCATATCGTCCGCGTTTGATGACCATATGTGCACCGCAGTCCGGGCACTGCTCATCGGTGTCCTCGTCGATGTTCTGGACGCGAGGAATCTCAACTTGGGCAACATTGATGCGTTCATTGAAGGGGCCGTAGAATTTTCTCAGTAGAGGAACCCACTCCCTTTCGCCGCGGGCGACGTCGTCCAACTCCTCCTCAATGCGGGAAGTGAAGTCCAGGCTCACGATCTCAGGAAAGTGTTCGGAAAGAAGGCCGGACACGGCGGTGCCGAGCTTGAGGGGATGGAATCGGTTGTCGATCTTATCGACGTATCCGCGATCCTGAATTGTGCTCAGAATGGCGGCGTACGTGCTCGGACGGCCGATGCCCCGTTCTTCCAACGCCCGAATGAGCGTGGCTTCGGTGAAGCGTGGGGGCGGCTGTGTGAATTTTTGCGAACCGTCGACGTTCCTGAGGTCCAGCTGTTGGCCCTCTCGCAGATCCGGCAAGACACGGCCCTCATCGGAGTTGGCATCAGGCTCATCAATGCCCTCGCGATAGATGGCCAGGTAGCCCGTGAACGTCATGATGGAGCCACTGGCGCGGAGAACGTGGCTAGTGGCGGACACGTCTCCTGAGGTAGTGATCTCCACGGAAGTCTGGTCATAGCGGGCGTCGGCCATTTGGGACGCAAGAGCGCGCTGCCAGATCAGCTGATAGAGGCTGAATTGCTCACGGGAAAGGGAGTTCCGCAATGATTCCGGATCACGCGTGAAAGACGTTGGGCGGATGGCCTCGTGTGCCTCCTGCGCACCCTTGACACGCCGGCTGTACGTGCGTGCAGAGGCGGGAACGTGATCCTTGCCGTAGTGATCTCGAATGACAGCGCGAGCCTCGTCAATGGCTTCCCGCGCCATGTTTGTTGAGTCTGTGCGCATATACGTAATGAGGCCAATGGGGCCCTGGCTGCCGATGGGCAGTCCCTCATACAGTTGCTGGGCGATGGTCATGGTCCGGCGCGCTGTGAAGCGTAGCTTACGGAACGCCTCCTGCTGGAGCGTGGACGTGATGAACGGTGGGCCGGGTCGTCGGGAGGTCTCACGACGCTGAACCGACGTGATCCTGTAGGTGGACGTTCGAAGGTCCGCGAGGATCGCTTCAGCCTCTTCCTGGTTTGGGATGTCTACGGCACGGCGCGCACCGACTGCAGATCGATAGCGAGCAGCAAAATCGTCTGGTGGGGTTACCTGGGTCGCGAGATTGGCGTCGATTTCCCAGTACTCGCGTGGGACAAAGGCGTTGATTTCCGTCTCACGATCCACCACGAGGCGCAGCGCTGCGGACTGAACACGGCCAGCGGAAAGGCCCTTGCGCACCTTGCTCCAGAGAACAGGGCTTAGACGGTAGCCCACGAGTCTGTCCAGCACGCGGCGTGCCTGATAGGCGTTGACAAGGTCGCCGTCGATGTCGCGAGGTTCGTCGAACGCTCGCCGAACGGCATTCTCCGTCACTTCATGGAATACGACGCGGCGTATTCTATCCTGTGGAATCCCGGCGGCCTGCATAAGGTGCCAGGAGATGGCCTCGCCTTCACGGTCAGGGTCTGTGGCGAGATAAATTGTGTCCGCAGATGTTGTGGCTTCCTTGATTTGCTTCACGATGGAAGCTTTATCTCGCGGGACGACGTAGTCCGGCGAGAAGTCATGCTCGACGTCGATGGCGAGTGTCTTCTTGGGCAGATCACGAACATGCCCGACAGAGGCCAGGACGTTGTAGCGGCTACCGAGGATGCGTGAAAGGGTACGCGCCTTGGCGGGTGACTCGACGATAACGACATCGCCGGCGCGAGACGCCGATGAGCCAGATGGAGCACTCTGCCGCCGTGCACGCGTTGCCCGGCTAGCGGCGCGACCATTCTGAGATCCTGTTGCCTTCCCGGCTGTACGGCCGGTCGATGTTGTCCGTTTACGGCCTGTTGTCATTCTACATTGCCTCGTGGTGTGCGTTGAGATCTGGCGGTATGGCCCTCATGTAGTATGGCCCTGGTTCGGTTGATGCTCCGTGACCTCCTGTGTATGAGATTCGTATAGTGTATGAGCCTCTCGTGTCAAGACGTAGTGCATGCCGCCAACCTGACGAACGAGATCGTTCAGTTCCAGCATCGTCAGAGTACTTGACACTTCCGGCACAGACATCCCGGAGGCGCGATAGATTTCATCGATGTGTATGGGTGAGCGACTAAGCAAGCGCAGCACTGCGGCCTGGTCGTCATCTACGGGCTCCGGCGTGGAAGGGAGTCCGAGCTGTCTGTCCGCCTGTGACATGTTGAGCTCTTGCAGTATGTCTTCTGCGTGGAGGACAAGCTTCGCCTCGCCGCGCTGTATCAACAGGTTTGTGCCGCGGCTTCTTTCGGCAAGAGCGCTACCCGGCACGGCAAAGACCTCGCGGTTTTGGTCAAGAGCCTGTCGCGCGGTGATAAGTGCGCCGCTCTTCTCGCTACCCTCGACGACGAGTGTGCCGAGGCTGATGCCGCTCATGATGCGATTGCGACGCGGAAAATTTTCTCTCAGTGGTGGCACGCCAATGGGGTAATCGCTAATCAGAGCGCCGTTCTCTGTAATCTGGCGTGAGAGTTCGATGTGCTCTGGTGGGTAAATGATGTCGACGCCATTGCCGAGCACGGCGATTGTTCGCCCACCTGGCAGCAAGGCTGTGTGGTGGGCGACGGAATCAATGCCACGTGCCAGGCCACTGGCGATGGTCAGGCCTGCTGCCGCCAGGTCCCGCACGAATTCACGCGTCACTTCTCGGCCGTAGGGTGTCGCGTTGCGGGTTCCCACCACCGCCAACGAAAGTTCATCCTCCGGTGTAAGCGTTCCCTTGACGTAGATGACCGGCGGCATGTCGTCGATCTGCCGCAGCCGCGCCGGGTACTGCGGATCATGCCAGGTATAGGCCGTAACATGGTGTCGTTCAAGGCGCTCAAGCTCGTCCAATGGGTCGGCATCGGCGCGAGCTTTGATGATTTCGGCGACGGTGCGCTCATCGAGATGGGAGGCCCGAAGTTCGGACTCGGAGGCCTCCCATGCGTCCTTCAGTTGCCCGAAATGCGACTCAAGGACCGAGAATCGGACGCGCCCCAAACGGTTGACACGCTGGAAGGCGATCCAATATGCAAGGTCGTCGTTCACGTCTCAACGCTATCGATTTCGCGGAAACGGGTCAAGGACAAACGCGTGGGAGGGGATGGCGGAGAGAGCGGGATTCGAACCCGCGAGGGCCCGGTAAGACCCTACACGCTTTCCAGGCGTGCCTGTTCGGCCACTCCAGCACCTCTCCGTGGCGGAGAGGGTGGGATTCGAACCCACGGTCCCTGTGAGGAGACTCCGCTTTTCGAGAGCGACGCCTTAAACCGCTCGGCCACCTCTCCATGGTGGGCCCCTCCGACGGCCAGTATACGCCTGATGGGGTAGCCGCTGCGGTGCCTTTGAGAGGGTCGCTGAGCAATTTGGGGGCAGCGTTGCGCTACAGTACGATTCGGCTTGACATCTACGTAGGGCTCCAATAGGATTAAATGTCTTTCGGCCATCCGGTGTTTGTGCTTCGGCCAAATTGCGCAACGCTGGAATTAGGTTAGAAGGAGGGAGCAGCGCGTGGATACCAGGAAAGTACTTTTGACGCCGCTTGTCCTCGTCACAGCCTTCATTCTTGTTGTTGCTGCGTGCACGGGACCGGCGGGAGAACGTGGCACCCCAGGTCCTGCAGGCGCCCCCGGCGCTGATGGAGTTGAGGGCCAACCGGGACCTCAAGGTTTACCCGGCCAGCCCGGCATCGCAGGGCAGCCTGGGGAGCAGGGACCGCCGGGCATTGGAGCTGTCAATCCGGAGGCGAGTATCAATACGCTTGATCCGACGGTGATACTCACACCGGGAACGACACGCGTGACATTCCGACTATCCGGGTTTCCTCGCAATGATGGGGTGACACTCTACATACGGAATGGCCTTGGCGCAGTCACGGACTATGAAATGGGGAGCGCGGCGGTGAACCCGTCAGGTGCGCTAGAGATGGTTGCGGGTTCTGACGGTGCGCCGGCTATTCCACGCGAGCTACAGCCGGGTGTGTGGACAGTGGTCGCAGTCGGCACGCGTGTGCCGGAGGGCGCGTCAGGCCCGGCAATCGCGAGCACGGCCATCCGGGTCTATGGCCCTGATGAGGTTCCCGCGCTGGGCGACAAATAACCTTCCACACCCTGAGAATAAGAGGGGGCGCCCGCTGTGGGCGTCCCTTTCTGCGTGTCTGTAGTGGGGGGCATAGATTCTTCGCTGCGCTCAGAATGACAATGGGGCCTCAGAATGACAGGGGGCCTCAGAATGACAGCCTGGTGAGGGAGTTTGACCCCTTGCGGGGCGGGGTCTACTGTTAAGACGCGCCACGAGACGGGTGGTTTGTATTGCAGGAGGCTTGTGGCGCAGGGGTAGGGGGGCAAGGCGATGCAGAAGATGGGACGCCTTGTCGTCGTATCGAATCGACTGCCTGAGGTCGCGCTGTATACGTCAATGCAGGATCGGCGCAATCAGCCTGTGGGTGGTCTCGTCTCGGCCGTCGAAACTGCTCTGGAGGAGCACGGTGGGTTGTGGTTCGGATGGAGCGGGACGACGACGGAGCGCCGTTTGCCTGTCGAACCGGTCGTCACTCGAACCGGCGCCATTGATGTGGGTGCAATCAACCTCACGGCGGATGAAGTCAATCTCTTCTATTCCGTGTTCGCAAATCGCACGTTGTGGCCGCTGCTGCATGCCTTCCCGAATTTCGTGCAGCTGCGACACGATGCGTATCGCGGTTATCGACGTGTCAATCACCGATTTGCCGAAGGGCTGTACCCATTGCTGAATGAGGATGACGTCGTGTGGGTACAGGATTATCATCTGATTCCACTTGGGCATGAGTTGCGGCAGATGGGGTGGCGCGGGAAGATCGGCTTTTTCCTGCATACGCCGTTTCCTGCTGCGGAGGTTTTTTCGATTCTGCCGTGGGCCAAGCAGCTCTTGGAGGAGATGCTGTGCTATGACCTCGTTGGTTTTCATACGCACCGCTACGGGCACAATTTTCTCGATACGCTGCAGGTTGAGATCGGGGGGCGAATGGAAGGCGGCGTCTTTCGAGCGCCGCAGGGAAGCGTGGCGGCAGGCGTCTACCCCATCGGCACGGACCCCGTCCAGTTTCAGCGATGGGCGCGCGAGTCTGATAGCACAGAGAGTCTGGGCTTTCTGCAGAGATTGCTGCCACGCCGCCCCGTCGAGCGCAAGAAAGTCGTGCTGGGTGTCGATCGCCTTGACTACTCAAAGGGTATCCCGCAACGCCTGCGGACGTTCGAGGCGATGTTGGACCGCTATCCAGGGATACGAGGCAAGGTCACGATGATCCAGATTTCTGCGCCCTCGCGGAGTCGTGTGCCGGAGTATGTGGAAGAGCGGGAGCGAGTGGATAGTCTTGTGGGGCACATCAATGGACGTTTCGCTGAGGCGGACTGGGTGCCCGTGCATTACCTCTATCGCTCCTACAGCCAGGAAGAGCTGGCGCGATTTTTCCGTGAAGTGGATGTGTGCTTAGTGACGCCGCTGCGTGATGGCATGAATCTGATCGCTAAGGAGTTCGTGGCCTCGCAGGGCCCCGACCCCGGCGTGTTGGTGCTGTCACGGTTCTGTGGGGCAGCGGATACGATGCAAGAGGCGTTGATCGTCAATCCCTATGATATTGAAGGGACGGCAGAGGCACTGCACTCAGCGCTGTCAATGACAATGCGTGAGCGTCGCCGGCGCTGGGAATCACTCTACGAGCACGTGCAATCGCACACGTCTAAGATGTGGGCCGACAATTTTCTCGCCGATCTGACGACCGGTCGCAACGCCTACACTTCGAAGATTGCCGTTTAGTCCCGGGCCACGCCCCGGATTTCGTCTACGATGCGCACGCTGATCGTCTCGGACATCCACTCGAACATTGTTGCCCTTGACGCAGTGTTGCGAGATGCCCGCGTGTTGGGTCCTATCGATGTCATCTGGTCCTTGGGGGACATGGTCGGGTACGGCCCCCGTCCCAACGAGTGTCTGGACACGCTTCGACGTTTTCCGCACGTGAGCGTTGCAGGAAACCATGATCTGGGGGCAATCGGAACGACGTCGTTGGACGTGTTCAATGCAGATGCCGCCATGGCCTGTATGTGGAGCGCCGCACAGTTGACGCCGGAGAATCGAGCCTTTCTGGAGGAATTGCCGAGCGTCGTCAGGGAGGGAGATTTCACGCTCGTGCATGCATCGCTGCGTGATCCTGTATGGGAGTACGTGGTGCATGAGGGGGTGGCACGAGAATCCTTTGCCTTGTTAGAGACGCGCGTCCTCCTGCTGGGGCACTCGCACTTGCCGCTGCTCTTTGAAGAGGTGCAATTGACGCGAGACGTGAGAAACAAGACCCGCCTCGCTCATGATTCCGTGCTCGAGGTTATGGGAGAGCCGCGGCTAATCATTAATCCTGGGAGTGTTGGTCAACCGCGTGATGGTGATCCACGTGCGGGCTACGCCATTCTGGATCATGAGGCGGGAACCCTGACGCATCTGCGAGCTGAGTACGACATCGAATTCGTCCAAAGGGACATGAAGGCCGCCGGGTTGCCGCTGCGCCTTGCGCAGCGGCTTTCGTACGGGTTCTAGGGAGTTCGTCTCTTGAAGCAAACGGCGGTCAACTTCTTCTCGTCGAACAACATGACGCTGGAAGGCATCCTTGCTGAACCGACGGGCGATGAGATTCCGGAGGGTGCAGGCAACCTCCCGGGTGTGGTCTTGTGCGCGCCGGAGCCGCACCTTGGCGGAACAATGCAGAGTCCTGTGATTGAGGCTCTTCTTAGCGGTATGACACCTCGAGGCTATCTAACTTTCCGATTCAACTATCGGGGTGTGGGTGACTCAAGTGGGGATAGTGCTCCTGGGGAAGGCCAGGCTGCCGACGCCCTCTCCGCGCTTGAGATGCTTCGTGAGTGGCCCACTGTCGACAAGAACCGTATCGGGATTGTGGGGTATTCATATGGCGCGAGTGTGGCGTTGCACGTCGCTGCACGAGAGCCGGAGGGGTTGCGTGCGGTTGTTGCCGTCTCTCCACTGTTGGACGTTCCACTTCTGGGTATCCCGACTGATGGCAGTCTGTCTAAGGTGCGCGTTCCAGTTCGGTTTCTGATAGGCGGGAACGATGGAATGACAACACCTGGACGATTAGGGGAGTGGGTCGAAGGGATGGACAGGGCGGATGTTACGGCGCTGACGCTCGAGGGGGCGGACCGCGCATGGCAGACCAGCCGACAAGTACTCGCGGCAGCAGTGGCTACATTTTTCGATGCTGAGCTTCGTGGAGATGGTGGTTCTGCTCGTGAAGTGTCATCACGTTGACATGAACGGCGCCCATACCTACGCTTTTTACTTGGGACCGTAACGGGAGAGCAACTCGCCGCAGGCCGAATACTGGAGGGACACCTACATGGGGACGTATGTCTTGCTGAGCACACTGACGGATGAGGGTCGCAAAACTGTCAGGCACCGCCCGGAGCGGATCCAGGAAGTGAATCGGGAGATCGAGACGTGGGGGGCGAAGGTCACCGCGCAGTACGCCGTTCTGGGCAACTACGATTTCGTCAACATTGTCGAAGCTCCGGACAATGAGACGATTGCGCGCGTTTCACTGGAGCTTGGCGCGCGGGGCACGATTCAGATTGTTTCATTGCCGGCGTTCCCAATTGAGCAGTTCATTTCCCAACTCGCACGGTCACGGGATGCGTAGAGTCTGATTATGGCACGACGTCTCTGATGTATGAGACGTACTCGCTGAAGCGGAGCGGTTTGAATCCGAAGGCGCTCTCCACCGAATCGAGAGTCGTGGTGTTGTCTACTCTCAGTTGAGCCAACTCAGCCGGCGTGATTGGCGGGTTGCGAAGAGCGCGGGACATGAGCATCGCACCAAACGCCAGAAGGAATTGCGGCATCGGGATAGTGTAGACACGTCGAATGCCCAGTTCGACCGCGAAAGCCCGGGCGATGTCTCGAAGCGCAATGTGTTCCGGTCCTCCTGTTTCATAGACCTGACCTGCGCGTTCCTGTTCCATCATGCAGAGGGTCACAATGATTGAGAGGTCACGTATATGCATGGGTTGCATAAGCGTGCGGCCACCATTCGGCAGAGGCAGGACGGCGGCGGGGCCAGTGCGTAGGGCACTGACCATTCGCCGGGAGACGGCGTCTGACACACCCAGGACAAGAGAGGGCTTAACGACTGTCCACTGTAGGCCGCTGTTCATGACGCTATCTTCCGCCGCATAGCGCGAACTTCCGTAGGGCATGGTGGGATCGTCGGTGGCACCCAGGATTCCCATGTAGATGAGGCGATTGCCGCCCACGTCCTTCATGGCCTCGATCAGTGTCTGTGTGACGCCGACGTTCGTATCGGCGAATGAGCGACTTTCGGTTTCCCGGATGATGCCAACCGCGTGAATGACAGCATCTGATCCGGAGACGGCGTCACGGACTGCGTCCTTGTTACGGGCATCGCCATGGATAATCTCCACAACGTCGCGGAGCAAAGCCTGGCCGCGATCTACACGGTCTCGTGCTTCCGCGACGTCCTTTGCGGTGAGTTTGCCAAGTGATGCCATCACTTCAATGGACTCGAATCCAATCATCAATGCGCGTTGGGCATCGGCAAAGACGCGTTCCGGGGAACGGGAGAGGACGCGGATGGGATTGTGCCCGGCCGCGGCGAGGGTGGCGACGAGATGTCGCCCAATGAAACCAGATCCGCCGAGAATGGTCACACGCATGGAGTGCTCTCCGTGAAGACGCGGGAGTCGACCTGTTCGCCACTATAATAAGCGGTGCCGTTCAGTTGCGGGGTAGATCGGGCGGGTGCTATTCTCGCGCCGGGGTTGGTGACACTGCGTGGGGCTCCATGTTGCGCTGCTACAGTTCGACGTGGGGGATAAATCGGAGGAGATGGACAATGGCGAGCTATGAGAATCTTCTGTATGAGAAGCAGCGCAAGGGTGTGCTCATCACGTTGAATCGGCCAGAGCGTTTGAATGCGATTAGCCCTGACCTTGAACGGGAGTTGCATGAGGCGCTGGATGAAGCGGAGGCGGATCCGGAGGTTCGCGCGATTGTGCTAACGGGCGCCGGTAGGGCATTTTCATCTGGCTACGACATCTCTGGTGAGGCTGAGTTTGAATGGCCGTATGCGCTGCCGAAGAATACGAGCGTTGCGGCGCACCTTGACCAGTGGCGCACGTCAGACCGTCGGAACATGAGATATTTCCTGCATCTCTGGGAGCTGACGAAGCCGGTGATTGCGGCCGTGAACGGGTGGTGCATGGGCGGCGGCTCTTGGTACGCGAACGCGGCGCATATGACCCTGGCCGCTGAGGATGCCGTCTTCGCGCAGCCTGAAGTGCGCCACATGGACAACACAAGCTTTTTCTGGGTGTTGAACGCAGGATACAAAAATGCGCTGCGCTACTCGCTGACGGGCGATCATATTGACGCCCAAGAGGCACTCCGCATTGGCATTGTCAACACGGTTGTGCCGACGGAGGATCTGCTGGACGAGGCGTTCAAAATCGTTGAGCGGATTGCGCTGGTCTCACCCGAGACAGTCAAAATCAACCTGTATGTCGCGACGATGGGGCTGGAGATGATGGGGCTGCACAATGCCCTGAACCTGAACGCGGAACTGTCCGCTCTCGCGCACACGTCGGTGAGCGAGGAAGGCCGGCGGAAATTCGTGGAGGCGCAGGCGAAGGGCGGCTTGCGGGCATACCTCCAAGAGCGGGACGGACCGTTCCAGCCGGAACCGTTTGGTCCTCGCTCCCGCGCGAGGGATTAGCACCGCCAGTAAGCGCATTGAATAGCGATAGTGGACGGAACTCAATGGGGAATTACGAACAGGTTCTGTATGAGAAGCAGCGTAAGGGCGCGCTGATCACACTGAATCGCCCTGAGGCGCTTAACGCGATTAGCCCTCAGATGGAGGATGAGTTGCATCTGGCTCTTGATGAGGCGGAGGCTGACCCGGAGGTCCGCGCCATCGTCCTGACCGGAGCAGGGAGGGCGTTTTCCGCGGGTTATGACCTCGGCGCGCCGGACGCTCCGATGCGTGAGTTTGTATGGCCGTATGGCTTGGCGCCTGGACAGAACGTGGCCAATGCGCTGGATTCATGGCGGACGAATGATAACGCTGGTGTTCGGAAGCTGATCCATATGTGGGAGCTGACCAAACCGGTGATTGGCGCCATCAATGGTTGGTGTATGGGAGGCGCGTCGTGGTACGCGACTGCGACGCATATGACCATCGCCTCTGAGAACGCTGTCTTTGGACAGCCGGAGGTGCGGCACATCTCAAACACGTCCTTCTTCTGGGTGCTGAGCGCGGGATATAAAAATGCTCTGCGGTACTCATTGACAGGCGACCATATTGATGCGCAAGAGGCACTTCGCATTGGCATCGTCAACACCGTCGTGCCGGCGGAGGATCTGCTGGATGAGGCGTTTAAAATCGTTGAGCGGATTGCGCTGGTCTCGCCTGAGACTGTCAAGATCAATCTCTACGTCGCCACGATGGGGCTGGAGATGATGGGGCTGTCCAACGCCCTCACGTTGAACGGGGAGCTATCGGCGCTTGCGCATTCATCGAGCAGGGCGGACTATCGCAAGGACATGTTCAATGGACTCATTCAGGGAGGGCTGCGGTCGTTCTTGACGACTCGCGATGGGCCATTCCAACCTGAACCGTTCGGGCCGCGTTCTCAGTCTCGAGATTAGCCGGGCAGTCTGAAATAGGGGAATGGACATGAAAAAGCGTACAGGGACACAAGGATAAGGAGGCGATACGTGGGCAACTACGAGAACATTGAGTATGACAAGCAGCGGAAGGGCGTGCTCATCACGCTAAATCGGCCTGAGGCGCTGAATGCTCTTAGCCGTGAGCTTGAGGATGAATTGCACGTTGCGCTCGATGAGGCGGAGGCAGATCCAGAGATTCGCTACATCATCATCACGGGGGCGGGCCGTGCGTTCTCGGCGGGCTATGACATTGCGGGCAGCCGTGCGCCGACGGTGTGGCCGTATGGGCTACCGGAAGGCACGAGTGTCGCAGAGATGCTGGATGGATGGCGGGAACGTGATAAGCCGCATCGCTTCATGCACGTGTGGGAGTTGACCAAACCGGTGATTGCCGCCGTGAACGGCTGGTGCATGGGCGGCGGCTCCTGGTACGCGCTGTTCTCCCACATGACGTACGCCTCGGAGGCAGCGGTGTTCTCGCAGCCAGAAGTGCGGATGATCTCCAACACGAGCTTCATTTGGACGCTGAATGCGGGCTACAAACATGCGTTGCGGTATGGGCTGACGGGAGATCACATCGACGCGCAGGAGGCGCTGCGGATCGGCATTGTCAACCAGGTGCTTCCCGCGGACGACCTTCTGGAAGAGTGCTTCACGGTCGGCGAGCGCATAGCGTTGGTTTCGCCGGAGACGGTAAAGATCAACCTCTACGTAGCGACGATGGGACTGGAAATGATGGGTCTGCGGAACGCGCTGATTCTCAATGGGGAACTTTCCGCGTTGGCGCACTCATCCCGTCGTGAGGACGTGCTGAGGCCTCTGGAAGAGGCGCGCGCGGAGGGTGGAATGCGTGGATTTCTGCAGCAGCGGGACGGGCCCTTCCAGCCTGAGCCGTTTGGGCCGAGGTCAGCGGCGGCAAGACAAAGCTAGCGGCCAGCTTGTTCGTGACGGCCATCAGGGGCGGAGACAACTCCGCCCCTCTGCGTTTCAGGACGCGGCAGGAATTGCGCGCTACGGTTCCATCACGTGTCTCGCCGTTCCTGGAATGGTGCGAACACTCGCAGGCAAGACCGCAAAAGGTGGTGGAATGACGTGGTAGCGATGTTCGTATGAAAATTGACATTGAGCCGCAGGCGACGGCGTTGATCGTTGTTGATATGCAGAATGATTTCTGCCACGCGGACGGGTTTTATATGCGTGCAGCAGAGAGGGTTGCGCCGCTTCGGCTTGACCCGCAGCTGGTTGTCGATGGCATTCCACCGATAGCCGCGCTGCTGGATGCGGCGCGAACGGCGGGGCTGTTCATTGTGCATACGCGCATAGAGAGAGATGATGGGCCGGATGCGGCGCACCTCATTCACCGCGTCGTTGCGCAGACATTCGGGGCAGTGGCCGATGCTCCCGGAGAACCGGCGCTCATGCCGGGCACGTGGGGCGCCGAAACACACAAGTCCCTTGCACCTCAGCGGAATGAGTATGGTATTACGAAGCGCAGTTTCTCGGCGTTTTATGGCACCGATCTTGAGACGGCACTGCGTCGTCGAGGCATTCGCACCGTCATTCTGGCCGGGACGATTACGTATGCCTGTGTGTTGCATACCGCATTTGACGCAAATGTGCGTGACTTTGATGTCATCGTCGCCTCAGACGGAACGGTGTCGTGGGCACAGGACTTGCAGGAACCCTCGCTACGGATTGTCGATCTCATCCTGGGTGCGACGGCGGCAACAGGGGAGATAATTGAGGCGCTGGCGTTAGGTACCCGCGCCCGGCCTAGATGAGCGGCGGCACTTTTCCACACCCCGCCAGCAATAGAAAGGCGAGCCGAATCGATCGCGAGGAATTGGCACGGCGCGTTTGGTAGCATATGAGAGACCATTTCTGGTAGAAAGCGAGCCAAATCATGGGTTCTTATGAGACTGTTCTGTATGAGAAGCAGCGGGGCGGCGTGTTGATTACTTTGAATCGACCCGAAACGCTGAATGCGATAAGTCGGCAGCTGGAGCATGACGTTTCAGAGGCGCTGACAGAAGCGGAGAACGATCCTGAAGTTCGTGCGATTGTGTTGACGGGGGCGGGGCGGGCGTTTTCATCCGGATATGACATCGGTGGTGGTCGCCCGGAGACGGTGTGGCCGTACGGGATGCCGGATGGGTGGAGCACCGCGCAGCTGCTGGATGATTGGCGGGATCGCTCCCGCGGTGAAACGGCCAAGCTGCTGCAGATCTGGGAGCTCACGAAGCCTGTCATTGCCGCCGTCAATGGCTGGTGCATGGGAGGGGGATCCTGGTACGCGCTTGTCAGCCATATGACGTATGCGGCGGAAGAGGCGGTTTTCGCGCAGCCGGAAATTCGCATGATCTCCAATACGAACTTCTTCTGGACGTTGAACGCGGGCTACAAGCATGCGCTTCGGTACGGGCTCACCGGAGACCACATTGACGCGCAGGAGGCTCTGCGAATTGGGCTTGTGAATGACGTCGTGTCGGGCGACGAACTCTTGGAGCACTGCTTCCGCATTGTTGAGCGAATCGCGCTTGTTTCACCGGAGACGGTGAAGATCAATCTATATGTTGCGACGATGGGGTTGGAGATGATGGGTCTGCGGAACGCCCTGATTCTCAATGATGAGCTTTCCGCGCACGTGCAGAGCTCACAGCGTGAGGACTTCAAGCGCGACATGATGGATGCACAGAAGGAAGGTGGACTGCGAGCGTTCCTGCAAGTGCGTGACGGGCCGTTTCAGCCGGAGCCGTTCGGGCCACGGTCGCGGCCTCGCACATAGCCTCCAGGGGTTCACTATAGGTGCGGGGGTAGCTCAGTGGTAGAGCTCCTGCCTTCCAAGCAGGTTGTCGCGGGTTCAATTCCCGTCCCCCGCTCCACTCCAATCACTCTACTGTGACGGATTTGGCCAGGTTGCGCGGCTGGTCAATGTCAGCGCCGCGCAGTAGTCCAATCTCATAGGCGAGCAACTGCAACGGTACCGCCGTGGCGATTGGCAGCAGTAGTGGCGGCGTCGGTGGAATGAAGATTGTCTCATTGACCTGACTCGCCAGTTCGTGGTCGCCATCCGTCAAGACGCCAATGATGTATCCGGCGCGCGTCCGGATCTCCGCGATGTTTATGGCCATGCGGTCTCGTAGCGCGCCCTCGGTTGCCAGGGCAATTGTCGGCATGTCCTGATCGATGAGCGCAATGGGGCCATGTTTCATCTCGCCGCCTGCGCTTCCTTCCGCGTGTAGGTAGGAGATCTCCTTCAGCTTGAGGGCGCCTTCCAGTGCGATCGGGTAGAGAGGACCGCGGGCGATCAGGAGGCAGTTTGCACCGCTTGTTAGGTGTTTGGCGGCCGGTTGCAGGGTCTTGCGTCGTTCGAGGATGTCACTAATGATGCCGGGTAAGCGCTCGAGATCGAGAAGAAGACGGCTGACCGTGTCCACTGGTAGAGTGTCACGACGCACGCCGAGGTCGATGGCGAGGAAGTAGAGGCAGAGGATGGCGGAAGTGAAGCTCTTGGTCGCTGCTACGCCAACCTCGAGGCCAGAGCGCATGTCCATCGCTTCACTCGCAATGCGGGCGGCCTCGCTATCGAGGGCGTTGGTGATGGCGATGCACTCTGCGCCACGTTGAATGGCGTGTTGCATGGTGGCAAGCGTGTCCAGCGTCTCACCTGACTGTGTGATGGCGATGAGCAGATCACCCTTGCGAATCCCACCCTCGCGATGGCGGAGTTCCGATGCAACTTCCACGTCGACAGGCACATTGGCCAGCGTCTCAAAGTAGCTGCGACCGACTAGGGCGGCATGATAGCTTGAGCCGCAGCCGGTGAGAATAACGCGGCGGGCAGCCGCCAGCTTCTCCGAAAGAGATCCAGGGTAGTCCGGCTCAAGGTGGCCGGATTTGAGGTCAACTCTACCGCGCAGGGCGTCAGTCAAGGCCTGGGGCTGCTCCATGATTTCTTTGAGCATGAAGTGTTTATACATGCCCTTCGCGGCGCGTAAAGGGTCGCGTGACACTTCAATCGCATCTCGTGTAACAGGCTGTCCATCCAGGGTGAACAGCTGCACGTTATCTGGCGTAAGGATGGCGATTTCGCCGTTATTCAGGGGGATGGCGCGTCGTGTGAAGGGGGCGATGGCGGGGAGATCACTGGCTGCATATGTTTCGCCGTCGCCAACGCCAATGATGAGTCCGCCTGCGTTGCCGGCGCGAACCGCAATAATGCTTTGGGGTTCCAGGGCAGAGGCGACAAGGAAGACGAGTGCACCGCGCATGTCCGGCAGGATAGACATGACGGCTTCGTAGGAATCAAGGCCTCGATCCAGCGCCTCCTCGATAAGGTGTGGCAGGACCTCTGTGTCCGTCTGTGAGGTGAAGCGGTGTCCCCGGGCGACAAGTCCGGCGGCGAGGGCGCTATAGTTCTCGACAATGCCGTTCTGTACCACGGAGACACGGCCGGTGCAGTCCATGTGTGGGTGAGCGTTGGCGAGGGACGGCGCACCGTGTGTCGCCCAGCGCGTATGCCCAAGCCCGAGCGCGCCGGGGAGGAATGAGCCTTCAATGTCTGCACGCAGGGCGTCAAGGTTTCCGACGGCCTTATTCACTTCAAAGACGCCCGCGGCAGTGAGAATGGCGATGCCGGCGCTATCGTAGCCCCGATACTCGATCCGGGAGAGGCCGTCTAGGACGACGGGCATAGCCTGCTGGTGCCCTGTGTAGCCCATGATTCCGCACATCACGTTGCTCCTGTGTGGCTGTTCGGCGTTCGGCGCCCTCCCGCAGAGCCGTTTCGCACGTCTATCATATACGGTGAAGTGGTCATGTCCGCGTGGTCTGCCTTCCTTCTCGGTGCCATTCAGGGAATCACGGAATGGGTTCCCGTTAGTTCATCGGGCATTGTTTCTGTGGTGTCCATGTGGGTTGGCACAACCTCCACATCTGACGCAATCGGGATTGCGCTTTGGCTGCATGTCGGGACGGCGATGTCCGCCGCAGGGGCCCTACGGGGCGAGATAACTCAGCTTGTTCGTGAGGTAGCGGCAACACCTCGTTCATTGCCACGCACCACCGTCTTTTTATTCCTCAGCACTTTCGTGACGGGCGTCATTGGCGTGCCACTGTTTCTTCTGCTTGGTGAGGTCGCAAATCAGTTTGGCGCGGGGGTCATGGTTGTGATTGGGGTGGCGATGATAGGGACGGCATGGCTCATTCGCAGACGGGCAATAGCGGGCGAGCGGGACAGGACAACTCTGGGAACGATGGACGCCTTACTCGCAGGAACCGCGCAGGGTCTTGCTGTCATTCCAGGGTTGAGCAGGATGGGATTGACGGTAGCAGCCCTGCTGTCACGAGGCTACGATCATCGCGAGGCTATGGTTCTAAGCGTGCTAATGGGCATCCCTGCGAGTCTGGGTGCGGGGATTCTGGCGATTTTCTCTTCAGACACAGAGCTTGGGCTTCCTGCCGTGATCGGACTTGTGACGGCCTCAGTCGTCGGCATGGCGGCTATTCGCGCAGTACTTGCGTGGGCAAGTCAGGTGAAACTCGCGCCGTTCGTGGCCGTGATGGGCGGTGTTGCAGTGGCAGGGGCGATACTCGATCTGTCTCGCTAGGTGCGTTACCGGGGTACTGTCACAGCCGGGACACCAACGACGGTTGTATCCGGTGCAACGTCTCTTGTGACGACTGACCCAGCGGCCGTATATGCGCGAGCACCAATTGAGATTGGCGCGATGAGCATGCTGCCACTACCGACGAAAGCGTTATTACCGATGAGCGTGCGGTGCTTGTCAATGCCGTCGTAGTTGCACGTAACAGCGCCTGCGCCAATGTTGACGTCGTCGCCGATATCTGAATCGCCCACGTAGCCAAAATGTCCCATGGCCGTTCGGTTGCCCAGGCGGCTGGCTTTGATTTCGCCAAAGCTGCCAATATGTGTTCCTTCGCCGATATGGCTTTCGGAACGGAGGCGTGCGAATGGGCCGACGGTCACGTTGCTCTGTAAAGTGACTCCTTCCAGCCATGAGGCGCGAACGGAGCAGTGCTCGCCGAGCACCGAGTCCGTGATGTTGGCGTCGGGGCCGAGATCACATCCCGCGCCGATCACTGATTTGCCGTAGATATGGGTATTGGGGCGGACGATGGTATTGGGGGCAACATCGACAATGTCGTCAATGTAGGTGGAGGCGGGGTCCACAATGTTTACGCCGGAGAGCATCAGTGTTTCGAGAGTATGCCGTCGGGCGGCTTGTTCAGCACGGGCAAGGTCGATGAGCGTGTTCACGCCGATGGCCTCATCAGGGTCCGTGATGTGGACTGTCCGCACACGATGGCCATCGGCGATTGCCAACTGTACAAGGTCCGTGATGTAGTACTCGCCGTTGTTGTGAAGGGGAAGACGCGGGAGGGCTGTCTGTGCCCAGGCGCTGTCTATGGCGTATACCCCGGCATTGGCCTCAGTGGGCGTGTCTGGGTGGCGAGGGTCGGTGACTTCAATGATTTCCTGTGGCGCGCCATCAGGGGAACGAGCGATGCGGCCAGCATCGGATATGGTCAGTCCGTCGCATGTGAGGAGGGTGAGAACTGCGCCGCCGTCCAGATCGTGAGCACGACGTAGGGAAAGAAGGGTTTGCGGTGTGATGAGAGGGAGATCAGCGTTGATGACAATCAGGCTGGTGGCATCGGATGTCCTTCTTTCGAATAGAGCGCGCAATGCGCCGCCGGTGCCGTCGGCCTGATGTTGAACGGCGAATCGATAGACGACGCCAAGTGTGGCCGGTAGAGCGGGAGATGGATCACGGATGATGGTCAGGTTGGTGAAGTTCGCATCTTCGAGGGTCGCTATAACGCGCTGGATCAGGGAGCGCCCGGCGACGCGGTGGAGAACCTTCGGCAGGGCTGTGCGCATGCGCGTCCCACGCCCCGCAGCGAGCACTGCCGCTTCCCATCTGCCGTTCCCGTTCGTCAACTGAGTCATCATTACACTCCCACCGGGTGCCTCTTGTTGTGTCCGTCACAATCATGACAGGATGGTCTCACGATAGTGGACGTATGTTGCTGTGACGAGTTACGAACACCTCATCCGCGCGATACCAGACTTTCCGGAGCAGGGGATCCTGTTTCGAGACATTACGCCGCTGCTACTGAACCCGGCGGCGTTTGCGTGGGCCATCGATGAAATGACGCGCTCTGTTGAGGGGTTGCCTGTTGACGTGATTGTGGCGGTGGAGGCGCGGGGATACGTGTTCGGTGCCCCGATAGCTCGCGCGCTCGGGGTACCCCTTACGCTGGTTCGCAAGGTTGGCAAGCTGCCGTATCAGACATTCAGTGTGGAGTACGCACTCGAATATGGTTCGACGACAGTTGAAATTCACGTGGACGGCGTTCAGCCCGGTCAGCGAGCAGTGTTAGTTGATGATCTGCTGGCCACGGGCGGCACATTGAAGGCGGCAGAAAACTTGGTGGCGAAGGCCGGCGGAGAAACTGTTGGGGCAACGGTGCTCATTGAGCTTGTTGATCTGTCAGGACGTGAAGTGCTTGGGGATTATTCCCTTCACGCTCTTATGCGTTTCTGAGAGCTGCGTTGTCCCCCAGCACATCTGCGACGATTTCGTAGCGCCCGAAAGAGGGAACCATATAGACCCCGGAGATGATGTCTCGTACGTCATCGATTAGCTCACGGGCGATGATGACTCCCTGACTGCGCTCGTCTACGCCGGCGTCATGAAGCCTTTGCCGTGTTGATTGCGGGATGACCATTCCAGGGACATTGTTGTGGAGGAATTCCGCATGGCGAGCACTCTGAAGTGGCAGGACACCGAGGATGACCGGCAGGGGGAAGCCGCCCAGTCGGTCGTGTAAGCGTCGCACGGGCTCCGGGTCGAAGACGGTCTGCGTAATGATGAAGTGGGCGCCGGCCTCATATTTTCGTTCAAGGCTGGCCAGTTCCTCGTCCATCAGGGGTGCGTTTGGGCTGAGGGCGCAGGCGATGGCAAATGACGTCGGTTCCAGCAAAGTGTGTCCCGCAACGTCTTCTCCGCCGTTGAGGCGACTGAGGCTACGTATCAACTGAGACGAGGTTACATCGGACAGGCTGCTCGCGTCAGGATAATCACCGATAGTGGGATTGTCGCCGCGAAAGACGTAAACATTGCGAACGTTCAGCGCGTGCGCACCGATGAGGTCAGAGTGAAGCGCCAAGACGTTACGGTTGCGCGTCGCGGAATGGAGAATGGCTTCTACGCCCGTGTGCGTTTGCAGAAGGACGCTCAGTGCGACAGCGCTCATGCGGGCCTGGGCGAGAGGAACATCGGTCGCGTTGAACGCATCGACCGGAACCCTGTGGATCAGCGCTTTAAGGCTGTCCAGCGTGCGATCAAGGACAAAGCCCCGCGGTGGGTGAACCTCCACTGTTGTTACGAATTCACCGCTGCGCAACCGTTGGAGGAGCGTCGTGGGTTGGCCGGGCGGCTGGATGACGGCTGTTGTGTTGGCGCTGCGTGTCAATACGTGATCCTACTTTGCTCAGTTATAAGAATCATCCGGGGCGCTGTGATGTCTGTTCACGAATTGTAGCCACTGTGCGGGCGATGCCGTCCTTGAGTGTGACGTGTGGCGTCCAGCCGAGATCCCGGTGGGCCCGGCTGCTATCCAGATAGATGCGTCGAACCTCACCGGATCGTTCGGGGGCGTGGATGGGCATTCGGCCATAGTCGGTCTCCGCGGCGATCAGTGAGAAGATCTCATTGATGGATGTGGGTGAGCCGCTCCCAACGTTGTACACGCCGGATGGCGGGGAGTCTGGTTGCAGTGCTGCAAGTGCGGCATCGATGACGTCGCTACAGTATATGAAGTCACGCTCCTGTTGGCCGTCTCCGAAGATAACGACGTCATCTCCTGCGAGCATGCGAGTTGCGAATATCGGCACAACTCCAGCCTCTCCGTCTGTGTTTTGGCCGGGGCCATAGACGTTTCCGGGGCGGAGGATTGTATAGTCCAGGCCGTTTTCGATGGCGATGATGCGTGTGTAGTGTTCAAGCGCATTTTTGCTCACGCCGTAGGCGGAGAGAGGCTTGACGGGGTGGGATTCATCGCAGGGGAGCTTATCGGGCTTGCCATAAAGTGCGCCGCCGGTAGAGAAGACGATGACGCGCCGAACGCCGAAGCGGGCGGATTGGGTTAGGACGTTGATGCCGCCGAGGATATTCGTACGAGCATCGGTTTCCGGATCTCGCATTGATGCCGTGACGGAAATCTGTGCTGCAAGATGGAAGACAACGTCCGGCCTGCTTTCCGCGAAGATATCAGCGAGGTTCGGATCCGCGATGTCAATTCGGTGTAGTGGGGCGCGGTTTTCTGCGGCGGGAGGCGCACCGGATGAGAGATTATCGACGATGGTTACGGTGCTGTTGCTGGCGAGCAAGCGTTCGACGAGATGCGCGCCGATAAAGCCCGCGCCTCCCGTGACGAGGGCCTTGTGCTGACGAGAGTCAAGATTTGAGGCGATGGTCAACCTCCCCACGCTGCCAGGGTGTCTGTTGGCTGCCCGGCCAGGATTCGAACCTGGGTCAGAGGATCCAAAGTCCCCTGTGCTACCGCTGCACCACCGGGCAACGCTGCTGCGCTGCGCTTGTTCAGTATATGAGTGAGCGTATACCGCCGTCTGAAAGGTATGGAATGGTGCCGAAGGTCGGAGTCGAACCGACACGGGGTTGCCCCCAACGGTGTTTGAGACCGTCGCGTCTGCCATTCCGCCACTTCGGCAGGGTTGGTCTGTCTATTATGCGACAGTTGTGAGGCTGCAGGCGTTCGGCGCACCTCACGTTGCAGAAGACGGCCATAATAGCCATGATCGTCGCAAGGGGACGGTAAGGAAGTCGTGGTGGATCCGTCTAGTCTGCTAGTCAGCAGTATGGCATACTGCGGGTAGTCTAGATGGGTACCATGGGAGGTCGCCGTGTTGAAAGTCGATGCCGAGAGGGACCAGGTAACTGTCGTTGCGAAGGCGGATGGCCGAATAGATAGCGGGAGTGCGCAGCAGTTTCAGTCGGCGCTTGAGAATGTGATCCAGCCTGATGACAAAGCGCTGATCATTGACTTTGAAAGCGTGTCGTATATCAGCAGCGCCGGGATGCGCGTGATTTTGCTGACTGCGAAGACACTTCAGCGCCAGGGCGGGCAGCTTGTGTTGTGCTCGTTGACAGAGCCGATTCGCGAAGTGTTTAAGATCAGTGGGTTTGACAATATCATCGCGATTCATCGGACGCGTGCTGAGGCGGCCGCGGCTATTTCTGTCTAGAGTAACGAGACTGACGGGGCGGTCCTTGTTTGTGGCACGCGGTCATCGCTCATGTGAACGTTCTTTAAGGGACATTCGTGACAACTGACGTTACCAGTGACGATATTGACCATGCAGAGGAGCCCGAGGTAAGCCAGTCGGGATTCAAGATACTGGTCGTCGATGATGAGCCTGATCTGGAGCCGCTCGTTCGGCAGCGTATGCGTCGGGAGATCCGGTCAGGTCGGTATAATTTCGTCTTCGCTCACAATGGCGTTGAGGCTCTGAAAGAGTTGGACGATGATGACGGTATCGATATGGTCCTGTCAGATATCAATATGCCGCAGATGGATGGCTTGACGCTACTTCAGGAGATTCCTAAGGCAAAGCCTAATATTCGTTCGGTAATCATCTCCGCATACGGGGACATGCAGAATATACGCACCGCCATGAATCGCGGCGCGTTTGATTTCATCACTAAACCAGTCGATTTTGAAGATCTGCGCGTGACGATCGAGCGAACGCTGCGCCATGTCCAGGAGCTACGGGACGCGCTGAACGTGCGGGATCGACTGGTGGCCATCCAGAACGAACTGGATGTTGCGAAGAATATTCAGCAATCCATCCTGCCGACGATGTTTCCCAGGGGTGAGGGCTACACAATCTATGGAACGATGCGGCCGGCCCGTAACATTGGCGGCGACTTCTTTGACTTGATGCGCCTCCAGTTTGATCGTGTTGGGCTGGTGGTGGCAGATGTGTCCGATAAGGGTGTGGCCGCGGGACTGTTCATGATGTCCACGAGGACGCTGCTGAAGGGCGCGGCTATTGGGAAAGGACACCCGGGTGAGGTATTGACAGAAGTCAATAGCATGCTTGTCGAAGACAATGAGACGGGGATGTTCGTGACGGTGCTGTACTCAGTCTTTGACCCCAGGACAGGCAGACTCACGTACGCGAGTGGGGGTGAGAATCCGCCAGTGCTCATCCACGCCGATGGATCTTCTGAAGAACTACCGCTTACAGGGGGCATTGTCCTTGGTGTGGCTCCTGGCTACGAATATATGGAGAACACTGTAGAGATTACCCAGGGCGATACCGTGATTTTTGTGACGGACGGCGTTACTGAGGCGATGAATGAGCGGCAAGTACCCATGGGTATGCAGCGCGTCCGAGACCACTTCGCAGCCTCACCGCCCACGGATCCTGAGAGTACTACTCATGCAGTCATTGATGTCATCAAGGAATTTGCGGGGTCGGCCCCACAGCATGACGACATCACATGTCTTGTGCTGCGAAGAGATTAGGGCGACATCGTGAGCATCTCGATGATGATTGAGTCGAAACATGGCGAGCTTGATAGAGTCACCGCGGCCGTTGAGCAGTTGGCCGAGGCGAACGAATGGCCGGCAGAATTTGTCTACAAGATCAACCTTGTTCTCGAAGAGTTGACCCTCAACATCATGAACTATGGATACACGGATGATGAGATTCACCAGATCTATGTTTCTGTGAAGTCGGAGGACTCCAGAGTCACAATAGAGATTGTTGATGATGGCCGACCCTTCAATCCAATTGTCGATGCTCCGAAACCTGACTTGGACGGACCGATGATGGATCGCCGAATCGGGGGCTGGGGCGTCCATATTGTTCGAACGATTATGGATGACGTTTCCTACTCTCGTTCAGGTAACAAGAACAGGATGAAGCTGGTCGCCAACCTTTAGCAGCGAGGTTGGAATGCTAAACCCGAAGCTGGTCGGAATCGTTTCTGCTACAGCTGTTGTGGCAGTGTCGCTTCTTGCTGGGTGTCTGCCTGATCTCGAGCTTCCGGGTCGATCACAGGATCCCACACCGGAGCCGGTTGTACCGTCAACTCCGATCCCCGGCACGCCTGGCGTAACGAAAGATCACATCCTCTTTGGCCAATCAGTGGATTTCACGGAGATTGGCGCGGGCCTGCAGGCGGGCATTGAGGCGGCGTTTAACGAGGTCAACTCTCATGGGGGAGTGAACGGTCGCCGACTCAGCTTGATGACGCTGGATGATGATTATGAACCGGCCAAGGCAATACGGAATACTGAGCGATTCATCGAGAAAGAAAACGTCTTTGCCATTCTGGGCTCGGTCGGCACGCCGACGGGTCGTGCCGTATTGCCGATAACGGCAGAGGCGGGCGTCCCATATGTGGCGCCCTTTACCGGAGCGGAGTTTCTGAGAGATGGCGCCCCGGACAATGTGATAAACCTTCGGGCCTCCTATAGGCAGGAAACAGAAGCCATTGTTGAATACTTCATCAACAAACGTGGACTTACACGCATTGGCCTTATGTATCAGGACGATGCATACGGTAGGAGCGGCTATGCAGGAGCGCTGAGCGCGTTGCGATCACGGGATATGGAGCCCGTCGCGGTTGGCCTCTATACCGCCAACACGAACGCGATCAAGACGGCGGTACTTGACCTTGCCGCTGCGCATCCGGAGGCCGTCTTGCTGATAGGCACCTTTGAGCCGGTGGGGGAAATGATCAAATGGGCAAAGCGCACCGGCATGCACACGCAGTTCTATACCGTTTCAGTGGCAGGCAGCAAGAGCCTCCTACAAATTCTTGGAAACAGCGGTACCGGTGTGTATGTGACGCAGGTGATGCCTCTTGTGACAGACAAGCCGGAGCGGATCATCGCGAGCTTTGAGAATGCGCTGCGGGCGTACAATAAGGATGCAGAAGTCAATTTCTACTCTCTTGAGGGCTATTTGGCTGGCCGTTTGGCAATAGCGGGAGTTATGGCATGCGGGGCGGAGGTGGATCGGCAGTGCTTTCTCAACTCGATCAGGAATGCCCGCCTTATCAATATCGACGGATTCAGGTTGCGGTTTGGCGAGGGTGATAATCAAGGATCAAATGCGGTCTATCTCACAATAATCGAGACTGATGGCGCGTATCACCCCGTAGAGACGCTGATGGAGTCAGTGTCATGAGGATCCCGTTGATCGGAAGCCTATTCGGCTCCAGGGGCCGTGGCGTAAAGGAACCGACCTTGAAAGAGGAGCCCGCCAGTGACCAGCCGACGGGCCGGCAGGTGACTCTTGTCAGAGGCATCTGGGGCAGAATGCTCGGCCGCGTACGCATTGCGACACAGCTGTATATCAGCATCGGCGGGGCGGTCATGCTCACCCTGTTGGCGAGTTTGGTAGCGTGGTTTTCGTTTAACAGCATTGGCGAGGCACAGGTGCAGGTGAATGAGGGGAGTGTGCCGGAGCTAGCATCCGCCTTTGGAATTGCGCAATACGGCCAGACATTGGTAACCGCCGCACCGAGTTTAACCGTGGCAGAGAATAGGGCAGAGTTCCGGCGTGTTATTGAGGAGATTGATGTTGCGTATGATGCGTTCGAGGGCGAAATGGTGGCGCTTGAGGCGCAGCCGGGCGTGGATCCTGAGCAAATACGGGTTATTCGGGAGTACGCGAACACGCTGCTTTCTAACATCGACTCAATTGCGATTCAGACAAACGGTACGTTCGAACTGAACGATCGGCGGGGAGCGCAGCAATCGCGCCTTTCTACGTTCGGCCTACAGCTTGATGGCGTACTTGTGCCGGAGATCGACAATCAGTTCTTCTTCATCATGACCGGCTACCACGGAAATGCTCAGCCACAGGTGCAGCGCCTTGAACACTTCTCCGAGGAACAGGTTGAGAGGTATCGGCGACTCGTCGAGATTCAATCTGATGCGAAAATAGGGAGCGAGCAGTTGGCGAGCGCCTTCACTGCCACTGACCCCAGGCTGGTCGATTCACTGCGGGACGAGTTTGCGGCGGCGACTAGCAGGATCGATCGGAACATGACGACGTTGCAGGGGACGGAAATCCATGCGAAAGCGCAGCCAATACTGGGGGAGCTCTCCGAGCTCGGTCTTGGTGAGACTGGTATCTACAACGTTGTCCTGAGTTCACTGCAGATTGCGGAGGCGCAGCGTCGACTCCTAGAGAGTAACCGCGCTCTTTCGATCAACCTATTGGCAGAGGTGGACGTCTTGGTCATGGAGTCGCAGGCAGGCACGGTGGATGCTACCGCCGCGTCCGCACAAGCGATTCGCACAGGACGCATCCTGCTTGTGGCCATTACTGCGTTGAGCGTCATTGGCGCACTTTTGGTGATTTGGCTGTTCATCGGGCGGGTCCTGTTGCGGCGGCTGAATATGCTGTCCAATCGCATGCGGAGCATGGCGGATGGTGACCTGGAATCGACCGTAGATATTGGCGGTCAAGATGAAGTCGCCGTAATGGCGTCCGCGTTGGAGGTATTCCGACGCCATGCATTGGAAGTCCAACGGCTAAACCTCGTTGAACAACTCGCGAGCGAGTTGCAGGACAAGAATGAAGAACTTGAGGACGTATTGGGTAAATTGCAGCAGGTGCAAGGACAAATTGTGTTGCGAGAGAAGCTGGCTGCGCTGGGAGAGTTGACGGCGGGCGTGGCGCACGAAATCCGCAATCCCCTCAACTTCATGAACAACTTCTCAGAGGCGTCTCGAGAGTTGATTGATGAGCTGAAGGAGGTTATCACGGACGACAAGTTCCAACTGCCAGACGATCAGCGTTCATATGTCGATGAAATTGTGAGAGACCTTCAGGAGAACCTCGGGCGTATCAAATCCCACGGTGACCGGGCGAATCGCATCGTTCATGACATGCTGCAGATCGGCCGTGACACGGGTGCGTGGGAGAACGTGGATATGAACATCCTCGTCGATCAGCAATATCGGCTGGCGTACCATAGTCAACGTGCGACGGACTCGGAATTCAATGTAACGATGGAAGGGGACTATGATCCGAACATCGGCACGGTTGAGGTCATTCCGCAGGAACTTGGCCGCGTATTTCTGAATATGGTGGCGAATGCGTGCTATGCGACGCATCTGCGCCGCAAGAATCTGGAGGCGGAAAGCCAGGGAAATGGGTATACTCCGACGCTCTGGCTGAAGACGCGTCGCGAGGACGACAAGGTACGAGTGACAATTCGGGACAACGGTGTGGGCATGCCGGATGAGGTCAAAGATAGGATATTCAATCCATTCTTCACGACGAAACCTCCAGAGAAGGGGACCGGGCTTGGCCTTGCAATATCCAACGACATCGTGCGCCGCCATGGTGGCGCGATCTACGTGGATACGAAAGTCAATGAATACACGGAGATGACTATCGACATCCCGTTGGACTCGGCAAAGAGCGCCACCCGTGAGGAACTAAACGACCCACAGACTGGGGAACAGGGCGCTGGGGTACTCGCAACAACTGAGGAATAGGCCGCTCACCAAAACCCGGTGGTGTGCCGCGCCGATTAGAACGTCATCATGCGATGACTAAGGAACTTCCCCAGTCATTACTCGTGCGTCGCCCTCTGTCATTGTGAAGGTCTCTGGCGCGCCGTTCAGAATGACATGGGGGGGCTGGCGCGCCGTGTCAGAGCGACATGGTTGTAGTGTCGCCCCGTCCGCATGAGCGTGGGTGCGATTAGTTAAGGGGACCCGGGATCGTTCTGCTTGGAGACGGCCGGTATTGGCCAATCCTCATCCTGTTCCGGTGCGGACATCGTACGGAACTGGCCCGTCAGATCGGATACGCGATGTTCTTCCAGATCCGTGGGGAGTCGTGCGAGGTTGACGGTCTCAGGTAGAACGATGCCGCCGGAGAACACCAGCTTCATGGCGTCATCAGGGTTGAGGTTTGTCTCGATAACGTCGTCTTCGAACACGAAAGCCATGTTGCCGGATGTCGGGTTCGGAATAGTTGGGATGTAGACGCTGACGAGCGAGGCGCGCCGCTCTTGGGAGTAGATACGGCCGGTGACAAACCCGAGGGCAACGATTCCTTCTCGCGGCCACTCGACGAAGACGACACGACTGAAGTTGGTCTTGGTGCTGCCAATGGAGGCCATCGCCTGCTTCATCATGTTATAGATGACCCTGACCACCGGAATGGCTCCAAAGACGGTGCTAAAGACATCCATGAGTTTACGGCCCGGGCGGAAGGACGTGATGACGCCAATGAGGTAGAAGACTATGGCCAGTGTGATCGCCCCGATGCCAAAGAAATCAAGCGTTAGGCTCAGGGTACGCTCGCCTATCGAAATACTGATGGGGGATATCCCGAGTAGTCTGATGATTGGCCTGATAAGCGCGTCGGCGTAGCCAACGAGGAATGCGATTGCCCCAATAGTTACCAACAGGGGCACCAACTCAACCAGACCTTCGAGGGTCCGCCGCTGAACGTGATGCTCCACAGAGGAAAAGGCGCCTCGTCGCGGTCCTGTCGATGCGCCTCCATCGTCCGCATCCTGAAGGGACTGAGGCGTCGTACTGGAGTTATCGGTGCTCACTGACCCACCTTCCCCGATCGTAATGTGAGGGTGGAGCGTTCGCCAACCGCGCAAGGCCACGCTTTGCACGCCCTCCGTCTGCACAGGAATACTCTAGCACATGTAAATTGCGTACGAGGTTTGCCCCTGCCGCTGGGTCATTTGAACGGCGTGCCAGCCACCCGCACGTCATTCTGAACGAAGCGTGGCCCCCTATGTCATTCTGAACGAAGCGTGGCCCCACATGTCATTCTGAACGGAATGTGGCCCCACATGTCATTCTGAACGGAACGTAGTGGAGTGAAGAATCTAACCCGCCTTTGCCGTAGTGGGGACATAGATTCTTCGCTACGCTCAGAATGACAGGAAGGGCGCTCAGAATGACAGGAAGGGCGCTCAGAGTGACAGAGGGAGCGCTCAGGATGACGGGAAAGGGACGCCCGGTGGCGGAAGGGTACTCAGGCGGAAGGGCCACTCAGTACGACAAGGAGACACGCCCGGTGGCGGAAGGGTACTCAGGCAGAAGGGCCACTCAGCACGACAATGCGGGCGGGGTGGAGCCAGCGATCGGATTTGAACCGATGGCCTGCGGTTTACGAAACCGCTGCTCTACCCCTGAGCTACGCTGGCCTTCTCTGATGTGAACACCTGAACGACAACATCACCCTGCCAACTCAGTCTACCAAACGCGTCATGTATGCTTGGCCGCATGACTTGGCGTTCCACTCTGAACTTCGGTGCCGTTCTGACCCTAGTGACGTTAGGTCTTGCTGGCTGTGGTCCATCGGAGGTTGTGCCGTCGACGGACGTTTCAACACCCACGAGGATCCCTACCTCAACGCCGCAAAGGGATTCCTTTGACTTAATTACGTCCATTGAGGATCCGGCGTCGATCCGTCAGGTGTCGCTGAGTGACCACATCTTTGACTTGGAGATCGCGGTGACAGAAGAGGATCTGCAGTTGGGACTCATGCACCGTGAAAACTTGCCGAAAGACGCAGGGATGTTATTTGTTTTCCCAGGTGAAATCAGCCTCACCTTCTGGATGAAAAACACGCTGATTCCCCTTGGTATTCTCTTTATGGACGCCCACGGAATCGTTGTTGATATCCAGACGATGTTCCCACAGCCGGGCGCCGCCGATGCTGAGCTACTGAGATATCCGAGTGCGGCGCCGGCACAATATGCGCTGGAGATCAACGCCGGGGTAGCGCACTCTGCAGGGTTTGAGGTGGGAAATCAGGCGTATTTTCGGTGAGGAACCGATGGTAGGTGTCCCATGGCGTTTGGCACCCGGCATCCATGAAGGCATATACATTCAGGGACAGAACGCAAGGGCAGGCAGGTCAATAACTTTCGGAGAAGGGGATGAAGTGGCTATAGTGGGAGAGTCGTCTAGTTCACGCCCCCATCGTCTAGTGGCCCAGGACTGCGGCCCTTCAAGCCGCCGACAGGGGTTCGAGTCCCCTTGGGGGCACCATCTCTCCGCTAGCCTGGATAGTCGGCCAGCCCCGGCCCCTCTTCCATGTCAGCGACCATGTCCGACATTGTGACCGCCTTGGCCCATTCCAAGAGTCCAACCTGTTCGTAGCCATTGACGCCACGTGACTCCATACTCATCAGGGGTTCATGGGTTGGATCCTGGTGTTCGCAGAGCATCTTGCGGATCAGCACAAATCCCATGAGATCTTGATCCAGGATGGTCCCGTGCTCTTGTGTCGAAATCGTGATGCGGTACATGTAAGCCTCCGGTGAGAGCTTCTCAGACGCTTACAGCGTACCCGATTCGGGTACGCTCGTGATTGTGGGCGGGCCCATGTGGTCGGCCGCACCGTGTGAGAGTATCGCGTGGTTGAGTTGCCTCTAGTAGAATGCAAGGGCTGTTAGATACATCATGAAGCTGGACCTTCACGTTCACACGAATTGGGGTTCTTCCGATAGCGGCCTGGCGCCACAGGAACTTGTGACGGCTGCAAAGGCTGTTGGACTTGATGGCGTGTGCGTGACTGAGCATGCCGCCGTATGGGACAAATACCAGCTGGAGCGTTTCTCAGCGGAGCACGATTTCCTTGTTATCCCGGGGATGGAAGTCGCAACAGACCTGGGGCATATTACGTGCTTTGGCCTCACGGGGTACTCATCCGGCATTCATCGTGCCGATATTCTCAGGCGCGTCGTAGTGGCATCCGATGGCATCATGGTTGCCGCGCATCCTTTTCGGCGGATGTTTGATGACCCCCGCATTAATGGCTGGCCAAAAGAGTACTCAGTTGAAGAAGCCGCGGAGTTGCCTATTTTTGCCTTGACAGATGAGATGGAGGTTGTAAACGGAGCGAATAACGCGCGGGAAAACCTGTTTGCCTTGCAGGTGGCTCATCGGCTCGGACGCAGGGGAGTTGGCGGTGGTGATGCGCATTCATCGTCTGGGCTCGGGTCAGGGGCAATCGTTACGGAGCGGCACATCTCTAACGTGGAGGAATTCATCGACGAGATTCGGGCAGGCCGCTACTACCCCACTGGCTCGCTTATTCGAGGTCATGACGGTTCATATTGGGATGAGCGTGCGGCCGATTTGATTCTTGCAGGGGCATGATGACCGCTGCTGACAAGTCCGTTCCGTTTCCTGTAACGTTCGTCTCTCTCGACCTGGAAACGACGGGGCTGAACCCCGAAAGTGACCGCATCATCGAAGTTGGCGCAGTGCGAGTTGAGGGCGGTCAGATGGTCGATCGCTTTCAGCGCCTCATTAATCCTGGCCATGCACTGCCTGATTTTGTTTCCCTTCTGACTGGCATCACGAATGCCGATTTGGTGGGCGCTCCAGCATTTGCAGATGTGGCGACGCAGCTAGCGGACTTCATTGGCGACCTGCCTATGGTGGGTCAGAATTTCCGCTTTGACCTGGAGTTCCTGGCTGCGGCTGGTGTCAGGCCACAGGGTCGGGTCTTTGACACGCTGGCCTTGTCACGCATTTTGCGACCGTCCGCGGCGAACCATGGACTTGGTTGGCTAGTCGATGAGATGGGCATCGATAATGACAGCCCGCATCGAGCGCTGGCCGACGCTGAAGCGACGGCGAAGGTGTTCCTCGCGTTCTGGGACACCGTTCAGCGACTTGATCACGCGATACTAGCGATGATTCACTCTCTCGCTAACCGAATGCAGGGGGAGTGGGAACCAGGAGCGCTATTTGAACTCGCAGCCCGCGAGCGCGCTGTCGGAGCCAGCGGTCCGGAAACGATTGTTCGGCGGCTGATCGAGCGCCTTGGGCAGTCGAATGCCGAAGAGGAGACACGCCAACGCAGGCTGCCGACAAGGGAGAATGGGGCGGCGATCATTGGGGAAGTATTTGGGAATGGCGGCGGGCTGCGGCGGGCTCTCAACGATGTGTATGAACCTCGGCCCCAGCAAATGCAGATGGCGCAAGCGGTGCTTGATGTTCAGCAGGTGGGCGGGACGCAATTATTGGAGGCGCCGCCCGGGACGGGGAAATCTCTTGGCTATTTGATTCCGGCGTTGTGGAGAGCAGAGTCAGACGAGGAGCAGGTGGTTGTAGCCACTTCGACGCGAGGACTGCAGGAGCAGTTGGCCGCGAAGGATGTTCCCATCGCTCTGGCCGCGCTTGGCCTATCGACAGATGAGTTTCGCGTGGCTGTCCTCAAGGGTAGGGGGAACTATCTGTGTATTTCGCGTTTGTTGTCGCGCCTGAGCGCAATGGAAATGAGAGCCGACGACGTGACATTTCTGGCGCGGTTGTTGGTGTGGTTGGAAGTGACGGAAAGCGGTGATCTTGGCGAGCTTCCCATGGGTGAGCGAGAAGCGGCACGGTGGTTGAGCCTATCGGCAGGCTCTGAGGAGGGGCACGGCGGCTGCGTCTATGAGCGGCAGGGGCATTGTTTCATCGGCAGAGCTCGCCGGGCCGCGCAGTCCGCGCATTTGGTTATCACAAATCACGCCTTGCTCCTTGCAGACTCCGCGACGAATGGGAGCGTACTCGGAGACGTGCCGCATCTCATCCTGGATGAGGCGCACAATCTGGAGCGTGAGGCAACGGACCACTACAGTCGGAGCGTCTCCGCCTCAGAGGTTAATGATCTGCTGGGGACATTGGGCTCAGACTCTGAGAACGACCAGCCGCGAATGGTTGTATCCGCATTGGCCCGCTCGGGGGCAGTCAGCGGAGACTCTCGTGGAGCAGTGATCGCGGAGGCTGGAACAGAAGTTGCCGCCGCCGCTCGTCAGGCAGCAAATCGGGCCGGGCAGCTCCTTCAGTCCCTGGGTGTGCTGATTGCCAGTTCGCGTTCCGCCAGGGGCGGCGATTCGGCTTTTCGGCTGACACAACCAATACGGGAGACGGAGGAATGGAGAGAGGCGTCACGCGCTTGGGAAGACATGGACATGGCGCTAAATGCGCTGAACAACGTCGTTGATTCGCGGTTGCGAGCGGCCCTGGAGGCGCAACATGGCCGGTCTGGATCGTCCGCGGACGTGGATGATGTTGTACGGCGTATCGCGGACCTGCGTGGGCGCCTCTTACTGATAATGACCGGATCGAAACGCGATGTGGACATCACGTGGGTGGAGTCGCCCAAGGATGCCCGGCGAGGTATCTCCTTGCATTGGGCACCGATGACGGTTGCACCACTTTTGGGGGCAGGACCATTTGCGAATAGAAAATCGATCGTGTTGGCGAGTGCGACACTGACTACTGAGGGTTCCTTCGGATTTATATGCGAGAGGCTTGGGCTGGAAGAGCCGTCCGTGTTGAGACTGAGCCTGGGTCTGGGGTCTGATGACGCCGCGGCGGCGTTCGTTCCGATGGATATTCCGGAGCCGAATAGCAGCACCTACGTGAGGGCAGCTCAGCAGGCCATCGTTGAGGTTGCGACGGTGACGGGGGGTGGAGTGCTTGCGCTGTTCACGTCGCACGCAACACTCCGCGAGGCATATACACTGGTTCGTCCGATTCTGCGCGAGCGGGACATAACGGTGTTGGGGCAGGGTATCGATGGGCCGCCCGACCAGTTGGCGGAAATCGCCCGGTTAAGAAAGCGAGTCGTCATTCTGGGTGCGGCGGCGTTTTGGGAGGGTGTTGATTTGCCGGGCGACGCGCTTCGGGCGCTCATCGTGTCCAGGCTGCCATTCGATGTGCCAACAGATCCGATAATCGCCGCGCGAGGGGAGGTATATGAGAATGCCTTCAGTGATTTTCAGATTCCGCGATCACTCCTGCGATTCCGGCAGGGTGTTGGGCGTTTATTGCGGAGCGGGCGCGATCAAGGCGTGATTGTCGTCCTCGATTCTCGTGTACTGAATAGGGGATATGGTGCGGCCTTCATTGATGCACTGCCGACGTCGACGGTGCTGACTCCGCCGCTTGACCGGCTTGGTGAGGAAGTGCGGGAATGGTTCAACGCTGATGGCGGGTGATGCAAGCGGCGTGACTGTTGCGCGCCTCGAGTTGACGTGGCCGCTTGATCTGCCGGCGTCGCTTGATGAGGGTCAGGCATTCGGCTGGACGGCGGTGCAAGCCGAGGATGGCGAATGGTGGATCGGAACAGTTTGTGGGCAAGCAGTTCGCGTTCGCCATGGTGACGCCACTCATGAGAGTCCCGGCGTGCTTTACGTTGCGGCGCATGATGCAAAGCTGCCTGCTGCCGTTGCTGTGGGCATGGTGGCCAGCTACTTAAGGCTGGATGACGACCACGCCGCAATTCGACGAGGACTGTCTCAGGACCCCGTGCTCGCCGGAATCATGCAGCGGTGGCCCGGCTTAAGCCTTCTGCGACAAGAGACGTGGGAGTGTCTTGCAAGTTTCATCATCAGTGCGCAGTGTCATTTGCCACGTATCAAACGCAACATGCAGAACCTGGCGGAGGCGTGCGGCGCGAGTAGTGAGGTGTGGGGGCGAACTGTGTATCGTGTTCCTCCACCGGAAGACGTGGCGCGGTTGGGGGAATCCCGTCTTCGTGAGATTGGGCTGGGTTTTCGCGCGCCCTTTCTTGCATCAGCTGCGAGCAGCATTGGCGAGGCAGATGTGAATCTTGAGGCACTGCGGCTTTTGACGTATGAAGACGCGAAGAATGAATTGCTGCGATTGAAGGGGATCGGGCCGAAAATCGCTGACTGCATTCTTGCGTTTTCACTGGAACACACAGAGGCGTTTGCAGTGGATCGATGGGTAAGCCGCGCCGTAACTGGCCTGTATCTGAGTGGTGTGAGCATGTCAGAGGAGAAGATTGCGGCGTGGGGGCGGGAGCGATTTGGCACGTACGCGGCCTACGCGCAACAGCTGTTGTTTCAGGATGCGCGTGAGATGGCGATGCGTGAGCGAGGCCTGCCCGGTAGCGTTATGATTCGG
Organism: Dehalococcoidia bacterium; assembly: GCA_965224255.1. Lineage (GTDB taxonomy): Bacteria > Chloroflexota > Dehalococcoidia > UBA6926 > UBA6926 > VXMO01. The sequence continues at coordinate 1,683,675 of CBDCYO010000005.1, forward strand.
CAGAGGAGGCTGAATCGCGCGCAAGCCACTGCCTGATTAGCGCAAGCTCGCCGTCTCTGACCAGAACAAGCCCGTCCAAGCGGTCGTTGCGCAGATGATCGAGGTACTTGCCGACAAGCGGGCCTTGCGGCACGCCAAGCTTGAGCAAGTCGTTCCCGTTTAGCTCCGTGGTGACGTGCCTCCACGCGCCGAGATACGAGGCGATTGCGTGCGCTTCCGTGGCCTCGCCGGTCAAGTAGATGGCGACAAGCGCAGGGCTTTCTAGCAGTGACAGCACACCTGAGATGCGGCTTGCCCTACCGGATGCGTGAGCGTCATGGAAGCTCACGAGGCCATCCATCTTCCAAAATCGAATGTCCTCGACTGCGCGCCGCGCGCTCCCGGTGAGGTTGAATGACTGTATGAGGCTCCTATGGTCCTGGCTGAGGGTTGTGGCCACCAGAGCCCAGTAGACATCTGCGATGTTGGCATCGTCAGGCCTGGCTGCGGCTTCACGGTCCGATACTGAAATGCTGTAGAGGTGGTTAAGCCAATTGGACGCAGTTGGGATGTGATCAAGAACACCCCATGTCTGCAGCATGTGTAATGCCGGAACGGGCTTTTCTTCGCTCCACAGCCTGTTGAACTCATTGCGGAGGCGATCTGGTCCAACCATCCGGATGTTCATTGCATCATCTTTGAGCCGTGTCTCTGTGTCCACATGTAGCTTGAACCGGAGTCGCGCGGCGTAGCGGGCGGCGCGAATCATGCGCGTAGGATCGTCACGAAACGATGCGGGGTGAAGGGCGCGCAGGACACCCGCTTGGACATCATTGATGCCGCCGTGTGGATCCATGACACGGCCGAAATCCATTGAGCCGATGGAGGCCGCAATTGCGTTGGCCGCGAAGTCTCTGCGGCCAAGGTCTGTTGCGATGTCAGCGGGTGTGACATCCGGCAGCGCGCCGGAGGAGGGGTAGGTTTCTGTTCGGGCAGTTGCTATGTCAATGTCGCGCGAACCGATCGTTAGCTTGATGGTCATGAACTGGGAGCCAACTGTTCTCCGGGCCAGCCGCGCCTGTACTGCCCTCTGTCCCAGTTCCTCCGCGTTGCCCTGAAGGACTAGGTCGACTTCATCAGGCTGCCGACCCAGAAGGATGTCGCGTATGGCACCGCCGACGATGTAGAGGGTACCTGGCTCAGCCAGATTACCCAGAGCGCGGCATGCCTCGAGAAGGTCCGGCGCGAGGGCTTGTCCAAGCTCTAGCGCGATGCTGTTTCTCACCATGGAGACATGATTGCATGTCTGGCAACCGCTTTGACTCACTGGGACAGACATTTTAGAATGACAGGCAAGGACAGGGCATTTCGACGTTCAGGTAGTAATCAGTGGAGGTAGGCGTGGCGATAGAGGTTGGCGCAAAGCCAATTGTGTATACGCTGACCACGTGCCCGGCGTGCATTGTGTTGAAGGACGATTGGCGGGCACAGAGTCGCGCATTTGAGGAGCGCCAGGTCGACGAGAATCAAGCATGGCTTGATGAGGCGCGGGACTATGGTGATGTCGTTCCCATCGTTGTGTATCCGGATGGAAAGGTCACGATGGGGTATAAGGACATGATTAGCTGTAACATAGGCTGAGTAGCTCAAAGCCGCGCACAACGAAAACGACGTGCGCGTGCTGGGAATCAGGGGGATCACAATGGCTGAGAAGACAACTGCCGTCACGCCGGAGCGTTTTGCGTCTGGTCTCTCATACACGGACTACATCGCGCAAATCAAAGTTAACAAGGACAAGTTTGAGCAGTACTACGAAAGCGCGAAGCTTTCGGACGATGACGTCGCGTTCTTCCGCCGTGCGAAAGAGGCGGGCGCAACGAGGATGCTGATTATTGGGGAGGACTGGTGCCCGGATGTTTTCAGGGGTATGCCTGTTCTTGCAAAGATCGGGGAGGCGGCCGATATGCAGGTGAGCGTCCTCCCGCGTGATGAGAACCTCGACGTCATGAATGAGTTTTTGAAGAATGGCGAATTCATGTCTATTCCGGTGCCGGTGTTCTATACGGGGGACATGGACGAAATTGCGCACTGGCATGAGCGCCCAGCGTCCGCGAATGAAGAGATGCCCAAGATTACTGAGGATACCAAGGCCGAAATGCCGAACGCCGATGAACAGGAATTTCGGCGGGTCGTTCGTGATCGGATGCAGGCCAGTTATCCCGAATGGCAGGTGGAGACGGTACGTGAGATTCGGGCACTGCTTGCTGAGAAACTGTCTCTCTGATTCCTCTCGCGTCTGTCACAGACGCCGCCCCACGGCGAAGGACTGCTAACTGTCTTGAGCGGGGCGGCGTTTGTTCTCTTGTCAAAGCCACTGGTGATGGTGCGATGCGAGCGATGCAATCGCTCGCTGGCTAACCTGCATATCCATAGAACTTTGAGGTGTATTGCAGATGGCGACGCTTAAGCACCTGCGTGCATGGCAGATAGGTGTGATCGTCGTCGCCATCGTTGCTGGCGCGGTCGGCGCGTACTACCTCGTTAATCTTCGTAATTCAGATGACCAAGCCGGTGCCGGTCTTGCCGACAATGAGCAGCTCGTCGTGGTTGAGCGAGGTAATCTGATCAACCAAGTACAAACCAGGGGAACCCTTACGCTGCCGCGGAGAAAGTCCATACACCTGGGCGCCGATTCGGTCGTCAAAGATGTGTTCGTTGAGGAGGGCCAGGCCGTCGTTGAAGGGCAGACACTCTTCACTCTGGATGACGCGACGGTTGTCCGACATGATCTGGCTGTTGCACGGGCGCGGATAAGCCTGCGAGACGCACAAAAGGCGCGTGATAACCTTCTGCGCGACTCAGAGGCGGGCCTTATCGAAGCGCAAACCATGGCTAGAGAAGCGGAACGGAATCTGGCCAATGTTGAGACTGACCACGCGGCAAAGGTCGAGTTTGCCCGGAAGGACCTGAAGCAGAAAGAGGACGACTATAGAAATATCTATTCCGCGTGGTTCGGCGTGTCGATCCCAGTGGACCAAATGGACCTGTCGCCACAGCAACTTTTGAAGCAATGGAATCTGGATCTCGATTGGCTCTTCAGTCCGGAGGGGGCGTTCTTTAGCAGTGGTGGAGTGCCGTGGAACGCCACGCCCGCCGATGATCCTGCCACAGTCTGGTCAGAACCTATTGTCTTTAACATCACAAATTTCTATCCGGGCGGAATTGTTGGCACGTGTGAAGAGACGCGTGAGCACCCGCTGAACGGCCACTGCCTGCAAAAGGGATTTGATGACGCATGGGAGGAACTGAAGCAAGCCCGTCGGGGCATGGATGACGCGCTGGCGGCACGTGATTATGAGGTCTATCAGGCGCAGTTAGCACTTGATAAGGCCAAGGCCAACACTGCCGAGGCGACGATTGCCGTGCAGGATGCGGGTAATGGGGAAAAAGGATATAGCCGCGCACTCACGGAAGCCGAGCTGCGCAGCGCGGAAACCGCCCTCAAGACGGCACTGGAACAGAGAGAAAGTGCCACAAAACGCGCGCCGATAGATGGCATCGTTTCCAATCTCAAGGTCGTTGCCGGGCAACCCCTCGAAGAAGGAGTGGGCGCGGCGGTCGAGATCATCGATACATCTATCGTTGAACTCGCAGGCCAGGTTGATGAGACTGAAATCCTGAGAATTAGCCATGGGCAGGAAGCGCTGATCACGCTGGACGCCCTGCCGGGGCAGGCGTTCACGGGAGAGATCCTTTCAATATCGTCCGGCGCGGAGCTGCAGCAAGGTATAGCAGTGTTCAGCGTCAAGATTCGCATTCAGGCACCGCGAGATGTCGGTTTGCGAGAGGGAATGAACGCCGATGCCCGTATGGCTATTGAAGAAGAAAAGGACGTCCTGCTGGTTCCCGTTCCGTCAATTTATGGAACACTTGAGTCCCCCATCGTACGTGTGATGCAAGATGGCAAGATCACGCCCCGGCCGGTCACCCTTGGCAGTAATGATGCATTTTGGGTTGTTGTGATAACAGGCGTCGACGAAGGAGACGAGGTGGTGATGAACGTCCCCGAACGCAATGACTTCTTCAGCTTCAGTGGTGATCGGTCTTGAGGCACGGAACTAGCGCGAATGGCTGCCTGAGTCAGCCGGAGACTGCCGCATGATAGATCTGCTACGTGTCTCAAAGATCTACCGAGTTGGGACGGTAGAGATTGCTGCGTTGCGTGAAGTGAGTTTGCACGTCGATAGTGGCGAAATGCTCGCCATCATGGGCGCGTCCGGCTCTGGAAAATCGACACTCATGAATTTGCTTGGCTGCCTGGATGTGCCAACGTCCGGCCGGTACGCGCTGGACGGCGTCAGCGTGGGGCGACTATCGGACGCCCGTCTGGCAGGAATCCGGAACCGCAAAATTGGATTCGTGTTCCAGAGTTATAACCTGTTGCCACGCCTAACGGCGTTAGCAAACGTGGAGCTGCCTTTGCTGTACGCCCGACGCGGCGGCAGCAGTCGATTGGCCAGAGAGGCACTGGAGCGCGTTGGTTTGGGAGACAGGACGGGGCATCGCCCAATGGAAATGTCCGGCGGGCAACAGCAGCGTGTTGCGATCGCGCGGGCTCTGGTCAATGAGCCCTCCATCCTGCTCGCAGACGAGCCGACGGGAAACCTAGACTCGCAGTCTGGCCTGGATATTATCGGGCTGTTGCAGGGCCTCAATCGGACTTCCGGCATAACGGTGATCATTGTCACGCATGAGCAGGATATCTCCCGCTTCGCAGAGCGCGTGGTGTTCATGCGGGATGGCGAAATTGTCACCGACGAAAGGGTTTCTGATCGGACCATAGGCACGGCGCCGGAGTTGGTGGTGAGTCAGGGAGAGTGAACGGATGCGACCGCAGCGTATCCTGCTTTCAGCCCTCCAGTCGGTCGGGGCGAACAAACTCCGCAGTTTGCTCACGCTGCTGGGAATCGTCATCGGCGTCGCGGCAGTCATTTCACTCATGTCCATTGGCCGGGGAGTGCAGGAGGAGATTACGTCATCCTTCCAATCCCTGGGCCCTTCCACCATCTACGTAAGCCCAACGACCGGATCGCTGACATTGGATGATGCATATGCTCTGGTCGATCCGGTGTTAGCGCCCTCAATCGTGCAGGTGGGGCCGGCGGTCTATGCCTATGGGGACGTTAGTGTGACTGATCGCTTCGGGGCGCGATCACTATCAACCCAAATTGAGGGAGTAACCCCTGAGTATCTTGAGATACGGGGATATACAGTTGAGATTGGAGACTTTATTTCGGTGCCACATACGGCCGATGCCTCTGATGTTGCCGTTTTGGGGTCTGACGCGTCAGAGGAATTGTTCGGCGGGCGCAATCCCCTTGGCCAGACGGTCACGGTTGCGGGCCGCGCAATGACGGTAATCGGCGTTATGGGAAGTAGCGATGCCGGTGGTTTCAATGCCTTCATTGACGATAGCCGGGTCGTCATTCCGATAACGACTGCGAGCCGTCGCATCCGCTCTCTGCGCTCTCTCGAAGGCGGAGTACAGATCGATGCAATCAGCGTTCAGGTGGACGCTGTTGAAAACGTTGAAGGGGCGGTGAATGACGTGAGCCGGATACTTCGCCTCCGGCATCGCATAACGGAGAAGGACGACTTTGATGTTACGAGCCAGCAGGCCCTTCTTGATGAGTTTCAGGATGCAGCGCGTGCCCTAGTATTGTTCCTGGGATCCATCGCCAGCATCTCCCTGCTGGTCGGCGGAATCGGCATTATGAACATTATGTTGGTGACGGTGACGGAGCGAACCCGTGAAATTGGAATACGTAAGGCGATTGGCGCGCGCCGCGCGGATATCCTCCTCCAATTTGTGATGGAGGCCACGCTGTTGAGCCTAAGCGGCGGAATCATCGGCGTCCTGCTGGGCATGCTGATCTCTCAGGGAATGAACATCACTCTGCTTGCAAATGAGGACTTCCGGACGGTTGTGAGCACTGACGTGACCGTACTGGCGCTTGGTGTTTCCATGTTTATTGGCCTCGTCTTTGGGATATATCCCGCGCTGCGCGCGTCACGTCTCCACCCAATTGAGGCGCTCCGCTACGAATAGGAGGCGGCCATGACAGAGGATGTGTTTGAGGAAGAAGAGCAATCGCAGGCGAGCTCACGACGCAAGCTTTTCGTTCGGATCGTGCTTGGCGTTTTCCTGTTTGGCGTGAGTATTGGCGGCGCCTATGCCATCGGCGTCAATATAGGACGCGGACAGGCTGTTGACACGGGAGATAGTCTGCCGCTGGCCTTTTCATCAGAGCGGAATGGAGAATCTGCGGCTAATCCGGCAGCGTCCGGGCCTGTTGACGGAGCCGTCGTTCGGTTCACCCGGGAGGAAGAGGAGGAGTTGCGGCAAGTAGGCCTGTCAGAGGACGAAATCGAAGAGATGCGCCAGCAGCTGATGCAGGCCACCATGGGTGAGCAGCCGAACTCGGGAGTGGGTGCCGATGCCAGCCACCCCCTGGAGGCGAATAACTCGACACATTTGACCGGAACGATTGAATCGGTTGACGACGCAGTGATTACCCTTCGGACCCCGGCCGGGCCTCAGCAAATTGCGACTCTTGCCGGCACAGACATTACCATCACGCGATCGGGTAATATTGACGATCTTTCCATAGGGGATCACGTGATTGTCGAAACGGCCCCCGGTCCGGAGGAAGGCATACTGGAGGCCAAGTCCATTTCATCGATCTCCGATGAGGCATAGCTCGCATTCGCTCTCGCGGCCTGCTGTGAATGTGCTCCGTGCAATAATGAATGCGCAATGATGAACCGGAAAGACGATCTGTTTGTGCCTTTCCTGGAGCGCCTTCAGCCCCGTTTTCGGGACATGAAGCCCTATGAGCCTGTTGCACCCCCCGAGCGTTTTCGAGAAGAGAGTGGAGTGGGCGCGGAAGGAATCGTCCGTCTGAACGCGAACGAGAACCCGTACGGCCCGCCACCCAAGGTTCGAGAAGTCATCGCATCGTTTGATGCGGCCTCAATCTACCCGGACCCGGATCATGCGTCCCTGAGGGCGTGCCTGTCCCGCTATACCGGCTTTGCACCTGAGCGCATTGTCGCTGGTTCTGGCAGCGACGAACTGATCAGCCTCCTGGTGAGACTGTTCGTCGGTCCGGGCGATACGGTCGTCACCGCAACACCGTCGTTTGGGATGTACGGAGTTGAGACCGACCTCGTGGCGGGACGCTTCTGCGGCGTTCCACGCAATGCGGAAGATTTTTCGATTGACCTTCCGGAACTTGTTCAGGCGGCACAGAACGCGTCCATCGTGTTTATCTCATCGCCGAACAACCCGACCGGTAACGATGTATCCGTGGCTGAAACTCGGGCCATCCTGGAGACGGGAACACTCACCGTCGTTGATGAGGCATACGCTGAGTTCTCCGGCAAATCACTTATGCCTCTCATTGCGGAGTACCCCAACCTTATTGTCCTGCGCACATTCAGCAAGTGGGCCGGGCTGGCCGGCCTACGGGTTGGCTACGGAATCTTTCCCGCGGATGTTGCTGGTGTCTTGATGACGGTCAAGCCGCCGTACAACGTCAACACGCTCGCGCAGGCCGCTGCGATTGCGGCCATTGAGGACATGGATGCGGCAATGGTCACCATTGCCGCAATCGTGCGAGATCGCGCTGTTCTGGTAGACGGACTGCAGTCGTTGTCGGGTGTCCGAGTCTATGAGTCAGACGCCAACTTTGTACTTGCGCGATTTCTTGAGCACGATGCCAAAGAATTGCACGCAGCCTTGCTTCGGCGGGGAATCGCCCTACGGCACTTCAATACGCCGGAGTTGCGAGACTGCATCCGCATTAGCGTCGGGCGGCCCAGTGACCATCGTCGCGTGTTGGCAGCGCTGCGTGAAGAAATGGGGGCGCAGGAGTGACGGGGCAGAGGATTGCGGAACCCCGGCAGGCCACCATACACCGGGAAACGGGTGAGACTGTCATCGAAGTTGCACTCAACCTGGACGGCCAGGCGCAATACTCAGTTAGCACCGGCTATTTAATGCTGAACCATCTCATTGACCAGCTGGGCAGGCATAGCGGATTCGATCTTACCGTACGCGCTGAAGGGCTGAATGATCCGGATGGGCATCACACGGCGGAGGATACCGCCATCGTCATTGGACGTGCGCTGCATGAGGCTCTTGGTGACCGAACCGGTATTCGGCGGATGGGCCACGCAATGGTGCCTCTGGATGACGCATTGGTCACTGTGGCAGTCGACCTTAGCGGCCGGGGTTACGCGGTCGTTCCGTTGACGTTTTCGACGCCGATGATTGGTGACTTGCGAGCTGAGTTAGTTCCGCATGTTCTGGAATCAATCGCTTTGGAAGCGCGGATTAATATGCATGTGGTGCAGAATGCCGGCAGAAATGACCACCACATCGCGGAGGCGACATTCAAAGCGCTCGCGAAAGCGCTGGATTCGGCTACACGGCTGGATGAAAGATTTGTTGGCATGGCGCCGTCCACGAAGGGGACACTGACGGGCTAAGCCCCCACGGTACTCCGTGCAGAGCCTCCGCCCACGTCATTCGGTACTGGGTATCGGCCTGACCCTGTCGTTCTGGACGACGCGTCCGCTCTCTGTCATACCGCACGGAACGTCCGCCCATCCAATGTCATTCGGAACGGAGCATTCCCCCTTTTGTCATTCTGAACGGAACGTAGTGGAGTGAAGAATCTAAACGTGTGTGGCAGACCATGCGTGTAGCGTTCCACCCCTGGGGCAATGGGAACATAGATTCTTCGCTGCGCTCAGAATGACAGGAGGGCGCTCAGAATGACAGGAGGGCGCTCAGGGATGGCAGAGGGCACTGGCGGACCGGGTGCCGGGAATGGCACGGCAGACGAATGTGAATTGTCGTTCTTCTCACCAAAGCGGGAATTTCGGGAGCGGTGCTTTGGCGAGGTGCTATGCCATCTCCGTTATTTCGAAACGAAAGTCTTCGATGATGGGGTTAGCAAGCAGTTGGCGGCACATTTCCCCAGTTTGGGAGTGCGCGTCTTCAACGGATGCGGTCCCAGCAAGCTGGACTTCAAAATAACGGCCCGCGCGCACACTGGAAACAGTTTCGTATCCCAGGCTTCGTAGTCCTCCAAGGATGGAGAGGCCCTCTGGGTTGACGACGCCCGGCTTCGGTGTGACATAGATGCGCGCGAGGTAGTTCGCCATTTTGTCGGTGAAGGTCCAGTTAGCCGTTCAGCTCTCGATTGAGCCGTCTGAGGAATGAGGAGTGCGCGGATGCCCGCCACGGCGGAGGCGATGAAGTGCCATGGCGGCCAGCGTTGCGCTGAGAGTGCCGAAGATGATTGGCAGGAAGAGCTTGACAGTCATTGGCATCTGGCTGAACTGAGAGACGCCCCAAACGGTGGAGATTGCGCCCGCAATGGTGTACGCGATGATGACCGCGCCAAGGATTATTACCGCGCCGCCGAAAAGCCGCCCAATGCTCACAGGGCAAGCTCCTTTGTGGTGAGCATTCGGTACGCATCGTGGTAACGGGAGATGGTCTGCTCAACGATGTGATCCGGCAACTCCGGTGCGGGCGGTTCACGGTTCCAGCCTGACTGCGTGAGCCAGTCACGTATGATCTGCTTGTCAAAGCTGGGTTGCGGCTTGCCAGCGCCGTAGATGGATGCGTCCCAGTAGCGGGATGAATCAGGCGTCAGCAACTCATCGATGACGGAGATCTTGCCGTCGATGATGCCAAACTCAAACTTGGTGTCTGCGAGAATCAGTCCCATGGCTTGCGAGTATTCGGAGGCCATGCGGTAGAGGGCGAGGCTGTGCTCCTCCAGAGGCCAGGCGAGGTTGCCGCCGATGCGCTTCCAGAGTTCATCAACCGTGAGGGGAAGATCGTGGCCGGTCTCCTCCTTGGTCGTGGGCGTAAAGATAGGCTCTGCGAACGCCTGGCTATCGGTCATGTCTGCGGGGATGTCGTACCCCTGCACCTGGCCAGTCCCCCGATATTCGGCGAGGGCGGAGCCGGTCAGGTAGCCGCGGACGACGCATTCAATGTCGATGCGCTCAGCCTTTTTGACAACCATTCCGCGGCGGACGATGGACTCATCGAGGTTGCCGAGGTTGTAGCGGTTGGCGACGTCTGGCTCGTGGGCCATGCCGACGAAGTGGTTTGGGAACTCGTAGCCGGAGCGGCGGAACCAAAATGCCGAGATCTCGGACAAGAGGATACCCCGGCCGGGGATACCCGTTGGCAACACGACATCGAATGCAGAGACACGATCTGTCGCGATCATAAGGAGAGAATCGCCAAGGTCATATGTATCGCGAACTTTGCCCCGATGGATCATGGGGAAGGGGAGCTGTGTTTCGAGAAGGACGTCCACCATGGCCTCATTGTAGCGTACGGTTTGCTCGCCACGAGCGTCCCGTTGAGCGATGGCGCGGGAGGATACTGACACTGTGATGTAGACTTACGTGAGGGGCAGTTCGGGGTCGTGTTGCGCTGCAGGAGGCAGGGAAATGCTATTGATGAACTGGTATCTCGGGCTGGTTATTCGGCCCATCGTCACGATTCGGGAGATAGTTGACGCGAAGCCGATTGGTCTGGGGCTGCTGACGCTCCTCGTGGTGGCTATCGCGAATGGGCTTATCTCTATCGCGTTAGGACTCGACCCGGCGGATTTTGAGGGATTGACTGAAGAGAAAGTTGATCTGGGCGCCGGCTTTGTCATCACGACAACGATTCTCTCTGCGATTCTCATTTTCGTCGTATACGCTGTCCTCTCGCTGCTAATCCATGTGGTAGCGAAACTATTTGGGGGACAAGGGGAGTACACGAACGTAGTGGCTGGTCTAGGGATGCTTGCAATCCTGAGCCTGATACCCATCGCGCCTGCGCTTCTGGATGCCATTGTGGCAGCGGAAGGCGAAACGTCCCCGTTTGGGGTGATCGCGACCTTAGTCGGTTTGGGTGTGGGCATCTGGTCAATTGTTCTTGGAATCATTCTGATCCGTGAGAATTACCGACTCAGTACGGGAGTTGCCGTGCTGACCGGACTCGTCTCAACTGTTGCTGCCGTATTCATCGGTGGTATCCTCTTCATCCTGATGTTGATCGTCCTGGTATTGGTGGTGCTGGGTGCTGCGATCGCGGTGTCCTAGAGTATCGACCCCGGATAGCCTGTTGCAGAGCCCATCGACTCCCGTTTCCCCCTAGTATGGATTGATGTTTGTTGATCCATCGGCGGGGACTGGGTCTGGGTCACGGCGTGCAGAGCGGCGCAAACGGCCCATGTGGTTCTATGTGCGCGGAATCGTGCGGACGCCGTCGTGGACCTTCAGTGACATTGCGATCGATCAGCCGACAGTACGTGGTACGGGGCTGCTGATACTTGGGCTCGCGATTACCGGCGCGCTCTTCGGGTTCGGGGGTTTTTTCCCCTACGGAGAAGGGTTAGTGGCCGCGGCGCAGGGTGCCGCGGCCTTCGTTGTTGGGGGATATGCGGCGTTGCTGTTCATGGCACTGCTTTTGCATAGCGTTGCGAAGGTTTTTGAGGGCGGTGCGAGCATTGCGGAAGAGCTGGCGACACTGACATACGCGGCATTACCCGTTTGGCTACTCGCATTGACCGCGTTGCTGTGGCTCATTGCCGGAGATACGCAGCCAGTCGTGGTAGTCCTAGGCGTGTCAGTGACATCACTGACGGTTATCAGGTTGACGTACATCGCTGTTCGGGAGGCGAACCGGTTTCTCGGGACGCAGGCGATACTGACGATGTTGATGCCGCCGCTGGGTCTGGGGCTGTTCGCTATCGCGGCGTTTTTTATCTTCGCATTTGGAACGCTCATCCTCGCATGAGGAGGCACTCTGCGCGCGGATCGACTCGTCGAGTATACTGCGTGCAGTTGTAGGGAGGTCACATGTCAATTCCGCATCTACCGGAGCTGATTCTGATTCTGGCGATCATTCTGTTGATCTTCGGGGGACGAAAGCTGCCGGAGGTCGCACGATCTATGGGCAGTTCCATTCGCGAGTTCCGTAAGGGTGCTGAGGTGGACCAGGGTAAACAGCCTGAGGAACCGCAGGAAACGGCGGAGTCGGACTCAACAGCGACAACGACATAGCGAAGAGCGTCTGATAAAGAGTGAGGGGGGGTGACGCCAACGGCGTCACCCCCCCTCACTTCTTTTGCCCGGAAGTTCAGGCTACTTCGCGTTGAATGAGGGTGCCGCGCGCTTGCGTTGCCAGGCGGCGAGGCGGGCCAGAAGGAGGCCGGCTTCGTAGAGTATCCAGATGGGCAGGGCCCAGATGACCATGTTGATGGGGTCTCCGGTAGGAGTGATGATAGCAGCGGCCACGAAGGATAGCAGGATGGCGCCGCGTCGTTTCGTGCGCAGGCTGGCTGGGTCGATGATGTCAATGCGGGCCAGCAGGTACATCACGATGGGGATCTCGAACAGGAGACCCATCGCAAAAATGAGCCAGACGGTCGTTCCGACAATGCTTTCCACGCGAATTTGTGGCTCAGCGAGTTCGCCCAGAAAACCAGGTAGGACTTGCATCATGACCGGTATCGGCACGAAGAAGGCGAAGAAGATGCCGATGATGAAGAGACCACTGGTGATGGGCAATGATGCGTAGAGGAAGGCCTTTTCAGGCCGTGTCAGTGCTGGGCGAACGAACATCACCGTCTGGTAGAGAATCATAGGAAATGCGATGACGATGCCCCCCAGAAGGGCGATCTTCATGCGAACACGGATGCCCTCCAGGAGGTCGATTTGCACAACCTGAACATCATTTGGGAAGGGGACGAGGAGAACCTCGATGATGCGATTGCCGACGCCAAAGGCGGCTATCGCGCCAATACCAACGACGATGAACGTCCACATGAGGCGCGTACGCAGCTCACGTAAGTGCGCGGACAGTGGCATGGTCACGCCGGATACGCCTTCGTGCTCCCCGATCACTACCTCTGCTCCGGTGTGGAATTAGCGTCCGCGGAATCGGTGTCATCGGTGCTGGTGACGTCCGTCGATGGCTCCCCACGGCCGCTGTTCAGTCGCGCGGGGGACTCATCTAAAGGGCGACGGAGTTCCGTTTCGAGATCGCGAATGGATCCGCGAGCGGAGCGGAGCGGCTTGGTATCCTCCTGTGCCTGCTCACGGAGGTCGTCCGTGATGGAGTTGATGGCGCGTCGAGCGCGGGCAACGAGACGGCCGATCTCACTTGCCATTTCCGCCGCACGTACAGGCCCGACCATGATGATGGCGATTCCAATCAGAAAAATCAGTTCAAGGGTGCCGATGTTGAAGAGATCCATTGGGTGAGTGTCTCCGACGCTCAATCTATCATTCTGGCTCCATTGTGGAGTGGTAGCCTCACAATGTCATTCTGAACGGCGCGGTAGCGGAGTGAAGAATCTAAACGTGCGCGCAGACCGTGCGCGCAGTGTTCCGTCTTCGCGGCAATGGGGGCGTAGATTCTTCGCTACGCTCAGAATGACAGACGGCTGCGTTCAGGGAATAGTGGGGCACTCAAACTGACAGAGAGGGGGGTGCTCAGAGTGGCAGATGGCAAGGCGGCGTTTGCGCCACACAGAGTTCCAGCGTCCAGCATGGGACAGCGTGGGAAGGCGCGGGTTCACTGGATGTTCGTGGTGTGCACTTAACATTGTCTGCGGTGCATCACTATGATGAGCGGGTGGTATCCCTAATGGGATGGCGTCGAAGGAGGATGGGTGGCTCAAGCGGATGACCTGATCCTAAGTCTTTTGATTCTCACGCCGTTTGTGGGTGCTCTGGCGCTTATTTTCGTTCCGGGACGACAGGCAAACACCATCCGCAGCATTGCGACAGCCGTTACGGGATTCACGTTCGCTCTGTCTATCTATTTGGCTCTCCGCCACTATCTGAGCGCCCCGGTGGATGCGGAATTTTGGCCGCTGACGCGCGTAGAGTGGCTGCCCAGCCTTGGCGTCTCGTTCACGTTGGGCGTCGATGGCATTTCCGTTCTGATGGTTCTACTCAATGGCGTTGTGGCGTTCGCGGGGACGCTTGTGGCGTGGCGGATCCCGGACCGCTCAAAGGAGTTCTTTGTCCTCTTTCTGTTGCTGATCACGGGCGTCTATGGCGTCTTCGTGGCTCTCGACCTCTTCTTCTTCTTCTTCTTCTACGAGTTGGCTGTCATCCCAATGTACCTCCTCATTGGCGTGTGGGGCAGTTCTACAGATTTCCGCTCCTATGTGCCGCCGCTGTCCTTCAGCCGCAGCAAGGAATACAGCGCGATGAAGCTGACGATTATGCTCAGCCTCGGCAGTGTGCTCGTCTGGATCGCGCTCATTGCGTTGTACATCTTTGCGGAGAACCCCACGTTTGATTTTCTCAGCCTGCGTGACAATGAAGAGTACTCGCGTGAGTTCCAGCTGATCTTCTTCCCGCTGGTGGCAGTCGGATTCGGTGTTTTGGCGGGGTTGTGGCCGTTCCATACGTGGTCGCCGGATGGGCACGTCGCAGCGCCAACGTCGGTCAGCATGCTGCATGCGGGTGTGTTGATGAAGCTGGGTGCGTACGGAATCCTGCGTATCGGGATGGATCTGTTTCCGGAGGGAGCGCAGGCATGGATGCCCGTGCTGATCATTCTGGCGACGGTAAACGTGGTGTACGGGGCAATTTCTGCACTGGGGCAACGGGATCTCAAGTACGTCATCGGGTACTCCAGCGTGAGTCACATGGGCTACGTGATCATGGGGCTGGCGACGCTGGATTCCCTTGGGGTGAACGGTGCCGTCCTGCAGATGTTCTCACACGGCGTGATGACGGCCCTCTTCTTCGTGCTCGTGGGAGCTGTCTATGACCGAACACACGTTCGCGACATTGGGGTGTTGGAGGGTTTGGCGAAGCGCATGGGAGGGACGGCGACGTTCTTCGCTATTGCAGGGTTGGCATCCCTGGGGCTGCCGGGGCTCAGCGGGTTCGTGGCGGAATTGTTGGTGTTCATTGGCGCGTTCAATACGTATCCACTGGTCGGCGTGCTGGGAGTGTTCGCCGCCGCAATCACAGCGGTGTATGTGTTGAGGCTGTTGGGCAAGGTGTTCTTCGGCCCTGTAGGCGAGCGATGGCAGGGACTACCCGACGCCTCGCGCGTTGAGCTTGCCGCAGGGGGACTTTTGACGGCGTTCATCGTGGGCATCGGATTGTGGCCTTTCCCATGGCTTGAGTTGATAGATGGCAGTGTGATGGGGCTGTTGGCCAGGATCGGATGAGAACAACGCGAGTCTGTTTGACACTCAGATTGAGCGACACATAGACTGAGCCACAGGAGTACAGGGGAATGCCCGGAGACTATGCGTTCAACTGGGCCGCTGTCGCGATTGCCGCTCTTTTCGGATTCGGAGGGGTGGCGTCTTTCTTCTTAATTTCCTGGATACTTGCGCCGCGCCGCGCAACGTCTCTGACCGGCATCGCCTATGAGTGTGGCATCTTGCCAGTGGGGGAGGGCAATACCAGGTATAACGTTCGCTACTACCTGTTTGCCCTATTCTTCCTGATATTTGCCGTGGAGGCGGTCTTCCTGTTCCCGTGGGCATTCGTCTTTCTTGATCTGCCACCAGCGGCGTTCTATTCCATGATCATCTTTCTTGTCGTCTTGTTCTTCGGGCTAGTGTATGCATGGCGCAAGGGGGTGCTGTCCTGGCGATGAACATTGAACCCGCAGGCGGGCAGGGTGAATTGGGCCGCGCCCCCGTGATTGCAACGCCTGAATCGCACCATGCGCTTCAGAACATTGCGGCGCACCAGAAAAGCGGATTGTCAGGAGTCATCACGCTCAAGACAGAAGAGTTGTTTGCCATGGCGCGCAAATCGTCGCTCTGGCCCTTGACGTTTGGGCTGGCCTGCTGTGCGATTGAGATGATTTCCGCCTATATGCCCAAGCATGATTTTGACCGCTACGGCGTGGTCACGTGGCCCTCACCGCGTCAGTCAGACGTGATGATTGTGGCCGGTACCGTGGTCAAGAAGATGGCCGAACCGATAAAGCTGCTGTATGAGCAGATGCCGGCACCAAAGTGGGTCATTGCAATGGGATCCTGTGCGACGTGTGGCGGTCCGTATGTGCGCTCCTATTCGGTCGTGATGGGCGTGGATCAAATCATCCCGGTGGATGTGTATGTGCCGGGATGCCCGCCGCGGCCAGAGGCGCTGCAGCACGGCGTCCTTGAGCTACAACGGAAAATTCAGGAAGAGCCGCGGCTCAAGAGAGGCCTGTAGGTGACGACGGAGAACCATCCTGAGGAGCCCCCCACACCTTCACCCATTGAGGATCGTGTGCGGGAGGTTGTGGGGAACCACGCCGTGTCCGTCGCTCATTCGTTTGACGAACTGGAGATCAGGGTTCCACGTGAGGCCATCGTAGATGTATGCGCGAAACTCAAGGTGGATGGTGAACTTGATTTCCGATACTTGCGTTGCCTGTCTGTTGTCGATTGGCGGGACGAATTGGAGGTCGTTTATCACCTCGCCTCGCTGACGCACCCCCACCGTTTGGTGGTCAAGACGCGGGCGCCGATTGATGATCCGTGGGTTCCGACAACGATGGGCGTGTGGAAGGGCGCCGACTGGCATGAACGCGAAGGCCATGACCTGTTTGGCCTGGAGTTTCGCGGTCACCCGGACATGTCACCACTCCTCTTGTTCGATGGATTTGAGGGGTTTCCCGGACGGAAGAGCTATCACATACCGGGGCAAGTGACGTTCTATGGCGACTGATGCGGGGATGATGGCCAACATCGTCCGTGATTCCGTGACGGAGCAGGCGGAACTCCGCATCAATATGGGGCCGCAACATCCCGCGACGCATGGCGTCTTCCGCATGGTGCTCACGCTTGATGGGGAGCGCATCGTGGATGTGACGCCACATATTGGCTACTTGCACCGCGGGTCTGAACGCCTGGCGGAGGGCGAGAATTTCCAGCAGATAACGACGCTGTTTGACAGGCTGGATTACGTTGCCAATTTCAATAATGAATGGGTGTATGTACGGACGGTGGAAAAGGCGCTGGGAGTGGAGCCGCCGCCACGCGCGGACTACATCCGCCTGATTCTTGCGGAACTGAACCGCATTGCGAGTCACCTCTTGTTCTACGGCACCTATGGGCTGGATATCGGCGCGATGAATCCCGTGATGATCGGCTTTCGGGATCGCGAGCGCATCCAGCAAATATTTGAGGGTGTCACCGGGGCGCGCATGATGCACAACTACTTCCGCATCGGCGGTGTCAAGGAGGATCTACCGGATGGATTTGAGACGGCTGTCCGGACACTTCTTGATCAATTACGGCGCGGATACGATGAGGCGAGGGCAACGCTGACCGAAAGCGAGATCTTCATCGAGAGAACCGCGGGCATTGGCTCGATTCCGGCGGAGGACCTGCTGGACTATGGTGTGACGGGCCCGGTGTTGCGCGCGGCTGGCATCGACTTTGATGTGCGGAAGGCGGATCCATATTCCGTCTATCAGGAACTGGATTTCCGTGTTCCAACGGGACAGCACGGGGACTGCTATGACCGCTATATGGTGCGAATGATGGAGATCGAGCAATCGATCTCCATTGTGGACCAGGCACTGGACAAGTTGCCTGGCGGGCCGGTCATGGGACGTGTACCCCGGATAATCAGGCCGCCGCAGAGTGATGTGTACGTGCACGGCGAGAACCCGCGAGGTGATCTCGGTGTGTACCTGGTCTCGGCAGGTGGCACGGTGATGCCGTATCGGCTCAAGATTCGCGGGCCGAGCTTCTGCAACCTCATGGCGCTACCGGCCATGGTGCGCGGTGTCTATCTGGCGGATGCAACGGTCATCCTCGGATCCATGGACATCATCCTTGGTGAGGTGGATCGGTGACGCTGCTGGACCTCGTCACAATCGCCGTTGTGGTCTTTGTTCTGTTCAATGGCATTTTGACCGCCGTCCTCGGCGTCATTTGGGCAGAGCGGAAAACTCTCGCGCGACTTCAGCAGCGCGTGGGGCCTTCCCGCACGGGGCCGTCTGGCATCCTGCAAACAGCGGCCGATGCGATAAAGCTTATGCTCAAGGAGGACGTGCGACCCCGTGACGTGAATCGACTCATTTTCTACGTAGCGCCACTGTTAATCTTTACGCCGATCTTCATGCTGTGGACGGTGTTGCCGTTCGCGCCGGGCGTTGTGCTGAGCGATCTTGATATTGGGCTTTTCTACGTGGTGGCGATTCTTGGTCTTTCTGTCGTGGGACATGTCCTGGCGGGGTGGGCCTCCAACAATAAGTACGCACTTCTTGGCAGCGCCCGAAACGCCGCCCAACTGATCAGCTACGAGTTGCCGCTTGTCTTCACAGTTCTTACCGTGGGCCTCTTTGCGCAAACAGCGACGGATCGGCCTTTCAGCCTGTCAGGAATTGTGGAGGCGCAGGGTGGTATACCGTATCTACTCATCATGCCTCTGGGGTTCATTCTCTTCCTAGTAGGTGCACTGGCCGAGACATCGCGGATTCCATTCGATATTCCGCACGCGGAGGAAGAAATCGTCGGCGGGGCTTCCGTGGAGTATTCCGGCATCCGCTGGGGCGTGTTCTTCCTCACAGAATACGCAGGACTGGCAACAATGGCCTTTCTCGCGACGATTCTCTTCCTTGGTGGTTGGAATGGACCATTCTCAGACCAGTTGCCGTTCCTGCAACCGTTTTACCTGCTGACCAAGGTCGCCGCGATCATCCTAGTGGTGTTCTGGATACGTGCACCGCTGCCGCGCCTTCGTATCGATCAATTGATGGCGTTCGCCTGGAAACTCGTGCTACCGGCGTCTCTCGTGAATCTGCTGGTTGTGGCGACGGTGGTTTACGCTCAACATCGAAATGGATGGGATTTGTGGGTTACCAGCGTGATTATCAGCGCGTTAAGCATTGTGCTAGCGGCGGCAATCGGTATCGTCATTCAGCGGCGCAGGGAGCAACGGCTCCATCAATTTAGGCGAAGGTGGGCACAATAGCATGCTAGGTACTCTCAAGAGTTTGGTCACGACGATGAAACTGGCGTTTCGGCCGCCAGTAACGGCCGAATATCCGAGCGTTGCGCCAACGCTCGCGCCGCGTTTCATGGCGCATCCGGTGCTGACGTGGGATAAGGATGTGCCGGAGCCGTATTGCACAGGATGCCTGGTTTGTATGCGCATCTGTCCGACGGACTGCATTGACGTGGCGATGATGGACAATCCCAAGCACGCGGCAGGGGACAGCACGCGACGGAAGATTGTTGACTACTTTGAGCTGAATGTGGCGGACTGCATCATGTGTGGCCTGTGTGTCGAATACTGCAACTTTGATGCGATTATCATGTCTGACCGCTTCGATGCGAGCCAGTACGCGCGGCCGAACCTGGTCCTCAACGCGGAACAGCTGCTGGAGCAAGGCAAGGAACAAGAGGCGAAGGGGCGTTGGTCACCTCCGGAGGCACGGAAGTCGCAGCGGCGTGCGGTGGTGCAAGATGGAGGCGCCGCTGGTGGCGCCTCAGTCTCGAGCGAGGACCGTGTGGCGGCGGCACGGGCCAAGGCTGCTGAACTACGGGCGCAAAGGGCCGCAGAGCGCGGTGAAACTGGGAGCACGGCACCGACGGTGACAGAGTCGAGCTCTGAGGAAGAGCCAGCTGTGGATCCGCGAGTGGCGGCGGCACGAGCCAAGGCGGCTGAGCTACGGGCGCAAAGGGCCGCAGAGCGCGCTGCACAAGCGGCTGACGAGGCCAAGCCTAAAAATAACGAATCAAGCTCCGATGAAGGCACCTCCGGGACAGACGGCGAATGATTGAGACGGCGGTACTGGGTGCGATTGGAATCATAACAGTCGCCGGGGGTACCGGCGTCGTAGCGACTCGAAGCGTGGTGTATGCCGCGGTGCTTTTGCTGGTATCACTCGTTGGTGTCGCGGCACTTTTCCTGATGATGTTGGCGGAATTCATTGCATTGGCTCAGGTGCTCATCTACGGTGGCGCGATCACAATCGTCTTGCTGTTTGCGGTCATGCTGACGCGGGCACCGGAGCAATCGAACGTGCAGGACAATCCGCAGCGCCCCCTGGCGGCGATGGTGTGTGTCGGTCTATTTGTGTTGCTGACAACGGCGGCACTGGGTACTCCGTGGCGGACACGTGCCACGTCGGACGACCCGATGGCCGAGTTTACGTCGCTGAGTGAGTTACTGTTCAGTGATTTCCTGATTCCGTTTGAGATCGCGTCACTTGTACTTCTTGTCGCACTCGTTGGGGCGGTCGTTCTGACGCGGGATGGACGTGAAGGCGCATGACTGCTCTTGAGTTCATGTTGATTGTCGGGGCTGCGTTGTTCTGTCTGGGGCTCTATGGCGTGCTGGCGAGGCGGAACGCTGTTCTTGTGTTGATGGCCATTGAACTGATGCTCAACGCCGTCAATGTGCATCTGATCGCCTTCGCGCGGTACGTGGTGGGGGCGGAGGCCATCGCGCACGTGCTGATCATCTTCGTGATCGCCATCGCGGCGGCGGAGGTTGGCCTGGCGCTCGCGATTGTGCTGCGCATGTTCAGGAACTGGGAGACGGTCAATTTGGATCGCATTTCCACTTTGCAGCAGTAGCGGGCACCACTGATGACATTCTTGCTGGACGCCATTCCCATTGGGGCGGAGTCAGCGTGGCTTGTTGTGGCCTTGCCTCTTGCATCGTTCGTCATCCTGGCAGTAGGGCGGCTCCAGGTCCTGCCGCGCGTTGCAGGCTATGTGAGTGTTGCTGCCATTGGCATTGCGTTTATCGGATCGCTGGGCGTCTTGGGCGATCTTCTCGTCGATGGCGATCACGAGGGGCGACTTGTATGGTTGTCAGCTGGCGGCTCAGAGTTCGGTCTGAGTTATGTCGTAGACAGCATCTCTGTGATGATGATCATCCTGGTCACGTCCGTCTCGTTGGCCGTGCAGGTTTACTCCCTGGAGTACATGAAAGGCGAGCCGCGCTTCGGCTGGTATTTTGCCGCCCACTCGCTCTTCGCGGCGTCGATGCTGGCACTCGTCCTGACTGGCAGCCTGTTGCTACTGTACATTTCGTGGGAGTTGGTGGGGCTGTGCTCGTTCCTGCTCATCGGGTTTCACTGGGAGCGGCGTTCGGCTGCAGAAGCGGCAAAGAAGGCGTTTATCACGACTCGATTTGGCGACGTCGGGCTGCTCATCGGAATCATTATTGCCTATCTGAACACTGGCACGTTTGACATCCGCGAGGTCATCGCGTCGCTCAGTGGTGGCGAGGCGACCCTTGTCGCATTCCTGTTGTTCCTTGGCGCGATGGGAAAGAGTGCACAGTTTCCGTTTCATATCTGGTTGCCGGACGCCATGGAGGGTCCAACGCCCGTCAGTGCGCTGATTCACGCCGCGACAATGGTGGCGGCGGGCGTTTTCCTTGTGGCACGCATGTTTGATCTATTCGTGGAGGCACCGGCAGTGCTGTTGTTCGCAGCGGCCATCGGCCTGGTAACGGCGTTGCTTGCCGGGCTGCTCGCGCTGAGTGAAGTGGATTTCAAGCGGATACTGGCATATTCGACTGTGAGTCAGCTGGGCTTGATGATGCTTGCGCTCGGCGCGGCAGGATTGGCGCACGATCCCGCGCATCAGGAGCCGAGCGGGGGCTTATTTCACCTACTAACTCACGGGTATTTCAAGGCTCTCTTGTTCTTGACAGCCGGTGTGGCGCTGCATGGGATCCATGCCTCTACCGCCACAATTTATGAGGTACGGGGGCTGTGGCGGGCTGCGCCGCTCACGGCAGTGGCACTTGTCATTGGGAGCCTTTCGCTTGCAGGGATTCCACCCCTGAGCGGATTTTTCTCAAAGGAAGGGATACTCGCGCCCGGGCTTGATAGTGAAACCATCACGGGTTATGTACTTTTTCTTGGGGCAATAGTGGCATCCTTCCTGAGCGCCCTGTACATGACACGACTCGTGTTCGTCGTTGTTCAGGGTGAACCTCGGCAGCGGGAGGCAGTGGGCGGTGAAGATAATGGACACGTCTCAGGGCTGCATGACCCGCCCTTCATGATGGGTGCGCCTTTGGTTGTTTTGGCCATTCTCGCTGCCGTGCTTGGTATCGTTCTGACGTTTGGGTGGGATGTGATCGAGTTCCTGACGAATGGCCAGCTGGAATTCCATTTCAATGCACTCCTCGCGCTGGCATCGACCTTGACCGCCGTTACCGGGATTGGCATCGGGTTGAACTATTGGAACAACAAGGAGCGTGTGGATGAGTCAGTTCTGGAACCCCTCGGGGCGCTGGCGAAGCTGATCGAGAACCGGTTCTACATTGATGCGGCGGCGCAGTGGATTATCGATCGCGTCGTTCTGGCGTTTGCGGGTTTGATCCGCGAGGCGGACCGCAGGGTCGTCAATGATGTGGGAGTGGATGGCAGCGCATTGCGTACAGTCGATGCTGGGCGCCTCCTGCGTGGGATCCAAACCGGCTTTGTGTCCAACTATGCGTTGATCTTCACGATTGCCGTCGTTGTTATCGTGGCGGTTGCTGTGCTGGCAGAGAGCATGTGAGGACGCTGACACGATGAACTGGTCGCTGCTGCTGCCCGGCTATCTCGTGACAGGCCTCGCGTTTGGAGCGTTCACGCTGGATCTTCTCGTTCCGCGCCTGTCCCGCACAGTATTGGTCTATGGCGGAGCGGCTGTGATGGCCGTCATCGCCGTCGTCATCGCCTTCACGTACACCGGCGAAACGAGCCGTTTCGCCGGTGGCATTCTGATTTTCGATGCCTACACAACATTCTTCTTCGGACTCTTTGTCATTCTGGCGGCCGTGACGATCCTTGGCTCCGCGCAGTTTGTCGCGTCCATTGACAGCCCGGGGGAATTTGTTGCGCTGCTAGTGATGTCCGCCGTTGGGGCGATGGGTATGGCGGCGGCGGGTGAGCTGATTACGGCCTACATTTCGCTTGAGTTACTGAGCTTCTCTCTGTACATCCTTGCCTCATATACGTGGAAAGAACGGCGAACAAACGAGGCGGGCATGAAGTACATTTTGCTTGGCGCGCTCGCCTCCGCATTCTTGCTGCTGGGAATCACATACATCTTTGGGCTAACAGGCGATACGCGTTATGAGGGTGTTGCCGAGGGCTTGAGTGCGCTTTCGCTGAGCCCGGGTCTGGTCATTGCGCTGGCGATGCTCACCGCCGGTCTTGGGTTCAAGATTGCAGCCGTGCCGTTCCATATGTGGGCGCCAGATGTGTATGAAGGCGCGCCGATTCCAGTAACGGCCTATCTGGCGGCTGCATCAAAGGCGGCGGGGTTTGCGCTGCTCATCCGCCTCGTCGCCGTTGCGCTTGAGCCAGTTGTACTGTTCTGGGACTGGGTTTTCATCTTGCTGGCAGTGCTGAGTATGATGCTGGGCAACCTGGTGGCAATTCAACAGTCCAATCTCAAGAGGTTATTTGCGTATTCCAGCATCGGTCAGGTGGGGTATTTGCTTTTGGGTATTGCGGCACTTGGGGCGGATGATCCAACGAAGCCGGTGGCCGGGATATTGATCCACAGCGTCAGTTATGCGGCATCGACATTGCTCGCGTTTATGGTTCTGCTTGCCGTCTGGCAGCAGACTGGGCGTGAGGGCGTGAGAGATATGGCCGGCATGGCCCGTCGCAATCCATTCCTCGCACTGGCCCTGACGGCGGCCCTGTTTAGCCTGGCCGGGTTCCCGTTCTTCGTGGGATTCGCCTCTAAGTTCTACTTGTTCACGGTAGTGGCCACAGCCGGGCCCCGGTTTCTTCTTCCGGTGGGAATTGCGATATTCGCTAGCCTGATATCGCTGTACTACTATCTGAATATTGTGCGGCAAATGTATATAGAGATGCCGGAGGGCGACGCGCACCCAATCCGGGTTTCGCGGACGATGTGGCTTCTCATCGCGGGGCTGTTGGCGACCATCATTGCGGGCGGATTGTACGTGAGGCCGCTGGCGGATATCGCCGAGTCCGCCGCGGGTTCGATCTTCGTGAGCGGATAGCATGTGAGGAGATAGACGGTTGCCATCATACACGGCAGTGTTGTTGCCCAATGCGGATGGATCCTACAGGGCGCTATTGCCCGCTATTCCTGCCGTAACGGGTGAAGGTTCGACGCGGGCGGCAGCCCTAGAGGACATCACCCGAAACGCCGAGGAGGCATTGAGCACAATAATCGGCGAAGGTGGCGCGCCCCCACGTGAGGAGTGGCCTCCCGTACGGACGGTTTGGGTGAAAAACCCGCGGAGGGGCGACGCGTCACCGTATATCGTGATGGTCCATCGTGTAGAGGATGCTGAATTTCGGGCGACCGCCGTCGCGTTTACGGACGTGTCCTGCGTGTCCGCAGATCTGGAAGAGGCAGTCGCACAGGTCGGCCCGCTGCTCTTTCAGAGGCTGACGGAGCTATTCGCACGCGGGGAGCACTTCTCAACGCAGGATGACCCGCAGAACTACGTCATCAAGGTGACGGCCAGGGAGGCCGCGGCTGACGCGGGAAGGGCGGATAGCTAACCCAGGTCAGCGAGCTTTCCGTTAAGTTCTGAGACCTCAGTTGCTGTCAGTGCCCAATCGGCAGCCTTGGCGTTCGCTTCAACCTGCTCAGGTTTTGTGGCGCCAGCGATGACGCTTGTGACTTGCGGCTGCGCCAGGAGCCACGTGATGGCAAGCTCAACCGTCGTATGGCCACGCTCCTCCGCGAACTGCTGCGCGACGTCTGCGATGGCAAAGGCTCTCTCGTTCATGAAGCGCCCGCGGAAGTTTGCGGGTGTTGTCGCCATACGTGTGCCGGCCGGGGGCTCCTCGCCTTTGGTGTACTTGCCGGTGAGAACTCCGCCTGCGAGCGGGAAGTAGGGGATGATGCCGATATCATACGCAGTGGCGAAGGGAATAAGCTCCCGTTCAACCTCCCTGTTGAGCAGGCTGTATTCTGGCTGGGAGCTAACGAAGCTGTTGAGGCCGAGATGACGGCTTGTCCAGGCGGCTTCCGCCTCCTGCCACACGGCGAAGTTGGAACTGCCGATGTAGCGGATCTTGCCGGCGCGGATGAGATCATCGAGCGCGCGTAGGGTTTCCTCGATTGGTGTTTTGCTGTCCGGAAAATGGATCTGATAAAGGTCGATGTAGTCCGTTTGTAGGCGGGCCAGGCTGGCCTCCACCTCCTGAATGATGTGTTTTCGGGAGTTGCCACTGCTATTTGGTCCCGTGCTCATTTGGCCACCACCCTTGGTACCAATGATCACAGCATCGCGATTGCCCTTGACCGCCTGTCCGATGTGGGACTCAGACTCACCGGCGCTGTAGATGTTTGCCGTATCGATGAAATTGATACCGTGTTCCAGCGACGCCTTGATCACGATCTCGCTTGAGGCATAATCCAGTCGTCTGCCAAAATTGTTTGTTCCCAGTCCGACAGCCGACACTTCCAGCCCCGAGTTACCAAGCCGACGATAGTGCATAAAATCTGTGCCCCCAAGATTGATATGCCTCATTATAGATGTGGCAGAGTTTCCCCGCCGATATGAATATCCGCTGACATGAGTAATGAGGAGAGTTGATCCGTGCCTGATGACCTGAACACGTCAGCTGTGAGGCAGAGGCTAACGACGAAAACAATCGGCGCAGATTATCGACACATGGCGTTGACGCACTCCACGCAAGATGATGTCTCCGCGGCGGGCGTGGGCGGGGCCGCTGAAGGGTTGGTGATGACGGCGGATGAGCAGACGCGGGGACGGGGGCGCTTTCGGAGAGAGTGGCTGTCACCGCCCGGGACATCGTTACTCATCTCCATCCTTTTGCGGCCGCGTACTGAGATACTCCCGTCTTTGTTCATGATTGCTGCGCTCGCTGTTCCTCGAGCTATTCGTCGCGTCTGTCCGGAGTTGGCTCCGGAGATTAAATGGCCGAATGATGTGCTTCTTGGGGGACGGAAGGTGTGCGGCATCCTGGTGGAGGTTGTGAGACCCGAGGCAGAACAGGACCAGTTCGCCGTCGTTGGTATCGGAGTCAATGTCAACTGGGACACGGCGTCCATACCGGAAATTGCTGAGAGATCGACGAGCCTGAGCAGGGAAATGGGTGGGGCGGTTTCACG
Organism: Dehalococcoidia bacterium; assembly: GCA_965224255.1. GTDB lineage: Bacteria > Chloroflexota > Dehalococcoidia > UBA6926 > UBA6926 > VXMO01. Next base: position 1,709,816 of record CBDCYO010000005.1, read on the forward strand.
GCTGGATCTCCTTTGCGCTCTGTTGGCTGAGATGGAATCGTTATACATCGGGGCGCAAAAGGGTGAGGATGTATTCAAGCAGTGGCGGGCGTCCTTGGTTACGCTTGGGAGACGTGTGAGCGTTTCCGGCAGCGACTCTTCCTTTGAGGGCGTCGCGCTTGATGTTGAACAGAGCGGGGAACTGGTGGTGGAAGACGATGATGGACGACGAAGAGTGGTTCACGCCGGCGACGTGACGCTCAACTGACGTGCCGTGAGGACGTCCCGCCACATCAGTGAAAACGAGATGGCCAACAGAGGTGATGCGGAGGGTGTTCCTGGAGTCGAACAGCCATATGCCGTCCTCGCTTCGCCAGTGGTGAGCGACTCGGGCGGCGATCGGCGAAAGAAGCGTCTGGCGTCATTTCTTCAACTCGGTACGGCACTGATCGTTTCGTTTGCGGTGCTGGTTCTCCTCATTCGCTATGCGCACTTCGTTGAGACGCTTGGTACGTGGGGATATGCGGGTGTTTTCCTGCTCCAGTTGATCAATAGCGCCACAGTGGTGGTGCTCCCGGTTCCGGGACACGCGGTCATCTTTGCCGTATCGGGGACGCTCAATCCGCTCCTGATCGGACTCGTGGGATCAATTGGCGCGGCATTGGGGGAAATCACTGCCTACATGGCAGGGCGTGGTGGCTCGTCGATGGTGGATCAGAGTGGGTGGTACAGGAGACTGGAGGCAACGGGCGAACGCTGGAGGGGGCTGGCCATCTTCGTTTTTGCGGCGACGCCACTTCCCTTCGATATAGCGGGTCTGTGGGCAGGAGCGATTCGCTATCCGCTCTGGCGTTTCCTGGCGATTGTGGCGAGTGGGAAACTGATTCTGGTAACGGCAATCGCCATCGCCGGGTACTACGGTGTGGATTTCATACGAGATCTGCCGGTGATTGGCGCAGTTTTGTTCTGAGAATGTCCTACACTAAAATCAGGAATGAGCAACGGTATCGGGCGCACCGTGGTTGGGATACTGCCGTGCGTTGCAGAAAAAAGGTGGGACGCACGTGCTACGGCTGGCACTTCCCAGTAACAATAGATTGGCGGGAGACACTCTCAACCTGCTTGGGTCGTGCGGGATTCATGTATCTCGCCGGGGCGGCCAAGGACTCGTTGAAGAAGTGCGGGATATTCCGGAGTGTGAGGCCGTTTTCCTACGGCCGGATGATATCCCGTTAATCGTTGCTGAAGGCGGCGCGCATCTTGGCATAACGGGGCTTGACTGGTATGAGGAAAAAAGCATCTCCGGACTGAACAATGTATCGTGCCTGATTAGCGACCTCGGGTTCGGTCACAGCCGGCTCATGCTCGCAGCGCCAAGCAGGCGCTTCGGTGACTCCGGCGATGTCCCAGTTGGCGAGTTGACTGGATGGGCGAGACAGCTGGGGCGTGATTTGCGTGTGGCCACCAAGTATCCGGGGCTGACACAGCGATATATGGAGGCTCAGGGCCTGTCCGGGAAGGGTGTGCGGCTGTTTCAAGGCTCGCATGAACTACTGCCGCGGCTTGGTGCGGCTGACCTGATTTCGGATGTGATCGTCACGGGCTCGACGCTTGCCGCTCACTCGCTGACGGGGTTGCAGTTGGGAAATCCGCCACGGCCGATTCTCCACTCCAGCGCGGCGCTCATCGCCTGCCTCGATAAATCCGTCTACGATGATCGGGCGGTGCAGTCCGCCTGGCTCGTGCTGGAGTACATTCATGCCAACCTCAACGCAGAGAGGCGATATGTCGTCATGGCAAACGTGCCCGGAGGGTCGACTGAAGAGGTGGCGCGCAAGTTGTTTGAATTGCCGCTGCTGGGTAGCGTTGGTCTGAAGGGCCCGACGATTGCGCCCGTGGTTACAAGAGAGGGTTTGTTTGAGGGAAGCGGGCAACAGTGGTTCTCCGTGTCGTTCGTGATCAATCATCAGCAGACAGAGCAGCTAGTGGCGGCGGAATCGTTGCGGGCAATTGGGGCGGCGGATGTAATCGCATTTCCAATTACGCAGCATTTTGGCGAGCCACCGGAACTGCCACTCCGCTAAGTTGAGGCCTGTTCATGCCGATGCTGGCGGTACATCTGAGCATCATCCAAGAGGTTGTGAACACTCTGGATGTTGGTGAAATTCATGAGCAGATGGGCGCGGCATTGCTGGGATCTACTACGCCGGACAGACGGGTCATGACGCGGGAGCCGCGAGAGGATACGCACTACTTTCAGTTGACTGACGGTAAGACAGGGGATGGATTCCGGGGCATGAAGAAGGCTGCGCCGGACATCGTATCCCGCGCGCCCGAAGATGATTGGGTGCTAACGGCCTTCCTTGTTGGGTATGCCAGCCACCTCGCTGCGGATGAGACGTGGATCGTCAATGTCTACCGGCCGTATTTTGAGGATGTGAAGTATCTGGGAGCACTGCCGGCGCGCAATATCCTTGATCGAGCCGTGCAGTTTGAAGCGGAGTTGGAGGCGCGCAAGGACCGTGATCAGTTGCGCAAATGGCAGGACGAAGTTTCCGCTTTGGATAGCATTGTCAACGCCGTGCCGGACACGTTTATCGAACGTGATGTGTTGTCAGAGTGGGGAAAATATGTCGCGGAACGGGTTCTGACGATGGCGGCGAACTGGCAGGCATTTCCGCGATTCATTGCCAGATACCTCGATGACCCCGGGCTTGATGAGTCGCAGGTTGAGGAACTCGTTGCGGATCCCTCGTCCATGATTGAGCAGGTCTACGCAACTGTTCCACGTGAGGTGATAGATGGATATCGAGCGATCGCCGTCCAGCAGTCGCTTCGACACGTAGAGGAGATCCTCTCGTGAGGTTGTTCCGCGGATTAGCGGAAGCGAAAGCGGGGCTGCTCGTCCAAAACTCCTGGCTTGACCCACAGGCGTCAGAATCGATCCTCTCTTTTCTTGAAGGAGCCTTCGGTGAGCGTATTGCGCCGGAGGACGCCGTTCGGCGCGTCATCGAAGCTGTTAGAACGGACGGCGATGACGGCATCCGGACACTGGCGCGCTCATTCGACGGCGTGGAGCTATCCGCGCTTGAGGTGACACAGGAAGAGATCGCGCGGGCCTACGACAACGTCGATACGCCGGTCATCGACGCCTTGCACAAGGCCGCCGAAGAAATCGAGGCCTTTCATGCGCAACAGTCTCGCGCCGGGTGGATGGACTTCGAGCGGGGATTTGGACAGCTGATTCGGCCCGTGCAACGGGCGGGCATCTACGTCCCCGGCGGTCGTGCCAGCTATCCCTCGACAGTGCTGATGATTGGCATACCTGCGAAAGTGGCAGGTGTTCCCGAAATCCTTGTCACAACACCGGCCCGTGCGAATGGCGTCGTCGCCCCCGTCACACTGGTCGCCTGCAGCATCGCACGGATTGACCAAGTGTTTCGCGTTGGGGGGCCTCAGGGAATCGCCGCGTTCGCGCTGGGCACGGAATCCGTTCCGCAAGTAGACAAGATCTTCGGGCCAGGGAACTTGCTCGTACAGCTTGCAAAGAGGGCTGTGTATGGCATTGTGGGTGTGGATTCCCTACAAGGGGCAACGGAAACCCTGGTGATTGCGGATGATCGATCTGACCCGATGCTGTGTGCGGCGGACCTGCTGGCACAAGCGGAACATGATCCGGATTCGCGCGTTGTAATGGTGACGACGTCAGAGCGCGCGGCAACACGCACGGGCAGGGAGCTTGAGCGTCAGCTTCGGGATCTGCCCGATGATTCGCCTGCACACCTCTCTACTCAGACGGGCGGATTCGTTGTGCTGGATACCGAGGACGATATTGTCGATTTCTGCAACGCGTTCGCACCGGAGCATCTGTGCATCGTGACGGCAGACCCGCACGCACTCATTCCACGCTTGCGGAATGCAGGCGGCATTTTCGTGGGCGAACATTCGCCTGAGGTGTTGGCGGACTACATTGCGGGACCCAGCCACTCGATGCCGACGGGCGGCGCGGCGCGGTACAGCTCCCCCGTTAACGTCTTTGAGTTCCTCAAGGTGACAAGTCTCGTGTCCGCACCGCGTGGGCGACTGCAAGCCCTCGGGCAGAGCGCCATCTCCATTGCCCATGCAGAGGGGCTTGTGGCACACGCGAGGGCGCTTGAAATGCGGATGGACGCGGAGTCCGCCGACGGTCTTCTCGATTAGGCCGCGACAGCGCTGCATGACTTCATCCATCGGGAAAGGTGTTGATAGGACGAAGCGGACGTGGTTCGGGCGTGTCACGGGTATTTTCCGCATGGATTCGATCCCGGCGACGGCGTGGAATGAACTTGAAGAGGCACTCATCGGCTCGGACGTTGGACTGGATCTCAGCGAGGAACTGATTTCCCGCACGCGGGAGCGCGTTGAGAAGATTCGTGGCGCTCATACGCAACACTTGCGAGAGGTGCTCACTGAGGAGCTTATCGACGTAGCGCTGCCGAATGGAGAGGGACCGTATGCCACGCGGAGGAACGAGGGCGCGCCGCACGTGATCCTGGTTGTCGGTGTCAATGGGAGCGGGAAGACGACGACTATCGCCAAGCTGGCACGACGGGAGATGACGCAGAATCGGCGCGTGCTGCTAGTGGCTAGTGATACGTTTCGTGCAGCGGCCATAGAGCAGTTGCAGATATGGGGTGAGAGACTCGGGGCGCCCGTCATCGCCCAACAGCACGGCGCGGATCCGGGGGCGGTGGCCTTTGATGGCATCGAGGCGGCTAAATCGCGTGGCGTTGATACGGTCATTATCGATACGGCAGGCCGGCTGCAGACCAAGGTGTCCCTGATGGATGAGCTGCGCAAAGTGCGGAGGGTCATTGAGCGGGCTGTCAATCCGGCGGACATCACAGTTCTGCTGATTCTCGATGCCACGACAGGCCAGAACGGCCTGTCACAGGCCCGTGAGTTCATCGGGGCGGTGGGTGTAGACGGCGTGATTCTGACCAAAGTGGACGGGACGTCCAAGGGTGGCATTGCGCTTGCTGTGCGCCGTGAGTTCGGCGTTTCCGTAGCCTACGTTGGTACCGGAGAAGGGATCGACGATCTGGAGCCATTCGATGCGCGGGCATTCGTCACGACGCTCCTTGCGTAGGAGCGGGCATCGCTCGCGCTTTCGCCGATGCTACACCTGATACTGTGGTTCGTCCTTCTTCAGATCATCGGGGCTGCGGGCTTTGCGTGGGCGTTCCTGTTCTTCAGGGACCTGCCAGACCGCGGATATGGCGTTTCAAAAGTGCTCGGGCTGCTGCTGTTGGCCTATGCATACTGGGCGCTTGTAACAGCGCGCGTGCTGGACAACGGGCTGCCCTGGCTCCTGACCGTCTTGGTGCTTTTGCTTGGCGCGAGCGCCGTGCTTGTACGGCAATGGCGCGGGGAAATGCTGGAATTCGTCCGGAGCCGCTGGCGACTCATCGTTGCCAATGAGGTTGTCTTCCTCTTAGCGTTCGTCGCATTTGCCGCCTTTCGCGTATTTGTGCCAGACATCACTGTTTCGACTGCGATCACGGGTCTCACGACAGAGCAGCCGATGGATCTCGCCTTCCTCGCGAGTTCCTTGCGTAGCCCGACGTTTCCGGCGGCGGATCCGTGGCTCGCCGGACACCCGATCAACTACTACTATTTTGGGTACCTGATCTTCAGCATCCCGGCACGTCTGTCAGGCGCGACGGCCGCGGTGGGCTACAACCTTGCCATTATCACGGTATTTGCGCTGACGGCCGTCTCCGCATTTTCTCTGACAATGAATGCCGTTCTGCGTTCCGGCATGGTTAGGGTTCATGCTCCGAAGCTGGATGCAGCTGCGGTCATTGGCGGCGTGGCTGCAGTTGCGGCGCTGCTCATTGCCGGAAACCTGAGTGGGGGAATACACGCACTAACCGAGATGTTGTCGCTGAGCGGCGCGACGGGTTTCAGCTTCTGGTGGTGGGAATCCACCCGTATTATCACGGACCCTGGCGCGCTTTCGCCCATTGATGAGTTCCCCGCGTTCAGTTTCCTCCTAGGAGATCTGCATCCTCATCTGATGTCGTTACCGTTTGTCCTCCTCGCGCTGTCGGTGATGCTTGCCTGGCTGTATAAGCCGCTCGCACCGGATGTGACGTGGCCAAAGCTGTGGGCGGGGGAATTATTTCTCACGGCGTTGATCATCGGGGCGCTGGGCTTCATCAATACGTGGGACTTTCTTGCCTACATGGCCGTTCTGACTATGGTGATTCTGGTACGCCGTTTGTGGGACAGAGGGCACGGTGAGGACGGTTCCCGCATGCGGACCATGATGGACGCCCTCGTGCCCGCAATGGCAATCACCCTTCTCGCAGTGGGACTGTTCATTCCCTACTATCTGACACTCAGCGGAAGCGTGAAGGGCGTGTTGCCTGTAGCGGAAACGGGGACAGAGTTGAGCCATTATGCACGCATCTGGGGACCGATGGCGCTGGCCATTCTTCCACCCGCTGTGTACGCGTGGCTGCGGATTCGGGGTGGGGACGTGCGCCCCATCGTTCTCTCGTCCATCATGCTGATCGTTGCCGCTCCCCTCATCCTGTGGACAGTGGTCGTCTCCGGGTGGAACCTCCTGCCGGAGGACGTTTCCCTACCCGTGGACGCACCGACACTGGTTGGCATGGGCTGGCGTTGGATAATCGTTGCTCCGGCCCTTGCGCTGGCGGCCGTGGGTGTCGCCGCTGCCATTCCACTGCGCAACTCGAACAACCTGGAACGGCAGGGGCTCGTATTTGCGGTACTGCTTCTGGTGGCCGCCGCGATGGGTATTGTCATTGCAGAGTTGTTCTTCGCTTGGGACTCATTTGGTGCGCGCATGAACACAGTGTTCAAGGTGCATTTCCAGGTGTGGGCACTGTTGTCGGTGGCGACTGGCGTTGGAGTTGCGTGGGTGATTACACAGCGCCCGCAGAGATTCTTTCCGGCGGGCATTGTGCTTGCCATTGTTGGCGCGGCAGGGCTGGGATTGCTGATTGCCGGGGTTGTGTACACGCCTGCGGGCATCGCGGAACGGGTCGCGTCTTCGCCGTCGCGGAGCATTGAACTCGATGGGCTTGCTACATATCGCACACTCTATCCGGATGATGCGGCGGCGATCGATTGGTTGCAAGGCAATGCTGAACGAGACGACCATGTGCTTGAGGCGTTCGGTGACGATTACACTGACCACGGCCGTGTCTCAGCGATAACGGGTCTTCCGACTGTCATTGGCTGGCAGGGGCATGAGTTGCAGTGGCGAGGTGGGGCGGAGTTGTTCGCCGGGCGGCCCGCAGACGTGGGGCGCATCTATCGTGGGTACGACGAGACTGACGGCAGGGTAGTGAGTGGAACGGAAATCAGGCGGACGATGGAGTTCTACGAGGTTGACTATGTTTTTGTTGGCTCCCTTGAGAACCGGAAGTATGGTCTGGGTACAGCAGATATGCTGCTGAGCACCCTCCCCCTGCGTCTTCGCAAGGCCTTTGCTTCGGGCGACACCGTCGTTCTCGAATTTGTCGAATGAACGTATGGGATGTCCCTGTATCGTTAAATCTGCCATGACAGATTTTCAACCCAAGCGATGTTCCTATCGCCGACGACAGCAAAGCGGCCACGTGCATTGTGGGGCTGTCCATGATGTCAAACCGTCAGATTTGACCGTGCCGCCAGAGGCAACCTAATGCGGGTCACGCCAATTGTCGGTGATGGGCGGGCGTGGCTCTCAGGAATCTCGCGCCGTGAGGTTACTGCCAGCCCCATTGCCTGGATTCGCCGCCCGGAGGCTATTGCACTGGTGGTGATTGTTGTCGCCGCGGGTCTCTTGCGTTTCTGGGACCTGGGTGGCCGAGCCGCTCACCATGATGAAAGCCTGCACGGCTACTATTCCTGGTTCATGGCCGGGGGCGGAGGATTTCACCACAACCCTCTCCTTCATGGCACCGTTCAGTTCATCACGACGAGTGTTGCCTTCCGCGTCTTTGGCGCGTCCGACGCAACTCTCCGCGTCTTGCCCGCCCTGCTCGGCACCATCGTGGTGGCTCTCCCCTATGTGCTGTTCAGGAACAGGATGGGCACGTGGGGGGCCATTACTGCTGCCGGCCTCTTGGCAATCTCACCCGGCATCCTGTATTTCAGTCGATTCGCGCGGAACGACATCTACATTGTGCTCATTACGCTTGTCTTGTTCTGGACAATGTGGGCGTACATGGATACGCGGCGCTTTCGATACCTGGTCATTGCATCAGCGACGCTGGCAATTGGATTCGCCACCAAAGAGATCATGTATTTGATCGTCCTGGTACCGATCACATTCCTGATTATTGCCCACATCAGTCATGCGCGCCGCCTCATCCGCACACCGCTGCGTGAGTGGCCTCCTGCGGCGGTGTATGGCTTGATCCTGGTAACGCTCGTTCTTCCGATGGGTTCGGCGGGTATCGCGCTGTTTCAAAACGTGCTTGGCATCCATCTTGCGAATCCCGAGGCCGGAGTGGAGGTGAGTGCAGGGGCGTTGACGAATCTGCCAGGGCCAACAGGCGCGCCTATCTCGCAAGGGGGTGGTGTCGTTTTATGGATACTTGAGCATGTCCCGGACCTGCCGCTGATCGGCGTCGATCTGGCAGATCTTCGCCAAATACAGCATCCGGAGGCGGCAACGCTGTTGGGCATTCAAAGCCTCGACATTGCTGTTCTTGCTCTTTTGGCACTCTTCACGAGCGGTGCCCTCCTCGGCATCCTGTGGAGCCGGCGACACTGGCTGATCATTTCTGGTGTCTTCTGGCTGGCAATAGTGGCATTGTTTACGACCCTATTTACGCACTGGATTGGGCTTGGGAGTGGCGTATGGCAGTCTCTGGGCTACTGGGTGGCACAGCAGGATGTGGGGCGTGGTGGGCAGCCGTGGTACTACTACGCGATCATTCTTTGGGTCTATGAGCTGTTGCCGCTTGTCGTTGCAGGCGTGACAGGTTTCTTTCTTGTGAAGCGTCGCACGGCCTTCTTATCCTTTGATGTCTTCCTCATCTGCTGGTTCCTGCTGATGCTGCTTCTGTTGCTTGTGGCGGGGGAAAAGATGCCGTGGCTTTCTATTCACCTGACACTGCCGCTTATCATGATTGCGGGTCGTGGACTTGGCGAATATCTACCTCGGGCCGCCAACATCTTGCGCGAACTGTTGAGCAAAGCGGACGCTCATCATGTTGGCCACGCGGTGGCCATCGGTGCGTTAGCCGTTCTCCTCGTGCTCACGGTGCGTTCGTCCATACGGAGCAGCTTCGAGAATGGTGATGTCCCGGTAGAGATGCTTGTGTATACGCAAACATCGCCGGCGTTGAAGCAGGCCGTCGGCGAGATCCATCGCTATGCGATCGCAACAGGCGTTGGAACGGCGTTGCCCATCACGATTGACTCGGCGCAGGGATACTCGTGGCCGTGGCACTGGTACTTGCGTGACTACACCAGCGTTGAGTATCGCTGCATGGGCGGTGAGAGTACGTGCGGGGAGGGGGTACCTCGGATAACGGAAGAGAATCCGCCCACTGGCCGGATCATGGCCCTCAACGTTGCCAGTGAATCCAACATTCGTGGGGGCGATGCCGCATTTGATAGTGTGAATAAAGTGCGAATCCCGCTTCGGTGGTGGTTTCCAGAGGAGGTTTACCGGGGAGATGACTACTACGAAGGTTTGGATGTCGTGGATATTGCGCGGGGTGCAGTAGACCCTGGGGTGTGGTCAACCATCTGGACATATTGGATGAAGCGGGAGCCCCCAAGGCGGCTTGGCAGTTCGGACATCTACATGTACTTCCCCAAAGGCTACTCCCATGAATTGCAGACACCGCCTGACCCGGTCTACGGACCTGCGTAGGTCCGCAATCTGATGGTGTTCAATAGACGAACGCTGATCGCCCTGGCGGTTAGTATGGCCTTTCTGGCGCTTGTCTTTTGGAGGATCGATCTGGATGGGTTTCTGACTGCGTTCGTAGAGGCGAATTATCTCTGGCTCATTCCGGCTATTGTCGTCTATTTTGCTGCGTTCACACTGCGAGCGTGGCGCTGGCAAAACCTGCTGGCGCACCTGGGTGGTGTGAGTCTTGGGCGGTCGTATTTTGTGACGACAATCGGCTACGGGGCCAACAACGTCTTACCGCTTCGATTAGGAGAATTTGTACGAGCATTCTTGCTGCGGCGCAATCCCGGGTTAGATATGACAGCAAGTCTCGCGACGATTGCCGTTGAGCGGATACTTGATGGCCTAACGCTCCTATTTTGGCTCGGCATCGGATTGCTGTTCTTTGCCTCAGAGTGGAGCTTGTCCCCACTGTTAACGCGGGCGGCGCAGGCCGCGGCGATTGCCTTCATCGGCGCTGGCGTCATAGTCACGCTTGGTGTGCTGTTTCCCAATGCCGGGATGCGGGTAACACGCGGCGTGACACGTTTGCTACCGCAGCGCTATGCCGTATCGCAGCGCTACGCCGTACAGCTTGATGGAATCGCGCAGGCGCTGTTGCATGGCTTTGCCGCGCTAAGGGACGCTCGTAAACTTCCGTTCTATTTCCTGATCTCTAACGCCATCTGGGCCGGTGAGGCGCTGGTCTACGTATTCGTTGCGATCGCGATGGACCTTGATGCATCCATCATCGTCCTTTGTCTGACTGTGGCAACGTCCAACCTTGCGACGTCGATACCGTCTTCTTCGGGAGGTATCGGTCCATTCGAGTTGCTGGCAAAGGAAACGCTTGTACATGCGGGAGTGGGTGTTGGCCTGGCGACGGCGTACTCGGTTGTTATTCACGCGACGCTCTGGATTCCCGTTACGATGGTGGCGGTGGTACTGCTGATCCTAGAAAGAGTTCCCTTGCGGGATGTACTGAGGCCCACACGGATGATGGGCGATCGCCAAGTGCGAGGACGTGAGACGAACGGATGAGAGTCGGAATTATCGGCGGTGGCGTGGGAGGTCTTGCTGCGGGCTACGAGCTTGCCAAGGCCGGCCATTCCGTCGAGATCTTCGAGCGTGCACCGTTTTTGGGTGGCCTCGCGGCGACGTTTGATGTGCATGGTGGGCGACTTGAGCGGTTCTATCACCATCTGTTCCTGTCTGATGTCACAATCATCGACCTTCTCGATGAGCTTGGTCTGAAAGATCGCCTCATTTGGCAGGACTCCAAGGTTGGGTACTTCACGCACGGGCGTATTTTCCCATTTGCCACACCGATGGATTTGCTCCGGTTCAGCCCTGTCGGATTCCTGGATCGCATCCGAATGGGGCTGGTGACGCTATACATTCAGCGCATCCGGAATTGGCGGCGGCTGGAGAGCACGACGGCTGCCGCATTCATGCGGAAATGGGCGGGGCAGCGGAACTATGAAGAGATCTGGGAGCCGCTGTTGCGAGGCAAATTCGGACGTTACGCAGAACAGATCGCCATGCCGTGGATGTGGAGCAAATTCGCGACGCGAGTGGCTTCCCGCCGTGGAGTGCTGGGCCGCGAAAAGCTAGGCTACATCACTGGCAGCTGGCAAGTTCTCATCGATGCGTTGGAACGGCGCATTACAGAGTTGGGTGGTGAGGTGCGAACAGGCGTCGGCGTTTCGCGCATTGAGACGGCTGATAACCGAGTGACAGGCCTGGTGCTTTCAGGG